>NZ_CP047204.1:1493630-2987260 GCF_030408735.1 Corynebacterium faecale | reverse complement strand
TATTTAGGGTGTCTCCTTGTAACGAAACGTCTAGCTTTCCGCCTTTATGCTGGTTGCAAAAAGGTTAAATTCTGTTGTGGACTCAGGCGTCCGGGAGATGACAAGAATTCAAACTTTGTCCACGGGGTGACCCAGGGTGTTTCTACAGTGTCTTCCACACCCTGAAAGCGCTCTCACCATTGTCTCCACAAGGTTATCCACAGCTGTGGACAACTTTTCTCAAAATTACTTATCCACAGGATAGCGCATGGCCTGTGGAAATAATGCATTGTCTCGTAAACCGTTTCTACCTGGGTTTTTGTAATTTTAAACCGCAGGTATCAGCTGGGGTTTAAAAGTTATCCACAGGTGGAACTTTTCACAAGGTGTTGAAACAATGTGCTGTTTTCATTGTTACCCGCAGGTCAATCCCCCTGTCCAACCCCTGTGGAAACTCGCTTTCCGGGCTCAGGTGCCCACCTTGGCTGAGACGGCTCTGAAAAGCGTTTGGGCGGGCAATACACCCACTCACCAGCAGTTAATGCCACCTTTGTAATTTCAGGGGCACCCACTAAATGTGGCTAAGTCAATTTGTTTTTGCATGTCAAGTTGCCGTAAGCTGGCCTAGTCTGTCGCATCGTATGGGCTCGGTTATTAAACCTAATGACCGCGTCATCACGAATGTGCTTTGAGCGCAGCACTTTTACATGAAGTGCAGCAGTGGCTTCCTTTATCGGGGCTACACCTCAATTCGAATCATCCAAACTCTGTTGGGTGATCGTTCCCCGGAATCGGGCTGTTGCGAGGCCGTCACTGGCCATCATCGCAAGGGAGGTCCGTCGTACCGGTGTGTCCGGTGACCCGACAACAAAATATTAGGAGTGTTTAACGTGGCAAAGGGCAAGCGGACGTTCCAGCCGAACAACCGTCGTCGTGCACGTGTTCACGGCTTCCGTCTTCGTATGCGTACCCGCGCCGGTCGCGCAATCGTTGCGGCTCGTCGTCGCAAGGGTCGCCAGAAGCTGACTGCGTAGCAGCGTCAACAATTCAGGTGTTGCAACCTTGCTTCCTGCGCAGAATAAACTGAACTCATCCGTGCAATTCCGCACCACGATGAGGAAGGGTCGACGCTCCGGAAGTAAAACAGTGGTTGTGCATCTGTGGGATAGTGCCGAATCGTTGGATGGCACTGAAAGTTCAGGCGATGTCGCCTCTTTCGGTGGTCCACGGTTCGGCCTTATCGTTTCCAAGGCCGTCGGGAATGCGGTTGTTCGTCACCGCACCTCCCGGCGGCTTCGTCATGTGTGCGCCACCGTCGCGGCCGACTCACCTGAGCTCCTCTCCCCCACCCATCATGTGGTGATCCGGGCATTGGCCGGTGCGGGTGAGGCCACCTCGGCGGATTTGGAACGGGATATCCGACATGGATTGACAAAGGCCGGTCGTGCACGAACCGGTAAGTGATGATCCACTGGTCATGCCAGAACCCAGAGGGCCTGCTGCGAAGTTGCTTGCAGGTGCCGTTCGCGTCTACCAAAAATATTTGTCGGGCCTTAAGATGGGTTCCACCTGTCGCTTTGATCCCGTCTGTAGTACGTATGCATTGAAGGCAGTATCTGTGCATGGTGCCGGTAAGGGTGGCGTCTTGACTGCTGCCAGGTTGTCCAAGTGCGGGCCCTGGCATCCGGGAGGATATGACCCGGTGCCCAATCCCGGTTACTGGATCACCGAGACCGTCAAGTGAAAAGCATGGCGTCAAAAGTACATAATCTTTATTAACAACCGAGGAGTTTCGACTCAGAGTGCTCAACTTCATCTATTGGCCGATTTCGGCCATCCTGTGGTTCTGGCACCAGGCGTTCAGCCTTGTGCTGAGCCCTGATCTGGGAATCACATGGGCCCTGTCGATCATGTTCCTGACCTTCACCGTTCGTGTGGTTCTGGTCAAGCCTATGGTCAACACCATGCGTTCACAGCGCAAGATGCAGGACATGGCTCCGCGCATGCAGGAGATCCGCGAAAAGTATAAGAACGATCAGCAGAAGATGATGGAGGAAACCCGCAAACTCCAGAAGGAGGTGGGAGTCAATCCCATCGCGGGCTGTCTTCCGATGCTGGTCCAGATCCCGGTGTTCCTGGGTCTGTTCCACGTGCTGCGGTCCTTCAACCGTACCGGTGAGGGTTTCGGCCAGCTGGGTATGTCCATCGAGGAGAACCGCAACACCCCGAACTACATCTTCCCTGTGGATGAGGTTCAGTCCTTCCTGGATGCCCGTCTGTTTGGTGTGCCGCTGTCCTCCTTCATCACCATGCCCACGGAGGCCTTCCAGGCTTTCCAGCCGGTTGATTTCTCCCGCGTGGGCATCGCAGTGGTTGCCGCACCGATGATCCTCATCATCGTGGTGGCCACCCACATGAATGCCCGTCTGTCGGTCAACCGTCAGGAGGAGCGCAAGCGCAGCGGTAAGCAGGCTGCTCCGGCCAACGATCAGATGGCCATGCAGATGCAGATGATGAACAAGATGATGCTCTGGTTCATGCCAGCCACCATCCTGTTCACCGGTTTCATCTGGACCATCGGTCTGCTCATCTACATGATGTCCAACAACGTCTGGACCTTCTTCCAGCAGCGCTACATCTTCTCCAAGATGGATGCCGAGGAAGCTGCCGAAGAAGAGGTCAAGAAGGCCGCTAAGCGGTCGACCGCTCCAAAGCCGGGAGCCAAGCCGGTCAACCAGAAGAAGCGCAGGAAATAAGTTCCTTGCGTATCGCACCACAGCCACCGCCCAACGTCTGGTCGGTGGCTGTTGTCGTTATAGTTGTCTATAACAAACCAGGATCCCACCCAGTCCAAGGAGAATCTTTCCATTGACCATGCCACCAGCAGCCGCTGAACTTTTCGGGGACAACCTCGACAAGGCCATTGCCTATCACGAGTCCCTGGCCACCGACGGATCCATCCGTGGTTTCATCGGGCCCCGGGAGATTCCCCGCCTATGGGACCGCCACATCCTCAACTGTGGTGTCATCGGCGAGGCCATGGCGGAGGGAATCACCGTGGCCGATATCGGTTCCGGCGCCGGTCTGCCGGGCATCCCGCTGGCGATCGCCCGCCCTGATCTGCAGATCGTTCTCATCGAGCCGCTGCTGAAGCGTTCCGTCTACCTGGATGAAGTGGTGGAGCAGCTCGGTCTGGATAATGTCACCGTCATCCGTGGCCGCGCTGAGGAGAAGGTGGTGCGCAAGCAGGTGGGGCACGTGGATGTGGTCACCTCCCGTGCCGTGGCGCCGTTGGGGCGTCTTGCGGGTTGGTCCCTGCCCCTGGTGAAGGTCGGTGGCAGGATGATCGCCATGAAGGGCGCCAGCGTGGACGAGGAGATCGAACGCGACGCCAAGGCGATCCGCAACGCCGGTGGTGGTGACATCAAGGTGTACACGGTCGGCGAGACGCTGCTCAGCGAACCGACCACCCTGATTTCCATCAAACGGGAAAAATAACACACCTGTTTTCCCCATCATCCACAGTTGGGTCAGCTGTGGTGGAATGAACATGGCCCAACGCACTAATGTGGATGTGATGCCACTGAGAAGATAAGGGATGGTAGACGTCGATGGATGACAATACTTCGTGGGAAGACACACCTATTGCCCAGGCGGCACGCCGGGCGGCGCAGGTGATGACCCCCAACTCCCTTAAGCTGCCGAAACCGCCGCAGCCACGGTTGATTACCATCGCCAACCAGAAGGGCGGGGTGGGTAAAACCACCAGTACCGTGAACCTGGCGTCCTCCCTGGCCATCTATGGGCAGAAGGTGCTGGTGGTGGATCTGGATCCGCAGGGTAACGCCTCCACCGCACTGGGTGTGGAGCACCGCTCCGGAACCCTGTCGTCCTATGAACTTCTCATCGGTGAGTGCAGTGCTGATGAAGCCATGCAGAAGACCACCGCCCATGAGAATCTCTTCTGCATTCCGGCCACCCTCGATCTGGCCGGCGCGGAGATTGAACTGGTCAGTCTGGTGCGCCGCGAATACCGCCTGGCGGATGCGCTGGGCCTGGAGTTCATCAACAAGCACGAGTTTGATTATGTGCTCATTGACTGCCCGCCATCACTGGGCCTGCTCACCATCAACGCCATGACCGCCGTGACCGAGGTGCTCATCCCGATCCAGTGTGAGTACTACGCCCTGGAGGGTGTGGGGCAGCTGCTGAACAACATCACCATGCTGCGTCAGCACCTCAACCGTGATCTGCACATCTCCGCGATCCTGTTGACCATGTATGACGCCCGCACCAACCTGGCTGAACAGGTGGCCACCGAGGTCAATGAGCACTTCGGTGCGGTGGTGCTGGGCAACAAGATCCCCCGCTCGGTGAAGGTCTCCGAGGCTCCGGGGTATGGGCAGACCGTGATCAATTATGATCCGGGTTCCCGAGGCGCGATGGCCTACCTGGATGCCGCCAAGGAGCTGGCCACCCGTGGAGATTTCCTGCCTTCAGAGGATTCCGGTCCGGTGGGCGTAAAACCGGCCGATAAGCAGTAAACTTCTATAAATATCTACATTGTGTTGTGCGGTATGAAAGGTGCGTCCTAGAAGATGGCCCAGAACAAGAGTTCCGACAAGTCCCATGCGGAGAAGCGTAAGGGCGGTCTGGGGCGCGGTCTGGCCGCACTGATCCCATCCGGCCCGACAGATTCCCCAGGTCTCGGTGGTGGCGCGGCGGACATCATCCTCGGTGGTGCCGTGGGTGAACGCGCGCGTCGTCGCCCGGAGGCCGCACCACGCATCGGCATGCCGTCGATCCCCAAGCCGGATACACCAGCCCGCCCTGAGGGCCCGGTGGCCACACCTCAGCCCACCAGCCCGCCACCGTCGGCTGAGATTCCACAGCCAACCGTGCCGGTTGAGCAGGAGCCGGTGGATGGAACGTCGACAAGCGATTTTGGAGCCTCCTATCAGGAGATCCCGATCGATTCGATCGTGCCTAATCCGCAGCAGCCGAGGGCGGTTTTTGATACTGAGGCACTCGATGAACTGGTGCATTCGATCCGCGAATTCGGGCTCATGCAGCCGATCGTGGTGCGGCGGGCCGGTGAGGGTTTTGAACTCATCATGGGTGAGCGCCGCTGGCGTGCCTCCAGGCGTGCGGGGCTGGAGTTCATTCCCGCCATCGTGCGTGAAACCGATGATTCCGCGATGCTGCGCGATGCCCTGCTGGAAAATATCCACAGGGTGCAGCTCAACCCACTGGAAGAGGCCGCGGCCTATCAGCAGCTGCTGGAGGAGTTCGGGGTCACCCAGACTGAGCTGGCTGACAAGCTGGGCCGTTCCCGCCCGGTGATCACCAACATGATCCGTCTGCTGAATCTTCCTGTCAATGTGCAGACCAAGGTGGCGGCCGGTGTGCTGTCCGCCGGTCATGCCCGCGCGATCCTGGGTCTGAAGGCCGGCGAGGAGGCCCAGGACGCCCTGGCCACCCGCATCATCGCGGAAGGCCTGTCCGTGCGTGCCACCGAGGAGGTGGTGTTGCTGCAGAACCGTGGCGACGAGGACGCGAAGAAGCCACCGCGTGAAAAGGCACCCACCCCGGAGGTGTTCACCCGTGCCGCGGAATCGCTGGCTGACAACCTGGACACCAAGGTCTCGGTGATGATGGGCAAGCGTAAGGGCAGGCTTGTTGTCGAATTCGGCGACAAGGATGATTTCGAACGCATCATGGGCCTGATCCAGGGCCCTTCCTGATCCCCTCGAGAGGGTGACTGACATGCAGGCGTCATTGTTTCCCATCGCCCAGGACAATCTCTCACTGGTGCACCCACAGGCCAGACGGTCGGTGTTCTGGGAGCTTGAAGCTACAGCAGTGGCCGCGGTGGAGAAATCCGGCCATCCGGAATTTGAGAAGGAGGCGTGGCTGTCCACCACGCTTTTTGAGCAAAAGACCTGCGGTTATTCCATCGGTTATCTCAACCCGGACCCCATTCCCTCGGCGCCGGCGATCTCCACGGTGCTCTACTGCCTGCGCGACTACGCGCCCGGTGCCGCCACCCTGCCCACCGCACCGGTGTCTAAAGACGCCGCGTTGATCACCAGCCTCTTCATCGACGAGGTGTTTCGCGGAGTGGGCATGGAGGCGGTGCTTCTCGACGCCGCCCTCGTCGACCTCATCAAGATGGAGGTGCCGGCGGTTGAGGCCTTCGGTATCCGCGACTTGAAGATCAACGGTTCCATAGGCCTGGATCCAACAGTGCGGGAGATCGCCGCCCAACGCAACCGCATCGGATTGATCGAGGTGGAGATGCTGGAATCAGCCGGTTTTGAAGTGGTGGCTGACCACCCGGTGCTCCCGCGCCTGCGCATGGAGATGCCCCCACAGGACCCGCTGATGTCCGCCATGGAGGCACAGCTGCTGCTGGCCAGCGTGGAGGTGCACTAGCGGAGTGGGGGATCCTACTCTGTCTCGGACTTCAACAGCTCACTGAACTTGAAGGTGCCGGTCTTGGGCTGTTCATCCTCATCCAGCAGGTAGAGGCGTTTGACGGCCACCACGATGGCTTCGGCGATCTGATCGCGCATGGCCGGATCGGTGAGCGTGGCCAGATCCTGGGGGTTGGTGAGGTACCCGGTGACAATCTCCACGGTGGGCATCCGCGTGAGGCGGAGCATCTCCCAGGTGCGTGCATGGGAACCACAACCGGACAGCGGTGTGCGGGCGACGATCTCCTTCTGGATATAGGAGGACAGCGTCTCACCGGTCAGTGAGCTGGTGCCGGCCTCTGAACCGAAGTAGAAGGTGGCCACGCCATTGGCCTTGTCATTGGGGTAGGAATCGCACTGCAGGCTCAGGGTGAGGTCCGCACCGAAGGCGTTGGCGATGGAGGCCCTGTCCGCCGGGGTGGGGTCATCCATGTGGGGGCGGGACAGGATTGTCTCCACACCCGTGGCGATCATGCGGCCTTCCAGGCGGGTGGCCAGGTCCCAGAGGATCTCGGCTTCGCTGATCTCTCCGAAAGGTCCCTGGACGATCTGGCCCTTGTTGGCCCCACCGAGGGCGGGGTCAATGACCACACGCTTACCGGTGAGCCTCGGGCCGGCGTTGCGCACGCGTTCACGTTCGTGGATGGCATTGGCGGAGCCGCCCTTGATGCGCAGACCCAGGCGACCCAGGGCACGGATTGTGTCCGGTCCGCAGATGCCGTCGACCTGCATGCCGTAGTTGAGCTGATAATCCATCACCGCGCGGTGGGTGTGTTCACCGAAGCGGCCGTCAATGCGCTCGGTGTAGAACCCGAGTTCATGCAGGTGCGTCTGCACCTCCACCACATCATCGCCGACCAGGTGGTTGCCGGGCTGATAGGACAGGACGCGGGCGCCCAGGGTGTAGGAGGCTTCACGGAGTACCCGCAGGGTGAGTTGATCGATCTCACCGGAGGGGATGATGCCACGGGCCTGCTGGAACGCCTTGAGGTGGTTGCTCAGGACGTCGTCGAAGAAGGTGTCCTCCTCGTGGTATTTGCGGGACTCGGTCTTAGCCGACATATCCCGGGTATACCCTTCGATCACACCGAGTCGTGCGAGTGTATGGCGCACCTCGGCGACGCGTGGGCTACGTGCACCCACCCTCAAGACGTCTGACACCCTGGTCCTTTCACTGTTCACACTAGATCCCATGAGAACTGGGAGTTTTTCGCTGGTCGCATAAATCTATCTTAAATATATGAGGATAGATCGTTGGTTATAGGTGCTGTTCCAACTTTGCCACGATCTCAGCCTTCGGGCGCAGCCCCACGAACTCATCCACCTTCTGGCCGTTCTTGAAGATCAGGACAGAGGGGATGGACATGATCTGGAACATGGCGCCCAGGGTGCGCTCGGAGTCCACGTCAACGCTGGCCACGACGGCCTTGTCGCCGTACTCGCCAGCGATCTCCTCGATGATGGGGCTCAGCTTCTTGCAGGGGCCACACCATTCCGCCCAGAAGTCCACGATGACCGGCTTATCGGACTCGATGACAGTGGATTTGAAGTTCTGCTCGTTAACTGCGATTACATTACTCATGGTTGTTCCTTATGGCTTATATCGGGCGACATGGGATGTCATGGGGTGAGACGCGATTGCTCCCCGCAGGTTGTCAGTGCGGTGTCGCCTCAGGTTGAACGGAGATGGATTCTAGCGCCATGCAACCTTTCAACGCATTAGTAACTAGCGGTTGCTCCCAGGCTAACGGCCGATTCACATTATGGGTGTAGCGCCGGGCAACGAAACAGCAACAAGATGGCTGCATTTTGCCCAACGTCTAAACGAACTACTTAGATATTACTTTAGCCGAGGGCGGCGAGGTAATGTTCTGCATCGATCGCGGCCCGACATCCGGAACCCGCAGCGGTGATGGCCTGCTGGTAGTGGCTGTCCACCAGGTCACCCGCGGCGAACACGCCGGGGACATCGGTGCGGGTGGAGGGGTGCTCCACCACCACGTAGTTGGAATCATCCAATCCGACCTGGCCCAGGAGCATCTCAGAGCGTGGGTCATGACCGATGGCCACGAACATGGCGGTCACGTCGAGATCGGAGATATCACCGGTGACGGTGTCCTTCAACTTGAGGCCTGCCACCTTGCCGTCGGCCTCCACGACCTGCTCGACGGTCTTGTTGGTGACAAAACGGATCTTCTCATTCTGCTGTGCACGCTCAAGCATGATGGCGCTGGCACGGAAGTCATCGCGGCGGTGCACGATGGTGACGGTGCGGGCGAACTTGGTCAGGAAGGTGGCTTCCTCCATGGCGGAGTCACCACCACCGATGACGGCGATGTCCTGGTCGCGGAAGAAGAAACCATCGCAGGTGGCACAGGAGGAGACACCACGGCCGAGCAGTTCCTGCTCACCCTGGACACCGAGGTACCGCGGTGCGGAACCCATGGCCAGGATGACGGCACGTGCCTGGTATTCATCGTCGCCGACCCACACCTTCTTGATATCGCCGGTGAGATCAACGCGGTCAACCAGTTCCATGTGCATCTCGGTACCGAAACGTTCGGCCTGCGCGCGCATGTTCTCCATGAGCTCAGGACCCAGGATGCCCTTCTCAAAACCGGGGAAGTTCTCCACATCGGTGGTGGTCATGAGGGAACCGCCGAACTCATAACCCTCGAACATGATGGGGCTGAGATCAGCGCGTGCGGCATAAACGGCAGCCGTGTAACCGGCAGGACCGGAACCGATGATGGCAACATCGTGGATCTTGGACTGTTCTTCAGACATTGACTTCCTGTTTCCTTAAACGCGATTTTCATTCCCCGACGGTTGGAGAGCCAGCGGGGTGTGTGCTGAACACGTGACCACACATCATCCTAAAGTGTAGGTGGCCGGGAGCCAGCCACCATATTCAGTGACATCTGAGTAGTTCCTTCTTAGTCAACGCCCCAGCCACCGACAAAGGTTCCATAAGCGACTGCTTTAGCCTCAACATCACAGGCGGGTGCGTGTGTTCACTACTTCACAACATCGCATCAGGCAGTGGTGATTCCCTTCGCGTGCACGGGATCCCCGCCGGCATCACGCTCGGTATCGCCGGGGAAGAAATCCTCCTGCAACAGTCCCCGAAGTTGGTTCTTGGCCCGTGCCCGGCGCGATTTGATGGTGCCGGGTTTCACTCCCTCGAATCTGGCCACATCCTCGATGCCGTATCCGCCGAGATCCACCAGGAGGAGGGCGTTTCTCTGATCCACGTGGAGGGTGTCCATGGCTTGGCGGATGGTCAGGGCCACGTCGAGGTATCCGAGGGGATCAACTGTCAGGCGGGGATCCTCGGCTGGTGTGGTGTCGGTGTCGTCGAGGATGGCCAGTTCCCTGCGGGTGCGGTGTTTGGCCCAGTCGAAACCGCTGTTGAGAACAAGTCGGTGAAGCCAGGTGGACAGTGCTGCTTCCGCGCGGTAGAGGTGCATGTTGCGGCTGGCTTTGAGCAGTGCCTCCTGGAGGATGTCATGGGCGTCGTCTTCGTTCTTTCCGTATTTTCGGGCGGCCCATTTGAGGTGCTTTTCGTGGCGGGAGACGATCGTGGTGAAAGCGCGGTGGTCTCCCCCGACGAAGGTGGCCACCAGTTCGGCGTCGGTGGGTTCCTCCCCACACTCAACTGGCTGCTTGACTCCCGGCATCACTGTCATCCTGGTTCCCCCCTCGTCCCAGCGCTTCCCCGTCCAAAGCTGTTGCGCGCCCCGCCAGTATGGGTGGCCCATGGTGGCCTGAAGTGCAGAATGCACACTTCAGTTGGTGGGCGCTTCAGGTGTGCTGCCGGGTGTGAAAGTCCAGCGTGTGGGCCCATGTCGTGGGTCTGAGAGTGGGCTGAGGAGGTATCTGCCACCCACCCTTGGCTGACGCACTGCATCACACCTTTGTAATTCAGCAAGCTCACAGCTGCTGTTCAAGGTTGGTGGGTGTGCGCCCTGTTCATATGATTTTCCACCCGATTCAGGGACGGGATAAAAAATCGCGGGGTGCCCTGGGTGCTGTTAAAGCTCCCGGAGACACCCCGCGATCATGATGGTCGGTTTACCAGCCGGCCATCTCCACTTCGGCGATCTGCATGGTCGCCTCGTCATCGTCTGAGTCAGAGTCAGAATCAGATGCCGTGGAGTTCACCTCATCCACCCAGATCACCACGGAACGGATATCAGCCGGCAGGTTATCTGGCTGGGCCACGCGGTGGGCGAGGCTGCGGGAGGAAAAGACAAGCTCACCGACCTCGATGCCCTGGGACAGTGCTGTGGGTTCTGCGGCTGTGAAGGCGAAGAGCTTCACGGTGGAGGTGACGCTGGCATCAGCGCCGGCACCCGGGGTCAGGACCACGTGTGCGAGCTGGGTCGGGTCTTCCAGTGTCACCAGGATGCCGGTGGAGCCGGTGGAGGTCCAGGCGGTGTCCGTGTCATCGTCTGTGACCACATCCACCTCATCACCCATGCCCTCATCCCACACATGTGCGGAAGTGAGGTTGAGGTACAGCGGTGGTCCCACCGGTTCCTGCTCAGCTGGTGCGGACACGGTGGTGGAATCGGCGGATCCGAGTGGGGATTCCTCATTGTCGCCACTGACAAAACTGGTGAGGAAGGCGGTCACCACAGCCACCATGGAGACCAGCAGGAACACCACGATGGCGATGGTGGCCATCATCTTCAGGGAATACTCCGGTGCACCGAAACCGGACTGCCTCTCGGGGCGTGGGGTGCGTTCCTTGTCCACCTGGAGCTGGACCGGTTCCTCGTCCTCCTTGTACAGGCCACAATCGCGCAGTGCGTCCGCCAGTGCATGGAGGGATTCCGTGTCTTCGGCGTTGATGGCGCGGGCCTCGGAACACAGGACCGCAACATCGGCGGGTGCGGAAGAGGCGTCGATAAGCATGGTCAACGCTGCGGCCACGGAGGCGGTGTCGCGCTCGCGGGTGGATTCCGGCAGCACCACCGGGAAGGCCAGCACGGCGTGGCCGTCGGTGTTGATGCGGATGCGGGACTTGTTGTCCAGGCCGAGGGAGACGCCGGCCTGGTGGGCATCGGCCATGGCGTCGGTGAGGTTGGCCAGGGCGTAGGAGGCTGCGCGTGGATCCGCGCCCTCCTCGGAAACCTTGGCCAGGGAGCTGCCCGGCACCCAGTCCGCAACGATCAGGCAACCATTGCGGTAGGCCTGGGTGCGGATATTGGGCGCGATCGCGGGGCTGTCCAGCGCGGCCAGTTTCTTGGTGCGGCGCTGCACCTCATAGGCCACACCGGCGGCGGCCGCGGGGGTCAGCGGTGCATAGGGGGCATTGCCGGAGGTGTCCACGAAGACCAGGGCCACTTCCCTGCCGGTGGCCATGTCGCGGGCCTGCCAGAAGCGTGCACCCGGCACACCACCGTGATCTGCCAGCAGGCGGAACTCGCCATCGGAGACCGGTGCACCCGGCACCAGGCGGGGGCCGCGGACAATGCCGGCGGACATCGGTGGTGGCACCGGTGTGGAGGAGAACTCATTGGCCACGATGATCTGGCTGGACAGTTCACGCTCGGAGGCCTCACCCACGTCCAGGGACAGATCCTCATCCGGGCGGATGAAGCGACCCACGCCGGGGATACGTGCCAGTGCCTTGCCCAGGTTCTGCACCTCGGGCAGGCGGGAGCGGGACAGGACCAGACCGGTGACAATGAGGAACACCACGCCGATCACACCCAGGTAGATCAGGAACCCGACGGATCCCAGGGTGCCGAACAGCCAGTCCCCGATCACCGCCTGGATACCCAGGCCCAGCAACCAGGCCACACCGGCGCCGACCACCGCGGAGCCCAGGGCCCACAGGGAGGTGATGGCCAGGGAACGCATACCCAGCAGACCGAGTTTGCGGCGCAGCAGATACGCACCGATCACCGCGCCGGCCACGAAACCGAAACCGTTGGCGGCACCGAGCAGGACCACCACACGCTCAGGGGAGGTGGACACTAGCGGGGCCACCAGGGACAGCACGATCTTGGTGGCGGTGATGCCGGCGATGATGAAGGTGGGTGTCCAGGCCTCTTCACGTGCGTAGAACACACGCAGGTGCAGCAGCACCAGTGCATAGGGGATCAGGGTGAAGGCGGAGAAACTCAACGTCCAACCGAGGATGTTGGCTGAGCCCGCATCAAACTCGCCCCACTGGAACAGGGCGTTGGCGATCGGCACACCGAAGGCCGTGAAGAACACCACGATGGGGATCAGCGCGATGAAGGTCAGCTTGGAACCCAGACCCAGATCGGCCACCACCGCGCGGTCATCACCTTCCGCCGCATTACGCGACAACCGCGGCATGATCGCGGTCAGGAGGGTGACACCGATGATGCCATAGGGCACCTGAAGCAGCAGCCAGTGCTGCTGGTAGATAAACGGTGCCGCAGCATCCGCCAGGGAGGCGATGCGGGTGGTGATGACATAACCCAGCTGGGAGATGGCCACGTACACGACGATGGCCATGGCCATGCCACCGAACTGCTTGAGGCGGTCATCCAGTCCCCACAGTGGGCGCATATCCACACCCGCGCGGCGCAGGAACGGCACCATGATCAGTGTCTGCACCACCACACCCAGGGTGGTGCCGATCCCGAGGAACAGGATCTGCGGATCAAAAAGACCCACCTGCGCATCCACATCCAGGCGCCACGGCATCACCATGTAGGTGCCCAGGACCAGCAGGGTGATCACATTGTTCACCACCGGCGCCCAGGCACCGGGTTTGAAGATCTCCCTGGTGTTCAATACCGCCAGGAACAAGGCGAACAGTCCATAGAAGAAGATCTGTGGCAGCAACCAGTAGGCGAACGCCGTGGACATGCTCACGTTCACCTGGCCGTCGGTGTCCAGCATCATCCGCGTCAGCAGCGGTGCACCCACCACGGACAGCACGGTGACCACAGCCAGCAGCGACAGCGCCAGTGTCAGCAGCCGTCGGAAGAACCCGGAGCCGCGGTCCGCGTCCTCTTTCTCCGCGCGGGTGAGCACCGGCACCACCAGGGAAGTGAGGACCGCACCGAGGACGATCTCGGTGATGAGGTTGGGCAGGGTGTTGGCGGTGTTGAACGCCGACGCGATCGCCGGGGACAACGCCGCACCGATCATCACCGTGCGCAGGAATCCGGTGATGCGGCTCAACAGGGTGGCAATAGCCATGGACCCGGTGGACCGCACCACGTCGGCATCGGAGGTTTCCTTCCGCTCGACCACGGCGGTGGCGGTGCTGCCGGTGCCGGAGCCCGTGCCGCCTGAACCGCCAGGGCCTGAACCGGTGCCGCCCGCCGCGGTCGACGTCGCAGTGGTTGACTTCACAGCGACAGCTGACGCGACAGCCCCGGCCGACTCCACCGCGGGGGCCGCTTCATGCGCGGTGGCCACGGTCTCCGGTGCGGCCTCAGCCGGCGGGGAGACAACACCACTGGAGGCAGCAGCGACGCTGACGGCATGACCCACGGGGGTCGCACCGGAGGGGGCGCTCTTCAGACCGGACCGGTCCTCCCCGGAGGTGCTGGGATTGCGGGGTGGTTGTTTCTTACGATGCTCCGGCACGGGTGCCGGAGGAGTCGGAGTGACGATGCGGGACCGTTGTCCCGTCCGTTGCCCCGGGTTTTTCGGAGTGGAACTCACTGGTGACCATTCTGTTCGTGCACCCGCCTATGGAAGGGCGGGCACGTCGATGTGGACTGATTGAACGGATACGTTAGTTGTTTCCGGGTGGTTTGGGCGATCCGGAGCCATCGTCAGCGCGCCCGTGGCCGCGCGGAACATAACGCGATGCTTTACGACGCCCCTCCCCCACGTTCCCCGGCGCCATCGGCCGCGCCACGGTTCTTGTGGCTGACGGTGGTGCAGAACGGGGTGCGGAATGTGGTGCTGTCCGGGCATTGTCGCCCGCGGACCCCTTCTTCCGTCTGATCCGGAACACCCGGAACACCAGCAGCGCACCGAGCACCAGGATGCCGAGAGCGACGATGCCCACCGTGCCCACCAGATTGGGTCGTGGCTGCACGGAGATCTCCACGGGATCACTGATGGTGGCACCATCCGCAGAGGCCAGCCAGACGGTGAGGTCGGTGCGCTGGTTGTCATCCGGGAGGTCGGCCGTCATCTGGAGGGTGATGGAACCGCGCGCCGGGATGCGCACGATGCCCGGGGTGTTCACCTGGGCATCACCCGGCGCGGAGTACAGGATCTGGGTTGCTGATGGCAGTGGCAGTCCGTTCTGGGCCACGATGATCAGCGGGGAGGAACTGGAGGTGCGGGTGTACACATTGCCCGGTGGCAGCAATGCCACGGAGCTGCGCAGTTTCTGCAGGGCGTCGCGGTTTTGATTGAGCAGCTGTTCGGCATCGCGGGTGGCAGTGGTGTGTCCGGTGTAGGAGCGGCGACCGCTGGTGGTCAGGGCGCGCAGCAGATCCTGGCGCAGGGGTGCGCTGAAACCATAACGGGTGAGCACGATGCCCTCGTCGTTGTACATGATGCCGGTGAGATCATCGATATATGTGGCCTGCTGGGTGGCGCGGAGGATCTCGGTGTCGGTGATGGCGGACGCGTCATCGAAGGGCGCGCCGAAGGAGGTCTCCCCCGGCATCCCGTTGACCTGGGTGGCGGTGGCCAGATCCTCGCGCTGTTGAGCATTGGCCGTGAGATATCCGCTGAGGGTGAAGGGTTCAGCCGCACCGGTGTCGAAGAGGTCGGCGGTGGTGTCCAGGAGCATCTCGGCATCCTCTGCCGCCATGGTGGTGGGGGGCATGATGAGCACCGGGGTGTCCGCGTCACCGTTGTCCACGGTCAGGCGGATCGCGCCTTGTCCGGTCATGGTGCGGGCGGCCTGGGAATCCAGGGTGAAATCGAAGCGGGAATCCGGGTTGGAATATCCGGCGGTCTCCGGGGAGGGGCCGAGGGTGGCCAGGGTGGCGGCCAGGGAGCCTTGATAACTCACCGCGGTGATGCCGGGGGCCAGCTGGTGGAACCGGTCCGCGGAGGGTGTCGCCCATACGGTGTTGTCAGCCACCAGGACCTGAACCGGTTCCCGGGGCGGGGCTGCCGTTGCGCCTGCCCGGGTGGAGGCCGGGGCATCCAGGGCGGTCTGATCAGCCCGTCCACTGGAGGGCACAGGTGTCACGGAATCCACCTCCCAGGCCTGCTCGAGGGTGAGTTCCTGGCTCGTGGTGTCCGCCCATCCGAGGTTGGCGGCGGTCGCCGGTGAGACATAACCACTGCCCGGGATCACCACATTGTCCACCGGGGGCACACCGAGGATGTCCTCCAGGACGGTGCTTCCCCGCTGCAGGGCCTCGCGCAGCAACCATTGGTTGCCGGTGGCGGTCACGGCATCCAGATCAGTGTTGGACCAGGGCAGGGCCACGGTGCAGGTGGTGGCGGCAGCTTCACGGAGTTTCTCCAGGAATGCGGACGCATCGGTGGTCCCGGTGCCCGGGGTGGTGTTGGTGGGTTCATTGGAGGTGGTCCACAACTCCCGCAGGCGCTGATTCTGCCGGGCGGTACTCCCCCGCTCCTCGGCGATGGTGTAACCACCCGCCATGCGGTCAATCACGTTGAGCAGTTCCGGATCAATGGCCAGACATGAGGCCCGCTGGACATCCGGGGAGGAGGAGAGGAAGGCGTCGATAAGCATGCTCAGCCGGCCACCGGCCGCAAGCTCACCGGCAAGCGCATCTGAACCCATCAGCAGCGGGGGCGCCTCAGGTGCCTCGCCGGTCTCCCCACCGAGCACGTCGGTGGTTGCGGTGAAGGGGTACAACACGGTGGTCGGGGTGCCCCCCGGTTCCTCCGCGCCGGGGACGGGCTCGCCGCTCACCGGCAGCAGGAAACGCTGCGAATCCAGGTGGGTAGCCGTGCCGTCGAGTTGACCGGACAGCGCGATGCGCACCGGGTAGGTGCCGGGCTGGGTGATGGCCAGGGTGATGGACTCATCGGCATCGGTGGGGATACGCAGCGTGGTCTCGGTGGACTCCCCCGGGGAAACGGTCCCATCGAGCACCATCTGCGTGGCGTAATAGGGATAATTGTTCAAGCCATCGGCGGCCAGCGCCATGCGGGCAGTGACATTGCTGGTGGCGGCACCCTGGCGCTGCACCAACAGGGTCACCTGATCCAGAACATCATCGGTGTTATTGGACACCTTGACCTGCACCACCAGTTTCTCACCCAGGGTGAGCGCGCCGGTGAAATTGAAACCGGTGACCTCAATGTCCACATCGTGGTTCTGGTCATCGGTGCGGGCGAAGGGGTCAACCCAGGTATCAGCCACCACCGGATCATCGGGAGCAAGGGGAAGCGGCAGGGCGTGGGCGGTGCCTGGGCCGGGAATTATGCCGGGCGCGCCACCGAAGGCGCCACTGACGCCCACCAACGTGGCCGTGGTCACAGCAGCCACGAGCCGACGTATGACGGGGAGCCTGCCCGCGGGGTGCGTTCCAGGTGGGTGCATTCCCGGTGGGTTGACCGGGATCATCGCTGGATGCATGTCCGCCGTCACTTTCCCTGTCACCGGGGCGTTGCCCTTCCCTCCGCCTTCTCCCGGCGGGCGAATTCAGGCAACATGTCATGCGCCTGACGGGCGAGCTTGCGCTCATCGGCAAACGCCAGATGTTCAATCAGCTGGTTCGCGGGGATCCAGGACACCTCGGTGACCTCCGGATCCTCATCATTGAGATCGCCATCAACATAACGCAGAAGATGATGATGCACCGTCTTATGGATGCGTCTGCCCTCGGACACGAACCAATAATCGATCACACCCAGCTCGGTGAAGACCTCACCGTGGATGCCGGTCTCCTCCCACACCTCACGCTCAGCGGTCGCGGCCTTATCCTCACCGGGTTCCACATGGCCCTTCGGCATCGACCACAACAACCGCCCGCGACGATCCAGCCGCCCGATCAGCGCCACATAGATCTTCGACAGATCCACCTGGTTATCCGCGCCCACCGATTCCGCGAGCCCGGACACCACCAACCCACCGGCGGAAGTCTCATTGGAGGTCTCCATCCGGGACAGCTGCCCCGCCTGGTGCACCCGCTGGTTGCCGCGGTGCGGGCGTCGTCGCTGGTTCGATGCTTTACGACGCCCCCCTGACCTGCCCTCCCCCCTGGTCCCGGGGGTTGCGGTGGTCTGCTGGCTGGTGCCGGTGCCGGCGGTGCCTGAGTTGCTGCTTGAGTTGCTGCTTGAGTTGCTGCCGCTGGTGTTTCCACCGCCGCCAGTGCGGCCACGGCGACGTGACCGCTTGCGACGGTTCGGGTTGGCTGTGGCACCCTTGGCGCCCTCGGTGCCAGTGGCATTATCGGAGGGGGCACGGGACTTGCCGGTGTTCTCCCCGCCCGCCTGCTGCTGATCCTGCGTGCTGCGTGGATTCTGGTTCTGACCTGAAGGGCGACGAGAACGGCGGCGGCGCCTACGTTTAGGCGCCCCGCTGGTAGTCCCCTCTGGCTTCACGTCACTCATTTGTGTAATCGTATCGTGATCACCCGGCAATCGGTATTAATGAACCACCCGATCCCCGGCGAGGGACAGTATTGTGTTCCGCATTATGTTCCGCGGCAGGGTCACTGGGTAGACTCAGATCCGTGAATTCCCAGGATGCTCAGAACCGAGAGACGGACCCCCAGGTGGACCGTCTCGCACTCATGGCGCGCGCCCACCAGGCAATCGGGGACCTCTCCACCATCCTCACACCACTGGCCGCAGCCTTCAGCGCACAGGGTCATTCCCTGTATCTGGTGGGTGGTTCGGTCCGGGATGCCTTCTTAGGCGACCTGGGTCATGACCTCGATTTCACCACCTCCGCCCGTCCCGAACAGACCCGCGCCATTCTGGATGATTACGCCGATGTGGTGTGGGATACCGGCATCGCGTTCGGCACCCTGTCCGCCGAGAAACACGGCAAACAGATTGAAATCACCACATTCCGCTCCGATATCTATGACGGAAATTCGCGCAACCCCGAGGTCACCTTCGGTGACACCCTCGACGGCGACCTCATCCGCCGGGACTTCAAAGTCAACGCCATGGCCGTGGAGATCAACGGTGAAGGGGAACTGACCTTCCACGACCCCGTCGGTGGCCTGCAGGATCTGCTCCATAAGCAGCTGGACACCCCGGCCACCCCGGAACAGTCCTTCAACGATGATCCGCTGCGCATGCTCCGCGCCGCCCGCTTCGTCTCCCAACTGGGTTTCACCGTGGCCGATCGCGTGGTGGTGGCCATGACGGAGATGGCCAGCCAGATCAGCCGCATCACCGCCGAACGCGTACAGGTGGAATTAGACAAGATGATCCTGGGCAAACGCCCCGAGGATGGCATTGACCTCATGGTGGACACCGGCATCGCCGAGGTGATCTACCCCGAGCTCCCCGCGATGCAAATGACCCAGGATGAGCACATGCAGCACAAGGATGTGTACCAACACTCCCTCCAGGTGATGCGTCAGGCCATCGATCAGGAGGAATCCCCCGACCTGGTTCTGCGCTGGGCGGCGCTGCTGCATGACTGCGGCAAGCCGGATACCCGCGCCTTCAGCGAGGATGGCCGCGTCAGCTTCCACCAGCATGAGGTGGTCGGTGCCAAACTGGTGCGCAGGCGCATGCGCAAACTCCGGTACTCCAAACAAATGGTGTCCGAGGTGGGCCAGCTGGTCTTCCTCCACATGCGTTTCCACGGCTTCGGTGAAGGCCAGTGGACAGACTCCGCCGTGCGACGCTACGTCGCCGATGCCGGTGACCTGCTCCCCCGCCTGCACAAACTTGTCCGCGCTGACTGCACCACCAGGAATAGAAGGAAGGCACAGCGCCTCCAGGCCACCTACGATCATCTGGAGGAGCGGATCGCCGATATCGCCGCCCGCGAAGATCTCGCACGGGTGCGCCCTGATTTGGACGGCAATGAGATCATGGAGATTCTGAACATTCCAGCGGGACCCGAGGTGGGTAAAGCCTGGGGCTTCCTCAAGGAACTGCGACTCGAGCGTGGACCGCTCGAGCGTGATGATGCCATCGCTGAGCTCAAGGCATGGTGGGAAGGAGAACAAGATGAGTGATTTTTATGCAGACCGACTCTTCAACGCCCTGGAGCGCAATGAGGTTGCCCCCGGGATGCTCCTGGTCGCCGCACCGGACCTGACCTCCGAGGAGTTCAACCGCAGTGTGGTGCTCGTCATCGAACATTCCCACACCACCACCTTCGGTGTGAACCTGGCCGCCCGCAGCGACCTCGCCGTGGCCAATGTCCTGCCCGAATGGACAGACCTCACCGCCAAGCCACAGGCACTCTACATCGGAGGTCCCCTGAGCCAGCAGGCAGTGGTGGGACTCGGCGTGACCAAACCCGGCGTGGACATCGGTGCCTCCAGTCCCTTCAACAAACTGGCCAACCGCCTGGTGCACGTGGATCTGCGAGTCCCACCCTCAGATGTCAAGGGCGATCTCGAAGGCATGCGGTTCTTCGCGGGGTACGCCGAATGGGCACCCGGACAGCTGAACCGCGAGATCGAACAGGGTGACTGGTTTGTCGCACCTGCGCTTCCATCCGATATCCTCGCGCCGGGACGCGTGGATGTCTGGGGTGATGTGATGCGTCGACAGCCGATGCCACTACCCCTCTACTCCACCTACCCTTCGGACCCGACGGACAATTAGAGGGCCCCATCACTTGGGGGCCGGAAAGCTCGATGCCTGTGAGTTCGGAAACGCTTCGGGAGATCCGCGGTGGGATCAGGGAGACCAGTGCGGTCGGTCTGGGACTGATCCCCCTGGGTCTGGCCTTCGGGCTGCTCATGGTCCAGTCCGGTTATGCCTGGTGGTGGACACCGATCTTCTCGGTGGTGATCTACGCAGGTTCCATGGAATATCTAGCCATCGGATTGATCTCCGCCGGTGTGGGGCCTTTTTCTGCCCTGCTCACCGGTTTCATGGTGAACTTCCGCCATATCTTCTACGGCCTGACCTTTCCCCGCAACAGCATCACCTCGAAGCCCGGCCGCGCATATTCCACCTATGCGCTCACCGATGAGGCCTATGCCATCGCCTCCGCCAGGCCACCCGGAGCGATCAGTGGCACCCGCACACTGACCATCCAGATCGTGTGCCAGTCGCTGTGGGTGATCCCCGGCATCATCGGGGCGGTGGCAGGCCAGGCCCTTCCAGAGGGTGTGCGTGGCATGGAGTTCGCCCTCACCGCATTATTTGTGGTGTTGTCCTGGGAGGCGTTCCGCAACAACAAGGATTGGTCCCTCCCGCTGACAGCCGTGGTGCTGGCACTGATATCCGGTCTGGTGGCGCCCGGGCAGATGCTCGTGATCGCCCTGACCGTCTACTTTGTCATCCTGTTGTTCCGGTTCCGTTTCGAAGGGTTGGACCGCAGGATGGAACTGAGGACACCCGAGAATGGGTGATTACGGACTCCCCATCGGGGTCAGCCCGGGGCAGGTGGCGGCGGTGTTGATTCCCGTCGCCATCATCACCGTGCTGCTCCGCCTCTTCCCGTTTGCGGCCATGCGCGGGGTGAAGAACAACCAGCTCATGGCGGTGCTGGGCCGAACCATGCCGGTGGGCGTGATGGTGGTGCTGGTCATCTACACCCTGTTCTCCCAGACGGGTGAACCCGGCGGTATCGCAGCCTCGCTGATCGCGGTGTCCGTCACCGCCCTGTTGCACTGGTGGCGTCGGTCCGCAGGTCTGTCCATCGTGGGGGGAACCGTGGCCTACATGATGTTGGTGAACCTGGTGTTCTAGCCTTCTGGTGGGGGTGGCTGATGTATCAACTTTCGCCATCTGACCCGGGAGGGACTGACAGATGTAGCGATACTACGATACGATGAGGAAAATTTTTAGCCGAGGGGTGCCGTGACTGGTGCCCCCTGTCTTTTTTTCAACCGTCTTTAAGGACCGTTTCCTTGATGAGTATCCGCCGTTCCCTCCTTGCCGCCCTCGCTACCGTCGCCACCTCAGGACTTCTCCTGGGTGCGATCACCGCCCCCGCGGCCCAGGCCTATGACCTGGAGATCATGGAGGGAATCTGTGCCATCAGCTTCGATAAGGAAGACAAGGAAAAGCTCAAGGTGCAGGAGGGACTGGAAATTGCCCTCCTTGATTCCTATTGGGCTCTGCATAGGGACATCCCGTTGAGTGATGTCCACGATATCGCGGCCATCACCAACCATGTCTTCAATAACTGGGGGAAACGCGATTTCACCTCCGTCAGGGATTTCCGGGGCACCCAGGTCAACGGTGCCGCCCAGCGAGTGAATAACGCCGCGAAACGAGCGGGGTTTAGAAACAATGAGATCTTCGACATCGTGAGGTTCCAGTACTCCATGTCCCTGACTGTGGCGACCGAGGCGGCCACGATGAGGGGCAGCCATTTCCGTCCTGATGGGGAGCCACTGCTGATCACCACCAGTCGCGCCACCCACATGGTGGAGGAACTCCAACTGATCAACCTGGTCCCCCGCGGTCAGTTCAGCACCAAGGCCCAGAGGAACATCGATCTGTTGGCCAGCGATGGCTATGAGGTGCTGGAGAAGGCCTATGAACCGATCATCCGCTGCGCCGGTGGGACCGGTGGGCCCGGTGTTGGTGGCGGCGCGACAGGGTCCTCCCTCAGCAGCTAGATGATCAGGCCACCTGAGGGAACTTGGTGATGGCCTCCACCCACAGTCCCTCGAACTCCTCGGCAGTGATGATTTTCGCCTTGATATCGGGGAAATCAGCGTAGGAATCCGGGTGTGGAACGGTCTCATTGGGTTCGGCGGCCAGACCCACCTGGTTGCCGCCGATCACACCGGCGCCGGTGACGGTCTCGCCGGCACCGGTGCCGGCGAGTTCAATGATGCGCACCATGGTGCAGAGGGCCGGGGACTCAGATGTTGCGCGGTCAAGCTCCCTCATCTCTGCGACGTGGATGGCTGAGGGGTTGCCGGGAATTTCGATTTCAGTACGCACATGGATAACTTTGCTCATGGGGCCTGAGTTTACGGGTGAGGAAATTAACGGGGGCAATTGTTCCCATATCGGGGAAAACCTCGTAAGTTTGTGTGGGTGGTCAATTACGCATTTGTTATTGCAGGTTCAGAGGCAACCGGCGGCGCCGGTATCCAGGTCGATCTGAAGACATTCCAGCAGCTGGATGTCTATGGGCTAGGTGCCATCACGTGCATCGTCGCCTTCGACCCGAAGAATGATTGGAACCACCGCTTCGTGCCGGTGGATCCTCAGGTCATTGCCAACCAGATCGAGGCAGCCACCGGCGCCCATGATCTGGATGTGGTGAAGATCGGCATGCTGGGCACCCCGGCAACCATCGACACCGTCGCGGGTGCCCTGGAGGAGAATAAGTTCCGGCACGTGGTGCTGGATCCCGTCCTGATCTGCAAGGGCCAGGAACCCGGTGCCGCGCTGGACACCGACACCGCCCTGCGCGCCAAGGTGCTGCCACAGGCCACCGTGATCACCCCTAATAACTTCGAGGCCGTCACCCTCTCCGGTGTGGAGAAGCTGGAAACCCTCGATGACCTGAAGGAAGCAGCCCGTCTCATCCATGAGCAGGGCCCGCAGTATGTCGTGGTCAAGGGTGGCATGGACTTCCCCGGCGAGGACGCCATCGATGTCCTTTTCGACGGCTCCAACTACCACGTGTTCTCCGAACCGAAGATCGGCGAGGACCGCGTCTCCGGTGCCGGTTGCACCTTCGCCGCCGTCATCACCGCCGAGCTGGCCAAGAACGCCACCGTGGTTGATGCCGTGGCCACCGCCAAGCGCGTGGTTACCCAGGCCGTACGTGACGCTGTTGCCTCCAACGCGCCGTTCACCTCCGTCTGGCTGAGCGCCGACAACAAGTAGGTTGTTTTATCCCCCTACCCCGCTGTCGCTGGTTTGCACCTGTGGCGGTGGGGTTTAGGTGTACGCGGGGTGGGTCATGCTTTGCGACGCGTGTGGGTGCCCCACACAGGTTGCAGTCAAGGGGTGTGCTGGGGTTTTGCTCACAGACGAACAAAGGGGGTGTTTTGAGCTGGTTTTGA
This sequence comes from Corynebacterium faecale, assembly GCF_030408735.1. NCBI lineage: Bacteria > Bacillati > Actinomycetota > Actinomycetes > Mycobacteriales > Corynebacteriaceae > Corynebacterium > Corynebacterium faecale. The sequence goes on along the minus strand of NZ_CP047204.1, from coordinate 2,963,733 downwards.
AGGGTTTCGGGGCGTGTTCGTTCGTTTGTGAGCAACGAGGTTCGAGGAAACGTGGGACTAACCAGCGAGGTACGCGCCCGCGGAGGGCGAGAGGATCTGACCTGTGTAGTGGGAACCCGCGTCAGAGGTGAGGAAGACCAGGGTTTCGGCGATCTCTTCAGGTTCCGCGAGGTGCGTGAGTGGCTGGAGGGACAGTAGGGCCTGGAGGTGTCTACTCCGGCAGCGTGGAAGAGTGCGTGCAGCGTGCCGGAATATCTAGATATCTATCCAGTGATTGTGGGGAAGGTGTCGCCTGCGCAGGCTTCCCCAATGAAAAAACATCCCCAAGCGGGGTGGGGGAATGCGCATCTGCGGCTTGCCTGCGTCCTTCTGTGCCGCTATTAAGTGTGACTTATTTGAAACTCACTCTCCTTTTTGCCATGGATCACGTTCGGGGACCATGTGGCTGGGTGGTTTCGGGGTTGGGTGAAAATGGGTAGTTTTGACACTCCCGTCACCAATATCGGGCATTTATCCGCACCGACGTGGCAGCTTTGTGGGATTGTGGGGTGCAAAAAAGACATGTAGCCCTTCTTGTGTCATGAATATCGGGGGTGGTGGGCCGTCCCATGGTGTGGGATGGCTATGTTTCACGTGAAACATAGTTAATTTCAGGCCGCTGAGGCAGGTGGTGTTTCCGCAACATAACCAGTGGTCAGGATTGGATTCGGGCTGTGATCTGCGGAACGATGATCAGAATGAACACCGATCTCACAAATGACGGTGTGCCACCAGAACCTTCCCACTCCTCAACTGGAGTGGCAGTTGCTGAAGCTCACCGTGAAAAGAAATTCTTCGGCCAGCCATGGGGCCTGGCCAATCTCTTCGGCGTGGAAATGTGGGAGCGTTTCAGCTTCTACGGCATGCAGTCCATCCTCGCCTTCTATCTGTACTACTCCGTCACCAATGGCGGACTGGGTATGGAGCAAACCGCGGCCCTGTCCATCGTGGGCGCCTATGGCGGTTTCGTCTACATGACCTCATTGGTCGCATCATTCCTTGCGGACCGCGTCTTCGGGTCTGAACGGACCCTCTTCTACTCCGCCATCGTGGTCATGGTCGGCCACGTGGCACTGGCACTCATCCCTGGTTATGTGGGCCTCGCCATCGGCCTCGTCCTCATTGGTCTGGGCTCCGGTGGTGTGAAAACCGCTGCGCAGGTGGTACTGGGACAGCTCTACTCCCACACCGACACCCGCCGCGATGCCGGTTTCTCCATCTTCTACATGGGTGTGAACATCGGTGGCCTCTTCGGCCCACTGATCACCAACGCCATCTGGGGTTGGGGTGGCTTCCACTGGGGCTTCGGTATTGCCGCCGTGGGTATGGCTGCTGGCCTGATCCAGTACATCATCATGCGCAAGACCACCATCGGCGCCGCAGGACATGAGATCCCCAACCCACTGCCCAAGTCTGAGTACCCGAAGTGGATCGGTGGCGCCGTTGCTGTTGTGGCCGGCGTGGTCATCCTCATCGCCACGGGTCTGATCAAGCTGGAATGGCTGTCCAATATCACCGCCGCCATCGCCCTGATCGCCGCCGTGGGACTGCTGTTCCAGATGTACTCCTCCCCGCTGACCTCGGCTGCTGAGAAGTCCCGCCTGCTCGGTTTCATCCCCATGTTCATTGGTGGTGTGCTGTTCTTCGCCATCTTCCAGACCCAATTCACCGTGCTGGCCGTCTATTCCGATGCCCGTCTGGACCGCAACCTCCTCGGCCTGGAGTTGCCACCAGGGTTGATCAACTCCTTCAACCCGATCTTCATCATCATCTTCTCCGGCATCTTCGCCACCCTGTGGACCAAGTTGGGATCTAAGCAGTGGTCCACGGCCGTGAAATTCGGTGTGGCCAACATCGTCATCGGTTGCGCGCTGTTCTTCTTCCTCCCGTTTGCAGGAGGTGCCGCGAACTCCACCCCGATGGTGCTGATTATCTGGGTGTACTTCCTGTTCACCATCGCTGAGCTGCTGCTCTCCCCTGTTGGTAACTCCCTGGCCACCAAGGTTGCCCCGCAGGCCTTCCAGTCCCGCATGTTCGCGGTCTGGTTGATGGCGGTGTCCATGGGTACGTCACTTTCCGGCACGCTGGGTGGTTACTACGATCCCACCGATGCAGGTGCTGAGAAGACCTTCTTCATCACCGTCGGTGTGGTCACGATCATCATCGGTATCGTGATCATCGCCTCCAAGAATTGGGTGGCAAAGAAGTTTATCGACGTGCGCTAATTAAGGCGTGAGAATCAACGTCGTAAAGCATTAAAGGGCCGGGTTCCCAGGAACCCGGCCCTTTGGCCTTTGGTCCAGTTTTAAGGCATGGCCGGCTGGCTCAACTCCCGCTTATGGAAACGCCCAAGCGTTTCTCGGAGAAGAGCATGATCAAAGCGATGCCGAGGATGCCAGCTGAGGCCGTGAGCCACCAGGAGGTGTGCCAGCCTTGTGCCTGGGCGGCCAACCATGCCAACAGAATGGGGCCGAGGAAATTACCGGAGTTCTGCATCTGGTGCATGAGGCCGACCACGGCGGGCGTTGAACCCCCGGTCGGGGCCAGATCCACGGCGACTCGGAACATGGAGGTGGGGATCAGGGCGCCGATCATGGAGAACATACAGACCAGGATGAACTGCGCAATGAATGTCCCAGGGATTGTCGACCAGTCCACGGCATAGACACCGAAGGACGTGATGCCCATGACCAGGAAAGCAGTGATCACCAGCGGTCGAACTGAAAATCCGCGCTGAAGCAGGAATCCGGCCAGCACCGCGCCGACCGCGTTGACCCCACCGGCGACCGCGGACAACGCCCCGCCCAGCACGGTTCCGATCCCGTATTCCTGATAGACGGTGGGCAGGAATCCGATCACGGCTGTCCACTGGAGGGTGTAGCAGGCGAAGACCGCACCGGCGACCCACGGCTTCCAGCTGCGCATGGTTACCCACACGCGGTGGAAAGCTGCTCCCACCCCACCTTCTCGCTGGGGATCCCGGACCGTGTATTTCAACAACAGTGGAATCCCCACGGCAGTGATCGCAGCCATCATCCAGTACCAGATGCGCCAATCAGTGACCTGAAGAAGCAGTGAGCTGCCCAGCACAGCAATGAAGGTGGCCATCCCCTGGAACCCGGCCCACGCGCCCAGCGCGATGGTCAACCGGCTGGTCGGGGTCTCTCGACGGATCAATGCCGGAGCCACCACGGTTACCGCGAGATACCCGATGCCTTCCAGAGCGCGGGCGGCCATCATCACCTCCGAGGTGCTGGCCAGGGCACTGATCACTGTGCCCACCACCAGCAGGCCCAAGCCGAGCGCCATGGTTCGGCGCAGCCCCACGCGCTCACTGATGATGGATGCCGGGATTCCGCCGAGCATTCCCGCCAGCTGCACCAACCCCAGCAACAGTCCGGCCTGCACCAAACTGATGGTGAGATCGGCCTGGACCTCCGAGAGTGCGCTGGGCAGTTTCCAGATGTGCATCGCTGCAATCACACCGCAGACCACCACGACGATCCACGTTGCGTTCCCGGTGTTCTGACGGGTGGGGAGAGCCGACTGCGAGACAGCGGTCATGGACGTGAAGCTCCTCATCTAGGACGTTGCTATAGACACGTGACCCTAGCCCAGCTCCACGGTGTGAACAGGCGTATTCCAAGTTTGATGCCTGACGGGTGCACCATCGGTGCTTCCGCCACGGCTGAACCGGAACGCATGGGTGCGTCGAGCGTGCCGCCGCTGCGGTGCGCGGCGATGTGCGGCGGTGTGCTTATCGACGCAACCCCTTTATCCCCACCGTCCCTCTGATGAGGGGCTTTCGCTATTGAGTGATCATGGAACGGTAACCCGCCTCGAAGGTGGGATAGCGCAGGGAGCCGAGTGTCTCAAGGAGTAATCCACCACCAAGGACGGTGCCGCCGGCCTCCTCAGGTTGGAGCGCCGGAGGTGGGCGTAACCCGAGTTGATCAGCGATGAACGTGACCACCTCTCCCATGGTTGCAGGCTGTTGATCCACGGCGTGGACAAGTCGGGGTGGAGCATCCAGCGTGAGCATGACTTCCAGGGCGCGGGCCAGATCCACCTCGTGGATGCGGTTGGTTCGCTGCGCGTAGTGGACCGGGGTCTGGTTCACCACCTTCCGGATCATCATCTCGCGGCCCGGCCCATAGATCCCCGCGGGGCGCACGATGTGTGCGTTGAACAGGTATGTGGCTGCCTGTTCCGCTTCCAGCAGGGTCTCGCCCCTGGGTGTTATTGGTGCTGGGGCGTCTTTCTCGGTGAGCACCTGCTCCCCTGGTTTGCCTTCAAACACTCTGGTGGAGGACACGAACACCACCCGTTCAGGGATGTTGGGCAGGGCGTGGGCAAGGTGATTAAGCGCATCCAGGTACCCGTTTGGATGGTCCGGGGGCTGATTCATCCCAGGGGTGAGGGTGATGACCATCGCATCCACCTCGGGTAGTTGCTGCTCCACCGGTTCAAGAAGATCCACCGACAATGTTGTGAAAGAGGCGGGAAGTTCATCGGTGGTGCGACGAAGTGCCACCACCTCCCCACCACTGGCCACGAGGTTCTCCCCCAGGCGCGTGGCGGTGCGCCCGCAACCGACAAGGAGAGTGCGTGCGGGTTGGGCGTGGGCAGCGTCGGACCTGCCCTCTTGGGAAGTCATATGGGTGATCTACTCCTTCGTCTGGGGAGGCGTTTCATCCGGTTCTAGGCTGGGCTGGGGAGTTACCGCAGCGTAGAAGAACAGGAACGGTAAGTGGAACCTGATGGGTAGGGTTCCTGTGCTGCTCCAAGGTTAGTTCAGGTGAAGCTGAACCAGCGACCACACTGGTGGGATAAATCAAAAATTTGAGCATAGTTAAGCCGGTGCGACTTAAGATGGCGCGGACACCGTTCATCATCGACTCGATTCACTCAGGAGTAACCGTGTCAGTTCATCCCGATGCCCAGAAATTCCTCGATATCACCGCCGATTCTCCACCCCTGGATACCCAGACAGCGGAGCAGAACCGCATTGATCTTGCCCAGGCGATCCCCCTCACCGGTGAACCGGTAGCCATGCATGAAGTGCGTGACACCGAGATCGCCGGTGTCCCAGTACGGGTTTATGTCCCCTTCGAATCCGAGGAATCCTTACCCTGCGTGGTCTACTTCCACGGTGGAGGCTGGGTCATGGGCACCCTTGATCTTGCGGACACCACGGTGAGGATGCTCGCTGCTGAGGCCGGTGCGGTTGCTGTCAGCGTCGACTACCGGCTCGCTCCCGAGCACCCGTTCCCCGCCGCCATTGATGATGCGACAGCCGTAGTCACCGCCATTCTGGACGATGAATCTGGACTGAGGATCAACGCAGAAAAGGTGGCCATAGGAGGTGACAGTGCCGGAGGAAACATTACGGCTGTCATTGCTCAGCAGCTACGGAATCACGACCCGGCCCCACTGCACCAGGTGCTTATATACCCGGTTACCGACCCTGCGGGAATGAACACCGATTCCTACGCGACCTACGGCGAAGGGCACTACCTGACGGCCCGGGACATGACCTACTTCGTCGATCAGTACACCGGGGACACTGACCGAACTGATCCAAGAATCTCACCACTGCGTAATGATGATCTGACAGGATTGGCCCCCGCCACGATCGTGGTCGCTGAGTGTGACCCTCTGGTAGCGGAAAGTCATGCATATGGACGAGCCATGTGGGAAGCTGGCAACTCGGTAAGCCTTGTCCAGTTTGCCGGTCAGGTGCACCCCTTCGTCTACCTTGGTGGTGTCATTGGGGATGCTGAGGTCGCTCGTCGGCACATCGGCCGGCAGTTGAAAGTCGCGTTCGAGACTGCCTGAGTGCAGAGGGGGAAGCTATGGTGCTCCCCCCGTCGTGCCATTCCTGGTCACATAGCGATGGTGGATCTGCGCACCGTCAGCGTGGGGGGCAGTTCGACCCTGCCCAGATCCACCTGCTCACCCTGACTGACCGACCATAAGTGTTCCACCGCCAACCTGCCCATCTCCTGCTGTGGTTGCTGAATGCTGGTAAGGGTGGGGCGTGCGGAATTACACAGGGTCGTGTCGTCATAACCCACGATCGACATCTCGCGGGGAAGTTCGATCCCCTCTTCATGTGCTGCGTTCATGAGGGCAACAGCGGTGACATCATTGTGCGCCACCACGGCCGTGATACCCGCCTGGCGCAGTGCGACCACCGTCTCCCGAGGGTGCTCAACCTGCGCGACGAAAGACGTCAGACCACGGCTGCTCAGCTCATCCTCATACCCGGTCTGCCTGCAGAGGGCGGCCAACCGTGTGGAGGACGTAGCATAGGCGATCCGTTCATGACCAAGATCGGCCAGATGGGCAGTGGCGACACGACCACCGGCATGATCATCACCGACGATGTTGAATAACCCACCGATATCATCACTGAACCGACCGATCACCGCCACCGGGACGGATTGAGCAGCCGCGCGTACAGTCTCCATGTTGACCCGGGAAGAGATGACGATGATGCCCTGGACCTGCAGCTCCAATAGCTGATCAATGGCAGATGATGCCACCTCTGCCCTATCGCGGCTGTGGCTGATGATCGGCATGAGATCGTGGACATCACAAGCCTGTTCGATGCCACCGACAACGTCCACGTAATAGGGATTGCGTAGGTTCCGGACGACGATGCCGATCACACCACTGTTCTTCTGCACCAGCGAACGGGCTAATCTGTTGGGGCGGTATCCCAGTTCAGTGGCCGTGGCCAGGACCTTTTCCCTGGTTTGGGTATTGACCGTGGGATTGTTGGTGAGCGCCGCAGAGACAGTGGATTTGGATACTCCGGCAGCCTTCGCAACATCAATGATGGTTACCCTCGGGTTCATAGCCTGACTGCACCAACGCGTGTCTGCAGCAGGGACAGTAATTCATGGGGATCCGCGACCACGGCATCAGCTTTCAACCAGGTCAGGGAGGGATACAGTGGACTGCCCGCAGTGCAGACCTCCATGGTGATGTTGGCACCCACCCCGGCGCGCTGACCTGCAACAACATCCCTGTCAACGGTATCGCCTACATACCAGCACTCCCCGATGGGGACACCACATCGGGCCGCAGCCGTCTCCAGGAGGGCAGGGTTGGGTTTACGGACACGGAGTTCGTCGCTGTAGCACTCTGCAACAAAGCGGTTGCTCAGCCCGAGGCTGGCCAGGAACTCGCGGTGGACTTCCCCACTGAGTGCATTGGAGGCGATGGCGACGGAGATTCTGTGCTCATCGCAGTAATCGAGCAGCTCGATCATGCCTGGGCGCAGTTCACGACGCTGGCGGACACGGCCCATTTCCAGGCAGAGTTCAGCGGCGTGTTCGCGCAGGACTTCCCGGGCCTGGTCATCCCAGTCGCAGGCGACAAATTCGCACCAGAACTGCTCATAGGTCAGTTCCTGGGGTGCACGGAGCCTGGACATGGCGTTCTTCCAGTGGCTGTCAGCGGCACGGCCGGCCTGGATATCAGCGATGATAATCTCGCGGGAAGGTGGGTTCAGCTGTGCTTGGACCAGCAGGTCAATGACCTTGGTGGCCAGGGAATCCTCCCAGCCTGAGACGTTGATTGTGGTGGCGATGACGCCGCCGAAATCAAGAAGCAGGGCGCGGGGGGTGATGAGAGAGGTGGGCATAGGTTCCTAAGGGGTGATGCGGTGGCCGGTGGAGTCGAATAGAAGAATTTTACGGTCATCAACAATGAGGGTGATGGGATCGTTAGCCCGGGCGTCTGGGGCGTGGAGCAGTGAACTGTGCAGGCGGTTAGTGGTGCCGGCAGCATCGCCACCCACCTGTGTCTCCACGATCCAGGAACCGCCGGTGGGCGCCGCGGAGACAACGGTGGCATCCACAGTAAGGGCTCCCGGGGTGGGAGTGGTGTTGCGCCGGATGTCTTCCGGGCGGATACCCACCGCGGCCACCTGTTGAGCCAAGTCTTGGCCCCAGTGGGCCTCAAGATAGTGTCGCAGCTGGATGGCTAGGGGGCCGGGATCGTTCAGTTCCACCATGTTGATCGGTGGGTTACCGATGAATTGGGCAATGAAGCGGCTCTGTGGATCGGTGTAGATCTCGTGTGGTGTTCCCACCTGGGCGATCCGGCCCTCATTCATCACCGCGATTCGGGTGGACAGCGTCATGGCCTCCCACTGATCATGGGTCACCATCACCATCGTGGTGCCGGTTTCACGGTGCAGATCAAGTAACTCCGCACGCATGCGTAGCCTCAGTTGGGAATCCAGGTTGGAGAGGGGTTCGTCGAGAAGCATCACCTCAGGGCGCAGCGCCAGCGCGCGCGCCAGGGCAACACGCTGCTGCTGGCCACCGGAGAGGTCAGCCGGGAAGCGGTCGGCGTAGGAGTCGATGGACAGCGTGCTCAGTACCTCCCGGACGCGCCCGGTGCGCTCCGCCGCCGCAATGCCAGCGGTTTTGAGGCCAAAGGCCACGTTCTCGGCGACGGTGAGGTGCGGCCAAAGCGCGTAGGACTGAAAGACCATGGGCGCTTGTCGACGGTTCGCCGGCACCGCTATCCCCTTGGCCGAATCATCCCACACCTGATCACCCACAGTGATTGAACCTGAGGTGACACTCTCCAGACCTGCCAGCATCCGCAGGGTGGTGGTCTTGCCACAGCCCGACGGGCCGAGCAGGCACAACAACTCGGTGTCCTCGATGCGCAGATCAATGCCATCAACAGCCGGGGGTTGATTGCGTTGAAATGTCTTGGTCAGCCTGGATAATTCAATGGTGGGCATGGTTTCTCAGTTCTCGTGATTATTAGTGTGTGGGCATTAGGAGTTCATGCGCCACACGTCGGACCAGTTCTCACGGTTGGCCCAGTCATTGTCCACACCAGAACCATCGAAGGTGAAGATGCGGTCGGTGAGCTCACCAACATTGGCTGGATCCTCCGGTTGCACGATCTCAGAGTTGGTCGAGATCTTGCCGTCAGCGATCTGTGGCTCAATGCCATCCTGGGTGTACATCCAGTGGATGAAAAGCTTCGCCGCGTTCGGGGAATCTGTACCCGCAGCCATCACGATGGCCTTCGGATTGGCATAACCCACGAATGGTTCCAAGGTGTCGCAGGCAGCGAGGTCATAACCCAGCTCCTCATTGTTGCGGAACTTGGCAGAAGAAATCAGACCCATCGGTGGGTCGGTCTGACCCTGTGCACCGACAGCCTCAGACGCCTCCTCGGAGGACTTGGTCAGCAGTGGATCATTGGATGCGAGCTTGGCCACGAACTCCTCAGCCACATCGTCTCCGGAGAATTCCTCACCGAAATAATCAGCGTAGGAGGTCTCCAACTCATCAGCGGCGAACTGGGACATCTGGGAGAACCAGTCCAGGGAACCGGAATCATTCAGTGGGTCCTGCATAGCTAGGCGCAGACCGGACTCCGCATCGGTGAACTCCCAGATGTTCTCTGCCGGGCAGACATCATGAACAGCACCGTTGTAGGCGAACAGCGACGGATCATTGATGACCACTGGTGGGTTGATGGCAGACTCATCCATGTTCTCTGCGATATCCGCAGGCAGCCACGCGATGGCGCTACCGTTGGCCAGCAGCTCATTGTTCACTGCCGCCAGGTCGGACAGGGCAAAGACGTCACTCTGGATGTTGCCGGCCTCATGCTCACGGATCATCATCTCGGTGATCTCGGAGGCATCCGCCTTGGCACCGGTGATCTCCAGTCCGTAGTGATCTGCGAAGTTCTCGGCGATCTCCTCGATCTTGGAGGTGCCGTCATACACATTCAGTGCTGGTTCGTTCTTTGCTGCTTCCAGCAGGGTTTCAATGTCGATGTCTTCAATGGTGGTTTCCACGGACGCGGCGTTGGTGGTGGCGCCATTCTCTGTGTCTGCCTCGGTGGTGCTCGGGGCGCAGGCCGTGAGGGTGATGGCGGTGACAGCGAGGGCGGTCGTGGTAATGAGGTGCTTAGCCTTCATTGCTGGGGTGCTCCTTGGAAGAGGTGGGGTGGAGTTGTTGTGGGGGCCTGGATGTTTGTGCTCTGGGTGTCTGGGGTGTCTTGGGCCGGCACGCGCCGGTGGTGCGTGGGTCATGAGATCCCCTTGCCCATATCCACCTTGAGCACCTTGCGGGTGATCACCATGCCCAGCAGCGCCACCACGCAGATGATCAGGGTGACACCGTTGGCGGCATGGGTGTAGCCGTAATCAACCAGGTTCATGGACAAGGTGGTGAGCAAATTAGTTTCCGGGGTGGCCAGGATGATCACCGGTGACAGGGACTGAGTGGCGGAGATGAATGGTAGGACGAATGCTGCTGCCAGGGCGGATTTCTGAATGGGAAAGACAATCTTGCGCATGGTCCGGGTCCATGACGCACCGGAGTTGAGGGAGGCCTCCTCTGATTCCTTGCCCAGCTGCATCATGGAGCTGATCCCTGAACGGGAGGCGAAGGGTACCTCATCGGCCGCCAGGATCAGGATGAGGATGAACGTGGTTCCATAGAGCGCCGGGATAGGTCCGCGCTGCACCGCGAACAGGGACAAGTAGGCCACTGCGAAAGAGATGCCAGGCACCAGATAAGGGATGAATGCCAGCTGCTTGAGGAAGTTGGCCAGAGGTGAAGATGTTGTTCTGGTGACTGCATAACCGGTGAGCATGCCCATCACGGCGGCCATGGCGGCGGCGATCGCTGCGATCCATACCGTGTTCCATAGGGCTGACCAGAGTTTGTCATTGATCAGTAGGCCCTCACGGAATGCCTGGGTGGGAAGGTTGGTGCCGATCCAATAGTCCAGGGTGAAATTAGAGAACTCGAACAGCCCGGGGGTACGCATGATAGTGGATAGCAGGAGTGTGCCGAGGGGAAGAATCACGGAGACTGAGAAGGCCAGCGCCGCAGCGGTGGTGGCAAGGGGGCGCCAGGTACCGAGGCTAGTGACGCGGGAGCTGTTTCCCTTGCCCGTAATGGTGACATATTTCCGTGCATTGCGGAGGAAGAGGTAATCCACGAAGAGTCCGATTGCACCGATGAGGATGAGGGCTGCCGCCAGAACTGCCGCGACACCGGTCTGCCGTGTGTTAATGGATTGATAAAGGCTTGTGGACAACACAGAGAAGTTCACCGGCAGACCGATCACATAGGCTGCGCCGAACTCACCAATGCACTTCGCCAGCACCAGGGTGGATGCGGAGAGAATCGCCGGACGCAGCAACGGAAGCGTGATTTTCCACAGAACGGTACCGCGGGTTGCCCCGGCATTGAGTGCTGCTTCTTCATTACGACTGTCGATCCGTGCCAGTGCATTGCTCACCAGCAGGAACACCAGTGGCCCATAATGGAGCGTGAAAATGATGATCATCGGTATGCGCCCATAAGCGAGCCAATCCGGTGGATTAAGACCAAGGTTTTCCAACCATCCTGACTGGCCACCGGTGGTGCGGTTGGTGAAGATTGACTGCCACGCGAGAGCAAACGTCCAGCTGGGAAGCACATACGGGATGATCAGGGCACTCGCGAACCACTTACGTCCATGAATGTTGGTCTTCTGCACCAGCAGAGCTAGGAACGTTCCAAAAATTAGGGTTAAAAAAATTACCACGAGGGCGATCGAGATTGTATTCCCGAGCGGAGTCCAGAAAAGATCTGCAGACACTGGGGATCGCAGTGCACGCCACAGATAGTAGCTGGTGGGCTCTCCCGGGGTCTGCCCGGTTCTCCCACCATCTGCAGGCTGAACGGTGACGGCATCCTTGATCATCATGATCACCGGGATGGCCATGATGTAGACGAAGAGTGCTGCCATCAGGACTGCGAGAATATTCGCGGGTTGCAAGAGGCGTTGCGTCCACTTCTTGCGGGCGATCGCAGTGTTCCTTTGGCTCATAGTCACTGAGGCTAAGGCGCGATGGTTATGGGGCGAACAATTCCAGATGAATGGGAGGAGAACGTTTGGAACGTTCCAGATTTAGTTAGGGAGGGGCTTACTGGACCGCCGGGTTATCACATGGGGGCTCCCGCGTTTGGGACAGTCAGGCGGGTGTTCACTTGAGAGTGGAAAATTGATGACGTGCCCCGTGTTGGGAATCTTGTACGGCGTGGAAATGCTCTTCTCTGAACTTGGCAAGAACCATAGAGAAAATAAGAAAAGCTGACCCGGAGCCAGTACCTCCCCTAGATGGTTCAATCTCAGTGAACACCCATCAAAAATCACCTAGCTATGATTTGAATAAAGAATGGTAGACATGATCTGTTCGCAACGAGCGTGTGGACCTCAAGGGAATATGTAGTTCTCGCATTTCTTGGGTGATGGGAACTTCGGTGCTCCTCGGTTCCTATTTCAGGTGAATAGGCCTTTGAAATCGGGTTTCTTCCAGAACCCAAATTGTTCTCGAGATAGTAAATAGAGAGAATCAAGTACTTGATCCAATAATTCATCAAAGGCTTGGTCGTGAGCTTTAAGAACCCGATAGTGTATCGTTCTGAATATACTTTCGTGGTTTGCCTTACTGAACTCACGGAAATCCGTTTCTGAGTTTACAAACGTATCCCCCACGATTTCTATTATTCTTTCAACTTCTCTGCTGATTTGTTGGTCGTAAATATAGAGGTCTAGAGACCTCGTGGCATTCCGAAGATCTGTTAGGTATTGGTGTCTGAGCTCTAGTGCCGCCTTAGTTGCTGCGGATTCACCCTGGTGGGATTTATGTGCAGATATCTCAGCCTCTGACTGCCTTCGCCATTCTTTTCGGAGTTGGGCAACCTCCTGGAAATAGTCTGCAACAGCACGGAGTTGTGCTTTATTCTCGGTGGTTTCCTGGTCGATTTCTCTATTCTGTTTCTCGATCGATGCTGCCCGTTTCTGCGCACCGATGGCAGCCTTCCATGTAAAGAAGCCTGTGATGAGAGATGCAGAAGACGAAGCAAGAATGGTTAGTAAAAATGATTCCATAGGGGCAGATTAGCCTTGATGGCTACGCTAGAGCGCCTTATATGTAGAACGATCACGGTACCGGTGAAGTTTCCTAGCTGATAGGTTCGCTACTTACAGGATCTCAGGTAGAGTCCTTCGTTTTATCTGACTTAGAAGAGATTTCTATGGTGCTGGTGCGCCCATATCCAGCACAAACACCCCCGTCCTATATCGTTAATACATGTCCGATTTAAGCACTCATCAGCTGGCTCCCGGTGTCACCATTGAAGTTCGGGATGAGGTTTGGCTGGTCACCAACGTCGCCCGCTCTACTGATGGCTTCCGCCTGAAGGTCCGGGGCCTGAGTGATTATGTGCGCGATCAACCGGCTACGTTCTACACTGCCTTGGATAAAGACATCCAAATCCTCGACCCCACCGCAGTGGAGGTCATCGCTGATGAATCCCCTGCCTATCGGCGCACCCGCCTGTGGTTGGAAACAACACTCCGTCAGACCCCGGTTCCCCTCTATCAGGAGGATCTCGCCGTAGCCGATGAGATGCTCGCTGATCCTTTGAGTTATCAGCTGGCAGCAGTGAAGAAGGCCCTCTCCCCGGACAACCTGCGTCCCCGCGTGCTCATCGCTGATGCCGTGGGCCTTGGCAAGACCTTGGAGATGGGCATGATCCTGGCGGAACTCATCCGACGTGGCCGCGGTGAACGCATCTTGGTGGTCACCCCTCGCCACATCATGGAACAGTTCCAGCAGGAGATGTGGACCCGCTTCGCCATTCCCCTGGTGCGTTTGGATTCCGTGGGTATCCAACAGGTTCGCCAGAAACTCCCGGCCTCCCGCAACCCGTTCACGTATTTCCCACGGGTGATCGTCTCCATGGACACCCTCAAATCACCCAAATATCGGGCCCAGCTGGAGAAAGTCCACTGGGATGCCGTGGTGATGGATGAGATCCACAACGCCACCAACGTGGGCACCCAGAACAACCAGCTGGCCCGCACCCTCGCCCCCACCACCGATGCCCTGATCCTGGCGTCTGCCACCCCGCACAATGGTGATCCAGAATCCTTCAAGGAGATCCTCCGCCTGCTGGATCCCACGTCAGTGGCACCGGACGGCACGATCGATCATGAGGCCGCCAAGCGCCTGATCATCCGTCGCCACCGCAACAGCGAAGAGGTAGCCAGCGTGGTCGGTGCCAAGTGGGCCGAACGCAATGAACCCCGCAACATCCCGGTTGATGCTTCCCCGGAAGAAGATGCCGTTGCGCGTGAACTCGACTCCACCTGGATTACTCCGGGCGCGGACAACCCGGTGAAGGACCGTCTCTTCCCGTGGACTCTGGTCAAGGCCTTCCTCTCCTCCCCCGCCGCGCTCGATGAAACACTCAATAACCGCCTCAAACGCGGCCCGTCACAGCCAGAACGCACCGCCCTGGAACGCCTCCGGGAACTCAACACCGCGATCACGCCGGAGAACTCCGCCAAGTTCCGCAACTTGGTGCTCTATCTGCAGGAGATCGGCATTGCCAAGAACTCAGACACCCGCGTGGTGATCTTCTCTGAGCGCGTCGCCACCCTGCATTGGTTGCAGGAGAACCTGACCAAGTACCTCAAACTGCCCAAGGCAGCCGTGGAGATCATGCACGGTGGCCTGACGGACCAGGAACAGATGAGGCTTGTTGATGCCTTCAAGCGCACCGACTCCCCCATCCGCGTCCTGATCACCGGCGATGTCGCCTCTGAAGGTGTGAACCTGCATTCCCTGTGCCACAACCTGGTGCACTACGATATCCCCTGGTCATTGATCAGAATCCAGCAGCGTAACGGCCGTATTGATCGTTATGGGCAGACCCATAATCCGCAGATCGCCACTCTCCTGCTCGACCCAACCGATGGCGGCAAAGTTGGTGAACTCCATGTGCTGGAACGCCTCATTGAGCGTGAACATGAAGCCCACAAACTCCTCGGTGATGCCTCCTCCCTCATGGGCAAGCACTCAGAGAAGATGGAGGAAGACACCATCCGCGATGTACTCCGCGGCATCCGTGAATTCGATGATGTGGTGGCCAACCCGGAGGATCTGATTGGTGGCGATCTGCCTGAGGGCATGGACGAGATTGATTGGTTGCTCGCGGAACTCGGCCTCGATGAAGATGAAGAAGATGCTGCCACGCTTGAACCCCAAGCAACCTTGAGCAGCCTGTACCCACGCGAGATCGACTACCTCAACGATGCTCTGTCGGAGGCCTTCAACGGTGTCCCCCAGGACACCATCGGCCGTGGCGGGGTTGGCTACATTGAGCACAAGAATGACATCGCTGAGCTGACGCCCCCGGAGGATCTACGCCGGCGCCTCGATTTTCTTCCCCAGGATTATGTTGCTGATCGGAAGGTGAAAGAGAAGCTCATCCTGGCCACCTCTGCGATGCGCGGTGATGAACGCCTCCAGGCTGCCCGCACTGGTGATGCCGGTTCCACCTGGCCCACCGCCCACTTCCTCGGACCGCTGCATCCGGTGAGTGAATGGGCCTCCGACCGTGCCTTGGCTAGCCTGAGCCGCCGGACCATCCCAGCCATTTCCGGCAACGTCGCTGAACCAACTGTCCTGCTCATGGCCACCTTGACCAACCGCCGTGGCCAGGTGGTCTCCCGCGCCTTTGTCGCCGCTACCAGCCGTTATGAGGCCCAGGTACTGCCCGATGTGGTCAGGTGGATCCATGACATCGGCCTGGGAGACACGGCCGTGAATATGGGTGACGCCGTGATTCCGGATGCCACCAACAAGCTCATCGCTGACACCGTGGAAGCTGCCCGTGGCCAGCTCAATCCGATGATGATGGCTGCCCGCAGCGGAGCCAAAAACCGTATCGGGCACTGGCTGAAACGTTCCGAGGCCTGGGAATCCGGGAGGAGCGCTGGCCAGCGCTCCTCGGGCCTTGCGCTGGCCACAAAGCTTATCGACGAACAACGTTCACTCGCCAACTCCCTCGAACCCGACCGTGAACTCATCCGCCCACTTGCACTGATCGTGCCCGCTCATCAGCAGAAGGAGGCCTAAACCTCATGGCCGCATATGATTCCATCGTCAACGTTGAAGAGTGGATTAGCGATCACTTTCTCACCACCGATGAGACAAAAGGTGCGTCCTTCTCCAAACGGGTAGTTGAGTGTATCCGGGATTGGAAGAAGGAAGAAGACGAGTCTGGTCACCCCTCCCCGTGGACCCGCTTCACCGGTATGCGGGGCCAGCTGGAGACCGAACTCTCCCTGCTGGATGAGGATTCCTCACCGGAGGATGCCCATGTTCTAATCCGTCAGGCCTTTGGTTATGGCGTACCTGAGCTCCGGACGCTGCACCGTGCGGGTGACACTATTTCCTACCAGGGCTGGGCCGGAAACGCCGGCAGCATGATTGTCATTGCTGCGGAGTCCATCGCTACCCCAGAGGATCTCACCAATACCCCGCTGATCGGTGGTGTGCTGGTCAAAGACAAGCAGGATGACACCGCCACCGCAGCCAAATTAGTGGGAGATCTTTTCCTATCAGACACCCCACCGGAATTCGTGGTGGTCCTGGCCGGAGATTGGGTGGTGCTTGCTGAGCGCGAGTCCTGGCCCCTGGGCCGCCATCTGGCCATCAACTTGGCGTTGGTGGTGGAAAGAAATGAAACCAAAGCCAAGGGTGAGATGCAGCGCGCTGCAGTGGCCCTGGCCAGGGAAAACATTGAACGCGCAGCTGATGGCACTACCTGGTGGTCTTCCACCATCGAAGAATCCCGTGAGCATGCCGTCAAGGTTTCCGGTGAGCTCCGCAACGCGGTACGGGAATCCATTGAACTTCTTGGCAATGATGTTCTTACCCGCCACCGGGAACAAGGCATCAGCATTGAGGACATTGACGGCAATGAGCTGGCGAAACAATCCCTGCGTTACCTCTATCGCATTCTCTTCTTGCTCTTCGCGGAGGCTTCTCCGGAACTAGAAATTCTCCCTACCGGCACACCTGAGTATGACGACGGTTATGGGCTCTCCCGTCTCCGGGAACTGATCCTTACTCCCCCAGTCACCCAACAAGCCCGCAGTGGCACCCACCTTTATGGATCACTGCAGGTGCTGTTCAAACTAGTTGATAAGGGTAATGATCCGGAGGATCCCGAGAATCCGGATTTTGATCCTGATGCAGGTGAAAAGGGCCTGCAGTTCCGCAACCTCTCGGCGGATCTCTTCCAATCCACAGCCACGGCTCTTATAGACCGGGTAAAACTCTCCAATGCCACCCTCAACCAGGTCTTGGAGAACCTGTTGCTTTCCAAGCAGCAGGCCGGCCGGGACCGTGGTTTCATTTCCTACGCCACCCTGGGTGTCACTGAGCTCGGACAGGTCTATGAGGGGCTGATGTCCTACACTGGCTTTATCGCCGAAGAAGACCTCTTTGAGGTTGCCCCCAAGGGCAACCCGGAGAAAGGCTCATGGGTCCTGCCGGTAGCCAAGGCGGATACCGTCCCCCAGGACAGCTTCGTTGAAGAGGAAGTTGAAGCTGCTGAAGGCGGCACCATGCGCCAGCGTCGCCGACATGCACGCGGCTCCTTCGTCTTCCGCCAGTCCTCCCGCGACCGTGAGCGCTCTGCTTCTTTCTATACTCCACAGGTGCTTACTGAGTTCACGGTTGGACAGGCCATTGAGGTCCTTAAAGAAGAAGGACGAATCACCACAGCTGAAGATGTCCTCAGCCTGACCATCTGTGAACCCGCCATGGGCTCTGGTGCCTTCGCCGTGGAGGCAGTTCGTCAGTTGGCGGAGCTGTACATCAAACTTCGTCAGCAAGAGCTTGACCAGCAGATTCCTTCAGAAGATCGCACGAAGGAACTGCAAAAGGTCAAAGCACACATCGCGCTGCACCAGGTCTACGGCGTGGACCTCAACGCCACTGCCGTCGAGCTGGCCGAAATCTCGCTCTGGTTGGACACCATGACGGCAGATCTCAAAGCCCCCTGGTTCGGATTGCATCTGCGCCGAGGAAACTCCCTTGTTGGTGCTTCACGTTCTACTTACGCGCTGAACCAATTGAAGAAGAAGGAATGGTTGACGGCTGTTCCTAAGAGGCGGTCTTTGACTGATATCGCGGAAGCCGTTGATGCTGGCGAGACCGGGGTGATGCTTGCTGAGGGCATTCATCACTTCCTTCTTCCATCCAATGGCTGGGGTGCTGTAGCTGATGCCAAGGATCTCAAGGACATCGCTGCGGAAGAGCAGAAGGCACTCAAGGAGTGGCGCAAGCAGATCCGGTTGATGCCGAATAAGACGCAGACTACTGCTCTGCAGAACCTGGCCCGACGTGTGGAAACCCTATGGCGCTTCGCCCTCATTCGTCTACGTATTGCGGAAGACCAGGCTCGCCGTGACATCGATATCTGGGGTCGGGAAAATGATCGAACCGCCAAGAACGTCACGCGGGAACAGATCGAAAAGGATCTCTTTGAGAATCTCAATGGTGCCTACAACCGGCTTCGCCTAGTGATGGACGCCTGGTGTGCACTGTGGTTCTGGCCATTGGATGTCGTTCCCACTGAAGGTCACTCCGATCGCACTTCCCTGCCTAACCTTGACGAGTGGCTGGCAGCTTTGCGTGACATCCTTGGAACTGATGTTGCAGTGAAGAAGAAAGATGCCGGGCAGTATCTGATCAATGAGAACAGTTCATGGGCGGACCTGAATGCTGCAGAGAATTCTGACTGGCAGTTCGCCAACGCATTGAGCATTGAGAAGTGTTTCAATGCTCATCCGTGGCTTGAGACAGTACGAGGTATTGCTGAGCAGCAGGGGTTCTTCCACTGGGACCTTGATTTTGGTGCCGTGTTTGCCCAGGGTGGTTTTGATCTGCAGGTTGGTAATCCGCCATGGGTCCGTCCGCGTACAGATCTGGACGCTCTTTCTTCGGAAGTGGATCCGTGGTTCTCATTGGCCCATAAACCCACCCAGCAGGAAAAGCGTGAACGCCGCGAGGGACTTCGACACCATGTTGAAGCCACTCAAGTGATTTTGCGAGGAGTCGGGGAAACCATAGCCGCCGCAGCATTCCTCGGTGATATAGCTACGTATCCTCATCTCCGGGGGCAGCAGCCGGATCTCTACCGGGGATTTATGGAACGCACTTGGACCATTGCGTCTGATACCGGCGTAATTTCATTGATTCACCCCGAATCCCACTTCACCGAAAAGAAAGCAGCTTCACTTCGTAGAGGGGCATACTTACGGCTGCGCAGACATTGGCAATTTATTAATGAATTAAGGCTATTCGATGTTCATAACTTGGTCTCTTACGGGATAAACGTTTACAGCAAACCTGGTGAATCAGTGTCGTTCTTGAATGCTGCTTCTCTTTACCATCCACACACTGTGGCGGATTCTCTCAACCACGATGGTTCAGGGCCTCTGCCTGGTTTGAAAGATGATGAAGGAAACTGGGATCGTCGCCCACACCGTGATCGCATTTTACAGGTAGATGAACATGTGTTGAAGGTATGGAAGTCCATCCTCGAAGATGAATCTACGTCCCTCTTGGAAGCCCGAATGGTTTATACCGTGAACACCGAAGCCGCTGCAGTGCTTGAGAAACTGGCTGCCGCCCCGAGAGTAAAAGAACTGGGACTGTCGTTCTCTAGTGGGTGGCATGAAAGCGCCGATAAAAAGAAAGGCTATTTTGATGTCGGGTGGGGGCACCCAGCTTCATGGGATGATGTAATTCTTCAAGGGCCTCATCTCGGAGTATCAACGCCAATGATCAAACAACCCAATCCCACCATGAGTAGCAACAAGGATTGGGCTGAGATTGACCTTGAGGCGCTACCGGAAGACTTCATACCTGCAACGGCCTACCAGCCCAATCGTGACTTGTCCGAAAACATTGATTATGAAAAGGACTATGGCACCTGGACCACCCCATCCGGCCCCACACCCGTCGCCTCCACCTACCGCATCGCCTGGCGGGAAATGGCGGCTACTACTGGTTTCAGAACCGTGTATCCCTCAATTATTCCGCCAGGCTCTACACACGTTCACACCGTGAACGCCTGTTCAGCCGAAACGGCCCAAAAAACGGTGCAGCTTGGAGCCGTGATGAGTTCAATGTTAAGCGACTACTTTGTTCGTTCAAGTGGCTCCAGCCATATATTTAATGACATTGTTCGCCGCATACCTTTTCAGATTGATCCCAAATTAAAGAAGCTGCTTGAGAGACTATATTTGCAGCTCAATTCCCTGACCACTGCTTATTCCCAGCTATGGGAAATGATCACTGGTGAACCTTGGACGAAAGATGTCCCATTGCGAAAAGGCATCGATCGTCGCGCAGCTCAGATCGAGATTGATGGGATTGTCGCTCTATCACTCGGGGTTACCGCCGATGAACTGTGCATGATCTACCGGACACAGTTCCCAGTAATGCGTCGCTATGACCTGGAAGATAGGTTCGATCGTCACGGGCGCAAAGTACCCAAAGAAGTGATGGTGTTGCAGAAAAAACTGCAGGAAGGTCAAGAACTCACCCAGGAGCAACGCACCTGGATTCATCCCCAATCTGGAGTCACCTACCTATTTGAGTATCCGTTCCAAGTGCGGGATCGCGAGAAGGACTTACGGACGGCCTATCTCAAGTATGAAGAAGTATTACTAGATAACTGACCCCTGGAAACGACCATAGGCTTCTCGGAGCCCATTCTCCCTATCAAGTGAGGAGAAGGGATACTCGTAGACATACTCCTTTTTAGATTGAGGATGCACCCAGGTTCGTTGACTTGTTGAAAGGATTTCCTCACAACCATTCTGTTGATGTGCCTTTCTAATACCGTTCGGCACTTTACGTCCGTTAGCGTCGTAGAGATCCTCCCGGTCATAGCGACGCATAACGGGGAACTGCGTCCGGTAGATCATGCACAACTCATCCGCGGTGATATCCAGGGAAAGGGCGACGAGGGCGTCGATCTCATTCTGTGCTTCCTGTCGCTCTCGGCCTTTACGCAGTGGCACATCAGCTGTCCAAGGCTCACCGGTTATCTCTTTCCATAGCGGAGCATAAGCTGCAGTAAGACAGTTCAGTCGCAGGTAGGCTCGTACAGCTAGGGGGATTAGAGAGTTGTCTTTTGGCAAAGGGAGAGAATCAACATTGCTGCCACGTATATGCCCAGATCCCGTTGATCTGAACTGGAAATCAATCAGCAGCGAAGAGAGAACTAAACCTGCCAAGACGGTTTTTGCGTTAGTTTCAACATGCCCCGCACTCATTACAAGATCGACATGGTAAGCACCTTCAGGAATGATTGCCGGATAAATAGTTCGGTAACCGGTCGTCGCCGCCATGGTTCGCCATGCGATGCGGTAGGTGGAGGCGACGGGTATGGGGCCGGATGGGGTGGTCCAGGTGCCATAGTCCTTTTCATAATCAATGTTAAATTATAATCCTATAAATGTAATTAGGAAATGCCTGCTTGAATTTCGGTTTCTGAAGGCTTAACCAGTGAAAATCCTTGGACTTCGGAAGCGTGTCAAGGCTGCCGGGTAATCTTTCTAGGCAGAACAGTTGTTTTCTTCCCTCGGTGATTTTTCGGTTGGAGATCCATGTCCACGCTCATCCCAGCCCATGTGGCCGGCAATATCCTTGAAGGTCTCACGGAATACTTGACCACCAGCTTCTCGCTTGCGGATCAGGAGACCGGGGAGGCGCTCAAGCGGTTCCTCGGTGATGCTGATGCCGGGATGTTCCACGGACCGTATGTGAGGAGTCGTCTCCCCTATGCCCAGGCGCGGGACTGGGAGGGTGTGCTGTCATGGTTACCGGAACACTTCGTGCCCTACCACCACCAGGCGGAAGCGTTTCGCAGGTTGCGGTCGGTTGATGAGCACGGCGAGCGGCGTCCTGATCCCACCTTGGTGGTCACCGGCACCGGCTCGGGTAAGACAGAGTCCTTCCTCTACCCCATCCTGGATCATGCCCGACGCATGCGGGCCCAGGGGCAGCGTGGAGTAAAAGCGCTGTTGCTGTATCCGATGAACGCCCTGGCCAATGATCAGGCTGATCGCCTGGCCCAGCTGCTCACCGAGCACCCAGAGTTGGAAGGTGTCACCGCAGGTATCTACACCGGTGAATCCTCCGGTAGTGGTGCTACCAAGGTGAGTAAGAAGTCTTTGATCACCAACCGTGAGAAGATGCGTCAGGATCCACCGGATCTTTTGCTCACAAATTACAAGATGTTGGATCAGCTACTGCTGCGCAGTAATGACCGTGAGATTTGGGAACATTCCGCGGAGTCTTTGCAGTATCTGGTTCTGGATGAGTTCCATACCTATGACGGCGCTCAGGGCACGGATGTGGCGTTGTTGCTGCGTCGTCTGGGTTTACAGCTGAAGTCGCATCAGCCAACGGGTTTCCTTGATGGGGAGGCCGCTGCCCGCCCTCTTGGACAGGTAGTGCCGGTGGCCACCTCAGCCACCCTGGGATCCGATAAGGCCCCCGGTGACGGCACCAACCCCATGCTGGAATTCGCGCACACCATCTTTGGTGAACGCTTCGCCGATCATGCCATCGTCTCAGAGAAGACTCTCACCATTGATGAGTGGCGGGAGGAGATCGTTGCCACCTTCGGTAGTTCCACACTGGACGCAGAGGGCCGAGACCTCCCCGCTGTTGAGTTGATCAATGAAATCTTGGATCTCATCGCAGAAGAGGACGCAGCTAACGGTTATGCCGAGCGCACCTTTGAGGTGTTCTGTGAAAAGATCTGGCACTGCGCGCCAGATCTGAAACCAGCCATCGCCAACTTCGCTGATCATGAACTCACCGCTGCCCTGCTTGAGCATGCTTCTACGGCAGTGCCGATGACCCACCGTGAACAGGATCAGACCAGCACGCTGCCCGAACTGGTACTGGGTTCCACGTTCCGGTTGCTGGGAGAAGAAAAGTCCAGGGAGTTCATCACCCATGCACTGACCGCTATTGCGTATCTGCGGTCCGCGTGGGGTGTTGAGGATAAGTGGGGTGGCAAGAGGCTCCCCGGTGTGGAGACCCATCTCTGGGTTCGTGAGGTCTCGCGGATTGACCGGGCCATTGCTATCCCTGAGGATGGTCAGCTGTTCCGGTGGTTTGATGACGGCCCGGCGGAAGAGAGCGGCGAGGACAACGTTCCCTGGCTGCCCGCCTGTTATTGCCGCAGCTGTGGTCGTGCCGGGTGGATGACGGAGCTGGAACCTGGCACCGATGCTCCCCTGATGGAAGGACCGGCCATCCGGACCGGATCGCTGAAGAACCGGGAACGTCAACGCCCACTCTTGGATGCCACCTCTGAATACCGTAATGCCATTGACGCCGGGCGGGCTGTTGCAGGGCCGCGTGGTACCGATGGTGAATCTGCCGTGTTGTGGCTGCACACCGATACCCGGGAACTTTCCACCCGCACCCCGCGCGATGAGGAACTAGAGCGTGAACAGTCCATCCCGGTGCTCACGCACTTCGGCCCGGATGCGGATGATTTTGCCGGTGAACAGCGCTGTCCTTCCTGCGGTGAGAATGATTCCATCCGCTTTATCGGCTCCTCGGTGGCCACTCTGCTCTCCGTGGCGCTGTCCAATCTTTTCGGGATGCCCGAGTTGGATCCCGCGGAGAAGAAAACACTCATCTTCACCGACTCTGTTCAGGATGCCGCCCACCGCGCCGGTTTCGTCCAGGCTCGTTCGCGAGCTTTCGCGCTGCGTACCTTCACTCGGCGCGCGGTCGGTGATGGTGAAGTCACCCTGGATCAGCTCCCGGATCGGTTGATGGAGCTAGCCGATGATCCCCGTTCCCGCTATGAACTCTTGCCACCGGACCTGGTGGATTTTGATCAGTTCAAAAGTTATTGGCACCCTGATGCCACGGATTCGGAGCGTCGAGAAGCAAACCGCGAGGCGCGCAGACGCCTCGGCTTTGACCTGGTGCTGGAGTTCGGCCAACGTGCGCATCTCACGCGCTCCCTGGCGCTGACGGGTTCGCTCACCATCAGCGTGGACACCCCGGAGGCAGCCGCGCTCACAGCCGCAGCTGAGGCGCTCACAGCCGTCGCCTCCCCCACCCTGGAGATGAACAACCGCGCCCTGCAATTGGCGTGGGTCCAGGGCGTGCTGGAGATGACCCGCCTGCGTGGCGGTGTCCATCATGAATGGTTGCAGCCCTATCTCAGAGATGATGGCAATGCGTATCTGTTGAACCGTCGGGAGGCACGTGCACGCGGCATCCCCGCTTTCCCCAGAGGCGGTTCACCAGAATTTCCCCGGGTGGGCCCACAGCTGACCACCGCTGCCCGACGTGACACCGGCACCACCCCGTTGGGAAGTCCACGGGGGCGCTTTGCCATCTGGACGGCCAAATTGCTTGGTCTGGGCACACACGATGCGGCCACCGCGGTGGCCAAGCTTTTCGACGAGCTCTCCCGACGCCACATCCTTGACTCAACGCCCACTGACTCCGGCGGCACCATCTACGGTCTGAGCGCGGACCGCATCCGCATCGGGGCAGAAGCTGAACCATGCATTCTGGAATGCACCATCTGCCATTCCCGCATCGGTGTCTCCGCCACTGTCCGCGATCGTCTGGATGGACATCCATGTTTCACTCCCGGCTGTGCGGGGCATCAGGCAGCCCTGCAAGTGGAGGACAATTATTATCGTCGCCTCTACTCGGCCAGGGAACCACGCACCGTGGTGGCCAAGGAACACACCGGTTTGCTGGACAAGAAGGTCCGCCTGCAGTTGGAACAGTCCTTCCGTTCCTCCACCACCACCGCACCCAATGCCCCGAACGTTCTCGTGGCCACCCCGACGCTGGAGATGGGTATTGATATCGGTGATCTATCCACCGTCATGCTTGCCTCTTTGCCCACTTCGGTGGCCAGCTATGTGCAGCGTGTGGGTCGCGCCGGGCGCCTCACCGGTAACTCCCTGGTGATCGCCCTGGTGCGGGGCCGTGGCATCACACTTCCCAAGCTGAACCAGCCGTTGTCGGTGATCTCTGGTTCGGTGACTCCCCCGGTGGCGTTCCTGTCGGCGGTGGAAATCCTCAACCGTCAGTTCACCGCCTATCTGGTGGATTCAATCGATACCCAGGCGGAAATCCCTGAACTCGCCACCGCGGTGGATGTGTTTAATCAAATACCCGGCGAACCGGCCCTGGCTGACATCATCGTCGCCCGGGTGCGCACCGGGATTGATGATCTTCTTGATTCCTTCATCAGCTCTCTGAACGGTCATGTCGATGGCGACACGGTGGCAAGTCTCCGTTCCTGGGCCTTCAGTGATGAGGCGGACTCCCTCATCGGAAAGATCAATGTTTCACGTGAAACATGGAAAAACGAACAATATGATCTCCACTCCCGTCGCGGTCTCCTGAATGAGCGACTCGACGAACTCAGCCTCCGGTCTGATGAGCATGATCGTGAACTCAAAGAAGAAAAGCGGATCATCAGAGCCTCCCTCCGGCATGTGAATTATCAACTGCAATCCATCGTGGAGGGCCAGCATTGGATTGGGTCCATGGAGCGTTTCGGTTTGCTGCCCAACTTCACCCTCCTGGATGATTCCGTGGAACTATCCGTAGCGGTGTCCAAGTTCAATCCGCAGGAAATGGTCTTTGACACTGAAGCCTATTCCTACTCCCGCGGTGTCTCCTCCGCGCTTTTCGAGCTCGCGCCAGGCGCCACGTTCTATGCCCAGGGCATTGCCGCCACCATCGACGTCGTGGAGATCGGCCATCAGGGATCAGCCATCGAACAGTGGCGGATGTGTCCTTCTTGTTCTTACTCAGCAATCCTCCTTGGGGAGAATCACACCCCAGGTTCCTGCCCGGAATGTGGATCGCCAGGATTTGCAGACAAGGGGCAGATCATCGATGTGGTGCAGATGCGCAAGGTCTCATCCGAGGTGGAGCAGACCCGCGCCATCATTTCCGACAACCGCGATGACCGCTACTCCGCCCGCTTCCACCAACATGTCAGTTTCACTGTTCCCGATGGTGGCCGCGGTGCATCCTGGTACCTCACGGAGGGCTTCGGCGTGGAGCACCTGCGGCAGGTGGAGATCCGCTGGCTCAACCTCGGTCAGGGCAATGGGCAGAAACTGCCCTTGAGCGGCGGTGAGATTGATGCCCCGCTCTTCCGGGTCTGCAAGCACTGCGGGCACCTGGACTCTGAGGCCGGTTCCAACACCTGGCATGATCACCGCCCCTGGTGCCCACAGCGTAATGAGTCCGAAGAAGACACCGTCGCCTTCGCACTCGGACGCACACTGCGCACTCAGGGTGTTCTCCTGCTGATCCCGGACCGCTTCACCAGTGCCGCTGACACCCTCACCGTGCCGAGCCTGATTGCTGCGATCAAACTCGGCTTCAAGGAGGTATTGGGTGGCGATCCAACCCACCTGGATGTGGCCACGGTTCAGGTTGCACGCCAGGACGGTGGTTCCGTAGATGCGCTCCTCCTCCATGACAAGGTTCCCGGTGGCACCGGTTACCTTTCCCAGTTCACTGATCCTGAGTCGGTGCACAACCTGCTCAGCCGAGCCTGGGAGCGGGTGAACTCCTGCGAATGCCAGAATGATCACCGACTGGCCTGCCCGGACTGCCTCCTCCCCTATGTCCGCAGTCGCTCCATGGAAGTGACGTCTCGCGCCGCTGCGGAGGGCGCATTGAGTGCTATCCTGCTGGATACCTCCGCCCCGGATGAGAACGTGGATCCGACCACAACGCAGTGGAACATTCAGGAATCCCGTCCTGCCCCTTCAGAAGAGTCCAAGCTGGAGCTCCGCTTCCGGGTATTGATCCGCAAGGCACTGGAGGCCCGTCACGCCACCATCGTGGACCGTGTCTTTGATGGCCGACCTCAACTGGACATCACCTTCACCGGTGGAATGCGGTGGCGGATGAGTGCCGAGCGGGAGTATGTCTACACCCGCCCTGACTTCTTCTTTGAACCCCTCAACGGCAATCACCGTTCAGTGGGCGTTTTCCTCGACGGTAAATCAGCCCACATTTCTGCTACTGCCTTCCGGGTTCATTCCGATATTGAAAAGCGCACGCGCCTGACCAATGAACTGGATCCGGTGCTGCCCTGGAACCTGACGTGGAAAGACCTCGACAGCTTCGGCGACCCAGTAACTGAAGAACCTGCGTGGGTACATCCAAAGGCTGAGGCGCTGGTGAGCAGGAACCCCATATTGGATCAGGCCTCATTGAAGCTGATGAAGGGGTCCCCCGTGGATCTCCTCCTGGCCTATCTTGCAGAACCCACGAAACCAGCCTGGTCTGAGTATGCGCATGCGATGGCATTGCATGTGTTCTCGCACGCCCCCTCGAAACAGGATGGGCACCCCGTGGGCACCCTGATGAATCAGATCCAGCTCCGCTGCATCATGGGCAACAAGAAACTCCGCGCTAAGGAACTCAAACTCCTCACCGACGGCCCAGACGATCTTCCCGAGGATGTCTGGAATACCTTCCTCACGCTTGCCAACCTCATGTGGTTGGCCCCTGATGATGCACTGGTGGTGTCCACCAACAAGACTGCCACTTCCCCAGTGGAGGTCGCGGCAGCTGATGAGGTTGGCGTGGATAAGCACGCAGCCGTGGCTGCCGGTTGGGAGGACGCCTTTGAAGAATTCGCTGACGATATGGAAGTGGAAAAGGCGCTGCGCACGCTCGCAAGCGCCGGCGTCACTCCCACCGAGGTGCTCGGCGAGGAATTGGAATCCGTGGCCACCGTTCTGGTGTGGCCGCAGGAGAAGGTTGTTCTCCTCTTCGAAGCGGATGATGAAGCCGATGCCGTACTTCTAAACAAGGGCTGGACCGCGCTGCATGCGGATTCGCTCAGCGCCGATGACATCCCCACCGCACTGTTGAACTCGTAGGAAGGACACTTAAATGACTGTGTCAATCAGTATCCATGGCTCACTCAATCTGGATGGCAGCATCAAAAAAGTCACCATGGACTTCCTGGACAAGCTAGGCCAGGACCCCACTTCCCCGGCGCTGAACGTGGAACCGATCATCGGCAGTGTTGATCCCCGCGCCCGCACCGGCCGCGTCAACTTGCAGTACCGGGCTGTGATGTTTGAACTCACCGACGAGTTTCAACAACACTTCATTGTAGCTGGTGTGTACCCGCATGATGAGGGCATCGAGAAGGCTAAGAAGATTCGTCTCGATGTGAACCCGGTCAACGGCATCACGCGGTTGATTGAGGAGACGGCGCCAGTACGTCAAACCACCGCGGACCTGGAATCGCGTCGCAAAGCAGAGAAGGCAGCGGCAACCGCGCACCATCAGGCCGAGCAGGAGGTCACCGTTGACCTGCCTAAGCCCCGTGACGCATTTGAGAACCGTGGATACACGCCGGAGCTGCTGGAGCAGGAGCTCGGCATCGAACCCGCAGCCACCCAGGTGGTGATGGGGCTGGACTCCGAGGACAATATCGAGGATGTGCTCGAGGGCAGCCCGGCATGGGAACGCGATGCGCTGCTCGGTATCGTCGCGGGCTTCACCATCGAGGAAATACGTGAAAGCCTGGGCATCAAGACCACCGACGCGTTGACCGAGGAGGAACGCAACTCGGACAAGGCGATCATCGAGGGCCTGAAGAAGCCCGGCGCCCGCATGGAGTTCGCTTATATCGAAAACGTGAATACCGATGAACTGCGTAAGGTCATCGATTCCGGTGATTTCCACTCCTGGCGCGTGTTCATCCACCCGGATCAGCAGGCAATCGTGGAGCAGAACTTCTCCGGCGCCGGCCGCGTCTCCGGTGGTGCTGGCACCGGCAAGACCGTGGTGGTGGTTCACCGCGCCAACCGCCTGGTCACCTCGAACGGTGCCACACCGATGCTTGATAGCGCCCCACCCCGCGTCCTTCTCACCACCTTTACCCGGGGGCTTGCGGAGAGCCTCAAATCCCAGATGAATGCGCTCAACCCCGCCTTCCCCGAAGCGGGTGAACCCGGTGAACGCGGTCTGTGGATCAGTGGCATTGATGCCCTCGTGCGGAAGATCCTTGATGATGCCGCCCTGTCTGAGTTGGTCGCCGCAACCGAGCAGGTGATGGGCAGGGCCTCCCGCCAGGCCCGTGTGCTCTCTGACAATGACACCAAACAGCACTGGATGGATGCACTCCTCTTGGCTGGGCCGGATCTGTCGCCGGAGATCGCCAACCGAACCTTTCTCTCCCAGGAATTCGAAGCCGTGGTGCTGGCCAACCAGATCACCACGCAGGCTGCCTACCTCCGGGTTCCGCGCCCGGGGCGCGGCACCTCCCTGAACCGCGCACAACGCAAACAGGTCTGGCCACTGATAGAAGCCTTCATGAAGTCCACGGCACGTGATGGCCAGTTCTCCTATGTCGGGCTGGCCACCATCGCTGCTGTGGTTCTGGACAACCGTTTCCAGTCCACCGGCCAGCGCACCTTCGATCACGTGCTTATCGACGAAGCCCAGGACTTCCACGCCGGCCACTGGAAATTCCTCCGTGCCTCGGTTGGACCGGGTGCAAATGACATCTTCCTCGCCGAAGACTCCCACCAGAGGATCTACGGCCAGCGCTATGTGCTCAGCCGCTTTGGCATTGAGACCCGCGGGCGTGCCTCACGGCGCCTGACACTCAACTACCGCACCACCCGGGAGAACCTGGGTTATGCACTCGGTGTGCTCACCGGTGAATGGATCGACTCTGAAGGCGAGGAGGACTCCACCCACGGTTACCGTTCCGCCCGCTCCGGTCCCCTGCCACGACTGCTCCGCTTCGCCACCGAAGGCGAAGAGATTTCTGCAGTGGCCGAATTGATAGCCGGATGGCAGGACGGGGACGACGATGCCCACATCGGTGTGCTCACCCGCACCCGCCCCCTGATTAACCGCGCGGTCAATGGTCTGGCAGATCATGGCATCCAGGCGGTGAAAACCAAGAACGCAGAATTGGCATCACGCGAAGCAGTCAGCGTGATGACGATGCACGGAGCCAAGGGCATGGAATTCACCCACGTGGTGCTGCTGGGCATCACCCAGGATGTCCTGCCGTTCAAGCTGGTGATGGCGGGTTTGGCCGAAGCCGAGCGCGAAGAAGCCCTCCAGATGGAACGCGCACTGCTGTATGTGGCGGCCTCCCGTGCGCGTGACGAGCTTGTGATCACCACACATGGTGAACCCTCGGATCTGCTTCCGGCGTAGGGCATAGGGCGTAGGGCGCTGGGCGCTGGGTTTGGGGATTTTTCGGGGCTTCTTTGGGCAATCTGATCGTGGCGGATAGTGTCCAGATTAGTTTTGATAGAAAAGCTAATTTTGACACCGGACCCCGTCAGGAACTGGCGCTACGCGGCGTGGTTGGGTGCGGGGATCAGCCGCCAATAAGGGCTGGTGCTTGATTGAATGACTCTTTTTCGCCAGCATTCAGACGGCTTGGGTTTGTTCTCAGCGGTGTTTGCTGAATCGGTGAAAAGAAATTCAGCTCGGCTGCTTGAGTCCCGTGGAAGTGGGTGATCGCAGTGGTTGAAGAAGTGGATACCCACTTAACCTGCTGGTTGAGCCACCGGAATGCGCAGCTGGGTTTCTTGACTGGGCAACGATTCACCTCCCCCGGTTGACCCTTTTCCACCCCATTTTTCTTAGAAATCAGCCGAGACACTATTATTAATCGCCAATCTGTGGCACACTAGTTGTTGGTCGCGGTTTCTGTATGCAGTGTCTAGGTGCTCGCAAAAGAATTACACGCGAGCACCCGGTTTTTCCTCAACCAAGCAGTAACTGCGGAGGTTGATGGTCGCCGAGGAGTTTTAACGACCCGGGCGTCAGTGAATCATGCTGGCGAACGTAGCATCACCTCATAAGAAATAAGGTATTAAAATGGCACAGGGAACTGTGAAGTGGTTCAACGCTGAGAAGGGCTTTGGTTTCATCGCTCCTTCCGACGGATCCGCTGACGTATTCGTCCACTACTCCGAGATTCAGGGTGGCGGCTTCCGCAACCTCGAGGAGAACCAGCAGGTTGAGTTCGAGCTCGGCGAGGGCGCTAAGGGTCCTCAGGCTCAGCAGGTTCGCCCGCTGTAAGCTCCACTCTCTCTAAAGATTGACCGTCACACCTCCGGGTGTGGCGGTTTTTCCATTCCCCAGCAGGCGTAAGTGGGTTAATTGCTTGAGGGCGGGCTAAAGGGCTTAACCCCTTAACCCCCCACGCCGTCACTTCCGAAGGTGCGCTTCCGGTTGCTGTGTCTTCCTGTCCCTGCATGCTTTTGCCGGGGACGGGAAGGAGCGAAACGTACATAACGTCACAAGATTTCTGGGAAAAGGGGCGGTTTCCCCCAAGATCTTGTGACGTTATGTAGGTCGAAGGTGTCCGCGGACATGTGATCTGGATCATATGTAGCATCGAAGTTATGACCGCTCAGGTAAATCAGGCCAAGCACTCATTCTTGTGGCTGGAAGATGCTCAGTCACAGGACTTTCCCCAACTTGATGGTGACACCGGACCGCTGATGTGGCAGTGATCGGAGGTGGCATAACCGGGCTCACCACTGCCCTGCTGCTCGCCCGGGAGGGTAGATCGGTGTGTCTGATTGACCAGGGCAGAATCGGCACCGGAACCACCGGATACACCACCGGCAAGGTAACCAGCCAGCATCATCGCACCTATGCCCGCCTCGCCAAGACCCACGGCAGTGACAGTGCCGGCCACTATGCCATGGCCATGGAATCAGCCAAGGAACGCATCGCGGGTTTCGTCGATGAAGGTATTGACTGTGATTTCCGTCGTCGCTCATCTTTCATCTACGCCACCAACGCCTCGGAGTGGAAGCTCCTGGAGGCTGAGACCAGGGCTGCCAAGCATGCTGGCCTGCCCGCCTTCCTGGATAAGGATGTGCCGCTGCCCTTCCCCACCCACGGTGGGATGCGTTTTGATAATCAGGCGGAATTCCATGCGGGACGCTATACCGCCGGCCTCGCCCGCCTGGCCACGGAGGCCGGGGTGGAGATCTATGAAAATACCCGGGGCACCGATGTGGATGAAAATGATGGTGGTTGCATCGTCCACACCCCACGGGGGCAGATTCGGGCTGGGCATGTCGTGGTGGCCACCCTCATGCCGTTCCTCGACCGCGCTGGGTTGTTTATCCGCGCTCACGCTTCCCGTTCCTATGTGCTCACCACACGGGTGGAGGGCGATCTTCCCGGTGCCAGTCTGATGGCGGTTGGTTCCCCGATGCGCTCCA
The DNA here is from genome assembly GCF_030408735.1 of Corynebacterium faecale. NCBI lineage: Bacteria > Bacillati > Actinomycetota > Actinomycetes > Mycobacteriales > Corynebacteriaceae > Corynebacterium > Corynebacterium faecale. The sequence continues at coordinate 2,931,507 of NZ_CP047204.1, read as the reverse complement.
TCCGGTCTGTGCCCCATGACGGTGGTGAGTTGTTGATGGTGTTGGGAGAAAGCCATCACACCGGTTCCCCCAAGGCCCAACCGGAGCGTTATGAGCAGCTGGGTGAGTTTGTCCAGAAGCACTGGAAGGTGGAATCCTTCGAGCACAAGTGGTCAGCCCAGGACTATATGCCCGATGACGGTGTCCCCTATATCGGACGGGTCAATGCGCGATCGAAGCGGGTCTATGTGGCCACTGGTCTGAAGAAGTGGGGCCTGACAGCCGGCACACTCGCTGGGATGCTCATCACCGATGCCATCGGGCAACGTCGTAATCCCTGGGCGGGACTGTTCTCCACCACCCGCGTCAAGCCTTTTGCCGCTGCACCGAAGTTCCTCACCGAGAACACCCGGGTGGCCGCGAGGATGGTTGGTGATCGTGTGCTCAGCCTGAAGCAGCCGGACATCACTGATCTGGCGCCCGGTGAGGGCGGGATCGTCAACTCCTGTGGGAAGAAGGTCGCCGGTTACCGGGATGAGGATGGCCAGCTTCATGCGGTGTCCAGTGCGTGCACCCACCTTGGTTGTCAGGTGGCATGGAATGGGGCGGAACGAACGTGGGATTGCCCCTGCCATGCCTCACGGTTCACCGTTGACGGGGAGATTCTCAATGGCCCGGCGACCCGTCCCCTGCCGCCACGGCCTACCCCCTGACCAATGCCCTGAGTTTCAGGCGCTGCGGTGGGTGATGTCCAGGGCGGTGGCGGTGACGTCGATAAGCTCATTGCGCATCGCATAAGCCGCGCGCTGGCGCCGCGCCCCGGTGCCGTCGCGCAGGATGTCGGACACCATCGCCTCGACTGTCTCCTGCTCCCCGTATTCCGCCAGCACCGGACGGATGTGGTTCAGCAGCCGGTCAAGCACGGACCTGGCGGGTGCCGGGGCGCCGGTTTCCGGATCGATGAGCTGCGCGTCAATCCCATAACGGCTGGCCTGCCAGGACCAGATCTCCAGGATCGATGCGGGGACATCAGGTGCCGGGTTGCCCGTCGCCCAGTCCCGCGCAGCCGTTTCCACCAGGGCCCGGATCAGCGTGGCGATCACCGCGGCGTGTTCCGCCTCCAGGCAGACATCAGCCACCCGCACCTCAATGGTGGGGTGATGTTCGCAGACCCGGGCATCGAAGTAGAGCATGCCGGTATCCAACGGAACCCCGGTGTCCAGCAACGCCTTCTGGTGGAGGTCATATGCGTCGGCGGAACCGAACACATCGGTTGGGCCGGCGGTGGGCCACCGGTTCCACGCCTGATAGCGGTAGGAGGCGAAATTAGTATCAACCCCCTGCCAGAACGGGGAGTTGGCACTCAGCGCCACCATGACCGGTAACCACACGCGGATCCGATCCAGCACCGCCACGGCCTCTTCGCGGGAGTACACCAGAACATGAACATGGTACCCGCAGGTAAGTTGCTCCTTCACCGTGAAACCGAACTGCTTACTGATTTTGATGAAACGCAGATCCGGAACCAGGTGCGGGGTCACACGACCCGGGGCGGTGGGCAGAGCCACCACGCGGGCACCCACCTGGTTGGCTGCGGCCTCGGCCAACACCCGGCCCGCCCTGATTGTCTCCAGCTGATCCTCAAGGGTGAGCTGCGGCGGGCAGGCGATCTCTATCCGTTCCCGTTGGAACTCGGTGGTGATATGGTGCCCGCTTGCCGCATTTCCTCCGCTCAAGGTCACGGCCTGATCCCCGGCTGGCAATGGAGTCAGAGTGACTGCATCCACCACCAGCAGTTCTTCCTCTACTCCATAGGTGCGCATGGACTTATATTGCCCGTTGGTGCAGGGGCCCGCAATGACTTTAAGTATTCTTTCCGGGTGGGGGGTACCCGGTGTTTCCGTACAGTGGGACTCCAACGGTGTTCTGGATCGGTGTTCTTGACCGCAACCCCCTTTGGAGGTCCCCCCTGTGATGAGTGCTCAGCTTCCCTCCGCCGTGGACGTGCTTGTGGTGGGTGGTGGGCCCGCCGGGCTATCGGCGGCGACCTGGCTGGGCCGCTACCAACGTTTAACCCTGGTGGTTGATGCTGGCCAACAGCGCAACCTGCCCGCTGACCATGCCCACGGATTGTTGGGGCGGGATCCGATTACCGCACAACAACTCCTTGCTGATGCCCATGCCGACCTCCGGCAGTACCCCACGGTGAGCATCCACCGTGGCTCGGTTTCCGTCCTGCGCCGTGAGGAGGATGGTCTGTTCCACGCCGTGGTGGACGGTACCGGAATCACCGCCCAGCGGGTGGTGCTGGCCACCGGTGTGCGTGACAGCTTTCCGGAGATCACCGGATTCCGTGACCACTACGGCACCGATGTATTCCACTGCCTCGCCTGTGATGGCCTCACCGCCCAGAATCAACGGGTGATCGTGTTGGGAGCCGGTGCGCATGTGCCCGCCTATGCTGCGGAGCTGCTCGACTGGGCAGACAGCGTCAGCATCATCAACACCCCGGATGCGCCGTTCACCGAGGAGCAGCGGGCCGTACTTTCTGGTCATGGTATCGAGGTGATGGAGGGCATGCCTGAGAGCTTGATCGGTGAACCCGGAGCCCTCACCGGGGTGCGGTTGGCCAACGGAGAGGTGATTAACGGGAGCAAGGTGTTTTTCTCCTATGCCCACCACCCCACCAACGAGCTGGCCACTCAACTGGGATGTGAGGTCGACGCCGAAGGTCAGATTGTGGTGAATTCTCTCTTCCTCACCAGTGTGGACGGGGTGTACGCCGCAGGCGATATCACGGTGGGTTTGCAGCTGATCCCGATCGCGATCGGCACGGGCACCACCGCGGGCATCGCGTGCGCCACTTCCCTGCGCGGCCATCACACCCACCCCGCCGCCTCTAATCCGGCACCGCCGACGGAGCGGTTCAGCGCCCCTTGAGGTGCTTATCGACGAAAGCCACTCGACCTCCCCGCCAATGTTTCACGTGAAACATTCACAATTCAGGGTGCTGTGGGTCGAGCCAGTTCCCTCACGCTCTGCAGAATCGCATCGGGTTCGCGGGAGAGATCGATGCCCATGATGCGAATGCTGATCCCTGATCGGTTGACGTTGATCCTCTGGATGGGCCTCGCCTGTGGGTAGATCAAGGTGGCTTCGGTAAGGCCCAGCGTCACGGCATAGGACAGTGCCTGATAAAGATCCTGGGACTTCGGAGCGCCGACTTTGTACTTGGTGTCCATCACCGCCACTACCGCTCCCCCGTCGGTGAGGACCAGATCCGGGTAGATCGGATAGTCAGACTCTGTATCCAGATGGATCTTGTATTGCGTGTGGGTGGTGAACCCTGGAGCCTCCCGTCGCAGGGCACTGGCTACGAAATCCTCGAACACCTCCCACATTTTCAGAATGATTCCTTGGGCTCCCAGCTCCCCCGCATGCACCTGGATGCCGGTGTGTTCCAGGATGAATTCAGCCAGCGTGATAACCGGAATGAAGCGTTCGTTGAGTCGGCCTGGTTGCCACAACGGCCTCAGGGTACCCGGGGTGAGTGGCTCAACGTTGACGAAGAGTGCCCGGAGATTCTGTAGCTTCCGGATTGCCGTCGACTGGTGTTGATCCCACGTCAGCACCTCCAGCATCACATCAATGGCAGATCGCAGGATACGGTTCTCAGGGATGTTGTGGTTGTAATCATCATGCTCAATCTCCAGGGGAATGAGTTGGCCATGATGGCGGCTGAGTTGATCGGCCATCCGTATCCGACCCCGGAGAGTGAAGTCGGTGTTCTCCACAGTCTGATAACCGCGAAGCAGGCCGGTCCTGGTGGCATCACCCAGCATCAAGGCGTATACCTCGGCCAGGCCCTCGATCAGATCCGAGGAACCAAGAGCGGAGGTTTCAGGGCGCCACACCATCCCCGTGCGTGCGTAGAGCATCATCCAGATAATCGAGTTCACCGGAAGCTTGGGGGCGATACTGATTCGGAGATCACCAACTGACACCACCCCACACACATTGCCCACCACCACATCAACGATGCCCGCCACCGTGGTTGGCCTCACCTCTGCAATCCTCTCGGTGATCAGCCAGGAGGCTTCCATGGGATTGAGCTCCACGCGGGAGTAGGTAGATGCCTCCCTCCAGTGGAGGTGGCGGGTCACTGCTCCCCCGCTGCCAGGTTGGCAACGGCACGGATATCGGCGAGCGCGAAGTCCTTTCGCACGCGATCGTGCTGACCGTAGAACATCTCATCCAGAAGTGGGAAGATCTCGGTGTTCCACAGCCTGTTCAGTCCTTCGTCGGTGGTGGCCTTTTCCCTCATGAAATAGCTCGGGCCGATCATCTGATCACGTCGGTCTGCATGGGCGCCGATCCGGCGGTTGAGTTCCTTCCACACGCCGACCACACCACCTGGCACATTATTTCCTTCGCACCACCTTTGGAGCATGTCATGGGTGGGGTTCAGGTCGGGGTGCAGTTCTATGAATGCGAAGCGACGCCTCATGGCGGAATCGACCAGTGCGATGGAGCGATCACTGGAGTTCATGGTTCCGATGATGAAGAGGTTTGTGGGCAGAGTGAAGTGGTCCCCGCTGTACATCAACTCCACCACCTCATCCCGGTACTCGAGTAGGAAGTACAACTCACCGAAGATCTTGGACAGGTTGCCGCGGTTGATCTCATCGATGATGAGGAAGAACTCCTTCTCCGGATTGGCGGTGGCCTTCTCTGCGAGCCGGCGCAGAGGTCCGTGCCGGAGCTTGAGCTGAACCGCGCCCGTCTCGTCGGCGACCGGACGGAATCCCTCAAAGAAATCCTCATACGAATAGGAGGGATGGAACTGCACGAAAGAGAGATCTGCGGTGCGGCTGGCAGCCAGTTTCCGGGCCAGGAAAGTCTTTCCGGTCCCGGGCGGTCCATAGAGAATCAACTGCCGCTTGGCCTCGAGGATCTCAAACAATCCGTCGAGCCACTCAACATCCACGAGGAGTTCATCGGCGAGTTCTTGAAAGGTATCTTGTTCTACCACTGCCTGTTTTTGCTCTGTAGTGTCATCTTCATCCTTGATGGTGGCATGCGTGGGATCCCAATCTTCGCGCTCGTCGTAGAAGTACCAGTCCCTCCCCTTCTCCTTTTGTATATGCTTCAGCGCGGCGGCGACACGTCTCTCCAAAGGGAAGGTTGCCTCTTCCGGAGTGAGGATGTGGCCATAATGCTTATCGATCTTCTTCAGGTGGCTGGCAGAAGTGATCGGGGCGAAATGCTCGGGCATGAAAAGGAAACTGATTGCCCGCCGGATCTGTGGAGCCCGATTCTTCGGCTCCCCACTATCACGGAAAATTACTGCCGCGAGTTGTTCTGGATCCGAGGCGGTTGCTGTCCTCTCATCCTCCGTCAGAGCGGAGAAAATCACCCCGAAATCAATGAGGTCCCAGAACTGACGGAACCGGGATGTGTTGTAGCCGGTACCACCGTTCAACACACCTCCGGCGTTAATCGCATTGCGAACCTCATCGGTCACTCGCACTGGAGGGTCGCACAGACTAGTGACTGCCTCTACCCGCGAGATCTTCGTTGCCGGGTTCACGTTGATGAGCACCAGTAGATGTAGAAGGTAAAGCTCCCCGAAGAGCAACCGGGCTCCATTAGAGGCTCCTTGGAGCTGGGTGACAATCTTGATGTCAAAGGACTCAGACGTTTCTATGGGATTGTCGGTATAGCGATCCTTTAGTTCCAGGAAGTTTTCCTGGGTCCAGATCAGCTCATCGGTAAGTATCGATTTCTGATCTACCAGACAGTGGTGGAGAAATTTCTGCCCCAGTCCCCTGAGAAGCGGATGGCCATTTTTATCAATCATGCTTCCACTGTAGGTGTGAACCTCGCGCCCCACGCTCCTGCCTGCGGCGGCGGGGGGCGGGGCGTCGACAAGCATGGCTAGTCGGTGTTGCCCTGCGGGGTCAGGTCATCCAGCACGCCGAGGACATCAACCTCAGTGAGGATATCGGTGGCCGGGTCCAGGGCCGCATGATCGCCCAGGAGCTGGCGGACATAGGCGACATCCTTGTCGCCACGGCCGGAGAGGTTGACCAGGATGTTGATGGGTTCGGTCGCCTCGGCGGCCATCTTGAGTGCGTGGGCCAGCGCATGGCTGGATTCAAGGGCTGGGATGATGCCCTCGTAACGGGAGAGCATGCGGAAAGCCTGCAGCGCCTCGGCATCTGTGGCTCCCACGTATTCTGCGCGGCCGGTGTCCTTGAGGTGTGCGTGTTCCGGGCCCACACCGGGATAATCCAGGCCGGCTGAGACGGAGTGGGAATTGCGGAGGTTGCCTTCATCATCCACCAGCGCGTAGGAATGCGAACCGTGGAGGTTGAGCTTATTGCCCTCGTGGATCGGGGCACCGTGCAGTGGGGTGTCGAAACCATAACCGGCCGGTTCCACCCCGATGAGGCGGACATCGGAGTTGCCCGGCTGATCCTCCAGGTACTGTGCGAAGGCACCGATGGCGTTGGATCCGCCACCGACACAGGCGACCACGGCACCGGGAAGCGCACCGGTGCGCTCCAGCATCTGCTCCCTGGATTCACGCGAGATCACCGAGTGATAATCCTTGACCAGTGTGGGGAACGGGTGTGGGCCGGCAGCGGTACCCAGCAGATAGTGGGTGTCCTCCAGATTGGTCACCCAGTCATTGATGGCCACGTCGATGGCGGAGCTGAGTCCGTTGCCGGACTGTTCATCCACAGCCACCACCTCAGCACCCATGAGGCGCATGCGGTAAACATTCGGCTGCTGTCGGGCGACGTCCTTGGCCCCCATGTACACGGTGCACTTCATGCCGAAGAGTGCTGCCACCATCGCGGTGGCGGTGCCATGCTGGCCGGCGCCGGTCTCTGCGATGAGTCGGGTCTTGCCCAGACGCTTCGCCAGCAGCGCCTGACCGATGGTCTGGTTACCCTTGTGTGCACCGCCGTGGACCAGATCCTCCCGCTTGAGGAAGATCCGCGCCACTCCCCTCCCCTGCCCCTCGAGAGGCAGGTTCGCACATTCGGTGATCGGGGTCGGACGTCCCAGGTAGTTGGTGTAGAGATCGTTGAGCTCCTTCTGGAACTCAGGATCTTCGATGGCCGCCACATAGGCCTTCTCCAGTTCATCGAGTGCTGGGAGGAGGACGTCTGGGACTACCTGTCCTCCGTATTCGCCGAAGTAGGCATTGATGAGGGTCTGACGTGAGGTGGTGGTCATGTGGTGTGCGCTTTCTGGGGAACAGTGATGTGGGGAGTGCGGGCATCAATCTGACGCGGGTAACCAGGCAGAACTGCTTTCCGGAGAGAGGTCTGGCCTTGTCCAAAACCCTAACATCTGGCGGTGGTGTGGAAGAGAAGAATTGTGGGCGCAGTGCGCGGGCATCGGTGATGTTTCACGTGAAACATTGGGTGTTGGTAGTGGCGCGCGGAACCCCGGAAGCGAGCAGCGGCCGCTGAGGTGATGGCGGGCGTAGATGAACAAAAGGGCTGTGGAAAACAGAAACGGTGACCTCCACTGAAGGTGGGAAGGTCACCGTTGATCTCTTGACGTCCTGGATGGATGGAGGCTAGCTGGTCGTGTTGGCTTTCTGCTCCTCAGCTTCCCTGCCATAACGGGCAGCAAGCCAGGCGCAGATCATGAGCTGAATCTGATGGAAGATCATCAGCGGGAGGATGAGTAGACCCACATTCGCACCACCGAAGATGACAGCTGCCATGGGTAGGCCCGTGGCCAGGGATTTCTTCGTGCCACAAAACTGGACTGCGATGGAATCACCCCGGTTGAAGCCGATGCGTTCTGCGATGAACATGGACAACCACAGCATGGCCATGACCAGCGCGATCGAAAACACGATGATGAACGCCAGATCCCACACACTAACCGTGGACCAGATTCCGGCGACCATGCCCGCGGAGAAGGCAGAGTAGACAACCATGGCGATCGAACCGCGATCCACGATCTTGGTGGCCTTGTTGGCTGCGAAGCCCTTCACCCAGCGCCTGGCGAGCTGCCCGATAATGAACGGCAGGAGCAACTGAATGGAGATATCCACGAACACCCGGAGATCAATCTCCGCTCTCCCACCGGTGGTCATCAACAGCATCACCAACAGAGGCGTGAAGAAGACGCCCGCCAGGTTCGACAGCGACGCCGCAACAATGGAGCCCGCGACATTGCCCTTGGCTATCGACGTAAACGCCACCGACGACTGCACGGTGGACGGCACCAACGTGAGGAAGAGGATTCCCATGTAGATGTCATCGGAGATGAAGAACGTCAACGGCTCCAGGCCGATGCCGATGAGGGGGAAGATCACGAAGGTGATGGCGAGGATAGTCAGGTGGAGTCGCCAGTGCTTCAGACCATTCAGCGCCTCCTGTGTGGACAATCGCGCGCCATAAAGGAAGAAGAGCAGGGCGATGGCGATCTTCACTGCCACATCGAACCACTCCGCGAATGTTCCACTCGCCGGAATGATGATGGCAACGATCACCGCCAGGATGATCAGGACGATTAACGGATCCAACCGTTTCAGGCGTTCAAGCATGTGTTTAGTGTACGGTTCCCAGATGATCCCCGGGCGCCCTACTGCCCCGGCTTCGGGTGGTGGCATCGTTGCGCGCTGTGGGCCCATGTCTGAGCTGGGGTGGGCAGGTGCCTGATCGTGGTGTAATGTTCAGGCGGTTAGAGTTATTACGGGTTCGCTCTCGTGACTGTGGCTGTGTTTTCGGCGCAGTGGCGGGCTGGTTCGGCCTGGTTCGTTGGGTCGGCCGAGAGTGGGCGTGGCCTAAAAATCTGCGAGCAGCACCAATGGGGTTTGGGGCTTCTTGATCATTAAGTTTGTTTATCTACTTGACCCTTGATGGGCTATATCAACTATTTATTGTTTAATTCTGGGCACTTTCCGTTATTTGAAGATCGATCTGGGGCCACTTTCCTTTTGGTCACAGTGATTTAACTCAGATGGGTTCAGGGCCGGTTGGGCCGGGTCTTCGCGAAGTCATTTTCGAGTGATAGATGTTATCAATCGTGGGGTCCGTGGGATGTCGCTGATGATCATCTCTGTGGGGTGTCCGCTATCGTCTAGTGCATGACTTCACTCTTCTCCCCCATCACGCTCCGCGGGCTGGACATTCGGAACCGCGTCTGGATGGCACCCATGTGTCAGTATCAGGTCACCACTCACGACGGGGTTCCACAGGAATGGCATGCGGTCCATTATGGTGCCCGCGCTGCCGGAGGATTTGGCCTCATCGTGGTGGAGGCGACCGGAGTGAGCCCGGAAGGTCGCATCTCCCCCGCGTGTACCGGGCTCTGGAATGACGAACAGGTTCAGGCATGGAAGCGCATCACCGACTTTGCCCACTCTCAGGGCACGCCCATCGGAGTTCAACTCAACCATGCGGGGCGTAAGGCGAGCACGCATCCCTGGCTCCCCGGTCAGCCCAGTGGCACGGTGCCGGTTGCGGATGGTGGCTGGGAGACGGTTGGTCCCAGTGCCGTTGCGCAGAACGGCTTGGATATTCCCCGCGAGATGACGCTGGAGGATATTCACAAAGTCATCGATGATTTTGTGGCGGCATCACGTCGGGCGGTTGAGGCGGGCTTTGACACCATTGAGATCCACGGCGCCCACGGCTACCTGCTTCACCAGTTCCTCACCCCGCTGGCCAACACGCGCACCGATGATTACGGCGGAACCTTCGATAACCGGACACGCCTTATCCGCGAGGTGGTCGTGGCCGTCCGTGCTGCGATCCCCGAAGGCATGCCCCTGCTGGTCCGTCTCTCTGCAACCGATTGGATCAAGGACGAACCTTCTTGGGATGCCGATCAGACCGTCAGGCTTGTTCATGTGCTCAAGGATCTCGGCGTGGACGCGGTTGATATTTCCACCGGCGGTGCCGCCTCGGCATCCATCCCCGTCGGGCCCGGTTATCAGGTGGAGTTCGCCGCGCGGGTGAAAAAGGAGGTGGGGATCCCGACCTCTGCGGTCGGTCTCATCACTGAGCCCCGCCAGGCTCAGACGCTTATCGACGAAGGGCTGGCCGACATCGTTACCCTCGGGCGTGCTGTTCTGAGGGACGCGTCGTGGCCACTTCGGGCTGCTCACGAATTGGGACTCTCCACGGAAGAGATCCCCTACCCCGCCTCCTACTGGCGTGGAGTGTGGTCACACTAGAAGGTGCCGCAATGTTTCACGCGAAACATCGTGCCTGTTTTAGATGACCGACGCGCTAAGAGTGTCGCCCTCCTGGGTCAGGTTAGCGTCCCGTAATCCACTCTGGGAGGGACCTGAGATGAGGGAACCATCCACGATGGAGAACTTGGAGTTGTGTTTGGTGCAGGTGACCACGTCACCCTCCACCTTGGTGATGAACTGACCCTGGTGGGGGCAGGCCGAAGAATAAGCGACGAACTCCCCTTCCGTGGGCTGCGCGATGATCACCGAACCGAGAATCACCGCACTTCCCACAGGGACCTCAGTGGCTTCCACCTCTTTGGGTGGATTGCTTCCACAGGCAGCGAGGAATGCCCCGGCGAAGGTGGTGGCTGTTCCCAGGAGGAAGGTGCGACGGCTACAGGCTGGCGTTGACTGGCTCATAACTCCAGTATCGTCCGTTTGTAGAGGAACAGCCAATTGCCGAACCCCCGATGTTTCACGTGAAACATCGGGGGTTCGGACACGTGTGGAAGCTAGCGGATCTCGCGTTTCCAGGTTCCGATCAGGCCTGCGAAGACCCCGATTAGGCCCAGCCCCGCGAACACCCTCAGGGTCTCCATGTTCTCCCCCGTTGCGCTGAGAGTGTGCGACAGTGGCGAGAGATCGATCTGCGCTTCTGACAAACCCAGGATCAGACCCAAGGTGGTGACGGCAGCCGCTGCAACCACGGGCACCCATGCCAGCTGGATCAGACGTGGCGCCCACCCCGCCAACAAGGTGGCGATGCCGACGAAGATGAAGGTCTGCAGAACCATGGAGAAGCCCGCCATGAGGACGACCGCGTCTCCATCCTCCACCTCCCCATTCTGGATGCGCAGTGCGATGAGACCACCCACCGTTGCTAGTGCCGCACAGCTGATTGCGTTCACCAACGCCGTTACCACCGCGCCCAGAAGGGGCGCGTACCGGGGAACGCCGACCGCACGGACGGTGTCGATAAGCCTTGATTTTTCGTCCGTAATATATCCCACGAGTGGTTGTGTCACCGCCACGGCGACCAGCACGGCCACCATCTGGAAGACGTAGACGATGAATTCTGTCTGTAGTTCGCCCTCCGGCAGGAGTTGTTGGATGACCACCAGGGTGGAATCTTCCTGTTCGATCAGCGGGATCAGCGAGTCCACCAGCGGGAGGATGGAGACGATGATGATTCCGCATGTGAGCGACCACGCGATGGTGGCGCCCCGGCTGGTCAGGAGATTGAGGCCGACGAGGCCTCCGATCCTGCGCGGTCGGGAACGTCTGGTGGCGCTGGCCGGGATAAGCGCGGAGTTGAACTCACGGATCCGATCGAGCAGCAGCGCCACTGCGAGCAGCGCTGCACAGGCCACCGTGAGGATGGCGATGGCCACCCAGTCATCGTCGGTGAACGGCATGATAACCGTGCGCCACCCCAGCGGTGAAATCCAATTGAGGGAGTTGGCGAATACTGAATCATAGGTGTCCGCGAACATTCTGAGCAGGAACGCGACCGCAACGGACAGCAGGCCCAGGCGTGCCAGGTTGGTGTTCCTCCCCCACAGGGATTGGAGAATGCTGGTTAGTGCGATGAAACCAGCCATGGTCAGGGTGGTCATTATTCCGTAAGTGACCGACCCCTCGACGGTGATTTCATCGGTGCTCAGGTAGCGCAGGGCAAGCAGGATGAGTGTGCTGCCCACGCCCACCAGCACCGCTATGAGGAGGGATGTCACCAGAGCTGCGCTGAGGATCCTGGATCGCGGGATGCCGGTTGACTGGAGGAGCTCCGCCTCGCCCCTCAACTCCGCGCCACGGTGCATCGCGGTGATGAGGAGGACACCCATCACCGCGGCGAGGACACAGGTCCAGGCACCGGTCTCCCAGGTGGTGAACTGACCGATGGTGCCAGGGGGTGGGAAGAAGCCATACATCGCCCGGGTGCCCATGTTGTCGCGCATGCCGTCCACAAGCGGGCCGCGATCGGCCAGAGTGGGATAATACTGGAGATAAGCGGGAGGCGTGACAGCAAGAAAGGTCCACAGGCCCAGCGACCACCAGATGATCATGGTGCGATTCAGTCTGAGGTTGAGGCGGATCATGGGGCATCCTCCCCGTAGTGACGGAGGAATATTTCTTCCAGTGATGCCGGGGTACTGATGATGTCCTCTCCCCCGGTGTCAATGATCGCCCGGAGGATGGCCGGCACGGAGGCCGCATCGGTGGTGAGGCTGAGGTGGCCGTTGTGGAACACCACATCCGGTAGACCCGAGAGTTCCGCAGGAAGGGATGTGAGGGTTGCACTGATCTTGTGAGCCGAGATGCGCCTTAAATAACTGGTCTCATTGGAGGCCACGGAACGACCCTCCTTGATCACCGTCACATGATCACACAGGGACTCCACTTCGCTGAGAATATGGCTACTCAGGAGGGCTGAACCACCCTGATCGCGAAACCTCCGGACCTCCCTGATGAAGACATTCTCCATCAGCGGGTCCAGACCGGCGGTGGGTTCATCCAGAATCAGCAACTCCGGTTCAGGGGCGAAGGCGGCGATCAGTCCCACCTTCCTCCGGTTGCCGGTTGAGTACTCGCGGACCTTCTTATCAGGATCCAGCTCGAACGCATCAATGAGTTCCTCTTCCCGGTGCCGGTTGGTGGGTGTGCCCCGCAGTGATTCAAGCGCCCGGAACACCTCCCTGCCGGTGAGGTTCGGCCATAGCGCGGCATCACCCGGAACATAGCCCCCTCGTTTGAGTACCGAAGGGTGTTTGACCGGGTTCCTCCCCAGGACCTCGACAGCCCCGGAGGTGGGTGTGAGCACGCCGATGAGCGTGCGGATGGTGGTGGACTTTCCAGAACCGTTGGGGCCGAGGAAACCGTGGATACTCCCCTGCTCCACCGTGAGGGAGAGGTCATTCACTGCTGTGACAGCCCCGAACTTCTTCACCAGGTGGTGGATTTGGATGGCGGGCGGGTTGGCGGGCGGGTTGGCGGGCGGGTTGGCGCCCGGTTCAGGGTGAGGGGCAGGGCGAGAGTCTGGGTGAGGGGCAGGGCGAGAGTCTGGGTGAGAGTCTGGGTGAGGGCCAGGACGAGGGGCAGGGGGCGGGCTGCTGGGAGGGCTCATGTCCCCCATTCAACCCGCTTCCCGCCGCCCGCGTGAGATGGCGAGCGTTGTAGTTTTCTCGGCAGGAAAAACAAAACCGGCGATGTTTCACGTGAAACATCACCGGTTCGTGGGAGTGCCAGTCAGGCAGCGGTTAGCTCTTTTTCGTTGCAGCCTTCATCGCTGAGACAAACTCAGAGAGCTCTTTCTTCAGGCCGTCCATGTCGGAGATGGTGGACGGATCCGGGTGCTCGCCCTCGCAGTAGGAGGCGATGATCTTGGTGATGGCGGAACCGGTGATGGCCCCTGATGCGCCCGCGGCGATTGCATCTGCCACATGCTGTGGGGAGGAGATGCCGAAGCCGAGGAGGATCGGTGCACCACCGAAACGCTTGATATTGTCCACCACTTCGGTCAGGCCGGCGGTGCTGGATTCACGTTCGGTGCCGGTGACACCGTCACGGGAGATGGCGTAGATATAACCCTTGGATGCGGCACTCACGCCCTCCAGTGTGGTTTCCGATGCCTTCGCCGGGGCGATGAAGATTGGGTCCACGCCCGCTGCCTCAGCCGCCTCGATGAAGGGGGCGCCTTCGCGGACGGGTACATCGGGAAGCAGGATGGAGTCAGCGCCAGCTTCGGCGAACTCCCGGTAGAACTTATCCAGGCCGCGGGTGAACGGCACGTTGCCGTAGATGAGCATGCCGATGGGGATCTCCGGATAGGCCTCACGCACGCGGGCGATCAGGGCCAGGCAGGAGTTCACGGTGGAGCCACCATCGAGTGCGCGGAGATGGGACTCCGCCACGGTGGGGCCATCGGCCACGGGGTCGGAGAAGGGCACACCCAGTTCCAGGGCATCAGCGCCGGCCTCGATGGTGGTGCGGATGATCTCGAAGGAGGCCTCCGGGTTGGGATCGTTGACCATGATGAAGGGAACGAAGGCCCCCTCCCCTGCCGCATCCAGACGGTTGAACAGATCGGTATAACGGCTCATTAGCGGTTCTCCTCCTTGAGGATCAATTCCGGATTCTCTTCCAGGGTGCGGCGGATATGATCCACGTCCTTGTCTCCACGACCGGAGAGGGAGACGAGGATGGAGATCTCCTCACCGTTTTCCTCGGCCAGCTTCGCGCGCTTGAGGGCGTAGGCGAAGGCGTGCGAGGATTCCAGAGCGGGGATGATGCCCTCATAGCGGGCCAGGTACTGGAAGGCCTCCAGTGCTTCTGCATCGGTGATGCCCACATAGGTGGCGCGGCCGGAGGCATGCAGATGTGCGTGCTGGGGGCCTACACCCGGGTAGTCCAGTCCCGCGGAGATGGAATAGGATTCCTCCACCTGGCCGTCGGAACTGCGCATCAGATAGGAGCGGGTGCCGTGCAGGATGCCGATCTGGCCGTTGGTGATGGTGGCTCCGTGCTTGCCGGAATCCAGACCCTCGCCTGCCGGCTCAGCGCCGACCAGTTCCACACCCTCCTCATCGATGAAGTCAGCAAACATGCCGATGGCATTGGAACCGCCGCCGACGCAGGCAACCACAACGTCGGGCATCTTGCCGGTGCGCTCGAGCATCTGAGCCTTGGACTCCTCGGAGATCACCTTGTGGAACTCGCGCACAATTGTGGGGAATGGGTGCGGTCCGGCGGCGGTGCCCAGGAGGTAGTGGGATTCGTGGAAGGTGGCGGTCCAGTCACGCAGGGCCTCGTTCACGGCGTCCTTGAGGGTGCCGGAGCCTGACTCGACCGGGATCACCTTCGCGCCGTGCAGCTGCATGCGGTAGACGTTCGGCTGCTGGCGGGCCACATCCTTGGCACCCATGTAGACCACGCACTCGAGGTCCAGGAGGGAGCAGGCCAGCGCGGTGGCGGTGCCATGCTGACCGGCGCCGGTCTCGGCGATGATGCGCTTCTTACCCATGCGCTTGGCCAGCAGCGCCTGGCCGATCACCTGGTTGGTCTTGTGGGCACCACCGTGGACCAGATCCTCACGCTTGAGGAAGATCCTGGCGTGGCCTCGTCCCTGGCCGGCCAGGGGCAGGTTGGAGCATTCGGTCAGTGGGGTCGGGCGGCCGAGGTAGTCGCGGAGGTAGTCAGCGAGCTCCGTGCGGAAGTCCGGGTCATTGGTGGCATCGACGAATGCCTTCTCCAGTTGATCCAGGGCGGGCAGGAGGGATTCGGCGACAAACTGTCCACCGAACTCGCCGAAGTAGGCGGGCAGCAACGTGGTGCCACCGAGTTTCTTCTTGTCAGTCATGGTTCCTATTTAACCCTTAGTAGTGGAAGGTGCGGATGGTGGAGAAGATCTTGAGGATCGCGCCGGCGTCCTTGGCGCCCGCCCACTCCCCTGCCCCGGACGGGTACTCAACACCGGAGTTGATGTCCAGACCGCCGCAGCCGACATCCAGGGCAGCGCGGGCATTGTCAGGTGAGATGCCACCGGCCAGGAGAGCAGCAGCGCGGATCCCCTCTGGGATGGTGGTCCAGTCGAAGGACTCACCGCTGCCACCCTGATGGGCATCCAGCACGAGACGGTCAACCTTGTCCGACAGAGCGATGGCGATCTCGGGGCCGCGTTCGGAGGTCATGGAGATGGCGCGCCAGACCTCGATGCCCTCGCCGACTTCTGCACGGACCGCGTCAACCAGAGCTAGTTCCGCCTCCACGGAGTCCTGCAGTGGAGCGTGGATCTGAACGGCGTAGATGCCATCTTGGATCAGTTCCCCGTATCCGGAGGTGCGACGGCTGACCGCTACATAACGCAGACCGGGTTCCGCAGCGATGATCTTGGCCGATGTTTCACGTGAAACATTGCGCGGTGACGCCTCTTCGAAGATGAGTCCGCCATAGAGGGCACCTGCCGCGCGGGCGGTCTGTGCTGCCGTCACGGAGGTCAGTCCGCAGACCTTGTTGGTGCCGTAGACAAGCTCACGGGCGGCGAACTCCACATCCGGCTGACCGGTCAACTGGGAACCCACGAGGAAGCCATGGGAGTGGCCGCCGAGCTGACGGACGGTCTCATTGTCACGCACACCGGACTCAGAGATCAGCACGGCATCCTCAGGGATGAGTTTGGCCAGACGACCTGAGCGGTCCAGATCGATGGACAGGTCATGGAGGTTGCGGTGGTTGACACCGAAGATCTTGGCACCCAGTTTGATGGCACGCTCCACCTCCTCTTCATCGATAACCTCTGTGAGTACATCCAGACCGAAGCGTTCGGCCTCGGCGGAGAGGTCGGCGTAGGTGGCGTCGTCAAGCACTGACAACATCAGCAAAATGGCATCCGCGCCGTAATAGCGGGCCGCATGCACCTGGACCGTGTCGATGACAAAGTCCTTGCACAGCACCGGAAGGTGCGTGGACGCGGCAACCGTGGCCAGGTGGTCATAGTCGCCGTTGAATTTGTCCGGCTCACACAGCACGGAGATGCCACTGGCGAAACGGGAGTAGATGCGCGCGATGTCACCCGGCTGATAGTGCTCGCGGATCATGCCCAATGATGGGGAGGCGGACTTGCACTCCATGATGAAGCGCGCCCCTCCCCTCCCCTGGTTCAGGGAGTCATAGAGTGAACGGGTGGACCTGGGTAGTGAGTCCACATCCACGTGGGCGATGCGGGCGCGGATCTCCTCGAGGTGGCCGCGGCGGCCCTCGACGATGCCCTCTAGAACGGTGGGAAGTTTAGCCACGGTAATCAATCTCCTCATGCTTCTTGAGCCAATCGGCTACGGTTCCATCATTGATCAGTGCCAGTGCATGTTCGGTGCCCTCGCGCAGTGATGACACCTGCGAGTTGAGGTAGAACATTGCGCCGGCGTTCACTGCCACGGCGTTGCGGTGGGCAACCGGACCGGTGCCGTCGAAAATGGCGCGCATGTGGCGGGCATTCTCCTCACCTTCGCCACCAACCAGGTCGGTCAGATCGCAGCGCTGCACACCCAACTCCTCCGGGGTCACCTCATAGGAGATGATCTCACCGCCCTCCTTCAGTTCCCACGCCTGGGTGGTGCCGTGGACCGCGATCTCATCGGTGCCAGCGCCATGCACCACCAGCGCGCGGGTGCGGCCGAGTTCACGGAAGACCTCGGCGAGCATCTGGCCGTGGGCCGGGTTGGCCACACCCATGATCTGGAACTCGGGGCGCACCGGGGACAGCAGCGGACCCAGGACATTGAAGAGGGTGGGCACCTTCAGAGCCTTGCGCACGCGCTGGGCGTGGGCGATCGCCGGGTTGTAGGCCGGGGCGAAGAGGAAGGTGAAGTTGGAGGCCTCGAACCACCGCTGGGCGCGCTCCGGATCCAGATCCAGGGGAATGTTGAGCGCCTCCAGCACATCGGCGGAACCGGACTTGGAGGACACGGAACGGTTGCCGTGCTTGACCACCCTGAGGCCACCGGCGGCGGCAACCAGGGAAGCGCCCGTGGTGATGTTGATGGTGTTGGCTCCGTCGCCACCGGTGCCCGCGGTATCGAGCACGCCCTCCCCCGGGACGGGGAACGGACGGCCGGCATTGAGGAAGGCCTTGGCTGCGCCGGCGATATCGGCGAAGGTCTCCCCGCGGGTGCGGATGGTGGCCAGGAGAGCAGCGATGTGGACATCATCGTATTCACCGATGGTCATCGGGGTGAACACCTCCACGGCCTGCTCCACGGTGGGGTCGGTGTTGTCCAGGTACTTGATCAGTACGGCCAGGGTTGCATCAGAAGTCATGGGGAAAATCCTTAAATTTTTAGTTCCGGGTTTTTAGTTCTGGGTTTTTACGGAAAGCAGCTTGTCCACACACCGGCCGAGGATGATCGGTCCCGTCGGGCTGAGGACCGACTCCGGATGGAACTGCAGCCCGATCGCCATCTCATCCGTGGTCTCCGCAGCCATGACCACATCACCGATCTCAGAGGTGCAGGTGCCCAGGGAGACGATCCCCTTCGGTGGCTCCACACAACCCAGTGAGTGGTAGCGCCCGATGGGCACCAGGCGACCCGGAAGGTCGGGGCGGTCCGGTTCCACGTCGATGGCCAGACCGTTAAAGACATTATGGGTGACTCCGGCGTTGGTCAGCGTCA
This sequence comes from Corynebacterium faecale, assembly GCF_030408735.1. NCBI lineage: Bacteria > Bacillati > Actinomycetota > Actinomycetes > Mycobacteriales > Corynebacteriaceae > Corynebacterium > Corynebacterium faecale. The sequence goes on along the minus strand of NZ_CP047204.1, from coordinate 2,913,147 downwards.
TGTTGTCGGTGGTGCCGTGCACCGGACCGCAGGGCTCCACACGCCCACCGTGGTGCTCGATCAGCGCCTGGAAACCCAGGCAGATCCCCAACAACGGGATGGTGCCGAGCGTGCGATCAATCAGCTCCAGCATGTTGCCGGCATCAGCTGGGTAGCCGGGCCCGGGTGACAGACAGATCAGGTCCGGCTCCGCGGCCAGGACCGTGTCAATGTCCACGGTGTTGCGGAACACGGTGCAGCGGTACCCGGCCACCGCGAAGGCATCGACCAGGTTGTACACGAAGGAATCGTGATTATCGATGAGAACAACGTGGGTCATTATCGGACTACCTCCAGGGTGGAACCAGCGGCAAGCGCGATGGCATTGAGTACGGCGTAGGCCTTGTGCAGGGTCTCATCGGCTTCCGACTGTGGGTTGGAATCACGCACGACGCCGGCGCCGGCCTGCACGGCTGCCACCCCGTCCTGCACAAACGCGGACCGGATGACAATGCAGTTGTCCATGTCCCCGTTGCCCCGCAGGTAACCTACGGCGCCGCCGTAGGAACCACGACGACGCTTTTCGACGCCCCGCAGCAACTCCATCGCCCTCAGCTTCGGCGCACCCGTCAACGTGCCCATGTTCATGCAGGCCCGATAGGCATCGAGCGCATCGAGCTCTGGATCAAGGGTGGCGGTGACCCGGGAAACCAGGTGCATGACGCGGGAATAGCGATCCACCTGGAGCAGATCCGCCACACGACGGGTAGCTGGAACCGAGACGCGCGCCAGATCATTACGGGCCAGATCCACCAGCATGGTGTGCTCCGCAATCTCCTTGGCATCCGTGCGCATATCCAGCTCATTGCGGATATCCAACTCATCATTGATGGAGCCATCGGCATTCATGCCACGGGGGCGGGTGCCGGCGATCGGATACAACTGCAGCTCACGGGTGGAGGCGGTGAACTTCAGATTGGATTCCGGAGAGGCACCGAAGAGTTCATAGGGACGATTATTGTCCAGTCCACGCACATAGAACATGTACGGGCTGGGGTTGGTGGCGCGCAACTGGAGATAGGCGGCGAAGGCATCCGGGCATGGAGCAGAGAAGGACCGCGCCGGCACCACCTGATAGATATCGCCGTTGTGGATGTTCTCCTTCAGGTTGTTCACCTGGGCGCGGAACTCCGCATCCGGGATGTCAGCAACCACACGCAGAGTATCGCCACCATGAGGAGTCACCTTATAAGCATGGTCGGTGGCGGGGAGGGCGGCGTCGATAAGCGCAGCGAGCTTCGCGAGCTCCTCCTCCAGCGCCTCAGCATCGGTGGACACACCGACCAGCTGGGCGGTCTGCTCCTGATGATTGATATCCAGGATGATCTCCGCGACCAGGAACTGATAATCAGGGTAGGTGTTGATCCCCTCCCCCACCTCCGGCAGCACCTCGAAGGTCTCCAGATAGTCGAAGGAAAACCCACCCATCAGAAGAGGCAACGCCGAGTGATCGTACCCGGACTCGAACTGCAGCTTCCGCAAGACCTCGATGGTGCTGATGGAGGTGAGACGCTCGCGCTCATCCACCGCCTCCGAGATCGGGAACTCGAAGGTCGCCGGATTGCCATGCTCCGGGGACAGCGCGGAGATCCGGTAATCACTGAGCTGCTCCGCGAGACGGGCGGATACGATGCGCCCGGACTCAGTCAATGGCTGCACCGCAACCCGCTGGCCACTACAGGTCACCCGTGCCGAACCCTTCAACACAGCCAAAGAGGAGATGCCATTCTTGGTGGTGATATCAGCACTCTCCAGGAGGGCGGCATCATCAGCGGTCGTGCCACCGAGGTGGGCGAACAGACTGGACGCATCCTCGTGATAGCGCACCGTGCGGGAAATAACGTGGGGGGCGGTGCTCATGAGGCACTCACCTGGGTGTGCTTCGAGGTGTGTGTCGGTATCGACATGGGGGCAACAGCCTTTCACTGGAAACGAACTTTAAGAACAACTCAACTAATACTTAGAGCCTGAGTCTTCGTTCGATTCCGGGGGCCTGCCGGTTGTGGGTTTTCAGGAATTTCCCGTGAACCACAAAAGGCCCGCCACTTCGTCGAACGAAGCACACGAGCCTTGAAATCTTCAGTGTGAAAACAACTTGGTGATCCTTGGCCCGCTTATCTAGCGCGCCACCACCACTGGGTGCCCTGGGATTGACAGAAGTTGTTCACAACAGAGAACTTTATCACGGGGTGGGATCTTTGTCTCATTATGGGGGGTAGTAAGTATCCTGCCTTGCTAAATACCGCACTACTGCTAAATATAAAAGCGCAGTATTTCAGCACTGCATCTACCCCTTATACCTTTCGCAGGAGTTTATTGTGCGTTTTTCCGCCCTCCCCCTCGCCATCGGCGCAGCCGCGATCGCCCTCACCGGCCTCGTCACCCCCCACTGCCAACGCAGCTGACGTCACGTTTGAAAATGACATGTGTCAGATTTCCTTCACAGACGGCGAGATCCAGTTCTTCCAGTCCAAGTTTGCGCAAGCCCGGACCACCATGATCAATGACCTCAAGGCTGAAATTCCTGCCGCCACCGCAGAACTCAATGAGCTGCAAAGAATCTATGATGAAGCAAGCATCGAGGATATGGATGTGGAGTTTTACGCCGATAACGAAGTTCTCATCAGGCAGGTCAGCGCAAAGGCCGCAGACGCCGGATTCCGCAGCTTTGATAATGGCTCCGAGATCTCCAATGAAGTAGATGTTGCCCTCCAGTTCCTTCCCCTGTTGGCTCAAATCGAAAATTTGGGTATTGCCTTCTGGGATATCCGGTACAACCATGACACCGACAGCCTCCAGCTGTTCCCCACCTCCGCTCCTACTATCTTCGAGGCCATGGATCTTCCTTTCGTCTTGCGGCAGGTAATGGAGGATGAATCCCCGGGGGCCTCCGCCATGGCTGAGCGTGGCCTCAAGATCCTGAAAGATAGTTTCGTTCCTCTGCAGGACCTTCGCGCACCCCTCACCCCGGTCTTCGAAGCATGTGAAAATGGCATCCCCGGTACTGATATCTGGGGCGACGCAACTGATCAAACCCCGGGGGACATTGCTGACGATAAGACACCAGCAGCGCCCAGCACCGGCAGCTCCTTCGGAAGCAGCTAGCGTCTAGCTTTTAAACGCAGTGATAAAAAATGGCCCCTCGCACTTCAGCGCTGAAGTGCGAGGGGCCAGGTGAATTTCTCAGAGATTATTTCTGTTGGGTCTGTGCCTGGGCTGCCTTGCGCACGGCATCCAGATCGATGGCCGGTGCGTTGAGCGGCGTGGCATTGTTCACAGGGGCATTTGCAGATGCCTGGGATGCTGATTCAGATGGTTCGGACTGTTCAGACGGTGAGCAGCAGCCGCCTTCGCCACCGGAGGAGCAGCAGCCACCCTCAGAGTCGGAGCTTTCCCCTTGAGCCTTGCGCTTCGCATCCACCATGGCCACGGTGTGGGCACCCATGCCGGCACCCATGCCCAGGAAGGTCAGTCCACCGACAACTCCGAGGCCCACGACCAGCCACATCCAGCCGGTTGCGGCAAAGGACATCAGGGCCGCGATTGCCCAGGCCACGCCGGACAGTACCCATAGGGGGCCGGCGACACGGTGAGCCATGTCCCACAGTTCCTGGGACTTTCGGACCTCTGGAACACGGATGCCGATCACCGGGTTTCCGGGGAGCTTCGCGGTCCAAGCGAGAGCACCAGCCACGATGAGAAGGACTGCGAGAATGCCAAAGAGGCTACCAAGAATAATGCCAATCACCGTCATATCAACCACTCTATCGCCTGGTGTATTCCTTTCCGTAATCCCAGATGGGGGCAGTTTCGCTTCCGGGTGGGTGCGTGGCGGTCACGCGCCCCACCAGTACAAACATCCTGTTGCTCAGATAGGTAAGACCAGATGAGTGCAGTAATCTGATTCCTATCGCAGTTGGGTGGTGGGGCTACCACAAAACATGATTGCCTCTCAGCATTCTCACGGAGCCAACCTGATCCAGCGCGTGCACAACAACCTTTTCAAGACTTCTAGAACTGATCACCGCACACCACCACCTCCCCACCCCGAGGTGCCTGGATGCAGCCTGGTGGATCCTTCACAGAGGCCCCTTATAACACGTAGGAACGACCATGGACATCAAGAGTTTGAGCTCATCGCTGCTGTTCCGGGTGGTCATCGCGATCATCCTCGGAATCATCTGCAGCCTCTTCTTCCCGGTGTGGCTCGCCCAGATCTTCACCACCTTCAACGGCTTGTTCGGAAACTTCCTGAACTTCTTCATCCCGGTGTTGATCTTCGCCCTCATCGCCCCAGCCATTGCAGGTCTCGGCCGCGGCGCAGGCAAATGGCTGGGCATCGTGGCCGGCATCGCCTATGCCTCCACCATCCTGTCCGGTCTGCTCGCCTATGGAGTAGCCAGGGCCCTGTACCCATGGATGCTCGCTGATCACGCGAACATCAGCGAGATCGACCTGAATGCGGACGCATTGGTCCCCTACTTCGATATCGAGATGCCACCCCCCTTTGAGGTCATGACCGCACTGCTGCTGGCGTTCTGCCTCGGCATGGCTATGACCGTGGTCAAGTCCAACAACCTGTACAACGTCACCCGTGAACTTGAGCGCGTTGTAATGAAGGTGATCACCTCATTTGTCATCCCACTGCTTCCGGTCTTCATCTTCGGCATCTTCCTCGGCCTGGGCATGAACGGCGGTCTCATGGAGATCATGTCCGCATTCGGCAAGGTGCTCATCCTCGCAGTCATCGGCACTTGGTTGTTCCTGGCCATCCAGTTCATCACCGCAGGTGTCATTGCCAAGCGCAACCCGTGGACCATGTTCAAGCACATGCTGCCTGCCTACTTCACCGCATTGGGCACATCCTCCTCAGCTGCGACCATCCCGGTCACCTACCAGCAGACCCTGAAAAATGGTGTGGATGTCAACGTCGCCGGCTTCGTGGTGCCACTGTGCGCCACCATCCACCTTGCTGGCTCCATGATGAAGATCAGCCTCTTTGCCTTCGCCGTTGTTTACATCTACAACATCGAGGTCAGCATCGGGCTGGCACTCGGCTTCCTGCTCATGCTCGGCATCACGATGATCGCCGCTCCGGGTGTCCCTGGTGGTGCCATCATGGCCGCCACCGGCATGCTTGCCTCCATGCTGGGCTTCGACACCGAACAGGTCGCCCTCATGATCGCCGCCTACATCGCCATCGACTCCTTCGGCACCGCAGCCAATGTCACCGGTGATGGCGCCATCGCAGTCATCGTGAACAAGCTCTCCAAGGGCAGGATCTCAGAGACCCACGAGGAAGATCTCCCCGAAGAGGATCGCGTCGAGTTCGGTATCACCCCATCCGATATCGAGCACAAGCGTTAGATTTCCTCATCTGATTGTTTCTCCATAGCGCACCTCTCGGGGTGCGCTTTTTCATGCCTATGGAAGCGTTGCCGGGGTGTTGGATCCCCAACCACGACATCGCAACACAGACATCGGTCGCTTTTGGCCTGGTTTCAGCGTGATGTCTGCGTTGCGATGTCGGTCTTGGGATGTCTGCGTTGCGATGTCGTAGTTAACAGGCCCGCGCGCCACCGCCGCCCCTCCCCTGCCCCAGCACTCCCCTGCCCCAGCGTGGTACCCAGCGCAGTACTCAACGCAGAACCCAGGAACAGAAATGGCCACCCCGCGCGTGATGCGTGGGGTGGCCGTAACCGTGAGTGAGCGTTAGTTTGCGATGTTCTGCTCTTCGAGGAGGGCGTAACGCCACTCCTGGATCTCAGCTGGGAGATCGCCCTTGGAAGGATCCTTCAGGTACTCGCGCTTGGAGGCGTCGTAACCCCAGAGCCAATCGGCGTACTGGAACCAACCGGTGCGGTCAGCCTGACGGAAGAGCTCGTTACGGATCAGACGGGCGGTGCCGTCGAGGTGCCACAGCTCGCCCCAGAAACGACCGGTGGTCTGGATGCGGGCACAGCGTGGTGCACGCTCAGCGGATACCTCTGCGAAGACCTCTTCCCAATCCAGGTTGCCGGCATCAGCAGCCTCAGAAGCGAAGATGGCGATGGCCTCAGCATCCTCCATGGCCATGACGGCACCGGAAGCGAGGTACTGCAGTGGTGGGTGTGCGGCGTCGCCAACGAGGAGCATGCGGCCGTGGTTCCACTTGAGAACTGGCTCGCGGTCGGACATCTGCCACCAGTTGTTGGTCCAGAGGGTGTCCAGACGGTCCTGGATGAAGTCGGAGCAGTGGGTGTACGCCTGCTTGAGCTCCTCTGGGTTACCCCAGTCCTCAGGGACGTTTCCGGCTTCGCGGCCTTCGAGGTAGCGCTTTGATTCGAAGACAGCCACCTGGTTGAGCAGCTCGCCACCGCGGAGTGGGTACTGGATGAAGTGGACGTTTGGTCCGATGTAACCGATGACGGACTTGAGGTCCTTCATGGCTTCATCTTCCTGCAGCTTGGAGGTGCCGCGGTAAGCAACGTAGGCGGAAGGAACCGGCTCATCCTCAACGAGCAGCTTGCGCTGGCGGGAGTGGATGCCGTCGAATGCCAGGAATGCGTCAGCTTCGAAAGTGGCTGGGCCTTCCTTGTCGGTCCACTCCAGGTCGACCTCGATGCCGTTTTCAGTGCGGCGTGATTCACCGACGGTGGCACCGTTATGCAGGTCTGCACCAGCTTCGATGGCAGCCTCAACCAGGATGGACAGGAGATCAGAGCGGTGGATGACCAGGTAACGCCCACCGTAGTGCTTCTGGAACTCCTCATCGAATTCCAGAGTCAGGATGGTTTCGCGGCTGATGGCGTCGCGGAACTGCATATCATCCGGGAGGTAACCGGCTGCGATGATGCGGTCGATGACACCCCAGCCCTCAAGCATGCGCCAGCCGTGAGGACCGATCTGCAGACCTGCACCCACCTCCTTGAACTCAGGAGCGCGCTCGAACAGGGTGACATCAGCGCCACGCAGGGAGAGAGCCAGTGCGCCAGCTGCACCACCGATGCCGCCACCGGCGATAACGATGGATTGACCCTTCAGCTCATCGGTCTTGGTGAGAGTGGAAACCATGATTGAAACTTCCTATCTGATTACTGGATGATTGTGTTGTGCCAAACCGGAGGAGGTGACTTCCGGCCTTCTGGGACTCTGCTCCCCGGGGCGCTTGGTGTATCTCAGCCCCAGGATATGGTTTGTGTTGTTTAAGGGGCCTGTGGGATGGCCCCTTGGGGTGTAGCTGCAGTTTTATGGAGCTTGCCCTTAGAACCGGACCCCAAAAGGCCACCCCAAAAGGCTGCCCCATAAGGCCACCTTGGGGATCAGCCCTGGACGACAACCCTGTGCCGGAGGCCGAAGGCTTTCTGCAGACGGAGCAGAATCACCAGCGACAGGGCTGAGAAGACTGCTGCTCCGGCGAACAGAACGAAGTTGGAGTTGACGCCGAGGTTCCATGCCAGCAGGAGGCCTGCCAGCTGTGGAGCAGCCACCGCACCGATGCGACCGACACCCAGCGCCCAACCCAGGGCGGTTCCGCGGAGGTTGCTTGGGTAGAAGTTGGCCACAGCGGCGATGATGAGGATCTGGGTGCCGTGGGTACCCACACCTGCGAGGATGAGGATGATGTACACGGCCCAGACCGGTGGGTAGAGCAGGAGCATGAACAAGGCGATGCCGGCGATGGCTGCTGCGATTGCGCCGGAACGGATTGGTCCGAAGCGGTCGCCGGCCCAGGCCGTGACTACGGAGCCGATGATCGCACCGAGGTTCAGTGCGAGGGTGAACATCAGGGCGTGGCCGAAGTTGTAGCCGGCCTGCTCCATGAGGCGTGGCAGCCAGGTTCCCAGGCCGTACCATGCCAGAAGTGTGAAGAAGGTGGCCAGGGCGAACCAGATGGACACCCAGCGGTAGCGGGAGGCCAGGAGATCCTTGAAGCCTGCTGCTTCGTCTTCGCCTTCACGTGCGACGTGGTCGTCGTGGATCTCCTTGTCGGAGGGGATGACCTTCAGCGCCAGTGGGAGGCCGAACACGAGTGGGATGAGGGCCAGCAGGAACATGATGCGCCAGCCCCATTCTTCGGAGGAGGTGACGATCGGGCCGGCGAGGAGAGCTGCGATGGAACCGCCGAGGGGCACGCCTGACATCATGACGGTTGCCCAGGCGGACATCGTGTGGCGTGGAACCAGGTCGGAGACCATGGCATTGACGGATGGGACCAGGCCACCGAGGCCAAGTCCTGCGATCAGGCGGAACGCGCCGAAGACCCAGGGGTTGGGTGCGAAGGCGCAGAGGAGGGTGAACACTGACAAAATGACCACAGAGCCGATGACTGCCGCCTTGCGGCCGACGCGGTCTGAGAGTCGCCCGATGAAGACGGCGCCGATGGCCATTCCGAAGAAGGCCATGGAGCCGATGGTGCCGAGTTGTGCGGGGCCCAGGCCCCACTCGTTGGCGAGTGCGGTTTGAACGGTGCCGTAGACGATCAGGTCGTAGCCATCGAAGACGACGAAGAACCAGCCCAGTAGAACCGCTGCGAGACGCCGTCCACCGATGCCGAGGATCGTGAAGGAGTGCTGCTTGGTGTCGAGGGCTGTCGTGCCGACCCGAGTCGACCCGGGAGCGCTGTTATTTGCGTCTCCGCCCTCTGATGCGTGTGATGTCATAGAAATATGTTCGAGGTGAGCTAAGTTACAATCAAAATGATTCCCCTATGTGGAAAGAAGGACAATGAGAAACATCGCCCCCACCCACGGCCTACCCCCGAAGTCTTTTCTGGGCTCCGTGGACACTGCTCTGCAGCTGATCCTCCTGCTCCGGGATTCAGGCGCCCTGACCATCTCTGGAGCGGCGGAAGAGCTGGGGGTGGGTTTATCCACCGTCCATAGATCCATGGCCATGCTCGTCTATCGTGGGTTCGCGGTCCGTAGTGAATCACGGCTCTATCTGCCTGGCCCTGCCCTGGCAACTTCGGCTCTCCAGCCTGGTCTGGGGTCTGATCTGACCCGCATGTGCCGTCACCATATGGAGGCGATGGCCGCGGAGACGGGTGAAACTTGTCACCTCATCATCCTCCAGGGGCCCAACTGCCACTTCATTCACACTGTGGAGGGCACAAATCCCGTGCGTGTGGGAAACCGTCGTGGTCAGGTGATGCCGGCTATGCAGAACTCCGGCGGTCTGGTCATGTTGGCGGAACTCTCCCCCGGCGAGCTCAGGGCTCTCTATTCGAATCTCAGTGATGAGGAGTTCGAGAACCTTCGGAAGCGCCTGCGTCGGACACGTGACCGGGGGCATGGGACCAACTTCGGGTTCTTCGAACAGGACGTGAGCGCCGTCGCAGAATGCCTGCTCAATGATGTGGGCGACGTTCTGGGTGCATTGTCGTTGGCGGTACCTTCCCAACGCTTCCGTGAGGCCTACCCCCGCTGTGTGGATTCCCTCACCCGCCATATGCGGGATTTGAACCGCACACTGGCCACGTATCGGGTTCCCTAAAGGTCATTCAAGGGGTGGAATATCCAATTTTTCCACCCCCGCCGACCAGCGTTTCCACATGGCGGAAACTCTTTGAGTCACGATTGATATGTCAATATGTTCGAGTTCACAAACAGTGAGAAGACTTAACTGTTCGCCACAACTGTTAAACGGTCACGTTTCCCTCATTAAAGCGGGTCAGCCCCATGTTTCCGGGGTTCCATATGGGCCGCACGAGTGGCAACGACACCGACACCATAAACGAGGAGGAATCCAAGATGGGTGCCCCAAAGAACACCGACTACTCAACCGAACATGTCCAGATGGAAGTTCCGCCAGCCACTCCTGAGGAGCAGGCAGAGCTCGATGCCATGTACCAGCGCATGGATGAGATCCACCTGAAGCCACTGTGGACCCAGATCGGTGGCCTCATGCCGAACCATCCGGAGCCACGTGCAGTTGCGCACAAGTGGGATTGGGCAGAGCTGCTGAAGCTCGCCCAGCGTTCCGGTGAGCTTGTTCCCGTCGGCCGTGGCGGCGAGCGCCGTGCCATCGGCCTGGCCAACCCGGGACTGGACGGCAACACCTACATCTCCCCCACCCTCTGGGCTGCCATCCAGTACCTGGCGCCGGGTGAGAATGCTCCTGAGCACCGCCACTCCCAGAATGCCTTCCGCTTCGTCATTGAGGGCGAAGGCGTCTGGACCGTGGTTAACGGTGACCCAGTGCCAATGCGTCGTGGAGACTTCCTCCTGACCCCAGGCTGGAACTACCACGGCCACCACAACATCGCGACCGAGCCAATGGCTTGGCTCGATGGCCTGGACATCCCGTTCGCGTACCAGATGGACACCGGCTTCTTCGAGTACGGCACCGAGAAGCTCACCGATGAGTCCACTCCTGACCTGTCCCGCTCTGAGCGTCTCTGGGCTCACCCGGGTCTGCGCCCAGTGGCGTTCCCAGGTAAGACCTCTTCCTCCACCATTGGTCGTTACGCATGGGAGCACACTGACGCAGCGCTCAAGGATCAGCTCGCACTTGAAGAAGCTGGCCACCCAGGTACCGTGGCACCGGGGCACGCAGCCATCCGCTACACCAACCCCACCACCGGCGGTGACGTGATGTCCACCATCCGTGCAGAGTTCCACCGTCTGCGTCCGGGTGCCAAGACCACCCCGATCCACGAGGTCGGCAACCGCTGCTTCCAGGTATTCGAGGGATCTGCCACAATCAATGTTGGCGACAAGACCTTCGAAGCCAAGCACGGCGACATCGTGAATGTTCCGTCCTGGCAGAAGTGGAGCATCGAGTCCTCTGAAGAGGGTACCGATCTGTTCTGCTTCTCCGATGCACCAATCTTCGAGGCTCTGAACCTCGCACGTACTTTTACTCCGGAAGGAATCTAGAACCAATATGCGTCTAGCAACTATTCGTACCAACGGCTCCACCATCACGGCTCGCGTCGAGTCCGAGACCACAGCTACCCCGATTGAGGGCTTCGCCAACGTCGGCGAGCTGCTTCAGGAGAGCAACTGGCGTGAACTCGCTGAGAACGCCTCCGGCGAGGTGGTCACCTTTGACAAGAAGGATCTGGACGCCGTTGTCCCGGCTCCGAAGAAGATCGTCTGCGTTGGCCTGAACTACGCCAACCACATCAAGGAGATGGGCCGCCCACTGCCTAATGACCCAACCCTCTTTGTGAAGTACCCGGATGCTCTCGTCGGCCCCTACGATGATGTTGTTGTCCCGGAGTGGGCCAATAAGGCCATCGACTGGGAAGGTGAGCTGGCGGTTGTCATCTCCAAGCGCGCACGTCGCGTCAAGGAGGCTGACGCCAAGGAGTACATCGCAGGCTACGCAATCATGAACGACTACACTATGCGTGACTTCCAGTACCGCGTCCCAGCTGCCGCTCCACAGTGGCACCAGGGTAAGTCCTTTGAAAAGTCCGCCGGTTTCGGCCCCTGGATGACCACCCCTGATTCCTTCGAGTTCGGTGGCGAGCTTGCCACCTACCTCGAGGGTGAGAAGATGCAGTCCACCCCGACCAATGACCTGGTCTTCAGCCCCGAGAAGCTCATTGAGTACATCACCCACATCTATCCACTGGATGCCGGCGATGTCATCATCACCGGTACCCCGGGCGGCGTGGGCCACGCACGTGACCCAAAGCGCTACGTCGCTGACGGCGAGACCCTCAAGGTTGAGATCGATGGCCTCGGCTACATCGAGAACAAGACGGTGTTCGAGTAATGAGCACTTTCCACGATCTCCCGCTTTCTGAGCGGCTGACCTTGGCAAGGCTGGGCACGTCCCACTACTCTCGTCAGCTGTCCCTGATTGACAACGCTGACTTTGATGAGGCGACCAACCTTGCTGGTTGGACCCGTTCCCACATCATCGCTCACGTGGCCTATAACGCGATCGCACTGTGCAACCTCATGCACTGGGCGAACACCGGCGAAAAAACCCCGATGTACTCCTCCCCCGAGGCGCGCAACGCGGAAATCGCCTACGGTGCCACGCTGAATCCGGATGCCCTGCGCAACCTCCACGAGCACTCCGTTGCCCGCCTGGATGTTGACTGGCGCGAGTCCTCGGATGAAGCATGGGGCAATGAGGTTCTCACCGCCCAGGGTCGTACGGTCCCGGGCAGCGAGATTCTCTGGATGCGTTCCCGTGAGGTCTGGATCCATGCGGTTGACCTTGGTGCGGTCGCCGGCTTCGGCGACATCCCGGCGGTCATCCTCAAGACCCTCGCTGCAGAAATCACCGCCAAGTGGGCCGGTCTCGGCCACGGCGAAGGCCTGGTGCTTATCGACGCAGCCACCGGTGACCGCTACTCAGCCGCTCCTGCTGCTGGCGGTGGTTCCGAGGTTGAGGTCTCCGGCAGCCTTGCCGGCATCGTCCGCTACGCGGCCGGCCGCGGCGCTGAAGGTGTCACCTCCTCCACCGGTGAGGTTCCTGAACCTCCCCGCTGGCTCTAAGCCACACCCACGATGCTGGCCCCCTCTGATTTCTCGGAGGGGGCCAGTTCGTCTCCCCTCCCACGAAGGAACTCACTCATGATCGAAATCTGCCACGTTGATGAATTTCCCGACGGGAGCAGACGTCTCGTCACAGTGATGGAATCAGGTCACGACCGGGACATCGCTATCTTCCGCGAGGGCGGGCACTTCTACGCCATCGATGATGCCTGCACCCACGTCGGTGCCAGTCATCTGAAGAGTATGGTGAAAGACGGCGTGCTGGAGTGCTGGCTCCATAAGGGGCAGTTCTGTCTGAGTTCTGGGGAACCCCTCCGGTATCCGGCCCGGAAAGCTGCGCAGGTGTACACGGTCCATGTGGAGGAAGAGATGATTCTCCTCGATATCAATGCGCACACCCGCCCCGCGTCATAGCTATACCTTCCAGGAATATCCATAACGCGCTGCGTCATCATGCTGCTAACGGGGATGAAATCCCAAACCTGGCCCGTGCCCACTCCGTGCCCGTAGAATGAAGAGTGGTTTGCGGAAGGATGTGACGCATCATGGTTGCCAAGAACAGTTCGGCGGGAAAATCCGACGAGAGTCCGGTCATGCCCGGCCAGATACTTCTTGAGGAGTTCATGGAGCCCCTGGGGTTATCTCAAAATGGTTTGGCGCGCGCGATCGATGTCCCTCCGCGCAGGATCAACGAGATCGTTCATGGCAAGCGCGCCATCACCGCCGATACCGCCTTGCGCCTGGCTGCCTACCTTGGCCCTGATCCTCAATTCTGGTTGAGTCTACAGCTGCATTATGACCTCTCGGTCACCTACCTCGAGAACAGCGGTACTTTCGAGGCGATCCAACCCCATGGAGACCGGTCAGTGCGAGTCCGTCTGAATCCTCTCGAAGAACATGCGTAGCGCCTCTGCCGCGGTCCCTTAAGCCCCCGCCCCAACGCCCCGTTGATCTAATGATTCAATCATGAGAACTGAAGGTGCACTTTGATTGAATCAATTCAATCATTGATTGAATGCAGAGCATCAGGGAAGCACATAATGGGTGTTCCTGGTTTGTCCTTTCTTGACGATCTCCCCGCGTTCGTAGAGTGATCGCAGGATCCGGTACGCCGCCTGTCCGGTCAGTCCGCATGTTTCCGCAGCTTGTGCACGGGTGATGCTTCCGTATTCGCCCAGGTAGGCCAGGATTAACTGTTCTGCCCGCACATCGTTCATTACTTGTGAGCGGATGAAGTCGGGGCGTCGCCCAACGATGTCGTAGAAACCGCTTCCCAATCTGAACTCCCTGGATCCGCCTCGACCAATAACATCGATCAAAGACGCATCTGCAAGGTGATTGAGGGTACGCCGTATGCGTATGGGAGTGCCATTGAGAAGGTTGGCGATCTCATCGAGTGTTAAGCGTCCCTCGGTATGGATAAGGTGAAGTAGTCGCAATTCAAGCACTTCCAGTTCACTCTTCTTGCTCTGCCAGGTAGTAACGAACCGGGCGAATTCCAAGTTGGACCCGCTGACAGGTACCTCTACCGAAACTGTTTCATCAGTGGTTGCTGAGTAATCGGGGGCAGCCCGACCAGCAGAGAGCAGGATACGATACATCACCTGGATGCCTCGACCAGCACGATCGACAAGCCCTGCGCGTTTGAATGCATCGGCCAGGGCTGGACTTCGGGGTGTGGACGCGCTGAGCAAAGTGTCTAAGGTAACTCCACGGGGCAGCCCCCCTGGGCTGGTGACATTCAGATTATGGAGGTCAAGGACGATTCTTACGGCACCGAGTGCTGTGTAATCCCGGTGCACCAGCGCATTGGCAACCGCTTCACGGGTCACCCGTTCGGGTAGGTTCGGCACTGCGATTCTTAGAAGTCCAGAGTTTATCTCTTCCTCTGTGCGATAGATGTCCAGCCGCTCTGCCACTTCTTTCATGGCACTCAGCAAGGGTGATCTGATCTGCTTATTCACCTTGATTTCAGAACCGTCCATCACCTGCAGGATGATCTCATGGTTGGGTACCCATCGTTCTATGCTTCTGCGTGTGCCAAAGAGAAGGATCGCTCCATTTTTAACTGGGTCGGGGTCATCGTTGAAAAAGCCCAGGGCTCTCGCAATCTCTTCATCACTGAGCTGGGCTAGAACATCATCCCCACCTTGTTGTCGCACCATGCGCCGAAAGAGTTCGAACTCATCAGGGGCGAGGTCGTCAAAGGATGCGCCGAGCGCCTCGAGTTTTGCCCAGTCACGCGCGTTCACGGAGTTGTATCTACTAAAAAGGTAGCTCGGATCCATTGCTACGCATTCGGGCTTGCCGTCGATTCTCAACGCTCGCCTCTGGTAGACCCCTTTTGAGGTAGCCACTGGTGAGTCAGCCTTGGGGACGGAGATACACAGTATTTCCTTGCTCTCCAGCGTGTGTACTTCTGCTGTTGTGGGCAGTGCTGGAATGGTCTGGTGCGCTATGAGTGCTTCTATTCTGCGAGGGTCTGTTGAACCTGATTTTGGGTGGAAAGAGGCGCATCCGGTGATAGCGCCGTCATCTTCAACTCCGACTATGAGCAACCCGCCTTCGCCGTTAGCTAGGCAGGCTGCATTCTTGACCAGATCCGTATCGTTGAGATCCTGTGAACTCCGTCGTCGTTTGAACTCGACATCTATTTTCTCCCCGCGTGAGATGATCTCACGGAGCTCTTTGGTATCCATAAGCTGCAGTTTAACCCCGTTGATCTAATGATTCAATCATGAGAAATGAAGGTGCAGTTTGATTGAATCAATTCAATCATTGAGTGAATGTCACCGTGATTCTCATGCCCTGTGGTCTGCCGGCGAAGGTGTCACCAGGCTCACCTCGCCCTCCACGCCCTCTATGCCCTCCACGAGCCCCTCATCTTCCATGACAGGGCTGGCCTCCGGCCTGGGTTGCAGGCGGATGATGTGGATGCTCACCAGGAGGGCGATGGTCGGCAGAATGATCCAGGGAATCAGCGCGCCGATCAGAATGCAGGACACCGTGATGCCGAACCAGAGTGTTGCCAGGGTGCGTGCTTTGTGGCGTGGGGTCATCGCGTGGTTGTAGTAGTTGGAGATGTACTCCCCGAACACCGGATGGTTCACCAGGTATCGGTGGAGTCGGTTGGAGCTGCGCGCGAAGCAGAAGGCTGCCAGCAGCATGAATGGTGTGGTCGGCAGAATCGGCAGGAAGATACCCACTGCGCCGAGGGCGAGACTGATCAGTCCGATTGCTGCGAACAGGGGTTTCCACATAATTTCATATTGTACGGCTTTATCCGTCTTAAATTCCAGCCCCCTTCCTTTCGGGCCGTGGGATAGCCTTCAAAAACTGCCCAGAATATCCCGTGTCCAGTCCCTCTACTACACTGTCTAACCATGACTAATCCGAGCGAAGGCACCTCTTCTTCCGCACAGTCTCTGGCGTATCGTTACACCCCAGAGCTGGCCAACAAGATTGAGGGCGAGTGGCAGAATTACTGGACTGACAAGGGCACTTTCAACGCCCCGAACCCGGTGGGGGAACTCGCACCGGCAGATGGTCGTGAGCTGCCCGAGGACAAGCTGTTCGTGCAGGATATGTTCCCGTACCCCTCCGGTGCCGGTCTGCACGTCGGACACCCGCTGGGTTATATCGCCACGGATGTTTTCGCCCGCTATAACCGCATGCTGGGTAAGAATGTCCTGCACACCCTCGGATATGACTCCTTCGGGCTGCCGGCTGAGCAGTACGCCATCCAGACCGGTACGCACCCACGTGCGACCACGATGGCCAATATTGAGAACATGAGGCGTCAGCTGGGTGCGCTCGGCCTGGGCCATGATCCGCGCCGTTCTGTTGCCTCCACTGATCCGGAGTTCTACAAGTGGACTCAGTGGATCTTCCTGCAGATCTTCAACTCCTGGTTTGATACCGAGCAGCAGAAGGCCCGCCCTATTGCTGAGCTGATCCCATTGTTGGAGTCCGGCGCGGTCGCCACGAAGGACGGGTCTGATTACAGTGCCCTGAGCGCCGTCGCAAAGCAGCAGGCCGTCGATGAGTTCCGCCTGGTGTACCGCTCCAACTCCACCGTCAACTGGTGCCCGGGCCTGGGCACCGTGCTGGCCAATGAGGAGGTCACCGCCGACGGTCGCTCGGAGCGCGGCAACTTCCCCGTGTTCCGCAAGAACCTGTCCCAGTGGATGATGCGCATCACCGCCTACTCGGATCGCCTCATTGATGATCTGGAGCTGCTCGACTGGCCGGAGAAGGTCAAGTCCATGCAGCGCAACTGGATCGGCCGTTCCCGCGGCGCGGAGGTTGATTTCACCGCCAACGGCGAAACCATCACGGTATTCACCACGCGCCCCGATACCCTTTTCGGTGCCACCTACATGGTGCTGGCACCTGAGCATGAGCTGGTGGACACCCTGGTGGCCTCCGGTTCCGGTTCCTATGACGGCATTGATGCCGGTTGGACCAACGGCCAGGCCACCCCGGCGGAGGCCGTGGCGGCCTACCGCGCCTCCATCGCGGCCAAGTCTGACCTGGAGCGCCAGGAAAACAAGGACAAGACCGGTGTATTCCTCGGTGTGTACGCCACCAACCCGGTCAACGGTGAGCAGATCCCGGTATTCATCGCCGACTACGTCCTCACCGGTTATGGCACCGGTGCCATCATGGCCGTCCCGGCCCACGATGACCGCGACTATGAGTTCGCCACCGTCTTCGGCCTGCCCATCATCGAGGTCGTCGCCGGCGGCAACATCGAAGAGGCTGCCTACACCGCCTCAGGTGAGTCTGTGAACTCCGCCAATGATCAGGGCCTGGATATCAACGGCCTGGCCATGGTGGAAGCGGTGGCCACCACCATCGAATGGCTGGAAGCCAAGGAACTCGGACGCGGCACCATTCAGTACAAGCTGCGTGACTGGCTGTTTGCCCGTCAGCGTTACTGGGGCGAGCCTTTTCCGGTGGTCTATGACGAGGACGGTCTGGCGCACGCCCTGCCCGAGTCCATGCTCCCTGTCGAGCTGCCTGAGGTTGAGGACTACAAGCCTGTCTCCTTCGACCCGGAGGATGCCGATTCTGAACCCTCCCCTCCCCTGGCCAAGGCCCGCGAGTGGGTTGAGGTTGAACTGGATCTGGGTGACGGTCCGAAGAAATACACCCGCGACACCAACGTCATGCCACAGTGGGCAGGTTCCTCCTGGTACCAGCTGCGTTATATCGACCCCACCAATGATGACCAGTTCTGCAACCTGGAGAATGAGGCCTATTGGACCGGGCCACGGCCGGATGTCCACGGTCCGAATGATCCCGGTGGTGTTGATCTCTACGTCGGTGGCGTTGAGCATGCCGTGCTGCACCTGTTGTACTCCCGTTTCTGGCACAAGGTCCTCTTCGACCTTGGTCATGTCACCTCGAAGGAGCCCTACCGCCGCCTGTACAACCAGGGCTACATTCAGGCTTTTGCCTACACCGATGCCCGCGGTGTCTATGTCCCGGCCGAAGAGGTTGAGGAGAAGGATGGAAAATTCTTCTACCAGGGCGAAGAGGTCAACCAGGAATACGGCAAGATGGGCAAGTCCCTGAAGAATGCCGTCGCACCGGATGATATCTGCAACAACTACGGCGCGGACACCCTGCGCGTCTATGAGATGTCCATGGGTCCCCTGGATACCTCCCGCCCCTGGGCGACCAAGGATGTGGTGGGTGCCCAGCGCTTCCTGCAGCGCCTGTGGCGTCTGATCGTGGATGAGAACACCGGTGAGGTACTCACCCGCGATGAGGCCTTGACCGATGAGGACAACAAGTACCTGCACCGCACCATCGCAGGTGTCCGCGATGACTATGCCAATTTGCGCGTGAACACCGTGGTGGCCAAGCTCATTGAATACGTCAACTACCTGACCAAGACCTACCCGGGTGCCGTGCCTGTTGGTGCTGTCCTGCCGCTGGTGGTCATGACCTCCCCGGTTGCCCCGCACATCGCGGAGGAGCTGTGGAAGAAGCTGGGTAACCAGGACACCGTCACCTATGAGCCCTTCCCCACTTTCGAGGAGAAGTGGCTGAAGGACGACCAGGTTGAGCTGCCGGTCCAGATCAACGGCAAGGTCCGCAGCCGCATCACCGTGCCCGCTGACGCCTCCCAGGAGGCGATCATTGAGATCGCGCTTGCCGACGAAAAGATCACCGCCCAGGTTGAGGGCAAGAACCTGATCAAGCAGATCGTCATCCCAGGCCGCATGGTCAACCTCGTGGTGAAATAATGTGATGAGGTCAGGCGCTCGGTATCTGTGACACCAGCGTCAGGCTCGAGGGGGTGGCCCTGGTCGAGGTGACGGTAACACTGGCCTTGTCAAACAAGTATCGGTCATCTGAAGCTTCCACCGGCGTGCCATCAGAGGTAAATGCCCGTCGGCGGACCCGCAGCAGTGGGGTCCCCTCCGGCACGCCCAGGAGCTCGGCATCGGTCGGGTCAGCAGGCATGGCATCGATGGTGCGGGTGGCGGAATCAATATCCACCCCCTTGTCCCGCAGGTGCTGGTAGATGGATCCGGAATCGGTATCGAAGGTCAGGATGTGGATACCCACCTCCAGTGGGTAGTTCAACCGTTCCACCATGGCCGGGACACCATCCATGAGACGTAGTCTCAACACAGAGACCATGTTGGCGCCCTCGGGTTGATCCAGGAGCATGGCCATGCGGGCATCTGCCCGTTGCCTGGTCACCCACTGGGTCTGCTGGCCTGGTTCCACCCCGGAGGCCATGCACCACTGGGTGAAGGAGAGGTTGTCCTCGAAGGACTGGGTTGGCACCGTGTCCAGGACCCGGGATCTGCGCCCCTGCCCCGATGACACCATGCCCTCCTGGCGTAACAGGGCCACAGCCTGGCGTACCGTGCCACGCGCTGTTGCGAACTGTCGGCATAACTGTGCCTCTGAGGGCAGTTCATCCCCGGGTTTCAACTCACCGGCTCCGTCGCTCCCACGCATCCTGTGGAGATGGATCCCGAATGGGTGGTGCGGGGCTGGCGGACCATCACCGGTGTCCATAATTATGAGCCGCACCATCTGAGGCAGGCCGTCGGCTTCCTGTCCGAGCACCAGGATCAGCTGCCCTGGGATGCGATATTTGGTCGTCGATATGCGCTTGCTGAGCTTCCCTCCGCTTTCGCCTGCGCCCCGGTGGGGTTGCGTGATGTCATTGAGATGCCTTGATCCTTCAGTATGATCAGCGCGGTCGCCGCATATGACGAGACCACAAGGGGGCCGTCACCTGATATAAGGTGACGGCCCCCTTGTGGTCTTTTGCTCTCCCGGGGTATTGACCGTGGGATTTAGAGGGTCTTGATGACCTGGTCGAATGCCAGACGTGGCAGGCGGTCGTACCAGGCGTTCTCAGCTGGCTTGCCCATGTTGATGGCGACCAGGACGCGGTGCTTGCCGTCTGGGAAGAACTCCTTGGAGATGGCGTCGGCGTCGAAACCGGTCATCGGGCCGGCGGCCAGGCCAGCTGCACGGATGCCGATGATGGCGTAACCGATCTGCAGACCGGTGTTGAGCTCAGCGGTGGATGCGCGCATGGCGTCATCGGCGGCAAACATATCGCGGGCGCCCTCAAAGACAGGGAAGATCTGTGGCATTTCCTCATGGAAATCAGTGTCAGCTGCGAGCAGTGCCACTGCAGGAGCCTTGGCGGTCTTCTCGCGGTTGCCCTCAGCCATGTGTGGCAGCAGGCGTGCCTTGGCCTCTTCGGAGCGGATCACGATGACGCGCAGTGGCTGGTTGTTCATGGAGGTTGGTGCCCACTTAACCAGATCGAAGATGGCGTTGATCTGCTCATCGGTGACAGGCTCGTCGGTGAAGGCATTGGCGGTGCGTGCCTCGCGGAAGAGGATGTTCTGTGCTTCCTCGTTGATGACAAGGTTGTTCTGGGTCTCAGACATTTTAGTACAACTTTCAAGTGTTTTGGATTATGCCGGTGTGGTTCTGCACGGCTTCTGGTGGATAACTTTATTGTCATATCAACAAAGTGTCAAGTGGGAAACGGCCGGCGGTCAATCCTCTTGCCATTGAGGGGCCGGATAATAGGGGTAGAACATCAGCTGTCCCCCGCAAACGGGTGCTGCAATCACAGGGAATCCCCTATCTTGACGTTAATTGTGAAAATTCTGGGCAATCGCCGAGAGTGCTTGCTATCCTTGTCGGGACTCAAGAGTTTTCCCGGTTACAAAATTATAAGGACCCACACATTATGCGTAAGATCCGCACTTCTGCTGTCGCCCTGCTCACCGCTGGCGCACTTGCCCTCACCGCCGCCCCTGCAATGGCTCAGTCCGCTGAAGGCTCCTCCGCTTCCTCCCAGGTTGGTACCGCACTGGGCGCCAACGACTACGAGCGCAACATCTTCGGTTCCTCCAAGGACTTCGATGAAGTTACCTCCTTCGGCCAGGTCTGGTACGGCTACACCCTGCTGGCAACCGCAGTGGCAGCTGCTGGCGTCTACTTCGTCAACATCACCAACATTGAGAACACCGCTGCTGCATGGGGCATCGAGCTCGACCTCCCAGGCAACTAAACGCCACTCCCCACTTCTTTAGTGGGTTGTTCTCCAACCCGGCTCAAGGGGGCACCGCAAGGTGCACCTTGAGCCGGGTTTGTGCATTTTCCGGGCCCTGTTCCCCTTTGGGAGGCCGGGGAACGGGCGGACGGTGGGGGCGTCGATAAGCATGTGGGCGGTATGGTGGGGATCACATCTTAAGGAGGATTGTATGGGCAGGGTGATCATCATCGGTGCCGGCATGGTGGGACTCTCCACCGCCTGGCACCTGCAGGAACGTGGTTTCGAGGTCACGGTCATGGATAGGGAGGGCGTGGCCGCGGGGTCCTCCTGGGGTAACGCCGGATGGCTCACCCCGGCCAAGACACTGCCCCTGGCTGACCCGCTGCTGTGGAAATACGGGGCCCGCACCCTTTTTGATGTGGATTCACCGCTGCACATGCCCATGCGTATTGATCGGAAATTGTGGCTCTTCCTCGCCCGCTTCATGGCCCATGCCACCACCACCCGGTGGGACACCACCCTGCGCGATCTCACACCCATCAGTCAGGTGGCGCTGGCGGCCTTCGATGAGCTCCAGGCCGGTGGCGTGGATGAGATAACCCACAAGAAACCCTTCATCATCGGTTTCGAGGATGAATCCCAATCCACCGGTTTCCTCCGTGAAGTGGAGGCGGTCCGCCAACACGGTCAACAGGTGGACATGACCCGCCTGGACAACTCCGGGGATTTCGTGCCCATGCTCAGCGACGAAGTACCCATCGCCTACCGGATGGAGGGCCAACGATTCATCGAACCGGGCCCCTACGTAGACGCCCTGGCACGATCTGTGAAAGAACGCGGCGGGCAGATCCGCACCGGAGCGGAGGTCACCCATGTGGCCGCCGGCGACAAACCCGCGGTGCTCTTTGCCGATGGTTCGCGGGAGGAAGCGGACAAAGTGGTCATCGCCACGGGCGCCTGGCTGCCCCGGCTGGCAGCTACCCACGGTGTGAGCACGATGGTGCAGGCCGGCCGTGGATACTCCTTCTCCGTGGCCACGGAGATCCCGGCCCAGCACTCGCTCTATCTGCCACACCACCGCATGGCGTGCACCCCGTACCAGGGCCGCTTCCGAATCGCCGGAACCATGGAGTTCAGGGGCCCCGATGAACCACTGGACCCCAAGCGCATCCGGGCGATCATCAATCAGGCCAGTCGGCTCATGCAGGGCATCGATTTCGAGGACCGCCAGGATGAATGGGTGGGCTCCCGTCCGGTCACCACCGATGGAAAACCACTGGTCGGACAGACCACGGCCCGGGACATATTCGTGGCCGGAGGGCACGGCATGTGGGGCATCGTGTTGGGACCTGCCACCGGAAAATACCTGGCGCAGCTCATGGACACCGGGGTCACCCACCCGGCGATCGCGCCTTTTAACCCGCTGCGCTAGAAGCGGATTGGCAGCCCATGCGCATGGGACCATACACATTGAGGGGGTGCCCGCAGGGATCACGGCTGACTGTGGGAGCGGGCTGGTTGCACGTGTGGGCTGGTTTAGGGTGTGGGCGATATCATGTCTGCGATCAAGCAATTGCCTGCACACTGACAGTGGATGTACAGGCCGGGGGCCTATCGTAGCCTCACATGTCATTAATCAAGATCCGTGCGGACCATGCTGTCGGTGATCCCACAAGGCAGGACGATAACACCATGAAGCGTTCCCTCAGGCAGTCGCTGCCCTCGGCGGTGCCCTTCGCTTTCGGTGTCTACGGTGTCCTGCTGGTGATCCTGACCCTGTTCAAGAACCAACTATCCCTCGGTGGACTGTGGAACACCGAGGCGCATCAACAACGATCCCTGGATCTGGTCCTGTTCAACGGTTTCATCGACCCACCCGTGTGGTGGGGACCGTGGACCAACACCTTCGGCAACATCGGCCTGTTCGTGCCCTTCGGATTCTTCCTCTACCTCATCCTCCGTGCCCGCAGCAGCAGGTTCCCCTTCCTGGAAACGGTGCTGTTCGCGGGTCTGACCAGCCTGGGCATCGAGGTTCTCCAGTGGACCTTCGCCGTCGGGTATACCGATGTTGATGATCTGCTGTTCAACACCCTCGGCGGTGTACTCGGCGCGCTGGTGGCTTTCAAGGCACCACGGGGTGCGGTGAGCTGGTTGACCATGAGCATCACCGCCGTCTGCCTGGCAGTGCTGGTGCTGATCATGGCGTCGAATCTGGGCTAGTTAATACTGTTACGTCAGTGGTGTTCGGGTTAGGGCTGCGGTATGCCTCGCCCCGGATGGAAGAAACCTGACACTGATCGCCGTTTATCGGATCTGATCGCGGTGGGAGGGTCGTCAGGTAACTCAATCCGCCGCGACGTGGACGGAGGAATCCGCGGGTGATCAAGCGGAAAATATTGAAGTGGCCAGTGAAACGACCCCATCATTGCGGTCAACCACTCGACCCCGTAATCACCATTTCCTCGCCACTAACTTAACAGTATTGGGGTTAGTTCTCAGCGGGGCCGGCCTGACCAGGACTGGTCTCAGAAGGGCCGGTCTCAGAAGGGCCGGCCCCACAAGGGTCAGCCTCATAAGAGGTCAGCCCAACAAGGGGGCAGCCGTAGGAAACATCGTGTTTCCCACGGCTTTTCTCTTTGCCATAGCTTTCCTGTTGGCCTGTGGTTTACACGAAGATGTGGTTTACACGAAGGCGCGGACAGCCGTGGAGCCATTCGTTGTGCACTAATATCCCGGAATATGAGTCAAGCACGGAAATCCAGGAGCACCGGGTCCGCGGGCACTGCAAGGTCGCAGGAATCAGCCAGGACGGACCGGGAGCGCCGGGCTGGAAGTGCCGTGGACAGGAAACAGCGGCGCAGCGGGAATCGGCGGCCACCGCGGTTGTTGGTGCTCATCGCGTTGATCATCTATTCCGCGGTGATGGTTTCACTGACCATGTTGAAGGCGTTTTTCGTGATCGGGTTGCTGTGGGAGAAGGACGCCCACCGCAACCGTTCGCTCGAGCTGGTCCCCTTCGATGCCTACGCCCAGACGGACACGTGGTTCGCCCCGCTCTTCGGTTATGGCGGTAACTTCGCCTTCTTCGTCCCTTTCGGTGTGCTGCTCTATGTGCTGCTGCGCAATGCCCGCAGAAGTGGAACGCGGAAGAACGCAGTGCTGAAGGTGACCCTGTGGGGTGCATTGTTCAGCCTGGTCATCGAGGTCAGCCAGTATGTGTTCGCATTGGGATACAGCGATGTGGATGATCTGATCTTCAACACATTGGGTGCCCTGGTGGGTGCGGTGGTGGCCAAGATCCTCAGCCCGCGCCTGCACTGGTTGTGGGTGTGGCTCGCACTGATTCTGGGTGCGGTGTTCGCGGTGCTGGTGGCACTCGGCCCACGGTTGGGTGATCCTGATCAGGTGGTGGAGATCTACGGGATATCCTGGGAGGAGTCAGATGGTCGGGCACTGGTCTGAGAAGAGCGGGTCAGCCTGACTGGATAACCGCCAGAACCCAGAATGAAGGTGCGCCATGGGAAGTATCCCGACAATGTCGATCCCGCTCGTGGAATCATCCGGTCCCTACCTGGTGGCCATGGACATCGGTTCCACCGCCTCACGCGGGGGTCTCTACGACCGCAGTGGCTGCCCGGTGAAAGGATCCAAACAGCGGGTCACGCATGAGTTCAACAGCGGTGAGGGTGGGATCTCCACGATCGATGCTGATCAGGTGGTTGATGAGATCCGCCAGGTGATTGATGGCCTCCTGGAGTTCTCCACCAGCAAGGACCTGAATAAGCAGCTCGGTGGGGTCATCCTGGATTCCTTCGCCTCCTCGTTCATCCTCGTGGATGCTGACGGTGATGCCCTGACCCCGTGCGTGACCTACGCCGATGCCCGTTCCGCCCGCTTTGTGGACCGGCTCCGGGAGGAGATCGATGAAGCCGATTATCATGAGCGCACCGGTGTCCGCCTGCACACCTCCTACCATCCCTCCCGTCTGTTGTGGGCGAAGGAGGAATACCCGGAACTGTTCGGGAAGACCCATTCCGTGATGACGATCGGTGAGTACGTCTACTTCAAACTCGCCGGCATCCGGGGGATTTCCACCTCGGTGGCGGCGTGGAGTGGCATCTTGGATGCCCATACCGGCGAGTTGGATCTACCCATCTTCGAGCACATCGGTGTCTCCCCTGATCTCATTGCCCCGATCTTCGACCCTGATGAGCCTGCCACCCCGGTCAAACTCATCGCGGAGGAATACGCACCCCTGGCGCATGTGCCGTGGTTCCACGCCATCCCCGACGGTTGGCCGTCCAACGTTGGTCCCGGGGCGCTGGATGAGCGCACCGTTGCTGTTGCCGCAGCCACCTCCGGGGCGATGCGGGTCATCCTGCCGTCGGTTCCCGAGCACATTCCGCCGGGTCTGTGGTGCTACCGGCTCTCCCGCAACGAGTGCATCGTCGGCGGCGCCCTCAATGATGTCGGCCGCGCGGTGAGCTGGCTGGAGCAGACCATCGCCCCCGTCGACGGGCTCCCCGGGATCCTCGCCGGCCCACCCATCGACGCCACCCCGTCGGTGCTGCCGTTCTTCTCCGGGGAACGGTCCACCGGCTGGGCCAGCGATGCCACCACGGTGATCACCAACGTGGTCAGCCAGACCGGGCCCGCCGAGATGTGGCGCGGAGTCTTTGAGGCCCTGGCACTTTCCTACCAGCGCGTATGGGGGGAGATGACCGGCGCCGGTGCGGCGCCGGAACGGGTCATTGCCTCAGGTCGGGTGGCCACCGACCACCCCACCTGGTTGCATATGCTTTGCGACGCCCTGAACACCCCCGTCATTCCCCTCGAGATGAAACGAGCCACCCTTCGTGGCACAGCGCTGATCGCCCTGAACATCATCGACCCCGGTGGAAAGCGCGCCACTCCCCCACTGGGTGAAGCACTCCAGCCTGAGCATGTCGAGTACTACCGCACCGCCCGGGGCACCTTTGATGAGCTCTATGACAGGGTGATCCGGACAGACGGCGTGGATTAGCGCTCTTATTCGCCTGCGGCGGCCTGTACCGCCGCGCTGACCGCTGGAGCCACCCGCGGATCCAGCGGTGAGGGGACGATATGGCCCACATCGAGGTTCTCGGCGGCGATCTCCGCGATCGCCCGGGATGCGGCCAGTTTCATCGCCGGGGTGATCGCGGTCGCCCCGGCGGCCAGCGCGCCATGGAAGATGCCCGGGAAGGCCAGGACATTGTTGATCTGGTTCGGCAGATCGCTTCGCCCCGTGGCCACAATTGCCCCATAACGGTGGGCCAGTGCGGGGTCGATCTCCGGAACAGGGTTCGCCAGGCTGAACAGGATGGGCTGCTTCGCCATGAGTTTCAGGGCATCCTCGCCCACGCTTCCACCGGACACACCGATGAACACATCCGCACCGGTCAGAGCCACCTTCATATCACCCGAAATACCCCGGGGATTCGTCTTTTCCGCCAGGGATTCCTTCACCGGTGTGAGATCGTTGCGGTCAGCCTGGATGATGCCACGGGAATCCAGCACCACGATGTCATGCGCACCGGCGTTGAGGAGCATCTCCACCGCCGCCACCCCGGCCGCACCCGCCCCGGAGATGACGATCCTCAGGTCCTCCAGGCGTCGATCCAGCAGCGTGATGGCATTGCGCAGGGCCGCCAGGATCACCACCGCCGTGCCGTGCTGATCATCGTGCATGACTGGGATATCCAGGCGTTCGATGAGTTGGCGCTCCACCTCGAAGCATCGGGGCGCCGAGATGTCCTCCAGGTTGATGGCACCGAAGGACGGGGCCATGGCCACGATGGTCTCCACGAGTTCCTCCACCTCATGCACATCCAGCACAATCGGGATGGCATTGAGGCCCGCGAAGGAACTGAACAGCTGGGCCTTGCCTTCCATCACTGGCAGCGCCGCGCGGGGGCCGATGTCCCCTAACCCGAGGACGGCGGTGCCATCAGAGATGATCGCCACGGTGTTGCCCACACCCGTGAGTGTGCGGGCCATCCCGGGATCATCGGCGATCGCCTCGCACACGGTGGCCACACCCGGCGTATAGGCCAGGGACAGATCGCGCATATCCTCCAACGGGCGTGTGGATGCGATGGTCAGCTTTCCACCTGCATGCGCATCGAAGATCTCTTCAACGGTCAGCTGCTGGGGACTGCGGGGAAGCCTGGCGTTCATGTGCATAAACCTGTTCTACGTACCGGACCAAATAATTAAACCGAGGGTCTCCCATGCCCATCCCAATGTGCTGGTGGATGAGCCGGGAACCCCTCATTCCCGCAGTCTAATGAGCCATCCGCAGACCTTTTATGCTTTTGCCTGGGAATGTGATGGTTGTCCCTGGCCACGCTCCCGGTTGGGGGTGTGGACATACCGTGACGGGCAAAGTTGTCATTCCAAAATGATTGTGCCTTGGCTAACATCTGTCCCATGACTGAAACCTCGCCCACGATGTCAGCCGTCGGTTTTCTGGAATCCCTGACCGCGGACCAACCAGATTTCCTTGTCGATGTCACCGTCCCCCGCCCGACCCCTGGTCCCCGTGACCTCCTCGTGGAGATCAGCGCGGTGTCCATCAATCCCGTGGACACCAAGATCCGGATGCGTGCGGGCACCCAGGACACCCCGAAGATCCTGGGATTCGACGCAGTGGGAACAGTGGTGGAGGTGGGCTCCGAGGTCACCCTCTTCCGCCCCGGGCACAAGGTCTACTACGCCGGATCCAATCAGCGCCAGGGCACCAATGCGGAGTTCCACCTGGTGGATGAACGCCTGGTGGGTCATGCCCCGGGCACACTCGACTCCGCCGATGCCGCGGCCCTTCCGCTGGTATCGCTGACCGCCTGGGAAGCACTGTTCGACCGCCTCCCGGTCACCCAGTCCACCACCGGCACTCTCCTGGTCCTGGGAGGATCAGGAGGGGTGCCTTCAGCTCTCATCCAGATCGCCCGGAGCCTGACCAACCTGCGCGTGGTGGCCACCGCCTCCCGTCCTGAATCTGCCCGGTGGGTCCGCGAACTGGGCGCCCACGATGTGATCGACCACTCCAAGGACCTGAGTGAGCAGATCAGCGATGTGGACTTCGTCTTCAGCTCATGGACCAACGGCCGCGAGGTGGAACTGGCCTCCGTGATGAAACCACAGTCACATCTCGTCCTCATCGACGACCCGGAGAACCCCAACCTCGGGGCGTTTAAACCAAAGGCCATCGCCCTGCACTGGGAATCAATGTTCGCCCGCTCCATCTATGAAACCCCCGACATGGGTGAACAGGGCAAAATCCTGAACAAGATCGCGGACATGGTCGATCGAGGACAGTTCAGGGCAGTCACCGACAGGGTCCTTACCGGCATCACTGCGGAGTCCATCATGGAAGGACACCGCCTGGTGGAGCAGGGCCGGACCTCAGGAAAAATAGTCGTGAAGGCTTAAACCACATCATGCACCTGCACCACACCAGAATCCACACCCCCATCGGTGAACTCCTCCTCGTGGCAGATGAGAAGGGCCTCACCTACGTAGCCTTCGCTGATGAGAATCATGTCCGGTGCACCGAGGGGTCGGTGGCAGGTGCCACCCCCATCCTCAATCAGGCGGAGGCGGAACTCAGCGAATATTTCACCGGACAGCGCCGGGAATTCACCACACCCCTGTCCTGGACTGTCGACACTGTGCTGGGATTTCGCGGCCAGGTACAACGCATGCTTCTTGAGATTCCCTATGGATCATCCATGACCTACAAGGAGCTGGCGGCGAAGATGGAAAACCCCGGCGCCGTCCGTGCCGTGGGTTCTGCCTGCGCCACCAACCCGCTGCCCATCTTCTCCCCCTGCCACCGTGTGCTCCGTAGCGATGGTGCCTTGGGAGGGTATCGAGGCGGACTCGAAACGAAACAATGGCTGCTCGAATTGGAAAAGCGCTAGTTTCGAATCGTGGGGAATATCGAAACATTGCCTTGGGGTGAATCGAAAGCGTAAGTGGTGGGGCAGGTTTCGAAACTGGGGGAGCTCTTCGAAAACTAATGGGGTGCACTATCGTTTCGATAACAGTCGAGTGTCACCAGATCAATGCATTGAGCTGGTGATATGTAGATCACCCCCTCCGGGCTCAAAACTAGAAGAGTTTCGAATTGCACGATTGTAATTACCGAAGAGTAAGAACTTTCGATCCCGTTTCCAGACCTTTCGTTTGCGATAATTGGCGGCTTCGAAAACCGAAAACGATTAACGCGGCGATGGGCTCGGTTTCGATTTGCACGGCTTTCGATTTAAGTTGTAATCGAAAGTTGTGGAGCCTTTCGTTCCGGAAGTTCGGATGGGGATCACGGTAGGGCTGGTGGCAGAGCCTGTCGGGGATCGGTTGGGTAATGTCTGAGGAATGAACACCCAGCCAGAGAACGGAGCCCGACCCGACTCCGCGGAGGAACGACGCTCACGCATCGCGCGGGTGGTCCAGGACCGCGGATCCGTCCGGGTTGTGGATCTGGTGGGCCCTCTCGGGGTGTCAGAACCCACGCTGCGCAAGGATCTCACCATCCTGGAGAAGCAAGGGCTTCTGAAGCGCACCCATGGTGGTGCTGTGGCACTGGGTGCTGCGTCCGAAGCCGTACCCGAGGTGCCGGTGCAGCAGCAGTCTCAGCCGGGAACGAAAGACGGAATCGCACGCTTCTGTCTGGGCATGATCGCAGATAACTCTTCGGCGTTCTTCGATTCCGGCGCCACGATCGTCACCATGGCGGAATTGATGGACCAACCCGCCAATGTCCTCACCAACTCCCTCCCGGTGGTCCCCCACCTGGCGGACAAGCCCCGCATCAGACACACCCTGCTCGGTGGGCAGTACCGGCCACTCAGTGAATCCGTCACCGGACCCGTCACGATGATGGGATTGAGGCAGTTCACCGTGGATACGGCCTTCATCAGCGTCGTGGGGGTGACTGCGGACGGTGGGTATGTCACTGATCTTGCGGAGGCGGATATCAAGCGGGCCGCCATCGACTGCGCCCGGCGCGTGGTGATTCCCCTCGAGTCCAGCAAGGTGGGTCAGTTGGGTTTTTGCCACCTGGTGGATCTGGGGCGGGTCGACGATATCGTCACCGATGCCGCCAACCCGGAACTCCAGCAATGGTGCACTGATAATGGTGTGCGCCTTCATGTCGTGCGATAAGGAAAAGCGCCCCTGATATTTCGAAAGTGATCGACACTCAAGAGTGCTTCTCCCGGGAGGGGGTTAGGTTCCCTTGACGTTGACGATCTGGCGCAGCTTGTGGCGGATGGACACCAGATCGGAGGCGTCCGCCATCACCTGGTCGATATCTTTGTAGGCATCCGGGATCTCATCGATCCACTCCTTGCCCGGTCGGTACACGATGCCGGACATCCGGTTGTCCAGATCCTGGGCGGTGAAGTTCTTCTTGGCCTGCGTGCGTGACATCCGTCGTCCCGCACCGTGTGGTGCTGAGCGCAGGGCCTCCGCGTTGCCTTTGCCCTCCACCACATAGGAGGCTGTGCCCATGGAACCGGGGATCAGGGCCATGGTGCCGGCATCAGCCAGCACCGCACCCTTGCGGGTCAGCCAGACCTGCTCACCGTAGTGTTCCTCCTCCACGGTGTAGTTGTGGTGGCAGTTGATGCGTTCCACCTCTTCCACGGGTGCCTCCATGAAGCGTCCGAGCTGCTCGGCGAAGCGGTCCATCATCTCCTCACGGTTGAGGAAGGCGAAACGCTGTGCCCACTGCAGTTCACGGAGGTAGTCGGTGAACTCGGGTGTTCCCTCGGTGAGGTAGGCCAGGTCACGGTCCGGGAGTTTCTCCCCGGCGCATGCTTCGCGGGCGATCCGGATGTGTTTCTGGGCGATCTTGTTACCCACTCCCCGGGAGCCGGAGTGTAGGAACATCCAGACGTGATCCTCTTCGTCCAGGCAGAGTTCGATGAAGTGGTTGCCCCCACCCAGGGACCCCAGCTGCTTCTTCCACTTCGGGGAGTGGGAGAGGTCCACGCTGTTCTTGGCGGCGAGCTCTTCCAGTTCGGCGATCTTCGGCAGGGCGGAGTCCTGCAGTGTGCCCTTGTTGTAATTTCCCGGTGACAGTGGAATGGCGCGTTCCAGGGAGTCACGCAGCCTGGTCAGATCGCGACCTTCCAGATCTGCGGCGGTGAACTGGGTGCGCACACCGATCATGCCGCAGCCGATATCCACACCCACGGCAGCGGGAATGATGGCTCCCTTGGTGCCGAAGACGGTGCCCACGGATGAGCCCAGTCCGAAGTGGGCATCAGGCATCAGTGCCACATGTGGGTAGATGAAGGGCATGGTGGCCGTGGCTTTGGCCTGGTCGAGGGCGGCGTCCTCCAGGATGGAGGCGAAGGAGATGACGTCGGTGGTCATGGAATCAGTGGTCCTTTCGAAAAAATTTTGGGATAAAAAATGGCCCTCACGTGTCCGTGCTGTGTGGCACGTACCGTGGGGGCCCGGGGTGGAGAGTTAAAGAATGCGCTGGGTGTTTAGAGCAACTCCCGGCGCGGGGGAAGGCATAACGGTACGCGGGCCTGCACTTGTTGTAAGAGCTGATAAGCGCGCATCATCGTCATGTCCTTTCTGTGAAAAGTGTGTGACCGTCATCATGGCATGAAAAGCGATGGAGGGCAATGGTTGTTCGTCGGTAAGCATTAGCGCTGGCAGGCCGGGCACCAGAAGAGGTTGCGGCCTTCCATGACCTGGTCGCGTATCGGGGTGTCGCAGAGGTAGCACGGCTGGCCGGTGCGGCGGTAGGTGTAGACCTCGCCGCCGTGGTCGTCTTTGCGTGGTGGGCGGCCCATGGCTTCTGGGGTGTGTTCGTGGCGGACGGTGTCGATGCGTCCGGCGGTGACACCGTCTTTCATCAGGCCCACCAGGTCCGCCCAGATGGACGTGAATTCCGCATTGGTGATCTCGCGGCCTGGTTTGAACGGTGAGATGCCGAGGCGGAAGAGGGTCTCTGCGCGGTAGATGTTGCCCACGCCGGCGAACAGCTTCTGATCCATGAGCAGGGAGCCGATGCTGCGACCGGAGCGCTGCACCTTGAGGCGGATGGGGTCCGGGTCGGCGTCATCGCGGATCGGGTCGGCGCCGAGTTTGCCGATCGCGATGTCACGCTCCTCATCTGTGATCAGGCGACACCATTGTGGTCCGCGCAGATTCGCCGCGATCCCGCCATCGGAGATGTGGAGGCGGATCTGGCCGCGGGTTTCTTCCGCGGGTTCGAAGTTGAGTGTGCCGATCAGTCCGAGGTGGATGTAGATGATGTGTTCTGGGTGCTCAGCGGTGAAATCGATGAACAGATGCTTCCCGTGGGCATCGGCGCGGGCGATGCGGGTCTGGTCCACGATCGCCGCCTCCGCTGCAAACCGGCCCTGTGGGGAGGTAACGTCGAGCACAGCATCACCGAATCTCTGGGTGAGTTCTCCGGCGAGACGATGAATGACGTGTCCTTCAGGCATGGATTCCACCTTAACCAGTGCGGATACAAACCCGAAAAAGGGGTGTATGTGGTGGTCATCCGGGTGCTCAGTGGGCTGGTGACGCTGCGTCGGCATGGGGCTGGGTAAGCCCTCAGGTTAGCCTCCCCTGCCATTTATTAGTTAAGGCTAAATTTGGGTGACAATTGATCAGATCCAAGTATAATAGCTGGCATGAGTAACTACACAGTCCCAGGAATCAATGACAACGACGCCAAGCAGCTTATTGATGGACTGCAGGAGCGTCTCACCGACTACAACGATCTCCACCTGATCCTCAAGCACGTCCACTGGAATGTGGTGGGCCCGAACTTCATCGCCGTCCACGAAATGCTGGATCCCCAGGTTGACCTGGTCCGCGGTTATGCCGATGAGGTGGCAGAGCGTATCTCCACCCTCGGTGGACAGCCGATCGGCACCCCGGCCGGTCACGTGGACAACCGCACTCCACTCGAATACGAGATGAACCGCGGCAACACCCAGGATCACCTCGCCACACTGAACAAGGTCTACACCACCGTGCTCGAGCGACTCCGTGAGTCCATGGCGCAGGCCGGCGACGTTGACTCGGTCACCGAGGATGTCTACATCGCCCACGCCGCTGAACTGGAGAAGTTCCAGTGGTTCATGCGCGCCCACCTGGATGACGGCTCCGGCAACATCGCTGAATAAGCTGTCCTGCGCATAGACGCATAAAGCAGCTCTCCTCCAGAGTGTTGGGGGCAACGCCGCTCTCCCGGAATCGCGATCATCGCGCCGGGAGGGCGGCGTTGTGCTGCGTGCCGCCGCCTGCCGCCGCCTGGTGCCTCCCGGGGCTGCCACCTGGTGATGCCACCTGCTGACGTCGCCGGTGATCACTTCTGCACACCCGTAGCTCGCCCGCACCCACCCCTCGAACTGCCCCACCCCTCGAACCCGCCGAGCTCCTGCAGACACCTCCGCCACCAACAGATGGCCCTCCGCTGGACAACCATGCAGAGAACCAGCGAGCACAGCACGTGAGAGTGTCGGTGTGTACCGATCGCGGGGTAGAGTCACAGGCGTTAGTTTTATGCCGAGCCAACTGGGGAGTTGACGCAATGCGCACCGGATTCGACCGCGACCTCTACATCAGGATGCAGTCGCAGCACATCAAGGAGAGGCGCGAACAGATCGGCGGCAAGCTGTATCTGGAGATGGGCGGCAAGCTCTTCGATGATCTGCACGCCTCCCGGGTGCTGCCCGGTTTCACCCCGGATAACAAGATCGCCATGCTGGAGGAGCTCAAGGATGAGCTTGAGATCCTGGTGACCCTCAACGCCAAGGACCTCCAGCGCAACAAGACCCGCGCTGACCTGGATATCTCCTATGAGGATGATGTTCTGCGCCTGATCGATATTTTCCGCGAGGCCGGTTTCCTCACCGAGCATGTGGTGCTCACCCAGCTGGAGGACGATAACTCCCAGGCCCACCAGTTCAGTCAGCGTCTGGGGCGCCTGGGCATCCGCGTGGCCAAGCACCGCGTGATCCCCGGCTACCCGCATGATGCGCGCCGCATCGTCAGTGAGGAGGGTTTCGGCAGTAACGAGTATGTGGAAACCACCCGCAACCTCGTGGTGGTCACCGCGCCCGGCCCCGGTTCCGGCAAGCTGGCCACCTGCCTCAGTCAGATCTATGGCGATCACCAGCGTGGCATTGCCTCAGGCTATGCCAAGTTCGAGACTTTCCCCATCTGGAACCTGCCACTGGAACACCCGGTCAACCTTGCCTATGAGGCGGCCACGGCGGATCTCGATGACATCAATGTCATTGATCCCTTCCATCTCACCGCCTATGGGGAGAAGGCCACCAGTTATAACCGGGATGTGGAGGTCTTCCCGCTGCTCAAGACCATGCTGGAGATGCTCAGCGGGTCCTCCCCCTACCAGTCCCCCACCGACATGGGCGTGAATATGGTCGGTCAGGCCATCATTGATGATGAGGTGTGCCGCGAGGCTGCCCGCCAGGAGATCGTGCGGCGTTATTTCAAGTCGCTTGTTGATGAACGCCGCGATGAGCTCGATGACACGGTTTCCTCGCGCATCGCCATTGTGATGAGCAAGGCCGGATGTTCGGTCGAAGACCGCACGGTGGTGGCGCGTGCCCTGGCGCTCGAGGCGGAGACCGGTGCGCCGGCCTCGGCGCTGTTGCTTGACGACGGCCGACTCATCACGGGTAAAACCTCCCCGCTGCTCGGCTGCTCCGCAGCAATGCTGCTCAATGCCCTGAAGGAACTGGCGGGTATTGATACATCCGTGGATCTGCTCTCCCCCGAATCCATCGAACCGATCCAGACCCTCAAGACCGAACACCTGGGTTCCCGCAACCCCCGCCTGCACACCGATGAGGTGCTCATTGCGCTGTCGGTATCCGCAGCCACCTCGGACAATGCGCGCCGGGCACTGGATGAACTGAAAAACCTCCGGGGTTGCGATGTCCACACCACCACGATCCTGGGATCAGTGGATGAGGGGATCTTCCGCAACCTCGGAGTATTGGTCACCTCGGAACCGAAGTACCAGCGCAAGGCGCTCTACCGCAAGCGTTAAAAGTTACGGATGCGGTGAAAAATGTGGGTTGAGGAACCGCTGTTCCTCAACCCACAAGATTATGCATCGATGATGAATGCTTCCAGGCGCTCGCGTGCAACGTCGTCTGCAAGCTGCTCCGGTGGGGACTTCATCAGGTAGGAGCTGGCCGGCATGACCGGTCCACCGATGCCACGGTCCTTGGCGATCCTGCAGGCACGAATGGCATCGATGATGATGCCGGCGGAGTTCGGTGAATCCCAGACCTCGAGCTTGTACTCCAGGTTCAGTGGCACACCACCGAAGCCGGTGCCCTCCAGGCGGACATAAGCCCACTTGCGGTCATCCAACCACTCCACGTGATCAGATGGTCCGATGTGGACGTTTCGGTCTGCCACCTTGCCAGCCAGTGGGCCTTCCTTCAGGTTGGAGGTGACAGCCTGGGTCTTGGAGATCTTCTTGGACTCCAGACGGTTGCGGTCCAGCATGTTTTTGAAGTCCATGTTGCCACCCACGTTCAGCTGCATGGTGCGGTCCACACGGACACCGCGCTCTTCGAAGAGGCGGGCCAGCACACGGTGGGTGATGGTGGCACCGACCTG
This sequence comes from Corynebacterium faecale, assembly GCF_030408735.1. Taxonomy (NCBI): domain Bacteria; kingdom Bacillati; phylum Actinomycetota; class Actinomycetes; order Mycobacteriales; family Corynebacteriaceae; genus Corynebacterium; species Corynebacterium faecale. The sequence continues at coordinate 2,877,453 of NZ_CP047204.1, read as the reverse complement.
TGACTTGATGTCATCGCCCACGATGGGCAGACCCGCATCGGTGAACTTCTGTGCCCACTCCGGGTCAGAGGCGATGAACACCGGGAGAGCGTTGACGAAGCCACAACCCGCGTCGATGGCGGCCTGTGCGTAGAACTTGTCTGCCTCCTCGGAACCGACAGGCAGGTAGGAGACGAGAACGTCCACCTTGGCGTCGATAAGCGCCTGTGCCACGTCCACCGGCTCGGCGGTGGACTCCTCAATGGTCGCCCGGTAATGATCGCCCAGGCCATCAAGGGTTGGGCCGCGCTGCACGGTGACACCCGTGGTGGGAACATCGGTGATCTTGATGGTGCAGTTCTGGGAGGATTCGATGGCCACGGACAGATCCGTGCCAACCTTCTCCGCATCGACATCGAAGGCGGCGACAAACTCGAGGTCACCGACGTGGTAATCGCCGAACTTCACGTGCATGAGGCCGGGTACCTGCTCATCGGCGGATGCATCGCGGTAGTACTCCACACCCTGAACGAGGGAGGTTGCGCAGTTGCCGACGCCAGCGATGGCAACCCTGATGGTGGAATCACTCATATTCTTCAATTCTCCTTATATCGAAACGCGGCCGAGCCGCACATCCATCGACGCTACGTTCATATACCGCAGAAATGGGATCCGGACGGGGACATGATCGATCAAGAAGAGAAGTTGATCGATCAAGTAACACCCCGTTCGTGGGTAGGTGGGGAAATGCTGTTCCATAAGCGGGGTGAGGGGTGCGCGGCGTCCGTTTTCGTCGGGCCCGCTAAAGGGGATTAGAATTTAAACCGTGTCTACCGGAAAAATTCTCCTCTATTACGCCTTCACCCCACTCTCCGACCCTAAAGCGGTTCAGCTGTGGCAGCGTGACCTCTGCGAATCACTGAATCTCCGTGGTCGCATCCTCGTGTCCGAACACGGAATCAACGGCACCGTCGGCGGTGACATCGATGATTGCAAGGCCTACATCAAGAAGACCCGTGGGTACCCCGGGTTCGCCCGCATGGAATTCAAATGGTCAGAGGGTGGCGCCGAGGACTTCCCACGCCTGTCCGTCAAGGTTCGCGATGAGATCGTCGCCTTCGGCGTGCCCGGTGAACTCAAGGTGGATGACAACGGCGTGGTCGGTGGCGGCGTTCATCTCAAGCCTGAGGAGGTGAACAAGCTGGTGGAGGAACGCGGCGATGATGTGGTGTTCTTCGATGGCCGCAATGCCATGGAAGCGCAGATCGGCAAGTTCAAGGATGCTGTGGTGCCCGATGTGGAGACCACCCATGACTTCATTAAAGAGATCGAATCCGGGAAGTACGATGACCTCAAGGACAAACCCGTAGTCACCTACTGCACCGGTGGTATCCGCTGCGAGATCTTAAGCTCCCTGATGGTCAACCGCGGCTTCAAGGAGGTCTACCAAATCGACGGTGGCATCGTCCGCTACGGCGAGCAGTTCGGTAACAAGGGACTGTGGGAAGGGTCCCTCTACGTCTTTGACAAGCGGATGCATGTGGAATTCGGCGAGGACTATAAGCGCGTGGGGCACTGCATCAACTGCGACACCCCCACCAATAAATTCGAACACTGCGTCAACGAAGACGAGTGCCGCCAGCTCGTGCTCATGTGCCCGGATTGCTACAGCAACGTGGAGACCCGCCACTGTGGACAGGACGACTGCGTGGATATCGCCGCTGATCTGGCCGCCCGTGGTGTGGACCCACTGGTGACACAGTAGAGAGGGCGAATCCGGGGCCATCATTGTGCCCCTTCGGGTAGGTTACTAGAGCATGAGCATCGTTAAGATCAACGCAATTTCTGTCCCCGAGGGTGCCGGCCCTGAACTGGAGAAGCGCTTTGCAGCACGTAAGAATGCTGTGGATTCCTCGCCGGGTTTTGAAGGCTTCCAGTTGCTGCGCCCCGTCGCCGGTGAGGACCGCTACTTCGTGATCACCCAATGGGCGGACGAAGAGTCCTACAACGCCTGGCGTGACGCAGAGCGCGCCGGGGGTACACACGGTGGTGGGGCCCATGGTTCAGAGAAGAAGCCCGTGGCATCCGGCGCCTCTCTCCTGGAGTTTGAGATTGTGGTGGATTCGCGGGAGAACTAACCCCGCCTCCGCGCTGAGTGACCGCACAGGACATCGTCCCCCTCATGGCTTGCATGGGGACGATGTCCTTTGCCATTTCCCAGTGCGCGGAACTGTCGCATTAATAGCAGAGGAATTCCCCGAAGTTTGGAAAAGTGGGCGGATTGCTACACTATTCTTATCCTACCCCAATGTTTCTGGGTTCTGAATGTGATAACACAGTTCATTCTAAGGAATTTTTATGTCTAATTTAGTTGATGGCGGTGAATTCACCACAGAGATCGATGAGAAGACCACACGCTGGTCTTCTCTACTGGCCAAAGCGACCTGGGCAGTGCTTGCCCTTGGCGTGGTCGTGGGTGGCATTCTCTGGGTTGCTATCGACGGTGTACTCGGCGAAGACCTCGGCGCCCTCGCGTGGGTCATGACCTTCTCAGCCTCCATTGCCCTGATGTCCATCCGCCAGATGCTCCTGGCAGAAAGGAATTAGTGCACCATGTTGATGCAAGGCATTACTTATAACACCACGATGGGCCTCGTTGTCGGTCTCATCATGGTCATGATTCCATTGTTCATGCGTGCCGTTCAGGCCAGCAATGGTCGCACGCTGGCAGGCTTCGGCTGGGCATTCGTATTCTCAGGAGCATTCCTGGGAATCACCGGTATGCACATGACCCTGACCTGGCCACTCGAGCAGATTGAGGGTGTATTCTGCTGTGCGGTGGATAACGTCACCTTCGGTGAGCCAGCTGCCTTCTACGGCATCCTGACCCTGATCGCCGGTTTCGCTATCCTGCGTGCTGAAGATCGTGCTGACCGCGGCATCCGGCCGATGGACCTGGTGGCCACTCTCCGCCCCATTCTCTACGTGGCGGCTATCGGTGGCTTCGGTCTCGTCCTCTTCGGTATCGCCGGTCTGCACTTCGGCCAGTGGCGTCCACCAGAGGTGGAGCCCATCGCCCGCCTGCTCGCAGGTTCAATGATTGAGCCGCTCATGGTCTTCTTCATGTATGTGTTCACCGGTATCTCGGCGATTCTGTCCCCGTTCGTATTCAACAACAAGATCGTCAGCCGGGTATTTATCGTCATCACCTGGCTGTTCGGTATGGCATGGGTGCTGCTCGGCCTGACCCTTTTCTATGGTCACGTCGGCTTCTTCCCATACCCGTTCAATAACCCGGACGTGATGCATCCCTAGTGCTCCAGTTGGGTAACGTCCCACAACAATAACTGCCCGTTCCTCGGTATCCTCTCGGATCCGGAAACGGGCAGTTATTTATTGTTCAGCCACTCTCCCACTGTCTCGCATCATGAGGCTCAGGTGATGCCTGCGGAAACACGGGAAAGTTCAGGTGTGGACTAACGGCCGAGGATGGCCAGGGGCAGTACTGAGGTGGCCCACAGCATGCTGAAGGGGATGAGAACCCACAGGACACCCATCCAGGCGCGCCAGCGCACATAAGTGCGGTACTTGTCATACAGGATCCAGGCGCAGCCGAGCATGCCGCCGAAGGCAATTATGGTGGTGACAATCGGCCACCACAACTCCGCTGCCCGGGTACAGATCCAGACAGCCTCGCCCGCATCACACAACGGTCCACCCATCAGCCGTGACACCCACGCCAGCAGGTAGGCGGATATGAATGTCACGGCAGGGACCGCAAACAGGTAAATCACGGCCTGGCGTGAGGACTGCTGATTCTTCCGCTGCTGCTCCATCGGGTCCGTGAGATTACTCAGGTCGGTGAAGTCATTGGCAAAAGTGGGCCGAAGATTCGAGTAGTCAGCCTCGTCACTGAAGACGTTCTCGGGATGTTCCGGGTTGAGGGGATGCTTCTTCTTACTCATTGGATGTGTCCTCCTATTGGGACAAGACGTTAGTCCCAACTTTCACCCCAGGCTAGTAACGGTTTTACTCACCTGGGTAGATGATGGTCGGAACCGGGGAGTTACGGATGATCTCCGTGGTCTCCGAACCGACGAAAACGCGTGAGATTGCATCGGTGGGCCGTGAACCGAGGCACAAAAGATCGCCCTTCTTCCACTTCAATGCATTAATGGCGCCGTTCCATCCCCATCCCGACCCCACTTCACTGCTCACCACCAGTGAGGGGTGGGCGGACTGCACCCGGTCCCGGGCACTGTCCAGCATGGCCAGGGAATGCTCACGCCATTCGGTGGAAAGGATCGAGCTCAGTTCAAGGGTGTCAGATGCGGAGACATCCTCTATCCCGGTGGGGGAAAAGGAGAGGATCCTCAAGGGGATGCCCCAGTTGGAGGCAAGTTCTGCGGCGTGCATCAATCCCTGTTCGTGGGCATTGCCGTCTTCGCTGACGAAGGCGTAATTGACGCGGGTGACACCCTTCCTGGACAGCTTGACCCCCCTGGGCACCAGACCGAGTGGGACACGGGATGAGTGAAGGAGTGCATCCGCAGTGGAACCTGCGAGAAAGCGCCCCTTCGGGGCGGTGGCGTCTGAACCCAGCAGGATCAGGTCAGCATCGAAATCCTCGGCGGACTGGGTGATGAGAACGGATTCTGAGGGGCCATCTGTGAACACTGAGACCTGATCATCCCAGTGGGACTTGTCCACCCCGGCGCGTTTTAAGGCTTTGACGGTTCGCGATCCGTATTTGGAATCCAGATTCTGGAACCATTTCTTGTACTTCCCACCGAGCTTGCTGATGGATGATGAAGGCCATGGACGTATGAAGGTGGTCACACTCCGCACTTTTATGTCAGCAGTGCGGGCCAACCACGCGGCGAACTCGAAAACGGCGTCGTTTTGTTCACCGGGATCGCCATCGGGTGTATTCTCCGGGCGACAGGATACGAGTACACGCAGGGTTGGGTTCATTAACTTCCGAAGTTGAATTACAGGAGTATCAAGATGAGCCCGCGGGCTCTTTCCAGTTACCGTACACCTCAGCAAGCTCGGTGATGATATCGACCAGTTCGCTGGTCCGATCGAGCTTATCCTCAGGAAGCATCTTCAGTAATTCGGCCATATGGGCATCGCGTTCCCTATTTACCCGCTCCAGTTCCGCGGCACCGTGATCGGTGAGTTGAACCTGCACACCACGTCGGTCCTTGGTGTCACGGATCCGTTCCACCAGGCCCTGCTGCTCCAATTGATGGAGTGCATTGGAGGCGGTGGGCATTCTGATATCTTCCAGCTGAGCGATCCGGCTGATGCGTGCGGGGCCGTGTTCGGCCAGCCGACTGAGAATGGTCAGCTGTGGACCTGAGAGGTCAGAATTCGTGGAACGGCGGAAATAGAGGACGTATAGCTTGGTCAACGCGGGGCGCACGCGCGCTGCGAGGTCCTCAGGAGTTACTACGGTCATGCTATGAAGCTTAGCGCTAATCTGAATAGTTTTCCGGAACAAAAGTGCCCCTCCTGAGTTTTGTTCAGTCTGTTCACAGCTCAGGGGAAGGGATCTTCCTGCCGGCATGCCACTTGGGCAGGGTCGGGAATTCCGCGCTGAGCAGTGGTGGAGACGGTATGTCTTGCTCATCTCCCCCAATATCAATCCGCTCCCCGTCTACACTTGCCCATGTGGTGAATTATCGAAATGAGATCAGTCACCAGTGGGCCCGTCGACATGTTCTCCGCCAGTTCCGTGAGGGGCTGGTGTCCAGGGAGTCCATCTGCGACGCAGATTTCCTTCTGGTGACTGCTGGCAACTATCACGGTGAGCCCGCAGATTATCCCTGTCCCGTCTGCGGGGGGAATAATCTCAGAAGGGTGCTCTGGGTGTACGGCGAGCAGATCGGAAAAGCATCAGGATCCGCCCGTCATGAAGAGGAAATACAAAAACTGGTGAAAGATGGGCGAGAGTGTACCGTCCATACCGTGGAAGTTTGTCCTGAGTGCAAATGGAATCACCTACTAAAGGCTGAAACCGCCACAGCCAGCTGATTCTCAGATTCAAGCGAAAGCCCCCGCGGACAGTATTCTCTACATCGAACACCTCAGATAACTACCTGATCTGATTGAACGGACACATCAGTTGACGAACAACAAAAACTCCTCTGCCCAACCTGCCCGCGGGAAGAGGCGTGCGAAGAATAAGAAGACTCTGCGCAACAGCATCATCGGCGTCATCATCGCCATGATCGCTGTCCCTGCGTTGGTCTTCATGTCTGCCTACATCGTGGTGGATGTTCCCGAGCCGGAGGAGCTGGTCTCTCCACAGGTATCGCAGATCTATGCCTCCGACAGTGAGACCGAACTGGCGCGTATCGTTCCACCAGAGGGCAACCGCCAGATGGTCAGCCTGGATGAGGTGCCGGAGTCGGTGCGTAATGCGGTCATGTCTGCAGAGGACCGTGAGTTCTACACCAACCCGGGTTTCTCCATCACGGGTTATGCCCGCGCGGCTCTCGGTGTGATCACCGGTGACTCCTCCGCCGGTGGCGGATCGACCATCACCCAGCAGTATGTGAAGAAAGCTGTGGTCGGTGATGAGCGTTCCCTGATCCGCAAGGCAAAGGAACTGGTTTATTCCGCCAAGATGGCCAATGAGTGGTCCAAGGATGAGGTGCTCGAGGCGTATCTCAACACCGTGTACTTCGGACGTAACGCTTATGGTGTCCAGGCTGCCTCCCAGGCTTATTTCGGTAAACCAGTGAGCGAGTTGGCTCCGGAGGAGGGCGCGGTGCTGGCTGCCAGTATCCAGCTGCCCAGTGCACTGGAACCATGGACCAACCGTGAGGCCGCTGAATCACGCTGGAACTATGTCATGGACGGGATGGTGGAGACCGGAGCCCTGACACCGGAGTACCGTGCTCAGGCGCAATACCCGGAGACCACTGACCCGGCCAACAACCGTGCCTACACCGAGGCCACCGGCACCAATGGTCTGATCAAAAATAAGGTGATGGCAGAGCTGGCCGCGGTGGGTATCACCGAGGAGGATGTGCAGACACGTGGTCTGCAGATCACCACCACGATTGATCCGGAAGCGCAGCAGGGTGCCGTTGACGCTGTCCGTGAGCAGATGGAAACCCATGGCGAGGAGGTGCGCGCCGCTGTGGTCTCCATTGATCCGGAAAACGGTGCCGTGCGGGCCTACTACGGTGGTGAGGATCCAGGTGGGTGGGACTATGCCAACTCCCCACTCCAGACCGGTTCCATCTTCAAGATCTTCGGTCTGGCCGCGGCGCTCCAGCAGGGCATCCCGCTCTCCCAGACTTATAGTTCTGCTCCGGTCACCTCGGGTGATGCCACCATCACCAACGTCAATAATTCCGGTTGTGGTTACTGCTCCATCGAAGAGGCACTGAAGTTCTCCTACAACACCAGTTTCATCCGTCTCCAGAATGACCTGGAGAATGGGCCACAGGATACCGCTGACATGGCGCATGCCCTGGGAGTCGCCCGTTCCCTGCCCGGCATCCCTGAAACCCTGACCGAGAACGGTGCCACTCCGTATGAGGGCATCGTCCTGGGCCAGTACTCATCCCGTCCGCTCGACATGGCCTCAGCCATGGCGACCATCGCCAATGTGGGCATCTGGTACCGGCCACACTTCGTGGAGAAGGTCGAGACCCTGTCCGGCGAGGTTCTCTATGAGGTGGAGATCGGCGAAGGCGAACGACGCGTCTCCGAGAAGGTTGCCACCAACCTCCTGGATGCGATGGCTCCCATCGCGGCTTACTCCAATTACAACAACCTGGCGGGCGGTCGCCCCTCGGCTGCGAAGACCGGCACCACCCAGCTCGGAGATACGGGCTACAACAAGGATGCCTGGATGCTCGGGGCCACCCCGCAGCTGTCCACCGCGGTCTGGGTCGGCACCGTGGAGAACACCCCACTCTTCAATGAGTGGGGCGGCAACATGTACGGTTCCCTCGCACCATCGGTGATCTGGAAGGACACCATGGACTCAGCATTGGACGACGCGGACATCGAGGAGTTCCCCACCGCCCGGGCCCTCGGTTATGGCAATGCACCTGCGCCACAGCAGTACTGGGCCCCCTCTGCCCCAGTGGTCAGTGGAGGCGGCGGTGCGGCTACCTCCGAAGCCCCGTCCGATGACGGCGCCGAGGTGCCGGAGGCCCCTGCCGAAGGTGAGCCTGAAGCTCCAGCTCCGGAAGCACCTGCGGACAACGGGGGAGATATCGAATTGGCCCCGGGCATCGTTATCCCAGGAGACCTCTTCAACCTGGGTTAGAATCTCAGGCAGTTTCTCATGCCCATCATGGGCATGGGAGGAACACCACGCCACAAGGAGTCATGATGTCGATGGGCCAGAAGGTGACCAGGGGAAGGGTCTCCCCAGCTGACACGGAGCCGGTTGCCCACGACTTCATCAACGCGATCGGCGGGCCGCTGGGCAGGTTCGCACAGGTGGGAACCCAGCGGTTCTGGACTCCGCTGCGTGTTCTGATCACCACCTCCCTGGTGTTCCTGGCGGTGGGATTCCTGACCAAGGCCAACTGCATCCAGGGCGGACGCGGTGAGGACGGCGTGATCGCCCTGAACTGGTCAGGCAACCGCCAGTACACCTCCGCCTGCTACAACGACATCGTCCCCCTCTATGGAGGGCGCGGACTCGACTCCCCCGGTTTCCCCTATGCCTACTCGTGGCAGGAGGGGGACCTCACCCGTTATATGGAGTATCCGGTCCTGGGGGGAATCTTCCAGTGGATCGCGGCCATCATCACCCGGTTCCTCTACCCCGTGGTGGATATACTCCCCTTTCATTCGCTCCCTGAGGCCGGCCTGTACTTCATCGTCACGGCCCTGGGTCTGGCATTCTTCTGGGTGCTGGTCATCCGCATGATGGTGGAACTGACCGGCAACCGGGTCTGGGACACCGTTCTGGTTGCGGCCTCTCCCCTGGTTGCCGTCCACGCATTCACCAACTGGGACACCCCTTCCATCGCTGCCGCCGTCGGAGCGCTGCTCGCGGTCAAACGCGGCAACCCGGTGTGGGCCGGGGTGCTCATCGGACTGGGGACCGCCTTCAAATTGTGGCCCCTCTATCTCCTGGGAGCCTTCCTCGTCCTGGGTGTCCGCAGCGGAAAACTCAAGGAATTCTTCTCCATGATGGGTGCGGCCGTCATCGTCTGGTTGGTGATCAACGTTCCCGTGATCATCACCTACCCCGAGGCCTGGTACGAGTTCATCCGTCTCAATGAGACCCGTGGTGCCGAATGGACCACGATCTACCAGATTCTGGATCGCAACCTCGCGGCACCCATCAACAACCCCGGGGTGCTCAACACCCTCAGCTTCCTCTTCTTCGCCGGCGCCTGTCTTGCCATCGCGGTGTTCGGCCTGAGGGTGCAGCGACGCCCCCGCGTGGCGGAACTGGCCTTCCTCATCGTGGCGGCCTTCCTGCTCCTGAACAAGGTGTGGAGCCCGCAGTATTCCCTCTGGTTGGTCCCACTGGCGGTGTTGGCTCTTCCCCACTGGCGTCTGCTCTTCCCCTGGATGGTGGTGGACGCGATGGTCTGGCCGATCCTGATGTGGCACATGCTGGGCACCGAGAACATGGGTCTCCCGGGGGGCGTGCTGGACATCGTGCTGATCGTGCGCGGTGGATTCATCGTAGCCATGGTGGTTCTGGTTATCCGCCAGATGCTCGGGCGGATCCCCGACCCGGTCCTGGACGCCCACGGTGGCAGAGATCCCCTCGCTGGAGCGTTCGGGGACACTGATACGTTCACGTTGACCGCTAAGCGGTCAACCGGAGCGTCGACAAGCGTTGAAGGAAGTTAAGTGAGCAACACAGTTCTGATCATCACCATGGCGAGTGTCTTCATTGGTTTTCTGTTTTTCGGTGGGGCTTTCGCCAGCTTCATGTACAAGAAATCGCAGGCGCAGATCTGGAGCCTGTTCGCGATCGCGATTGTGCTCATCACCATCGTTCCCGTGACCATCGCGGTGTTCTGGGGTACCACGCTGTCCTGAGGTCGCGCCGGGAGCGCCGGGAGCACCGGGAGCACCGGGAGCGCCGGGAGCACCGGGAGCACCTGGGCCGCCGGCAGCGCCACCGATCCCCAGCGCGGGAACTATGTCCTGTAGCTGCGCGTTGAGCCGGTAGTGGCACATCAGAAGTTTGAGATGGTGAAGGGTAGGAACTGATGGCATCGACATCGTTTGCGGGACTTCTCGCAGTATCCGCACTGACACTCGCTGGCGTGGCCGGCGCAGTTCCCCAGAATCTGGCCCAATCTGAACGCAGCACCACTCCACTCGGTGGAGGCGCCACACTGAGCGCCGGTAATGCGGCCAAAAATTCCTGAGATGGAGAATCGACTTTCAGCTTGCGTTGGTGTACCTTGAATAGGTTGCTGACGCAACGACCCTCCTGCTACGCCAAAAGGGCGTGGCCGAAAACAATTACTAGACCATAGGAGGTGATGAGGTCCGTGCGTCAATACGAACTCATGATCATTCTCGATCCTTCTCAGGATGAGCGCACCGTTGCCCCGTCCCTGGATAAGTTCCTCGAGGTTGTCCGCAAGGACAAGGGCGATGTTGTAAAGGTTGATGTCTGGGGTAAGCGCCGTTTGGCCTACCAGATCAACAAGAAGGAAGAGGGCATCTACGCCGTCGTCGATCTCAAGTGCGAGTCTGCGACTGTGCTCGAGCTCGATCGTGTTCTGAACCTGAACGATGGTGTCCTGCGCACCAAGGTTCTGCGACTCGACAAGTAAAGAACTTTAGCTCTAGAGAGGTAGTTGAAGGACATGGCACAGGGAGATACCACCATCACCGTCGTAGGCAACCTCGTTGCCGACCCGGAGTTGCGCTTCACCCCATCGGGTGCGGCAGTCGCTAACTTCCGTATCGCCTCCACTCCCCGGACCTTTAACCGGACCACCAATCAGTGGGAGGATGGCGAGGCTCTGTTCCTCACCTGCAATGTCTGGCGCGAAGCCGCGGAGAATGTGGCTGAATCACTGACGAAGGGCATGCGCGTGATCGTGCAGGGCCGTCTCCGTCAGCGTTCCTATGAAACCCGCGAGGGCGAAAAGCGCACCATCTTCGAAGTTGAGGTCGACGAAGTCGGCCCATCCCTGAAGTACGCAAAGGCAGAAATCACCCGTAATGCACGTGGTGGTGGCCAGGGCGGCTTCGGCGGAAATCAGGGTGGTGGCCAGGGTGGCTTCGGCGGCAACCAGGGTGGAAACCCGGGTGGCGGCCAAGGCGGATTCAACCAGAACGCCGGTGGCTTCGGCGGACAGCAGGGGAACCAGGGCGGTTTTGGAGGAAACCAGGGTGGAAACCCCGGTGGAAACCAGGGCCAGTCCGGCAACAACTTCAACCAGGGTGGTTTCGGAGGCGGCGGCAATCAGGCAGCAGCCCCCGACAACGATCCATGGAATTCTGCACCCCCCGCCGGTAGTGGCGGATTCGGTGGCGCAGACGATGAGCCCCCGTTCTAAACTTTTCTTCTTTTCCAACATCACATCTTAAAAACCACGAAAGGCAGGGATCATGAAGCTGATCCTCACCGCCGCCGTTGATAACCTCGGTGTCGCTGGCGACATCGTAGAGGTCAAGGACGGCTACGGACGTAACCTGCTGCTCCCGCGTGGCCTGGCCATTCCGGCTACCCCGGGCGCTGAGAAGCAGATCGAGGGCATCAAGCGTGCCCAGGAGGCTCGCGCAATCCGCGACCTCGACCACGCTCGCGAAGTTAAGGCTCAGCTTGAGGCACTTGAGGGTGTCAAGGTTGCAGTCCGCACCTCCGAGAGCGGAAAGCTGTTCGGTTCTGTCAAGGCTGACGACATCGTCGACGCAGTCAAGGCAGCCGGCGGCCCGAACCTGGACAAGCGTGCCATTGTTCTCCCGAAGAACCTGGTTAAGACCACCGGTAAGTACCAGGTAGAAGCAAAAATTCATGAGGGCATTGTGTCCCGCGTGAAGTTTGAGGTCGTCGCAGCGTAACGACAACGCGCACGCGACGGCGGTGTTCCCCAAAGATTGGTGAACGCCCAACGACAACAGCAGCTTTCAACCCCACACCAAACAGCAGGTGTGGGGTTGAAATCTTTCTACAACCGGCCGCAACCGGTTGGTGGTGGCCCGGCATGGCAGCGGGGGGTCGCTGGTCCCCGGCGTTGCTGTGCTTTGCGACGCCCACCACGAATCCCGTAGTGGATCAGGCACCCCAGTTCCACTCCAGTGTGGGAGAATTCCTGCCTAAAATCTCCGTATCAAAGGGGTCTGTTGATAGTTATCCCCGGCCTGTGGATAACTTCCCCAAAATGTGGATAGTTAACCTGGTGTTAGTAAATGACAAAAGCCCTGCTTAACCGCAGTGAACGGGTATTCGAAGTCCTAAAACCTCTGGTAGAGGGAGTTATCCACTGTTTGTCCACAGTTGTCCACAGGTAGGTTTGATGCTGTGAGCTGCTGTGATGTGAATCTCCGGGGAGGGGGTCGGGGAGTTATCCACAAGTTATCCACAGGCTGGGGGCTCGATTGTGGGAAACTCGGTGGGATTGGGGAAGAATCTGGGGATAACAGGTTTTGTTCACCTATTGTTTTGTGGATAGTTCTGGGGAGAAACCGGGTGATCCATAGAAACCCAGGTGGCAGAAGTGAAGTTTTCCAGGGGCGGAGAAAAAATGACTATGGGGCCACGAAACACTAGAGTTAGGCAGGCTATGAGAAAGGGGATCAGCCATGTCAGCTGATGTATCGCCAGCGAGTTTTGATGATGACTTTGTGCCCCCGGTTCCTTCGGAGGCGCCAGGCGAGTCCTTCCCGCCGGATGACGGGGATCTACCGTCCCCGGCCTTCGAGGATGTGGACTTCAGTCCCGGGGGCAGCTCACCCTTCGGTGGTGGCGCTGACCGCGGTCCGGGAAGAGGGTCGGACCACCGCGGTGGTGACTTCAACAGGGATTCCAACAGGGATTCCAACCGTGGGCGTGGTCGCAAGGGGCGTGATGATGATGGTCCCCGTGAGTATCGTGATTTCCGATCCCCTCCCTATGACAATGACGCCGAGATGGGCGTGTTGGGCGCCATGCTGCTCAGCCCGAACACCGTCATTGACATTCTGGATGTCCTGGTGCCGGAGGATTTCTACCGACCAGCCCACCAGCTGATTTTCCAGGCGATCATTGATCTGTTCAGTGATAACAAGGACATTGACCCGGTCATTGTCTCCGGTCGTCTGGACCGCACCAATGATCTGGAGCGGGTGGGTGGTGGCGGGTATCTGCACACACTCATCCAGTCGGTGCCTACCGCGGCCAATGCCCGTTATTATGCGGAGATCGTTTCCGAGAAGGCCGTTCTGCGGCGGCTTGTTGATGCCGGAACACGTGTCGTCCAGCTGGGATATGAGGGTGATGATGGTGCAGAGATCGATGCCGTCATTGACCGTGCCCAGCAGGAGGTATTCGCGGTTTCCCAGAAGAACCAGAGCGAGGATTACTCCGTTCTGGCCGATATTCTGGGTGAGACGATGGAGGAGCTTGAACAGCTGTCCACCGATGGTGGTCTGGCCGCGGGTCTGCCCACCGGTTTCAAGGATCTGGATGACCTGACCAACGGTCTGCGCGGTGGTCAGATGATCATCGTGGCGGCCCGACCCGGTGTGGGTAAGTCCACGCTGGCGTTGGACTTCATGCGTTCTGCCTCCATCAGGCATGACATGGCCACGGTTATCTTCTCTCTGGAAATGTCTAAATCAGAGATCGTGATGCGTCTGCTCTCTGCGGAGACAGAGATCCGTCTCTCCGATATGCGCGGCGGAAAGATGGATGAAGAGGCATGGGAGAAGATGGTGCAGCGTCTGGACAAGGTGGCAAAGGCGCCGCTGTTCATCGATGACTCCGCCAACCTCACCATGATGGAGATCCGCTCCAAGGCGAGAAAGCTGAAGCAGAAACACGATATCCAGATGATCGTGGTGGATTATCTGCAGCTGATGAGCTCCGGCAAACGTGTGGAATCCCGACAGCAGGAAGTCTCGGAATTCTCCCGTCAGCTCAAGCTGCTGGCCAAGGAACTTGATGTTCCGGTCATTGCCATCTCGCAGCTGAACCGTGGTCCGGAAGCCCGTACCGATAAGCGCCCGCAGCTCGCCGATCTCCGTGAGTCTGGTTCGCTGGAGCAGGACGCGGATATCGTCATGTTGCTCTACCGTCCTGACTCTCAGGACAAGGATGATGAGCGTGCCGGCGAGGCCGATATCATTCTGGCGAAGCACCGTGGCGGTCCGATCGATACCGTCCAGGTGGCGCACCAGCTGCACTACTCGCGTTTCGTGGACATGGCGCGCGGATAAGGTAGCACTAAGAAGTACAGCTCAGGGGAGCGGTGGCCGGAAACGGTCACCGCTTCTGGCGTTCCATAGGGGTGTTTTTGGGCCTGTGTGTCCCACTCCACTCCCTCATTTCTGTGGTTAGTCGTGTCACTAACCCCAGCCTAAGCTATGTTTGGCAAGCCTTAGCGACATAGCCTGACCAGCCAAGATGCTCTATGATAGTCACTATCGTTGACTTAGCGATAAGTTGAGATATATCGTTAACTCTTCACAGTGTGGAGCTCTACAACCTCCACGGAAGGGCACACGATATGCAGCACGGTAAGACGTACAACGCAGAAGAATTCAATAGTGAAAACCATGGAGCGCGTCATGGGCGCCACCACCGCCGCAGAGATGACGGCGGGCACGGTCGACATGGCGGCCACGGTGGCCGTCGGCCGGGCCGTGGACGCGGCGGCCGGGCCGGGCGGGGAGATCTCCGTCAGGTGGTCCTGTCGTTGTTGGACACGGAGCCGATGCACGGCTACCAGATCATCACGATCATCAATGAACGCACCGAGGGGAATTGGAGTCCGAGTCCGGGCGCAATCTACCCGACGCTCTCCATGCTCGAGGATGAGGGTCTGATCACCATCAGCACCCAATCCGGTCGGAAGATGGCTCGACTGACCGGGGAAGGCGCTCAGCTTGTTGCCGAGAACGGCGCTGAGTGGGCCGGCATCCTCGAGGCCTACCGCAACCCAGAGTTGCGGGAATCTGACATTCACAGCGTCAGAACTGAGTTTTACAAACTCCGGGAGTTGATCAAATCAACACCGGAAGGCAATGAAGACAAGATTTTAGAGATTTTAAGGAAGGCAGCAGATGACATCAAGAGACTTCAACCCTGATACTGCGCAACTGCGCGACGATATCGTGGTCACCCGCAGGGGTAGCGCCACGGTCATCGCCAACCTGCCACGCAACCTGGAGGACTTCACCACCCATGATGACCAGGGCGGCATCGTGGGACACTTCAGGTCCTGGTGGAAGGACCTGACCTCAGCGGACGTCAATCAGCGAGGGATTTACCCTTCTGCTCAGGCAGCGTAAAGGCAGCCACCGCCGCAAGGGCGAAGGCTGAAGCGAACAGCGCGAACAGCATCACGGGACCACCGAAGGCAATCACCGGTGGGACGATCAACGGTGCGATGATGGATGCGATGCGTCCAAAACCTGCGGCAGCACCAGTGCCGGTGCCACGCACATTCGTCGGATACAGTTCCGGTCCGATGGCGTAGAGGGCACCCCATGCGCCCAGGTTGAAAAATGACAGCAGGCAGCCTGCAACAAGGATTTGCCACTCAGCATCGGCAAGACCATACAGCGCAGCCGACACTGCGGAACCAGCCAGGAAAGTAGCAAGAGTGGCCCTGCGGCCCCACTTTTCAATCAGCCACGCAGCCACGGCATAACCCGGCAGCTGCGCCAGGGTGATGATGAGGGTGAACTGGAAAGACCTCACCAGGGTGAACCCATCGGCCACCAGCAATGATGGGATCCAGATGAAGGCCCCGTAGTAGGACAGGTTGATGCAGAACCACACGATCCACAGGGCTGCTGTGCGTCTGCGCAGATTCGGCGACCAGATGGACTCGGATCCGGCGGCCTGGGTATCGCGGTTCTCCGGGAGGGCGACATCGTCCATCGGGCGACCTTCGCGGGCAGCCTGCTCCTCGAAGGACACCACGATTGCTTCGGCCTCCTCGTGACGGCCCTTGCGTTCCAGGAAACGGACGGACTCAGGTAATCCGAGGCGGACATAGATGGCGTAGGCGGCCGGCACGCATCCCAATGCCAGGGCCCATCGCCAGCCGTTGTCTCCCGCGGTGACCACAAATGTGCCGATGATCGCCGCCATGATCCATCCCAGGGCCCAGAAGGCCTCCAGAATCACCACCATCCGGCCACGGATCCGTCGGGGAGAGAACTCGGAGATCAGTGTTGAAGCCACGGGGAGCTCGGCACCCAGGCCCAGGCCCACCACGAAACGCAGGGCCATGAGCATCGCCAGGGACACCGAGAGTGCAGAAGCGCCGGTGGCCAGTCCGTAGATGAGCAGAGACAGGGCGAAGACCTGCCTGCGACCGATTTTGTCCGCCAGGAGACCACCGAAGGTGGCTCCGAGTGCCATGCCGACGAAGCCGATGGATCCCAGCAGTGACGCTTCGGTGGCAGAGAGGTTCCAATGGGTCACCAGGGCCGCCATGATGAAGGAGATGAGACCCACATCCATGGCATCCAGAGCCCACCCGATGCCTGATCCGCCGAGCAGCTTCTTATGTTTGGAGGTTACGGGCAGACGATCGAGTCTGTCGTTGCGCGTTAGGTTCATAGCCGAAAACAATACTCCCGCCGGGAAAGGTGTTGAAAAGGGGACAACCCCCGGAGGCAGGGCTCAGAGGGCGCGACCCCGGAGGTGGTACCTCAGGGGTAATGAGTGCAGAGACGAAAACCACCCATGGGGAACGGTAGTCTGATGACTACGGATCCGCATGGGTGGTGGGTACCCCTGAAATAGGGGGCAAGCCGGACAACGTGAGGCGGATGCGTCCGCCCTTTGGTTCCGTCGTTTAGCGCAGCCCGCTCAGGAGTCCTGTTTCAACGTGTAGCCGGCACGCTCCACGGCGGCGATGATGGCATCATCGCTGAATCCTTCGCCGGTGACGGTGACGCGACCGCTCTCGAGTTCTACCTCGACACCCTGGGTTCCCACGACCTCGGCCACTTCCTCCTGAACGGAAGTAACACAATGTTCGCAGGTCATGCCCTCGACTGAGTAGTTCTTCGTGCTCACAAAAAATCCTTTCCGGTGCTGGCTCAGCCGTCCCCCGGTCAATTGGGAAACATCAGTCAAAGTACTGCAATGTACGATGTCCCATAGAGTCAGGTTCCGGCCAGTGGATACACCCTGGGAGTGGATTGTCGCGCTCCCGGGAATGTCCGGTGCCTTCATGTAGTTGGTCCTTATATACAGACCATACAAACATTCATAGGGAGTTTTTCAATGGCAACGATTGATGTAACCGAAGACACATTTGAGCAGACCGTCACCGGCGGAGGCGTTGTCCTCGTTGATGCGTGGGCTTCCTGGTGCGGCCCATGCCGCCAGTTCGCGCCCACCTACGAGAAGGTTTCCGGAGATCACCCGGACGCCGTCTTCGCCAAGCTGGACACTGAAGCCAACCAGAGCCTGTCGGCTGCGCTGGAGATCCAGTCCATCCCGACCCTCATGATCTTCCGTGATGGCATCATGGTCTTCCGCGAAGCTGGCACCATGCCGGCACCTGCGCTGGATGATCTGGTCAACCAGGTCAAGCAGCTGGATATGGATGATGTCCGTCGCCAGATCGATGAGCAGCAGGCTGCTCAGGGCGAGGCCTAAGCTTTTCTCCTCCCCGCTTGAACTTTTTCAAGGACGTCCCACGATGCGCAGTCACCGCGGGGCGTCCTTTGTGTTTTCCGCTTATGGAGGCGCAGTCCCGCATGGTTGAGGTGAGCGCACACCCGGGTGCGGCCCCCTCAGGCTGCGGTAGGTGGGGACGGTGGGGCGTCGATAAGCATGTCTTGGGTGGTTTGTTCCGCGGGTGCGGGACTGGGATTTTACGTAGACTCGTGGCCACACGAACAACAACAAACCTATTCCTGGGAAGTGACTGACAATGGCTAATCCATTCAGCAAGGGCTGGAAGTACATGATGGCTTCCTTCGACAACAAGATCGATGAGAATGCTGATCCGAAGGTCCAGATCCAGCAGGCCGCCGACGCCGCCAAACAACAGCACAATCAGATCCTGCAGCAGGCATCACAGGTCATCGGCCAGCAGAAACAGCTGGAGATGAAGCTGGACCGCCTGGTCAAGGACCGTGATTCACTGCAGGATAAGGCGCGTCAGGCCATTCAGTTGGCTGATAAGGCATCCCAGGAGGGCGACGCCACCAAGGCGCAGGATTTCAACAACACCGCTGAGGTTTTCGCATCCCAGCTGGTAGCCGTGGAGCAGCAGCTGGAGGAAACCACCGCGCTGCACAACCAGGCTCAGACCGCG
The DNA here is from genome assembly GCF_030408735.1 of Corynebacterium faecale. NCBI lineage: Bacteria > Bacillati > Actinomycetota > Actinomycetes > Mycobacteriales > Corynebacteriaceae > Corynebacterium > Corynebacterium faecale. The sequence continues at coordinate 2,859,022 of NZ_CP047204.1, read as the reverse complement.
GCTGCGGACGCCACCCAGAAAACGAAGGAATCGGAGATGCGTCTCAAGGAGCAGCTCTCCCAGATTGATGCCCTGCGCCAGCAGGCGGATCAGTCCAAAATGCAGGAAACCGTGACCAAGTCCATGGATTCCCTCAACCAGTTCGGCCACAACGACGATTCAGTGCCCACCCTCGACGCCGTCCGTGAGAAGATCGAACGCCGTTATGCTGACGCTCTCGGCGCCCAGGAACTCACCCAGACTTCAGTGGGGGACCGCATGGCTGAGATCCAGAAGAGCGGCACCGACATGCGCGCGTCAGCCCGCCTGGACCAGATCCGCGCTGAAGCCGGACTGACCGCCGGTGCTGCGGCAGGTCAGCTGGAAAAGGGCACCGATGAACCGGTGGAAGCTGAAGAGCTTATCGACGAAACAACCCCCGTCCCCGACGCCGCCCACACCGGCGCGGTTGCTGATGACGCGGTAGTTGACGGCACTGACGGCACCGAGGGCACTGACGGCACTGACGCTGCTGATGTGGCTGAAGACGTTGACGGTGCACGCGACGCGGATGGTGCCGGCAACACCGATGGCGCGGCTGAGAAGAAGTAGTCCCCGCCGCCACGCGCTTATGGAAAGAAAAGGGCCGTCACCCTGCCGGATCATCAGGCAGGGTGACGGCTCCTTTTTGTCTTTAGCGGTGCTGGCTCAGTGGTGCTTGCTAGATATCACGAAGGTTGAGCAGAACGCCACGGATCCCTGAGTGGAACCCATCACGCAGGCTCACCCGCTGGGATTCCGTGAGGGTGTACTCGTGGAGTGTCTCGCATGCGAACTGCAACAGAGGGCGGTCAATCTCCGGGGGAAGTCCACCACCGGATAGCAGGTGGGACTGGTCGCGCTGCTCCGTGGTGGCGGCATTATCAAACCACCAGGAGGCGTACTGCTGGCCCACATCATAGGGGGTCTGAAAACCTGCGGAGGCCCACACCTCGTTGGGGAGGGGGACATACCGTGACCGCAGCTTGCGGCGGGGTGCCATCATCGAGGGGTTGGGGATGGATTTCGACTGGGAATCGCCGACCTGATCCTCGGACCGTTCCTCAACCTGGCCTTCTACCTGGCCTTCTACCTGTTCCTCGACCAGGGAGTCTGCCGGAGACTCTGTCCGGGCAGGGCCCGGGGTTGAATCGCCGGGTGTGGAAGGTGTCGCCGGCGCACCGGGCTTGGGGGTTGCCGGGGTGGGGCTGGGCGTACGGCCCGGGGTGGGGCCTGGGGTGGGGGCCTGGGGCGTTTGAGGGTTCGGCGTTGGTGCTGGGCTCGGTGTCGGGCCGGGGTTCGGCGTCGGGCCGGGCTTGGGTGTGGACTGGGCAGCCGGTGTTTGTGGTGCGCTGCCTGCAGTGGCTACCGGGTCGCCGGTGTCTGTTGGGATGGTGGTTGGTGCGTCGTTCGGAGTCGCGGCGCAGGACACGCCGGTGCCCTCGGTGGTGTCCGTGCCGGTGCCCGAAGCTGTGTGGTCGCGCTTCCCTTCAGCGACACCTTCACGTTTATCCATGGTGTTGGTGGCTTCGCAGAGGCGGTCCTCAGCCAGTTCGGCTGGTTCACCCGGGCGTGGTGAGGTTATTTCCGCTTCTGGTGGGGTGGTTCCAGGAGTGGTATTTGGCTTGATCTTGGGGTTCATGATGCCCTGGGCATTGGGCACCGGTGTCAGGCCGAGTTCCTCTATGGGTTCGGCATCCCCGATGGGCTTGACCCGAACCGTTGGCGGGACCGGGCCTTCGAGGACCTGAAGCTGCATGCAGTCCGCGAAATCCTCGCGGGGATCCAGGATGGTGGTGGTATCGCAGCAGTGGCGGAGCTGGGAGGACATGGAATCCCAGCCGAAGCCGTACAGATGGACCCGGACACCCGCGTTGGAGGCTTCCTGGACACCGGGGATCATGTCTGCGTCGCCTGATACCAATACGATGTCTGAGCATTGCCCGCGCACACCGGCTAGGACGAGGTCTGCGACAAGGCGGGTGTCCACGGCCTTCTGGGTGCGGCGTTCGCCCCATTCAATCAACTGTCCGGCCCGTAGCTGCACACCATCGCAGGTGCGCAGGGCGCGTTGATAACGGTGTGGCCCGGAATCAGGGATTCCGTCGTACCACATCTGCCTCTGTACAGGCTGTTTGAGTTGTTGTTCGATCATCCTTCCTAAGACCCCGACTACCTCGGGGAGGTCGATTTCTAATTGGGCGCGTGCGCCTGTCTCCCAAGAGTTGTAAAAGCTTGCGAGTAGGTAAGACGTGTCCACGAATACCTGTGTGCGTTCAAGCATGGCTCCTAATTTCCGATTCTGTTGAGTTATTAATCTTTTCACCCAAGCATGCCTTATTCAGCAATTACGCGTCTATTTGCGGTGGATAAACCGTGATTGAGCTTTATAAATCCACCAAATGGAGGTCGGGATGGGGGAAACTCCTGCTGTTGTGGTGGGGTGCCGGAGGATCTAAGGTTAGTTACATGAATAACCAACCAGTGAAGTGGCGATTGGGGAGGCGGTGATAGCTCGTGGATGACAACAATGCCCCACTCTTCCGGCAGATCGCCTCCTTGTTGGAGGACAGCATCGTGGATGGATCCTTGAAAGTGGGGGAGCGGGCCCCGTCGATGAATGAACTCGCCAGTTTTCACCAGATCAATCCGGCCACCGCCCGCAAAGGCCTGTCCCTCCTCATTGATTCCGGTGTGCTGGAGAAGCGACGGGGGATCGGCATGTTCGTGACGGAACAGGCTGTTCACGTCATCCTGGAGCGGCGCCGGGAGAAATTCGCCGCCGCCTATGTGGTGCCACTCGTAGATGAAGCCGCGAAACTCGGGATCTCCCGACAACATGTCCAAACATTGCTTGAACAGGTCGCAGAAAGTAGAGGACTGTATAAATGATCACCCTGAACGGCGTCACCGCCGGATATTCCACCAGAGCACCGGCACTCGAGGGGTTCAACCTCCATCTCGGTGCCGGGCAGATCCATGGGCTCGTTGGTTCCAACGGTGCCGGAAAAACCACCCTTCTCCGTGTGCTGGCGGGTCAACTCAAAGCAACCGGGGATATAAAGGTATTCGGTGAAGATCCTTTTGATAATCCCCGCACTTTAGAACGCACAGTATTCATGGGTATTGACGTGCCACTCCCTGATGCCTGGACTGGCCGGAAACTCTTCGACTTCGGTCGCGCCCGGTACCGCACCTGGAATGAGGACCGCGCCCTCACACTGGCCAAACGCTTCAAGCTCTCCGGTGACACGACGATCAAGGAGCATTCCCGCGGTCAGCGCTCAGCACTGTCCTTCATCTACGCTTTCGCCGCCGGCTGCGAGCTCACCCTCCTGGACGAGCCCTATCTGGGGCTGGATGTGGAAAAGCGCCATGCCTTCTATGAAACCCTCCGCGAGGAACGCGGCCGCACCATTGTCATCTCCACCCACCACCTCAACGACGTGGACCTGGACACGGTCACACTCTTAGATGCCGGCCTGCTGGTTCTCTCCGGGCCCGTGGACATGCTCAACGAACAGGTGCTCGCCGTGACCGGAACGGTGGAGTCGGTGGGCGCGGCGCTCCAGCGCGCCGGGGTTCCCTTGCTTGCCAACGCCCAGATCAGCGGTGCCCGCCGTGTCCTGCTGGATCTACGACAAGACCCACTCACCGCCGATGAACTCTGGGAACAGCCCGGGGTGACAGTATCCGGGGTCAGCCTGGATGAAACAGTGCGCGTGCTATTGGAGGCTGCCCGATGAAAATGTTCAGATTTCTCGCCTTCGAGTCCGGCCTGTTCTCCATCATCATGCTCACGCTCGCTTTCGGCTCCGCTTTCCTGATCAGTGAGCCGCAGGTCTATCTCATCACTGTCCTGGTCGGCATCTTCATGATCGCGGTGGGGCCGAAGAGAAAACGATATCTGGATCTCGGTCTGGATGGTGGTCTGTGGCGACGCCACCGTCTTATATCTCTATGGCTGCATGCGGTGGTGTTTTCCACGGTGGCCCTGATCGGCGGCCTGGTCACGGAACCCGTATGGATTGCTGTAGCCGTTCCCATCGTGATCGCGTTACTCAGAAGCGTGTTGATTCCCCAGGGGCGTGAAGTACAACCCCGCGCATACGGATCAATGAAAGAGGTGCACCTCCGACTATGGAGGGACATCTGGACCGGGAATATCGCGGCTCTTGTCGCCATCTGGGTGGTGGGCATATGGAAAGGAGAGGGATTTGATCTGATCCCGGTTCTCGGATTCACCACCTTCCTCTTTATTGCGCTGATGGTGGGAGGTGGTGGGGTACTGCGGGTCAGCCTGCGTCAATGGATTGCGCTCGGCGGCACCAGGGATGAATGGTTCAATAAGGCGGTGCGGTTCGCCTCGGTGAACCTCGCCGGGATAGCAGCTCTTTTCGTACTTCTGACGTTAATATCGGATGGGCAGGGAGCGCAGTTCTCGGTAGCCCTCATCTTTCCCCCGTTGATCATCCTGGCTGTGAATCTGGCAGATACGAAGATGGCCTGGTTGCCCATCCTCGGCATCGCGCTCGGGTTGCTGGTCTGCGCCCCGATTGGTTGGCTCTATATTCCACTCGCTCTCGTCGGCATGATGGTCATGCTGTGGGGGATTGCAACAGCGGTTCGTGGGGTGGAAGCCTTCAATCCAGGCTTTGCAGGCTGGCTGGGGATGGCAGAAAAGCCTGTCTAGCTGGGGGTTTGTGGGTTCTGATGCGGGGTGTGTAGATTGATATGAGTCAGGCCGACCGACAGCGCCCCGCCAGTTATGAACTGGTTGAGTGGTGTGAGGAAAACAGGTGCTGATAAACAAAGACGATACAAACACCGTGAGGTTCAAAGCGTTTTGACTTTGAACATCAGGTTACGTAAAGTTGATCAAGCTGCCAACAGACACCAACACTGAAGAAGTTGTTGCGTGGATGGGGTGTGCGAATGTTGTTTGAGAACTCAATAGTGTGCCATTTATTTTTTGTTTGTCGTACTATCGCCTCTTTTGGGGTGGTGGTGGTCATGCCGGGTGGTGGGGATGCATATACCCTAACCACTGTAAATAAAGGTACTGACAGCTTTCGGGTTGTTGGTGTCGTTTAATTTTGTGCATGGTTTATTACGATAACACCTGGCCCCCGTGATGCTTTTCCCCGTCGGGATAAAAGTGGGGGTTGGGAAGAATGTTTTTTTATTAACCATTATTTGGTTGAAACAGCCAGACAACACACTGCTTTTGTGGTGTGTTGTTGTTTGTTTGCTAGGTTTTCTGGCTTTTCACGGCCTTGGAATTTATTTTCATATTTTGTGGAGAGTTTGATCCTGGCTCAGGACGAACGCTGGCGGCGTGCTTAACACATGCAAGTCGAACGATGATGCCCTGCTTGCAGGGTGGATTAGTGGCGAACGGGTGAGTAACACGTGGGTGATCTGCCCTGCACTTCGGGATAAGCCTGGGAAACTGGGTCTAATACCGGATATGACCCCCCTTTAGTGTGGGGGGTGGAAAGCTTTTGCGGTGTGGGATGAGCCTGCGGCCTATCAGCTTGTTGGTGGGGTAATGGCCTACCAAGGCGTCGACGGGTAGCCGGCCTGAGAGGGTGATCGGCCACATTGGGACTGAGACACGGCCCAGACTCCTACGGGAGGCAGCAGTGGGGAATATTGCACAATGGGCGAAAGCCTGATGCAGCGACGCCGCGTGGGGGATGAAGGCCTTCGGGTTGTAAACTCCTTTCGCCAGGGACGAAGCGTAATAGTGACGGTACCTGGAGAAGAAGCACCGGCTAACTACGTGCCAGCAGCCGCGGTAATACGTAGGGTGCGAGCGTTGTCCGGAATTACTGGGCGTAAAGAGCTCGTAGGTGGTTTGTCACGTCGTCTGTGAAATCCCGGGGCTTAACCTCGGGCGTGCAGGCGATACGGGCATAACTTGAGTGCTGTAGGGGAGACTGGAATTCCTGGTGTAGCGGTGAAATGCGCAGATATCAGGAGGAACACCAATGGCGAAGGCAGGTCTCTGGGCAGTAACTGACGCTGAGGAGCGAAAGCATGGGTAGCGAACAGGATTAGATACCCTGGTAGTCCATGCCGTAAACGGTGGGCGCTAGGTGTAGGGGACTTCCACGTCTTCTGTGCCGCAGCTAACGCATTAAGCGCCCCGCCTGGGGAGTACGGCCGCAAGGCTAAAACTCAAAGGAATTGACGGGGGCCCGCACAAGCGGCGGAGCATGTGGATTAATTCGATGCAACGCGAAGAACCTTACCTGGGCTTGACATACACCAGATCGCTGCAGAGATGTAGCTTCCCTTGTGGCTGGTGTACAGGTGGTGCATGGTTGTCGTCAGCTCGTGTCGTGAGATGTTGGGTTAAGTCCCGCAACGAGCGCAACCCTTGTCTTATGTTGCCATCACGTGATGGTGGGCACTCATGAGAGACTGCCGGGGTTAACTCGGAGGAAGGTGGGGATGACGTCAAATCATCATGCCCCTTATGTCCAGGGCTTCACACATGCTACAATGGTCGGTACAGCGAGTTGCCACACCGTAAGGTGGAGCTAATCTCTTAAAGCCGGCCTCAGTTCGGATTGGGGTCTGCAACTCGACCCCATGAAGTCGGAGTCGCTAGTAATCGCAGATCAGCAACGCTGCGGTGAATACGTTCCCGGGCCTTGTACACACCGCCCGTCACGTCATGAAAGTTGGTAACACCCGAAGCCAGTGGCCCAACCCCTTGTGGGAGGGAGCTGTCGAAGGTGGGATCGGCGATTGGGACGAAGTCGTAACAAGGTAGCCGTACCGGAAGGTGCGGCTGGATCACCTCCTTTCTAAGGAGCTTTAAATTAACCCCACGATCAACAGTGTTGATGTTGTTGGGGTGTTGGTGTTGGAACCCGTTCGTGGTTGCCATCAACAAATAATAATCGGGTGGATCATGACCCTGTGTTCGGCAAACAAACCCATACTTGTGGGAAGTAAATATTTGGCATGCTGTTGGGTGTCTGGGATGACATTGGTTATTCCCTTGGGCATTCAGATCAATGAGGATCACCTTGTGTGTGGTTGTTGTTGGTGTGGGTGTTGTGTTGTGTGAGAACTGTATAGTGGACGCGAGCATCTTTATTTTTTGTAAGTTTTATTGTGTATCCGAACGTGGCACCAGCCTTTGTGGTTGGTGTGTTTAGTGTTTGTTTTAAGGGCACACGGTGGATGCCTTGGCATATCAAGCCGATGAAGGACGTGAGAGGCTGCGTTATGCCTCGGGGAGTTGCCAACTAAGCGTTGATCCGAGGATGTCCGAATGGGGAAACCCAGCCGCAGTGATGTGTGGTTACCCGCCGGTGAATATATAGTCGGTGTGGAGGTTGACACGGGGAAGTGAAACATCTCAGTACCCGTAGGAGAAGAAAACAATTGTGATTCCGTTAGTAGCGGCGAGCGAACGCGGATGATGGCTAAAATCTATGTGTGTGATACCCGGCAGGGGTTGCATGTAGGTGGTTGTGGGGTAATGACGATTGTGTTCTGCCGGACACTGGCGTTGCGCATGATGATTAGTGGAAGTGGTGTGGAAACGCCTGCCGTAGAAGGTGAAAGTCCTGTACATGAAGGTCATTGTGGTGATGTGGTTGTTATACCCGAGTAGCAGCGGGCTCGTGAAATCTGCTGTGAATCTGCCGGGACCACTCGGTAAGCCTGAATACTTGATATGACCGATAGCGGATTAGTACCGTGAGGGAATGGTGAAAAGTACCCCGGGAGGGGAGTGAAATAGTACCTGAAACCGTGTGCTTACAATCCGTCAGAGCATCCTTTGTGGTGTGATGGCGTGCCTTTTGAAGAATGAGCCTGCGAGTCAGCGGCATGTCGCGAGGTTAACCCGTGTGGGGTAGCCGTAGGGAAACCGAATCCTAACTAGGGTGTTTTGAGTGGCATGTCTTGGACCCGAAGCGGAGTGATCTACCCATGGCCAGTGTGAAGCGATGGTAAGACGTCGTGGAGGCGCGAACCCACTTAGGTTGAAAACTGAGGGGATGAGTTGTGGGTAGGGGTGAAAGGCCAATCAAACTCCGTGATAGCTGGTTCTCCCCGAAATGCATTTAGGTGCAGCGTTGTGTGTTTCTTACTGGAGGTAGAGCTACTGGATGGTTTAGCGGGACCAACATCTTAGCGACATCAGCCAAACTCCGAATGCCGGTAAGTTAGAGCACAGCAGTGAGACTGCGGGGGATAAGCTTCGTAGTCGAGAGGGAAACAGCCCAGATCGCCGGCTAAGGCCCCTAAGGGTGTGCTAAGTGGAAAAGGAGGTGGGGTCGCGAAGACAGCCAGGAGGTTGGCTTAGAAGCAGCCATCCTTGAAAGAGTGCGTAATAGCTCACTGGTCGAGTGATCCCGCGCCGACAATGTAGTGGGGCTTAAGTACACCGCCGAAGCCGCGGCAATGACATCTTTTTGGTGTTGTTGGGTAGGGGAGCGTCGTGCATGCGTTGAAGCAGCCTGGTGACGGTGTTGTGGAGTGTGTGCGAGTGAGAATGCAGGCATGAGTAACGATTGATGAGTGAGAAACTCATCCGCCGGATGACTAAGGGTTCCTGGGTCAAGTTAATCTTCCCAGGGTGAGTCGGGGCCTAAGGCGAGGCCGACAGGCGTAGTCGATGGATAACGGGTTGATATTCCCGTACCCGAGTGTGCGCGCCCATGGTGAATCAGTGATACTAACCACCCACAAGATCATCTACTGACCTTCGGGTTGGTGGTGGTGGCGTGCGTGGGACCTGATCTGGTAGTAGCTAAGTGATGGGGTGACGCAGTGAGGTAGCCTGAGCCACTTATTGGATTGTGGTGTAAGCGTGTAGAACGTCAGGTTGGTAAATCCGTCTGGCATTGTGTTCGAGGCGTGATGCGTAGCCCTTTTGGGGTGAATTCGGTGATCCTGTACTGTCGAGAAAAGCCTCTAGCGAGTGCATATTCGGCCCGTACCCTAAACCGACACAGGTAGTCAGGTAGAGAATACTAAGGCGTTCGGGTGAACTGTGGTTAAGGAACTCGGCAAAATGCCCCCGTAACTTCGGGAGAAGGGGGGCCCACACAGGTGACCAGTTTTACACTGTGAGCTGGTGTGGGTCGCAGAGAATAGAGGGAAGCGACTGTTTACTAAAAACACAGGTCCGTGCGAAGACGTTTAAGTTGATGTATACGGACTGACGCCTGCCCGGTGCTGGAAGGTTAAGAGGACCGGTTAGCTGTTAAAGGCGAAGCTGAGAATTTAAGCCCCAGTAAACGGCGGTGGTAACTATAACCATCCTAAGGTAGCGAAATTCCTTGTCGGGTAAGTTCCGACCTGCACGAATGGCGTAACGACTTCCCTGCTGTCTCAACCACAGGCCCGGTGAAATTGCAGTACGAGTAAAGATGCTCGTTACGCGCGGCAGGACGAAAAGACCCCGGGACCTTCACTATAGCTTGGTATTGGTGTTTGATTCGGTTTGTGTAGGATAGGTGGGAGACTTTGATCATGTGACGCTAGTTGTGTGTGAGTCGTTGGTGAAATACCACTCTGATCGGATTGAATGTCTTAACCTTGGCCCATGATCTGGGTTGGGGACAGTGCCTGGTGGGTAGTTTAACTGGGGCGGTTGCCTCCTAAAATGTAACGGAGGCGCCCAAAGGTTTCCTCAGCCTGGTTGGTAATCAGGTGGTGAGTGTAAGTGCACAAGGGAGCTTGACTGTGAGAGTGACAGCTCGAGCAGGGACGAAAGTCGGGACTAGTGATCCGGCACCTACTTGTGGTTGTGGTGTCGCTCAACGGATAAAAGGTACCCCGGGGATAACAGGCTGATCTTCCCCAAGAGTCCATATCGACGGGATGGTTTGGCACCTCGATGTCGGCTCGTCGCATCCTGGGGCTGGAGTAGGTCCCAAGGGTTGGGCTGTTCGCCCATTAAAGCGGTACGCGAGCTGGGTTTAGAACGTCGTGAGACAGTTCGGTCTCTATCCGCCGCGCGCGTTGAAACTTAAGGAAGGCTGTCCCTAGTACGAGAGGACCGGGACGGACGTACCTCTGGTGTGCCAGTTGTTCCGCCAGGAGCAGGGCTGGTTGGCTACGTACGGAAGGGATAACCGCTGAAAGCATCTAAGCGGGAAGCCTGTTTCGAGATGAGGTTTCTTTTGAGGTTCCCTATAGATTATGGGGTTGATAGGCCAGATCTGGACGCATCGTAAGGTGTGGAGGTGACTGGTACTAATTTACCGACACAAACCCTAGTGGTTTGGATATTAACGCAATGTAACAAAACAGAACTTATTAGTTGTTCGCGTCCACTATGCAGTGTCTAGCACAGCACACGTACATGCACCGGTTGGTGTGTGTGGCCTGTTGGTTGTGTCGGTGGTGATAGTAGCAGGGAAACGCCCGGTCCCATTTCGAACCCGGAAGCTAAGCCTGGTTACGCTGATGGTACTGCACTCGGGAGGGTGTGGGAGAGTAGGTTACCGCCGACCTAAAACTTAATGAAAATAAGAAGAGAAGGAAGAGGCCTGATGGTTTCTTCCTTCTCTTCTTTTGTGCGTCCACTTGGCAGTTAATGATGATAGCCCTGAAAGGAAGAGTGTATCTCTTTCTTTCAGGGCTATTGGTGCGCTCGTCAAGTTTTTGAGACAGCTTGATTGAGTTTTTCTCTTACGCTGCTGCTAATCCATACTGCTGCTGATATGCGGTCAAAGCATTCGCCGGCGACAGCCCATGGTTATTACTGTGGGGCGGCGCCGGTTGTACCATCCCTCGATATATTCCATGACCGCGGTCCTAGCCGCGAGATGATTCTTAAAGTCATAATGGTGATACATTTCGGTCTTCAAATGGGAGAAGAAATTCTCCACGACCGCATTATCCCAACACACCCCGGTCACTCCCATTGACTGGGTGATCTTGTTGCCCGCACACCACTTCTGAAATTCCCCGGAGGTATATTGGGCGAGTTCAATCGGTCGTTGCAACACTGAGTTGTTTGAGTAAGTGTAGCTGTTGCGCGAAGACTTCGGCAGGGGTGCGCCAGCCGAGTACTTTTCGGGGTCGATTGTTGAGTGCTAAGGCGACAGCTTCGAGATCCTCGGCCGACCAGCGCGTGCATTTCATCAAGGAAAATCTGGTGTTTTCGAAAGACTCCACCGACCCACGAGCGACACTCATGCTGGGCATTTTGGGGTCGTTTGCGGAGTTTGAACGCGCGATTATCCGCGAGCGTCAGGCAGAAGGGATTGCGCTGGCGAAAAAAGCCGGCAAATATAAGGGCCGCAAGCGTGCTTTAACCCCTGCTCAAGTAGAACAGGCTCAGGCTAAGGTTGCTGCAGGGGAGTCGAAGGTCGCTATCGCCAAAGATCTGGGTATTAGTAGAGCTACCCTATACAGATCCCTACCTCGATGACCTCACGAGGGGAAATGACCACCCGAGAAGAGGCCCATGGACCTGATTATCTCACGCTCACGACATCAAGATCCCCAGTTTGTAACAGCACCCCTGCACTGAGTTAAGACATCATTGTCTTGCAGCACAGTGCAGGGGGATTTTTACATGCTACCTAGCGAAACGAGCTGGTAGCAGCCCCCACTGACGAACGCTACGACCTGGGGAAAAAACCCATTCATCGTCACAGCGATCACAATCCAACCGCCTGGAATGCTCCTGAAAACCAACCTCGTTCTCATGATCCTCAATGATCGTGCCATCACCGCACGGGCATACGAAAGTGTATGTCTCCCTATCACTACGCACCCACTTCTTGATCAAAGCTGTACGAACAGGTGTCGTCTCCGGGGCATCCCTGTAAAACTGATTGATTGCTTCAATAACAGAATCGTACACATCAAAACCAGCGTTGATATGCCTGAACATCTCCAGGAAATCAGCCGGATGCGCTGCCATATCGTGATCACTGTTTAAGACACCGGCCCAATAATCGTTCGCAATATCACCAACTACCGTGTCATCGGCATGATGTGCGAGCAGCCACTCATGAAAAGGCAAGGGCGTGTCTGAGTGCTCCGGCTCAATCCATTTCTCAGTAATAGTCTCACCAGCTGCGGCACGTTCAAGAGAGGCCTGGACAAACTCATAACCCGCTGGACGGAAATGATGCGCCTTCGGCCGGTTGTGATCACTACCACGCGCGGTCATGCTATGGACGTACCTATGCTCCGTCTCAGAAATGCCTACATAAAGATTCGGGCCGGCGCCTGTGTCATCGAGTAATGGGATACCAAGGGCTGCCGCCACCCAGATCACTTGCCCATTGCTGACGTAACCCAGATGAGGCTTGAGGAAATTCTCTGCAGTGTGCTTGAGCGAATAGCTGTGAACTTCCGCATCAGCAACGTCATCCACCATGGAAAACATCTGCAAAAACTCAGCGATCAGGGCCAAATCGAGGTAATCAGTCTCACCATTAAATGACCACACATCGCCGAAGTCACTGCGCCGCACGCCATTGGCACTAGACAATGGTGCCGTACTGTGCTCATTGTTGATACCGATCAGCTCATGATTCTGCAAGATTGCTATCAGCTGACGTGCCCTTAACCTTTGCCCTAAGAGCCCTTGAGCCATCGGAGAGGTCATTTGTCGCAGCGCTGCTGTGTAGGTGCAGCCTGTGAATTCGGCCCACGCCTTCGCATCTTGCTGTTGCGAACGATTGGGGCGAAGCTGCGCATCTACACGAGAGATGCTGGAGTTGTGAACTGTGGACATGTCGATCTCACTATTTCCGGGCTGAAGTATCCCACGCCTACCAACCCTGGATGAGATGGAGTATCACAACAGGAAAGTAAACTTCTGAGTTCCGCATGAATCGGTTGTCCTCGACGCCGTCGTCACGTGGGAACTTAGGCTCGGAGAATGGCAGATCAGGCTACCACTGCCTTTATTATAGCAGGGGCCAAGGTGTGGCGTTCCGTGCGACAACACTGCTGCTTCAGGCGACGGACCTGGCCCCCGTTTGGTAGACCCCTAACATCCCAACAATCTGGGACTGTGCGTCCTAGGGTTCTCCTCCCGGAGTTTGCAGCACCACCCTATGCATAGAGATATAGGGACAAAACCGTCGGAAAAACTAAGTCACCTCCAAGGGCGCGAAAGAGCAGCGTGGGCTTCTGCACCCCCTGAAAGCGTCGAGGATCTTCATTAGAGTGGGAAAATGATCTTCAGTGCCCTTCATCGCGAGCTCGGCCAGCGTCCTGGCCCCTTCACCATCGACATGATCAACCAAGCCATCGAGGAAGGAGTAGAGGAACGCGATGACCTGGACTGGAAACAGGATCTGGTCGAGCAGAAGAAGCTCAAAGGAGAAGAATTCGTCAAAGACATTGCCGCCATGGCAAACAACGGTGGCGGCTTAATTATCTACGGGGTGAAAGAGAACGAGAAGGCTGCCGTAGCCCGTCATGATGCCCCGGGGTTTAGAGAGGGGTATGAACGTAGTCTGATTGCTGCGACCATCCACCATATTCACCCTCCTGTCTTCGGGGTCGAGGCCTTTCTCCTCCAAGATGACCAGGGACAAGCGGTGGTAGTCTCCGTGCCAGCGAGTGCTGATCGACCACACCTGGTGTATCGGGGAGAGATGTTTGGAGTGCCGATACGGGTGGGAGCAGATACCACCTGGCTGGGGGAGCGCGAGATTTCTCGGATGTACCGGGAAAGATTCAACGAGCAACGTTTCGCTGATGAAGCCCTCCAGTCCCTCTACGATCAAGCAGATCTTCATCGCGATGATGACCGCACCTGGTTTATCGGTGTTGCCCGACCCTGCATCCCGATCCTAGGCCCCCGGATGAGTGATATAGACATCAGAGAAGTAGTACAGAAATCCTACGGGGAGTCCCTACGCGTCAAAAGGGGAGACATCTTTGGCCCGATTCGCAACGTCAGATATGCGAATCCTCGGCCTGGCCTGCGTAGTTGGGTTCTTACCTCCTCAAGCGACGATGATTTATTTACAGCGCAGGTCACTTTGCATCATGACGGCTCGGTATCAGTAGCGATGGCTCTTGGAGGTATCCATGCACCTGAGAACCACACTGGCTCTACTGTGGTGTCCTCCATTTTCCTGGAATCTTATCTCACGGATCTGCTGATTCTCGCGCGAATGGTAGGGGAAAAAACCGGAACAGGCGAATATGAAGTACGCGTGGGACTGGAATCCCGCGACCCGAGTCCGATCGTGATGTGGACTCCAGGAGAGCCTGGATTTTTCCCTGAGGATCCTCGGGTTCCGTTGAAGAAATTCATCCCGGTTACCACGTCAATCGGTGTTCGAGACTCCTTGGATTCAGTTCTTGATGCTCTGAGAAATATTGCCCGTGACTGCATTAATCAAGGGGGTCTCTCTTACTTGCGAACCCTTCGGAAAGAGCTAACGTAAAAGACAGTGGGTTAACCGAGGGTCAAGTCCGACTGAGTGGTGTATCTGCCCTTTCGATAAAATAAGCAGTGTAACGGCCTCACATCGCCACCCACCCCATCCGCGTATGGCGACACCATCATGAAAGAAGGTATGCGGAATGAAACGCCTGCTCCTCACCCTCAGCACTTTTGTCCTGGCGCTCGGTGTCACCGCTTGCTCTCCCAACGGCGATACAGCGTCATCCTCACCTGTCTCTGAGGCAGTGCTGAGTGAGTTTGAGTCCGCTGTCGCTCCGTCCGAAGATATCGAGCCCGGAGGCGATATCCAGGAAATTAAGGTCGGGGAGCCAATCAAGTTTGATTGCTACTCTCACCTTCCCTGCGACGCCTCTTTCACTCCTGAGGACGTCACTATGTCTGATGTATGCCTTGGTCGCGTCGATGATTATGGCTCGGGCCCCGAACTGGTGGATGGGAAAACCTACCTGCAGGTCTCCGGGGTATTTGAGGTACGCACAGCAGAGAATGGGTGGACAATGCTCCACGACCCGCAGATCATCAACTCCGAAGGCTTCACCGAAACCCCGGATATGGCCATTAATTGCCATGAAGGCGACGGATACGAATTGTGGTCTAGCACTCTCGACGAGAGGCAAAAAGCAAAGCACTTCGGCGTGTGGATCGTGCCTGAGAACGCTGAATATATGCTGTTCGAGGATACAAAGATGAAGTTGCCCAAGGTCAATAATGCTGGCGAAATCATCGACACTACCCCGTCGGTGACGATGACACAGTCAACCGCTCCGGAGACCGCCGCCGCGGTAGAACAGGGGTCGTCAGCACCCGTTTTCGTCCAGTGCTGGGAGAACGACGCCGCACTCATGTCGGACCAGACGATCGTCTACGACCCTGTCAACTGCCGTAACGATGATTACGAAGCCCAAATGGCTGAGGAGGTGTGGATGCACGAGGATGGACCGGCCCCGTCCTACGAGGGTTGCGCAGCTGCGATCTGCGGTTACGGGCACAACGACCAGGGCCAGCGCAATCCCTCTTCCGGTGAGATCCAAACACTCCACGGATGTCAGGAGGGATACATCACCGACGCGGAGCTCTGCGGCGCTGTTGCCTGGGTCGAGAACCACCAATACTAGCCAAATAGCTGTTCGAGAGCAGATTTTACAAGGTTAAGGTATGCCCTATTTAGGTAAGACAAAATCTCGAACAGTTGGGAGCCCCTCGGATGTAGGTATTCCTGTGGCCGTAACCTGAACTATCGTCTCGCCTTCCTCTCCAGTTCGACGATTCATTTCCACAGAACCGTTACGAGTCCGGTACCCCATAAGGGTGGATCTTCCTGTAGCTGTCGCTGTTGTGTCGGAGACCCCGGAAGGAAGGAGGCTGATCTTACAAAGCGCTTGAAAGCCCGCTAGATCATCGCCCTTTTTATCATGGGTGAGATCATTGACGAATAAGTACAGCGCCTGCCATGCCCAAGGTTCAAAGATGACGCTTTCTCGGCATTGATTTACACCCACCACTAGCAAAT
Organism: Corynebacterium faecale; assembly: GCF_030408735.1. Lineage (NCBI taxonomy): Bacteria > Bacillati > Actinomycetota > Actinomycetes > Mycobacteriales > Corynebacteriaceae > Corynebacterium > Corynebacterium faecale. The sequence goes on along the minus strand of NZ_CP047204.1, from coordinate 2,843,069 downwards.
CCGTTGCAGGGTTACTCATTTGGTCTCGGCAAGCGCGAAATATCAACGCAGGGGGAACCTGGTCCCCCAACGTTGAATTCGATATAAAATTCCAACCGTTTTCCCCCACATAGGATATTAACTCGCGCCGTCCTTCTTCCCACGCGGACCACCCACTACTCAACGCTTTTGACGCACCGTCGGCAATCAAAGGAGCCAGAACCATCGTCCCGAAACTCGTAAACCATGTAGGACCAATTGACGCACTCGGCGCTTTCCCACATGCGGATATCGAGGACCCGCCCACCATCAGGAGTGGAACTGTGGACGCTAGCCTTAACAAATCTCGTCGATTAATCCCCATCGAAAATTCCTCCACCATCACCGCGCCCAAACATCTTGGTTGATCAACCTGTAGACGCGCTCACGAGCCCAAGACGAGATTATCTGTCAGGTCAATCCGAAAGGTGCTGTTGCAAAGTCGGGTGGAGGGGCCACGAACGCCCGAGTTTCATTTCTCCATGGTCTCTGCGACTCAGCGTTCTCAGGCCGTCTCGAAGACCCGGCTGACGATCACCGCGTCCGGGTTCGGTTGCCCGTAAGCAAACATCGTCCCCTGACCTTTCCGCAAGGAGTGCATCGCTTCCATCCCCTTCAGCGTCCGATATGCAGATGTCCTGTTCTTAAATGCACCCTTCGGCCCCAGGATCCTTTTCAGCCGCCCATGATCTCCCTCGAGAACGTTGTTCAGGTATTTCACCTGACGGTGCTCCACTGTCGGTGGGCAGATGCCTTCTTCCTTGAGCTCGGAGATCGCCTTGGCCAGGGAGGGTGCCTTATCTGTATTAATCACCCGCGGGAACCCGGCTGACGCGTTCGACCGCAGGGTCTTGGCCAGGAAACGCTTGGCCGCAGCCACATTCCGTTTTGGTGAGAGATAAAAGTCCAGGGTCTGCCCACCAGCGGTAATCGCCCGATAGAGGTAGCACCACTTCCCGCTGACCCGGATGTAGGTCTCGTCCACTCGCCAGGACCGGGCCTGCCAGTCAGGTAACCGCCGTGACCTGCGGGTGTGCTTGTCCAGCTTAAGGGGAGTATTTCTGGCCCCAACGGTGAGAATCGTGGTGTGATCGACTGGCACGCCGCGGCTGAAGTCATCATCTCTTCGAGGTCCCGATAGCTGACGCCGTAGCGGGTAGTGACCTGCGCACTGCCCACAGAATGATGGCACGGGGGAAATGACGACCCGAGAAGATACCCATGGTCCTAATTATTCCACTCTCACCCCATCAGCACGCTGAGTTTGCAACAGCGCCTTATCAGCGTCTCCTAACCGGGGGTCGGGCCCGTCAGGCGACACAGAGCTATAGAAGGACATGTAGCGCTATAAGGAGAAGAGGCTAACAATGGAGCTGTTTGTCCGCTTGGATAAGGGAACTCATTGCCTCAAACAGTGATCATTAAACTTGATGGTGTTCCCATTTGGTTGAAGAGTTTCTAAATACCTGTTGTGAGCTGGGGGTTTGTGGGTGTGGGGTGGGGTGTGTAGATTAATACGAGTCAGGCCGACCGACAACGCCCCGCCAGTGAGACTGGTTGTGTGGCGGATCAAGGAAAACAGGTGCTGATAATCAGTAATACTTACTTTGGTGGAAACAAAGCGTTTTGACTTTGAACATCAGGTTACGTAAAGTTGATCAAGCTGCCAACAGACACCAACACTGAAGAAGTTGTTGCGTGGATGGGGTGTGCGAATGTTGTTTGAGAACTCAATAGTGTGCCATTTATTTTTTGTTTGTCGTACTATCGCCTCTTTTGGGGTGGTGGTGGTCATGCCGGGTGGTGGGGATGCATATACCCTAACCACTGTAAATAAAGGTACTGACAGCTTTCGGGTTGTTGGTGTCGTTTAATTTTGTGCATGGTTTATTACGATAACACCCGGCCTCCTTCATGCTTTTCCCCGTCGGGATAAAAGTGGGGGTTGGGAAGAATGTTTTTTTATTAACCATTATTTGGTTGAAACAGCCAGACACGCAGTTCATCTTAGGGTGGGTGTGTTGTTGTTTGTTTTGCTAGGTTTTTCGGGCTTTTCACGGCCTTGGAAATTTTTTGTTTTCATATTTTGTGGAGAGTTTGATCCTGGCTCAGGACGAACGCTGGCGGCGTGCTTAACACATGCAAGTCGAACGATGATGCCCTGCTTGCAGGGTGGATTAGTGGCGAACGGGTGAGTAACACGTGGGTGATCTGCCCTGCACTTCGGGATAAGCCTGGGAAACTGGGTCTAATACCGGATATGACCCCCCTTTAGTGTGGGGGGTGGAAAGCTTTTGCGGTGTGGGATGAGCCTGCGGCCTATCAGCTTGTTGGTGGGGTAATGGCCTACCAAGGCGTCGACGGGTAGCCGGCCTGAGAGGGTGATCGGCCACATTGGGACTGAGACACGGCCCAGACTCCTACGGGAGGCAGCAGTGGGGAATATTGCACAATGGGCGAAAGCCTGATGCAGCGACGCCGCGTGGGGGATGAAGGCCTTCGGGTTGTAAACTCCTTTCGCCAGGGACGAAGCGAATATGTGACGGTACCTGGAGAAGAAGCACCGGCTAACTACGTGCCAGCAGCCGCGGTAATACGTAGGGTGCGAGCGTTGTCCGGAATTACTGGGCGTAAAGAGCTCGTAGGTGGTTTGTCACGTCGTCTGTGAAATCCCGGGGCTTAACCTCGGGCGTGCAGGCGATACGGGCATAACTTGAGTGCTGTAGGGGAGACTGGAATTCCTGGTGTAGCGGTGAAATGCGCAGATATCAGGAGGAACACCAATGGCGAAGGCAGGTCTCTGGGCAGTAACTGACGCTGAGGAGCGAAAGCATGGGTAGCGAACAGGATTAGATACCCTGGTAGTCCATGCCGTAAACGGTGGGCGCTAGGTGTAGGGGACTTCCACGTCTTCTGTGCCGCAGCTAACGCATTAAGCGCCCCGCCTGGGGAGTACGGCCGCAAGGCTAAAACTCAAAGGAATTGACGGGGGCCCGCACAAGCGGCGGAGCATGTGGATTAATTCGATGCAACGCGAAGAACCTTACCTGGGCTTGACATACACCAGATCGCTGCAGAGATGTAGCTTCCCTTGTGGCTGGTGTACAGGTGGTGCATGGTTGTCGTCAGCTCGTGTCGTGAGATGTTGGGTTAAGTCCCGCAACGAGCGCAACCCTTGTCTTATGTTGCCATCACGTGATGGTGGGCACTCATGAGAGACTGCCGGGGTTAACTCGGAGGAAGGTGGGGATGACGTCAAATCATCATGCCCCTTATGTCCAGGGCTTCACACATGCTACAATGGTCGGTACAGCGAGTTGCCACACCGTAAGGTGGAGCTAATCTCTTAAAGCCGGCCTCAGTTCGGATTGGGGTCTGCAACTCGACCCCATGAAGTCGGAGTCGCTAGTAATCGCAGATCAGCAACGCTGCGGTGAATACGTTCCCGGGCCTTGTACACACCGCCCGTCACGTCATGAAAGTTGGTAACACCCGAAGCCAGTGGCCCAACCCCTTGTGGGAGGGAGCTGTCGAAGGTGGGATCGGCGATTGGGACGAAGTCGTAACAAGGTAGCCGTACCGGAAGGTGCGGCTGGATCACCTCCTTTCTAAGGAGCTTTAAATTAACCCCACGATCAACAGTGTTGATGTTGTTGGGGTGTTGGTGTTGGAACCCGTTCGTGGTTGCCATCAACAAATAATAATCGGGTGGATCATGACCCTGTGTTCGGCAAACAAACCCATACTTGTGGGAAGTAAATATTTGGCATGCTGTTGGGTGTCTGGGATGACATTGGTTATTCCCTTGGGCATTCAGATCAATGAGGATCACCGTTGTGTGTGGTTGTTGTTGGTGTGGGTGTTGTGTTGTGTGAGAACTGTATAGTGGACGCGAGCATCTTTATTTTTTGTAAGTTTTATTGTGTATCCGAACGTGGCACCAGCCTTTGTGGTTGGTGTGTTTAGTGTTTGTTTTAAGGGCACACGGTGGATGCCTTGGCATATCAAGCCGATGAAGGACGTGAGAGGCTGCGTTATGCCTCGGGGAGTTGCCAACTAAGCGTTGATCCGAGGATGTCCGAATGGGGAAACCCAGCCGCAGTGATGTGTGGTTACCCGCCGGTGAATATATAGTCGGTGTGGAGGTTGACACGGGGAAGTGAAACATCTCAGTACCCGTAGGAGAAGAAAACAATTGTGATTCCGTTAGTAGCGGCGAGCGAACGCGGATGATGGCTAAAATCTATGTGTGTGATACCCGGCAGGGGTTGCATGTAGGTGGTTGTGGGGTAATGACGATTGTGTTCTGCCGGACACTGGCGTTGCGCATGATGATTAGTGGAAGTGGTGTGGAAACGCCTGCCGTAGAAGGTGAAAGTCCTGTACATGAAGGTCATTGTGGTGATGTGGTTGTTATACCCGAGTAGCAGCGGGCTCGTGAAATCTGCTGTGAATCTGCCGGGACCACTCGGTAAGCCTGAATACTTGATATGACCGATAGCGGATTAGTACCGTGAGGGAATGGTGAAAAGTACCCCGGGAGGGGAGTGAAATAGTACCTGAAACCGTGTGCTTACAATCCGTCAGAGCATCCTTTGTGGTGTGATGGCGTGCCTTTTGAAGAATGAGCCTGCGAGTCAGCGGCATGTCGCGAGGTTAACCCGTGTGGGGTAGCCGTAGGGAAACCGAATCCTAACTAGGGTGTTTTGAGTGGCATGTCTTGGACCCGAAGCGGAGTGATCTACCCATGGCCAGTGTGAAGCGATGGTAAGACGTCGTGGAGGCGCGAACCCACTTAGGTTGAAAACTGAGGGGATGAGTTGTGGGTAGGGGTGAAAGGCCAATCAAACTCCGTGATAGCTGGTTCTCCCCGAAATGCATTTAGGTGCAGCGTTGTGTGTTTCTTACTGGAGGTAGAGCTACTGGATGGTTTAGCGGGACCAACATCTTAGCGACATCAGCCAAACTCCGAATGCCGGTAAGTTAGAGCACAGCAGTGAGACTGCGGGGGATAAGCTTCGTAGTCGAGAGGGAAACAGCCCAGATCGCCGGCTAAGGCCCCTAAGGGTGTGCTAAGTGGAAAAGGAGGTGGGGTCGCGAAGACAGCCAGGAGGTTGGCTTAGAAGCAGCCATCCTTGAAAGAGTGCGTAATAGCTCACTGGTCGAGTGATCCCGCGCCGACAATGTAGTGGGGCTTAAGTACACCGCCGAAGCCGCGGCAATGACATCTTTTTGGTGTTGTTGGGTAGGGGAGCGTCGTGCATGCGTTGAAGCAGCCTGGTGACGGTGTTGTGGAGTGTGTGCGAGTGAGAATGCAGGCATGAGTAACGATTGATGAGTGAGAAACTCATCCGCCGGATGACTAAGGGTTCCTGGGTCAAGTTAATCTTCCCAGGGTGAGTCGGGGCCTAAGGCGAGGCCGACAGGCGTAGTCGATGGATAACGGGTTGATATTCCCGTACCCGAGTGTGCGCGCCCATGGTGAATCAGTGATACTAACCACCCACAAGATCATCTACTGACCTTCGGGTTGGTGGTGGTGGCGTGCGTGGGACCTGATCTGGTAGTAGCTAAGTGATGGGGTGACGCAGTGAGGTAGCCTGAGCCACTTATTGGATTGTGGTGTAAGCGTGTAGAACGTCAGGTTGGTAAATCCGTCTGGCATTGTGTTCGAGGCGTGATGCGTAGCCCTTTTGGGGTGAATTCGGTGATCCTGTACTGTCGAGAAAAGCCTCTAGCGAGTGCATATTCGGCCCGTACCCTAAACCGACACAGGTAGTCAGGTAGAGAATACTAAGGCGTTCGGGTGAACTGTGGTTAAGGAACTCGGCAAAATGCCCCCGTAACTTCGGGAGAAGGGGGGCCCACACAGGTGACCAGTTTTACACTGTGAGCTGGTGTGGGTCGCAGAGAATAGAGGGAAGCGACTGTTTACTAAAAACACAGGTCCGTGCGAAGACGTTTAAGTTGATGTATACGGACTGACGCCTGCCCGGTGCTGGAAGGTTAAGAGGACCGGTTAGCTGTTAAAGGCGAAGCTGAGAATTTAAGCCCCAGTAAACGGCGGTGGTAACTATAACCATCCTAAGGTAGCGAAATTCCTTGTCGGGTAAGTTCCGACCTGCACGAATGGCGTAACGACTTCCCTGCTGTCTCAACCACAGGCCCGGTGAAATTGCAGTACGAGTAAAGATGCTCGTTACGCGCGGCAGGACGAAAAGACCCCGGGACCTTCACTATAGCTTGGTATTGGTGTTTGATTCGGTTTGTGTAGGATAGGTGGGAGACTTTGATCATGTGACGCTAGTTGTGTGTGAGTCGTTGGTGAAATACCACTCTGATCGGATTGAATGTCTTAACCTTGGCCCATGATCTGGGTTGGGGACAGTGCCTGGTGGGTAGTTTAACTGGGGCGGTTGCCTCCTAAAATGTAACGGAGGCGCCCAAAGGTTTCCTCAGCCTGGTTGGTAATCAGGTGGTGAGTGTAAGTGCACAAGGGAGCTTGACTGTGAGAGTGACAGCTCGAGCAGGGACGAAAGTCGGGACTAGTGATCCGGCACCTACTTGTGGTTGTGGTGTCGCTCAACGGATAAAAGGTACCCCGGGGATAACAGGCTGATCTTCCCCAAGAGTCCATATCGACGGGATGGTTTGGCACCTCGATGTCGGCTCGTCGCATCCTGGGGCTGGAGTAGGTCCCAAGGGTTGGGCTGTTCGCCCATTAAAGCGGTACGCGAGCTGGGTTTAGAACGTCGTGAGACAGTTCGGTCTCTATCCGCCGCGCGCGTTGAAACTTAAGGAAGGCTGTCCCTAGTACGAGAGGACCGGGACGGACGTACCTCTGGTGTGCCAGTTGTTCCGCCAGGAGCAGGGCTGGTTGGCTACGTACGGAAGGGATAACCGCTGAAAGCATCTAAGCGGGAAGCCTGTTTCGAGATGAGGTTTCTTTTGAGGTTCCCTATAGATTATGGGGTTGATAGGCCAGATCTGGACGCATCGTAAGGTGTGGAGGTGACTGGTACTAATTTACCGACACAAACCCTAGTGGTTTGGATATTAACGCAATGTAACAAAACAGAACTTATTAGTTGTTCGCGTCCACTATGCAGTGTCTAGCACAGCACACGTACATGCACCGGTTGGTGTGTGTGGCCTGTTGGTTGTGTCGGTGGTGATAGTAGCAGGGAAACGCCCGGTCCCATTTCGAACCCGGAAGCTAAGCCTGGTTACGCTGATGGTACTGCACTCGGGAGGGTGTGGGAGAGTAGGTTACCGCCGACCTAAAACTTAATGATTGTGGTCAAGCACCGCACACCCTGGTTGGGGTGTGCGGTGCTTGGTTGTTGTGTGTCCACTATCAGCAGTAGGTGGGGGGTGGTGACCATTCTTGGTCACCACCCCCCTTTTTTGTTGGTTGGTTAGAGGGAACCGGTGGGGCGGTGAGATATGAAAGTTCGCTTAAGACCGCTTTGGGGGTCGGTGAAGGTGAGTGTTCTGGCGATCAGGTGCATCGGGGTGGTGTAGTCCTCGTCATCAACAGCATGAAGCACCGGGTAGAGGGGATCACCGAGGATCGGGACACCAGCATCCCGCATATGAATGCGGAGTTGGTGGGTCTTACCCGTCTCTGGTGCAAGGACATACCGGCCTTGGCGCTCCAGTGGTCCGTGCATGGCCTCCAGCTCGGCCTGCTCAGCATCATCCACAGGGGTCACACTGAGCAGTCGTGTGCGCGTATTGGGCTCACCGTCCACCACATAGGCCTGCACTATCCCACGTTCCTTTTCAATGCGGGATTCCCAGATCACAGGTTCTTCACCGGGAATGAGCTCAGGCCGGAAGTCTCCGATGGCCTCATAGGTCTTGGTGGCCTCACGGCGGGCAAACAGCGTCTGATACATTCCCCGCAGCTCAGGGCGCTTGACCATGACCAGGACACCAGAGGTCAGCCGGTCGAGGCGGTGGGCAGGGGTGAGATCCTGATTACCGGTCAGCACACGCATTTTCACCAGAGCGGTTTCCGTGATGTGCCGGCCACGCGGCATGGTGGCAAGATACGGGGGTTTGTCTACGACCAGGAGATCATCGTCTTCGTGGATGATGTGAATTGTGTAGGGGATCGGGCGTTCCGCCGCGGGAATCCGGTAGAACCAGATGTCCTCGCCTGGGTTCACCAGATCATCAGGGGCATAGGGTGTGCCCCAGAGATCAACTACCTCGCGGTCGTCGAAACGTTTCTGCAGGGCATCGGCGTTATCGTCAGGGTGAAGATAGCGTTGAGAGCTGATCAGATGATCGATGAGATCCCGGGCTGTAACCGGTTTCTCATCCCGCGGCAGGATAGCGCGTGAGGGGTTCAGTCCGTTTCGGATGGGCAGCGGCGGCTGAGCCTTAGCTTTTTGTACTACCCTGTTTGGCATGGACTTCAACGTAATCATCAACCCAATTCTGGAATTCTTGGCCACGGATCTCGGACAGCTGTCCTCCGACGTGGGGCGGACCTTGTTCGATCTGCTGTACCCGGCTAATGCGGATGCTCCTACTATTGAGGCATAATCGCCTCTACAACTCTGACTACTTTACGGGCTGATATGGCAAAACCACGATTAAGTGTTCTCGACCTTGTGGCACTCAGTGAAGGGATGACGGCCGGACAGGCCATCGCCCATTCAGTTGAGGCCGCCCAGATCGCGGAAGATGCCGGGTATGAGCGCTACTGGTTGGCGGAGCACCATAACTCTGAGGCGCTGGCTTCATCCGCCACCACTTTGCTCATGGGGCACATTGCGGCGAATACCAACACCATCAGGGTGGGGTCCGGTGGGATCATGTTGCCCAATCATTCCCCGCTGCACGTTGCAGAGGAACTCGGGACACTCGATGCGATGTTTCCCGGCAGGATCGAAGCAGGCCTGGGTAGGGCACCGGGAACAGATCCCGCCACAGCGAGGGAACTCGGTAGGGGAAGTGCCCACGTTGGGGATGTCACGGCGTCGATAAGCGCACTTCAACGTTACCTTGGCGACCCGGAGGGGCAGCCGGCCGTGGTCGCGCACCCCGGCCAGGGGTCGAAGGTGCCGCTTTATATGCTGGGATCGTCGGTCAACGGTGCTGCGATGGCGGCGGAGATGGGGTTGCCGTTCGCGTTCGCGAGCCACTTTGCGCCTTTTCAGATGGGGCCGGCGATCGCGTCCTACCGTGAGCGTGCTGAGAACCCCTATGTGATGGCCGCGGCGAATGTCATGGTGGCGGATTCCGAGGAGGAGGCCAGGTTCCAGCTGTCCACGCTGCAGAAGATGTTTGCTGGGATTGTGACCAACCAGCGGTCAAAACTCACGCCCCCGGAGAAGGGTCTGGAGGAGAAACTGGGGCCCCTGGTGTGGAAGCACATCACCGATTCCCTCGAGATCACTTTTGCCGGCACAGCGGAGCAGGTGGCAGACGAGCTGTTGGGTTTTGCCGAGCGTTATGCACTCGATGAGATCATCACGGTGACATATGCCTTCGACCCGGCGGTACGGAAGGCCTCAATTGAAGCTCTCGGGCGGATCTGGTGAAGTGATTTAAAAAGTACAACATATGTCACTGTTTTACGCCCCCATAACTGGTAGTAACCGGAGTACAGAACCGGACATACACGGTACAATCGGGAGTGACAGTGATTCTGAATCGTGTGGATTAATGTACCCGCGGTTCGCAGTGAGAAAGGTCGACCAAAACATGAGCGTAGAAGACATTGTTGTCGTCGCAGTAGATGGGTCCGATGCCTCCAAGCAGGCCGTTCGATGGGCTGCGAACACGGCTAACAAGCGTGGTATCCCACTTCGTCTCGCCTCCAGTTACACCATGCCCCAGTTCCTCTATGCAGAGGGAATGGTGCCTCCGCAGGAACTGTTCGATGACCTACAGGCCGAAGCCCTGGAGAAGATCGACGAGGCCCGGGCCATCGCACATGAGGTGGCACCCGATATCAAGATCGGACACACCATCGCAGAGGGCAGCCCGATTGACATGCTGCTGGAGATGTCCAAGTCCTCCACCATGATCGTCATGGGCTCCCGCGGTCTGGGAGGCCTCTCCGGAATGGTCATGGGATCAGTCTCCGGAGCTGTGGTTTCCCACGCGAGCTGCCCAGTCGTGGTGGTGCGCGAGGACAGCGCCGTCAACGAAGACACCAAATACGGCCCCGTTGTCGTCGGTGTTGATGGTTCAGAGGTCTCCCAGCGGGCAACCGAGTTCGCCTTCGCCGAGGCTGAAGCACGTGGTTCCGAACTGGTCGCGGTACACACCTGGATGGACATGCAGGTCCAGGCATCCCTCGCCGGTCTCGCAGCGGCGCAGCAGCAGTGGGATGACGTGGAGCGTGAGCAGACTGAGATGCTCCTCGCACGTATCCAGCCACTGATGGAACAGCATCCGAGCGTGCCGGTGAAGAAGGTCATCACCCGTGACCGTCCGGTAAGGGCGCTGTCTGAAGCATCCGAGGGTGCACAGCTGCTCGTGGTCGGCTCACATGGTCGCGGTGGATTCAAGGGCATGCTCCTGGGTTCCACGTCCCGTGCGCTGCTGCAGTCCGCACCGTGCCCGATGATGGTCGTGCGTCCATAAGCGAAAGCGCAGTTACCTTCCCCCAGCCGATGTGGATCCGCCTGCGAACCTGCAGGCGGGTGGTTGGCCCGCGGGTGCACTTTGAGTAAATAGCGTCTGACCCATGTAAAACACTGGGTCAGGCGCTATAACTATTTGGATAACATCGTATTACGATCTCCTAATGTTCAGCTTCTGGGCGAGCATCCTGTGTTCTGCGCAACTAAACTATATATAGATCCCGTGAATATCCCGTGCGGGCAGGCTTGAAAAAGTTGAACATAAACAAAGGAGTTCACATCATGCTCGGAATGTCTATTGTCGCCTGGATTATCATCGGCGGCCTCGCCGGTTGGATTGCTTCAAAGATCAAGGGAACCGACGCCCAGCAGGGAATCGTGCTCAACGTTGTGGTCGGCATCGTAGGCGGCCTGATTGGCGGTTTCCTACTCAGTCTCTTCGGTCTGGACGTGGAAAGCGGAGGGTGGATCTTCAGCTTCATCACATGTCTGATCGGTGCGGTTATCCTTCTCAGCATCGTTAAGGCAGTGAGAAAGTAACCCCCGTTCCACTCCGGCCCTCGGGTTCAACTCCATTCAAGGCAGCTGCCTGAGATTCGAGCCCGATAACTTCAATCAAAGGCGATCCGTGTCATCTCGACACCGGGTCGCCTTTAATTCTGCCCGAGGCTCCCCCTGTGATCCCTGCGATCTCCGGTGTGATTCATCCCCGTTGCGATCTGCTTGAGGGTTGGTCGTCGATAAGCACGCCGCAGTCGCCGGCGGCCGCCTACGTGCCCGCGCAATCAGCGGGCAATCAGCGGGCAGCTATGGGCGAAAAGAATTGTTTCAAAAAAGGTGAACGGACCTGTAGATTAAGACTGTACTAACCGGTATGTCTATATTGGAATGAGACCCGATGATCCCATCGGCTATCGCTCAGCCGCCAGCGGCATCTTCAGCGGTGGATTCCGCAGATTGTTCTGGGCATACCGCTTTGCAATCAGTTCAAACCCCGAAAGGACGTGGCCGAACGTGGCTGTCAGCGCTTCAGGCAAGAGTAAGACCAGTGCCGGGGCAAGTCGGCGTCGCAATCGACCCAGCCCCCGCCAGCGGCTCCTCGACAGTGCCACCAATCTGTTCACCACGGAGGGAATCCGCGTCATCGGTATTGACCGGATCCTGCGTGAGGCGGATGTGGCGAAGGCCAGCCTGTATTCCCTGTTCGGGTCCAAGGATGCGTTGGTGATCGCCTACCTGGAGAACCTGGATCAGGAGTGGCGGGAAGCGTGGCACAGCCGTGCGGACCTGTTGAAGGACCCGGAAGATAAGATCCTGTCCTTCTTTGATCAGTGTCTCGAGGAGGAGCCGACGAAGGGTTTCCGCGGTTCGCATTTCCAGAACGCCGCAAACGAGTATCCACGTCCGGAGACGGATTCAGAGAAGGGCATCGTCGCAGCGGTGATGGAGCACCGCCGGTGGTGCCATCAGACGTTGACGGATCTGCTCACGGAGAAAAACGGTTACCCGGGCACCACGCAGGCGAATCAGCTGCTGGTTTTCCTCGACGGTGGCCTGGCGGGTTCCCGTCTGTTGCAGGACATCGGCCCCCTGGAGACCGCCCGGGAGCTGGCTAAACAGCTGCTCTCCGCCCCGCCGGCTGACTACTCCATCTGACTGCGTTATTTCTCCGCGTCTTCTGACGTCTCCACCTCGACGGTTTCTTCTCCGGTGCTGCCGGCCCGTCTCCGGGCCTTGGCTGCTTGTCGACGCTCCCTCAGTTTCTCCATCGATTCCTGATTGATCTTCCTCTGTGAGGCCCTCCTCAGGGCCTTCACTTCTTTCTTGGCTTCCTTCTCCGCGAGGAACCTGGCGGAACGTTCCTCCGTCATGGCCGCATTCCGGGCGCGGAGTTCAGATGCCTTATGGGGGGTCAGGGCCATCATGAGACGGTTCTTGCGGCGGGTGCGCAGATAGGAACGTTTCTCCCGCTGCTGTACCCGGTAGGCGGCGCGCTGTTCCGTGTGGTGTTCCTTGAATTCCTCAGTGAGCGGATAGTTCCGCTCGAGCACGAAGTGCATGATCGCGGTTTGGGCGAAGGTCCACACGTTGTTGGCCACCCAGTACAGGGCGATCGCGGTGGGGAAGGGGCCGGTGAGGCCGAGGACCAGTGGGAAGAGCGGAGCCAGGATCGCGAGCCAGACGAAGGTCTTGAGCATCCCGTTGGAGAATTTGGAGGCATAATCGTTGGTCTGCAGGTTGCGGTAGGTGGCCAGTGCCATGTTGAAGGCGGTGAACACCGCAGCCACGATGAACAGTGGCAGGACGAAACTGAGCACATCCTCCCGGGTGGCGTTCAGGAACGCCAGTTGTTCAGCGGGCATGGTCACATACGCGGGGAGGGGCACATTATTCACCCGGCCCTCGAGGAAGCTCTGCACCTCCTCCGCGGTGAGGAACCCGATGGACCGGTGGATGGGATTCTCCAGACCACCCTCGGGGCGGGCCATGAGGATGAGAACCTGGTACAGACCGATGATGGTGGGCAGCTGAATGAGCATGGGCACACAGCCCGCCAGCGGGTTGAAACCGAACTCCTTGTTCAGTTCCTGGTTCTTCTTCTGCATCTCACGGATGGAATCCTCGTCGTGCCTGCCCTCGAATTCCTTCGCGATCGCCGCCCGCCGTGGTCGAATCTGCGCCGTCACGCGACCCGACTTGTACATCTTCCAGGTGAAGGGGGCGATGATGGCGCGAACGGTGATCACCAACCCGAACAGGGAGATGAACCATGCCAGGGAGTCATCGAGTCCGAAGATGTCATGCAGGAGCAGGTGCCAAAGTTTCATCACTCCGGACACCGGGTAGATCAGAAAATCGAGCACCTTGGTGTTCGCCCTTCCCAGGTTCGTTTCGGTATAGCTTTATCTCTAACAACTGTATGATGATGCAGTGGCATAAAGGCCACAGACATATCTGTTCATGGTACGTGTCGGAAACCGTAGTGGCCTAACTCCGGTCACGTCGCCGGGGAGCCAGGAAAACAACATTTCATGCAGTCACGTGACAGCCGGGAGAAACCCCGCACCCGCATCTCCTTCTCCCAGGTCTTGGGCGAAATCTTCCTGACCTTCGGTGTCCTGGTCCTTCTCTTTGTCCTCTATGAGTCCTACTGGACCAACATTGAATCCGGCAGACAGCAGGACGCAGCCAATGAGAAGTTGGATGAACTCTGGCAGGAGGAGACCGAGCGGGTCAATCCTCGCCAGAAGCTGACACCGGAGCTGGGTGAGGCTTTCGCACGCATGTATATCCCTTCCTTCGGTTCTGATTTCCACTTCGCGGTCATCGAAGGCACCGATGAAGAGGAACTCATCGCCGGCCCCGGCCGTTATAGCGATTCGCAGATGCCCGGGGAGGCCGGCAACTTCGCCGTCGCCGGTCACCGGGTGGGCAAGGGCGCACCCTTCAATGATCTGGGCAACCTGCGGGCCTGTGATGCCATCGTGGTGGAGACCCGCAACTCCTGGGATGTCTACCGCGTCATGCCGATCTCCACGGATACGGCCACTCGTGAGCAGGAGGCCGCACCCTGTTTCACCCCGGAGCAGATGCAACGCATGACAGCCGGTGATTATGCCGACGTGATGGGGCGCTATATCACCACCCCGAACCACATTGAGGTGATCAACCCCCTGCCGGGTTCCACCAGTGTTGATGTGACAGAGGGCGCGGAATCCCTGATCACGCTGACCACCTGCCACCCGCAGTTCTCCGCGGCGGAGCGCATGATTGTCCATGGCATGCTGGTGGATCAGATTTCAAAGACCGATGGGGAACGCCCCGCAGTTTTAGAGGAGACCTAGATGTATTCCCTGTTGTGGCGCGCACTGCCCGGCCCCTGGCCGGTGAAAGCCCTCATCATGGTTGTGTTGCTGGTGGCGGTGTTCTTCCTGCTCATGGAGGTCATTTTCCCCATGATCTCCCCATTGATGCCGTTCAATGACGTCTCCGTCTGATACTGGATCTTCTGATACTGGATCTACAGTCCCAGATTCCCGATGACCTCCTCGGCGACCAGCTGTGCCTTGAGTGACTGATCCTGGTTGGTGAATACCACCACCGCCACGGAATCCTTCTGCACTGCGTAGAGCGCGCCGGATTCAGCTGATCCACCGCGTCGACCACCTGACCAGTCCAGGGGTTCCTCGGCGGGTTCGGTGGAGTCGATGGGGGCCGCCCAGTCCACCACGGCGATGGCTTCATCAACAGAGGCCATCTCACGGACCAAGACGGTCAGTTGGGGTTCTTCAGGATAGGACCAGAAGACACAGGCGGGCGTGCTAAAGCGCTCGTCAACGCCGAGCCCGGTGACCCGTTGGCCGTTGGTTTCCGCAACCCACTCGGTGTCCAGATAGGGGCAGGCCTCCCACGCCCCGCGGCCGCCGGGCACCTCGGGGAGCGCATCCGCGGGCAGGCCATCCACGACCGGTGCAACCTCCGAGGTCAACGGTGGGGCTGGCTCAGCCGTGGCGGGATCCTCGGCGATGGGCTGCTCTGCGACGGGTGGCTCCGTTGTGCAACCGGCCACTGAAAGGGCGATCACACTGGTCAGGAGGAGGGTCTTCCACGGTGGAGTGGGTAATGTACGACGCATGCAGTCAAGCCTAGATCGCAAACCGGACTCCATGCGCAATGAGCTGGATGTGGAGAACCTCGCACGCCGGGGCGGCCAGCCCGGAGCGATGAGTTACCGCAACAGCATCCACATCCTCACCGCAACCCTGCTCGTGGTGGGGCTGGGTGCGTCGGCGCGTCTGACGTTGACCATGTTCGCTGTGTCCTGTGTGCTGCTCTTCGCCTGGGGTTTCCTCTATTTCTACGGCTCATCCCGGCGGGTGAACTTCAGCCACACCAAGCAGCTCGCCTGGCTGTTCATCCTCACCCTGGTGTGGGTATTCATGCTGCCGATCGTGCCTGTCAGCATCTACATCGTGTTCCCCATGTACTTCTTGTTCCTGCAGGTCATGCCGGATGTGCGGGGCATCATCGCGGTCGTGGGTGCCACCTCTGTGGCCATTGTCAGCCAGTATCCGGCCGGCCTGACACTAGGTGGTGTCATGGGGCCGTCGGTGGCGGCGCTGGTGACCATCGCCATTGATTATGCCTTCCGTACCTTATGGAAGGTGAACCATGAGAAACAGGAACTCATCGAGCAGCTCATTGAAACCCGGTCCCAGTTGGCGGAAACCGAACGCAGCGCGGGTATCGCTGAGGAACGCCAGCGCATCGCCCACGAAATTCATGACACGGTGGCCCAGGGGTTGTCCTCCATCCAGATGCTGCTGCACGTGGCGGAACAGGAGATCCTCTCCCGGGGATTGGATGAGGGACAGGGGCCGGAATCACCGTTATATAAAATCCGCCTGGCGCGCACCACGGCCTCGGACAATCTCAGTGAGGCCCGCGCGATGATCGCTGCGCTCCAACCTGCTGCGCTAGCCAAAACCTCCCTGGAGGGTGCTCTTCACCGGGTGACGGAACCACTTTTGGGCATCAACTTCGTGATCAACGTGGATGGTGATGAACGCCAGCTGCCCATGAAGATGGAGGCCACCCTCCTGCGGATCGCGCAGGGTGCCATTGGCAATGTAGCCAAACATTCGGAGGCGCAGAACTGCCATGTCACCCTCACCTATGAGCTGGACCAGGTCCGCCTCGATGTGGTGGATGATGGAGTCGGCTTCGATCCGGAGCGGGTGGCGCAGCAGCCCGCGGGTCTGGGCCATATCGGCCTGAGTGCCCTGCGGCAGCGTGCGCAGGAGCTCCACGGTGAGGTGATCGTGGAATCCGCCTATGGGCAGGGCACCGCGGTATCAGTCGCCCTCCCGATTGAATTCTCATCCGAGAGTTAAGAGACGCTAAACTAAAGAATGACTCTTATCTGTTCTGATGACTGTTGAGGCAATGACTGCTGAGGCATACTCCGGCCACCTAGACGCGCCGGGGATGCACCATGGGAAGGACCTAGTCAAACATATGATCCGCGTGCTGCTCGCTGATGACCACGAGATCGTCAGGCTCGGACTCCGTGCTGTTTTGGAAAGTGCAGATGACATCGAAGTGGTGGGGGAGGTGTCCACAGCTGAGGCTGCCGTCCAGGCCGCCGCCGGTGGGGGCATTGATGTGATCCTCATGGATCTCCGCTTCGGCCCCGGTGTCCAGGGCACCCAGGTGTCCACGGGCGCCGATGCCACCGCCGCCATCAAACGCAACATTGAGAACCCGCCGAAGGTGCTGGTAGTGACCAACTACGACACCGATGCCGACATCCTCGGTGCCATCGAAGCCGGTGCCCTGGGGTACCTGCTCAAGGATGCCCCACCGAATGAGCTCCTGGCTGCGGTGCGCTCAGCTGCGGAAGGTGACTCCACCCTGTCACCCATGGTGGCCAACCGCCTCATGACCCGGGTGCGCACCCCGAAGACCTCACTCACTCCCCGTGAGCTGGAGGTGCTCAAGCTGGTTGCCGGTGGTTCCTCCAACCGGGAGATCGGCCGCATCCTGTTCCTGTCTGAAGCAACGGTGAAGTCCCACCTCGTGCACATCTACGACAAGCTGGGTGTGCGTTCACGTACCTCCGCGGTGGCTTCTGCGCGGGAGCAGGGACTGCTCTGACCGTCTCCCCCACGCCTATGAGTTAACGCATGATTAATTCCCCTGTGAGTTGATAATTATCAACTCACAGGGGAATTTGCCTTATGGAAGGGGAAGGGCTTCTTAGTGATCCAGCAGGCGATCCTGGAGTTGATCAGAAACCTGCTGCAGATCACGCTCGATGGACTGGTGGGCGCGGTTGCGCTGCTGTGGTGCCATGTACTCGGAGTTGTCCACGGCGGCATCCAGTTCATCCAGGCGCTCCTCCACGTCCAGGACAAAACCCTGGGGCAGACCGGACTTATGGGCGACGTCGCGGACACCGCTGATCCGGGCCTTCAGTGGGGCACCGTGTCCGGCGTATTTGGACATCTGCTCGGTGGTCACGCCGGCGCGACGGGCGCGGCCCTGCACGAACTGGTCACGGGCCTCGGTGGTGAGCCGGTAGACCAGTGGCAGCAGAATCGGGGTGAGCATGCGGGCGGTGCCGCTCCAGCGCTTGACGTTGTCCTTGTTGAACTTGCCGGCTTTCTTCTCCGCGAGGAGTTGCTTGGCCATTTTCAGCTCATGTTTCCTGCGGGATTTTAGGCCCTTCTTCTCCGCGTTGAGCAGATTCTGCTCCTGCTTGACAAGGAGCTTCTCGCGCTTGAGGTCAAGCTTCGCCTTGTTCTTGGCCTCCGTTTTCACCTTGGCTTCGGCAGCTTTGATCTGTGCCTTGGTCTTCGCCCGGGAGGAACGGATCTTCTCGAAGATACCCATGTGCTTTCAACTCTTTCACTTGTCGGTCATGTCTCGACTTTTCGATTCAACTTTACCTGTGAATGTGCAATAAGCTCGTGGCATCACGGGAAGGTGATGAAGAAGAATGCAGAGTGAGCGGCTCACACCGAGTGACCTGGTGGGATGCAGATACCGCCAGGTACAGCGCCAACGGTTCCCCGACATCGGGCCTCTGGAGGCGTCGGTGCAGCGCAGGGCACGTCGGGATGTCGGTTTGGCGGAGGCCCAATCCAGGCTTCCCGTACCCCCGAAGAAGCGTGGACGTGTCCCTTTCACCCGCATGGATGTGGATCCGCAGGATGAACTCGCGGAGTTCCACACCCTGGAGGCGATGGCCGCGCAGGCGAATCTGATCACGGGTGCGGTCTTCGCCGGAGTGTGGGACGGGGTGCCGTGGGAGGTTACCGCGGACATCCTGGTCCGCAACGCTGATGGCACCTACCTGCCGGTGATGGTGAGCAACCACCGCGTGGCGCGGCCCTCCCAGCATGGTGAGATGCAGGCGATCGCCACAGCCAGGCTCGGCTTGGGGGCGCCGGTGGCGGTCAAGGCGAGGCTGCGCCATCACACCATTGATGGCTACCGCCTGGCGTTAGCTATCCGCGGACTGGAGGAGGCAGGGGCGGTGGGCGTCGATAAGCAGGGTGCGCTGATCGGGCAGGACCGCGACCGTGCCTACCTGGTTGATGTGACCCGTTACGCCCCGGCCGCGGAGCGGGCGTTGTTGGCGCCGCCACCGGCAGGCCCGCGCCGGGTCAAGGAGTGCGCCACCTGCCGTTTCTGGGTGGAATGCGAGCCTGAACTGCGCCGGGCTGATGAGATCAGCCTCTTTTTATCCGGCGACCGGGCGGCACCGTACCGTGAGCGTGGCCTTGCCACGACGCAGGAGCTTATCGACGCCCAACTCGGCGACATCTCCCATATCGCCGAAGCCTGGCGTTCCGGAATCCCCGTGCTGCGCCGCACCCACACCACCACCGCACCGCGTTTTGATGTGGAGATCGACGTGGACGTGGAAGCCTACCTGGATCTGGGCGCCTACCTGTGGGGCGCCTTCGACGGTGCGGATTACCGGCCGTTTGTGATCTGGGAAGGTCTGGGCGAGGCAGCCGAGGGTAAGAATTTCGCCGAGTTCTGGCAGTGGCTGATGGCGCGCCGGGACAAGGCCCGACAACACGGCCAGAGTTTCGGGGCGTTTTGTTATGCCAGCAATGGCGAGAACCACTGGATGTTGTCCACCGCCCGCCGTTTCCACGGTGTGGTTCCCGGTGTGCCCAGCGAGGATGAGGTGCGTCAGTTCATCGGCTCAGATCAATGGGTGGACATGTTCGCCGTCGCCCGCGGGCAACTCGTGGGCCCCGGCGGATTGGGCTTGAAACAACTGGCCCCGGCTGCCGGATTCCACTGGGAGGAAGAAGACTTCGCCGGTGAAGACAGCCTGCATGCCTTCCTGGTGGCCGCGACCGGGCCTGCGGCGGCGGCTGAGGCGGCGCGTGCCCAGCTGCTCAGTTATAACGGCGATGACTGTCGCGCCACCGCTGCCGTGAGACAGTGGCTGCGCCAGGGCGCGAAGTCAGCTCCGGTGCTGGGGGAGGGTTAGTCAGTCGCGCTAGGTACATCTTCCGGACCTACTTCATCCGGGATGACTGAAGGCGAAGACGCTGCAGGGGACTCTTATTTGCCCAGCTTGGCCAGCACATCACTTTCGTACTCGGCCAGGCTGGCATCCATCATCTGGTAACCCTCGCAGCCATCCGCAGGGGTCTGGAAATCATTGGAGATCTCCCGGATGCGGGCCAGTTTGGTTTTAAGTTCCCCGCGCACAGGTTCGCTTGCTTCCGTCAGTCCCGGGTAGTGGCCGTTGACCTCATGGAAGAGGGTCTTGACCTCCGCCAGGTGAGGATGGTTGGGGCCGTGCACCTTGGATACAAGATCTACTAGTTTGACGGTCTGGGAGGTGTTACTCATGGTGAATCCTTTCTCGGTGTTTTCGTTATATTCTCAATGTAGAAAGGATTGCGCCGTTGTTCCTTGACCTGGATCAAGGAACGGACAAGATGGTGTTGAGGGAGTCTGGGCTGGTTTGCGCGCTCAGTGGCGGCTCAGTGGCGGCTCAGCCTAAAGTCGATTTCAGACCATCAATTAGTGCATTGACTTGTACTTTTCTTCTTTCCCATGGGTGGATATGTTCTGGTGGTGCGATGAGGTGGTCGATGAATAACTCCACATCAGATCTGGTTTCTGACACCAAGCGTTCGAATAGGAAGCTGGCTTCCTGCTTGCCGAAGACGCGTCCGATATCGGCCCCCAGAAGTTGCGCGGCCATTGCGTCTGGTTCTCCGATGTAGTCCTGGTCGTCAGAGGGCAGAAGCGGATACCGGTCCCAGAGCGCCTCATCATTTTCTTCATACCAGGACAGGATCAGGGCGAGATCGGTGGCATCTTTATATTGCCCTTGTGGGCCCCGGTCTAGCCATGCGTGGAGTTTTAAACCGGCGAAGCCTGGGACTGAGGGCAACTTCACCGAGATGTTGTCTTTCAGTTTGAAGTCTGTCGCATCCTGGAAAACCTGTTGGAAACCAGCGACATTCAAGACATGGTCTTTATCACCTGCCACTTCCCCAGGAGGATTCTCGACGTCTCCGAAGGGCACCAGATCAATAGGAATCTGATTGATCACCACTTGTTGCCACGCGTCTGTAGGGGATGGGAATTTTTTCTTTAACAACCGGAAATCATCCCATGACTCAATGGCTAAGGCGAAGTCGATATCCCGTGTGGTTCTACCAGCCGGGTGGTCCCGAAACCGCTGCTGATGTATATCTCTGCACCGTGCTCCAACCAGCATGATCCTGCCGGGTTCAATGAACTCTCCCAGTTTCTCCGCTACGTAGGCGATATCAGAATTGTCCATTGATGAGTTCTTCCTTGATCTTTCCGGCAATTTCCGCCAACCGTGGATCATTGACTGATAGAAGATCGGCATAAATCACCGCGCGCGGT
Organism: Corynebacterium faecale; assembly: GCF_030408735.1. Taxonomy (NCBI): domain Bacteria; kingdom Bacillati; phylum Actinomycetota; class Actinomycetes; order Mycobacteriales; family Corynebacteriaceae; genus Corynebacterium; species Corynebacterium faecale. Next base: position 2,822,025 of record NZ_CP047204.1, on the reverse strand, counting down.
GCACGTGGCCAAAGCTCGAAAACAGATTCCACCTTTGATGAGCGAAGCGTTTCATTCTTCTCAGCCTGGTGATTCATCAACGGCAACCAAAAGCTTGATCGGATCATCACTTCACCGTGATCGTCCTGTCTGAGTCGGGCAGCACCGATGATTTTTCGGGATTCTTCAACCCCGTCGACATAGAGGTGGGCAGTGTTTCCTCCCTGCACGAGCTCCGGAACCGCCTGTTCGCCGCTGATCCAGCCCAGGGGTTCCAAAGACCGTAATCTGTCTATGCCACCTGTGCCTCGGAAGATCTGTTGGCTGGTACCGAGCCCAGTTGGATAGGCATGCGCCCAGGCATCCAGAAATGATTCCACGTTTTCCATGCGGTAGTGGCCAGGGGAAGAGACACGCAGATACCCGGCCTCCCTAAGAAGGTCCAAGGTCTGTTTAGCTGTTCCGACAGAGACACCGGACTCGCGGGCGATGTCCCTGACTGATTTATTTAGCAGTTCAGGGCGTGACAATAGCAGCGCGGAGACCTGGGCACGACGAGGAGTGAACAATGATGCGGTCCGCGGTGCTTTCGAGACTCCTGCGTCTGGCCGGTCATTCCTGCGGAGCGTTTCCGTGTTTCCTATTCTTCCCCGAATATCGATGTACACCCCCGGCCACGCCACAAAGGCGTTACCGCGTTCATCGGCAAACATGATCCGGTTTCGGCGTAAGTCATCTGCGATTCGAGGCGTGATGGTTGGCACCAAGATGATGAGATCTTCCCTGCCCACATGCCGGGAGATGTGCTTAAGCAAGTTACGAAGCTCTTGTGGATCTTTAATCATCATAGCTCTGAGGGGGCGGGGCTGCGCTGCTGATGAGGATGCTTCCTCGGTCAACTCGAGCATTATCTTTCTCAGAATAAAGCCCTGTTGTTCTTGGCCATCCACGTCGGTGTTGTGCGGGTTAAGGTGAAGTTTGAAGGGAGTTTCTGTATTTTGCAGGCTGGAGTTCCAGTGGTCCAGGTCGCTGAATAACATAACTAAGACATTACAGGCGTTCATTAATGATGAACGTTCATCATCAGTGAACGTTCACTAATGTTGAACACTCATGGCTGCTGAACCAGCACCATCAGATCCATCCCCTGCGCACGGTGGCCGGCGATGGTGCACCACCCTTCCATGTCCTCGGTGATCGGCCCGACGGTGATGGTGGCTTCCTCATCCGGTGTCATGCGTCCGGTCTGTGCGCCATTGGCAAATTTCAGGTCATGAACCATGTCGTCGGTGTTGATCAGGGTGACTTCCAGGGTCTTTCCATAAGGAACCTCAATCACATCAGGGGTGAAGATCATGTCCCCGGCGTCAATGGTCACTGAGTAAACGTCTCCAACGCCGACTGGAGCGGCAGTACTGGAACCAGAAGTCCCCAACCCGCCGAACGCAGCCAGCACCAGTGCCAGTACTGCAATGCCCGCGGTGACCTGGTTGTATCTGGGTGCCGTGATGGGTTCCACGGGTTCACGCTTTTTCATCAGCACCTCCCGCTGCGCTTTCACACCCGCGCGCATCAGCGGCACAAACACCGCCAGCGCGCCTATGGAGAGCAGCGACGCCACCACCCGCAGCCAGCTGTTCTCAGTGAGCAGCCAGATCGCCAGGCCGCCATTGATGAGCACCCAGCGAAACAGTCCCGCGCGACCAAGCACATAGGTGCCGGTTCGCACCGGGCCGGGGCCACCACCCACTGTTGAAGGCAGCAGGAAACTCATCACGCCGATGAGCAGCTGTGCACCGAAACCCACCAGCACAGCATTGGTCGGCAGGTTGATCTGGTAAAGCTCTCCGTGGTGCATCACGGCCTGTGCGGTCAGGTATATCAGGGAACCCAGCAGCCACAGCGGTGCGGTGCCCACCGCCGCCGCGCTGAAGCCGACGCGGTCACGGGGTTGCGCTAATACGCTTATCGACGCCCTCATCCACGCCCCCATGGGAATAATCCATGCCAGTGTGTACAGTCCCAGACCACCTGCGGCGACATAACCGTTATCGGCCAATGCACCACCCAGGATCACCGGCAGGGAGACGATCATCAACCCCACCGAATATCTCGTGTAGTCATAGGGCAGGCGGGTGCGCCAGGCAGTGGCATAAAGCACTGAGAGTGAGCCCAGGGCCGCAAGGCCGAGAAATCCCAAAATATTGGACACGGTGTGGGCAAGCAGCACCCGTTCCTGCCAGGTGCCGGGAAGTTCCGCAGCCAGGAAACCACCGGCGAGCGCACCCACGGGCAGGAAACAGGCACTGGCCACATACGCCACCACCGCCGGGGCATAGGGCTGGCCCCGTTTAGCGGAGAGGAACTGCCCCGCCAGTGAGAAGGCATGCCAGACCAGGGTGGCGCTGACAATGGCTGCGCCAATACTGGTGACCACCCAATGACGATCCCATACATCGGACAGCAATTGCCCAACAATGGTGACGATGACACCGGCGTTGAGCACCCACACCTTGTACAGCTGGGCGGGGCGTTTGTCGTCGTCAAGCCGCTGGTGCAGTAACTTCTCCGTGAAGTGCTGCGACCACACCACAATGGAGTTGGTGATCGCGCCCAGGGTGAACAGGTGGATGAGCACCCAGCGGTATTCAGGCAGGATCGGGTGAATGATGCCGGCAACAATCAGTGCGATGAACCAATAGGTGACCGGTTTGGAGGCCCTGCGGTGCCATGACCTGCGGGTCCACTTCTTCTGGGTGGCGTCACTCATGGACTCAAGGGTAGACCCCTAAATTACTACGGGCAAAGCCGGTCTAATTGGGCCCGCCGGTGCTTTCCTCCCCAACCACGACATCGCATCACCGACACCAGTACTGATGTCGTGGTTGGGGGTACTGATGTCTGGAGAGCGATGTCGTGGTCGGGAAATTAGGAGACGGTGGCAGGCTGCTCCGCCCTGGCCAACCGGGCCAGTGCAACGGTGATGGCCAGCAGTCCACACAACAGCACCGTCAGATATCCCACGAACACCACCCAGCTGGCGTGGGTGAAGATGATCCCGGAGAACCAGCCCACCGCCGAAGATCCCACGTAATAACAGAACAGGTACATGCTGGATGCCTCCGCACGGTCCTTCGTGGCGATGATGCCGATCCACCCTGACGCGGAGGAATGGAGGGCAAAAAACGCGGCGGTGAAGAAGAAGAGTGCGACGATGGTGACCCAGAAACTATCCACCGCCATGGCGACCATGCTCACGATCATGGTGACTGCCAGGAAAATCACCGTTGGTCCGTTACCCAGCTTCTGACGAAGTGTCCCGGCCTGCGCAGAACTCCATGTTCCAGACAGATACATCAGGAACACCGCACCCACCAGCACCTCGCTGAGTCCGAACTGTTCAATCATGCGGAAGCCCAGGTAGTTGTACAGGGAGACAAACGTGCCCATCCCGACGAATGCCGTGGCGAACAGCAGTGCCAGGTGGGGGTTGCGCCAGTGGCTGGCCATCGCGGACAGCTCATAACGCAGGCTGATCTTCTTCGGCTTGAACAGCTTCTGTTTCGGAAGCAGCGCCACCATGATGATGGTGAAGATCAGGGTGGCGGCTGATGCGCCCAGCAGGGCGAACTGCCAGTGGGTGAACTCCAACAAACCAGCGGGGATGAGACGGCCCATGAGTCCGCCGACGGTGTTGCCGGCGATGTACAGGCCCATGGCGCGCCCGAGATCACGCGGGTGGATTTCCTCACTCAACCAGGTCATGGCCACCGCCGGGGCACCAGCCAACAGTGCGCCCTGAAGGCCACGCAACGCGATGAGTGCGACAACACCCGGGGCGAAGGGGATGATCAGCCCGACCACTGCAGCCAGGGCCAGGGAGGTGATCAGCACCCGTCCACGTCCGAACTTCTCAGAGAGAATGGATGCGGGGACGATGCACAGGGCGAGCATCCCGGTGGCCGCAGAGACCGTCAACGCGGACTCAAAAGGGGTGATTCCGAGCTCCGCGGTCATGGTGGGCAGCAGCGCCTGGGTGCAGTAGAGCGAGTTGAAGGTGGCCAGCCCGGCAGCGAGCATGGCCAGAACCGCGCGCAGGTAACTGCGGGATCCGCGTTCCATGCCACGGTAGGTCCCAGCATCCACGGTTGTGACATCACTCATGGGCACCATCATTGACCACCTGCGATAATTAGTAAAATGTTAGAAACAGCTGTTTTTCATGCACAATCTGCATAAGCTGGGTGAGCATGGAGAACATAGCCGGGGACCTGCGCATCGGAGACCTCCGTTGCTTCATCGAGGTTGCTGAATCAGGTCATCTCACCTCCACTGCGGATCGTCTGGGGATTCCACAGCCGACCTTGTCGCGCCGGATGGCGCGCGTGGAAAAGCACGTGGGAACGCCACTATTTGAACGCGCCGGGCGCCGGTTGTACCTCAACCCCCGCGGGCAGGCGTTTCTGTCGCATGCGCACAGGATTGCCGCTGAGATGGATGCCGCCACCGCCCAGATCGGACGTCTGATGGACCCGGAGCTGGGGACGATCCGGCTGGATTTCATGCATTCACTCGGCACGTGGATGGTGCCAGAACTGATCCGCACGTTCCGCGCCGACCATCCCCGCGTGGAGTTTGAGCTGCACCAGGGCTCCGCCAACAACCTGGTGGAGCGGGTGCTGGGTGATTCAGCTGACCTGGCGCTCGTGGGCCCGAAACCCGCTGCGGTGGGCACCGACCTGGGTTGGGCGCCGCTGCTGCGTCAGCGGCTCGCGCTCGCTGTGCCCGAGGGCCACCGGCTCGACGGTGAGGGGCCGGTGGCGCTGCAGGAGGCTGACGGTGAGCCGTTTGTGGCGATGTTGCCCGGGTTCGGCACCCGGATGCTTCTCGACGCCCTCTCCGCTTCCGTGGGCATCACCCCGGATATCGTCTTTGAATCAATGGAGCTGACCACCGTCGCGGGATTGATCAGCGCCGGATTGGGTGTGGGTGTGCTGCCTTTGGATGATCCCTACCTGCCCACGGTGGGGGTCAACCTCCGTCCACTCCAGCCAGCGAGTTTCCGGGAACTGGGCCTGGTCTGGCGCGTGGGTGCAGACCCCGCCCCGGCTGTCGAGGTGTTCCGGACCTTCGTGGGAGCTTCGCGTTTCGCGGCATCCGCATAGGTGATGTGCAGACACAGGGGCGGTGCCATTCGTATTTCTATTCTCCGGATGCGCTGCTAGGGTCTAACCCTTGCCATATCATCGTTCAATGCCACAGGGGGCGTGACACCATCACAGAGAGCGCACTCAGCTATGCCTGGGTGTAAGTTCTCCTCGGTGGCCTGTCTGGTCAAGGAACAGCCAACACATCCTCGAGGCTCGATGCCCCGATGGTTCCTCTCCCTGCTCTCTTAAAAAGCGAGTTCGTGAGGGATAAGAAAAGGAAAACCATGCCCAACACTCCCCGACAACAATCGGATGAGCACCCCACCACCTCGGAACGTTTCGTCCGACGTGTGAATGACCCTTCAGAAAAAGTCACTGGAAGCCGTTACCCCCATGACCTCCACCCCGGACTGGTTCCCGGCATCAGCGTGGACGAACAGCGCAACCGCTTCGGACTGGACCGCGTTGTGTTCTTCACCACGGCTGTCGTCATCATCGCCTTCATCATCTGGGGTGTGACCAATCCGGGATCAGTATCCTCGGTGTCCTCCACGGCCTATTCATGGGCAATGAGTAATGCAGCCTGGTTACTCAACCTCGTGATGAGCCTCGGTTTATTTGTCATGCTCTTTTTGGCTTTCTCCCGATTCGGCAATATCCCCCTGGGTAAAGATGCCGAAAAGCCGGAGTTCTCCCGGTTCTCCTGGATCGCCATGATGTTCGGCGCTGGAATCGGTGTGGGTATCTTCTTCTTCGGGCCTTCCGAACCGCTGGCGTATTTCCTGTCGCCGCCACCCAACACCGTGGAGGCCGGCACCCCGGAGGCATTACACCAGGCCATGGCGCAGTCCCACTTCCACTGGGGACTGTCCATCTGGGCCCTCTACGCACTGGTCGGTGGCGCGCTGGCGTATTCCACCTACCGTCGTGGCCGTGCGTCACTGATCAGTTCCGTATTCCGACCGTTCCTCGGGGCCAGGCATGCTGAAGGGCCGGTGGCGAGGATCATCGACATCCTGGCGATCATTGCCACGCTCTTCGGCACCGCTGCCACCCTTGGACTCTCCGCCCTGCAGATCGGCCGTGGTGTGGAGATCATCTCCGGAGCCGGCCCACTGACCAACAATGCGATCCTGGTGATCATCGGCCTACTGGGCGTGGCTTTCATCATCAGTGCGGTCTCTGGCGTCGCCCGTGGTATCCGCTACCTGTCCAATATCAACATCACGCTGACCCTGGGGTTGATCGCCTTCGTCTTCATCCTCGGACCCACTCTCTTCCTGCTCAATCTCATTCCGTCCGGAATTTTGACCTACCTGGATGAACTCCTGCCGATGATGGGCAAATCCCTGTCCTGGGGTGAGGACACGATCGAATTCCAAGGGTGGTGGACCGCCTTCTACTGGGCCTGGTGGATCGCGTGGACCCCCTTCGTGGGTATGTTCATCGCCCGCATTTCACGGGGTCGCACCATCAGGGAATTCGCCCTGGTCACCATCGCTGTTCCCAGTTTCATCCTGATCCTGGCCTTCACCATCTTCGGTGGCGCTGCAATCCACTTCCACCGTCAGGGTATCCAGGCATTCGACGGGACAGCTGAAAACGAACAGGTGCTCTTCGCCCTCTTCGACCAGCTTCCCCTCAACAACCTGACCCCGTTCATCCTCATCGCGGTGCTGGCGATCTTCTTCGTCACCTCAGCGGATTCTGCCTCCGTGGTGATGGGAACGATGTCCTCCAAGGGAGATCCCGCCCCGAACAAGATGGTCGTGGTCTTCTGGGGTCTGTGCATGATGGGTATCGCGGTGGTCATGCTTCTCGCTGGAGGCGAGACCACGCTGACTGCGCTGCAGAACCTCACGATTCTCATCGCCCTGCCCTTCTCCATCGTGTTGATCCTGATGACGGTGGCATTCCTCCGCGATCTCACGACTGACCCGGCTGCCATCCGTCGTAGCTATGCCACCGCGGCTGTGCGCAATGCCGTGGTTCGCGGTCTTGAGGAACACGGTGATGATTTTGAGTTGGCAGTCGCCGCATCCCCGGAGGGCAAGGGTGCCGGCGCCGGCTTCGATTCCACCGCAGACCGTGTCACCGGGTGGTATCAACGCACCGATGAGGATGGGAACAATATTGATTATGACTACACGACCGGTGAATGGGAGGACGGCTGGACACTTGAAGCCAGCGATGCTTCCAGAGCCACTGCAGATCAGGGGGATCAGGGGATGGAGGATATAACCTCCTCTGATAACGCCAGGTAATCAGGTGGCGCCGTGCGCATGATAAAAGGCTGGGTTCCAGGAGTTTTCCTCCTGGAACCCAGCCTTTTGTTCACCATGGCCCTCAGAGATCCGAGGGGTCAGTGGTTACTTGGATGCAGATGCGAAACGCTGTGCAACGTCGTCCCAGTTGAAGACGTTCCAGACTGCCTTGACGTAATCAGCCTTGACGTTCTTGTACTGCAGGTAGAAGGCGTGCTCCCACATGTCGAGCATCAGCAGTGGGGTGATGTCGATGGAGATGTTGCCCTGCTGATCGGTCAGCTGCTCGATGACGAGGCGACCTGCGATGTGGTCATAGCCCAGAACGGCCCAGCCGGAACCCTGCAGGCCGAGGGCGGCAGAGTTGAAGTGGTCCTGGAACTTGGCGAAAGAACCGAAGTCGCGGTTGATGGCCTCAGCCAGCTCACCGGTAGGCTCGCCGCCACCGTTCGGGGAAAGGTTCTTCCAGAAAACGGAGTGGTTGGTGTGTCCACCCAGGTTGAACGCAAGGTTCTTGGAGAGCGCGCGGATCTGGTCCGGGTTGGTGCCCTCCTCGCGTGCCTTCTCGAGTGCTTCGAGGGCGGCGTTTGCGCCACCTACGTAGGTTGCGTGGTGCTTGGAGTGGTGGAGCTCCATGATCTCAGCCGCGATGTGTGGCTCGAGAGCGTCGTATGCGTAATCAAGTTCTGGAAGTTCGTAAACAGCCATGTTGTTTCCTTTCATTGGGTTCGGCACCGAGCATATACAGATTTTGGCAACTCGTCAGCGAGTGCCCTCCACATGGGTGATGCCGCTAGCAAACAATTATAGGCGATTTTGTTGATAAAGCAACGACTTTTATGCAAATCCTATTTATTTATTGCAGTCAATGGATGCCACCAACAGGGAATAGCGCAGCGGAATTCATGGTTGTGGGGGAGTAGAGTCGCAACCACAAAACCCTCTATGGAAGGAACTTCACGATGGCATGGTTTTTCTCCCCCGAGCCGGTGATGGTGACGCCTGAGGAAGCCCTCAAGGGTGGACGGCATCCTGTCCTGGAATCACCGCAACCCCACACCGTTCTGGGTACCCCGGTGACCGGCCCCTGGAAAGAGGGGCAGAAGCGCGTCTGGATCGGTTTGGGCTGTTTCTGGGGTGTGGAGCAGATGTACTGGCAGGTGGACGGTGTGGAATCCACCTCCGCAGGTTATGCCGGTGGTTTCACCCCGAATCCGACCTACCGCGAGGTCTGCTCCGGGCGCACCGGCCACACCGAGATCGTGGAGGTGGTCTACGATCCGGAGAAGGTGAGTCTCGGTGAATTGGTTGCCATGGGTCTGGAGGCGCACGATCCCACACAGGGCTACCGCCAGGGCAACGATGTGGGCACCCAGTACCGCTCCGCCTACTTCGCGGAAACCGAGGAGGATGTGGACACCATCCGCAAGATTGTCTCCGCCTATGGTGAAGACCTGAAATCACACGGTTTCGGGGAGATCACCACTGAAATCGGCGTCATCGCACCGGAGGACTACTACCTCGCTGAGGACTATCACCAGCAGTACCTGGACAAGAACCCCGATGGTTACTGCCCGCATCACTCCACCGGTATTCCCTGTGGAGTGAGGGAGTAGTCTGCGCCTGTGATCGGCGGAAGCGGTCACCTTTCCTGCTGAAACTGCTGAAACTTCTGAATCTTCCGCTTCTGTCCAACAGGGGGCAGGTCCATCCGATCCCCGGACACTGCCTGCTCCCTCCGGTTGTTAATGCTGGTTCCCCGGTGAGGCGGCACTGAAACTCTTGAGGGTTTCAGTCACATAATCGATAAAAACCTGGATGCGGCGGGGCTCTCCGGAGGGGAGGGTGCGCCAGGCGAGAAAGATATCAATCGGGGTGGGTCGGGGAGACAGGGGAATGGATACCACCTCGGAGCCGTCTACGGTGAGGTTGTGTCCATAGGCCTGTAGCAGGATGGTGTATCCGAGTCCCGCGCCCACAAGAGCGCGGGCCAGGGCAGCCTCCTTTATCTCCCAGGCGGTTTTCGGGCTCACCCCGGCGTTTTCGAACCAGCTCAGGGTGTTTTCCCGGCTGGGGTTGACATCGAGCAGGATGAAATTATCCTCCGCCAGTTCCTTGAGCGTGATGGTGGCCTTGCGTGCCAGGGGGTGACCTTTGGCCAGCAGCACGTAGGGGTAGCGGCGCTGGATGGAGCGGAATTTCAGATCGGCGCTCAGGAACCGGTTGTAGGTGAGGGCGATGTCGATCTCGCCCTTGTCAAACATCTCATTGAGTTCGGACTGGCTGCCGCTTTGGAGCTTGAAATTCACGTGGGGGTGGGCTTTGGAAAAACGGGCCAGGATCATGGGGAGCAGGGCTGCAGAAAGCGATGAATAGCAGCCCAACCTGATGGTTCCATGGAGTTCCTGGGAGGTTTCCGAGACCGCAAGAACGGCGGCCTGGGCATCTTCCAGGAGGTGTAGTGCCTTGTCCCGTAGATGTTCTCCATGGGTGGTCAGCTGCATTCCCTTGGATCTTCTTCTTTCAAAGAGGGTTACACCCAGGCCTTTCTCCAATTCGGTGATGGCGGAGGAGACCGCAGAGGGGGAGCTCATCAGGTCAATGGCCCCGTTGGCGATACTGCCTGCCCGTGCGACGGCGATGAAGGCTTCCAGTTGGCGGTAGGTGAAGGGGACGGACATGGTTCCCACCTTTCATTCCACGATTTTATCGATGATCTTAGTCGGATTTATACGTTTGACCCGTGGTTGTGTGTTGCTTCACAATAGGTTCCAGTTGAAGTTCAGGACACTATTTCCAGAGTGGCTGACGGTATCCAGGCCACCACCATTCATCGATAAAAATCAGGGAGATTCTCATGACCACCAACACCGCAACCCCCGTCACCACAGGCACAACAGCACCTGTTGCAGATTGGGTCACCATTGCAGACCTCTACAACGATCCGTACCCCATCTACCGCCGACTCCGTGAGGAGGCACCCATCCACTGGGTGCCGGCAATCAACCGTTACCTGGTGGTCGGTTACTCCGCATGCCAGCACATTGATCACGACATGGAGAATTTCACCGCTGATGAGCAGGGCTCCCTGATGAAGCGCGCGATGGGGCATTCCATGTTGCGCAAGGATGACCCGGAGCATACCTATGACCGTCAAGGTTATGGCAACGTGCTCAAACCCAAGGCCATCAAGAGCACCTGGACGGACATTTTCGAACGCAACACCACCACCTACCTGGATCACTACCGTGCGCTGGGGCCGGGGGCGGATCTACACACCGAATTTGCTGCTCCCCTCGCAGCGGAAAATCTCCGCGCGATCCTGGGTTTTGAAAATATCACCCAGCAGGACCTGCAGCGCTGGTCTCAGGCACTGATCGACGGGACTGGCAACTATGCCGATGATCCCGAGGTCTGGGCACGCAGTGAACAAGCATTCAACGAGGTGGATGAGGCCATCTATGAGATGATGCCCCGCCTGAAGGAGAACCCGAACCACACTCTGTTGTCTCAGGTGTTCGCCTATGGAATGGAGATGACCAACCTGCGCGCCAATATCAAGATGACCATCGGTGGCGGACTCAATGAGCCCCGCGATGTGATTGGCACCTTGACCTGGGCCCTGCTCTCCAACCCGGAGCAGGCCGCAGCGGTCCGTGCAGATGAATCACTGTGGCTGCGTGCCTTTGATGAATCAGTGCGATGGGTTGCACCGATCGGAATGTACTCCCGGCAGGTGAAACAGGACGTCACCCTGGAAGGCATCCACCTGCCAGCCGGGGCGCGCCTGGGCATCAACGTGGGGGCCGCCAACCGGGATCCAGCCCAGTTCTCCAACCCGGAGAGCTTTGATATCCACCGCGAGAAGCTCCCACACCTTGGTTTCGGGTCCGGAATCCACTTCTGTGCCGGTGCCTGGATTGCCAAGACCATGGTCGCTCAGATCGCAGTGCCACGACTCTTCCGTGAATTCGACGGGCTGGCGCTGGACCCTGGGCAACCGGCACGTGAGGGCGGTTGGGTCTTCCGCGGAATGACCAGCCTGCCACTGACCTGGAATGCCTAACCCCTCCCATCTTTGACACCACCATCCGAAGCACCAGAGAAGTAAAGGAATCAACAGCCATGTCCACCATCACCTACACCCTTCCAAACGGCACCCAGAGGGATGTCGATGTCTCTACCGAAACCTCCGTCATGCAGGCCGCCCTGGCCAATAGCGTCCCCGGAATCGTCGGCGAATGTGGTGGTCAGGCTATGTGTGCCACGTGCCATGTCTACGTCGATGATGAGTTTTTGGACCAGCTTCCAGAAATGTCAGAGGACGAGGAGGAAATGCTGGAGGTGACCTCATCCGAACGCGATGAACAGCGCAGCCGGCTCGGTTGCCAGATCAAGGTTGGTCCTGGATACCTGGATTCCGTCCAGGTGACCCTGCCGGCCACGCAGGTATAGGGAAGGGATATGTCATGACTGATCAGAACCCGATTCTCATCATCGGTGCCGGCCAGGCCGGAGTGCAGGTTGCGGATTCCCTGCGCGCCGAAGGTTACCGCGGTCAGGTAGCTGTGCTTAACCCCGAGAAGATCCTCCCCTACCAACGTCCCCAGCTGTCGAAGGATTTTCTCACCGCTGATGAGAGCACACCGGTCCTGCCCCTGCGTGGTGAGGACTTCTACAGGGAAAACCAGATTGAACTCCTGCATAATGCCGCTGTATCGGGCATCGAACCTGCCACCCACACCGTCCACCTGGAGGAGGGTGGGCAGCTCCACTATTCCCAGCTGGTGATCGCCACCGGCACGCGGGCACGTGAAATGAACATCCCTGGCTCGCACCTGGAAGGCATCCACCACGTCCGGACCCTCGACGATGCCCGGGGTTTGAGAACCGAGCTGGCATCCGCACGCCGCATCGTGGTGGTCGGCGCCGGATTCATCGGACTGGAGGTGGCGGCGGCAGCTGTCAAACTCGGGATCGAGGTGACGGTGCTGTCCGGATGCCAGGCACCCATGGCCAGGTCGGTCAGTGCATCAGTCTCGGAATGGTTCAGCAGGTATCACCGCGACCGTGGGGTGCACCTGGTGGATGGGGCGTCCGCGTCCTCCTTTGAGGGTTCTGCAGGATGTGTGGATGTGGTGATCAGTGACACCGGTCAGCGCTATCCAGCTGATCTCGTGGTGGTGGGCATCGGTGCATTGCCCAATGTTGAATTTCTCGAAGGTTCCGGGTTGGAGCTCAATAACGGTGTCTGCGTGGATGACCACCTGCGCACCAACATCCCGGGTATCTGGGCCCTGGGGGATTGCGCTGTCCTCCCCTCCCGCCAGCGCCTTGAATCCGTACAGAATGCCACGGACCAGGGTCGACTTCTCGCCCGGAACCTGGTGGCGTCAAACAACCTCCTGCCGCTGGAAGGGTATGACGCACTGCCCTGGTTCTGGTCGCATCAGGGTGATGCCAAACTCCAGATCGCCGGTCTGCGTCCGCACAGTCATGGTGAACCGTTGCTGCTCGGTAGCCCGGAGAACAAGAAATTCTCAGTATTGATCTTCGATGACTTCGATGAGCTGGTGGCTGTCGAATCAGTGAATTCCCCGGCCGATCACATGGCGGCCCGCAAGATCCTCTCCCAACCCCTGCCACTGACCCGTGAAGTGGCCGGTGCCACCGGTTTCACCCTCAAAGCCCATTCCCGCGCTGTTCCTGCCATCTCCTCCTAAAAGGAAGTCTGTCATGACTGTTACATCCACCACGGCTAAGCCGACCTCTCAACGTCGCGTAGCGTTCGCCACCATTGCCGGTACCACTGTTGAGTGGTATGACTTTTTCATCTACGCACAGGCTGCAGGCCTGGTGTTCTCCCAAATCATGTTCCAACCCGCCGGACCGCAATTCGCCCTGATTCTCTCCTTCGTTTCCGTCGGCATCAGTTTCCTCTTCCGCCCCCTGGGCGCTTTCCTCGCAGGGCATCTCGGTGACCGTTATGGGCGCAGGGCGGTATTGGTGGGAACCCTGGTCCTCATGGGTGCAGCCACCACCTTGATCGGTCTTTTGCCCACCTACGCCATGGTCGGTATCGCGGCCCCGATCCTGTTGATTCTGCTGCGCATCATCCAGGGAATCTCCGCAGGTGGCGAATGGGGTGGAGCAGCCCTCATGGCTGTGGAACACTCCCCGGCCAAGAGTCGTGGCCTGGCAGGAACCTACCCCCAGCTTGGTGTGCCCCTGGGTATGCTGCTGGCATCTGGGGTTTTCGCCCTGATGACCGGTGTGATCGCGCCGGGCGACGCCTTCCTGGAATGGGGTTGGCGCGTCCCCTTCCTGATCAGCTTTGTTCTGGTGCTGATCGGTCACTTCATCCGACGTTCTGTGGATGAGTCCCCGGTCTTCCTGGAGATTGCTGACCGCAAGGAGCAGACCAAGGCGCCAGTGGCCACCCTGTTCAAGTATCACTGGCCACTGATCATCTGCGCGGCACTGCTGTTTGCCGGTAATAATGCGGGCGGTTACATGACCACCGGTGGATTCCTCACCGCCTATGCCACCAACCCCATCGGCCCACTGGCGCTGGATCCCACCCCGGTTCTGTTGGCGGTCACCGTCGCCTCCGGAGTCTGGTTCTTCGCCACCCTCGCAGGCGGGATCATCAGTGACCGCATCGGGCGACGCCCCACCTTCCTACTGGGTTATGCCTGGCTGGTGCTCATGGCCTTCCCGTTGTTCTTCCTCATCAACACCGGTGACATCCTCCTCGTGACTCTGGGTATGAGCCTTTTCGCAGTGGGGCTCGGATTCACCTACGGCCCCCAGGCATCCTGGTATGCAGAGCTCTTCCCCGCAAATGTCAGGTTCTCCGGTGTGGCCATCTCCTACGCCATCGGAGCCATCCTCGGCGGGGCTTTCGCACCCACGATCGCACAGGGTCTGCTCAGTGCAACCGGAACCACCCATTCGGTATCGATCTATCTCATCATCATGTTCCTCATCTCCTCCGCAGCGGCACTGTTGCTGCAGGACAAGCCCGGTCGTTCCCTCGGTATCTCCGAACAGGTGGATCAGGAACGTTATGCCTCCCTGCGGACCTCCAGGGCCTATCAGGAAAATAAGGTTACGGTCGAGGTCTGATCTTTTCCCCGGGTAGGAAAATCCCATCGTCATTACAGGCGATGGGATTTTTTCCGGTGGTGCTTGCTGTTGGGCGTCGACAAGCTCTTTTAAAGCTCAGCCGCCGCCGTCCGGGTGGTCTCGGAGACCGGAACCAGCCTGGTCAGCTGGGTGACGTGGTGGGGTTCCAGCTCGTCGAGCGTGGACACGCCGAGCAGCGCCATGGTGCGGGTGATCTCGGTGCGCAGGATCCCGATGGCGCGGTCCACGCCCTGACGTCCGCCGGCCATGAGGCCGTAGAGGTAGGCGCGGCCGATGAGGGTGAAATCAGCACCGAGGGCGACGGCGGCAACAATGTCCGCGCCGTTCATGATGCCGGTGTCGATCATCACGGTGGCATCCGGGCCGACCTCCTTACGCACCTTCGGAAGCAGGTGGAAGGGGACAGGTGCGCGGTCGAGCTGGCGGCCGCCGTGGTTGGAGAGGATGAGACCATCTACGCCCTCATCCAGCAGACGGACCGCGTCGGGGACGTTCTGCACCCCCTTGACCAGCAGTTTGCCGGGCCACAGTTCACGGATGATCTTGAGGTCCTCATAGGAGATGGTGGGATCCATCGCGGAGTTGAGCAGATCGCCCACGGTGCCGCCGGTGGAGGACAGGGAGGCGAATTCCAGGGTCGGGGTGGTGAGGAAATCGATCCACCACCACGGGCGGGGGAGTGCGTCCAGGATGGTGGCGGGGGTCAGCTGCGGTGGGATGGAGAAACCATTGCGGGTATCCCGGATGCGGTAACCGGCGATGGGGGTGTCCACGGTGAACATCAGGGTGTCAAAGCCGGCCGCTGCGGCACGTTCCACCAGGCCGTAGGAGATCTCACGGTCGCGCATGACATAGAGCTGGAACCAGTTGCGGCCATGCGGGTTGGTGGCTTTCACATCCTCAATGGAGGTGGTGCCCAGTGTGGACAGCGTGAAGGGGATGCCCGCTGCCCCTGCGGCACCGGCACCGGCGATCTCACCTTCGGTCTGCATGAGGCGGGTGAAACCGGTGGGGGCGATGCCGAACGGCAGTGCGGAATGGCCACCGAGGATCGGGGTGGAGGGATCCACATTTTCTGCCGGCTTGAGGATGTCCGGGTGGAACTCGATGTTCTCGAAAGCTTCACGCGCCCGTTTGATGGACAGCTCGGCTTCCGCGGCGCCATCGGTGTAGTCGAAGGCGGCGGCCGGGGTGCGCCGCTTGGCGATGCTGCGCAGATCGTAGATGGTCAGCGCGGAATCCAGACGGCGTTTCCTGCCGTTGAGCTCTGGTTTTTTGAACTTCATCAGTTCAAGCATTTCGGATGGGTTGGGCAGCTGGCGTTTGACCATGGGAGTGGGGGTCCTTCCTGGTGAGAGGCTTAGAAGCGATGGTAGTTGTGCTGGGACGGGTGTGAACCGGTGTGTGTGAAGATCGCACTGCCGTTGGGGAAGAAAATCTTGTTGAACACCAATGCGGACACTTCTGCTGAGGCTGCCGAAGAGCACCCGCTTGTCACGGTGGCCTCATTTCTTCCGGGAGGGGCCGCTTGGCCAGACCATGTGGTCTGACCACAAAAATGTAAGGCGGTTCACCTTTTAATGTCAATGGTTGCGCGGTGCGCAGGGGGTGCGCTTTCCTGTGGCACGGCTAAAGGCACTGCTTATCGACGATCGACTCACCCCCACACTTCTCACCTGGGGGCATTTCAGGTCGAGTGTGTGGGGTGAGAGCTATAGCCATCTTGGTTTTGCATATCTGTCACTTGCCCAATACTCCAGCGCCGGAGGGCCTCTTCAGTTCCATGGAGCGAACAACCTGGACTGTTAATTAATCTGCATCACGGGAAACGGCCATGGGCGCTGCACATGCGGTGGGTGCTCCTCAAAGGGGTAGCCGAGGGACACTTCGATGTGACTGATGCCATCCACACGCGTTTCTGCTGGGATATGCAGGTGACCATGGATGGCCATGATGGCGTTGTATTTCACGGCCCAGTCACGGGTGGCGGTGGTGCCACACCACAGGGCGATGTCTTGGAATCGGAGGCGGTGTGTGGGTTCGATGACCAGGGGCCAGTGGTTGACCAACACCTTTGGTCCCCTGATGGCATCGAGTCGGTCTTCGGTGTACTCGATTCTCCCGGCACACCATTGTTCGATGTTGACGTAGGGGGCGATGGCGAGCTCGTCGTCAAGCTTTACCTTGGCCTGCGCCACCGCCTGCTGGGCGGTGAGGCCCGGCAGGCGGAAAGAGTAGTCATAGAGGGTGAACAGTGGGCAGACGGTCACCCGGCCGAATACCGGATAGGGGTCTTCCGGCGTGATCACGCCGATGGCGCGCAGCTGACCGACCAGTGCCCGGTAGCGGGCCTTGCCATTGACGCGATCGGTCGTGCGGTTGAATAACTCGTGGTTGCCGGGAACCCAGATCACGGTGTGGAAACGCTGCTTCAGCGCGGTGAGGGTGCGCACCACATCAGGGATGCGCTCCGCCACATCACCCGCGACGATCAACCAGTCACCGAGATCCTGCGGGACAAGGCGATCCACCGTGGCCTGGTTCTCGGGGAAGGTGACGTGGAGATCACTGACCGCCCATAACGTGCGCACCATGGCCCACCTACCCCTGTGTTTCCTCGTAGTAGCCGGTGATGTGCCGATGGATCAGCTCTGCGGCCTCCTCGCGCCGGCCTTCCCGCAATGCTGAAAGGATGGCGCGGTGCTCGACCTGGAGCCTGGCCGCGGTGGTGGACCAATCCGGTAACGCCTGCGCGCGGGTCACGGTGTGATCAGCAACAGATGTGCGCAGGGCATCCATGAGTGTGCTGATCAGCGGATTCGATGCGGACTTGGATAGCACCACATGAAACTGGGCATCGAACGCCAGAAACTCCGCTAATGGCAGCGCGGGATCATCCATGATGTCGAGGAGTTTTTCCGCTGAGGTCCAATCACCACGCTCCGGCACGGAGTGGAGAGCCGCCCACCCCTCCAGGAGATGGCGGGTTTCATAGACATCATGGTGCCCGACCTGGCTCGTGGCCAGCTGCAGGGTCAGAGATAACGACAAAGCCTGCTCCGGGGCGGCGGTGATGATGGTGCCCGCGCGTGGCCCGGAACCGGTGGCGCTGGAAATGCTGCCCAGCGCCTCCAGGACGCGGAGGGCCTCCCGGAGCGAACTCCGGGACACCCCGAGGGTGTCCGCGAGGGTGCGTTCACTGGGAAGGTGATCCCCAATGCTGAGCCGACCGCTCTTCATTTCCTCGGTGACCCAGTTCATGACGATTTCGTGCGCTTTCATTACCGCTCAGTATCGCACGGGCCGGGAGTGGAAAGTGGAATTATCAGCGCTTGCCCGCCTCCAGCAGTGCCTCCACCACCCCTTCCAGCTCGCCGGGGCGACGCTCATTCGGGGTGAAGGCGCCATCTTTATTTTCAGTGAAGGTGGAGAAAGTGACCTGGGCGCGGACATCGTACATGTTGAAATTGCCCACGACCTGACGCCACTGTTCCACGGCACGCACGCCCTCAGCGGCGCCGTAGGACGCGAATCCCACCGGCTTGCCCCACCACTCCATGCCCAGGACATCGAAGGCATTCTTGAACGCACCGGGGACCCCGTGGTTGTACTCAGGGGTGATGAACAAGAACGCATCACAGGAATCAATGGCCTGAGACCACCGGGTGACGTTCTCATCGTCGTACTTCTTATCGGCTGCACCCGGAACTGTTTCAGCCTCCAGGAGGGGAACGTTGAATTCCTGGAGATCCAGCAGTTCATACTGCACGCCGTCATCAGTGCGGGCCTGAACCTGATCCATGATCCAGTCAGCGACCCCCTCACCGAATCGTCCCTTGCGGATACTGCCGAGAATGATGCCGATTTTCATGCTGTGCTCCTTCAGTGGATTGTGTGCGGTTTCCTGCCATAGTAGGGGCGCTATTGCGAGCCGGCAGGGAAGTCAGCCGAAGGTGACCTGATCCAGGGATGTGGCATCGGTTCTGGGGTCGGTTCCGCTGCGGTCGATGTACCAGGCTGTCCAACCCAGTTCGCGGGGTTTTTCCACATCGTTGATCCAGTCATCGCCGATGATGGTGGCGGTGGTGGCCTCAAGGCGTGCGAGGGCGCGTGAATACATCTCCGGGCGGGGTTTTGCTGAATCCAGGGTGGTGGCGGCCAACATGACCAACCCGGGGAGGTTCAAACCGGTGCGGTCTAGTTTCTCCTGCTGCATTTCTTCACCACCGTTGGTGAGGATTCCCACCGGATTGCCGGTGGCCAGGGCCCGTTCCAGACAGGACAGGGCATCGTCGTAGGCGGTCCAGTTCTCTTCGTAGGCCCGAAGATAACCGGTGTAGATCTCATCGCAGGCAGCATCGTCCATCTCCCGGCCGGTGTAGGCGCGGACACGGTCCCGGCGCTGCCCGAGGTGGGTGGTTTCGCCGCGCTCGAAACGGGCGAAACCCCATTTATCCAATTCGATCCACCGCTCGAAATCCGGCTCCAGACCGATGGTGGGGGACCACACCGTCAACGCCGCATGGGCTGCGCTGGTGTGGTCCACGAGGGTGCCGTCCAGATCAAAGAGAATCGCCTGCTGGTTCATGAGTCTGATTTTAGGGGGTTCCCGGTGGGTGGGAGCTCTTGGAGAGCCAAAGTGCTTGCTGCCACCTGCATAACGTCACAAGAATTGCCGGAGAACCACTCGTTTTTGCTCGAATCTTGTGACGTTATGCATGGAAAAGCCGACAAAGCCGACAAAGCCGGAAAAGCTCATTCGACCCCCGGTACAACCCATGCGCAGCCGCGCCTCATGCAGCCCCCCTCATACAGCCCCCTTATGGAACCCCCGTTCAGCGCCGTCACCGCTTCACTGAGTTCTCCCGGATCCACGCCTCAGCCCGCTCCTTCACCGCCGGAGTCAGCGGAACTTCCAGCACCGCCGCCCAGTAATCCAGGAACTCCCCGTGGTAGTTGTGTCCATGACCGCCGGGAACATCCACCGACACGGCTAAATCCAGTGCCAGTTGCCAGCCGGTGACAAAAGGAACCCATCGTAATCTCTGGAATACATCCAGATTCTGGGCGGATGGTGCTTTTACTCCCCGGGTGCCGGGTTCCCGGAGCCATTCCGGGCGGCGGATGAATAGTGGCAGGTCCCACCATACGATCGGGTCGGAGGCGTGTTGGGCGATGATCATCCGGGGTGCCTCCCATTTGTCAGGGTAGGGATCGCCCCGGTGGTCATGGTTCAGGTGATCCGGTTCCGCCACGAATCTGATGTGGCGTCCATTGTCTATGGTGGGCAGGCGCTCCGGTGTTCCCGGGGCACGTGAGTCAATGAGCGATCTCATCTCATCGCTGAACCTGGGTGTGCCGGACAGGATCACTCCGTCGGCTTTGTTCAGCAGTTCGGTCACATCCCCGTAGGCACCGGCTGTTCCATAGGCGCCGAGTGATTCCCCCGCCAGGTAGAGGCTGGGGCGGTGTGGCGCGGGGATCATGTCCAGGTGGGTGCGGATGGCATCGGTGAGGTCTCGTGCGGCCAGGATCGGGGCGCGGGTGTCCCGGTACCAACTCAGGGCACTCGGGAGATAGCTGTACTGCATGGATACGGTCGCGCAGTTGCCTCCGGTGAGGAATTCGGTGGCTGCCACGGACCAGTCGGTGATCCACCCGGTGCCGGTGGAGGTGTTGATCACGATGGTGTCGCGGCGGAAGGCGCCCGTGCGGTGCATTTCGCGCAGCAGCAGATCCACCTGCATCGCACGGGTGTGGCCTGGCACCAGTCCGGCGAAAAGGCGGATCGGTTCCCGCACATCACGTGGGTCCAGGCCTGTCACCGTGGCGATGTCGGCACGCCGTGGGCCACCTGACAACACCGCCCGCCCCTGTGATCCAACCGCGCCCCATCGTTCATGGGACCACGGGCTGCCGGAGCGTTCGGGTTCCCACGGTTGGGAGGTTCCGGGGAAGACCAGCCTGTTGAGGTGTTCAGCGTTGCGGGCAGCATGGCCCAGCAGGCGGCGCAGCACCACGCGGTCGCCGAGCAACACCACACCTGCACTGAGGAGGCCGATGGACATGGGCCAGCTCAGCCATCTGATCCAGCTGGGCAGCATCCGGGCCGCCAACAACCGGAGATGGCCCACCGAATGTTGGAAGAGTCCACCGAGCACCAACAGTGCGCCATAACCGGCGGTACCCACCGCCACACCTGCCGCGGTTTCCATCGGCCCGCGGTTCCTGATTCCCATGAGATCGGTCTGGTGGCGTTGCCTGCGCATCCCTACGAGTACCGTGACCAGCGTGATCGATCCGACCGCGCCGTGCGCCGGACTGCTCAGGCGCGGCATCCAGGGTGTGACGGTGTGCACCGCGGTCGCCACTGCGTGCCCGACTGCCTGGCATACCGCCAGGTTGGCGGCGGTTACCCACCACGGTCGCGGTAGAAGTGAGGGGGACAGCGCCCACCAGGTGGCGATCTCTGCGCCGAGGAAGCCTGCCCGCATGGTGTTTGGCAGGCTTCGGTGCCGCCGGGTTGGTGCCATCCGCAGCGCGGGGACCAGCTCCAGGCCTGCGCCGAGGCCGCGTGCGGCCCAGGAAAGAGCTTGTCGACGCCCCCGTGTCACCCGTTCCCCTCCCGCCGACGTGACTGGTTGTGCACCTCCACCGGTTTCCCGGCGGGAATGCCACAGGGCCACTATTCTTGGTGCCAATGCCATACAACGAATAATGGCAGATGCCGTCCACTCCCGCGCACCACCAAAAGGTGTGATCTTAAACCCCAAAAGTCTGGACGGACACCTTTCCCCCACAAAATCGGGCATAATTAAAGCAGTAGTCAAGGTTCCTGGGCATGCCACGGAAGCGGTTCCTTTCTCTGGCCACCCGGGTTGAACTTTTATGAGTCAACAGGCTTCAACAGAGGAATGAGGACGGGCACCATGCGTTTTGTCGGTAGCAGAGTGGTTCTGATCGGGGCGGGCGATGTCGGGGTCGCCTACGCCTACGCGCTGGTTAATCAGGGAATTGCAGATGAGCTGTGCATCATCGATATTGATGAAAAGAAGCTCGAAGGAAATGTCATGGACCTCAGCCACGGTGTGGTGTGGGCGGGCAAGCGCACCAAGGTGAGGAAGGGAACCTACGCAGACTGTGCCGATGCCGCCATGGTGGTCATCTGTGCCGGCGCCGCCCAGAAACCGGGTGAGACCCGCCTGCAACTGGTGGACAAGAACGTGAAGATCATGAAGTCCATCGTGGATGAGGTCATGGCCAACAGCTTTGATGGGCTTTTCCTGGTGGCCTCCAACCCGGTGGATATCCTCTCCTATGCCGTGTGGAAGTTCTCCGGGCTGCACCAGGATCGTGTGATCGGTTCCGGCACGGTCCTGGACACCGCCCGCTTCAGGTACATGCTGGGTGAGCTTTATGATGTCTCCCCGAAGTCCATCCACGCCTACATCATCGGTGAACACGGCGACACGGAACTGCCCGTGCTCTCCTCCGCCACCATCGCGGGTGTGTCCATGCGCAAGATGCTGGAGAAGGATCCCGGTCTGGAGGACCGCCTGGAGAAGATCTTCGAGGAGACCCGCGACGCCGCCTACCGCATCATCGACGCTAAGGGATCCACCTCCTATGGCATCGGCATGGGATTGGCCCGCATCACCCGCGCGATCCTCAACAACCAGGATGTCGCCCTCCCCGTCAGCGCCCTACTTGAAGGGGAGTACGGCGAGGAGGATATATACATCGGAACCCCAGCCATCATTGACCGCAGCGGAATCCACCGGGTGGTGGAATTGGAGATCTCCGATCATGAGATGGCCCGTTTCAAACATTCCGCAGATACGCTGCGTGCTATCAAAGATGAGATCTTCCCGCCGGAGCGGTAGGGGTTTTAAAGCTTTTCGTCGATAAGCAGGAAGCAGGTTGTTGTTTCAACATGCCGGATGCCTGAAACAGGTGCACAATGGGGATATTGAGAGCCGGTAAACCACGGGTTTGAGGAGTAAAAATGGGAACGTTCAGCCACGATCATCTGCAGGAACTACGCCATGAGATGGATGAGCTTCTCACCGAGCTCGCGCATGTCACCGAAGCCAACAAGGCGGAGATCGATAAGGTTGCCCCGACCCATTACAACGGCGCGATCAACCTGCTGCACTACCTGCACCTGCGCACCCGTGATCTCCGCTCCCTGCAGAGCGCACTGGCCTCGATCGGCTCCACCCGACTGACCACCACCGAACCCAGCGTGAAGGCGCGTCTGAAATCCGCCCGCAATGTGATCGGCGCCTACTTAGGTGAAGGCCCGCTCTACCCCGGTTCCGATGTGGCCGATGCCTTCTCCGATGCCGATGAGATCTTGGATGAGCACGCTGACATCCTCCTGGGCGCCCCGATCGAGGGCACCCCGTCCTGCATCATGGTCACCCTGCCCACCGAGGCTGCCACCGACATCGAACTGGTCCGTGGTTTTGCCAAGAGCGGCATGGACCTGGCCCGCATCAACTGCGCCCACGATGATGAAACCGCGTGGAAGCAGATGATTGACAATATCCACACCGTCGCCGCTGAAGCTGGCCGTGAGATCCGCGTGGCCATGGACCTGGCAGGCCCGAAGGTGCGCACCGGCGAGATCGCGCCGGGCCCGGAGGTGGGTCGCGCGCGTGTCACCCGCCTGGACACCGGCCGCGTGCTCACCCCGTCCAAGCTGTGGATCACCCCGATTTCTGAAGACGACGTGGAACCGGCACCGGTTCCAGAGAGCCTGCCCGGCCGCCCCGCGCTCCCCATCCAGGTGGATCCGACCTGGTTTGCCAAGCTTCACACCGGCAGCGTCATCGGCTTGACCGACAACCGTGACTCCCGCCGCTCCTTCACCGTGGTGCGCACCTTCGACGGCGCGGTGCTCGCCGAGGGCTACCAGAACGCCTACCTCACCAACGGCACCTTGCTCCAGCATGACTATGAACGCACCCCGGTGCGCGGCATCCCGCCGGTGCTGCAGCGCATCAACCTCAAGGTGGGCAACCGCCTGTTCCTCACCTCCGAAGATGTGATTTATAACCCCTCGGTCGGCCTCGGCCGCACCCCGATGCTGAGCTGCACCCTCCCGGAGGCGGTCGGTGCCGTCAAGGTCGGTCACCGGGTGCTTTTCGACGACGGCAGCATCGCCGCTGTCTGCATCGACAAAAAGGAAATGAACGGTCATCATGTCCTCGAATTGGAAGTCACCCGCGCCCGCCCACAGGGTGTGAACCTGGCAGCCTACAAGGGCATCAACCTGCCTGACTCCGAACTCCCCCTGCCCAGCCTCACCGAAGAAGACCTCCAGCACCTGCGCTTCGTGGCCGAACACGCCGATATTGTCAACGTCTCCTTCATCCGCGACACCGGCGATGTGGACTACGTCCTCCAGGCGATGAAGAACATCGCCGAGGAAACCGGCCAGCATGACAAGGTCCGCGAACTCGGCCTGGTGTTGAAAATCGAAACCATCCCCGGTTATGAAAACCTGGCGCAGATCATGCTCACCGGCATGCAACATGAAAACTTCGGTGTCATGATCGCCCGCGGTGACCTCGCCGTGGAACTCGGCTTCGACCGCATGGCTGAAGTCCCACAGCTGATCATGGCGCTTGCCGAAGCCGCCCACATCCCCACCATCTTCGCCACCCAGGTCTTGGAGAACATGGCCAAGAACGGCCTGCCGTCGCGTGCAGAAATCACCGACGCCGCCCTGGCCCTGCGCTGCGAATGCGTCATGCTCAACAAGGGCCCCCACATCAATGACGCCATCAAGGTCCTGGCACGCATGAGCAGGAAACTCGGCGCCTCCCAGCGTAAGAGCCGCATGCTGCTGCGCCGCATCCGCAGCTGGGAGGAGCCGGAAGCATAGAAAGTTGGGGCCCCACCTAGAAGTACTACTGGAAGTATGTTTCCGTGGCTGAGAGTGGCAGGCTGCGAGCCGGTGCTCTCAGAATGTCCTGACTCCCCGGTCAGCCATCACAACATTCGGAGGCGGGGGGATCAAGTTCCACACACAAAAATCACTTGATGCTGGTAATGGGCGTACCACCGCACCGCTCACAGAATGATCTCGCGGGAAAATAGCGACCCGAGAAGATGCCCATGGCCTTAATTATTCACGCCGGTCTTCTTACTGCCTCAACTTTGCACCAACACCCGCTGGTCTTCGTAGTTACGTGCGCTCGCACAGTGTGCCTGTAACTATCTGTAGGTCACCCGGGAAAGAAAAGCCGACCACTAGCGACAACCTGTCGAATCAGCTCCTGCCTTTCCTCGAAAGGGAGTATGGATAAACCCGGTTGCCATGTGGGTGTGAACAACACATGTACTCTAAAGAAACAATTATTGAATTACTGTTTCGAATAAGAGGTGCCACCCATGCGGGCTCAACGCCGCCTGGCCATTGCCGGATCCGCCCTGACCGTCCTCCTTGCTCTCACTGGTTGTCAGCTTCCGGATTCAGAACAACCCACCAGCTCGCCGGTGAGTACATCGGCCACCTCCCCGGCCCCCACCTCGGAGCAGACTTCCGCAGCGCCGAGCTCCACCACGGACCTTTCGACGTCGACGTCCGGCACCAACACGGCAGACCCCAACAGCACCCTCGCGGTAGATGTACTCAGCGCACTGGAGGTCAAGGGCCGTGCGCCCAAGACCGGCTACAGCCGCGATGAATTTGGTCCTGCCTGGGCGGATGTGGACCGTAATGGTTGTGACACCCGCAATGACATCCTCAATCGGGACTTGGAACAGGTCGCCTATCGGGATAACACCCAGAACTGCGTGGTGGTCACTGGTGTACTCAATGATCCCTACACCGCCACCCAGATCAACTTCCAGCGCGGGCAGGACACCTCCACTGCCGTCCAGATTGATCACGTGGTCGCGCTATCGGATGCCTGGCAAAAAGGTGCACAACAGCTCACCGCAGAGCAACGCAGAATGTTCTCCAACGATCCCTTGAACCTGCTTGCGGTTGACGGCCCAGCGAACCAGCAGAAAAGTGATAGTGACGCGGCTTCCTGGTTGCCCGGCAACAGGGCGTTCCGCTGTGATTATGTCTCCCGTCAGATCGTGGTGAAGCATCGCTATGATCTGTGGGTTACTGCTGCGGAGAAGGATGCAATGGCCCGGGTGCTTGATGCCTGCCCTGGTCAGGAAGTACCCACTGATGACACGGTCTACACCATCGCCGCAACTGCCACGACCACCGTGGAGCAGCCCCCGGTAGCGCCGCCGGTAGAGCAACCAGCACCAGTACAACCAGCACCAGTACAACCAGCAGCGGTGGCTCCTGCACCTGCACCAGCAGGAACTGACCCGCGGTTCCCCAACTGCAAACAGGCCATTGCCGCCGGATACGGCAACTATGTCCAAGGTATGAACCCGGAATATGACTGGTACCGCGACGGTGACAATGATGGCGTTAACTGCGAACACTAGAACTTCAACCCCGGATGATGTTTCAGATGCAGCACCAGCAAGAAACAATCAGCTTGGGAGAAGTCGGCAACGGCCAGATTAAGCCAGGCACCGGGCATCCTGGCGAGGGGTCTTTTCGGCCCGTATCTGATGTGTGGCTTATTTTGACTGTGCGCCAAGCTGGCTGACATCTATGCCACCCATTTGTTGATTTCCAGCAACGCACAGCCCCTGTGTGCTGTGATAATTCATGTCGACTTCATTCACAGGTGGCATCAAGGCTCTGCAAAGTTCACCACCTGGGTGGATACTGGGAAAGGCGTTACCTCCCTCATACCGGCGTAGGAGAATGTGAATTATGAAGATCATCGCGCACCGGGGTTTATCCTCCCAGTACCCGGAGCTCACTGCATCCGCTTTCAAAGGTGCGCTTGAGTTGCCCATCCACGGGGTGGAAACAGATGTCCGCCTGACCAGGTGTGGTGAGGTGGTGTGCATCCATGATCCGGTGATCAGCAGGGTCTCTAATGGCTTCGGGCGGGTGTCGGCGATGCGGCTGGAACAGCTGCTGGAACTGAACTTCGGTACCGAGGAAGCCCCGGAGAAGGTACTCACCCTGAACAACCTCCTGGACATCATGGAGGATTATCCGGATAAACACCTCTATATAGAGTCCAAGCACCCGATGAGGTATTCCATCATGTTGGAGGAGGAGATCGTGAAGATCCTGCGCTACCGCGGCCTCACCGAGGATCCTCGCATCCACTTCATCTCCTTTTCGCTGCCCGCCATTCACTTGATGAATAAGCTCGCTCCTGAGATTGACCGCATCCACCTGCGTCGTTCCTGGGAACGCTGGCTCAATCCGACGGACCGTCGCCTCAGCAACCCCACCGGCCTGGGGTTGTCCATTGAGCGTGCGAAACGCAATCCCCATCTCATCGGGCGCAAGGGGCTGCCCACCTACCTGTTCACCGTGGATAAGGAAAAGGACTGGCAGTGGGCCCTTGAGCGTGGTGTGGAGATGCTCACCACCAATTTCCCTGGCGAGGCTGCGGAGTATCTGAACGACGACCCCGTAACCGCCCTGTACGCTAATGCGCATGGCAAAGAAGAATAAGAAGAATGAAGTGCTGCCTGAGGGCATGAGCCGTCGTCAAGCAAAACTGGCGGCCCGCGCCGCAGAGCGCGAGGCCTTGGTAGGAGAGCCACGCCCGTTTGAGGGCCTGGCCATGGAAGCCCAGCTCGTCGCGCTGCAGGAATTCATTCCTTCCGCAACGGCACCGGTTACCGTCACCGGCACTGACCGCAAGGTCACCCTCTGCACCGTCCTCCCGGGAGCTGCAGCAGCACTCATCCGCGATGAGGAGCACGGCGGCGAGGCCTTCGTGGCGCTCCAGCAGGCGACCCGTTCCAACACCCCGGGCAAGGATCTCGCCTTTGCGTTGAACTGGGTCCGTGGTGCTGAAGCCGGCCAGTCGCTGACCAGTGCGAAACACGACGGCTCCGAGCCGCCGTTGGCGGAGCTTCTCAGCGCGACCGCCACCCTCGACATCACCCCACAGCAGGACTTCAACTGGTGGCTGGCCGATGAGGACAACCTCTCCCCGGAGGTGGCCCAGCACATGCAGATGGCCAATGAATCCATCCTGCCGTCCCACCCCGTTGAAGCTGATGTCCCGGGTGCTGTCTGGTGGGTCAACCCAGGTGGCAAGGCCCATATCCGTTGGGTACGCACCGACGAGGAGAACGCACTTCTGGCAGCCCTGGCACGTATCGCCGCCCGCGGTGAACTGATCCTGGGCGAAGAGACCAAGTTCGCCGGTGCCTTCCGCACCCACGGCATCACCGTCCCGGTCTGGGATCTCGATCCTGAGCGCTCCCACACGGATTATGGCGCTGAGCTCAAGGCCCTCGACGAGAAGATCTCCGCCGAGCTGTCCAATGATGCGCAGCTCACCCCGGATGAGCGTCGTCAGCTGGAGAACATCAAGTCCCGTCAGGTGACCATCCGCTAAGTCAATTACACAAAATGCCCCAGCCCCTTTTAGTTCCATAAGCCTCAGGGGGCTGGGGCATTCATGCTGTTCGGAAGGGGGTCTACTTCAGGGAATCGAAGAGCTCCCGGGCGGCCAGGTCATCCCAAATGACAACATTGCCCACCGCATAATCAGCGAAGGTGGCAATGGGCACGGTCTCGTTCTGAATGCCACCACGCATGGCCAGTGCCAGGCGAGCCAGGTGCCACATGTGGTCACCCTCACCGACGGTGAAGGTGCCCACCGCATCTCCCACCATCGGGATGACGCGGAAGGGGTTGAGCAGTGTGCCGGGTGAGGTGGCGGTACTCAGCAGCGCAGAGAAGAACTCCCGTTGGCGCACCACACGGTCAAGATCACCCATGGCAGTGGCACGGGTGCGCACATAACCCAAGGCGGTGGCACCGTCGAACTCCTGACACCCTGCCTGGATGTCCAGATTGGCCAGCGGATCCTGGATGGGCACGTCTGGGCACATCTCCACGCCACCGATGGCGTCAACCATGTTGGCCAACCCACCCATGCCAATCTCTGCATAGTGATCCACCCGCAGTCCGGTGGCTTCCTCCACCGTCTGTGCCAAGAGCTGTGGGCCACCGACGGTGAAGGCGGCATTGATCTTGTTCATGCCCCACCCGGGGATGTTCACATAGGAATCGCGCGGGATCGACAGCAGCGTGGGTTCGCCACTCCTCGGGATATTCAACAGCATGATGGTGTCGGTGCGGCCCACACCGATATCGCCGCCCGTGCCCAGGCGCGCGATGTCCTCTTCAGTCAGGCCCTCGCGGGAATCAGAGCCCACCAACAGCCAGTTGGTGCCCGCGGTATTGGAGACGCGAACATCCGGGGTTGCCTCCACCCGATTGAGCTGCGAATCCGCCCAGAGGGTGCCAGCCCCCAGAAGTACCAGGATCACTGCCAGGATGCTGAACAGGGATCCAAGACAACCCCGTGGGCGCAGGCGGATCTTGGGTAGATTGCGACGCTTGCGCTGCCTCGGCGCCGGGGTGTTGACCACATGCGGAAGTTCCTGGGGGATATGCCCAATGCGGCCCGGCTGCTGATGGGCCTGCTGGCGGGGTTGGTTCTGCGGCAGTGGCTGATACTGCTGGCGCGGGGGCACAGGTCGCCTCGGCTGCTGCGGGAACACGCGCGTGGAATCAGCCGGTGGCGGCGTTGGGCGTTGAGCCGGTTGCCGGGGTGCTTGCCGACGCGCCCGCACGGGCCTGCCGTAGCGATCGAGGATGGGACGGCCCTGACTGTCGCGGGCGTAATCCCCCTGTCCACGTGAATCCATGGTTATACAGTAGCCCTAGTGCCACCGGATCTCTGAAGCGTGACCCAGCGCATCAGACCAAGCAGCGCTTCGGGCGAAGTGCTGCCTTATAGCCCCAGCCAGCTCAGGTTTCCGCCAAGTGCCGTATAGCCGACGAAGGCGACGGCATCGATGAGGAAGTGGGCGATCACCAGTGGCCACACCTTGCCGGTCCGGTGGTAGAACCAGGCGAAGACCACACCCATGATGATGTTGCCGAAACCAGCGGATACCCCCTGGTAGAGGTGGTAGGAACCACGCAATAGCGAGGATACGATGATCATTGCCGGCACGCTCCACCCCAGGCCCCGCAGGCGGGTGAGCAACCAGAAGACCACCACGATCTCCTCCCCGAAGGCATTGGCACCTGACCACAACAACAGGATCGGCACCTCCCACCAGGGGCTGTCCAGGGTGGTGGGGATGACCTGTTTGGATAATCCCAGGTGCACCGCGGTGGCGTAGAAGATCAACCCGGGCAGTCCGATCAAGGCGGCCAACCCCGCGCCCCAACCCAGATCATTCCACCGGATATGCCCGATCCGGACACCATCACCGGAGAGTAGATACAGCGCCAGGCCACCCCAGGAGAACAGCACTCCCGCGGACACCAGCTGCAAACCCAGGTCCAGCCACACGCTGGTTGCCTGGGGAGTGGTCAGCGAGACGGCCTGGTCATTGAGGGCGACGGGGGAGAGGAGGTCGTCGATAAGCCTGAGCAGGGAGCGCAGACCGCTTGCACCGAAGGTGATGGCCAGAACCAGCAGGATCTCTTTTTTGATGCGGGCAC
Source organism: Corynebacterium faecale (assembly GCF_030408735.1). Taxonomy (NCBI): domain Bacteria; kingdom Bacillati; phylum Actinomycetota; class Actinomycetes; order Mycobacteriales; family Corynebacteriaceae; genus Corynebacterium; species Corynebacterium faecale. The sequence continues at coordinate 2,791,891 of NZ_CP047204.1, read as the reverse complement.
GTGTCACAGCAGCTGACCTCCCAGGCCGAGGATCTCCGCGTTGCCCACGCGCACCGCACCGAGATGCACGCCGACACCGTCCACCGGCAGGCTGATCGCGGCGCCGCCAGTCATGTTGTAGGTGGTTGCCCACGGTGTCCACCGGGTCTGTTCCATAAAATCAGCCTCCGGGCTGAGCGAGGAGAAGTGCCCGAGGGCCGGGGGCGGAGAAGCCAGGGTGGGGCTGAGCACCACGTCCACATCCCAGGCCTCCAGAACCACATCAGCCACCGAGTCGAAAGCGCGCACCGCCTGGGCACGGTGCAGCGGGGTCTGTGCGCGGCCCAGTTCGCGCAGCCAACTGACAATCGCGCTGGCCTCACCGTCCTCGGGATCCTCTATGGAACGCGAGCGCATGGCCAACACCTCCGTGAAGGCCTCGAACGCCCAATCCCCATAGGGGCGGACAACTGGCACCACCTCATGCCCGAAACGTTCCAACCGATGAGCCACCGCTTCCACCGTGTGCACAAACTGATCATCCACAGTTGTCTCCGCGTGTACCGGTTCCAGGAGCACACCGATGCGCAGGGGGCGCGTCACCGGTGCCACCGCGTGCAGAAGTGACTGGGTGTTGATGTCCCGGGTGATGAACCCCTGGGTGGCCGGACTGCCACCGCTGGAATCGTGGGAGGGTTTGAAACCCACCACGCCGCAGGCTGCGGCCGGCACCCGGATGGAACCGCCACCGTCGGAGGCGTGGGCGGCGTCGACAAGCAAACGGGCCACCGCCACCGCCGCACCACCGGAGGAACCGCCGGTGGTGTGACCGGGGAACCGGGGATTATCGGGGGCGGGCATGCGGACAGGTTCGCAGTAGGCAGTCAGGCCCAGTTCGCTGGTCTGGGTCTTGCCCGCGATGATCGCACCGCGGTTGATGAGGCTCTGCAGAAATGGGTCGGTCTCCGTGGCCATCATTCGCCGTCCATGCGCACCGAAGGAGGTGGGCATTCCAGCTACGTGGTGCAGGTCCTTGGCCGGGATGATCATGCCGTGCAACGGGCCGCGGCCATCACCTGCGGTGACCTCCGGATTGAACCAGGAGAATCCGTGTTCAGCCGGCGACATGGTGGAGATGCGCGCGGACAGCGTGGATAGCGCGGACGGGGAGGCAACTGACATGAACAACCACACTAGTGAACACCGGTTAAGGTAAGTAGCTATGAGTGACGCACAGACAGTCGTGTCCTATCTGGGGCCCGCAGGAACATTCACCGAAGCCGCGCTGATCCGCCTCGCGGAACGTGGCGAATTCGGCCCCGGGGCAATCACGCAGATGCCGGTGAACTCACCGCAGCAGGCGGTTGATGCCGTGCGCGAGGGCAGGGCTGATTTTGCGGTCGTGGCCATTGAGAACTTTGTCGACGGCTTTGTCACCCCCACCTACGACGCCCTGGATCAGGGCTCCGATGCGCAGATTTTCGCCGAGGAGGAAATCGAGGTCTCCTTCACCATCATGGCCCGCCCCGGCACCACCCTCGCCGACATCCAGACCCTGGCCACCCACCCCGTTGCACACCAGCAGATCAAGAATTGGATGGCGGATAATGTGCCGGGCGCGCGGTTCGTCTCCGCATCCTCCAACGCCGCCGCAGCACAGCTGGTCTCTGAAAACGGCGCCGACGCCGCAGCCGCCCCAGAGCGTGCGGCCACGCTTTTTGGCCTGGAGAAGCTTGTCGACGACGTGGCTGACGTCCGTGGCGCCCGCACCCGTTTCGTGGCTGTGCGCAACCGCATCGCCCCGCCCGCGCGCACCGGACATGACCACACCTCCGTGGTATTCGCGCTGCCGAATACTCCCGGCAGCCTGGTGCGGGCACTCAATGAATTCGCCCTGCGCGGTGTGGATCTGGCCCGGATCGAATCACGCCCGACGCGGAAGAAATTCGGCACCTACCGTTTCCACCTGGATTTCCTCGGCCACATCGAGGACCTCCCCGTCCGTGAGGCACTGCGCGCCCTACACATGCAGGCCGAAGACCTGGTATTCCTGGGTTCGTGGCCGGCGCCCCGCAAGGATGACCATAAGGACACCTGGGCGGATGACATCGCCCGGCTGGAGAAGGCGGACGACTGGGTCCGCGCGGCACTGGAAGGCAGGGAGTACTAACACAATGGCTGGCAGAATCATCCTGGTCAGGCACGGACAGACCCACAACAATGTCCGGCACCTCCTGGATACCCGTCCCCCGGGAGCAGAACTCACCGAACAGGGCCGCAGGCAGGCACTCGAGGTCGGTCATGAACTGGCCGGTTACAGCGGCGACCGCCTGGCGCATGTGTACAGCTCCATCGTGTTGCGCGCCCAGCAGACCGCCGTGCTGGCCACCTCCACCATTGAAAAGGCCCGTGATCTTGTCGAAGGCGCGGTGCCACTGGATGTGGTTCAGGGCATCCATGAGATCGACGCCGGTGACTTTGAGATGCGCGGTGACGCCGAAGCCCACATGACCTACTCCGCTGCGCTCAGCGGTTGGCTCCACGGTGATCCCACGGCAGCCCTGCCCGGAGGTGAGACCTACAAGGACGTACTGAACCGGTACCAGCCCACCCTGGATCAAATCATGGACAGCCATGACCTGGATGATGACCGTGATGTGGCGATCGTCAGCCACGGCGCCGTGATCCGCATCGTGGCCACCCACGCATCAGGTGTGGATCCGAACTTCGCTTTCAGCACCTACCTGGGCAACTGCCGTTATGTGGTGCTGGAACCCAACGGCAAGAGCTTCGGCAAATGGGATGTGGTTCATTGGACCGGCAGCCCGCTGCCATGGCAGGAAGTGCAGGCGTAAGTTAAGGCATCACCGGTGGGGGCCGGTGGGGGCCGGTGGACGGAGGTGCCCGCAATCTCAAGGGAGGTTGCGGGTGCCTTCTTTTCGGGTCTTCTTTTCGTGGGGCATGCGTGTGGCCTGCGTGCTTTTGTGGCCCAGGGGTGTCGGTTCTGCATGACAGCCCAGCTCAGGAATAAATTCGGACAGCTCTGTCTATAGGGGCTAGACAAAGGTGTACCGAGGGGTCTATATTAAGTCGGACTTAAGATAAACCCCTGAACCTCAGAAAGCTGGTTCCCATGATCCTCACCGGACTCGCCGTCGGTACCGCGCTCGGTATCGTGATGCAACGGGGAAGGTTCTGCGTCACCGGAATGCTGCGCGATATCTTCCTCCAGCGCTCCTGGCGAACCTTCGTTGGCCTTCTCATCGTCATCGCCGTCCACGCCGTGGGCATCGCAGCGCTGACCTCTGCGGGTGTGATCACCCCGACCTATAACAACTTCGCTCCGGCCGCCGTGATCCTGGGTGGCTTCATCTTCGGGTTCGGCATCATCCTCTCCGGTGGTTGTGCCTCCGGAACGTGGTACCGCTCGGGTGAGGGACTGGTTGGTTCCTGGATCGCCCTGGCCACCTATGCCATCTCCACGGCGGCCATGAAGGACGGCGCCCTCAGCGGTTTCACTGATGTCATGTTCTCCTGGGAGACCGAACTCACCACCCTCCCTGCCCTGCTGGGTGTCTCCATCTGGTGGTTTGTTGTTCCTTTCGCCGCGTTGACCGCCTACCTGGTCCGTCACTTCCGCCTGCTGGAGGCCAAGCGCCCCAAGATCGCCCGCCTGGGCAATCAGCCGGCATGGAAGCGACCACTGCACGTCTATACCGCGGGTGCCCTGGTCGGTCTGATCGGTGTTATCGCCTGGCCACTGTCCGCAGCGGCTGGCCGCAACTCCGGTCTGGGTATCACCACCCCGACCTCACACACTCTGCAGTACGCCACCACCGGCGATGACAGCTACCTCAACTGGGGCGTCATGCTGGTGCTCGGCATCCTGGTCGGTTCCTTCATCGCAGCGAAGGCGAGCGGTGAGTTCCGTGTCCGCGTCGCCGATGCCAGCACCTCCGTGCGCGCCGTCATCGGTGGCACCATGATGGGTGTCGGCGCTTCCCTGGCCGGTGGCTGCACCGTGGGTAACGGCATGGTCCAGACCAGCCTCTTCAGCTTCCAGGGCTGGATCGCCCTGCTGTTCATCGCCATCGGTGTCGGTGTGGCAGCCAAGATCTTCCTCAAGCCCGCAGCAGTGGCCCAGCAGAAGGCAGATGCCACCCAGGCCTACTCCACCGAGGAGAGCCTGGACCACGCCACCCCGACCTCCGCTGAGGACCGCGTCCTGCCGGTGAACACCGACTCCGCCGTCACCCCAGCACCGCTGGGTGGTGTGAAGGTCGCAACCGGACTCATCAGCCTCAAGCCCGCGGTCAGCCAGAAACTGCGTGACCTGGGCAGTGGCTACTACGCCCTGGATTCCCTCGGCGCGGTGTGCCCGTTCCCACTCATTGAAGCCAAGGACGTGATGAAGACCCTGCAGTCCGGTGATCACCTGGTCATTGATTTCGACTGCACCCAGGCCACCGACGCCATCCCGCAGTGGTGCGCCACCGATGGCCACGAGGTCACCGACTTCCGCGAAGTCGGAGATGCCTCCTGGCAGATCACGGTGAAGAAAGGCTAGGGGACAGCCCCTCCCGAACCTGAGCACACAACAACCGGCAGGTGCACAACAGCGATGAGATGCTGTTGTGCACCTGCCGGTTTTCTCATGTCACGATCACGCTAGGCGTACCCCAGCCTGTGCAGGTCATGTTCCTCCAGCCCGAAGTAGTGGCCCACCTCGTGCAGGACAGTCACCCGGACCTGCTCCGCCAGATGCTCCTCTGAATGGCAGTGCCGCTGGAGGGCACCTTTGTAAATGGTGATGGTGTCGGGCAGACCACCGTGGGCGAACATCCGGTTGGTCAGCGCCACCCCGGTGTAGAGGCCCAGGATGTTGGGTGATTCGGGGTGAAAGTCATCAACAAGCACCACCACATTGCGCATGTTGTCCAGAAACTTCTGGGGGACCTGGTCGAAGGCATCATCGACCATTTCTTCGAAGCGTTCATCGCTGACGTCGATCAAGATCATCTCTCCCGGAGAATTCACACTAGAGCGGAACCGAGGCGCCGGGACGGAGTGGATCCCGTTCCGGCTGCGGTGGTGGTACCTCACCGTTGATGGTGAACCCGGTGAGTGCAGAGCCATTGAGGATGTTGAAGGTGGAATCCCCCTCGGTGGACGGGGACATGAGATAACAGTTCACGCTGTGTGAACCACCGAGCCAGGAATTGGCGGTGATGGTGGGCCAGAAAGTCTGCAGGGAGGACTGGTAGAGCCGTTCCTCATCACCCATGTAGTCGATGGCGGCCTGGGTGCAGGTGCTGCCGAGGAAGTTGTTCTGGTCATCGGTGCTGGGGACGCCCTGCGGGAATGGAACACCGAGATTGACCGTGGACACTGTTTCCAGGTGGTGGTCCTCAGCGCAGTCAACCTCACGGAATTCCGCAGAGGATTCCACCCGGACGCACGCACCGGTTTCAAACACACGTGCCTGGTCATTGGTGGCCACTGGGCCCACAGTCAGCTGGGGGATGCCGTTGGAGTCGGTGGCCTGCAGGCCGCACAGCATAGTGCGGTCCCCCGCGGCCCACGCCTCGGCTGGTGGCAGGATCGGTGCGATGGTGTAGCGCCCTGCCGGATCAAAACGGCCGTTGAGGTATGCCAGGGTCGGGGACTGGCACAGCTCCTCGCGTAGTTGCGCCTGACGTGTGAGATTGGGTGGTTCAGCCGCGGGGCCGAACTCGGAGCTGGGGTAGGTTGCCAGGTCCTCCCGTTTGGAGATCTCGAAGCGGTGTTCGCCTTCGCAGCTTGTCTGTTCAAAGCCTGAGACCTGGCCGTCATTATTGACGTCCCACGTGGCACACATTCCCACGTCGGCGGTGGTGAACGATGCGACCGGTGCAGGTGCCGGTGTGCTTGTCGACGTCTCCCCAGTCGCGACCGTGTCCTGTCCCTCATCGTTGGAACTGACCCCGTAGGAATACATGCCGACAGCAGCCGAAGCCGCGAGTGCTGCAACGAGCATTGTCTGCACCGCGGCGCCGGAACGAAAACCCTTGCGCTGTGTGCGTGCTGAGGATTCAGTGGATGTACTCATGATTGTCACCATCATGCCACGCAAAGGGCAGTTTCTCAGAGATCCTCTGAACGGGTAACCATAGTTTTCAGGGAATATCGATCAGTTCGGTACAACGACACACACCACTCCACGGGTTTTCCGCTGGATAGTGACTGCCTCAGGATCCGCAACAGGGGTGCGCCCGGGGAGACATCGAGAAGCCTGGCGGTATCCTCGTCGGCGGCCACCGCCGTCACGGTCTGCTCCGCCTGGGTCACGGGGACGTTGTACACGCGGTCCAGGATGGAATAGACAGAGTTATAAACATCATTTTCCAGAAGATCAGGGGCAACGTCCGCGTTGTACCAGCCATGATCGATGGCATAGGGCCTGCCGTTGCCCAGTCGGAGACGGCGGAGCGTGATGTGCTGGGTGCCGCGGTTGGTGCCGAAGAAGTCAGAGATCTCATCCGGGGCCGGCCCGCGGGAGGAGGACAGGATGCGGCTGGTGGCCACCAGGTTCTGGGCGGCCATCTCCGCGGAGAAAGACGCCAGATGCAGGCGGGAGACCAACGGTGAGTGCGCCACGAAAGTGCCTTTGCCGCGGGCTCGTTTAAGACGGCCAGAGGCCACCAGATCACCGATGGCACGTCGGACGGTGATCCGGCTGACACCGTATTTCTCTTCCAGGACACGTTCGCCTGGCAGCATGTCACCCGGTTGCAGCTGGGTGGTGCACAGGTCCTCGAGTATTTCCCGCAGCTGCTGGTGTTTAGGTTTGGGGCCGTCAGTCAAGACACGGTGGGGCAGGGCGGATCCATCATCCGCAAGGTCAGCAGCAGACATAGACTCAACTTTAGCGCACCTGGTCATAACCAGGAGGTGGTTTAGGTCATGGCCGGTGGGCAAAGGGGCGGATCGGGGTTGTGTCTCCACCTAACGCCTCCAAGATGAGATGGGCACGGTAGATTGAATTCCATGATTGATCTGAAATTCCTCCGTGACAATTCTGACGTTGTCCGCACCTCCCAGATCACCCGTGGTGAGGATCCCGCCCTTGTTGATGAGCTGATCAGTGCTGACGAGACCCGTCGACAGGCGATCCAGGCCGCTGATGATCTCCGCTCTGAACACAAGGCGTTCGGAAAGAAGATCGGCCAGGCCTCCCCGGAGGACCGCCCAGCACTGCTGGAGGGCTCCAATGAACTCAAGACCAAGGTCAAGGAGGCGGAAGCTGCACAGGAAGCCGCGGAACAGCGCGTGCATGAGCTGCAGATGAAGCTGTCTAACGTGGTGGAAGGCGCCCCTGCCGGCGGCGAGGAGGACTTCGTGGTCCTCGAGCATGTCGGTGAGCCACGTACCTTCGACTTCGAGCCCAAGGATCACCTTGAGCTGGGTGAGTCCCTCGGCCTCATCGATATGAAGCGTGGCACCAAGGTCTCCGGTGCCCGGTTCTATTACCTCACCGGCGATGGTGCCATGCTGCAGCTCGGCATGCTCACCCTCGCGGCGCAGAAGGCCACCGCAGCTGGTTTCAAGATGATGATCCCACCGGTGCTGGTCCGCCCAGAGATCATGGCCGGCACCGGTTTCCTCGGTGATCACGCCGAAGAGATCTACTACCTCGAGCGCGATGACATGTACCTGGTGGGCACCTCTGAGGTGGCCCTGGCCGGTTATCACAAGGATGAGATCATCGATCTCAATGACGGCCCCATGAAGTACGCGGGCTGGTCCTCCTGCTTCCGCCGTGAAGCCGGATCCTATGGAAAGGACACCCGGGGCATCCTGCGTGTCCACCAGTTCGACAAGGTGGAGATGTTCGTATTCTGCAAGCCTGAGGAGGCCGAGGAGCAGCACCAGAAGCTGTTGCAGATGGAAAAGGACATGCTCGCAGCCGTCCAGGTTCCCTACCGCGTCATCGATGTCGCCGGTGGAGACCTGGGTGCATCCGCTGCCCGCAAGTTCGACACCGAGGCCTGGGTCCCCACCCAGGAGACCTACCGCGAGCTGACCTCCACCTCCAACTGCACCACCTTCCAGGGACGTCGTCTGCAGACCCGTTACCGCGATGCCAACGGCAAGCCACAGATCGCCGCCACCCTCAACGGCACCCTGGCCACCACCCGCTGGTTGGTCGCCATCCTGGAAAACAACCAGCAGGCCGATGGTTCCGTCATCGTTCCCGAGGCGCTGCGCCCATTCGTGGGCAAGGATGTCCTCGAACCCATCAAATAAGGCACGTGGCAATGCACAACATGGTTAAAAAGCAGGGGTTCTTCGTGCCGGAAGGCACCCCGGAGGTGCCACTGCACCCGAAGGAATCCAGGGAACCCCTGTACAACGGCATCATCATCCGATTCATTAAAACGGTGATGAAGGCCCAGGGCCTGAAGCTCTATGTCTACGGATCGGAAAACGTCCCCACCAGCGGGGGTGCGCTTCTGGCGGTCAACCACACCGGTTATTATGACTTCATCCTCGGCGGTCTCCCGGCACATCTGCGGGGCAAGCGCCTGGTGCGGTTCATGGCGAAGAAGGAGATCTTTGATACTCCCGGCGTGGGCCAGCTGATGAAGGGGATGCACCACATCCCGGTCAACCGCGATAAAGGCAAAGGCGCGGGTTCCCTGGAGAATGCCGTAACCCGTCTCAAACAGGGGCAGTTGGTGGGGATCTTCCCGGAGGCCACCATCTCCCGCAGCTTCGAGATCAAAAACCTCAAGACCGGTGCGGTCCGTATCGCCGAGGCCGCAGGCGCCCCACTGTTGCCCCTGATCATCTGGGGTGGCCAGCGGATCATCACCAAGGACATCGACCGCAATATGGGTCGCACCCACTTCCCGATAATCATCAAAGTCGGCGAGCCGGTTGACTCGAGCGGCACCCCGGAAGAGGCCACCGAGCGCCTCTCCCGGGCGATGAAAGAGCTTCTCGACGACGTGCGGACAGAGTACGAGACCACCTTCGGCCCCTTCGAAGGCGGGGAACTCTGGCGGTCGGAATCCCTCGGTGGGGGAGCCCCTTCGCTGGAGAGGGCGTCCCTGTTGGAGATGGCGGAAAAGGAGCGTCGACAAGCAAAACGCGAGGCCAAGCAGGCCGCGCACGCTGACAAGAAACCGCTCCCCAAGCGGCTGTTCAACAAGGCCAGGGGCCTTGTTGGAAAAATCAGACGAAAGTAGGAGACATGAGCAGTCCTGGTCCCGCCCCCAAGCTAGTGGCCAGCGACGTCGATGGAACGTTGATCGACAGCGCCGAACGCGTGCCCGCCCGACTCCGTGAGGTGATCACACGCATGACGGCGCAAGGTGCGGTCATGGCGTTGTCCACCGGCAGGCCGGCACGGTGGATCTTCAACGTCCTGGAGCAGCTGCCCGTGCGCCCTGTCTGTGTCTGCGCGAATGGGGCGGTGATCTACGATTCCGCAGAGGACAGGATCCTCAAGGCCCATACGCTGGCGCCGGAGGTGATGGTGTCCGTGGTGGGCCTCGCCCGCGCCGCCCTGGCTGAACACGGTGGCGTGAGTTTTGCCGTGGAACGTGCGGGCACCTCCGCCTTCGACAATGTGGATGAACTCTTCCTGGTGACCCCGGAATACAGCCATGCCTGGCCCACACTGGATGATCACGGCGTGGTGTCCCTGGACACGCTGATCTCCGAACCGGCGACGAAACTACTGCTGCGCAGTGATTTCCTGGAATCCAAGGAGATGTTCGACCTGATCCGCCCGGCGATCCCGGAGGAGATGGCCCACGTGACTTTCTCCATGTCCGGTGGCCTGCTCGAGGTGGCTGCACCTGGGGTGACCAAGGCGCTCGGTGTTGCCTACCTGGCGGAACTGCTGGGGGTGGAGCAATCTGATGTGATCACGTTTGGTGACATGCCCAATGACATTGAAATGCTCCAGTGGGCCGGCAGGGGAGTGGCCATGGGCAACGCCCGCCCGGAAGTGAAGGCAGTGTCCGACCACGTGACCACCACCAATGATGAGGCCGGGGTGGCTGAGGTGTTGGAGTGGTGGTTCTAACTCAGGGATAGGGTGGAGCCGCTAAAACCGTGAATTAAATTCCGGGTCAGCTTCCGCCAGGACGCGGAAAATGGGATTTAATTATCAGCAAATCCCACACAGTGAGTCCTTTCCGCCAAGCTGGTGTTATATATCCTGACCACCGGTTATGTCCTGGGTGTGCGCTGCGGGGGTGGTAACCGGGCGCAGGCATAACCCTTTCATTTTTGGCTATACCGTACTTGGGTCCGCATGCAAAAATAGGGGCCATGAGATCCTCAAAAGCCAATTCTTATGTGGCTGGCATCGACCAGGGCACCACGTCCACCCGTTGCATCATCATCGATAAAAACGGTGAAGTGGTTTCGGTGGCCACCAAAGAACACTCACAAATCTTCCCTGAGCAGGGCTGGGTCGAGCACAATGCCCTGGAGATCTGGGACAATGTCCGTGCCGTGGTCAGCCAGGCCATGGTGGCAATCGACATCACCCCCTATGAAATCGCCTCCGTCGGTGTGACCAACCAGCGTGAAACCACCGTCGTCTGGGACCCCGCCACCGGTGAACCTGTGTATAACGCCATTGTCTGGCAGGACACCCGCACCAATGAGATCTGCAGGGAACTCGCCGGTGCAGAAGGGCAACAGAAGTGGCTGGACCGCACCGGTCTGCTCCTCAACTCCTACCCGGCAGGGCCCAAGCTCAAATGGATCCTGGATAACGTGGAAGGTGTTCGGGAACGCGCGGAAAAGGGCGAACTGCTCTTTGGCACCATGGACACCTGGCTGCTTTGGAACCTCACCGGTGGTGTCCGCGGTGATGACGGTGCAGAAGCCATCCACGCCACCGACGTCACCAACGCTTCCCGCACCCTGCTCATGGACATCAACACCCAACAGTGGGATCCGGAACTCTGTGAAGCACTGGACATTCCCATGAGCATGCTCCCGGAGATCAAATCATCCATTGGTGATTACCGCTCCGTACGCCACCGCGGTATCCTCGCCGATGTTCCGATCACCGGCGTGCTGGGGGATCAGCAGGCAGCACTATTTGGTCAGGGTGGATTCAAGGAGGGCGATGCCAAGAACACCTATGGCACCGGCCTCTTCCTCCTGATGAACACCGGCAAGGAACTGAGCATCTCCAAGCACGGACTGCTCTCCACCATCGCCTATCAGATCCAAGGCCAGGAACCTGTCTATGCACTCGAGGGTTCCGTATCCATGGGTGGTTCCCTGGTGCAGTGGCTCCGTGACTCCCTGCAGATGATCCCGACCGCTCCTGCAATCGAGGAGCTGGCACTCCAGGTTCCCGATAACGGCGGTGTGCACGTGGTTCCGGCCTTTTCCGGCCTCTTCGCACCACGCTGGCGTTCTGATGCCCTCGGTGTGATCACCGGACTCACCCGTTATGCCAACCGCAACCACATCTGCCGTGCCGTGTTGGAAGCCAACGCCTTCCAGACCCGTGAGGTTGTGGAAGCCATGGCACTTGATGCCGGCAAGGAATTGGAATCACTGCGCGTGGATGGCGCCATGGTGGAAAATGAACTGCTCATGCAGATGCAGTCCAATATCCTGGGCATCGACGTGATCCGTCCCCATAACATTGAGACCACCGCCCTGGGAGCTGCCTTTGCAGCAGGCCTGGGGTCGGGCTTCTTCCAGAGCCTGGATCAGATCGCTGAACTGATCTCCATCAAGCAGACCTGGACTCCGGAAATGAGTGAAGGTGAGCGCGAGGACGCCTACGAGGAATGGAATAAGGCGGTCGAACAGTCTTATCGTGATTAGTTCTGCGTCAGGTAACCTTTGCCCTTTTGATGAGATGCTGCCTTGCGTGATGACTTTGCGAAGCTTTGGGTCAGCGGTGTGATGATTACGCCAGGCACTATAACGCCGGACCATCCGGGCCCGTTCCCGATGACTGGGATGATCGGTGCCATCCAGAGCGAAGTATCGCAAGCCAGTGAACTGTGCCCCAATTCGTTTCAATCACGAGACGTAAAATGGTACCTAGGCGAATTCAACGTTATTGGTCACCGCTCAATCCCCCCCGGCCCGACCATCAGTCTTAACTGAACGGTGGGGGAGAAAATATCTAATACAATTGCGATCCGCACCTGTAGTGGATGCAGTCACCGCAGGTAGCGACAAAAACGCCAGGAACTGGGTCCTTTTTAGAAGTCTTGATATACCCGTAAACGCGGTCAGTGGATAAATCAAATCAAGCCAGCAGATGTTGGACCCCGTGCAGGTGTTTATAAGTCGCGCGTCGTCGTCGGCGTGGATCATCAGTATCGCTCTTAGCGACTGTTTTCGACATCCACTGTTTGCCTGGGCGGGGTTGAAGATTGAGGGGACCGAATTCATCCATGCAGATGACTACTTCGGGATCTTCTAGCCCAGATATGGTTATGCCATCGGCGATGGCATAAAGATTTAGCACTCGATTCTTTTTGGCTTCATGCTCAGGGCCAGTTGAGGTTTTCCAGGTTTTAATACCTGGAAACGAGAAGCCTTCCTCATGAAGGAGCATGCGTAGTCCTTCGTGGGAGATGTCGTCGACCACCCCCTGGTTAAGCAGATGATCGGTTAGTTTCAATAGACTCCAGGTCGAAAACGCTAGGTTATGATCGCCTGAGTGGTTCTCATCCCGCGCTCCCATTATCAGCGTCTGATAGCGTGGTATATCTGTAACTGCCGGTAGTAACCCCATCAACAAATGAGGCGACCACCGCAAATACCTTTCGAATCAACCCCTACATCTCCTCGAGAGGGACAGTCACGATGGCCGCTGGCCCTTAACTCTCTGCTCACGGCAACATATTTATTTTTTCACCGAACAATGGTTTGCTGTCACCGACCCACAAGCCCAGTCGGTGATCAGCCAGCTCTTGGGTGTTGCCCGCATTGCAGGCTCGCACCCATCTAATGAAGTACTGCTAGTCGTCTTCTGGCGCCAGGGTCACCGTCTTGCCGAGGAAATCAGGACGCTGCGGGACCTGACAGGACAGGCGTGAACATCCGGGTTCAAAGCCTTCGGCATCCTCCAGCAGTTCAATCTCGTCTTCACTACGGGGATCAAGTTGCTCGATAATATCCTCCGGGAGGTAGACATGGCAGGTGGCGCAGGATTCGGTGCCACCGCAGGAGGCGAGGATCGGGAGGTCATTGTCGCGGAGGGCTTCCATGAGGGACTGGTCGGATTCCCATTCGATGGTGTGGGTGGATCCTTCGCGGTCGATGACGTTGATGTTCTGGTCAGACATGATTTAGCTCCTTAGGTAGGTTAAGCGGTAACGAGATCGCGGATGGAATCGGAGAGCGGACGGTTGGCGTCGGCCACGATGATGGGGTCAATGATGTGGCGGGCGGAGATCAGCTTCTTGCCCTGTCGGAAATCGGCGAGTCGGCCGACGGTATCAATGGCGGCAAGACGACCTTCGCGCAGGTAGAGGACTGAGAATTTGCCCGCTGCAGGATTTCCACGCAGGACGAGTTCATCATCCGGGTGACGCACGCCTGCTGTCTGTAGGCGCTTGTCGTGCTGGACGGTCCAGAACCAGGCGATCTCGGGTTCCGCAGGGTCAGCACCCATGATGCTGCGGGCCGCCTGAGTGGCCTGGTGTGTGGCATTCTGGATGCATTCGAGACGCCGGTCGACGTTCTCAAACTGGCATATGGAGCGTGAGACATCACCGATGGCATAAATGTGGGGATCGGAGGTGCGTGCCTCAGCATCGACGATGATCCCGTCATCGCAGAGCAATCCGGCCTGTTCCGCTAGATCCTGGTTGGGGATCACACCGATGCCGACGACGACCACATCTGCTTTATGGACTTCACCTGTGTTGGTGAGTACGCGCTCAACCCTGCCCTCACCTTGGATTTCGGAGGCTCCGGTGCTGAAGCGAAAATTGGCACCTGCCTGCGTATGAAGATTTTCGAAGAAGTGCGAGATGGGTTCGGAGGTCACCCGGGACATGATGCGGTCTTGGAATTCGATGACTGTAGTGCGGCAACCGGCTGCGGTTGCCGCCGCGGCCACCTCCATACCAATGTATCCGGCTCCGATGACCACAATGCGCTTCTGCTGCTGTAGCGCTTCCCGGAGCTGAACCGCATCCTCGTGGGTCTTGAGCATCTGGACCCCGGGGAGATCAGCTCCCGGCACTGGGAGTGCCCGGGCGGTGGCACCGGTGGCGATGATCAGGCGGTGGTACTGCTGCTGGTGACCATCCGAGAGATGGACGACCTGGGAATCCCGGTCGATACCGGTGGCGGAGCGTCCGCTGAGGAACCGGATACCGCGCTCCTCAAACCACCCCGCCTTGCGCAGCCGCTGGGCGCGGCCGTCGGAATCAGTTTTCAGCAGGTCTTTGGACAGTGGTGGTCGTTCATAGGGGTCGGTGGACTGCTGGTCGACCATGATGATCCCACCGGACCAATTGAGTTCCTTGAGGCGGGCTGCCGCGGTGACTCCGGCGTGGCCGGCACCAATGATGACAATAGGGTGGGTAGCAGACATTGTTCTTTCCTTTCTAACTGACGAGGGAACGGTCACGGGAATGTAGACGGACGTGGAGAACGTTGGGGCCGTTGCTGATGTTGTTGCCCTTCATATATTCGATCGCATGATCAGGGTCGAGTTCGATTCTCTCTAGCATGGTGGTGAGCAGTTCGACGGTAATGGTGGTTTCCAGACGTGCCAGTGGGGCGCCGACGCAACTGTGCACACCGTGGCCGAAACCGAGGTGTCCGGAGCTGTCCCGGTCCATGTCGAAGGTGTCACCGTCGGGGAATTTGGTGTGGTCGCGGTTCGCGGAGGCGATCATCAGGCGGACAATGGAACCCTCCGGGATGGTGACACCGTGGAGCTCCACGGGTTCGGTGGTTTTGCGTACGGTGCGGTGGATGGGGCCCCGGAATCGTGCGAGTTCCTCCACGAACGGCTCGATGTCTGCGGGATTTTCACGGAGTCGGTGCAGCAGTTCCGGGGTTTCGCTGAACTGTTGGAACGCGCCGGCCATAAGCAGGGTCGTGGTGTCATGTCCGGCGACAAACATGAAGGAACATAGCTCGGAGGCCTCCTTGTCATTGAGGAGTCCCTCCTTCCACATGCGTGCAATATGTCCACCGACAGCTTCGCTTTCCTCGCGGTAGAGTCGCTCCAGGTTGTTGAGCAGGTAGGCCAGGAAGTCCCTGGTGCTCTCCGCGGCGGTGTCGTTGCCGGGGGCATTGCGGGCCAGCTGGGCGAAGTAGGTAAAGATCTCATCAGACCAGAACTTCATCTTCTCCACATCTTCAGCGGGCACATCCAGGATTCCGCTGATGGTGGCCATGCTCAGTTGGAGCGTGTAATCACTGACAGCATCACCACCGCCGTTCTCAATCATCTTCTCCAGGAGGTCCGTGCCGATGGTACGGACCCGGTCTTCCATGATTCCCACGGATTTCGGGGTGAAAGCTCGGGCCACGACTTTGCGCAGTCGGGCGTGGTTCGGGGCGTCGAAAAGCGTTAAGAAGGTGATCGGCACCGGGGTGACCACCTCGGAGGAGAAGATCTTGGGGGCGCGCAGGGCTTTGCGGACATCCTCGTAGCGGGTCAGGAACCAGACATCGGCGCCCGGGGTGGCGGCCCGCATGACCGGGGCGTTCTCGCGCATCCAGGCGTAGTGCGGGTAGGGGTAGCCCTGTGAACCATCCTCATCAATGACCTTGAATGGGACAAGGTTCTCCGGCCAGTTCAGCTCGTGAGAGTACGGGGGAAGAGCGGTGGTGGTGTGATCAGACATGATTGTTCCTTCCGGTTGGTGATGGATTGTTCGTTGCTATCGGATGGGGTCAGGAGAGGATGTCGGCCTGGGCCTGGGAGGCTGCGCGCTGGGCAAGCGTCGCGATGTCGCGGCCCATGCGGTAGCCGAAGACCAGGGCAGGGCCGATGTGGGAGCCATAGCCTGGGTAGCCACCACCGAATACCGATGTGGCGGACGCACCGACGGCGAACAGACCGGGGATGGCATTGCCCTTGGAATCGATGACCGCGGAGTGCCCGTCGACGTCGATGCCGGCGAAGGATCCGAGGTCACCGACGTGGATCTTGGCGGCGTAGTATGGGGCCTTTTCCAGCGTGGCCAGGTTGGGATTGGGGGTGTGGGAGGGATCGCCACGGAAGTGGTTGTAGGCGGTTGACCCCCGACCGAAGTCCTTGTCCTCGCCGTTACGGGCGAACTCGTTGAAACGATCAAGGGTGTTTTCCAGGGTGATGGGATCTGCGCCGATCTTTTCCGCCAGTTCCCCGAGGGTGCGTGCCTTGACCAGGAAACCAATATCGAAGAAGTACTTGCGTGGGATCGGCCAGGGCTTGGCATAACCGATGCCGTAAGTATGCATGCACGCCTCGTCCGCAATGATCCAGGCGTAGGTGTCCTCGTGCTCACGGTCATGTTCAATCAGCTGACGGCCGAAGTCGTGGTAGCTCAGGGCTTCGTTGCCAAAGCGCTTACCGGTGCGATCCACGGTGATCATGCCGGGCAGACCGATCTGACGCAGGTGCGGGAAGAGGCGCTGCTTACCGTTGCGAAGCCGCTTGAACGTAGTGATCGGCGCCCAGGAGCCGGGTGCGAAGACATCGTCGTTGATACGACCACCTGCTGCGATAGCCATCTCGGCACTCGAACCGTCATGGCCGATCGTGGGGGTGATGTGGTTGGTACCGGAGTGGTCATGCGGGAAGAACTCCCGGCGCAGGGTAGTGTTACCGGTGAAGCCACCACCAGCCAACACCACACCCAGGCGGGCACGGACGAGTCCAGCGTGCTCGCCTCCGAGGACCGCCCCGGTGATGGCACCATCCTCATCCTGTTCCAGGGACTCCACCGGGGTGGAGGTCCAGATGCTCACACCCTCATCGAGCGCGGAACGAACCATCCTGGTGATCAGTGCGGAACCGTTGGTCCGCTTGAGGGGCTGGCCACGCACGACGGTGTCGAACCAGGTCCGGGTGAGTTTCCGCGCCACATAAACGAAGGATTTCAGGGAACGGTTGGCGTTGAGGACCTGGTTGAGGTCAGGACCAACCTGAGGCATATATCCGAAGACCGTATAGGTGCTCAGATACGGCTGCAGCTCATGGCGCCGGTCACCGAGCATGCGGGCATCGGCATCATCGGGCAGGATCGCCCGTCCACCGATCCGTGCGCCCGGCAGGTCCATCTGATAATCGGGGGCCTTCTCCGGGTAGACGAAGTTGACCTCGGTGTTCTCCTCGAAAAAGTTGATGGCCTCAGGAACAGTGTCCAGGAATGCCTTCACTCCATCCTCGTTGTAGGTGTCCGGCGCGAGTGACTTGAGGTAGGTTTCCACCTCTTCGCGGGTGTCGCCGGTGGCGGCGGTTCCCTTGGGGTTGCC
Organism: Corynebacterium faecale; assembly: GCF_030408735.1. Taxonomy (NCBI): domain Bacteria; kingdom Bacillati; phylum Actinomycetota; class Actinomycetes; order Mycobacteriales; family Corynebacteriaceae; genus Corynebacterium; species Corynebacterium faecale. Next base: position 2,774,443 of record NZ_CP047204.1, on the reverse strand, counting down.
CGGTACCCAGGCCCAACCCGCAGAGATGGCGGTGGTGCCACCGAAGTGGCTTTCCTTCTCCGCCACGAGCACATCAAGTCCCTGGTGGGCTGCCGCAAGGGCGGTGGCCAGTCCGGATGCTCCGGATCCGACCACGAGCACATCGCAGGTACGGACGGGGGAAGGGGTGTGGTTGTTGCTCATGAAAATCTGCTCCTATCGCAGGTGGGAAATGGTGGTTCAGTGGGTGGAGGTTGCGCTTATGGTTGGATCTGCACCCCAGTCACAGGGCCCCGTCGGGGACCTCGAAGTCCACGTAGGCCAACTCAGCGGCATTGGGTAATGAGTAGGGTTTGATGGCTTCGTGCAGCGGGTGGGTGTTGTAGGTCTGGATATCCTCGACGGTGTCAAAGTCCACGATGATCACGTGGTCCCAGGACCTGTCGGTGTGGAGGACATCGCGACCATGGATCAGGTTCACCATGCCGGGGATGTTGCCCCGCATCTTCTCCAGGCCTGCGACCCACTTCTCGCGGATTTCATCGGTGAAGGAGTCTTTCCACCGGATCATCAGGACATGGCGGATCATGCGGACCCCACTGACATGGCCAGGTGATCGGAGGAGTCGGTGACAATGGTGCGTCCTGCCTGGAAAGCCATGGTCATCAATGGCCCGAGGGTTGCCCCCGCACCTGGATAACCTGCGGCGCAGGGGGATTCGGCGACATTGCCGGCGGCGAAAAGACCACGGATGGGTACCCCGTCGACATCGATGACCTGACCGTTGCCGTCAGTGGCCACACCACCGGAAGTGCCGAATGCGCCGTTGACCACCTCGAGGGCGTAGTAGGGGCCGTATTGCAGGGGGCCGAGGGAGGGATTCGGCCAGGGGCAGTCGCTGTCACCCCAGTAGCGGTCATATTCGGATTCCCCGCGGCAGAAGTCCTTGTCCACACCACTCACCGCCATCTCATTGAAACGGTCAACGGTGGTGGTGAGGTTGATGGACGGAACCTGGATCTTCTCCGCCAACTCCTCAAGGGTCGGGGCTGCAATGAGGTAGTCGGGGGTTGGCTGGCCGGCGCGGTGGTCGAGGATGCCGTAGCGCTCCAGGTAGGACTGGTCGAAGACAACATGGGCAGGGGTGTTGAGGGTCTGGTTGTTGGGGGAATCCCAGGACTGCAGACATCGGGCGAGGTCATTGTAATTCTGCGCCTCGTTGGCAAAGCGCTGGCCGTGACGGTTAATCATGATTGATCCCGGGCCCTGGCGTTCGAAGCGGAGCAGGGAACCGATCGGGGAACCATCACGCATACCACCGGTCAGGGACATCGGCGCCCACCATGCTTCACGGGTGCCCTTGGTTGCGGCACCCACGCGCTGTGCCATCTTCAGCCCATCGCCGGTATTGGAGGGAGGAGAACACATGGCGTACAGACGGGAGGCGAGGAGGGAATCAGCCAGTGCGTGGTCCCATTCGAAGCCACCGGAGGCCAGCATGACTGCTCCTGCGGATACCCGGGTTCCATCCTCGATGGTGATTCCGGTGATGCCATCGGCATCACCTGCCAGGTGGGTGACCCGGGCGTTGACTGCGAAGGTGACATCGAGTCGTCGGCAGGCGGCCAGGAGCATCGCGACGAGTGCATGACCCTTGGCGGCGATACCATCGGCCATACGCTGGTTCATCTCATCCCAGGGGAATTTGGTGAAGGCACCCCAGGTTTCGTATTCCTGCATTGTGTAGGGATGGCGACCATCGGTGCGAAGGTAATCTGCAAGTTCGCCGAGTGCCTCACGGTAATTGAACAGCTGGGGTTCGATGGTGCGCCCGCCGGTGATGGCACCTGGCAGGTCCTGACGGTAATCCGGGAAATTATCCAGGAAGAGGAACTCCACATTGAGTTCATCTGCGATGAAACGCAGCATGTCGGGGCCATGCTCAATGGCGGAATCGAGAAGTTCGGTGCGGCCGCGGCCCCGGGCGACCGCTTCAACATAAGCACGACCGGCTGTTTTTGAATCTGCGATGCCGGACTCACGGGCATAATGGTTATCAACGACCCAGAGCATGCCACCCGAGACTGCGGAGGTTCCGCCGAGCAGACTGGACTTCTCCGCCACCAGGACATTCAGGCCTGCGTGGGCGGCGGTGGCGGCGGCCGTGAGGCCAGCGGCTCCGGAGCCGACGACGACCAGGTCGTAGTGCTCACGTTGGGATGCATTATCCAGAATTTTCATAATTCACCGTGCTCCTCATCACTAGATTTCATTGGTGTGACTCACAGCATGTCTGGTGGGGACAGGGAGGGATACCGTTAAACCATTCAACGGTACGGAAGGTACCGTTGAATGGGGGCATGATTGCTAGTTGTTGATGAACACTCAAGGGGTCGCCCGCATGGGGGCGTGAAAATAACGCCCCAATCATCCTCACGCCAGGGCATTCCCATTGAATGGCACGAAGTGAATTTTCTGGCGTTTTCCCCGGAATCGCTGGGTAGTCTTCGCCCCATGACACATCACCATGAACGAACCGCAGGAAAAGTAGCACTGATCACCGGAGCAGCCTCAGGCATGGGAGCCTCCCACGCCCGCATGCTCGCTGTCCACGGTGCCCGGGTGGTGATCACGGATGTCGCCGATGAGGCGGGACAGGATCTGGTCCGTGAGATCGGCGAGGACCGTGCGTATTTCATCCACCTGGATGTCACCGATTACCAGGCCTGGGAACAGGCGGTGGAAGCCACCCTTGAACGCTTCGGCAAGCTGGATGTGCTGGTCAACAATGCTGGCATCTTCACCGCGGGCAGCATCGAGGATGCTACCCTGGACGACTGGGATAAGACCTTGGACATCGACCTGAATGGCACCTTCTACGGCATGAAGGCAGCACTACCGGCGCTGAAGAAGAATGCCACCGCATCAATCATCAATATCTCTTCCATCGCCGGGGTCACCGGTTTCAAGAACCGCGCCGCCTACTCCACTGCCAAGTGGGCGGTCCAGGGCCTGACCAAAACCTCCGCCCTGGACCTGGCCAAATACAATATCCGCGTGAACTCTGTCCATCCGGGCAGCGTGGAAACCCCACTGACAGCCAACCTCCAACGTGGGCTTGGCCAGGTACCGCTGGGCAGAGCCGCGCAGGTAAAGGAGATTTCCAGCATGATCATCCACCTGGCCTCCGATGAATCCACCTTCACCACCGGAGCCAGCTTCATCATCGACGGTGGCGAAACCGCTGGCAACAACCTCCGCGACGACCAGTAGGCCACCGCGCCAGATACTCCCCTGTCAGTCCAGCGGGCTCGGATTCGTCTCATAGATCACACCCGGGAGTTTTGTCGGGATGCTTCCGAGCCTGCGCTGCACCGCACGGGCGGCGAAGCGAAGCTGTGGAACCGTCAGCTCAAACCTCTCCTGACCGACCGGAACAATCACGGTCAGGGCAGCGATGGCCTGCTCAGAACCGTCGAAGATCGGGACGGAGATGCCTGTGGACTCGGAAATGATGGCACCCGCCGACGCGGCGAAACCCTCACGCCTGATCTGATTGAGCATCCGACGTAGGTGGTCGGGATCCGTCACGGTGCTGTCCGTGTATTTGGGAAGCTTACGACGCAACATCAACTGCTGGTTCTCCGCGGGGCCGAACGCTGTCATCACCAACCCGGCGGAGGTGGCATGCGCGGGGAGCCGCAGCGCCACCGAGATGATGTTGACCGTGTAGTCGTTCGGGGTCATGCGCTCGATGTAGAGCACCTCATTGCGGTCCATGATGGCCAAGGACACATGGGTTTTCAGCTCTGTGACAAGATCCTCCATGGGGGGAAGCGCTGCGCCACGGAGGGTTTCCGCATGTGATCCACGGGAAGCCAATTCCCAGAGGCGGTTGCCACGACGCCAGCCACCATCATCACGTTTAACCAGGTCCTCTGACTCCAATTCACGGAGCAGCCGGTGTGCTGTGGAGACCGGCAATGATGCCTCAGCAGCGATTTCCCGCACACTGAGGGCACGGTTGTGGGCCGGAAATACTTCCAGGATACGGACGACGCGGGTGATCAACGATTCACCTGAAGGGGAGTTCGCCATGCATTGAAGCCTAGAGGAGACGGTGTGGTCACGGGGTAATTTTATCCGGAGAGGGGGTCCGGTGGCGCGCTTTGAAGTGCAGCGGTTACCAGCTTATCGACGGCACGGTGATTTCCGGTGAGGATATGCGAAATATGGAAACAGCAAGGATCCACGCCAGAACATGCCCAGAATCAGGGCACTTCGGGTTTTGTAGACAACCGGACACCTAACTGATCATGTATTCCCTGCCCTCAATACCCGCCTGGGTGAAGCGAGGTTCAGCACCGTCAGCGCCGACGCAACCGCCAATCCGACAAGCCCGCCGAGGATGGCAAGGTTACCTGATGCGGTACTACTAGTTCCGCTTAAGGTTTTTCACCTTCTGAAGGGATAAGAGCTGGGCCCCGCTGCTTCAGGGAAAGCAGCGGGGTCCAGCTCTTATTTCAAGGTTCTTAGGGCCGTGCGGCGGCTAGGTGAGCTGGATGTCCACCTTGGCGGTTGCTGGATCGAAGGTGATATAACCACCCTGGAAGTCCACCCGCAGCAGATTGCCATCACGGTATTCGTGGTTGAGCGGCAGGCCGAGCGGGCCGAGGTCTGCGCCCTGCTGAGCCCAGGTGTCACCGATGACACCCCACAGGCCATGGGTTCCTGCCTCCGGGGAGGAGACCATGATGCCGTTCTCGAAGGGCATAAAGGACACCTCGGAATTACGGGCACCGGTGTACTGCACGGTGGTCGCACCACCCGTGGCAGCACCCAGGACCGGGCCGAGCGCATTGTTCAGGTCATTCCAGGTGCGTGAATACTCATTGTCACCTGTTAGATCAGCAACGGTGTTGCCCACGGCGACCACATCATTCAAGGCCACGTTGTCCAAGGTCGGGACACCGTTGAGGTTTCCGACATTACCCAGAAGGTCACCCAAATCACCATCAACGGCTGCGATACCGATGATGGCAGCCAGGATTGATCCGAGGCCGGTGAGCAGCTGGGAGGTGTTCGCTCCATTGAGCAGTGTGCTGCCCTCTGAGGATCCACCAGTGATCACAGAGTTGAGGATATCAAGATCACTGGAACCGCTGGAAGGCTGTGGTTCTGGTTCTGGTTCTGCGGTAACGGTGACGGTGACCTCCGCGCCTTCAGAATCAGTTGTCTCCGCGGGGTCAGTTGTCTCTGTGGGATCCGTGGGATCCGTGGGGTCCGCGGGCTCCGGGGTGCTCGTGGCAGTGGTATCCGGAGCAGTGGTGGTCGTGGTGGTTGTCTCCGTTGTGGTGCCGTCCGAAGCCCCGAGCTGGATCGAGGTGTACTTCGCCTGGGCGATGTCGCGGATCGCATCCATCTGGGCATAACCCGCATCACCTGGGCAGGCTGTACTTCCTACGTTACGATGAGCGAAGATATTGGGCAGGGTGACGGCCTGACCAGCGCGGTAGAAGGTGTAGCTGGAACCCTCGGAGTAATGGGTGTCCTGGCCCTTCGGCTCAAAACCGGCGACCTTTGCACGCCAACCGGCAAGCTCACCCACGGACTGGATGGTTGCTGCGGGAGGGGTGACATTCTGGTAGTTGCCCATCATGGAGATAGCCCAGGTGTTCTGGTTGAAACCGCCGGCGTGTGCACCACGGACAGCACGGTTCAAGCCACCGAAGCGGCCTTCATAAATGGTGCCGTACTTGTCCACGAGAGCCTGGTACCCGATATCGCACCAACCCAGGGTGACTGCATGGTAGTTGTAATAACCACGCATCCGGGCGGCACTCTCCGCGCGGGTGTAGTTATTGCTACCAGCGGTGTGGTGGATGGTGATGGCGGAGACATCGTCATCGATGGTGGGGTTACTGCAGCGACTGGCCTCATTGGCTCCCCAGCCTGCACGGGAGATCACGCGTGGCATTCCGTCCGAGTCCGCCATGAGATCGACTCCACCGACACCTGCGTCGGCGTTGCCGTCAATGAACACGGCATCCAGATCGCTGGCCACCTCAGCCACCGGCTGGATGTCACCGTAGTTGGATGGCAGTGGTGCCAGGCCACCGGTCCCCGGGGCTGGCGCTTCAGCCGGAGCTGGTGCTTCCTGCACAACTTCTTCCTGTGCAGCCTCTTCAGGGGCCTCCGCGACCTGGGCCTCGATTGCCGGGGCCGGTTCCTCTATGGGGGCTGACTCGACAGGCTCAGCGGCGTAGTCGGCGACGGGAGCTGCCTCAGGGATGGCGTTACCTGCTCCGTCGTTGGCTGCCGCGGCGGCGTCGTCGCCAAAGAGATCAACGTTGAGTGTGGATACCTGAATCCTGTTAGTGGATCCGTGGAAGATCAGATCGGTGCCACGGGTGCCATTCGATTCAGGGGATTCCGCAGAGATGGGTTCCATGTCAAACCACTCGGTCCAGGAACCATCAGCCATTTCGGCGCGGACGAATGCGGTGATATCGCGGTCACCGGTCCAGGTCAGGGCGAACATGGAGAAAGGTTCTTCGCGCTGGAATTCCTTCACAGTGCGGGGGCCGGGCTCCTCGCCCTGGGCGGTAATGGCGGGGTCGTCGACCACGATATTGGCCCCACTGGCGAAGTTGGCGGACTGGTTCATCACGTCGACGGGGCCGATGCCCTCGTTCTGCGTGCGGAGGATCTGACTATTGGCGGCTGCGAGCCCGGAGGCGACAAGCGCAATAGACAGCAGGATAGCGAGTGTCGGCCTGTGCCGGACTGCGCTGATGCGGCGTCGTTGCTGCACGGTAATTCTCCCTGATGATGGTGGTGCGGCTGAGACTGTTAGAAACAATTGGCTAGCTTAGTCAACTTATGGGGTTAATGGTACTTGTGGGACTGATGTTTTTCTTGGTGAGGTTGTGCCTTGAAAGTAGCTGTGAACTCCCCGAATGTGGCTGAATTCATGGTTAGACCACCAATGATTCCTTAATGGCGCAGGTCATTACCGGCTCCGTGAGTGCTGTTTTCCGTAGGGCCTTCGTTGCATGGCCGGCCAATCATCGGTAGATGACAGAAACAGGAGTGTTCAAGATTCTTATGGAGCGGTCGTGGGTTAGTGTCAAAGCCATGACGGATTCGAAGAAATATGACCTGATTGTCGTAGGCTCCGGTCTTTTTGGCCTGACCGTGGCAGAACGTGCAGCATCCCAGCTGGGCAAGCGGGTGCTCATTGTTGAGCGTCGCGCACACCTGGGCGGTAACGCCTACTCCGAAGCTGACCCGGAGACCGGCATCGAGGTGCACAAGTATGGTGCGCACCTCTTCCACACCTCCAATGAGCGCGTGTGGAACTACGTCAGCCAGTTCACCGAGTTCACGGATTACCAGCACCGTGTCTTCGCCATGCATGACGGCACCGCCTACCAGTTCCCGATGGGCCTGGGTCTGATCAACCAGTTCTTCGGCAAGTACTACAGCCCGGAAGAAGCGCGCGCCCTGATCAAGGAGCAGGCTGCTGAGATCAGCACCGAGGATGCCACCAACCTGGAGGAAAAGGCGATCTCCCTGATCGGCCGTCCCCTCTACGAGGCCTTCATCCGTGACTACACCGCCAAGCAGTGGCAGACGGACCCGAAGAACCTGCCCGCCGGCAATATCACCCGCCTGCCGGTGCGCTACACCTTCAACAACCGCTACTTCAACGACACCTACGAGGGCCTGCCGGTCGATGGCTACACCGCCTGGCTGGAGCGCATGGCTGAGCATGAGCTTATCGACGTCCGCCTCGACACCGACTGGTTCGACGTCCGCGAGGACCTGCGCGCAGCAAACCCGGAGGCCCCTGTCGTCTACACCGGCCCACTGGACCACTACTTCGACTACGCCGAAGGTGAGCTCGGCTGGCGCACCCTTGACTTCGACGCCGAGGTCCTAGAAATCGGTGACTTCCAGGGCACCTCCGTGATGAACTACAACGACGCGGATGTCCCCTACACCCGTATCCACGAATTCCGTCACTTCCACCCGGAGCGCGAGGACCGCTACCCGAAGAACAAGACGGTGATCATGCGTGAGTTCTCCCGCTTCGCCGAAGAGGGGGATGAGCCGTATTACCCGATCAACACCCCTGATGACCGCGAGATGCTCAAGAAGTACCGCGAGCGCGCCGCAGCCGAGGCCCGCGAGAACAATGTTCTCTTTGGTGGTCGCCTGGGTACCTACCAGTACCTGGACATGCACATGGCCATCGGTGCAGCCCTGGTGCTTTTCGACAACAAGCTCACCCCGTTCTTCACCGCCGGCACTCCACTTGAGCAGGAGCGTGGACACTAGAACGGCTTTTTATGTCGGGCGGTTGATGGTTCTCACCATCATGACAAAGGTGATGACCAACCACACCAGGTTGAAAAACTGCAGTGCAATCGATGGATGGAAGATCACCGGTTCACCACTGACCGGAATGAGCCAGAGATAGGCCGAGAGTCCGAACAGGGCTGCAATCACGATTGTGGTGGTAACCAACGTCCAGGTCGGAGCAAGATCACTGACTCTGATGCAGAACATCACCGTCCCGATGGTCAAGAGCAGGCAACCGAGCAGGTAGACAACCCAGGCGAAAAGGCCCATGGGCGCGGTGATGAGATCAATGACCCAGGCCGCAATGCTCATGCTGACCGCTCCTGCAAAGAGCGGGAGGAAAGTTAGATAGCCGATCTCCCGGAGTTGGTTCATGATGGCCACCCTAGACTCATCTGATGTGAATGCTGAACAACTGGCCCGGGTGCTCAGTGAGGCCATGGCGCCCTGGGTACTGAATATCGGATTCTTTGTGGTGTTGGGAGCGCATACAAGCTCCTGGACACCAGCGCTGGTGGCGGCGATCGGCACCGGGGTGGTGCCCATGCTGCTCATCCTGGTGCTCATGCGGATGGGACGCGTGGGCAACCACCATGTCACGGCCCGGAGTCAGCGCAGCCTGGTTTACATGGGGATCCTGATCTGCGTGGTGGGCCTCATTGCAGTGCTCTCCTGGCTGGACACCCCACGCCTGATCTGGGTGGGGGTGCTCTCTGCTCTGGTGTTCCTGGTGGTGTTCGGTCTGCTAACCCTCAAGATCAAGGCGTCGGTGCATGTCGGCCTGTGGGTGTGTCTGATCGTATTTTTGGGGCTCGCGGTCAGCCCCTGGTGGTTTGCGGGCCTGCTGCTGACGCCGGTGACGGCCTGGGCGCGGATCAGAATCAGGCATCACACCATCCCGGAGATCACCGCAGGTGCCGTGGCAGGCATTGTGGTCACCACGATCTGCTACCTGGGTTTTCTTATATGAGCACTCTTGATCAGAGCATCCTGGAGTTTTTCATCGATCACCGCGTGGAGGCACTGACTCCGGTGATCATCATCCTCACCCTGCTGACCGGTCCGACGCTGGTGTGGTTCTACTCCATCGTGGTGGCGGTGGTGGTGCGGAAACTCTGGCCACCCATCGCGGTGGGTGTGGCGAATCTGACCAGCCACGTGGCCAAGCGCCTCATCGACCGTCCGCGCCCCGATTCGGCGTACCACCTGGTGGAGGAAACCAATGCCGCCATGCCCTCGGGACATAGTGTCGGGGCTGCGGCCTTTGCCATGGCCATCACCCTGTTAGCGCGTAGGTGGTGGACTCTGTTGCTCTGGGTGCTGGCGATGCTCATCGGATTGTCCAGGCTCTATGTGGGTGTGCACTGGCCCAGTGACCTACTCGTCGGCTGGCTTATGGGCGCGGTCATTGTCCTGGCCATCCACACAGCGTTTCACAGAATCAGCTGGTATCCCCCCCGACCGGTGTTAGCGTAGCGGGAGCCCAACACCAACTAAAAGGATGATGACGTGTTTGCTTCTGCTGCGCTGCCTATGGAATATAGCGACTCCATACTGATGCCGAAAACCTATGACATTGTCTGGTCCTTGATCCCGCTGGTTGTGATTCTCTTTTACTGGGCGCTGATCACGGTCATTGAACGCAAACGCGGTTCCAGCTGGCTCACTGTGATCCTCTGGTGTCTCCTCGCCCTGGTGGTACCGATTGCCGGATTCTTCATCTGGCTGATATTTGTTGCCCGCAACTACCCCGCATCACCAGCCGGAACTGCCACCCGCCCCGGAGAACCCACTGCTGAATGAGGTATTGGAAGACCCAGCGGATGAGGCAGCCGAGGCCGCACTCACATCCGCTGCATGCCAGGTGCTGATCATGTAGAAGGGCACAAAGGAGTTATAGCCGGTGCCCACGCGCCAGTCATTGTCATAGATGGCCGGAGTTGAGTGCTCAGTGCGTTCAACCTCCTCCATGTGCTTCTCCACCCCGGTCAGGGCGGCGGAATAATCACGGATCACGCGGGCATACTCATCCATGAAGGTGGGCGAGGCCGTGGACATTCCCTCGATGCGGTTGATCAATTCCTGCAGGGTGTCATCCAGGACGGAGTCCTTGTCATTGATCTCCAGGCGGGCCTCCTGGATATCTTCCCGCAGGCGGGTCAGTTCCCGGCGGCGCACACCTTCATCTCCATGTTCCATGTCATAGAGGGTGTCAATGTTCTTCTGGGCAGTCTCCATCTGGGTCACCGTGGTGCGGGCCGTCTCCAGGGCAGCTGCATGGGCGAGGAAGGCCTTGTCCTCAGAGGCGGCAGACAGATCGCCGAAGGTGCCGAAGGTGTCATTGACCTCCAGGAAGCGGGTATTCACATCGTCCCACTGGCGTCGTAATTCATCATCGGCCAGGGGAGAGGTCAGTGAATGGGCGCGGATGTTGATCCCATCCAGCTGCTGTGCCGTCTCGCCATAGTGTTTCTGGGCATAATCGAAGTTCTCGCGTGCCTTCTTGGCCTTGTTCTTCCTGCTGGCCACTACACCCATTCCCACTGCGCCAGCTCCGACCACTCCGATCCCACCCACGATGCCTCCGACGACCCACCAGTTGGTTTCTGAAGGTTCATTGATCACGGTGGGATCAGCTACTGATTGGGAGCCTTCGAACATAGCCAGTGCAGTTCTACCGTCTTGCAGCAGTGGTTTCATGGAATCATTGATGGCATCCAGCCGGTCCTGTTCAGCAAGTCTGGTGGCAGCTGCAACATCATTTCCGGCGTAGGTGCCCACCTGGTTTGGGTCGAAACCAACCGCGATGATCAGCTCACCCGGGGCGAAGGAATCCTCCTGGATCCATTCCGGATACTCGGCGCGCAGCAGCTCCTCAATATCATCATTGAGATTGGAGGAGTTCTCGCTGAAGGTGATGTAGCGAACGCTGCGGACCGCGTCAGGGAAATCAATCCCCGGGGTGTCGGTGATCAACCACTGTTCATCCTCCGCGGAGATCTCCTCAGCGCCATCCACCACGGTGACCTGAAGGTCCGTGATGGTGGTTTGGGCGCCGGCGAGGGGAACTGAGAAAAGCAGCAGTACGCCCGCAGCTAATCCGGCGGAAGCTTTGATCAATGTTCGTGGGGCCATATCGCCAGACTAGGCCCAGGCCACCATCGGCTCAATGGGTTCGCAGGATTGTGATCATTTCTCCACCAGGACAGGCTCCGGAACAACCACATGAATCTCACGGTGGAGGGTGATGCCCCGCAGGGTGGTGGCACCCAGCAGCATGATGCACCCGACGATGAGATAGATATGGAAGGGGGTGATGCCGGCGTCGATAAGCACACCGACGCCGAGCGGCGCCAGGATCGCACCGATCCGGCCCACGCCCAACGCCATGCCCACGCCCGTGGTGCGCATGCCCGCGGAGTAGACCTGAGGCGCGATGGAGTAGAGGCCCGCGATGCAGCCGTTGAGCAGCATGCCCGTGATCACGCCGAGGCTGAAGGCGATCGTGGCCACCGCGATGCTGGAGATGAACCCCACCAACAACACCGCGGAACCGATACTGAAGACGATGAGCACGCGCTGGGCGGAGAATCGTGTGGTCAGCCACCCATAGAGAAGCGAACCGAGGGAACCGCCCAGGGTGAGCAGCAAACCGCCCACGATGGATTGCTGTGCTGACATGCCGGCATCTTCCAGCAGCTTCGGAGTCCAGGATGATGCCACCTGGAAACCGATGGTGATCAGGGCGAACGCACCCCAGAGTTTGAGGGTGTTGCGCTTGAACGCTGGGCTGAGCACCGCGGTGATGCCGCTGCGGGGTTGGGAACCTGCGGACAGCGGAGGGTTCAGGGTGAATTTTTCCCTGATTCCCAACCGACCTGCGATCTGTTTTGCCCGGGCCTGGTCATCACGGTGGCGCAGGTAGTCGAAAGATTCCGGGATGAACGCCCAGACGGCCGCGAGGCCGACAGCACTGAGGGCCGCACCGGCCAGGAACACCACGCGCCAGCCCACGGTGGGGATCAGTTGCGCGGCGAGTAGACCACCCAGGGTGGCACCCACCCCGTATCCGGCGGCGTAGATGCTGATCGCCATGCCGCGGTTGCGTTTATTGGAGTATTCACTGGTGATCACGGTGACCACGGTTAGTACACCACCCACGCCGATGCCGGTGAGGAGGCGGGCCATACCCAGTTCGGTGGCGGAACCGGCCACACCGGACCACAGCAGGCCGATGCCGTCCAGGGTCAGGGCAGCCAGGAGGATCGGCCGGCGCCCCAGACGATCGCCCAGGGGCCCGAAGGTGAGGGAACCGATGCCCATGCCGATGAAGCCGAGGCTGATCAGGAACCCGAGCTGGGATCCGCTCAAACCGAATTCAGCTGCCACGGAGTTGGCGGTGAAGGCCATGGCGAGGATGTCATATCCATCCATGGCGTTGAGAAATGTAGCTATTGCAATGATGAACCACTGATACCGGGTCATCGCCCGGGTATCAATGAGGGTTCGGATATCCATGTTGATGCGTGCCTTTCAAGCGGAAGTACTGCATTAAAGGGGCACGCTTGCCTGCGATAAACCGGGGCTCCGGTAGTTGGAAGCGCAAGAAACCTGTGAGTTCAGGTTGGGTCTGAACGTAGTGCACGACCTCGTGGGCAACCAAAGCCACTTTGAATTAAATTCGTTCTACCGGCTGGTGGGGGTCCGCTGTTGTGGGTCGGTGTGGTGATTCCCTGCATCCTCCCATGGAGTTTCCAGGGTTGGTGCGGCGCGTAAGTTCTGTGAACCGGGGGAGTGGATACTACGCTTGAGATCGGATAATTCTGAGTTCAATGAAGGGTGAAGATACGTCAATGAGCACAACGAACCTGGCGGTTGAGCAGCTACAGCGCGTGCTCCTGCCGAGGCGAGGCGAGCCAGCAGATGTCAGGTCCCTGTACCTGCTCGAGGCGGATATCAATAAGGAGCGCCTGGAATGGGAGGACCGTTTCAGCGTTTCCGTGCCTGCCGGTGCGGAAGTATCTTTCCAGACCTACTTCAATGCTTTCCCCGCCAGCTACTGGCGTCGCTGGTCACAGCTTGATTCCGTGATCCTCAAACTGGAGATCAAGGGCGAGGCCCGCGTGGATCTCTACCGCTCCAAGATCGACGGTGCCCGCATCGGCGTTGACGGCGCAGTGGTCCGGGATGAGACCATCGAGTTCGAGGTCTCCCTCGCCCCCTTCGAAGACGGTGGCTGGATCTGGTTCGACCTCACCGCAGAAACCGACGCGGAAATCATCGAAGCCGGTTGGTACGCACCCTTCGCCCCGAAGGCACAGATTATGCCTGATGGCACCGAAGTCGGACCGTTCGAGGCCCGCGCCACCATCGGCATCCCCACTTTCAACCGCCCCGCTGATGCTGTGGCGGCTCTGGAGGCACTCGCCTCCGACCCGGCTGTGGACGCAGTGATTGATACCGTGATCATGCCGGACCAGGGCAACAAGCATCCTGCTGATGAGCCCGGCTACAAGGCAGCCACGGAACACTTCGGTGATCGCTTCTTCGAGTTCCGTCAGGGCAACCTCGGTGGCTCCGGTGGTTATTCCCGCATCATGTTCGAGGCCCTCGGCGGTGTCGATGGCACCGGTGAAGCTGGCGCCAAGAAGAGCCCCTATATCCTCTACATGGACGATGACATCGCCATCGAGCCGGACTCTGTCCTGCGTGCCCTGCAGGTCGCCCGTTATGCCAAGTCGCCCATGCTGGTGGGTGGGCAGATGCTCAACCTCCAGGAACGCAGCCATCTGCATTCCATGGGCGAGGTTGTCGGCGGCCATGATTTCATGTGGACCTCCGCACCGCATGTCCACTATGACCACGACTTCTCCAAACACCCGCTGTCCGATCGCGGTGATTATGACGACGATCCGGACGCCCCGAACTCCCGGGATCTGCACCGCCGCATCGATGTTGATTACAACGGCTGGTGGATGTGCATGATCCCCCGCGTTGTCGCAGAGAAGATCGGCCAGCCCCTGCCACTCTTTATCAAGTGGGATGACGCTGAATACGGACTGCGCGCAGGTGCCAACGGTTTCCCCACCGCCACCTGGCCGGGCGTCGCCATCTGGCACATGGCCTGGTCCGACAAAGACGACGCGATTGACTGGCAGGCTTACTTCCACCTGCGCAACCGCCTCATCGTGGCAGCCATGAACCATGAGGGTTCCGTCGACGGCATCGTCCGCTCCATGCAGAAGGCCACCTTCAAGCACCTGCTCTGCCTGGAATACTCCACCGTGGCCATCCAGAATGAGGCCATGAAGGACTTCCTCGCAGGCCCTGAGCAGCTTTTCGACATCCTCGAGACCTCCCTGCCTCGCATCGCTGCGATCCGCAAGACCTACCCGGATGCGGTGGTGGTCCCGACTGCCGCCGAACTACCCCATGCCACCGGCGCGCCGGGTGTGCCCACCAAGGACATCGGTGGCCGTCTCGCCCCGATCAAGAAGGCTGTGTGGCTGGCCAAGGGCCTCAAGCATTCCCTGTCCAAGGAAAACAAGGAACACCACGATGTTCCACAGGCCAACTTCGCGCCGATCGAGGCCCGCTGGTTCAGCCTCTCCCGCGTCGACGGTGCCACCGTCACCACCGCGGACGGCCGTGGCGTTGTCTATCGCAAACGCGACCGTGACAAGGCGAAGGAACTGGGCAAGGAGGCCCTGCACCTGCAGAAGCAGGTCGCAGAGCGTTTCGACGAACTACGCGCCCGCTACCGCAGTGCACATCCTGAACTGATCAGCCGCGAGTCATGGGGCAAGGTTTTCAATGAGCAATAAAGAAGTCCAGATCCTGGTTGATATCCAGAAGAATCTTCTGGCGCAGCCTGCTGTGCTCCCCACCGCAAAGGGGCTCAGCCTCCTCGGTGAACATGCCGCCGGCTGGTTGGCACTCGGGACAGTCGGAGTGGTCGCGGATAAGCGTCGCCGTCGCTCCTGGGCTGGCCTCTTTGTTGCGGCGCTGGCCAGTCATGCGGCCTCGGTGATCATCAAGCGCATCGTACGGCGCCCGCGCCCGAATGACGTGCTGATCCAGATCGGTGTGGGAACACCATCGAAGCTCAGCTTCCCGTCCTCCCACGCCACATCGACCACCGCCACCATGGTGTACCTGGCACGCATCACCAAGTCACCCCTGCCGCTGTTGGGCATTCCCGTGATGGCTTTATCGCGTATGGTTCTCGGAGTCCACTACCCGACGGATGTGCTCGCGGGCACGATTCTGGGCGCGGCCACCGCCGAAGCCGTCCACAAGTTTGAAAGGGCAACCGCGTGAGCGACAAGACAGTTGAGAATCAGGAACATCAACACGAATACCTGGGGTCAGAGCCGCACACCTCGGCGCTGGTGAACGACGGTAAGAAACGTCAACCACCGAAGAACCTCCCCGATGCGATGATCAAGGCCCTGCGCCCCAAGCAGTGGGTCAAAAACGTCCTGGTGCTCGCGGCCCCGCTCGCGGCCGGCGCCGACGCGATCTTCAACCAACGCACGCTTCTCGACGTAGCCCTCGCCTTCGTTGTCTTCTGCTTCGCGGCCTCCGCGGTCTACCTTGTCAACGATGCCCGCGACGTGGACGCCGACCGAGCCCACCCCACCAAGCGTTTCCGCCCCATCGCCGCTGGCGTCCTGCCGATCAACCTCGCCTATGCGATGTCTGTTGTGCTCATCGTCGCCGCCGTCGGGCTGTCCTTCCTGGCCACCGACGGCATCGCCCTGGCAGCAGTGGTCGGTGTATACATCCTGCTTCAGCTGGGATATTGCTTCGGATGGAAACACCAGCCGGTGATCGATATCGCCCTGGTTTCCTCCGGCTTCATGCTGCGTGCCATGGCCGGTGGTGTGGCCGCGGGTATCGAACTGTCCCAATGGTTCCTCCTGGTCGCCGCCTTCGGTTCCCTCTTCATGGCCTCTGGAAAGCGCTACTCCGAGATCCTCCTCGCCGAGCGCACCGGCGCCAAGATCCGTAAATCCCTGGAAAGCTACACCCCGACCTACCTGCGTTTTGTGTGGACACTGTCCGCCACCGCCGTGGTCATGGCCTACGCGCTGTGGGGTTTCGATCTCTCCCAGGCATCTTCTGACGCGGGCCCGTGGTACCAGATCTCCATGGTGCCCTTCACCGTGGCCATCCTCCGTTATGCAGCTGGTGTGGATACCGGCGACGGCGGTGCCCCAGACGAAGTTGCCCTGAGCGACCGGACCCTCCAGGTGCTGGCACTGGCCTGGCTGTTCTGCATCGTGATGGCTGTCTACATCATGCCGGCCTTGTAACTGGTTGGATCTGGTGGAAGTTGGTCTGTGAGCGAGATGCTGCTCACAGGCCAACTTTTTGTTTGGCGGAGCCTGGCGGGCAAAACCGTACGGACTCGGCTCCGCGCAGGCCCTGTTGTCGGGGTAGTTCGTACCCTTTTGCACACCCAGCCCTCCGTACCCAGACCAGCGGGGGTCCAGCGGGCAGAACCGTACGGACTGGGCCACGAACAGGCCCTGTTGCCGACCTAACTTGTACCCTTTTGCACACCCAGCCCTCCGCACCCAGGCCAGCGGGGGTCCAGCGCAGGCCCGCGGGCAAAACCGTACGGACTGGGCCACGAACAGGCCCTGTTGCCGACCTAACTTGTACCCTTTTGCACACCCAGCCCCTCGCATCCAGGCCAGCGCGGGCCCAGCGCGGGCCGGCGGGCAAAACCGTGCGCCCCACATGAGCTGATCACCCCCAGCAGGTGAGAAAAACCGAAGTCACACAGGAAAGTTGCTGGGCAATGGCCTCTGACCAGCATGTCCATTAACTATGGAGGCACCCTGCGGTGCTAGCATGTGGCCTCATGACGTTAACCACCCCACGTCCAGAACCCGGGGCCTCCACGGCAGTGACCGAACCTTCGCAGAAGTCCCCGAAGGGCGCTCCGAACATCACCTTGATCACCGCGATTCTTGCTGCGTTGACCGCGGGTGTCTTTGCGTTCTGGGCGGGATGGACCCGCAGGTGGATCAGTGATGATGGGCTGATCGTTCTGCGTACTGTCCGTAATCTCCTGGCGGGCAATGGTCCGGTATTCAATGCGGGTGAGCGGGTGGAGGCCAACACTTCCACGCTGTGGCAGTACCTGATCTACTTGTGGGCGTTGGTCTCCGATATGCGTCTGGAGGATATCGCCCTGTGGTTGGCCATCCTGTTCACCACGGCTGCGGCGGTGATTGGTGTGCTGGGTACCGCGCATCTGCACCGACACAGGTTGGTGGTGCTGCTCCCGGCGGGTGTGATCGGTTATTTCAGTCTGTCGCCGGCACGGGATTTTGCCACGTCGGGTCTTGAGTGGGGCCTGGCTCTGTTCTGGATCGCGGTGTGGTGGTTGCTGCTGGTCCTCTGGGCAACCTCCGGCCCGGCGTCGAAGGGGCGTCGGGCCACTGATCGTCTCAACGCGGGTGCCGTTACCTATGCGTTGGCGTTCTGGGCGGGCATCAGTTGGTTGGTTCGCCCCGAGTTGGCGCTCTATGGAGGGCTCACGGGTATTCTGCTGCTGGTTTCCGCCCCTTCGTGGAAGGTGATGCTGGGGATCATCGCCGTGGCTCTGCCGGTGCCGGCCGGGTACCAGATCTTCCGGATGGGTTTTTACGGTCTGATCGTGCCGCACACGGCGGTGGCTAAGTCGGCGTCGGATTCGATGTGGGGCACGGGTTGGGATTATGTCCTCAATTTCACGGGCCCGTATAACCTCTGGCTGGGGTTGGCGTTGCTGATCGCCGCAGGTCTGGTGACGGTGACCCGTGGTCACCGTGATGCTTTTCGACGCCCCACCCGTCTCCACCTCCGCACTCCCGCGATGGTCATCGCCCTGGTGGTCATCTGTGCCTTCATCCACTTCCTCTATGTGATCCGCGTGGGTGGTGATTTCATGCACGCCCGCATGCTGTTGCCTCCGCTGTTCGCTTTGTTGCTGCCGATGGCTGTCATTCCGATCAGCGTGGTGGACCGCACCTGGCAGGATCTGGTGTCGGGTGTGTTGGTGGTGGCGGTGTGGATCTGGTCCACGGTCATCTTCGTCAATGGGCACAACTGGGAGGACCAGGGGGGTGATGTCGTGGATGAGCGTGAGTTCTGGATCGACTTCACCAACCGCGATCACGACAATCCGCCTCTCTATGCCGAGGATTTCCTGACCGTGCGATCCATGACGGATTACGTGGAGGTCATGCAGGAGCAGACTCTGGTGGAGCCGACCGGCCAGCAACTGGCTATCAGGACCATGGAGGGCAATGGTAATACGTGGATCACCACGCCCCGCATGGACGATGCTCAGGCTGGCGATCTGGGTAATCTCCCACCGACGGTGTTCATGGTGAACCTGGGGATGACGTCGATGAATGCACCTCTTGATGTCCGCGTGACTGACCTCATTGGCCTGGCGACCCCGTTGGCGGCCCGCCAGCCGCGTATTGAGGGCGGTCGCATCGGCCACGATAAATTGATGGCCCTGGAATGGCAGGTGGCTGATTCAGCCACGCCTCTGGAGAACACCCCAGGCTGGCTCGATCCGGAGATGGCCGAGCAGGCGCGTCAGGCACTGAGGCACCCCGATCTGGTGGAGCTGTTCCAGGTTTACCGCGAGCCGATGTCCTTCAGCCGTTTCATGGACAATATGAAATATTCCCTCACTGGTGGGCGAACCTTAGAAATTTCTGATGATCCGGCTGATCTTCTGAAAGAATTTGATGCCCCTCCGGCTGATACCTTGTCAGGACTTCCGCTGATCGCCTGGCCAGTGGAAATACACCTTGACGAGCCCCGCGGGGAACCTCTCTACCCTTCACAGTGACTGTTGAAACCACGGTCAGGGATTCTTCATGACTACCCAACATTGTCACGTATTGGTAACGTGTCGGTGGTTAATCGAGATAGGCCCACAAGATGCTCGGCATAGCTGACGCCGAATTCTCAAAACTATTTCTGCCGGAGGAGAAACATGTCCGTATTTTCGCGTGCCGGCGTGGTGAGCCAGAAGCTCATCGCCCTGTTGGTAGCGCTCATCACGGCGGCTGGTCTCATGGTCGTTGGCACCGGCACAGCCGAAGCCAACAACCGTGGCTGGCTGCGCCCCGACGCGACAGGCTTCTGTGACTGGGATGGCGCAGGCAATGGGGTGCAGCGTTGTGATGTCTATTCACCAGCGATGGGCCGTAATATTACTGTCCAGATCCAGCCGTCACAGCGTGGTGGCAACGCAGGTTTCTACCTGTTGGATGGCATGCGTGCCACCAACTGGTCCAACGCCTGGCTGGTCGACACCAATGCTGCTGCACTCTACGATCCCCACAACATCACCCTGGTGATGCCCGTTGGCGGAGCCGGTTCTTTCTACGCGGACTGGAACAACCCTGCCACCATGTCCTCTGCTGAGCCGGTCATCTACATGTGGGAGACCTTCCTCACCGCTGAGCTGCCCACCTATCTCGAGCAGCACTTCGGTGTTGCCCGTAACAATAACTCCATCGCTGGCCTGTCCATGGGTGGTACCGCGGCCCTGAACCTGGCTGCTAAGCACCCGGGCCAGTTCCGTCAGGCACTGTCCTACTCGGGATACCTCAACACCACGGCACCTGGCATGCAGACCATGCTGCGCCTGGCCATGCTGGACACCGGCGGATTCAACGTCAATGCCATGTATGGATCGATCATCAACCCGCGTCGCTTCGAAAATGATCCCTTCTGGAACATGGGCGGCCTGCGTGGCAAGGATGTCTACGTCTCTGCGGCATCCGGTCTGTGGGGACCCCAGGATAACGGCACCCGCGTGGATCATCGCATCAATGGATCCGTCCTCGAATTCATTTCCATGACCTCCACCCGCGTCTGGGAGGCCAAGGCCCGCCTGGAGGGGCTCAACGTCACTGCTGATTACCCCAACACCGGAATCCACAGCTGGACTGAGTTCAACTCCCAGCTACACAAGACCAGGGACCGTGTCCTCAACGTCATGAATGCCTGGTAAGTCCACACCATGAAAATGTCCGGCTCCCCACCTGGGGAGCCGGACATTTTTCGTTGCCGCAACCACCTGAGGGGTGGGGCGTGGATAAGCGGTGTGTTAACCGATGAACACGCTGAGCAGCATCACCACGCCCAGGCCGACGAGGGAGTTACACAGCTGGAGCAGGCCCCAGGTCTTGAGAGTGTCTTTGACCGAGAGGTCGAAATAGCCCTTGAACAGCCAGAAGGAGGCATCGTTGACGTGGGTGAGGGTGTTGGAACCCGCGGCGGTGGCCAGCACCAGCAGGGCGGGGTTCACACCGATGAGAACGCCCGTCGGATCCATGAGGGCGCCGGAGATGATGCCTGCTGCGGTGATCGCGGAGACCACACCCTGGCCTGTGGCCAAACGGATGAGCACCGTGATGAGCCAGGCCATGAGATACGGGGAGAGCGACGAGGCGCTCATGAGGGAACCGATGTAGTCGCCGATGCCGGTATCGATGATCACCTGCTTGAGGGCCCCACCCGCACCGATGATGAGCACCACCATGGCGATGGACTTGATGGCACCCTCGAAATTCTCCATGGCCCAGTCAATGCCACGTTTGGGGCGGATTGCGTAGAAGTAGAAGGCCGCGATCATGGCCACGGACACCGACACCACGGAGGAACCGAAGAAGTTCACGATGGAGTGGGTCAGGGACCCTTCGGTGAGCCAGATGTTGAGGATCGTGGCACCGATCATGAGGAGAGCGGGAATCAGTGGGACGAACAGCGAGATGCCGAAGGAGGGGCGATCCTCCACCGCGACAGGCTCTTCGGCGCGCAGCAGCTTCGGAACGGGGTAGTCGAGGTTGCCGAGGAATTTCGGCAGGATCCAACCGGTGACGAACACCGTCGGGATGGCGACCACAATGCCGAGGATGTAGACCATGCCGATATCGGCACCATAGGCATCCACCAGGGCGACCGGGCCGGGCTGCGGTGGGAAGAGCGAGTGGGCGGTGGTGGTGGCTGCGACCGCCGGGATGGCGATCTTCATGAATGGGACCTTCGCCTCAACCGCCACGGCGATGACAAGTGGTGCCAGGATGATGAAGGCGACCTCGTAGAACATGGCCAGGCCGAAGACGGTGCCGGCGATGACCATGGCCACCTTGACTTTGCCCACACCCATTTTGGCGATGAGGGTGTCTGCGATCTGGGCTGCGGCGCCCGAGTCGACCATTAATTTACCGATGACGGCACCGAAAACGACGATGATGGCCAGGGAGCCGAGGGTTGAGCCGAATCCAGCTTGGATTGTATTGAGTAGATCCATGAGGGGGAAGCCCTCGAGAACACCAATGAGAAGAGCAGCGACCAACAGCGCGAGCATCGCGTTGATCTTCCATTTGATGTTCAGCAGCAGCATGACGCCGATGCCGAGGACAACCCAGACAAGGTGCAGAAAGTCCATGGGGGTTCCTTCGCGTCCTAGAAGTGGGTATTAAGTATTATCTAAGAATCCTAATGGTCACATTTAAAAGGCGTAAGTTTGCTTCTCAGGGTTGGGAGCGGGGGCGGGTGCCGTGCTGGGGCAATGCCGCCACAACACCCCCAGCTATGGCCTATTTCACCTATAGGTAGTCACTTTTGGGGCTCTGCTGATTGGCCGGAGCCTCGCCCGTTCGTCTTGTTGCGTGATGTGCCGCCCCTTTGAACCCTGAATGGGGGGCGGTTTCGGCTGACGGATTGGCAAACAACCAGTATTCTTCGGTGTGTCATTGTAAAAAGTCTCAAGTTGAACTTAAACTTGAGGGCAATCTGGAGTCCGGTCAGGATTTTTTATGAAGTGCTCACACCCCACAGGTGTAACCCTTCTGTCCCGGCTGGCGACAAACAGTGAAGAACTGAACATTCTCAAATCAGGCAGACATTTCCTCATTCACTTAAGGTCCGGTCGGGGAGCGGGGAACTCCCGGATCGGGCCAGGGTGAAGTAAGTTGGACAGTCTGTGAAGGCCGCAAACGAAAAATAACGAGAAGGACAACTTCATGCGCGACACCGCATCACGTTCACCTAAGTCCAGGCGCCGTTCCCTCTGGATCGCAGCTGGCGCTGTGCCGACGGCAATCGCACTGAGCCTTTCACTGGCATCCCCGGCGGCGGCGCAGTCCTCCTTCGGATCCTCCGAGCTCATTGACAGTGGTGTGATCGGTGGCATCGCCGATGGGCTCACTGATTACCTCCGCCCACGCGATGAGGCACTGCCTCAGGGTGAGGTCACCTACCCGGCCATCGAGAACCTGCCTGAAGGCGTCCGCGTCAACAGCGCTGAGTGGGTCACCTCCCACCACGTGGTCTTAAGCATCCAATCCGCGGCCATGCCGGAGAGCCCGATCAAGGTGCAGCTGCTGCTGCCCCGCGACTGGTACTCATCCCCGGATCGTCAGTTCCCGGAGATCTGGGCACTGGATGGTCTGCGTGCCATCGAGAAGCAGTCGGGTTGGACCATCGAGACCAACATCGAGCAGTTCTTCGCAGATAAGAATGCGATCATTGTGCTGCCCGTCGGTGGTGAGAGCTCTTTCTACACCGACTGGAATGAGCCCAACAATGGAAAGAACTACCAGTGGGAGACCTTCCTCATTGAGGAACTCACCCCGATTCTGACCAACGGCTTCCGTTCCAACGGTGAACGCGCCATCAATGGTATCTCCATGGGTGGCACCGCCGCGGCCAACCTGGCCACCCACCACCCGGAGATGTTCAGCTTCGTCGGTTCCTACTCCGGTTACCTGGACACCACCTCCTCCGCCATGCCGGCTGCCATCGGTGCTGCACTTGCCGATGCCGGTGGATACAACGTCAACGCCATGTGGGGCGAGGCCGGTTCTGAGCGCTGGCTGGAAAATGACCCGAAGCGCAATGTTGCTGCCCTCCGTGGCATGTCGGTCTATGTTTCCGCCGGTTCCGGTACTGATGATTACGGTCAGGACGGATCCCCTGCCACCGGTCCGGCCAATGCCGCCGGTGTGGGCCTGGAGCTCATCTCCCGCATGACCAGCCAGACCTTCGTTGATGCCGCCAGGCGTGCAGGCGTGGAGGTCAATGAGAGCTTCCGTCCGTCCGGCGTCCACGCCTGGCCGTACTGGCAGTTCGAGCTGACCCAGGCATGGCCATACATGGCTGATTCCCTCGGTATGTCCACCGAGGATCGCGGTGCGGACTGCGTCGCCAGCGGTGCCATCGCCGATGCCACCGCAGACGGAGCCCTCGGTTCCTGCCTGAACGATGAGTACGCGGTTGCAGGTGGCCAGGTCCAGGACTTCGCCAACGGCCGTGCCTACTGGTCCGCTGAGACCGGTGCCTATGGACTGGTCGGACGGATCAACGCCCGCTACTCCGAACTGGGTGGACCTGACTCCTGGCTGGGCTTCCCCACCACCACCGAGCTGAGGACCCCGGACGGAGTTGGCCGCTATGTCCACTTCCAGAACGGATCCATCTACTGGTCCCCATCCACCGGCCCGTGGGAGATCCCGGGTGACATGCTCGCTGCATGGGGCACCCAGGGTTTTGAGCGTGGCGGCCTCGGCTACCCGGTCGGCCCTGCAGAGGAATTTAATGGCGGACTGGCCCAGGAGTTCCAGGGCGGTTATGTCATCCGCTCCAACAATGACGAGGCCTACTGGGTCCGTGGTGCCATCGCAGCCAAGTACATGGACGGCGATACCGCATCCACCCTCGGCATGCCCACGGGCAATGAGCGCCTGATCGCCGGTGGTGCCTTCCAGGAGTTCACCAACGGCAACATCTACTGGTCCGCAGCGTCCGGTGCCCACTTCATCCGTTACGGCGCGCTTTTCGACGCCTGGGGCGCCAAGGGCTACGAGCAGGGCGAGTACGGCTGGCCCACCACCGACCAGTCCCGCATCGCAGCGGGAGGTGAGACCATCACCTTCCAGAATGGGACCATCCGTCAGGTCAACGGTCGCATCGAGGAGAGCCGTTAGTGGTGAAGTTTTCCACACTGGTTCCCATGAAGGTCAGGCGCAGAACCGTCTCGGTTGCTGTCCTGGCCTTCGGGTCCGTCCTGCTCACCGCATGCGGTGGTGTCACCGTCGAGGGGAACTCCGGTTCCACCGAGACCACCACCTCCGTCGCGCGGGATACCGCAACGCGGGAGACAACGACGACCACCGAGTCGTCGAGAAGCGCTTCCGGCAGCCCGGCCTCGCCGGCACCGCGGGACCAACCTGCGGCAGAGATGACGGAGGCGCCGTCAACAGAGGCGCAGCGCACCCCGCAGGAGCTTGATCTGCTGGATGGGCTGCGGGAGGGCGGCATCGATGTTGAGGGTGTGGAGGAGCCGTTGATCGCCACGGCCGGCACCGTCTGTCGTGCGCTGGAGGGAGGCGATGACAACGTCACCGTCGATGCCATCGCCGGGCAGCTGATCACGCAGGGACGCGTGGATGTGCCGGAGGAACGGGCGGACGAGGTTGCCACCCTGATTCGGGAAACGGCCGAACGGACGTATTGTTAACCGATGAGGAAAATCCTTACCGTCATCGCTGTCCTGATCATTCTCACCCTGATCGGTGTGGGTATCGCGCAATATGTGACCACATCGGATGAGACCGATCTGCAGGAGGAACCGGGTGTCACCGGAACCTCTGCGGCCCCGGAGCAGCCCGATTGGTGCCCAGCCGTGGAGTTCATCTCTGCGCCGGGCACCTGGGAATCAGCACCCAACGATGACCCGGTTAACCCCACGGCCAACCCGTGGTCCTTCATGCTGTCGGTCACGCAGCCGCTCCAGGAGCGGTACTACGCCGACACCGTGAAAGTGTGGACCCTGCCGTACACCGCGCAGTTCCGCAACATCAACGCGCAGAATGAGATGACCTACGACGAATCCCGCTCCGAAGGTCTGTCCAAGATGACCAACGAGCTGGTCAGCATGCACAATGATTGCCCACTCACCGAGTTTGTCATCGTCGGTTTCTCCCAGGGCGCGGTGATCGCCGGTGACCTGGCGGCCCAGCTCGGTTCAGGTCAGGGCGCGATCCCGGCTGAACGCATCAGGGGTGTCGCCCTGGTTGCGGACGGTCGCCGCGAACCTGGCGTGGGCCAGACCGTGGGCAACCCGGTCGCCGGCGTGGGCGCTGAAGTGGCCCTGCAGCCTCTCAACCTCCTCGTGCAGCCAATCGTCCCCGGTGCCACCATGCGTGGCCCCCGCGTGGGTGGTTTCGGTGAACTCAATGACCGCGTCTTCGACATCTGCGCAGCCAATGACTCCATCTGCGATGCCCCCCGGGATATCGGCAATGCCCTGGACCGCGCCCTGGAGATGGTGGCTGCCAACGGCATCCACGCCCAGTACGCCTCCAACCCCAACGTGGTCCCCGGGACCACCACCAACGCCTGGTTGGTGGATTGGGCGGTTGACTTGATTGAAAACGGTTAGGTGCTTGGTGCTTGTCGACGAAAACCCCCGCAAAGCAACTTGCCAGCACTGTGCAATTTATCTCACATGATTTTCCCAGCATTTAGATAAGTGCAGTTAGTGCCTGCTTTTTCGGGAAAAGCCCCTGAATTTAGGGGCGCCAGTTTCTGTGGCACCTGCAGGGGTGGGAGCTTCTGAACCTTGCTGAGGTTGCCATTCCGAGTGTTAATTTTTGGGTGTGAAACTTTTCAAACCACTTTCCCTAACCCTCGCCCTGGTGCTTTCAGTATCACTGGTGATGAGCGAGGTTCGCCCTGCAAATGGGCCTGATCACCCTGTCCATGTGGCTGCGGAACAAGCAGCCCTTAAACAAGTCGATTTCTCTGACATCACTCCCGTAGCTGCGCAGGCGGGTTGGCCCACTGTAGACGGAGATTCTCTGGTTATCGGCAACACCAGATTCCCGATCATCGGTGTGGTCGCCGGTGTTGTCGTAGCAGTTCTTGCAGGCATTTTCGCACTACTGGGTGGCAGTGGTAGTTCCAGCAAGAGCGACCCGAAGCCAACGACGACGAAACCAACCACGACGGCCCCAACCACGGAACCAACCACGACGGCCCCAACCACGGAACCAACCACGACGGCCCCAACCACGGAACCAACCACGACGGCCCCAACCACGGAACCAACCACGACGGCCCCAACCACGGAACCAACCACGACGGCCCCAACCACGGAACCAACCACGACGGCCCCAACCACGACCGTAGTTCCAGAACCTGTAGTTGAGGACCCGATTCATCCGGATGAAGCAGATATTCCTACGGCATCAATCGATGACATCGTAGTGAACGACCGGATCGACAATGCTGATGAAAATCTGATCGAGTCTATTTTTGGTACTGGAATCTCTGCTGCAAATCTTTTCGGTGATCATCTTATTCCAGCGGACCAAGTGGGTGATCACAACCTCGTCGAGGGAATGATTCTTGCGATTGAACCATCGGTCAATTTCCCAGAGGGTGCGTTGCTCGTCATCGATAGCATTAGTGTCAACCACACTGCCGAGATGGCGATGGTGACAACCCGGCAAGGTGAACTTAGCGATGTGATTGTTGACACCAAGGGGTTGGTCGACCTCTCCGGTCAAGTGGAGAATGTCGAGATCATTCCTGCCGAAGGCGTAGAGGTAGGTAATTATCTATCAGGCGATGAGGTTATTGCAGCCCGGCCGGATTGGATGGACGGGGAAGGGATCGCCGATCCGGAAGATCAGGCAGCCATCGCGAGGTATATGTCAGGTGCGTCCTACAGCAAGAAGTTAGGCGGTGTTCCATTCAAGATGGACTTGGCAGAAAAGTTACCTGCCATTGATGCTGCAGAAATCAATGGTGCACTTGAATTCTATGGTGAGGCGTACGCTGACGTTTCCTTAAAGAAAGTTAACCAACTTACTTTAAAGTCGAAGTCCGTCGCATGGTTTGATGCCGATTTTGAAGCACGCAGGGCATTTTCGGCCTCCGTTGAGCAAAAAATTGCAGACATCAGGTTTGATTTCGCGGTGCCCGGAACCCCGATTTCTGTCACTTACACCTCTGATGTGGTTCTGAAGGCATCACTATCCGCCTCTGGCAGTTTCAGATATGAGTATAAATTCAATGCAGGAAATACTACAGGTATTCAGTACAAAAACGACACGGTTAGCCCGCTTGAGCATTCTTGGAATTCCACTTCCGCGAGTAAGAATCTTCGCGGTGATCTTAATGTTGAAGCTTCCGTAGAAGCGGGTGCCGAAGTCGCGCTAAATATCGGGTTTATAGTTCCTATTCGTGGCAAGCTCGGTATCAAGACCGTCCTGCGCTCACGATTTGATGCGCAATTGCGGAATGAATCCCTTAGTTGCTCTCTCAAGGGAGATGTCAAAGTATCTATCAACTACTCTCTTCTCCTCTGGTCTGACAGTCTGGGCGGCGATTGGTTGACCATCCAAGAAGAAAATGACCTATGCGCTGGTTTGAGTGTGGATCCCGAGGACGTGGAGTTTGATCCGGCAAACGTCGTTCCTCGAGGAGCTTTCAGGACCTACCTGAACCAGGAACACTTTAATCGAGGTGAGGATCTGAACCATCAGATTTCTCAAGCTGAGATGGAAACGATCCAAGCTATAAATTTTGACCCTCGGTCTGGTGGAGAGGCCAGACTTGAAGGGCTTCAATTTGCTTTAAATCTCGAGAGCCTAAATGTTTCCAATCTCAAATCAATTCCTGATCTTTCCGGACTTCCGCGTTTAAGGCGGAT
Source organism: Corynebacterium faecale (assembly GCF_030408735.1). Classification (NCBI taxonomy): domain Bacteria; kingdom Bacillati; phylum Actinomycetota; class Actinomycetes; order Mycobacteriales; family Corynebacteriaceae; genus Corynebacterium; species Corynebacterium faecale. The sequence goes on along the minus strand of NZ_CP047204.1, from coordinate 2,746,347 downwards.
GGACATAAATTGGTCGTGGGATTGGGAAGGTTTTCCGCAACCAGCTGGAGTATTCCCAAGCTTGGAGGTTTTAGATTTTTATTCGATAGGCTCCGTTGAATCGTTACCGGAGGAATTGTTCCTTGGTGGAAGGTTAGTAAGGGTTGACATCATGCAGGCTGATGCGCTCAAAACTCTTCCAGATTCATTGGCGCATAATCCAAACCTGGCGACCCTCCAGCTGGATTCAACTGGAATCACTTCTCTTCCTGATGCTTTCGGGGGGCTCACAAAGTTGGAACAATTGAGCTTGAGTGGGAATGATTGGCTGAAAACTCTTCCTCCATCACTGGGGCAAGCAAATATGCTTAAATCTCTCAGCGTATGGGGAAATTCTTTTGAATCACTCCCACCGACGGTGGGTGATCTCTACTCCCTTGAGGAACTAGTGATCGATTCACCACGCTTGACCACTATCCCGGATAGCATTAACCGTTTAAGTAATCTCAAATCTCTGAGAATTTATGGTCCTTCGTCATTTGCACTGCCCTTGGAGTTGTCGGGGATGAGGTCGCTACGAGTACTCGGCTTGGAAAATGCGGCGCTTACTCAAGTGCCAGAAGGAATTCAGACCTTGCCAGCTTTGGAAATTCTTAGCCTTAGATCCAACAGCATCCGTACTTTGCCAGAGTTTCTCGTACCGATGACGGATCGCGAAGTAAATCCCCTCAAATACGTTTTTACTGCTGGAAATCCCTTGGATTCACAGGACCCGGTGTATGTCGAACTGCAGATGGTGGAGGTTCTGAGCACTGACTATCAAGGATCTCTTGCAAATTGGTAGAAACGGAGACCGTCGCTCTCGTTCTTCTTCCTAACTGATCACTATGAGATGTGGATGGCTACCAAGGCTAACTCTGGAAACATTATTTTCCGGAGTTGGTTATTAGTAGTCACCACAAAAAGAACGGTGGGCTGCTCAAAGTGGCTGGGCCGAATTTGGCTCCCCACGTCACAACCATGTTTCATCGGATTGGTGATCTCGGTGGCGAGGCATAGGTGGTTCACTTCTGGTTCCGACTGGGTTCCATAGAAGAATTGAAAATTAACCATCTACTACCTCTCGTGGGGGAAGGTTGTATCTGTGGGACTTGCCACCGTTTAAACCCAACGGAATAGAGTTTTGGAATGGCTAAGCTGTGAGTCCGGCTCCAGTTCCGCACCGAGTTCTCTCAACGCATTGCCTTGATCGTCATCAAATCTGATTGCAGCAGAAGTCTTGAGACTAAACTCTGAGACTGTGAAGCCCTGGCTATTAGGGGCCAGGGCCTACTAAAAGATGGATGAATACACCTGTCAGTGACGCTTCAGTTTCTCCTCTCGAACCAGTTCGTTGGCTAGAATTATCAAGAGCTCTTTCGTCCATGGCGACCCTTATCTGGTGAAGCGGTATCACGCCTAATACTTCTGGCTTGGTCGGATGTGCGGAAAACTGGGTTGAAAGCGGATAAGTCATTCAGCGGTGGCTCCTGTAGTTGAACTACAGCTTGATGAGTGGCTAGGAAATTCAGCATGTGGCTGCCTAATTAGGTTTGGGCTTCCCATTTATCGCGGTTTGTGCCACCAGGTCACAAGGAAGTACAGCTAGTCACGGTGGAGCTACAACAGTGGGATTGTGGTGGCAAACTCCCAACTTCCGATGAATGTAAAATCAGCTGTATTTCCTGGGAGTTGGGGGACACCCCCGGTGCTCGACTAATATTATTTCCAAAAGTAATGAATCAGAGTTCCCGGGCGATGGGCAAGGTGACCATTGGTCTGCCGCGCATCCCCCGGGGGATGTGTCTGAATGACTCAGTGAACTGTTAGCGACAAAGTTAAAGGGACATTATGGATCTGGATAAAGCGATCGGCTCATTCTTCGACGAGGACGGTGGGCTGAACCTGCCTCCATTCATGACCCTCGCCGCGATGGCTGAGTTCATGTACCAGGCGGACATCGCTGAAGGTGGCGGCGACAAGGTGCGCATGCGCTTCTGGGACTACACCGATTCCCGTGAGGGCAAGGCGGTGGAGTACACCCGCGAGCAGATCAACACCCGCATCAAGGCCGTCGCAGGGCGTTTGCAGCAGGTGGCCACCATCGGTGACCGCGCCGCGATCCTGGCGAATAACAGCCCCGAGTACATCTTCAGCTTCCTGGGTGCTATCTACGCAGGTGTGGTTCCGGTGCCGCTCTATGACCCGACCGAACCCGGCCACGCTGATCACCTCACCGCTGTCTTCGCTGACTGCGAGCCGGTGGTTGTGCTCACCAACTCCCACTCCGCAGGTGCGGTGCGCAAGCACTTCTCCGCCCTCCCAGCAGCTGAGCGTCCCCGTATCCTCGCGGTGGATTCCCTGCCGGATTCCCTGGCGGACTCCTATGAGAACCCGATGATGTCCGAGGCAGGTAAGCGCCTGTCCGCCATGCGTCAGGTCGCCCCGATCGATCTCACCGCATTCCTGCAGTACACCTCGGGTTCCACCCGCACCCCGGCAGGTGTGGTGCTGACCAACCGCTCCATCCTCACCAACGTGCTGCAGATTTTCTCCGCGGTGAAGATCCAGACCCCGCTGCGCCTGGTGTTCTGGCTGCCACTGCACCATGACATGGGCATCATCCTCGCGGCGTTTGTCACCATGCTCGGCCTGGACAATGAGTTCATGAGCCCGCGTGACTTCGTCCAGCAGCCATCCCGGTGGATCAAGCAGCTCCACCGTCGCGAAGGTGACAACAACGTGTACACCGTGGTGCCGAACTTCGCACTCGAGCTGGCTGCACGCTACGCCAAGCCTGCCGAGGGCGAGGAGCTTGACCTCTCCGCACTTGATGCCATCGTCATCGGTTCCGAGCCTGTCACTGAGAAGGCCATCACCACCTTCCGCGAGGCTTTCGAGCCCTACGGTCTGCCGGTACAGTCCCTGCGTCCGTCCTATGGTCTGGCGGAGGCCTCCCTGCTGGTGACCACCCCGCAGACGGAGAACCGCCCACTGATCTCCTACTTCGACCGCGAGGCTCTCACCGAGAACCGCGTGGAGCTGGTGGAGAAGGATCACCCGGAAGCGGTGTCGTTCATCTCCAATGGTCAGGTGGCCACCCCCCAGAACCTGGTGATCGTTGATCCGGAGACCGCCACTGAGCTGGAGGATAGCCAGATCGGTGAGATCTGGACCCACGGTGAGAACACCGCCGCTGGTTACCTCGACCGCGAGGAGGACACCGCAGAGACCTTCCGCAACCGTCTGAAGACCCCCCTGGCGGAGAACTCCCGTGCCGCCGGCGCACCTGATGACAACTACTGGATGGCCACCGGTGACCTCGGAGTGATCGTGGACAATGAGCTCTACATCACGGGTCGCATCAAGGACCTGATCGTGGTCGCCGGCCGGAACCATTACCCGCAGGACATCGAGTACACCGTCCAGCGTGCCTCCGCCCACATCCGTGCGGATTCCGTGGCTGCCTTCGCGGTCCCAGGCGATGACGTGGAAAAGCTCATCATCTTCGCCGAGCGTGACAGCTCCGCCGATGATTCCGGTGACGCCGCCGCCATTGAGGCCATCCGTGCTGAGGTCAGCAATGCTCACGGTGTGGTCCCTGAGGATATCCGTATCCTCGCCGCTGATGAGATCGCGCGTTCCTCCTCCGGCAAGATTGCCCGCAAGGTGAATCAGCGCAATTACATCGCTGAGGGCAAGTAGGACTGGGGGAGCAGCCACCGCGCTGCGGTGACACACCGGAAGTGGTGACTGCTCCCTTTTTGCCAGGTGCCTCAACCCACGGGCAAACCAGGATGATTCACAGGCCAACTGTCGCAGATTCCCATCAGGGGCTTTGGTTTTGCTAAGCTTTACCCTTTGTTAATTTCAGAAATTAATCATGCTGTGAGCTGTGGATGAAACATTTGTGGCGCATGGGGCGATAAGGTTCTGGATAAGCATCTTTCAGGCCGAGGAATATATGGCCACGGCGGCAGGCAGCTCCATGAGCCCTGCCGCCTATGGAAGATGGATGCAGATGAGTGTTAAGAATCAATCGATGTGAAAGGCTGAGGCCATCCATATGGGACAGAGCCAATCGTCGGATCAGAAGATGACCGCTGAACAGGTCCGCACCTGGCTTCGGGACTGGGTGGTCCGCACCACCGGGCTTCCGCAGGAAGAAGTAACGGATGACAAGGCGATGGAGACCTTCGGTCTCTCATCCCGCGATGTTGTCGTGCTCTCCGGTGAACTGGAGAACCTCCTGGATGTCACCCTGGATGCCACCATCGCTTATGAGTACCCGACGATCCGTGGTCTGGCCCAGCGCCTGATCGACGGCGAGCCGGAACGCACCAATGTCAAGCGTGAACTCAACTTCACCGCGATTGATTCCGCACCCGGCAACCACGACATCGCTGTGGTTGGCATGGCGGCCCGCTACCCGGGTGCCGGCAACACCGAGGAGATGTGGAAGCTCCTGGTGGAGGGCCGCGATGGCATCGGAGAACTCCCGATCGGTCGCTGGTCCGAGTACGCCGGTGATGAGGTCATGGCCCGCAAGATGGAGGAATTCTCCACCATCGGTGGTTACCTGCCGGATATCGCCAGCTTCGATGCTGAGTTCTTCGGGCTGTCCCCACTTGAGGCAGCCAACATGGATCCGCAGCAGCGCATCCTCCTGGAGCTGACCTGGGAGGCACTGGAAAGTGCCCGCATCGCACCGAACACCCTGCGCGGTGAGTCGGTGGGTGTGTTCATCGGATCCTCCAACAATGACTACGGCATGATGATCGCCGCCGACCCGGCCGAGGCGCACCCCTATGCCCTGACCGGTACCTCCAGTGCGATCGTGGCCAACCGCATCAACTACGCCTTCGATTTCCGTGGACCGTCCGTCAACGTGGACACTGCATGTTCCTCCTCCCTGGTGGCGATCCACCAGGCGGTGCGTGCACTCCGCTCAGGCGATGCCGACCACGCCATCGCCGGCGGTGTGAACATCCTGGCTTCACCGTTCGTGACCACCGCCTTCGCTGAGCTGGGTGTGATCAGCCCGACCGGTAAGATCCATGCATTCTCCGATGATGCTGACGGCTTCGTGCGTTCTGACGGTGCCGGTGTGCTCGTGCTCAAGCGTGTCAGTGATGCCATCGCCGATAACGATGAGATTCTCGCTGTGATCAAGGGTTCCGCCGTGAACTCCGATGGCCACTCCAACGGACTGACCGCCCCGAACCCCGAGGCGCAGATCGACGTGCTGCAGCGCGCCTATGTGGATGCCCGCGTTGATCCCACCACCGTGGATTATGTGGAGGCCCACGGCACCGGAACCATTCTCGGTGATCCGATCGAGGCCACCGCACTGGGTGCTGTGCTGGGGCAGGGCCGTGACTCGGACACCCCGACGCTGCTGGGTTCTGCCAAGACAAACTTCGGCCACACCGAGTCCGCCGCGGGTGCCGCGGGCATCATCAAGGTGGTGCTGGCCATGCAGAACAAGACCCTGCCACCGTCTGTTAACTACGCCGGCCCCAACCGTTATATCGACTTCGATGCCGAGCGCCTCGAAGTGGTGGAGGACCCACGGGAATGGCCGCAGTACAGTGGCCACGCCATCGCCGGAGTCTCCGGTTTCGGTTTCGGTGGTACCAACGCCCACGTGGTGGTCTCCGAGTTCAATGCGGAGAATTACGCCACGGAGCTTGAGGCGACTAAGCCACAGGCCGCACAACTCGCCGACGCCATGGTCGCGCTGCCGGTGTCGGGACACCTGCCGTCGCGGCGTCGACAAGCAGCCGCCGATCTCGCGGACTTCCTGGAGGGGCGCTCCGACGCCGACCTCACCCCGGTCGCCCGCGCTCTGGCGCGTCGCAACCACGGCCGCTCCCGCGCCGTGGTGCTCGCCAGCACCGTCGAAGAAGCCGTCAAGCGCCTGCGCCAGGTCTCCGAGGGCAAGGTCAGCGTGGGTATCTCCGCAGCCGACTCCCCGGCCCCCAACGGCCCCGTCTTCGTCTACTCCGGCTTCGGTTCCCAGCACCGCAAGATGATCAAGGATCTCTGCTCGCTGTCCCCGCAGTTCCGCGAGCGCATTGAAGAACTGGATGAGATGGTCCAGTTCGAATCCGGCTGGTCCATCATGGACATCGTCGTGGATGATGAGCAGACCTATGACACCGAGACCGCACAGGTGGCCATCACCGCCATCCAGATCGCACTGACCGACCTGCTGGCCAGCTTCGGCATCCGCCCGGCGGCCGTCATGGGTATGTCCATGGGTGAGATCGCCGCAGCGTACGCCGCAGGTGGTTTATCCGACCGCGACACCATGCTCATCGCCAGCCACCGTTCCCGCCTCATGGGCGAGGGTGAGAAGTCCCTGCCTGAGGATCAGCTCGGCGCGATGGCCGTGGTGGAACTGTCCACCGAGGACCTGGAGAAGTTCAACGCCGGTCACACGGACCTCGCTGACATCGAGCCGGCCGTGTACGCCGCACCGGGCATGACCACCGTCGGTGGTGACCGCCAGGCCGTGATCAAGCTCGTGGAGATCCTGGAGGAACAGGGCAAATTCGCCCGCCTCCTCAACGTCAAGGGCGCCGGCCACACCAGCGCCGTCGAACCGTTGCTGGGTGAACTCGCGGGCGAGATCGCCGGCATTGAGCCACAGCCACTGACCATCCCACTGTTCAGCTCCGTGGATCAGGGTGTCACCTACCAGCCGGGCAATGTTGTCCACGACCCGGAGTACCTGGTGCGCTGCACCCGTAACTCCGTGTACTTCCAGGACGCCACCGAAGCCGCCTTCGGTGCCGGTTACACCACCCTGGTGGAAATTTCCCCGAACCCGGTCGCGTTGATGGGCATGATGAACACCGCGTTCACCGTAGGCAAGCCTGATACACAGCTGCTGTTCACCCTCAAGCGCAAGGTCTCCGACGCCGAGGCGCTGCGTGACCTGATGGCCAAGATGTACGTCAACGGCGCGGCTATTGATTTCGGCCAGCTCTACGGCGCCGGTGAGATCATTGACCCACCGCACATCACCTGGAAGCACCAGCGTTTCTGGACCTCCGCCCGTCCGAGCAGCGGTTCCACCCCGGATCTGCCGGGCATCCGTGTGACCCTGCCGAACAACAACGTTGCCTTCACCACCGTGGCGGAGCTGGCTCCATCCGCAATCGCGGTCATGGAGACCGCCGCTGATGCTGTGCTTCCGGGCGCGTCCCTGGTGGCCGTGGATGAGCGCGACATGCTCCCACCGAGCGGCGAGATCACCACCATGGTCTCCCGCAACCTCGGGGGCCTGAGCCTGTCCGTGTACAAGGTCATCGGTGAGAACACCATTCTGGTTGCTGAAGGCTTCGCCGCCGCCCCGGGTTTCGGTGTGACCTCCGAGCCGATCGAGTCGGAGCTGCCTGAGCCACCTGCCCAGCTCTCTGACCTGCCGCTGGATTTCGAGGCTGTCCGTTGGGATCCCGCCACCGAGACGGTGGAGGAGCGCATGCGTGCGATTGTCTCTGAGGCCATGGGCTATGACGTGGATGACCTCCCACGCGAACTCCCGCTGATTGATCTCGGCCTGGATTCCCTCATGGGCATGCGCATCAAGAACCGCATTGAAAACGATTTCCAGATCCCGCCCCTGCAGGTCCAGGTGCTGCGCGACGCTTCTGTGGCCGACGCGGTCACCCTGGTCGAGGAGCTGGTGGCCGACCGCACCAAGGAGGCGCCTGCCGGCCCGGTGCTTAGCGACGGCCCGATCGGTGCGCTCACCACTGAGGTTGCCGGCGAAGCGGCCGCAGAGGCCGCCACGGAGATCTCCGAGGCACCAGCGGCACTCGCTGATCCGGCAGGTGCTGCGGGTGTATCGGCACCGGTGGCTGATGAGACCCCAGCCGGCGTGGGCGTGGCCCCACGTGATGCCTCCGAGCGCATGGTGTTCGGCACCTGGGCCGGTCTGACCGGCAAGGCCGCCGCGGGTATCACGAGCCCCCTGGCGGAAATCGACGTGGATACCGCCACCCGCATCGCCGAGCGCCTCACCGAGCGTTCCGGTGTGGAGATCACCACCGAACAGGTCCTGGCGGCAGAAACCCTGGAACCACTGTCCGACCTGGTCCGTGAGGGCCTGGAGACAGAGGTGGAGGGCAATATCCGTGTCCTGCGTGCCCGCGGGGAGGGATCCACAGCGCCGGCCGTGTTCATGTTCCACCCGGCCGGTGGTTCCTCCGTGGTGTACCAGCCACTGATGCGCCGTCTGCCAGCCGATGTCCCCGTCTACGGTGTGGAGCGACTCGAGGGCAGCCTCGAGGACCGCTGTGCCGAGTATGTCGATGACATTGTGAAGTATTCCGAGGGACTGCCGGTCATTCTCGGTGGTTGGAGCTTCGGTGGCGCGCTCGCCTTCGAGGTCGCCCATAAGCTGCAGGAGACGGACGTGGATGTGGTCACCATCGCGCTGATGGATACGGTCCGCCCATCCCAGCCGATCCCGGACACCCCTGAAGAGACCCGTGCCCGTTGGGAGCGCTATGCCTCCTTCGCGCAGAAGACCTACGGTCTGGAGTTCGAGGTGCCCTATGAGTTCCTGGAAACCGCCGGCGAGGATGGTCTGCTGAGCATGCTGGGCGAGTTCCTGGCCACCACGGATGCCTCCGCCCACGGATTGTCCGCCGGTGTGCTTGAGCACCAGCGTGCCTCCTTCGTGGATAACCGCATCCTGGACAAGCTGGACTTCACCCGCTGGGCAGAGGTGGATGTGCCGGTGTTGTTGTTCCGTGCCGAACGCATGCATGATGGAGCTATTGAGCTCGAACCCAACTATGCCCATATTGATCTGGACGGTGGTTGGTCGGCTATCGTTGAGGAATTGGAGATCATCCAGCTCAACGGTGACCACCTGGCCATCGTGGATGAGCCGGAGATCGGCAAGGTCGGTGCTCACATGAGCCGCCGAATCGAAGAGATTTCCCGGAAGAAGAACTGACGGAGAGCTGACGGAAGTTGAGTAACACCACCACTGCAGAGAAGCTTGCGGACCTGCGCGCCCGACTGGGCCAGGCGCAGGATCCGGGAAGTGAACGCGCCCGGCAGAAGCGCGATGAAGAGGGACGTACCACTCCCCGGCAGCGCATCAACACGCTCCTTGATGCAGGTTCCTTCGTGGAGATCGGCGCACTCGGCCGGACCCCCGATGAACCCGACGCCCCCTACTCTGATGGTGTGGTCACCGGATACGGCCGCATCGAGGGCCGTCCCGTCGCCGTCTACGCCCATGACAAGACCGTCTACGGCGGTTCCGTCGGGCAGACATTCGGCCGCAAGGTCAGTGAAGTCATGGACATGGCCATCCGCATCGGATGTCCCGTCATCGGTATCCAGGATTCCGGTGGTGCCCGCATCCAGGACGCCGTGACCTCCCTGGCCATGTACTCCGAGATCGCGCGTCGTCAGCTGCCCCTGTCAGGCCGCAGCCCGCAGATCTCCATCATGCTGGGCAAGTCCGCCGGTGGTGCGGTGTACGCCCCGGTGACCACTGACTTCGTCATCGCCGTTGACGGTGAGACCGAAATGTATGTGACCGGACCAGCCGTGATCAAGGAGGTCACCGGCGAGGTGATCACCTCCGCTGATCTCGGTGGTGCGGCACAGCAGATGCAGAACGGCAACGTCTCCTATATCGCGCCGAACGAGGAGGAGGCCTTCAACATGGTCAAGGACCTCCTCGACTACCTGCCGCTCACCTGCGATGACCCCGCCCCGGTGTATCAGGCTCCGTCGGATGGGGAGATCGCTCACGACGAATCCCTCAACACCTTCATGCCCGATGACACCAACCAGGGTTATGACATGAATGACCTCCTGGCCAAACTCTTCGACGATGCTGATCTGCTGGAGATCCAGGCGGAGTTCGCCCCCAACCTCATCACCGCCTTCGCCCGCGTGGACGGCAAGAGCGTGGGCATCGTGGCCAACCAGCCGATTGAGAAGGCCGGCTGCATTGACGCCGACGCAGCTGACAAGGGTGCCCGGTTCATCCGCATCTGCGATGCCTACAACATCCCCGTTGTCTTCGTCGTGGACACCCCCGGATACCTGCCCGGTGTGGAACAGGAACGCGCCGGCCTCATCCACCGTGGAGCCAAACTGGCCTTCGCCGTGGTGGAAGCCACCGTTCCCAAGATCTCCCTCATCGTGCGCAAGGCCTACGGCGGCGCCTACGCCGTGATGGGATCCAAGAACCTCACCGGTGACCTCAACTTCGCCTGGCCCACCGCACAGATCGCCGTCATGGGTGCCGCCGCAGCCGTGGTGATGATCCAGGGCAAGCAGCTGGAGGCCATCGAGGACCCAACCCAGCGTGCGTACATGAAGAAGGTCTTCATGGACTTCTACGATGAAAACATGACCAGCCCCTATGTCGCTGCTGAGCGTGGCTATATCGATGCCATGATCGAACCCGCCGACACCCGTCTGGTGCTGCGTCAGGCACTCCGACAGCTGGAGACCAAGGTGGAGAAGGACCTGCCGAAGAAGCACACCATCCTCCCGATGTAACATGCAGCTTCCATAAGCGGCGCACCGAGGGCAGAGTCTATGCCCCCGGTGCGCTTTTCTTATCCAAGTTGTCATCCTTCTGTGCTGGGACATCCCGCACAGGCCTGTTATCGTGCGGACTATGGCCATACTCACTCCCCTGGAGATCCTGGGTGCGCTTGGTTCAGCAGTGGTGACCAGCGTTGCCATTCCTCCGCTGGTGCTGGGGTCTCTCACCCTGGCGTTCCCAGACTCCCCAGGCCCGCCTGTGCATTCCGAGGTCTGGGGCGCGGACATTCCCGCTGATACCCGCCTCCATCTCCATGGTGACGGCAGTTTTGGTGCCAATGATGGCTGCAATACAGGTTCCGGTACCTGGGAGAGGAATGGCTCTGACTACACCCTCACCCAGGGGGCCTACACTCAACGCTGGTGCGAGGGCATGAATCCGTGGCTGAGTCACGCGGAGACCGCCACCCTGGACGGTGCTGTGTTGGTGGTATTCGATGATACCGGAGAACATATCGGCACCATGACACGCCAGTAGCACTCCCTCTGTGGGAATCAGGAGTACCATCGGGCGGAGCGAAATTTCGGCTTAGATGAGCGTCGAAATGTAACGCAATCAGCTGGGAACGATATATGCACAACTAGCGCCGATCCGATATTCCAACCTGCAAGGAGCCCAACCATCATGACTGTTCTGGCAATTCTCTCCGGAATCGATATCCTGAGTACCTTATTCTCCTATCTGATGGGGTTCACCAGCTCCTAGCAGCCACCGTGGGGGCTCGCTGAGCACGTGGTCCGGCCCTCCCTTTTCGTCCAGGCTTCCCCGCGCATAAGCGGGGCGGGCCGGGGCTGAGAGGGAGGGCCGGATCCTATTTTTGTAACCAACCTCCACTGAAGCCGGGTCACACCTGCCCCAGTGGTTTCGCTTATGGAGTTATTTGCAGATCACGCGGTAGAGAGCTCTCCACCCGAGGACCAGGATCGCCGAAGCCGTGGTGGCCACGATCATGAAGGACCAGTGGGGGATCCCACCGTTGTTGAAGCCCCACACGCTCAGGCCGATCACCACGGCGAATACCCACACTGAGAGGCCGGCTGGTCGGATGGAATCCACGTGGACCTTCAAGGGGAGGATGACCACCAGATAGGCGAGGAAGACCCCGGCGAGGAAGGGGAGCATGGTGGAGAACCAGCCGCTGACGCTGAGGGGCATGTCGTCGCTCTGGTGGGCGACGCGCGCGAAGAGTGCGAAGAGGGCGATGGCGAGGGCGTCGAAAAGCAGGGCTAACCAGCGGTTCACTTCTTGGACCTTTCCGGAGCTGTATCGGAGGCGGGAGGTGGTGCGGTGCCGGTGGCTGGCCGTGCCACGTCAGGTGGGACATCTCCCATGCTAACTGCTGGGGTGTCCGCTATTTCCCTGACCTCGCGTGCTTTGAGGCCCCGAGGGGTGAAATAGATAAAATAGATGACCCATCCGATGAGTGCCATGAGGATGAAGGAGATGAGCCGGTAGATGATCACGGCGCCGGCGGCGTCCACGGCGGTCATGCCGGTGGCGACCAGGGCAGCGATATAGGAGGCCTCGACGGGGCCGATTCCTCCGGGGGTGGCCTGGATTGATCCGACGATCTTGGCGGTGGTGTAGGCGAGTGCGACTCCGGCGAGGGTGGTGTTGTCGGGTGCTGCCTCCAACCAGGGAAGCTCGCCCGTGACGGCCCAGATGCAGAACCAGAGGGATGCGGCGTCGAAAAGCCGGTTGAACAGTGACCACGTGGCGGCCGCAAAGAAGTTGCGCGCCGTGAGCGTCACGGTGCGCAGTTGGCTGAGGTGTTCAACGAGCTTGTCGACGCCTGTCTGCTCCGGTCTTCTCATCACCCGGTTGATCCTGGGTAGGAGGGATCTGCCCAAGGCCTCCATCCGGTCGGGGTTGTTGGCAGCCCAGTAGACCAGTCCGGCGAGCACCGCCATGAGGATGAGGCTGAACAACAGTGACCACAGGCTCAGCGACGCCCCCATGAAGAACACAGCGGAGACGCCCAGGGCCACCAACCACATGGTGGACAGCGCGCTGGAGAGCACAAAGAACCAGGAGCACAGGATCACGCTCGCACCCCAGCTGCGCTGAACCTGGAAGGTGAGGATGGCGGACAGGGCGGGGCCACCGGGGAACGTGACCGACCAGGAGTTGGAGGCGAAGGTCAGTGCAGCGGTGGCGGTGCGTTTCGGGTTGAGTCCGCCGGCGCGCAGGAGGATCCGCATGACTTCACCCATGGCGAGGAATGACAACACCAACATGAGGATGGTGAGACCGACCCCGGAGAGGTTGGCGTTGCGGATCTCCCGGATGCCGGTGCGGAGGAACTCAAGGTGCTCCCGGAGGAAGAAAAGGATCGCCCCCAGGACCACCAGGGACAATGCCCAGCGGACCCAGGGGTTGGAGAGTACTCCTCGTACGGTCACGCGGCCGCCTAGTCGAGATCTTTGGAAGGTCGGTTGTCCAGGCGCGCCTTCAGTTCCGCAAAAGACACCAGTTGCCCGTCGTCTGAGGTGCTCCGGCCACTCCGCGAGGCGACCATCCCTGCCGCCGGTACCGCTTCGTGGACCGTGACCTCTTCGCCCTCATCCAGCGGCCTGGTGGGCACGGCTGGCTCATCAGGTTCGGAGCCATGCCCCATGACGGCGTAGGCCTTCTTGATGAACCCGGGAGCCCACCAGTTGTCCTCGCGCAGCAGATGCATCACCGCGGGGACCAGCAGCATGCGGATGATGGTGGCATCCAGGATCAGCGCTGCGATCATGCCGAAGGCGATGTACTTCATCATGACGATCTCGGAGAAACCGAAGGCACCACAGACCACGATCATGATCAGGGCTGCCGCGGTGATGATGGAGCCGGTCTGGGCGGTGCCGTAGCGGATCGCGTCGTCGGTGGTCTGGCCCTTGTCGCGGGCCTCCACCATGCGCGATACCAGGAACACCTCATAGTCGGTGGAGAGCCCGTAGATGATGGCCATGATCAGGACCAGGACCGGACTCATCAGTGGGCCGGGGGAGAAGTTGAACAGATCCGCACCCACACCGTCGACGAACATCAACGTGAGGATACCCAGTGTGGCACCCATACCCAGGACGGTCATGATGATCGCCTTGGCGGGGATGATCAGGGAACCGAACACCAGGGCCATGAGGATGAAGGTGGCCACCACGATGTAGATCGCCATCCAGGGGAGCTTCTCAAAGAGAGCTTCGATGGATTCGATCTCCATGGCCGGGGTGCCGCCGATGTAGACCTCCACACCGTCAGGCACGTCGATATCGCGGAGCTGGCTCACCACGGAATCATTGAGGGAGCGGTCCACGATGCCCGCTGAGAGCACGGTGGTGCCGTCTGTGGTGGCTCCGGCGCTGAATCGGTCAGTGAGGCCCTCCACCTCATTGGCCTGGACATAAATGTCGATGAGCTGGGCGTTGTCCGCATTGGTCACCACCAGCTTCACCGGTTCGGTGCGGAAGCTGGCGAAGGACTCATCGAAATCCTCCTGGGCCGCACGGGTGTCATTGACCGGGGGCAGATAGGTTTCGTTGATGCCACCGAATTTCACACCGGCGAGCGGCACGGTGAGCGCGATGAGCAGCAACACGATGGCCACGGTGACGGCCTTGGCGTTCTTCATGGCCCAGGTGGGTACCTTGAACCAGATGGTGTCCTCGAGGCGGCGTGCGGTACGGGCGGTGCGGCGCAGGCTCCACCTGTCGATGTTCTTGCCCAACATACCGAAGATTGATGGCAATACGGTCACCGACATCAGTGCCGCAAGCCCCACCGCGGAGATTGCACCGAAGGCCACGGATTTGAGGAAGGCCTGCGGGAACACGAACAGCCCGGACAGGGCGACGGCCACCATGGCGGCAGAGAACACCACGGTCTTGCCGGCCGTGGCCGTGGTGGTGGCCACCGCCTGCGGCACCGGGGAACCCTTGTCCATCTCCTCACGGAAACGGGAGACCATGAACAGGCCGTAGTCGATGGCCAGACCCAGACCCAGCAGGGTGACCACGGACTGGGCGAACACGTTGACCTGGGTGACATCCGCCAGGATGGACAGGATGCCCAGGGAACCCATGATGGACAGCAGCCCCACGATCAACGGCATGCCTGCGGCGACCACGGAACCGAAAACGAAGAGCAGCAGGATCGCCACGGCGGGCAGGGCGTAGACCTCGGCGCGTCGGATATCACCGGCCATGCCGTCATCCAGGGCATCGGCCACCGCCGTTGCGCCGGCCACCTGGGTGGTGACACCACCGGGCAGCGACTCCGGAACCAGCTGATCCTCGATGGTGCGGAAATCCCTCAGCGTCTGTTCGCCATCACCCTGCAGGCCCAGGGCGGCGAAGGCACGGGTGCCATCCTCGCTGAGCAGGGAGGGGTTCCTGGTATCGAAGTAGCTGTTGATGTGGCTGACTTCATCCGGGTTGGAGGTGGCCACTCCGGTGAGGTGATCGGAGACAGCGGAGAACACCTCCGGGTCATCAAAGGATGTACCCGCAGGTGCGGTGAACAGCAGGACAACATCGCCGTTGTTGTCACGGCCGAAGGTCTCCATCTCGATCTGCGCTGCGGCAGTCGAGGAGGAACCGGGGTCATCCCAGCCTTCCTGGCTCATCCGCTCGCCCAGCTTGGTGCCGAGGCCGAAGTAGAGCGCCAGGATCGCGGCGACGATGATCAGCGGGACGATGCGCCTGTGGTTGTAGGCGAAGTGGCCCCATCTCGAGAACACGGGTGGTTACTCCTGGGATTGAGTGCGGTTGGATAACAGGGCGGACAGCGGCCTGAACGGTTGCAGCCAGGCGCCGTCATCAGGCAGGTGATCCAGGCTGACACGTGGCAGTGGCTCACGGAAGACCCCGGGGATCTCCTCGAGGTCAACGAATTCGATGTCCGGGTTGGCTACGGCCCAGGAGGCGTGCTCATGGAAGCCGATGACGGTGGCGGGGATGCCCTCGGCGACCAGTTCCTCGAGGATCTCGCGGAAGTTCTGGCCGTCGGCGCTGGCCACGACCACCCCGCGGAGAATACCCTCCGCATGGCGACGCCGGATGTGGTCGATCATGTCGGAGTCCACATCGGAATCCTCGCTCAGCTTGGGCTTGGCGAAGACGGCGAAACCCACATTGCGCAGGGCCTCAACCCAGGGTCGCACCACATCGGCACCACCGGGCGCGATGTTGGTGAACACGGTGGCCTCGGGTTCGATGCGGCGGCCCAGTTCATGGGCACGCTTACCGGCACGGGCAAGCAGCCACCGGCCGATGGCATCAAAGCGTGGACGGTAGGCGGCGGTGGGTCGGCCACCCAGGATGGCACCCAGGCCCATGTCCAGGTTGGGGGCATCCCAGACCAACAGGAGGTTCTCCGGACCAGACTGGTCGGAGGGTGCGTAGCTGTGGACGGTGTCGTGTACGTCGTTCATCAGTGCCTCTTCTGCCACAGGTACTCGTTGATCACATGATCCTTGTCCAGGCCCTTGCCCTCGAACTTGGTGATCACCTGGCGGTCGGTCAGTTGTGGGCACTCCGGCCATGGCCAGCCCTTGTACTCGAGCAGTGGCTCCACCTCCACCAGCTCATTGATCCACTCGGCGTAGTCCGCGTGGTCGGTGGCCACGTGCAGCACACCACCGGGCTTGAGCTTCTTGGCGATCAGGTTGAGGGGACCGGACTGGATGATGCGACGTTTGTTGTGACGCGCCTTGGGCCAGGGGTCCGGGAAGTAGATGCGCACACCATCGAGTGACTCATCAGCGAACATGCGGTTGAGCACCTCGATGCCATCACCACGCACCATGCGGATGTTGTCGATGCCGCCGCGCACCACGGAGCCCATGAGTTTGGCCAGGCCCGGCTTGTACAGTTCCACGGCCACGATGTTGGTAGCAGCCTCCAGCGGGGCCATCGCGGCGGTGGAGGTTCCGGTGCCGGAACCGATCTCCACGATGGTTCTGGCACCGGTGCGGCCGAACCAGGCATCGATGTCAATGAGCTCATCGCCCAGGAGGCGACCCAGTTCAGGCCACTTCTCATTCCACATCGTCTGCTGGTTGTCCGTGAGGGTGCCACGGCGGAAGGTCACGCTACCCAGGCGTGGGTAATCGAGATCATTATCGAATTCGGATTGGAGGGGACGGCCGGCTGGCAGTTCACCCAGTTCTTCTCTGGAATTATCAGTAATAGACATTAAGAATCATTTTTCCTGTTCAGTCGAGAAACTTCAATCCGCGCACAGTCGTCCATGGCGGACTGGCGCGGCGTCGATAAGCATCTCAGCGGTGACCACCGGTCACCGCACGCAGCCTGCGCACCATTTTGCGCATGAGGGCAATGGTACCGCCGAGTGTGGCCACACCGGCGTGAAAGAGTAGAATGACCAGCAAAAACAGGCTGACCCAGTTCAGCCATTCGAGCCCCGTTGATGCCGATAACCACCACGTGCCCAGGCTGAGGGTGCTCACCGGGAAGGTGCTGGCCCACCAGGTCGGGCTGTAACTGATGCCGCGCAATGCGGCCTGGTAATGCACCGTCGCGGCCAGTAATGCGACGGGTACCGCCACCGCGCACATGACAAAACCATAAAAGTTTCCCAGCCCTCCCTGGCCGGAAGCGGCGGTGAGAAGCTGAGCGCAGGCCGTCGACTGGCCGATGATGCCGAGCGGAATCCACATCGTGGGCGCGGCCATCGGCTCCAGGCGGTTCTGCGCCGACCGGTGGGTCCGCGGCCCGAAGTAGAAGTAGTAGACCCGTGCGAACACCACCGGTGCCAGCACCAGACTGAGGGTGAATGCGCCCAGGGACAGCCACCAGATGAAGGTGGTGTACCCATCGTCCACATTGATGCTGTCCAACCAGCCATGCACACGCATGCCGGAGGTGGCGGTCACCATGGGCGTGACCAGCGGCAGGCCCCAGGAGAACGTCGGCGATCCGGCGCGGCCGGTGATCAGGAGTCTCAAATAGACCAGGCAGGTGACCAGCCCCAGGGCGCCGCCGACAACGCAGCAACCGAAGAGGAACCACCATGTAGCCGGGTGGTGCTGCTCATCCAGCACCGTGATGACGGCGGTGCCCATGGACACCACACCCATGGACACCATCGCCCATGCGGGCATGACCTGGGGTGTGAAACCCGGGGTGCGGTACACCAACCACCCCACGGTGATGATCACCGTGACGGCTATCGCGATCGCCAGCATCGCACCGGCTGCAGTATCAAATCCATGCAGACCCAGCAGCGATGCGGTGGATGCCGTTCCCATCAGCGAACCCGCCCATGCCGGACCCGCCGGAGGCAGCACAGCTGTGTACCTGCGACGGTTTTTGACAAAGGTGGGCAGGGTGAGAGGGAATCGGGACACGCCCCACACAGTAGGACCGACGTCTGACAAACGGTAGTTATGGGGCGGTTTGTGATCATGGCGTCCGATCTGCGCCGCGTACCTGTTGCGGGCGCGCGCCGGCTGGGGTGTGATGGGGTGAGGGGTGTGATGAGGGGAAGGGGAGGCGATGACTTCAGTACCGGCGATTTTCCGGGCGGTGGCCGCGTGGGCGGAGGGGCGCCCTTTCGGTGATCCCGCGGGCATGGCCGTGCGGGAGCTGCTCCATGAGCTCACCGGCCCGCCGCGGATCGGCGTGTGCACGGTGGATGCGCCGGTGCAGGTGGTGATCCCGGGCGCGATCATGGTGCGGACCACCTGGCCGGCAGTGGGTTCAGGCGCTGATGTGATCCTGCTCGTACACCCCGGCGACCTCCCCGGGAGGGTGCGCTCCCGCATGCGCACCGGGCCCCAGAAATTTGTGCACATAGAAGATAAGGAACAAGCCGAGAATTACACGATTGGGGTTTCTGAGTTGGTGGAGGTCCGTGAGCAGCTGCTCTCCGGTGGGATCCGGGCGCTGGCCACGAGGTTTCCCCAGCTCACGGCATTGGTTCCTGCGATGGGGCCGGCGGAGACACCTCTGCCCCGTGTGGTGGTGATCGGCCCGGACCCGGGGCAGGTGGATGATGTGCGTGCCCGCCTGCGTCCCCATGTCACGGTGGTGGAGTCGGCGGATGCTGATGTGGTGGTCGCGGTTCCCGGTGGCCGGGGTTTCATGCTTATCGACGCCCCCATCATCCAGGACGCCTGGCACCGCGTGGGGCGTCTGGTTGTCCTGTCGCCCCTGCCTGCGGGCATGTGCCCGCAGGCGGTTCCCGCCGGCAGTGATCTGGTGGACACCATCGCCCGGGTGGCCGGCCACCCCGCCGGGTGGGAGATCCCGGTTGTACCAACCGGGAAATGGATCCAGGCCCATGACCGGATGCGGTTGGCGCGGCAGGCGCAGATCCACCAGCTGCACCGGTCAGGCGACCGGCGGGGCATGCGCGAACTGGCGAAGCTCCACGGGGAGGTGCTGCCTCCGGAACCGAGGCTTCCCACCGGGTATCTGGCTGCAGCGGCGGGACTGATCGTCGGAGTGTGCGTGATCCGGGTGGATCTGCTGCCTGTTGTGCTGGGGATCGTGGGGATGCACGTGTTCAGGCATCACCAGCGACGGGTCCGCACATGGTGGGATCAGGCAGCCCACATGCTCTCACTGGATACAACCAGTGAGGGCGTTGGTCATCGCCGGGGTCCGTTCGGATGGGTGCATGAGCAGTCCCGACAGAGTGGGAGAGTGACATGAGTTCTGCGGAGTCCGCGTGGTTGTTTGGTATCAGAGAGTTTGTCGCAGCCGCCGCCGGAGTCGCCGGGGGACTTGCCCTGGAGATCGACGGGGAGTTGGTGGAAATAGGCGGCGTGGGCGAGGAGAGTGTGACCATTCCCGGCAGCAATGGGATGACCATTCTCGCTGATCTGGATGGGGATGGCGTTGTCGACCACGTCGCCGCCCATGATTATTCCGGAGGATTTGAGGTGTGGTCGCGGACGTCCGGCGAGACTGGATGGGGGATCCCCGCCGGGGAGGCGGAGAAACCCGCAGCCGGATGGGGTCTGGAGTCCGAAGTCACCCCCGTAAAGGGGCGCGAAACGCACATCGACACTTTCGGGCGGGGGCGGTGGATATGCATTGATAGGGGGTAATGCCACTGGTAATGACAAATGTGGCCCGTGTCTCATGAATCTTATTAACTTGTTCCAACTATCAACGCTAATCTAGTTGCGAGTACTCAGTGAGTGACAAATTATCTGGAGAAGTGATGACTACAGCTGCAATCCCGGGCCTGCAGGGCGAGGCACCAACCAAAAATCAGGAACTGCTGAACTGGATCGCCGAAGCGGTCGAGCTGTTTCAGCCTGAGGCAGTTGTATTCGCTGACGGATCCCAGCAGGAATGGGACCGCATGGCGGAGGAGCTCGTCGAAGCGGGTACCCTCATCCGACTGAATGAGGAGAAGCGTCCCAACAGCTTCCTCGCACGTTCCAACCCATCGGATGTCGCCCGCGTTGAGTCGCGCACCTTCATCTGCTCGGAAAAGGAAGAGGATGCGGGCCCAACCAACAACTGGGCACCACCTCAGGCCATGAAGGACGAGATGACCGAGGTCTATCGTGGATCCATGAAGGGCCGCACCATGTATGTGGTTCCTTTCTGCATGGGCCCGATCACCGACCCGGAGCCAAAGCTCGGTGTCCAGCTCACCGACTCCGCTTATGTCGTCATGTCCATGCGCATCATGACCCGCATGGGTCAGGACGCGCTGGACAAGATCGGCGAGAACGGCAGCTTCGTCCGCTGCCTCCACTCCGTTGGTGCTCCACTGGAGGAGGGTCAGGAAGATGTTGCATGGCCATGCAGCGACACCAAGTACATCACCCAGTTCCCTGACACCAAGGAGATCTGGTCCTACGGTTCCGGTTACGGCGGAAACGCCATCCTGGCCAAGAAGTGCTACGCACTGCGTATCGCCTCCGTCATGGCACGCGAGGAAGGCTGGATGGCTGAGCACATGCTCATCCTGAAGCTGACCAACCCGGAAGGCCAGTCCTATAACATCGCGGCAGCGTTCCCATCTGCCTGCGGTAAGACCAACCTCGCCATGATCACCCCGACCATCCCCGGCTGGAAGGCCGAGGTTGTCGGCGATGACATCGCATGGCTGAAGTTCCGCGAAGACGGACACCTCTACGCGGTCAACCCGGAGAACGGCTTCTTCGGCGTGGCTCCAGGCACCAACTACGCCTCCAACCCGATCGCCATGGAGACCATGGAGCCGGGCAACACCCTGTTCACCAACGTCGCACTCACCGACGACGGCGATATCTGGTGGGAGGGCATGGACGGCGAGAAGCCAGCCCACCTCATCGACTGGAAGGGCAACGACTGGACCCCGGAGTCCAACGAGCCTGCAGCCCACCCGAACTCCCGCTACTGCGTGGCCATCGACCAGTGCCCAACCGCGGCACCGGAGTTCAACGACTGGAAGGGTGTCAAGGTCGACGCGATCCTCTTCGGTGGACGTCGTCCCGACACCGTGCCACTGGTCACCCAGACCTACGACTGGGAGCACGGCACCATGGTCGGTTCCCTCCTGGCCTCCGGTCAGACCGCAGCATCTGTTGAGGCCACCGTCGGTGCACTGCGCCACGACCCAATGGCAATGCTCCCCTTCATGGGCTACAATGCCGGTGAATACCTCCAGAACTGGATCGACATGGGCAACAAGGGCGGCGACAAGATGCCATCCATCTTCCTGGTCAACTGGTTCCGTCGTGGCGAAGACGGTCGCTTCCTGTGGCCTGGCTTCGGCGAGAACTCCCGCGTGCTGAAGTGGGTCATCGACCGCATCGAAGGCCGCGTCGAGGCCGATGAAACCGTCGTTGGTTACACCGCCCGCGCAGAGGACCTCGACCTCGAGGGCATGGACACCCCGATCGAGGATGTCCGCGAAGCCCTGACCGCCCCAGCCGAGCAGTGGGCACGCGATGTCGAGGACAACGCCGAGTACCTCACCTTCCTGGGACCAAAGGTTCCTAACGAGGTCCACGAGCAGTTCGAGGCACTGAAGAAGCGCATCCAGGCTGCCCAGGCATAAGTAACGCCTGTTGGCCGTGTGCTGACTGAACAACAACCCCATATCCACCTTCCATAAGCGGGAGGGTGGATATGGGGTTGTTTCGTTCCTCGTTCTGTGGGGCCGGGAGGGGGAAATCCGACAAGGCCGCGATTCTTAACTGGAAATCTTCTCCTGTGTACATATTCAGGAAGTAATTCGGTGTGGGATTGGGGGTCGAGGGTTCGGGTGGAGGGGTGGCGCGGGTTTGACCGGCGGATTCGGGGGCCGCAGGTTGCTTGTCCTGTGGTGGGTGATCCCGGGGCCTGGGGGCCGGGACTGGCAATCGCCTGGATGTGAACTGCGCAAGCATCTAGAAGATACTGTTTATGTGTTGTGCGTCATACTTGCATCGGTGCTTATCCATACACTGGGCGGTGTCAGCATCTCGGGTTGAGAAACAGACGTTCACGGTTCACAACACCGCCAATGCAGGATCCGGGATGAATGAAAAACATCTAGAAAAAGGGAGAATTTCATGAACACCCGCAACATCAACGACCTTTTCAACGCCACCGCTTATGACAGCAATGGCGACAAGCTTGGATCCGTCAAGGAGGTCTACGTCAATGACACCTCCGATCAGCCAGAGTTTGTTGAGGTCGGCCACGGCCTTTTCGGAATGAGCTCCAGCCTGGTACCACTGCGTGGCCACCAGCTTGCGGGTGAAGAACTGCGACTGGCCTTCACCAAGGACCGCATCTCCGATGCCCCAGACTTTGATTCCGACGCGCATCTCTCCAACGATGACCAGGCGACCATTTACCGCCACTACGGCCTGGAGGGCACCGAGAACGTGGAAACCTACGGTTCGGATCTCCGCGATCACGATCGTGGTGCCCGCGATACCGCCGGTGTGACCGACGGAGCCGCACATGACCGTGACCGCGATGCTGCAGGTCTTGCGGGTGGAGCGGGTCTTGCAGGTGGAGCCGGTCTCGCCGGTGGCGCTCTGCACGACCGTGACCGCGACGTTCATGACCGCGACCACGATCAGGCGGAGGTGGATGTCTCACCAGCTGCACACGAGGCGGATTCCCTCACCCTGTCCGAGGAGCGACTCAACGTGGACAAGCAGCGGGTGGAAACCGGCGAGGTACGTCTGCGCAAGCACGTTGTCCACGACACCGAGACCGTCGAGGTTCCGGTACAGCGTGAAGAGGTCCGCATCGAGCGCACCCCAGTTGATGCAGACCGCGCCGATACTCTCCGGGGCGAGGGTCTGCACGACGAAGAGGCATCCGTGACCCTCTCTGAGGAGCGCGTCAATGTGACCAAGGAAACGGTGCCGGTTGAGGAGGTCAGCCTGCAGAAGGAGACCGTCCGTGGCACTGAGACCGTCAGCGAAGATGTCGCTCACGAGGAAGTGGACATCGACGGAGCAGTCGACCATGATCTTGACCGCGATATCGACGGCGGCACTGCCCCTCGTCGTTAAGCATCTTTGTTAACCGCACCCCTGTCAGACCTACCTGTAGGTCTGACAGGGGTTGTTGGTGTTTTATTCCCTCACCAGGACGAGCACCAGATTGCTCACCAGGAATTCCCGCAGGAGCGGTACCTTCACCATCCACCAGGCCCAAGACGGGTGGTAGCGGGGGAAAGCCACTGCAAGACGGGCGCCTTCGACCTGCCGGGCCCAGTCCAGGCCCTCAGTGCAGGAGACTTCGAACAGGGACTCCCCGAAGACATTCTTCGGTGGGTGTCCGTGTTTCTTCTCGTAGCGTCGACGGGCGAAATGGCCGCCCACATAGTGCTCCCACAACCCGGTCTCGTGACCGCCGAAGGGCCCCAGCCAGATGGTATAACTCAGGATCACCACGCCACCGGGACGGGTGACGCGCAACATCTCCTCACCCATCCGCCAAGGATCGGGCACGTGTTCAGCCACATTGCTGGAATACACCACATCGAAGGCATCGTCGCGGAAGGGAAGATCCAACCCGGAGCCCCGCACCGAACCGGTGACATCGATGCCCGCTGCTGACATCTCACCCACATCGGGTTCCACCGAAAGGTAGGTGGCGCCCCGCTTATGGAAGGCATCAGCGAAATAGCCGGGTCCACCACCGACATCGAGGATCAACTGCCCATCCAGGGCAGGGCTGCCCGTGGAGGGTTTAAGGTCAGCGATCAGGGCGGCCACGAGCTCAGCGGTGTCCGTGGCAAGGTTGCCGTAGAAGATGTCGGGCCGGGTCTGCTCGAAGCGGAAATCGCGGAGCAAACCGATAGCACGGCGGAGCGTGGCGAAATTGCGCGTGCGGGGAAAACTCAACTGCGGGCCCAGCCGAGATCACTGATGTCCTCGCCGTTCATCCACCGAAGGATGGCGTTGATGGCCTGCTCGATATCGGCCACAATTGTCTTATGCTCGGTGCCACCAGCGCCGTATTCCATGGTCCAGCCGTCGAGTTCGGTGAAGCTGCGGGCCTGGATGAAATGGGATTCATCTGCTGGATCATCGAGGTCGAAGCGGGTGATCACGATGAAGTCCTCGTCATCGCGCATGGCTTTCATCAGGGGTTCCAGGCCGAGGCGGGAGGCGCCGAGGCGGGCATCATCATCCCCGCGCATCTTGATGGTGAAAGCCACATCCTCATCACCGAAACGCAGGGACTGATCCTCATGGCGCATGCCCAGCCCCTCTGCGAGTGCCACATCATCCAGCCAGCTCAGGGCATCATTGATCAGGTTCTCATCCACCGTGACCGTGACGTTGGACGCGGTGGTAACAAAGGCGGACTCAATGTCATCGACAAACGTGATCCCATCCTCCTCCGCCAGCTCCACCAGGGTGGCGCGCACCTGGTCAGGGCTTGAGCCGGTGGGGGAGAACAGCGTGATCGTGCTCGGTGGCGCATCATGGGGCATGGGGGAAGAAGAGCCTGCGGAAGTCATGCACCCTATTATGGCGCGGGCTTCCAGTGTGGGGCGAATTCCGATGGAGAGTTGTTTATATGAAACGGGAAAAGTTCATATGAACTCGGTTTAGCTATCCGGAAAATGATCCTCGTATAACCGGTGGAGGTGGTGCCTGTGCCGTGTGGCGTTGTTTCCCGGTTTTCAAGCTAGGCCCGGTTTGAAACAGCAGCATCCCTTATAGTTGGGGCCATGACTGATAAGCGGCCTGGTGGGCGGGTGACCTATGTGACCTGGAATCTCGTGGCCACAGGCGTCTTCGGAGCATTGGCCCTGGGAGATATCATTCCTGCCCTGGTGGATTCCCCTCGGTCCCTGGCCTTGTGGGCTATTAGCGCAGCTGTCACAGCGGCCCTGGGGTGGGCGGTGTGGGAACGCCACCGTCGACCAACGTGGCTTCTTCCACGCCTCTACCTGTTGAGCGCGGTTCCAGTGGGACTTAGTTTGCTGGTCACTAACGCGATGACTGCGTTCTGGATAGGTGCCATCTGGTTGGTGATCATTCCAGTCATCCTGAGTGGTGACTGGCTTGACCGATGGCTAGGCGCTCCTGCTCAATCGTCAGCAACGCGGCATCCTTAACCTCAGTTCTCATAGGTGAGACCGAGCACCACGGCAGATCCCGCACAGGGGTGAAAAATCCTGCCGGGCACCTCAGCCCACCATCTTGTGGTGAAATAGGCCCATGGGACTGTGGTGGGGAGTATGTGCAGGGATGGTGGGCGCTGTCCTTTATGCAGTTAGTTTTCAGCAGCTGACCAAGGTCAATCCGGATCATGAGATCCCGCAGTTTGTCGGATGGCCACCACACCGGACGGGAAGAATCTTCTTCCTTCAGTGGTTGGGGCTCTGCCTCATGATTCAGTTCATTTTTCCGTTGTTCCACGTCATGGGTTATTGGTCGTGGATAGCGGTACTTCCAGGAGTTATTCCGGCTGTTCTTATCGTCCGTCGGCATAACCGTCAGGTTCGAGGATTAGCTGCAGATCGGTGACAGGCACCGATACCTGTGGGCCAACCTGAACACTCACCACACCACAATTTCCCACCCCAACCGCAGCATAACTAAGCTGGGTAACCCTATGAAGATCCTTCTGTTGTGCTGGCGTGAATCCACCCACCCCCAGGGTGGCGGTAGTGAACGCTACCTGGAAAGGGTGGGCGAGTACCTGGCCAGGCAGGGCCATGAGGTGGTCTACCGCACCGCCGGCCACACAGATGCGCCCCGGCGCGCCATGCGTGGTGGGGTGCGTTATTCACTCAGCGGTGGGAAGTTCAGCGTGTACCCGAAGGCCTGGGCTGCGATGCTGTTGGGCCGTATGGGTCTGGGGACCTTCCGTGGGGTGGATGTGGTGGTGGATACCCAGAATGGCATCCCGTTTTTCGGGAGGTTCTTCTCCGGGAAACCGACGGTGTTGCTCACCCACCATTGTCATCGGGAGCAGTGGCCGGTCGTCGGCAAGCTCTTGGCGCCGGTGGGCTGGTTCTTAGAGAGCCGCGTCGCACCGCGGGCCTACCGCGCGGCACCGTATGTGACGGTGTCTGCGCCCAGCCGTGATGAGCTGGTGGAGCTCGGCGTGGATGCCCCGCGCATCCACCTCATCCGCAATGGGCTGGATCCGGTGCCGGCGCATATCCCCCGCCTGGATGAGGACGGTATCCACCTGGTCACGCTGTCGCGCCTGGTGCCCCATAAGCAGATTGAGCATGCTATGGACGTGGTGGCCGCCATTGAAGGCGTGCACCTTGATGTGGTGGGTAGCGGCTGGTGGGATGAGCAGCTCCGTGACTATGCCCGTGACCTCGGTGTATCGGATCGTGTGACCTTCCACGGGCAGGTGGCGGAAGATCATAAACATGCCCTGCTGCGCCGCGCCGCCGTCCATCTCATGCCCTCCCGCAAGGAAGGGTGGGGCCTGGCGGTGGTCGAGGCCGCGCAACACGGAGTGCCCACCATCGGCTACCGCAGCTCCGGTGGCCTGCGGGATTCCATCATTGACGGCCAGACGGGTGTGCTGGTTGATTCCAAGGCTGAGCTGATCGCCGGGGTACGTACCCTGCTTATCGACGCCCCCTCCCGCACCCTTCTGGGCCAGCGCGCCGCCGAGCGGGCACGGTCCTACTCCTGGGATATTGCCGGAGAGCAGTTCGAGGAGCTTTTGGCATCGCTGGCACCGGCGGATTCCTCCCGCCTTCCCTAACTACGACATCGCATTACAGACACCAGTACTGATGTCGTAGTTGGACGGGGTGATGTCTGCAATGCGATGTCGGCGTAAGGGATGTGCTACCTGGTTCGGTCCCGGAAACGCGCCCCGAACAGTCCCAGGGGCAGCACCACCCAGAACACCGTGAGCCCTAGCCCCATCCAGAAACGCCATCCGCCTTGCGGCCCGGCACCGGTTTCCACGATGGTGTCCCCGTCGATGACAACACCCACCCCGAGTTGCTCCAGATGTTCCAGATCCTGCGCCCGCCAGGCAAGTACCGCCTCGGTCCACCGGCGGCTGGGTGCATCGGTGATGAGACCATCCACCCGCAGTTCCCCGGATTCCACGAGGGAGACCGCCTTGGAGCGGGGATCCACGATGGGGAGGGCGTCGCTACGCGTGGTCAGCGTCGGGGCTCCGACGATGAGCACGTCGCGCCCGGCGGCCAGCTCAACAAGCTCAGTCCGTTCAACAGACACACTGGATTCCGGGCGCAGCACCTGGGCCTCCCGGGGTGCGTCCGGGATCTGCAGCAGGGACAAGGCCACCGCCGCCCACTCCATGGGCCGGTTCAACCCGGCGGCCATGGCCACATAGGCGGGGACCGCCAGCATCAGCAACTTCTGCGAATCACGCACCAACCCCGCGCCGGGAATATAGGACACCGCCCAGCCGAACAGCTCCGGTAGGAGCCAGGACACCAGGCACCCGCCGATGCCGATCACCGCCAGCAGGATCAGTACCGGAGGACAGTTCCGCACCCCGGCCAGCAGCACCACGAACAACACCACGCCAGCGACTGCGAAACCGGCTTCGCGTGATGCCGGGACAGCCCCCGCGTTCCAGATCCCGCCCAGGCCCAGGACGGTGCCCAGGGTGCCCACGTAGGCTTCCGCGCGCACCATGAAAGCCTGTGCACCACCGGAGGTGGGTGTGGTCAACAGCGCGGGCACCAGCCACGGCAACCACGCCAGCAGCGCAAAAACAGTGGTCAGAACCCGTCGGCTGGAGGTAGACACCGCCACCACCGCGGCCACCACCGCTCCCGTCGGGGTGAGGGATGCCGCCCACATCGCCACGATCTGTGCCCGCGGATTATGCCTCAGTGCCACGATCAAGGGCAATAACCACACCGCCATCACCAGTGACCAGTGCCCCTGCAGGAGACGCTCCACCACCAACGGGTTGTAGATGGCTATGGTGACCGCAGCGAACTGTGCCCTGCCCAGCTGCATGGCACCCCATGCCCCTGCCACGCCCGCCGCCACCAGCAGGACCCGGACCACCCAGCTCACGGGGATCAGACCGGGCAGGGCCAGCAGCGCGAGCACCCCATCCTGCGGTGCATTCCGGGAGGGGAGGTCACCAAAACCCAGGGCGCCCAGTGAGAGCGCGGGATCATCCACCACCACCATGTCCCGCAGCAACAGTTCACCCGGCGCGGCCAGGGGCCACAGGAGGGAACCCAACAACAAGGTCACCCACGCCCACAACACGGCCCGCCTGGTGGTGCTCATGGTCAACGGGTTCTTCTGAAGATCCCGGTCTGGAACAGGCCGATGCCGATGAGGAGCAACCCGAGGAACTTGGCGGTGAAATCCAGGATCTTCGCCGTGCGCAGCGTGGCGGTGATGTCCCCGGCATGCTCAGTCAGGTTCGCACGGGTAGCGGCGGTGAAGGAGAATTCCACCTCGCGGTCGCCGTCAGGTTCGTGGAAGGTGATCAGCTCATGTTTGTCCACGATCATCCCGGAGCGGTGCTCCACGTCCAGTGTGCGTTCCACCGAGTAGCTGGTGTCCTCATCAATGGGCTGATACCGGCGGTGCTGGTAGAAGGTGTACACATCCCCATCGCGGTCCAGATAGTCCACAGGTTCGGTGTCGCCGAGAGTGATGTCGTAGTAATGGTAGGAGTTGCGCATGGTGTTGGCGGGGAAGAAATATTGGAGTCCTTCCCTGGCCTCACCGGAATGATCAGCCCTGGATCCCGTCATGGAGGCGCTGGGTTCCGGCACGGGGAAACGGGAGTGGCCGATCAAAGTCACCTCATCGATGATCATGCCCTCAGAAAAGACTTCATCGCCCGGGCCCTCGGTGGTGTGCTCCACCCGGACGGCGATCTCGTCATCCTCCTGGGTGGGGGAGGTGGTCAGATGCTCTGTCCTGGTGAAACCCTGAGGGCTCTCACTGACCATGGTGAGCTCCAGATCGGTGGAGATCGACTTGGCAGCGCCCTGCACGAAGGGCGGTACGGTGAAGGCGAACACGAGAAGAACCACACCGATTACCATCAGTATGGTGGCCGACTTCTTCACCGGCAGACCCAATGTAGTCCCCTCTTATCCGCTAGGCTTCCCACTCACAAACAATGTCTCATCAATCCTACGCAGCCCCCGGAACGGTCGGCTTCATCAGCTCACTCGAGGGGCTCCGCGCGATTGCGGCCCTCGGGGTGTTGGCCACGCATGCAGCCTTCCAGACAGGAATGGACCCTGCGGGCACCCTGGGGAGTCTCCTCGCGCGGTTTGATTTCTTCGTGGCGGTGTTCTTCGCCCTGTCGGCTTTTGTGCTGTGGCGGCGACGCGACAGCAATGCGCCAGGTGTGTATTACCTGAAGCGGATGGCCAGGATCCTGCCGGCCTATTGGCTGACGGTGGCAACGGTCCTGTTGTTCATTCCCGCGGGTCCGTGGCTGGCTAATCTGACCATGACGCAGATCTATGTGGTCGGTGGCCTCATGACCGGCCTGACCCACCTGTGGTCCCTGTGTGTGGAAATGGCCTTCTATCTGGTGGTGCCGCTGCTGGCGGTGGTGTTGGGGCGGTTCGGGCGGCGCGCCCGCATCGGGTTGATTGTGGCGGGTGCGGTGCTCAGCCTGGGGTGGGCCTATTTGCCTATGGTGGAAAACTCCATCGCCAACGGGTGGCCCAACCTGCAGATCTGGCCGCCAGCCTATGCCTGCTGGTTCGCCGTGGGCATGCTCGCCGCAGAGTTCGAGGGCGTGCGCTTTCCGCGCGTGCCCAGCGTGGTCTGGTGGTTTTTAAGCTTATCGACGGCGTGGATCGCCGGGCAGGAATGGTTTGGCCCCCTCGGGCTCATCCATCCCTCCCCGGGGGAATTCGTGATGAGGATCCTCGCAGGCACAGCCTTCGCCGCATTCATCGTGGTTCCCTATGCCCTGGGCACACCCTCACGCCTGCTCAACACCGGGATCATGAGGGCGATGGGAAAGTGGTCTTATTCCATCTTCCTGTGGCACCTGCCGGTGTTGACCATCGTGTTCCCACTGCTGGGGCTCAACCTGTTCAGTGGGGATTTTCTGCTCGTCCTCATCACGACGACGGTGATCACCGTGCCCGTGGCTGCAGCCAGTTACACCCTCGTGGAAGAACCCGTGCTGCGCTGGGTCCGGGAGAGGACATCCCAGAAGGTCGCTTGAGTGATGTGGATCTCATAAGGGGCGTAGGATGGTTTCTACCAGTCGGTTCCGTTTCGCCTCCAGGAGGGCACGCCATGAGTATCGACATCCAACAACCCCAACCATTCGACATCGTCGGAGACACCATCCACATCGCAGGTGTCGCCGGTGGAGCATTTGAAGCCGGGTACAACTATGTGATCACCGAAGGACATGATGAGGTGATCGGGCACTTCATTGCTGGCGATGGTATCGGGGGACATGGACAGTTCCAGGTCACCGCCGATGTGTCCGGCGCGGCCTTCACCCATGTGGTGGCCTATGTGGAGGTGTTCCACCCCTCAGCAAAAGATGGTTCCCGCCTTGATCTGGTGGTGGTGCCTGTGATTCTCGGATCATCCATCGTCCCCGGTTATGCAACATATCTGGAGCATGTGGTGAAGGGCGGCGAGACCCTCTGGGCGATTGCGGCCCAGCACTACGGTGCCGGAAATCTCTACCACCGCCTGTTGGCGGCCAACCCGAAGATCACCGACGCCAATCTCATCCGCCCCGGCGATGTGATCAGGGTGCCACGGGCTGAGTGAGGAGGAGGGGGTTCGTCGAAAAGCAGTTTTTAGTGGTCGTGTGAATGGGTGCCACCGAGGTGGTGCAGGAGTTCGTGGATGCGAGGATCGCTGAGCCGGTAGCGGACCTCGCGGCCCACCTTATGGGGAGTGATGGTGTCGGCCTCGGTGAGGTGGATCAGCGCGGCTGAGGCGGTGGGGATGCGCACGCCCACGGTGTCGGCGAGCTCGGACACCGTGGCTTCGCCCGGGCCCCGATAATGCATGGCCAGCAGCAGGCGGAGGCGGGTGGGATCGCCCAGCACCTTGAATATCGGCGCCCATTCCTCTGCAAGGTTGACCGGGGTGTCCTGATCCTGGCTCACAGCATTATCCCCTTCGGTGTCCAACTCAATTTCCCATTCCGATAGTCAAGCGAACGATTGAGTGTTACCATCGCTTCATGCTACCAATGTTACGGGGTCGGCCTATGAATGCCAAGGGCGATGATGACGCTCTGGGCTTCGCAGCCCGTCGACACCGCACCGCTGCCTGGTGTGGGGCCCTGACCATTGCTCTGGTGTTCACCATGGGCGCAGGCATCATCGCCGGCCCGGTAGATATCTCGATTGCAGACTCCATCCGGATCCTCGCCCACCACCTGCTGGGCACCAGCCTGGCGGAGGGAACCCAGGTCACCCAGAACGCCATCGTGTGGGACATCCGGGTGCCCCGCGTGCTCCTGGGCGCTGCGGTCGGAGCGGGGCTGGCACTGGCGGGTGT
The DNA here is from genome assembly GCF_030408735.1 of Corynebacterium faecale. Taxonomy (NCBI): domain Bacteria; kingdom Bacillati; phylum Actinomycetota; class Actinomycetes; order Mycobacteriales; family Corynebacteriaceae; genus Corynebacterium; species Corynebacterium faecale. Next base: position 2,714,830 of record NZ_CP047204.1, on the reverse strand, counting down.
GATCCTGCAGGCGCTGGTCCGGAACATGCTCGCTGACCCTTATATCCTCGGCGTCAACTCCGGGGCCAGCGTGGGTGCCGCAGCCGCGGTGCTCTTCGGTGCCGGTGCAGGTTTCGGGGATTATGCGCTGCAGGGGAGTGCTTTCCTCGGGGCGCTGACGGCATCGCTGCTGGTGTTCTTCATCGCCCGCGGTGCAGGTCGTCTCACCTCCATCCGCCTACTCATGTCCGGTGTGGCAGTGGGATATGCCCTGTCCGCGGCCACCAGCTTTTTGATCTTCGCCTCTGATTCGGCTGAAGGCGCACGCTCTGTGATGTTCTGGCTGCTCGGCTCCCTCGGGCTGGCCGGATGGAACGGCCCGCTGGCTGTGATCATCGTGGTGGTCACTTCGGTGGCGGCGGTCCTGATGATCTGGGGACGCCAACTCGATGCACTGACCGCCGGAGATGAAACCGCCCTGACCCTGGGGATCAACCCTGAACGTTTCCGTCTGATTCTCCTGGTGGTCTCCTGTCTCCTGGTGGGTGTGATCGTCGCGATGGCCGGCTCCATCGGTTTCATCGGCCTCGTGGTCCCCCACCTCGCCCGCCGCATCGTTGGCGGGGCTCACCGCTCAGTCCTGCCGGTGTCCGCCCTCATCGGCTCAATCCTGCTTATCTGGGCGGATATCCTCGCCCGCACCATCGTCGCCCCCCAGGAGATGCCCATCGGCATCATCACCGCTCTGGTGGGTGCACCATTCCTACTCATCCTCGTCCGGCGCATGCGGGCGACCGGGTAGTTGTCACTCTTAACCGTTACCTGTAGTTGCCACCCGTAGTTGTCACCGAAACCCACAAGGAATCAGTCATGAACAGTCGTATCCGAATCATCACCGCCACCCTCGCCCTGGGCGCGTTGCTTCCGATCACCGCCTGCGCGGGTTCCGATGACACCGCGGACGGGGAGAACGGTGGCGCTGGTGGCACTGACGGCACTGATGCTGCGATCAGCGTGGAGAACTGCGGGGACACCGTCACCTTTGACGCGGCCCCGCAACGCGTGACCCTCCTGGACAATCCTTCCGTGTCCACCCTGGCTGCACTCGGTGTGCTTGACCGGGTAACCGCCAAGGCCGGGCTGTATCCCACCGAGTACTACAGCGATGATGTGGCCGCCCAGCTGGAGGAGATCCACACCCTGACAGATCAGGTGGACGCAACGGGGCATCTCCAGATCTCGCGGGAAACCGTCGTGGAGACCAGACCGGATGTGGTCATCGGATCCTCGGATACCGTCAACCGCCAGACCCTCGGAAGCAACGGCATCCCCCTCCTGGATGAACCCGCCTTCTGTGGCTCCCTGGAAGGCGAAGTCACCTTCGATGATGTCTATGACCAGGTTGACCTCTACGGCACCGTCTTTGACCGGGAGGCCGAGGCAACGGCCTTTATCGACGAGTTGAAGAACCGGGTAGCCGAGGTGGCGGATACGGTACCGGACAGCGAGGATCGCACCGTTGCTGTCCTCTTCCCCACACCCGGATCCTCAGTCATCTACGCCTATGGAACCGGATCCATGTCCTACCCACTCGTGGACGCCGCGGGCCTGGACAACGTCTTCGGCGATGAAACCGAGCGGATCTTCGAAGTAACCGCAGAGGAACTGATCAACCGCAACCCCGACATCATCATCACCCTGCATACCGATGACAACGTGGACGCCATCATCAACACAATCAAAGACCTACCCGGCGCCAATGCCATGACCGCAGTCCAAAATGACACGATTCACCCCATGCTGCTCAGCTTCGCAGAACCACCGAGCCCACTGACCGTCGACGGCCTGGAGAACCTGGCCACCTACCTTGAGGAGACCCGATGATCCACGGTGACAACATCAGCTACGCCTACGGACGCAACGTCGTGGTGGACGGCATCACCATCACCATCCCCGAACACGGCACCGTGGGGCTCGTAGGCCCCAACGGATGCGGCAAAACCACCCTGCTGCGAACCCTGTACGGATCTCTGCAACCCGATGGAGGTGAAGTGACCGTGAATGACAAACCCCTCCATAAGGTACCCCGCAAAGCATTGTCACGAACCCTGGCCGTCGTGGCACAGGAACAAGCCTCCGACCTGCCCATGGTGGTTGCCGATCTGGTCATGCTCGGACGCATGCCACACCAGGGACTGGCCTCGCGCCCATCCAAAGAGGACGAACGCATCGTGGGAGAAGTGCTGGAACAGGTGGGCGTCCTGAACCTGGCGGACCGTGACTTCACCGACCTCTCCGGTGGCGAACGCCAACGCGTCCTCATCGCCCGCGCCCTGGCACAGGAAGCCACCCACATCCTCCTGGATGAACCCACCAACCACCTGGACATCCGATACCAACACGAGGTGCTCAGCCTGCTCGCGGAACTCCCCACCAGCTGCGCGGTGGTCCTCCACGACCTCAACCTGGCAGCCCGCTACTGCGATCACGTCCTGGTCATGCAAGACGGCCGTGTAGTCGCCCAGGGAGCCCCCACCGAAGTGTTCACCCCTGAGATCCTCGAACCCATCTACGGCATCCAGGTGCGACGCTTCGACTTCGACGGTGAGATGAATCTGGTATTCCGTCAACTCTCCCACCAGCCGCTTGCCAAGCAGTACCGCGTGCTCACCAGTGCGGCCTGACCTTCCATAGGCGGGGCGCTGGGACTATTGGTGTGTTGGAGGCGGCAGGTGTGTTGGAGGCGGCAAGCCCGGGCGTGGCAAGCCGGGGCGTGGCAAGCCGCGCTATAGATCCTTCAGGTACCAGGCATCCATCGCGGAATGTCCGGAACCGGGCAGCGGTTCGGAGAGAAGTCTGAAACCATATTTCCGGTACAGGATGCAGGCAGTTGTCAGCGAGTGCATGGTCTCCAGATAACACTGCTCATAATGCCTGGCGGCAAAGATGAGGGCTTCATCCATGAGCTTCCGGGACAGTCCCCGACCTTGGGCCTTGGGTCGCAGATACAATTTCTGAAGCTCACACACCCCTCCAATATCACCGAACGGGGCTATCCCCACCCCACCGACAACCACGTCCTCCATCTCCACGACCCAATAATGAGCACCGGGCAGTCTGTCATAGAACTGGAACAACTCTCCGAGCTGGGGATCGAAATACGCAGATCCCGGAATGTCGAGACCATGCGCCTCCAGCGAATCCTGGATGATCTCTTTCATCGCAGCATTATCTTGTTGGGTGATCTCCCGAATGATGATCATGATGGTTCCCGGAGCCTTCCCCTCATATCTGTACTGAGAGCGTACCCAGGCGCGCCGGGCTGGTTGGACCGAGGCGGCCAAAAAGGTTGCACAAAAGGGGTTGTAGGGCAGGCTGCAGGAAGACAGCGACACGGCACGGCAAGACAACAGCACGGCACGGCAAGACAACCGGATGATCCTGTCCAGATGAGAGGTGCAGCTGGCGGCGGGAGCGGCCCTCACCGCGCCCGCCAAGGAAACCACCCGCACCGGTTGCTTACCCAGATCACACCGGAACCTTTCGCCCCGCCTGTTTCGCTTATGGAAGGGCTTGCCGGGCGTGTGGTGCTTCTAGTACTTACGCAACTCCAGGGGACCCTGGCCACGGAAACGACGCCGCAGCTCATTGGCCACCATGATGATGAGGCTGTACAGGTCCTCGGTGTAGGTGCCGATCGCACGGACTGCCAGGCCAGGCCCATCGGTGAGGGTGATGGCATCCAGTACCTTGTGGGTGTAGGTTGCCTGGTGTTCCTCCATCAGGGCACGGATTTCCTTGACCAGGTCGCCGTCGATGCGCTGATCCACGGCGATGAGGGTGGCAAAGTGGGTCTGGTCCTCCAGGAACAACAGGGAATCATCGCTGAAGGAACCGTCACCGGGACGCACCAGTAGGTTATCCACCAGTGCCAGGTCGTCGCCGACCTGGACTGCGGTACGCATGCGCACCTCATCGAATTTGAACAGGGAGCCGTCAGGTGCCCAACCCGGTGTGACTATCTCTGCGGTGAGCAGTGATGCCGTGGGGTCCATCTGCACGTTCATGTGCTGGGCGTAGGTGGCGTCCTCGTAGGCGATGAGCTGGTCGGGGATGTACTCGAAAACCGCGCCGGGCCCGAGGTTCACCTCAAAGTCCTGCAGTGAGTAGTTGTCAGGGGTTTTGTACACCTTGGTGGCGGACTGGCCGGTCAGCAGGAGGGAGGAGTTCTCTTCCAGCTGGATTTTGAAGTGGTAGTCATCCCCACCGAAGTAGGCGCCACCTGGGTTGATGATGGTGTAGTAGACCTGCCCGGAATCATCCAGGTAGTGCGCCCGCATGAGGCGCAGTGCGCCTTCATGGTAACGACGGCCCGCCACCGAACGACCATCCTGATTGGTGATCTGGAGGTCCAGTACCCCTACCGGGTCGCGGAGGGTGTGGAACCGTGGCAGACGGCTGCCTGCCTGGGTGTGTGGGAGCGTGTCGGTGGGCATTTAGTCAACCAGGTCTTTCATCAGGACGTCCTTGCGGAGCCATTCGAGGACCTTGTCCAGGCCGTCATCGGTCTTGAGGTTGGTGAACACGAATGGCTTTTCACCACGGAAGTGCTTGGAGTCGGATTCCATCACGGACAGATCCGCGCCCACATGGGGTGCGAGGTCGGTCTTGTTGATGATGAAGAGATCGGACTTGATCATGCCCTGACCGGCCTTGCGGGGGATCTTCTCACCCTGGGCGACGTCGATGATGTAGACGGAGAAATCAACCAGCTCCGGGGAGAAGGTGGCAGAGAGATTGTCGCCACCGGATTCGATGAAGACAACTTCCAGGTCCGGGTTGTTTTTCACCAATTCTGTGTAGGCGGCATCGTTCATGGAGGTGTCTTCACGGATGGCGGTGTGGGGGCAGCCACCGGTTTCCACACCGATGATGCGGCTCTCGGGGAGCACGGATTCACGGGCCAGGATCTTGGCATCTTCGAGGGTGTAAATGTCGTTGGTGATGGCAGCCATTGACACCTTGCCGTTCAGGGCGCGGGTGATGCGCTCGATCAACTGGGTCTTGCCTGATCCGACGGGTCCGCCGATACCAATCTTGATGGGTTCCATGGTGGTGTTCCTTTCAGAGCTTTTCATTGAAAATTGTGCGCGTTAAGAATTATGCGTGTGGGCGCGTTTTAAGACATGAACATTCGCGAGCGGAGGGATTCGTGCTGCATCTGTGCAATTTCCAGCCCGGGGGCCGCGGCACCGAGATCCAGGTAACCGTGTCCCATGGTGGTGGCCACGGCTTCCTCGATCACAGGGTAGGACCCGACGAGGACCTTCTGACCTGCATTTTGTCCGATGGGGATACCGCGGATGGTGTTCTGGGTGAGTGATGCGGTGGTCTGCATCAGGTAGCTCCGCACCACCATCTCGGTATCCAGACCAACCGCGCTCAGCGCCAAACCATGCGCCAGCGCCGGGCAGCCGTAGGCATGTCCGTCGCGGACCGCTTCGGCGTACCACTGGACCAGCGGGTGATCAGGAACCGCCACCTCGATGATCTTGACCATCCGCCCACCCATCGACGCGTTCGCGTCGCGGATCTGGCGCGGCACCAACGTGGTGTGCGCCAGCGCATCCAATTGCGCGAGTTCCTTGACGGCGTCGGCATGCGGTTGCCTTACGGCCTCCGCAGTGAGCTTTGCGACGAGTGCGTCATTGAAACTCGCCTGTCGGATATAGGCATACATCCAGCGGGAAAACGTGTCGGGTGAGTTGACAATGTCACGCTGCAGATAGTTCTCCAGTCCCAGGGAGTGGCTGAACCCGCCGGTGGGGAGCGCGGAATCTGTCAGGTGGAGCATGGTCAGCAGCGCCTGGGGGCTGCCGACCTGCGTGTCAGTGGGAGTGCTCGGCATGGCGGAAAGCCTCGGGCATGACGCGCTGCTCGCGGGTGTACGGAGCCTTGGCATGGTCGAGGAAGTGCTCAACGGTGTGGTCATACTGAACCACCATGACTGCCTGGCCATATTCAGAATCGGCATCGAAGAACTGTGCCTGGAGGTGGCGGTTGCCCAGGGAGTGCGCGACAAAGGCCATCTCATAGATGGACTCGGCGCGGATGACCAGGACATCGGAGGGTTCAACAGCCACGGTGATCAGCGCGTCATCCTCGTTGGAGAGAATATCGCCATCACGGAGCTCACGGAATGTACTGGGGAGGCGGAGGCCGATTTCCCGGCCCGCGTCGGTGGTGCCACGCTGGATCCGCTTGGTCAGATCCAGGTTGGTGAGCACGAGACGCTCTTCCTTTTTCCCGTTGAGCTCGGATTCGGTCAGTTCAGACCGGTTGCCGAGGATTTCAGTGATTAACAATCGACTGCTCCTTTGCGCGTGATGATGATCATTCAAATAATCAGTAATAGTGGCGGCGTGGCTGGATAAAGACCATGCCCACTGAATGGCAGAACCCACCCACGGCTGTGGCACGGCCTGGCACAACCGTGGGTGGGTTCTAAAGGGGAGGGCTACTAGAAGAGGAAGTAGCGCTGAGCCATCGGAAGCTCGTCGGATGGCTGGGAGGTGATGACCTCGCCGTCCACGCGAACCTCATAGGTCTGGGGATCGACCTCGATGCTCGGGGTGGCGGAGTTGAACTTCAGATCCGCCTTGGTGATATTGCGCATGTTCTTAGCTTCTGCGAAGGTGCGCGTGGTGTTCAGCTTGTCCGGCAGTCCATCCTCCAGTGCCACGGTGGGCAGGAAGGTGAGGGAGGAGCTGTGGACAGCGGTGCCCAGGGAGCCGAAGGAACGGCGGTGGGTAACCGGCTGAGGGGTCGGGATGGAACCATTGGAATCGCCCATGGCGCTCATCACGATCTGTCCGCCCTTGAGCACGATGGAGGGCTTGATGCCGAAGAAACGTGGCTCCCAGATCACGATGTCAGCGAACTTGCCCACCTCGATGGATCCGACCTCGTGGGCGATACCCTGGGCAATCGCCGGGTTGATGGTGTACTTGGACACATAGCGCTTGATGCGGTTGTTGTCATTGCCCTCGGAGTCACCCTCCAGCGGGCCACGCTGCTTCTTGTTCTGGTGGGCAACCTGCCAGGTACGCAGCACCACTTCACCGACACGGCCCATGGCCTGGGAGTCAGATGAGGTGATGGAGAAAACGCCCAGATCGTGCAGTACGTCCTCCGCGCCAATGGTGGCACCACGGATACGGGAGTCGGCGAAGGCAACATCCTCCGGAATATCCGGGTTCAGGTGGTGGCAGACCATGAGCATGTCCAGGTGCTCATCGATGGTGTTCTTGGTGTACGGCAGCGTCGGGTTGGTGGACGCAGGCAGAACATGGGGAAGCTCGGCGATCTTGATGATATCCGGAGCGTGTCCGCCACCGGCACCCTCAGTGTGGAAGGTGTGGATGACGCGACCATCAATCGCGCGGACAGTGTCCTCCAGATAACCACCCTCGTTGAGGGTGTCAGTGTGGATCGCGACCTGGAAGTCCAGGTTGTCAGCAGCGGTCAGGGTCTTATCGATGGAAGACGGGGTGGAGCCCCAGTCCTCGTGGATCTTCAGGCCGATGGCACCACCACGGATCTGATCCTCGAGTGGCTTGAGGGTGGAGGCGTGACCCTTGCCCAGGAAACCGACGTTGATCGGCAGGTCCTGGGTTGCTTCGATCATGCGCTGGATATGCCAGGAGCCAGAGGTGATGGTGGTGGCCTTGGTGCCCACGGAAGGTCCGGTTCCGCCACCGATGAGGGTGGTGGTGCCGTTGCCCAGCGCGGTATCAACCTGGTCTGGGGAAATAAAGTGAATGTGGGTATCGATCGCACCGGCGGTGATGATCATGTGCTCACCAGCGATGATATCTGTGCTGGCACCGATCGGGATGGTGATGTCATCCTGAACATCCGGGTTACCCGCCTTGCCGATTCCGGAGATGCGGCCCTCGCGGATGCCGATATCAGCCTTGTAGATTCCGGTGTAGTCAAGGATGAGGGCGCCGGTGATGACAGTGTCCGGGACGCCTTCCTCGCGGGTGAGGCGACCGTTCTGGCCCATGCCATCGCGAATGGTCTTGCCGCCACCGAAGCGGACTTCATCGCCGTAGCTGGTCAGATCTTTTTCGACGCGGAGAACCAGGTCGGTATCGGCCAGACGCACACCGTCACCGGTGGTTGGTCCGAAAAGCTCCGCGTACTGCTGACGATTCATCTCAAAAGACATTTGACAGTACTCCTTTAGAAAGTTTGTGGGTCTGTAGGGTGCGCCGGGTTAGCTGAGCGGGCCGTTGATTTCGTCGTTGAAGCCGTGAACCTCACGGGCTCCGCCGAAGTCGATCAGCTGAACGCTTCGCTTATCGCCGGGCTCGAGACGTACTGCGGTGCCGGATGGGATGTCGAGACGCTTGCCACGGGCGGCATCGCGGTCGAATTCGACCGCCTTGTTGATTTCCGCGAAGTGGTAGTGGGAACCGACCTGGATGGGGCGGTCGCCGGTGTTAACCACGTCGAGGGTGATGGCTTCATAGCCATCGTTACAGACAATGGGGCCGTCGGTGCTGATGAAGTACTCGCCAGGTTTCATTGCAGAATCTCCAGGGTTCTCAGAAGTGGATTATCGGATCGGATCGTGGACGGTGACCAGCTTGGTGCCATCAGGGAACGTTGCCTCAACCTGGATGTCCGGGATCATCTCTGCAACGCCGTCCATGACGTCAGCCTTGGTGAGAATTTCCGCTCCAGAGCTCATCAGCTCGGCGACGGTGCGACCGTCACGTGCTCCCTCCATCACCTCAGCGGTGATGTAGGAGACTGCCTCTGGGTGGTTGAGCTTCAAACCGCGGTCCTTGCGACGCCGTGCCACATCTGCGGCAACAACAATGAGAAGCTTCTCCTGCTCGCGTGCTGAAAGGTGCATGTCACTCCTTGAAGTAGAGGTCGATAGGTATTACTTAACCATTTGATTTAGTTTTAGCATGTTCTATCCGAGATGTCACAGAGAAAATAACCACCAATTGGAAGTGCAGGGCCGTAGTCCTTGCGGGTGACGATGTTTATGGCGGTTCCGAGTTCTTCCGTGAAGCCATTATGGAAGCCATTATGGAAGCCATTATGGAAGCCATTATGGAAGCCATTATGGAAGCCATTATGGAAGCCATTATGGAAGCCATTATGGATACTTCCCGAGTCTATCGACTTATTTAAAAGAGGGCAGCGGATCGCGTCAATTGAGAGGCCCGGTGAGATGCCCATCTGCCCAATGCGTGAAATCGATGAGCTTATCGGGCAAGTTTCGTGTTACCAGTAGGCACCCTCTAGTGGGCTGTTCTCCGGCGAGCTTGATGTGGTTGTGTTCTACTAAAGTGAGATAGACAACACTATGGATGGACGGCGAGGATTTTCCGCGGGCGTCTACCATGCACACTATTTTCCAAAAACTGATTCCTGTGCGCAGTCTGGTGAGCCATGGGGGTCTCCACAATAAGACTTTTAGGAAGGGAAGTGAGAAAACATGCCTGAGCGATCTTCTACGAATAAAACGGGCGGTCCGGTTTTTAGCATGAGCCATGGCCGTGCGGTATGGATTCTGATGATCGGTACTGCCTGCCTTGCGTTTACCGCCATCTGGGTTAAGGGTGCCAACTTCGAGCCGGCCACTTCGGTGGTTCTTCGCTGTTGGTTGCCGATGGTCATCTTCATTCCGTTCGCCTATCGCGAATATAAGAAGAAGGGTGGCATCAACAAGGCCGGTTTCTTCTGGTCTGCAGTTGCAGGCTTCATCCTGGGTATTGACTTCACGGCCTGGAACTATTCAATCTTCTTCGTCGGAGCCGGTATCGCTTCGGTGCTGCTGAACCTTCAGGTGATCATCCTCCCGGTCCTGGCTTTTGTCATCGACCGTGAGCGCATTCCTAAGTCCTACTGGTTCGTTCTCCCGATCATGTCCGTCGGTATCGTCGCAGTCGGTGGTGTCTTCGACATGCTGCTGCCAGGTTATGAAGCTGCTGCAGGTCCTGCTGAGGTGTGGGGAGTTCCGACCGCGGTCATGGGTACTCTCGCTGGTCTGACCTCGGGTGTTTGTTACGGTGTTTACCTCTATACCTCCCGTAAGGCCACCGTGGTCAACCCGGGCAAGTATGTCCAGCCGATTGCGATCGTCTCCATCTTCCAGGGTTTTGCACCGATCATCTGGATGTTCATGCGTGGCGAAGGCTTCAACTTCACCCAGGGTGTCATGATCGATGGTCAGCTCCCGCTTGAGAACCCGGAGGCCATGGCTGGCGATCCCATCACTGCTATGAACTGGGTCAATATGATCCTGCTCGCTGTGCTCGGCCAGTTCATCGCCTGGACCTTCGTCCAGATCGGTTCCTCCAACATGAACGCAACCGTGTCCGGCGGCCTGCTGCTGCTGTCCCCGGTGTCCACCATCTTCATCGCTGCCGCGATCTATGCCGAGATTCCAACCCTGCTTCAGGTCGCCGGAGTGGTTCTGGTGCTGGGTGCGGTGAGTTACCAGAATGGCTTGCACACTCTGGTCATGAAGAGAAGGGATCCCATGTCCTTCCATGAGGAAGACGTGGCCAAGGGGATCCCCCATGATGATGAAGGGGGTGGCGGGACTGTCACGGCGACAGGTAACTCCGACACCCCCGGAAAGCTCGATTCGTGAGAATAGTGCCTCTTCCTTTCTTTATGTAAAGGTTTGATGGCGTGCGGGGGATGAGATCTCCCCACTGTGATGTCCCCGGTTGCCGAATTCGGTAGCCGGGGACATTTTTGTCTTGGTGGGATGATGTGCCGTTGTTTTGACTGCAGCGCGCCACTATTCATCAACGCCGAGGGGATGCTATTTGGGCAACCAAATAACACTGATAGGTGGGCCTGTGATGCGGTTAATAGGATGATCGTACTTCCAGGTCAGGGGCACTTTTTGGGCCTAAAAAAGCGGGGCTTCAACTTAATTAACACGGGACTTATTGCGCTAATTAAATGGTGGTACTAATCTGAAAAACATCAAATGATCGCACCTTTCAGGAAGGAAGTAGAAGACCACATGTCTGAGCCATCTTCTACCAAGCAGGCAAAGAGCCCTGTATATAGCATGAGCCACGGTCGAGCCGTCATGATTCTGCTGTTCGGCACCGCGTGTCTCGCATTCACCGCCATCTGGGTCAAGGGAGCCAACTTCGAGCCAGCCACCTCAGTTGTCCTCCGCTGTTGGCTGCCAATGGCACTCTTCATCCCCTTCGCTATCCGCGAATACAAGAAGAAGGGCGGCATCAACAAGGCCGGTTTCTTCTGGTCTGCAGTCGCCGGCTTCATCCTGGGTATTGACTTCACGGCCTGGAACTACTCAATCTTCTTCGTCGGAGCCGGTATCGCTTCGGTGCTGCTGAACCTCCAGGTCATCATCCTCCCGGTCCTGGCCTTCGTCATCGACCGTGAGCGCATCCCGAAGTCCTACTGGTTCGTTCTCCCGATCATGTCCGTCGGTATCGTCGCAGTCGGTGGTGTCTTCGACATGCTGCTGCCAGGTTATGAAGCTGCTGCAGGCCCCGCTGAGGTATGGGGAGTTCCGACCGCGGTCATGGGTACTCTCGCTGGTCTGACCTCCGGTGTTTGTTACGGTGTTTACCTCTACACCTCCCGTAAGGCCACCGTGGTCAACCCGGGCAAGTATGTCCAGCCGATCGCGATCGTCTCCATCTTCCAGGGTATTGCGCCCATCATCTGGATGTTCATCCGCGGCGAAGGCTTCAACTTCACCCAGGGTGTCATGATCGATGGTCAGCTCCCGCTTGAGAATCCCGAGGCCATGGCTGGCGATCCCATCACCGCTATGAACTGGGTCAACATGATCCTGCTCGCTGTGCTCGGCCAGTTCATCGCCTGGACCTTCGTCCAGATCGGTTCCTCCAACATGAACGCAACCCTCTCCGGCGGCCTGCTGCTGCTGTCCCCGGTCTCCACTATCTTCATCGCTGCCGCGATCTACACTGAGATCCCAACGATGCTGCAGGTGATGGGTGTCATCCTAGTCTTGGGTGCGGTTGGTTATCAGAATGGTCTGTTTACAATCTTCACCAAGAAGAAAACCCCTGAAGTCGAACACCCAGAGAATCTTCCTGACATGGGTCATCTCGGCACCGGGGGGAGAGAAGCAGACAGTGTCGTCAGTATCGTAGGTGGCTCCGAGGAAACTGACAAGGCTAGAACTTAGCCCTGATACCTTCCGCTCCCATCCAGAAGCGGAATCACGAAAGTGAATTCTCCTCACTGCCCCCGGGAATCAAATTCCCGGGGGCATCGCCTATTTCTGAAACCTTCGAGGGAGATATACGGACGCCACCGAAATGGCAGCGAGCAGGCTCAATGCCCCGGAATCTCCTGGGTATGCCGCTGCGGGCCAAGGCGCCTGGGCTAACCAGAGGCCTGCGATGGTGATGGGGGCCAATGCAAGAACCCATCGGGGGATGAGGGTGAAACGGGGGACGAGCCAGGCAGCCACAGCGGGAAGCAACCACCATCCGAAGACCGGAAGTAACAGCAAGGCAGCAAGGGGGGCGTCGCCCTGATCCTGAAAGGAGCCTCCCTCAGAGGGACGGCGGACAAACACCAGGCATCCTGAAATGACAAGAATCGCTAGACCCGCGCCGGTGAATAGACTGATCCGATAAGGCAGCTCGCCGGCGAAGCGGAAAGAAACCTCTCCGGACACCCCGGCAGGAATGACAAATGCCTGTGCGGCTGCATCCACTTCCTCTGCGACAAGACGCTGATCCTGAATGAACGCCTGTGACCCCGGGTTGAAGGCGCGGGAGGTGAGAAGCAGACGGTCAGTATCCGCCGCGGACACCATGGGGCCGGTGGGGACGGCTCCTGCGGTCGGAGCCATCGCGGTGAGCGTGACCCATTCCGAGCTGGTGCGCAGGAGGTGATCCCCCTGGGGAAGTTCCACGACCCCGCAATCGACGCGTTCGCCATTGAGTTCAATATTGCGACAGGATTCAGCGTCAACCGTCACGGTCATAGCCCGGGGTGCGGTGAAGGCGCGGTCCAGGTGGGGTGTGGGCACCGTGAGTCGTTGGAAGATGAACTGCTGTACATCGGGTGAGGTGTCGGGGACCGTGATCGTCCGGGAGAGTCCTTCCATGCTGATCTCGGCGATGCCGGCATATCGGTCCAGATCAATCCGTGCGTCAGGTTCAGGCAGAGTAAAAGTGGTCCACTCGCCCTTGGTCAATTCGCGGACGGTCACCGAACCACCGGAAGTCACCGTCACGGTGACGTTATCGGTCGGCATGACATCAAGAGTGGTTCCGGAGCCTGAGATCTTCATCCAGGGCTCCACATCACCCGGTGTGGGGTACCAGGCTGTGGTGGTTCGGCCATCAACCAGGGCGTTTGGTGAGCGAGCTGGATTCGATCCGCCGAAACTGGTGGCATCAGATGCGGAGGACGACACGCTTATGGAACCCTCTGTGGCCACCTGCGTCATGGGCCCGGTGGAGGGGTAATCTACGATACGGTTCCGCACCTCTGTCTCTGAGAGATCCGCCAAGGCGGCAGAGGACTGCCCATCGCCGTAGTTGGTGCCCACCAGTTGGGGAGTGTCGGTGACGATATCGGCACCGCCGGCCACGAGTCTGCGTGGGGAATGCCCGTTGACGGTATCCAGCAGTGACAGGATCTCACCACCGCCGGCCACGGTGGGCACCTCGGCATCCGCCAGCCACATGCTGCGGTCAGTGTCCAGGAGATGCACATCCACCTCACCGAAGGTGGTTTTCTGTCCGCCCAGTTCAGGGATCGTTCGCGTTTCCGGCCCGGCTTCCAGGTCATGCCTCACGATCACCGCCCCGATCCCCAGGCGTTTCAGGGCTTCGTCGTTAAGATCCGGGCCGAGGGAATCCAGGCCGTCCAGTCCACGAATCGCCTCCGGGGGAACCAGTGGGATGGCATCACGGACAGCCCAGGGGACATCAAGTAATGGTTGGGCTGGTTCATCACGTGTCCATCCCCAGTCCTGACGGGCGAAGGGTGAGCTGGGCAGGATGAGCGTGCGGGTTCCGGCTGCCTCCCGGTTGAGGAACTCAGTGGCCTCATACCAGTAGGCGGGAATTTCCTCCCAGGTGCCGCGGTGGAGTAGGCGACCGGACCACGCCGGCGCGATGGAGCCGACAGCAACCAGAATGACAAGAATTCCCACGGCTTCCCGCCTGCCTGGGATCAGATCACGTGGCACCGCGATATATGAACCCAGTGCCGCCACCCCCACCAGCAGTGGCATCCTGACCAGCAGGTCGAATTTATGGATATTGCGCAGCGCCGCACCGGGGCCATCAAGGAAGGTCTGCACCGCCTCCAGTTGGGTAGCGCCCAGGATCAACAGCCCAACCGCCAACATGAGCGCCCATAATCCCCTGCGTTCCATAAGCGTGAGGCCAGCCAGACCCAGAGCCGCCACCAGTACCGTGAGCATGACAAACAGTGGGTTGTTGACCAGCAGGTAACCGGCCTGGCGTTCGGTGTCCACGAATGGGGTCCAACTGGTGGTGCCACGGAGGATCTCCACGGGATTGAGCCAGTTGGTGGTGACCGCTGCGCTCTCAATGAATTCCGTGAAGGGTGGTGCGTAGCGGCCCAGTATCAGGAGGGGGCCGATCCACCAGGCGTTGACCGCCAGCACGCCAGCTGACCACGCCAGGCCGTGGAGCCAGTGGCGTCGATAAGCAATGATCAGTGCGGCAGGCACCAACGCCGCCAGGGTGGCGGTGGCGTTGACCGCGCCGATGGCCGCCACCGGGATGAGCGAGAGGGCTATGCTGCGGGCGTTGATGCGTTTATCCAGCAGCGGCAGGCAAATCCACGGTGCCACCATCGCGGGCCAGGTCTCGGATGAGATCGCGGTGAGTGTTGTCAGCGTGCGCGGCGATAACGCATAGAGCAACGCCGCTATGACGCGTAACGGTATGGAACCTACGCTGAGCTTGGATAACAGCAGGTAGAAGCCGGAGAACCCAATGCCCAGCACCATCCACCACCACAGGCGCTGGGCTATCCAATCGGGGAGCGGATCAGTGAGAAGGAAGAAGAGACCCTGGGGGAAGAGGTACCCATAGGCCTGGTTCTGCAACTGCCCCAGGGTGAAATCATCCGTCCAGGCGTGCAGCGCGCCGCCGAGAAAACCTGCGGGATTGAGCACCAGATCAAGTTTGGTATCGGCGGCCACCTGCCCGGGAGGCTGGAGAAACGCGATCAACCCCAGAATCAGCCACACCGGGACATGAACACCTGAAACAAGACGCCGCAGGGAGTGGCCAGGTGAGGCCGGAAGGGGCCGGTTCATGTGTTCAGCCTCCCGCACGGGGTGGGGTTAGTCTGAGTCGGACTGCGCAGGCTGACCTGCCTGCGCCACCCGGCCGCCGACGGTCTGGGTGGATTCGCGGGATCCGTATTCAGGACCGCCCAGGAGAGCATCATCAGCGGTCACCGCATTGGTGGCGGGGACGCTGTCCTGCCCGGAGATGATAGAGACACCCGCGACGGCGACAGCGCCAAGTGCAATGCCGATGGCGGCGCTGGCGATTGCAGGGCCGAGCGTGCGACGGTTGAGTGAATCGGTTTCATAAGCCATGACGAGTGTCGAGAGTACCAGTTATTCTTCCCTGGTAGCCAATGGTGGAACCACAAAAACCGGAATGCCGGCATGGTGGACAACATTATCGGCCGTGGAGGACTGCCACAGGGACTTCCACCCGGTGACCCCACGCGTGCCCGTGACAATCACATCAGGACGCAACTCTACGGCGGCGTCCACGATGGCGCTCCAGACGGCGGTGGCGGATTCCACCAGGTGAGCCCGTGCGCGCAGCCCCAGGGATTCGGCGAGATCCACGCCCTCGCGGCAGGTATCACGCGCCGCCAGATAGGCGGGGTCATCATTCTCCGAACCCAGTGTGGTCAGCGTGATGGCCCGGGCAGCCTGACGGTGCAGAGGCTCCCAGGCGGTGAGGATCTCCACCTTGCGCGGTCGCAGCAGCTTCGCCGAATAGGTCAGCGCACGTCGGGCTTCCTCCGAGCCGTCATAGGCGATGAGCATGGTCTGATCAGCTTGGTCGGTCATGGATGTCCCTTCCGCTTCTTGTAGCAGTGTGACCCAGCTTAGCCCGCACGCGTCGAGGCGTCGGGCCGACGCCGGGTCCCGCAGCCGGGTGCCGACGCCTGGTGCTGACGTCCCCCAGCTGTCGATTAAGAGATTCTCAGGTTGTGTTTCTATAGTTGTTAATCGTGTTCAAGCAATCTCGCGCAGCCGCCCTACTTGTCTGCCTCGCTCTGGTTGGCTGCTCTGACGAGAGCTTGTCGACGCCCCCCTCGCCGTCCACCACTGACCCCGCATCAGTTGCGGCGTCCTCGGCGGCGCCCCCGGCGCCCACCACCAGCGCCGCTCCCACCCCGGAGGATCTCGCCCGTGAGCAGATCCCCGGAGATCAGCGGGCCCAGGTGGCCTCGCTGATGATGGTGGGCGTGGGAAATTTTGATCAGGCACTCGATGCCCTCCACCAGGGTGCTGGTGGGATCTTCATCGGTTCCTGGACGGATGAGGCACTGCTCACGGAACCTGGCCGGAATATCGCGGCACTGCGCGAGATCGTGGGCCGGGACTTCTCCGTCAGCATCGACTTTGAGGGCGGCCGCGTCCAACGCGCCAGCCACCTGCTGGGGGATTTCCCCGCACCGCGCGTGATGGCTCACACCATGACACCGGAACAGGTGGAGGACCTCGCCGAGATCCTCGGCACCGGACTCGCGGCACATGGTGTGACCGTCAACTTTGCCCCTGTGGTGGATGTGGATGCCTGGGGGCTGCCCGTGGTCGGTGACAGATCCTTCTCCGACAACCCGGATATCGCCGCCACCTATGCCGACGCCTTCGCCCGCGGACTGGAGAACGCCGGCATCATCCCCGTGTTCAAACATTTTCCTGGTCACGGTCGTGCCAGCGGTGACAGTCACCTCCAGGATGTGATCACCCCGCATCTGGAAGAAATGAAAACCTATGACCTCATCCCTTATGGAAAGGTCCTGCCCGACACCGGGGGAGCGGTGATGGTCGGACACATGATCGTCCCCGGACTGGGCGCAGATGGTGTCCCCTCCACCCTGGATCCGGCCACCTACCAATTGCTCCGCAGCGGTGACTATCCGGGCGGGGTGCCTTTTGATGGTGTGGTGTACACCGATGACCTCTCCGGCATGAGTGCGATCTCTGCAACACTCAGCCCACCCGATGCGGTGCTGACCTCCCTCAAAGCTGGTGCGGATCAGGCGCTGTGGATCGATTTCCATTCGCTCGGTGCCGCCATCGACCGGGTGGATGCCGCGGTGACCAGTGGCGATTACCCCAGGGAACAGATGCTGGAATCCGCACTGCGGGTGCAGCTGCAGCATATTCGCTGAGTGCCGGTTGCTGGGTAGGTGCTACTGGTTTGACCCCGGGGAAAGTCGGGGAGGATGTTCCCAGTGAGTGACTGGGTCACACGGGCAATGATTCGTGAGGTTTTCTGTTTTTCGTGCATTAAAGTAGGAAAAACGGTAACTCGGCGATAGCCTTGGTCTGTGAAAGATTCCGGTAAGCATGCCTCAGGTAAAGCGCGTAACCGGGCCAGTGGCATCATCGTCGGTGTTCTCGCTGGTCTGGTGTTGATCATCGCTGCGATCTACGCAGCTGATGTGATGCTGTCCAAGGACCGCATCCCCCGTGGAACCACCGTCGGTGGAGTGAATATCTCCAACATGACCAATGAGGAAGCCAGGAGCACCCTCGAATCCGAGCTGCATGAGGCCTACACCAAACCCGTCACCGTGATCGCCGATGAGGCCACCGCCGAGTTTGATCCCGCGGTCTCCGGCCTGGGCATCGATTGGGAGGGTACAGCCGCCGGCGTGCCGGAGCAGTCATGGAACCCGATCAACCGAGTCATGGGATTGTTCACGGAGACGGAAGCCCCGATCGTGAGCATCGTTGATCCAGCACTATTCGGCCCCACCCTGGATCGTCTGGTCGGGGAGCTCTACCGGGAGCCTGTCGTAGGTGATGTCTCTATCGATAACGGCACTGTCGTCTCCAATCCTTCTCTGGAGGGACAGTCCGTTGACCGGGCAGTCCTGGAGACAGAAATCACCGAGTTCTGGCTCGACCCTGAGGGAGTTGAGGTGGACACGGATGTGGTGCCACCCGCCATCAGTCAGGACCGCATCGAGGAGCTTGTCAACGGCCCTGCCGCCGAGGCGGTCTCCGCCCCCTATGTTGTGCGCGGCGATGACGGAGTGGAGGGGACACTTCCCGTAGAGCGCATGGGGGAGATCGTCACCTTCCCGGAGATCGACGGAGATATTCAGGTCGTGGTGAACCGCGAACTATCCGAGGAAATCCTCTCCGGTCAGTTGGCTGAAACGGAAAGCGAACCCACCAACGCCCGGATCAGTTTCTCCGGGGGCTCCCGCGTGATCACCCCGGAGATCGACGGTCATGAGATCGACTGGGAGCAGACACTTGCGGATCTGGAGGCTGGTCTGGTCGGTGACGGGCCACGTGAGGTGGATGCTGTCTATGAGGACACCCCTGCCACCTTCACCTCAGCGGATGCCCAGGCAGCCACCTTCAATGAGGTCGTGGGTGAATTCACCACCACCGGATTCTCCGCCGCCTCCGGCACGAATATCCGCCTGACCGCGCAGATGGTCAACGGTGCGGTGGTGTCCCCTGGTGAAACCTTTTCCCTGAACGGGCACACCGGCCCACGTGGTTCCGCGCAGGGGTTCGTGGATTCCGGCATCATCATCAACGGTCGCTCCGGCACCGCGGTCGGCGGTGGAATCAGCCAGTTCGCCACCACCTTGTACAACGCTTATTATTTCGCCGGTCTGGAGAACATCACCCACACCCCGCACAGTTATTACATCTCGCGCTACCCCGCGGGACGTGAGGCCACCATCTTCGACGGCGCGATTGATCTGCAGTTCCGCAACAACACCCCGTATCCGGTGATGATCGATACGTCGATGGGCTCGGACAGCATCACCGTCCGCATCCTCGGGGTGGATACCACCTCCGTTCGTTCGGTCAACAATGGTCGCTGGGCCCCCACCCAGCCCAATACGGTCCGTGTCTCCGGTGGTGAATGCATCCCCTCCTCCGGTGCTCCGGGTTTCACCACCTCGGACACCCGCATCATCAGCGACCTCGCCGGAAATGAGATCACCAGGGAGACCACCACCACGGTCTACGATCCCCAGCCGAATGTGATCTGCGGCTAGCGGAACTATCCGGGCACCTGATGTGGGTCGAGATCGCTGACCGGCACCACAACCACATCCTATAGTTTCCAATCCAGATCCATGATGAGGTGCCTGATATCCGTCAGTTCCTCCAGGGTGATCTGATGCCCGGCCACCGGCACCACGAACATCTCTGTGTGGAATACATGACCCTGATCGCGTACCCGGGCACGGGCGACCTCCACCCAGTCCACCTGTTGAACCACCTCCTCCACCTCATCGGTCAGCGGATGTGGCCGGCTGTTGTCATAGATGGTGGCGCGGGCATCGCTCAGGCCGGAGATCGATCCTCTGATATTGGAGACCCCGTCTTTCAGGATGGATAAGGAAAACACCAGTGCAGCGACGGCATCCGCCCACCACAGGCCCACGCCGATGCCGAGCACACCGACGATGGTGGCCAGAGCTGTTCCCCAGTCCGCTCTGGCCATATCAGCATCAGCATAGAGAACCTTGTCATGGAGATCCCTTGCCAGCGCAATCTTAATATGGCCGAGGATCACCGACGGGATCGAGGTCAGTGCCATGACGCTGATCATCAGCCAGCCCGCCCAGAAGTCGACTCCGAACAACACCATCATGCCAATCGGCGGTTTCTCACCTGACAGCAGAGCCGGGACGGACTCGTAGACCAGGAAACATCCCATGGCGAAGAGAGACATGCCCGCCACCAGATGGGCGACGGCGATGGACCGGTGCGGTCCATAAGGGTGATCGCGGTTGGGGGCCTGCCTGATGATGCGGGTGGCCACCAGGAAGGCGATCGGAGGGATCAGGGAAATGATGTCCTCGGACCAGGCACTCTTCATGGCCTGGGACTGCCCCGCCACCAATCCCACCAGGATGATGGTGATGATGAGAGTGCCGATGGTGATCCACTCATAGCGGATCGCTTTACGCAGTGTGGCCTGCTGGGGGTGGGGAAGTCTTTCAACACCGGAGCCGAATCCGGGGTTTTGGTGGGCTTTCACGGTGTCTCGCCAGATTCCCCGGCATCTTCAGCCAGGTGGCGTTCCAGCTCCACCAGGAACTGGTTCTCACCCAACCGGGCACCCATGACCATCTTCTCCCCATCCACCTCTGCGTAGGGGCGGGTGAGGGCCATATGAGAGGACCAGGGGGAGGAATCGGTGAGACCGCCGATGATCACGTCCACCTCACCCTCCTTGATCCGCTCAGCCAGGATGGATTCGGGGCCCTGCTGCCACTCGATCTGGGCATTGATGCTGTCCGCGAATCCCACGATGAGGTCAACCTCCGAGCCGGAGATGTCTCCCTCATCGGAGATAACGGTCCAGGGATGGTGCTCGGACACACCGACCACCAGGGTTCCGTTCTCCGCGCGGGAGAATGTTCCTTCTGCATCCGCGGGGATGGTGGAGCAGGCGCCCAATAGCAGGGCGACTGCGCCCAGCGGGGTTGCCTTTCTAAGCAACAGATGGGGGGTCATGCGGCCCAGCATAGGCTCCCGGGGTGACCCCAGGGTTCTCCATAAGCGGATTGAGCTGAGGAGCAGTCTTTAACCTGCGGACAGGGTGGGTGGGAGAACCTTCAACTCAATGAGTTCATCAAAGAGGTCGAGCAGGCGGGTCTCTGTATCCAGGGCATCGGCGAAGCCGGCCTGGCGTGCCTTGATGGTGGAGGTGATGTTGTCTGCCTCGTGATGGAAAAGAAAATCTCCGACAGGCCAGGCGACAAGGTCGTCGAACGGGGTGTCCACCAGGTCATGGGCCTGCACCAGGGCCTCCCACACGTCACTGCGGGTAGGCATCGCATCGGTGAGCGACATCTGCTGTGGTGGGGCGTAGTCCATGCCGAAATGCTCGGCGAAACGCGGCCACAGTTGTGCCCAGCGGAACTGGTCACCGTTATTGATGTTGAAAATCTGGTCTCGTGCTGATTCATTCGCACCTGCCCAGATGGTGGCCCGTGCCAGTAGTTCAGCATCGGTGGTCTGGTACAGCACGTCGTAGGCAGCGCGGGTTCCGGGGAATCGCATGGGCAGTCCGAGTTCCTTGCAGATGGCTGCGTAGACACCGATGACCATGAGTAGGTTCATGGGGTTTCCGGTGGCATATCCTGTGACACCTTCCGGGCGCAGGGCGGTCCAGCTGAAGTTTCTTTCTTTCGCGAGCCTGCGCACCAGGTCTTCCTGGGTGTAGTAGAAATGTGGGGCGATCAGGCGGGGATCGCTCTCCTTGGCTGGTGTATTGAAGAATCCGAGGTGATGCCCATAGGCTTTGCCACCCTGGTAGAAGGTCACATGCTGAAGTGGGGCGCCGGCTGCACGCAGGGCATCAAGGGTGTTCTGGAGCAGTGCGTCATTGACCTCAATGAGTTCCACGTCGGTGGGTTTTTCCACATAGGCGCCGAAGACCAGGTGGGTGACATCTTTCAGCTCCGCCAGGCCAGTGGTTGCAGCCTCCGGATCCAGCAGGTCCACGCTGTGGTGGGTCCACGGGACATCATTGAGCGGGCGTCGGCTCACTCCGTGAACGTCCCATCCCAGTGCATGATAGGCCTTTGCCGCGTAGCTTCCGATGAGTCCGCCATCGCCGGCAACCAGGACGGTGCCGGCAGTGCCGGAGGTGGTGGGAAGGTCAGTGAGGGTGAGGCCGATGTTGGTGGGCATGGGGAAACTCCTAAGGCTTGTGGTTTAGACCCGAGCCTAAGAGAAATTACTTGAAGCGTCAAGTAATTGGGTTGTTGTGGCGCCCTTCCCGTGGCCCGTGGCTGGCCGGCCACCTCGTCTCCGCAGGTGGAGCTTCGCTTATGGAAGCGCTGAACCCCCCGGTGTGCGCCGATAGCTGGGGTAGCTATCAACACCGAGGGGCTCAGGAGTGTGGCTGTTTCAGTGAAGAGTTACGCCTATTTGTCGTCCTCCGGCACCTTGGGGCTGGAGATCTCCACGTATTTCACCTTGTTGGAGTCATCGTCCTGGTCATCCCCGCTCCGGATCCCCTCGAGGACGGCTCCGATGACAGCTGGGTTGACGGGATCATCGGATTCCACATCGGGGATGTGGTGAACGGGGCCGATGGGCTCGGGCGAGGACACTGCCTCGTTCTTCTCCCAGGCCTCGGGATCATTGGCGGGTTCCCATTGGCGGGTGACCACAGGGATTGGCCTGCCGGCATCATTTTTCAGCGCCACATAGAGGCTGTACATCTGGATGAAGCCCATGATGAAGAACGGCAGGCCCACCACGATGATGGTCTGCTGCAGGGCGGTGAGACCGCCCGCACCTGTCGCAACCAACAGAACCGCCGCCACGGCGCCCATGAGTGCGGTCCAGATGAGTTTCTGGTGGGTGGGGGCAAAGCGTGGTTCCTGCCCGGAGGCGATCATGTCGGTGACCATCGCCGCGGAATCCACGGAGGTGGTGAAGAAGATGATCACGATGAGAATCGACATGCCGGAAACGAATGTCGCTGCCGGATAGTTGGAGAGGAACTCGAACAGGGCACCCGGGATATCGCCGTCGCCGACCACACGGTCGACCAGTCCACCCTCGCCGTTGCGCTCGATGTTGAACGCGGCGGTGCCGAAGGCACCGAACCAGAGCAGGGAGAACACAACCGGCAGGCCGAGGACGCCGGCCACGAACTCACGGATGGTGCGACCACGGCTGATACGTGCGATGAAGATACCCACGAACGGTGACCAGGTGATGGTCCAGGCCCAGTAGAACACCGTCCAGGTATTCTGCCAGGTTTCATTCTCCGGGCTGTTGGGAACGGTGTTGTTCCAGAACGCCAGCTCGGGAAGCCAGCGCAGATAGGTGCCCACGGACTCGAAGGTGCCCTTGAGAATCAGGACGGTCGGGCCGGCCAGGATGACAAAGACCAGCAGGGCGATCGCCATGAAGATGTTGATATTGGAGAGAACCTTGATGCCACGGTCCAGTCCCAGCGCCACGGACACCGAGGCGATCGAGGTGACCACCACGATGATCACCAGCTGGACCAGGGGGGATACCTCGATGCCGAACAGGTCCGCCAGACCCGCGTTGATCTGCAGGGTGCCCAGTCCGACGGAGGTAGCCACACCGAAGACGGTACCGATCAGGGCCACCACATCGATTGTCTTACCGATCGGACCGTAGACCTTGGACCCCAACAGTGGGGAGAAGATGGAACTCACCCGTGGTGGCATCTTCCGTTTGTAGATGAAGTAGGCGAAACACAGCGCCGGCAGGGCGAAGATTGTCCAGGTGTGCAGCGCGAAGTGGTAGTGGGTCAGCGCGATGGCCTGGTTGGCGGCCTCCACTGACTCCGGTTCGGTGTCGCCGATCGGCGGGTTGGCGAAGTGGGAGATCGGTTCCGCCACCCCCCAGAACATCAGGATCGTGCCGATACCCGCGGCAAACAGCATGGAAAACCATACCGGGGTGGAATATTCGGGACGTTCATCATCACTGCCCAGTCGCACATGCCCGAAGCGGCTGACGGCGATGAGGACGAGGAAGATGAGGAACACCGTGACGCCCAGGACATAGAACCAGCCGAGGTTGGTCAGAATCCAGTCGGAGGCGGTTCCAAAAACATCTGAGACGGTATCCCCGGCGATGATGGTGATGATCACGAACGCGATCATGATGCCCACCGATGTGAAGAACACCGCCGGATCGGTCTTCAGACGAAGCGCTTTGGCCATACGTTCAAGCATGTGTGGGGTCCTCGCATGAGAGATTCGGATAGGTATACGTCCCATCCATCTATACCCACGTGCGCGGGCAGTGTCACGCAGCAAAGGGCTCATTCAAGAGCGAAAATTATAATAAACTGGGCGCGAGCTGGGCAATTGCTGTATATAACAATTGATTAAAGATTGCTTGACGACGCAAATACCGCCCGATTTCCACCCCGCGGGAATTTTCGGTGTGATGCCCCCAGACATCTCTAGTGGAGCCGGTGACGGGAATCGAACCCGCGCCGCCTGCTTGGGAAGCAGGGGTTCTACCATTGAACTACACCGGCATCGGCCTGACGGCCACTGGATAACTATAGCAGGTGGGGTTGTGCCAGTGACGTAGACTGGGCACGTGCTTCTTTCAGATCGTGACATTCGTAAAGCAATTGACTCCGGCGACCTGGGGATTGATCCATTTGATCCCGAGCTGATCCAGCCGTCGAGCATTGATGTTCGTATGGATCGTTATTTCCGGGTGTTCAACAACTCGAAATACACCCATATCGATCCCAAACTGAATCAGGACGAGCTGACCAGCCTCGTCGAGGTGGAGAAGGGGGATGCCTTCGTCCTCCATCCGGGCGAGTTCGTCCTGGCCGCCACCCTGGAGAAATTCACCCTCCCCAATCACCTCGCGGGACGCCTCGAGGGCAAGTCATCCCTCGGTCGCCTTGGTCTTCTGACCCACTCCACCGCCGGGTTCATTGATCCCGGTTTCAGTGGTCACATCACCCTTGAGCTGTCCAATGTTGCGAACCTCCCGATCACCCTGTGGCCGGAGATGAAGGTCGGCCAGCTGGCCATGTTCCAGATGAGTTCGCCTGCTGAGACCCCCTACGGATCCGGAAAACTGGGCTCCAAATACCAGGGGCAGCGTGGCCCGACCCCATCAAAGGGTTATCTGAACTTCGCTGACAAGTAGTGCGTCGAACTGCACGTTCACCGGGAGTGGCGTGATGTGGGTCGGGGGTGGAATGCCTCCGGTCGCGGGCCTGCGCTAAACGTGTTGAGATGAACTCTGGTCTTCATCATCGAAAGGAATCTCCCACATGCGGATGACAGTGATTGGCACCGGATACCTCGGCGCAACCCATGCGGCATGCATGGCGGAACTCGGCCATGAAGTGATCGGTGTGGATGTTGATGAGGCAAAGATCGCCTCACTGCGTGACGGAAAGGTTCCCTTCTTCGAGCCGGGCCTGCCCGAGGTCCTGGAACGTAACCTGACCAATGGCAGATTGTCTTTTTCCACGTCCTACGAGGATGCTGCCGGTTTCGCCGATGTCCACTTCCTGGCCGTGGGCACCCCGCAGAAGAAGGGTTCCTTCGCCGCGGACCTGACGTATGTCCGTGCAGTCATCACTTCTTTGGTGCCCCTGCTGGAGGGAGACCACCTCATCTTCGGCAAGTCCACCGTCCCGGTCGGTACCGCTGCGGAATTACAGGAACTCGCTGATTCTCTGACCCGCCCCGGTGCTTCCGTGGAGATCGCCTGGAACCCGGAGTTCCTCCGTGAGGGATTCGCGGTCAAGGACACCATCACCCCGGATCGGATTGTTCTGGGCGTCCGTGAGGGATCCTCGGCTGATGATGTGGCCCGCGAGGTCTACGCCACCGCGATCGAGAATGACACCCCGTTCCTGGTCACTGACCTGCCCACCTCTGAGCTGGTCAAGGTGTCCGCCAACGCGTTTTTGGCCACCAAGATCTCCTTCATCAACGCAGTCGCAGAGATTTGCGAGGCCACCGGCGCGGATGTGGTGCAGTTGGCGGATGCCATCGGCCACGATGACCGCATCGGAAGGAAGTTTCTCGGTGCGGGCCTTGGATTCGGTGGCGGCTGTCTGCCCAAGGACATCCGTGCGTTCATGGCGCGTGCCGGTGAACTGGGTACTGATCAGGCACTGACCTTCCTGCGTGAGGTGGATTCCATCAACATGCGCCGGCGTGACCGCGTTGTCCAGCTGGCCCGTGAAGTCTGCGGTGGAAACCTGCTGGGCAAACGCATCACCGTGCTCGGTGCCGCCTTCAAGCCAAATTCCGATGACGTGCGTGATTCCCCGGCACTGTCTGTCGCCGGTTCCATGTCTCTGCAGGGTGCAGCGGTCTCCGTCTACGATCCGCAGGCCATGGACAATGCCCGGAAGGTGTTCCCCACCCTCAGTTATGCCACCAGCACGCAGGAGGCCCTGGAGGATGCCGATGTGGTGGTGCTGGCCACCGAATGGCAGGAATTCCGCGATCTGGATCCGGTCACCGCACGGGGGATCGTCACTGATCCCATCATCATCGATGGCCGCAATGTCCTTGATGTGGATCAGTGGAAGTCCGCCGGTTGGACCATTCACGCCCTGGGCCGCAACGTCTGAGGCTGAGGCGCCCCCAACGGGGATCTGAACGGACTTCGCCGGTGACGGTAGCGCCCGGTACCTCTTTTCATGGCTGCAAAAATGACATTCACGAATTAAGTTGGGCCTTGAGAGCACCACTTAGATGAAAGTGCTCGTTCCTCCATATGCGCTGGGGCCAGGGGGAGCGTAAATGGGCTACCTAGATTATGACAAAAACTCCGATCGCACGAGAATCCCCAGGATGCTCATGCGGTCGGAGTTGCCATAATGCCAGTTGTTACTGCTTGTAGCTGACCAGGAAATTCCCCAGGCGCTCGATGGCGTTTTCCAGCTGGGAGGCCCAGGGGAGGGTCACCACGCGGAAGTGGTCATGGTTCGGCCAGTTGAAGCCGGTGCCCTGCACCATGAGGATCTTCTCCGCGCGGAGGATATCCAACATGAGCTGGGTGTCATCATGGATTTCATACACATTCGGGTCCAGTTTGGGGAAGGCGTAAAGCGCACCCATCGGCTTGAAGCAGCTGACACCGGGGATCTCATTGAGTTTCTCCCAGGTGACATTGCGCTGCTTCAGGAGGCGGCCGTGCTCACTGGTGAGGTCATAGATGGACTGCCGCCCACCAAGCGCCACCTGGATGGCGTGCTGTGCCGGGACATTGGGACACAGACGGGTTCCTGCCAGCAGCTCCAAGCCTTCGATGAAGCCCTTGGCAAAGCGTTTCGGGCCGGTGAGCACCATCCACCCGGCACGGTATCCAGCCACCCGGTAAGCCTTGGACAGACCGTTGTAGGTGATGCACAGCAGGTCCGGGCACAGGGAGGCCATATTGATGTGTTCGGCGCCGTCGTAGAGGATGCGGTCATAGATCTCATCAGCCAGGACCAGAAGATCATGCTCACGGGCGATGTCCACGATCTGCTGCAGGATGTGGCGAGGGTAGACGGCACCGGTGGGGTTGTTCGGGTTGATCACCACGATGGCCTTGGTCTTGTCCGTGATCTTGGACTTGATGTCCTCTATGGAGGGATTCCACTCATCCTCCTCATCACAGAGGTAGTGCACCGGCTTGCCACCGGAGAGCGAGGTTGCGGCAGTCCACAGCGGATAGTCCGGTGCGGGGATGAGCACCTCATCGCCGTCATTGAGCAAAGCCTGCATGGTCATGGTGATCAGTTCGGAGACACCATTGCCCAAAAAGACATCTTCTACATCAAAATCGGGGAAGTCCGGGATGACCTCATAGCGGGTCACCACGGCACGGCGCGCCGGGATGATGCCCTTGGAGGTGGAATAACCCTGGGAGGTGGGTAGGGCGGCGATCATGTCACGCATGATCACGTCGGGAGCATCGAAGCCGAAAACAGCCGGGTTACCGGTGTTGAGCTTGAGGATATTATGTCCATCCAGCTCCATGCGTTCCGCCTCCGCGGCCACCGGGCCACGGATCTCGTACAGCACGTCCTTCATCTTCTCCGACTGATCGAAGATGCGACGGGACTTCCGTCGTATGGGACGCGCCGCCTGAGCATCCGAGCCCACAACCTGGTTAGCGGTGTTGGTGGTCTCTGAGGTGTTGCGCTTTTTGGTAGTCACCCGGTATATGTTGCCACTTTGTACCGGGACTTTAAAGTGAATCGGGTTTCACCCCACCCTATTCGGGAGCGAGGGTGGGGCGGTTCGTCGATAAGCGTGGGGGTTAGAGCTTGCTGAGCGCAAGCTCCTGCAGGGCGTCGGCGGTCAGCCACACGCCGAAGGCCTCGTTGGCCGGCTCGAGGAGGCGGCCGTTGGCCAGGGGGCCCACATTGATGGGGGCAAAACCGAGGCGGTCAATGAGCTCGGCGACAACTTCGCCGGCATCGGCATCATCGGTGGCGTATCCCATGGCGCGGCGTTCACCACCCGGTTCGTGGACTGCATCCTGCTCGAGTTCGTGGTATCCGACGTGGTTGAGGGATTTCACCAGGCGGGCGCCGTCGAAGTGCTCAGCGATGACCTCGGAAGTGGAGCGGGAATCACTGTCCAACTCCTCCATGGGGCCATTGACCGGCACCCAGTGGTTCATGGTGTCGATGACGATCTTGCCCTGCAGCGCAGCGACATCCACGGACGGGTACTTGTGGAGTGGGACTGCCAGGATGACCATGTCTGCGCCCTCCACGGCATCGGCGGCGAGCATGGGGACGGCACCCGGCATGAGGATCTCGGCGGTCAGCGCAATCTTGTCCACGCTCCCGGAGCCGGCCACCCGCACGGTATACCCTGCGGCGACGGCGGCGCGGGCGAGGGAGGAGCCAACACGTCCGGCACCGAGGATGGCGATGGTCTGCGTCATGAGGGGATGCACCTTTTCATCGTTGTTAAGAATGTTGAGAATAAAATCCAGGATGTTTCACGGTAGAGCCTGGTTTGTTTATTAGTCAACAATCAAAGGATGACGTTTATTTCACCGCTTCTTCCTGGTGGGGATGGCGCTCTCTGCAGCCTTGAGTGCCTTGTGGGTGAGGGAGTGGGTCAGTTCCTTTCGGCGGGCACGCATCTCCAGGTCACGGAGTTTTTCCTCCTTGCGTAATTCCTCCATGCGTTCGCGTTCCAGCTGGCGGGCACTGGGGGCGTACCAGTCAGCTGGGCCGACCTTCATCACATAGAGGAGGATGAACACCACGGGAATCAGGGCGAGCAGCGCCCAGGCCGCCGGGGTGGTGGTGGCCAGAATGGTTGCGGTGGTGAGGGAACCGACGGTGGTGAGTCCGAGGATGCCGGCGCGGGGACGTGCCCCCCGCTTATGGAGGTTGTCCACTTCTGTGGCGGTGAATGTCATTTCCCTGTTTCCGGCCACTGCGACTTCAGTCTGGGGCAGGTCTGTGAACAGTTTGTTGAGCTCATCGCGGGTTTTGGCACCGGCAACCGCGTTGCAGCGTTCGTCGGTTTCCTCCATGGAGAGTCTGCCCTCTGCATAGAACTGGCTGAGTGCTGCGAGTGCTGCTGATCGCTCAGTGTCACTGACCCGTACGTGGGGATCTCCCGGAAACTGTTTACCCATGGCTTCCAGGTTAGTTGGATTTGATGTCATCCGAAATCGGGGCTTTCCCGGAGTTTTGCTGTCGGCAATCGGGGGTAGAGGGGGTCGGACACATTTAATACGGGTTTTTCCGTCGTTTCGCCCGACCACTAGGCCCTTGGTGTCAGGGTTAAATCGGAATGCATGAGTACGGGGTAGTCAAACTAAAGTTGTAGAAATTCAATCGCGGGGGTTTAATTAGTTAGAGTAAAGCCGTAGTTAATCAATCCAGTTCGAACCCGGAGGTTCCCTCGTGATCGTCTCAACCCAGCCAGTAACCGACCGCAGCAGGCTCTCTGATGAGCACGCTGACATGATCAAGGCCACCCTGCCACTGGTCGGAAGCAAGATCAACGAGATCACCCCGGTGTTCTACAAGAGAATGTTCACCGCCCACCCAGAGCTTCTCCGTGACACCTTCAACCGTGGCAACCAGAAGCAGGGCGATCAGCAGAAGGCTCTCGCGGCATCCATCGCCACCTTCGCCACCATGCTGGTGGATCCTGAGGCTCCGGATCCGGTGGACATGCTCGCCCGCATCGGTCACAAGCATGTCTCCCTGGGCATCACCGCGGACCAGTACAACATCGTCCACGAGCACCTGTTCGCAGCAATCGTGGAGGTGCTCGGCGAAGATGTGGTCACCCCGCCGGTCGCCGAAGCCTGGGATGCCGTCTACTGGCTCATGGCTGATGTGCTCATCACCATGGAGAATAAGTTGTACGCCGCCAGGGAAGTCGAGCCCGGTGATGTGTTCCGCCACGTCACTGTCACCGGCAAGAAGCAGATCAGTGACAAGGTCTGGGAATACACCCTGCAGGGTGACCTGAGCGCTCCGGAGCCGGGGCAGTACACCTCCGTCGGCGTGGTGCTTCCCGATGGCGCACGCCAGCTGCGCCAGTACTCCATCATCAGTGGCACCGACATGGAATACCGCATCGCTGTGGAGGACCACGGTGAGGTGGCAGGCTTCCTGCGCGACAACGTCGAGGTCGGCGACACCGTGGAGGCCACTCTGGCCGCCGGTGACCTGGTGATGAATCGTGATGACAACCCGGTGGTGCTGGTCTCCCAGGGCATTGGCTCCACCCCGATGGTGGGCATGCTGGCACAGGTGGCTGCTGATCGCCAGGTCACCGTTCTGCACGCCGACCAGTCTGAGAGCGACCACGCTCAGCGTGCTGAGATGGCCAGCCTGGTCGAGGGCCTGGACAACGCCACCCTCCACACCTTCTACCGGGACGCCGACCAGTGGCTTGAGGTGGCCGGTCACATCACCCCGGACGCCTCCGTCTACCTCTGCGGTGGCACCACCTTCCTGCAGAACGTGCGTGAGCAGATCCAGAACCTGGACGAGCAGCCCAAGGAAGTCCGCTTCGAGCTGTTCGCACCGAATGACTGGTTGATCTCCTAAGCGGCTCCAGGCCAGATCCCAGAACTACCCCGCCGGTGGCTGGCCAATAGGTGGGTGTCCACCATCCCGATCGCCTCCATGAGAGCGAACATGGTGGTGGGCCCCACGAAGCTGAACCCTTCCTTCTTCAGCGCTTTTGACAGCGCGAGGGATTCAGCTGATTGTGTGGGCACCTCCTCCGGGGTCTCCGGCCGGGGTGTGTCTGCCGGTTGGAACCCCCACACAAAATCCACCAGGCCACCCTTCTCCCGCAGGAGAAGGGTGGCTTTGGCGTTGTTGATGGTGGCGCGGATCTTGCGCTGGTTGCGCACGATGGCTGGCTCGGCCAGAAGCTTATCGACGTCTGCTTCAGTGAACGCCGCCACCCGTTCAGGATCGAAATCACAAAAAGCCTCACGGAAGGCGAGTCGTTTACGCAGGATGATCGCCCATGAGAGTCCGGATTGGAAAGCCTCCAGTGAAATGCGTTCGAAGAGGCCCTGTTCATCCCGGACGGGCATGCCCCACTCGGTGTCGTAGTACTGCATGAGCAGGGGATCGGTGGCGGCCCAGGGTGGTCGGGCCAGTCCATCCGGGCCAATGATGGTGCTCATGGTTGTTCCTTCGGGCGTCCGGGTTTAGGGATCTCGCCGATATTGCGGGGCAGTCTGCCTGCTCTGCGGAGTTGATCCCTGAGCATGACTTCAATCTGGGCGTTGGTGCTGCGGGCCTCATCGCCGGCCCACCGTGCGATCGCCTCGTAGACCGCCGGATCGAGGCGAAGTGGCACCTGTTTGCGAGCCATTGTCTAGTGGTAGAGACTGCCGGCGTTGACGATGGGCTGGGCATTGTTATCGGAGCACAGCACCACCAGGAGATTGGAGACCATCGCGGCGCGGCGTTCCGGATCCAGGTCCACGATGTCACGCTCCTGCAACTGGTCGAGGGCGGACTCGACCATGGTGACAGCGCCTTCGACGATGGTTTCACGTGCATCAACAATGGCTGCCGCCTGCTGACGCTGCAGCATGGCCTGAGCGATTTCCGGGGCGTAGCTCAACGATGAAATGCGGGCCTCGATGATTTCAATGCCGGCAACGGCGGCGCGGGCGGCCACTTCGTCGGCAAGCTCTCTTGAAACCTCTTCCGTGGAACCGCGCAGGGAAATGCGGCCGTCGACCGGCGCATCATAGGGGTGCTGCGTCGCCACATGGCGCAGGGCTGAGTCGGCCTGCTGGGTCAGAAACTCTTCATAATCCTCGACGGAGAAGCTCGCCTGCGCGGTATCGGCGACCTGCCACACGATGATGGAGGCGATATTGATCGGGTTGCCGTTGTAATCGTTGACCTTGGCCTCTTCGGTTTCAAAATTGCGGACACGCACCGAGACGCGTTTGGTCACGCTCAGGGGCGGAACAAAGGACAGGCCTGTGCGGCGCAGGGTGCCGATATAGCGGCCGAAGAACTGCGTGGTCAGAGTATGTCCGGGGCTGACCACCTTGATGGAGGTGGACAGGACGACGGTGGCGATGATGAACAACACGATCGAGACGATCAGTCCGGCCAGGCCTTCCGCACCACCGGTGCTTTCCAGGGAGTTGATCGCGCTGATCCCGGTGACAACAGTGGCGATCAGGACGGCGAGGAGAAGGATCAGGACGATCGCTGTCGGGCCGGCTCCGAGTGACCAGACGGGCACTTCCTTGATGTGAACGCGTTTGCCTTCGCTGCCCACAGGTTGCGTGGATACCGCGACGGGTGGTGCTTCCGCATCGTTGTCCGGGTTGTGGGGGATGTCGGGGTGCTGTTCCTGCTTCATGATGTGGGTCCCTTCATGGGGGTGGTGGTCTGGGGGGGGAGCGCGCTGGGGATGAATGATTAATCTGATATCAGATTACAGGAAAGTGATATCACATTAAAGGGGTATGGGGTGGTCAGTGTTCGCCATAGCTTGGGCCGGTGCTGGTGGGAAGCTCTTTTGAAAATCGGAAAAATTATTGATTTGCGCGTGATCGACACGTGACGGGCATAGAAAAGGGCCGTGTCCCGATCCCCGTTGCGGGGGTCTGGACACGGCCCATGTGCCGAAGCGAAAGAAGATTATCGGGCGGTGACGTTGCCGAAGAGCTTCGCGATCGGCGCCACGATGACCGGACGTGCTGCCGCCAAGCCGGCACCGATGACAAACAGCGATGCAACGAACACCCAGAAACCCGTCCAATTGGTCGCATCCTGACCGCCATACATATGGTTCAGGTTGCGCAGTGCACCTGTGGCAAACACCAGGAACACATGGAGGATCACAAACACGATGTAATAGATCATCACCGGGAAATGGACCGCGCGCGCCACTCCAATGGGGAAGATCTTGTTGAGCACCTTGTTGTCCTTCGGCCAATAGGCAGACATCCGCAGACCGGAAAGGATAGCCAGTGGTGCGGCGATGAACACGGTGATGAAGTACACCAGTTCCTGCAGACTGTTGTAATTCACCCAGCCGTTCTCCGTGGGCCAGTCCAGGGAAAGATACTGCAGACCTGAGCTGAGTGCATTCGGGAGGAATTCCCAACTGGTGGGCACAATCCTCATCCACTGACCGGTACTGAACAACAGAATGTAGAAGAGCACACCGTTGAGCACCCACAGCAGATCAAGTGAGAGATGGAGCCACAACGTCAACGAAATCTTCTTGCCGCCGCGCTTGGATGTCCAGTACCCCTTCGGACGCCTCGTCTGGTTGATCTGGATGCCGGTCCGGATGATCAGCACGAGGAAGAACATGTTGAGGAAATGCTGCCAGGCCAACCATCCTGGAATGCCCGCAGGGGCACCCTCTGGATTGTCATACTTGCCCGGGTACTCCGTGATGAAGTTCTGAGCCATATCAGTGCTGAGGAACAACTTCGCAGCCACGACCGCCACCGCAGCGACAACAACCGCGGCGAGGAAAATCAACCCGAGCGTGCCGTACCACTGTTTCCTGGTCAAGGGCTTCATCAGGTTGTAGCGCAGGGTGAACTGCTTCTTCAGGTTCTCAGACCGTGCTGGCTTGAGTTCTGCTTCGGATGCAGGCCTGGCAGCGGTTGCCGCTGTTGCGCCCGGGGCTGCCGGAGTTGCTTGAATTGCCGGGGTGGGGACGGCGCCAGGAGTAACTGGTGTTGCGCCCGCTCCCGGAGCAGGAATGGAACCTGGTGTTGGTAGCGCGCTGCCTGGAACCGCTGCGCTGGGAACCGAGGGGACGCCACCTGGTGCAGGTACTGCCGTGCCGGGAGCTGCTGCGCTGGGAACCGAGGGGACGCCACCTGGTGCAGGTACTGCCGTGCCGGGAGCTGCTGCGCTGGGAACCGAGGGGACGCCACCTGGTGCAGGTACTGCCGTGCCGGGAGCTGCTGCGCTGGGAACCGAGGGGACGCCACCTGGTGTTGGTAGCGCGCTGCCTGGAACCGCTGCGCCTGGAACCGGCACTGCTGGTACTGCTGCAGGGGCGCCGCCTGGAGCTGGGATCGCTGAGCCTGGGGCGAATGGCATGGTGGAGCCCGGTGCGGGCACCGCTGAACCCGCGAGCGGCGTGGTCGCGCCGGGGGCTGCCGGGGCGGAGGTTCCAGGAGCTGGAATAGCTGCACCTGGAGCCAGATTGGTTGCAACTGGAATAGCACTCCCGGGGGCGGGCGCCATAATGGGAGCCGATTGGCCCGGGGCAGGCGCAGCACCACCTGGGGCGGGCGCCGCACCTCCCGGGGCAGGAACTGCGCCACCTGGGGCGGGCGCCGCACCTCCCGGGGCAGGAACTGCGCCACCGGGGATAGGTGTGGCACCACCTGGAGCAGGAACTGCGCTAACTGGGCTTAGCGGAACGGGGGCGACACCGCCTGGTGCGGGAATGGTTGAACCGGGTGCAGGGGGCGGGGTGGCGCCGGTGGCGGGCATGGGTGGTGCTGCCGGGATGGTGTTTGCAGCAGGGATTGACCCGCCGGGAACGGGGATGGCGGATCCCGGTGGGGGCGGTGGGGTGTTCAGGTTCTTCGGTGGGGTGCCGTCCATGTGGGAAGTTGCCTCTTGCTGCGGTTTTGTTGAAGGTTGGGTTGTCGTTGTCATGTTCAATCCAAGCTTTAGTTTCGTAATCAGGGTAGCGCCCGGATGGTGATTTTCCATATCAGCTGGAGGTTTGGAGTCAGTGGAAAATCTGCGGGGTACTAAACGGGGGCAAGTATAGACCGCATAGTCTATACAAATTGAACGCTCCGGTCTACGGTGGACTGTTAGAAACATATCGAACTTAAATCACAGGAGTTATTGTGGGTATTTCACTTTCACGCAAGATCGGCGCCACGATCGGCGCGGCGGCACTGGCTTTCTCCCTCGTTGCCTGCGGCAGCGATTCTGAGGGCGATGGCGATGTGATCAAGGTTGGCACTTCCCCCGGGCCTTATTCCGAACTCTTCAAGGACGGCATTGATCCGATCCTCACTGAGCAGGGTTACACCCTGGAATACACCAACTTCTCCGATCTTCAGCAGGCAGACACTGCAGTTGCTGAAGGCTCTGTTGACCTCAATGTTGATCAGCACACCGCCTATATGGAGGTGTTCAACCGCGAGCGCGATGCCAACCTCGCATCCCTGGTGGAGATCCCCACCGTTCCGGCCAAGCTCTACTCGGAGCGTCACGGTTCTCTTGAGGATGTCGCTGAGGGCCAGACCGTGGGTATTCCACTGGACGCCTCCAACCAGTCCCGCGCCTATAACATCCTGGTTGATGCGGGCTGGATCACGCTGAACGAGGGGCATGATCCGATCCAGATCACCCAGAATGACATCGCGGAGAACCCCTTCAACCTTGACATCATGCCGATGGATTCCGCCACCATCCCACGTTCCCTGCAGGACCTGGACTGGGGTGTCATTCCGGGTTCCATCTCCTACTCTTCCGGTGTTGATCCTGAGCTGGCACTCATTGATGAGGAACTGCGCCCAGAGCTGATTCTGGTTGCTGTGACCACCGAGGACAAGGCTGATTCCGAGTGGGCGCAGGCCGTGATCGATGCCTACCAGTCCGAGGAATTCGGCGCGTTCATCGATGAGGAGAACTCCAACAATTACTGGTTCGTTCCGGAATACAACTAATGCATGCTGTTTCTTTTCGGAACGTCTCTAAGAACTACGGGGACCTCCATGCGCTGAAGAACATCAGCCTGGATGTCCCCGAGGGTGAGATCTTCGGGGTGGTCGGCACCTCAGGTGCAGGCAAATCCACACTGATCAGAACCGTCAATGGCCTCGAAACACCGACCTCCGGTGTGGTCGAGGTCCTCGGCGTTGAACCGGCGAAACTCGGTGTGAAGGATCTCAGTAACCTGCGTTCGAATGTGTCCATGGTGTTCCAGCATTACAACCTGCTGGCATCACGGACCGTCGCGGAGAATGTCGCCATGCCGCTGGTGATCGCGGGTGTTCCCAAACGCGAGATCGATAAGCGGGTCGCTGAATCGCTTGAGCTCGTCGGTCTTGCAGACCGTGCGGCCAACCGCCCGAAACAGCTTTCCGGTGGTCAGCAGCAGCGCGTCGGCATCGCCCGTGCGTTGGTGACCAGGCCAAAGATCCTGCTTTGCGACGAACCAACCAGCGCCCTCGACCCTCTCACCACCGACCAGATTCTCGACCTGATTGTGAAGATCAATTCAGAGCTCGGTGTCACGGTGTTGATCATCACCCACCAGATGAATGTGGTGGCCAAGATTGCTGATGGCGTGGCAGTTCTGGAATATGGGGAACTGATAGAAAGTGGTTCCGTCGATAAGGTCTTTTCCAAGCCTCAGCAACCGCTCACCAGGCGCTTTGTGGATACCGTCGTGCCCAGCCGCCTGCCTGAAGATGTCGCCGATGACATCGCCTCGGGGCGCGCCGGCACCGCCGTGCGTGTGACCTACCGGGAACGCGCGGCGCGTGACCTCATCACCGACATGGCCACAAATTTCAATGTGTCCATCTCCCTGTTGAACGCCACCGAGGCGCCGCTGCGCCGCACCACCGTGGGCACACTCGTGCTCGGCATCAAGGGGGACAAAGCCATCGAGGCCGCCAACTGGGCATCGGGGCTTGAAGGATTGGATGTGGAGGTGCTGTCATGACCGAACTTTTTGATACCCGCGTATCCAACCAGCAATACCTGGATGCGTTCTATGAAACCATCTACATGGTGGGCATTTCGCTCTTCCTCGGCAGCCTGCTGGGCATCCCGATCGCGGTGATTCTGGTGCTCACCCGCAAGGATGGCCTGAAGCCGAATGCCGCTATTTACAATGTGCTCAATGTGGTGGTGAACATTGTGCGCTCATTGCCCTTCATCATTTTGATGGTGGCCATCGTGCCGTTCACCAGGCTGATTTCTGGGACATCGATTGGCACCACGGCTGCGCTGGTACCGCTGACCATCTACATCGCGCCGTATATCGGCAGACTGATTGAGAACTCCCTGCTCGAGGTGCCCGACGGCATCATGGAGGCCGCCCAGTCGATGGGCGCATCCACCTGGCAGACCATCCGGCATTTCCTGCTCCCTGAGGCCAAGAGCTCCATCGTGCTGGCCATGACCACCGCATGCGTCGGACTCATCGGCGCCACCGCCATGGCCGGTGTCATCGGTGGTGGTGGCGTGGGTGACCTGGCTGTCTCCTATGGTTATCAGCAGTTCGATACCGTTGCCATGATCGCCACCGTGATCATCCTCATCATCGTTGTCCAGGGCATCCAGTCCCTGGGCAACTGGCTCGCGGCACGTTCCCGCTATTAGGAGAATTCACTTGACACTGTATGACGACACCCTGCCCCTGCTCCGGGAACTCATCCGCAATGCCTGCGTGAATGACCTCACCCCGGATTCCGGCCAGGAGATCCGCAACGCCGACACCCTCGAGCGTTTCTTCGCCGGTGTGCCCAATGTGAAGATCCAGCGGCTGGAACCACGGCCCGGCAGAACCACCATCATCTTTACGGTGCCCGGCACCGATCCGACCGCCGAGCCGCTGACGCTGCTCGGACACACCGACGTGGTGCCTATCGACGAACCGAAGTGGACCAAAGATCCCTTCGGCGCCGAGATCTCCGATGGACAGATCTGGGGCAGGGGAGCAGTGGACATGCTCTTCATCACCGCCACCCAGGCGGCTGTGACACGACAGGTGGCCCGCGAAGGTGGACTTCGCGGAACACTCACCTTCGTGGGCATCGCCGATGAGGAGGCCCGTGGCGGCCTCGGTGCGAAGTGGTTGTCCGAGGAACACCCAGAGGCGTTCAGTTGGAAGAACTGCCTCTCCGAAACAGGCGGATCCCACCTTCCGGTGCGTGATGGCAGCGATGCGGTGGTGGTCAATGTTGGTGAGAAGGGTGCTGCTCAACGGCGTCTGCATGTGCACGGCGATGCCGGCCATGGATCAATCCCCTTTGACCGCGAGAGCTCGATTGTGAAAATCGGTGAGGTGGCCAGGCGTATCGCGGCGGCCGACCTGAAGGTGGCCAAGGACGATATCTGGCAGGGCTTCGTGCAGGCCTTCCGCTTTGATGCGGATACGGAACAGGCGCTGCTGAACGGCACAGATCCTTCTGCTTATGGGGAGTTCGGTGACCTGGCCCGTTTCGCCCACGCCGTGTCCCACCTGACCATCGCCCAGACTGTGGTCCGTGCAGGTCAGGCCATCAATGTGTTGCCCTCGCATGCCTACCTGGAATTGGAT
The DNA here is from genome assembly GCF_030408735.1 of Corynebacterium faecale. Lineage (NCBI taxonomy): Bacteria > Bacillati > Actinomycetota > Actinomycetes > Mycobacteriales > Corynebacteriaceae > Corynebacterium > Corynebacterium faecale. The sequence continues at coordinate 2,676,274 of NZ_CP047204.1, read as the reverse complement.
ATCCGCACTCTGCCCGGTCAGACCAATGATTATGTGGATGAGGTACTGCGAACTGCTTTGGGGGACCTGGCTGATGAGGTCGAGATCGAACACCTCATCTCAGAGGAGGCCACCGTCAGTCCCACCGATTCCGGTCTGTACCGCGCGATCGAGAAGGTACTGGGGGAGTTCTTCCCGGAGGCACCCGTGGTGCCGATCATCTCCTCCGGAGGCTCCGATCTGCGCTTCGGCCGACGCCTGGGCGGCGTCGGATATGGTTTCGCTGTGCATGCTCGTGGGCGCACCCTGGCAGAGGCGATGGGGCAGCTGCATTCCCATGATGAGGCACTCCACCTGGAAGACCTTGAGTTGACCGTTCGTGGCTATGACGCCCTGGTCAGGGAGTTTCTGGGGTAGGCGGTTATTTGGTTCATTATTTAACATCTGCTATCCAGCAAGGCATTTATTTCATGATTGCACTTTCACTAAAAGTAAATAGTGGCATTTGAAAAATGGGTGGAGCCTTTATTGATAGTTATATTGGGGGTGGGAATGGGGGATGCCAGTACAGAATCCGGAAGGCTCACAAGCTTTCAGGAGGATGAAATCTTACTTACGAGATGATTAATTGAATCTAACGCTTTGCCTTGAATGTGTAGATTTTAGTATTTTTCCTCATTTTGAGGCGAATTTAAGATGATTTGAATTTCCTCTGGCTAGAGAGCCCTGAGTCTTAATTGTTATCGTGTTGTGCCTTGTAGGTGAATTGATTATTCTGTGTCAGATTTAGTTTTTCTGGGAAAGCTCTGGGATTCTGGTTTTGTCTGAAGGTTTTCCTTGTAAATATCTAAAACATAACTATTTGACCGAGTAGTTCGGAGACCTTCATGACACCGAAGTCGAGGCCCTTCTCAGCCAGAGACTCTTTCCGCCGCCGGTGGGCGCGGATTGGCGTTGCAACAATAACAAGTACAGCTCTAGTGGGGGGTGTATTGGTTGCTGTTCCTGCTCATCCACTATTGCCTGCAGGGATGGTTTCCTCTGCTAATGCTGCAACTCTTCCCGCAACATATATATCGCTAGCAGATGGAACTCTCATTGATTTATCATTATTTGAGCCATTCTTGGCAGCAGGCTCTCAAAGTGCTTTTGATGATGCCTTAGTAGCGGTATCTGCACAGCAGTCGTGGCCAGCAGATGATGGGGAACCCGCACAAACAAGTACCCTTGATATTGCACTACTCCAAGCAATCGAGGTAGAGATTGGTGGAATTAATCTGCCACTCGTAGGAAGTGGTCTCACGACAGGATTGCTTGATCTGGGGACTCCTGGAGTCGGAGTTCTTTCCTCTTTTGCGGCCGCCCCCAATGCTACTGGAGCTCAAGCAGCCACAGGCGCTCTGACCCAAGACGGATTCATTGATGTTGATGCTTATGATGGATCTGGCAATATTCAGACTCAGATTCAGCTCACCAGCTTCCTCTCTCAGCTGGGTATAGCAGACCTGACTGATCAGATAATTGATGATCTTTCCTTGCGTCTTGGTGCAGTTAGTTCGAGTGCTCAAGAAGCAGGTGGGACTATCACCGCTGAATACGCTATTGCGAATGCAGAACTCAATGTTCATAGCCCGCTTTTGCAAACTCTCAGTGGTTCATTCCTGCCAGGAAACGTAGGAGCTGGTCTTGACGCAGCGGTAGAAGATCTTGCTGACGATAGTGGTCTCATTAACGGCGTACTTGGGTTAGTTAATGGTGCGCTTACTTTCTTGGGGCCTTTGTCTCCCCTGAGCGCTGTAACTGATGGCCCGGTCATTATTGATACGGACATCGAAAATGGTTTAAATACGCTTCTTTTGGAGCCTCTCTACAATGGGCCCACTCCGGAAACTTCCCTCGTTGTTCTTAATCTTGGCACTGGGGATATTCAAGTTAACTTAGAGTATCTTCATGGTGGAAATCTCAGTAACTTACCGGCTAATACTGGGCTGCTTAGCGCTGGTGAAATCAACCAGATTGTAGATGCAATTGGTGCTCTTCTTACTGATCCAGCCACTGGTCTGACTAAGAAAATCCAGGACACGGTAGAGCAGGCTATTCTTGCAACCGAGATTGAAATTCCACTAAAGATTTCACTTTTGCCAGGATTAGGCGGTGGAGTTGAACTTGCACAGGTTAAGATCGACGGCACACTTGGGGACATTATCAACGGAGCACCAGGTATTGTTACTGGTAGTCTGCTTGGCGGAACCATTGAGCTCGATGACCTTCTTGATGCCGTTATTGGAGTGCTTAATCCTGTTGGAAATCTGATTAGGACTACTCTTCTTGAGCCAACTACAGGCATTCTAAATGGAGTCTTTACGACAATCAATGGAGTGGTTAATACACTTGATCCGATTCTGCAAGATATTCTTCAGAATGTTTTGGATATCACGATTAATGAGCAGCCGAATGTCTTAACTTCTAATGGTCAGCCAGTTGATGGTCGTCCGAATGCAGTTCAAGGAACGGTCACAAATGCTACGGATCCTTTTGCCATCACGGCAATTAAGGTAGACCTCTTGAATCTTGGAGGTGGAGCAGGCACTGTTTCTCTGCCCCTCGCTACTTCTATTGTGGCTGCTGAAGATAGTCCCATCGTCACTGATCTTACGATTGCTCCCGACAATGGGCCCCGTGTAGGTGGCACTACTGTCACCATCTCTAATACACGATTTGGATTCATGGACGATATGGGAAGCCCTTATCCCGTAGATGCCGTGTATGTTGCGGGATACCGTGTCAGTCCCGTAACTCATGATGAGGTTGCTGGCACTGTTACCTTTACAACTCCTCCGTGGGTTGACCTGAATGTTGTTGGGGGTACAGTCCCGATAACTTTAGGAAGTGAAACAACACGTTCTGAAGAGCTGCAGTATTCTTACACTGGTCTCAACCTCGCTGAGGAGAATGAACCAGGATACGATTGGCTCACTATTGAAGCCGGCGGAACGAAAACCGTGGCTCAGACATGGGATGCCGATATGCCTCCAAATACTATTTATAGTATTGACCCTACATGGCGTGGTCTAAATGCTGGTTGGACTATTACGGTTGAACCTAGTAGTGGTTTGCTCTCTGTTACTGCACCTACCGATGCTCCAATTGGGCTTGTTTTTGAAGTTCCTGTGATCGCTACCTATGAGGATGGATCATCAGATCGAGCACCTGCTCGGGTTAATGTTGTTACTACGCCCTTCGGTGTTAAAACTATTGAACGTTTCGCCGATTACACCAGGGTGACGTTCACAGATGATACTTTTATCGATATTCCACATGGAGAAGACGGTGTAACGCCTCACATTGATCCGGAAACAGGCAACTGGTTTATTGACACCACCGATACCGGAATACCGGCAACTGGCGCAATGCCTCACATTGATCCGGAAACAGGCAACTGGTTTATTGGTGCCACCGATACCGGGGTGAAAGCGCAAGGGCCTAAGGGTGAAGATGGCGATGACGGGGCTAATGGCGTTGATGGTGCGACGCCGACGATTGGGGCGAATGGTAACTGGTTTATTGGTGCCACTGATACCGGTGTTAAAGCCGAGGGCGTTGATGGACTGACTCCGTATATTGGGGCGAATGGTAACTGGTTTATTGGTGCCACTGATACCGGTGTTAAAGCCGAGGGCGTTGATGGTGCGACGCCGACGATTGGGGCGAATGGTAACTGGTTTATTGGTGCCACTGATACCGGTGTTAAGGCTGAGGGTCTTAACGGTGCCGATGGTGCGACGCCGACGATTGGGGCGAATGGTAACTGGTTTATCAACGGTGTTGATACCGGTGTTCGTGCTGAGGGTCAGGATGGTCTGGATGGTCTGGATGGTCTGACTCCGTATGTTGATCCAGTTACGGGTAACTGGTTTATTGGCGTGGTTGATACCGGTGTTAAGGCTGAGGGTCTTAACGGTGCCGATGGTGCCGATGGTGCCGATGGTGCCGATGGTGCGACGCCGACGATTGGGGCGAATGGTAACTGGTTTATCAACGGTGTTGATACCGGTGTTCGTGCTGAGGGTCAGGATGGTCTGGATGGTCTGGATGGTCTGACTCCGTATGTTGATCCAGTTACGGGTAACTGGTTTATTGGCGTGGTTGATACCGGTGTTAAGGCTGAGGGTCTTAACGGTGCCGATGGTGCCGATGGTGCCGATGGTGCCGATGGTGCGACGCCGACGATTGGGGCGAATGGTAACTGGTTTATCAACGGTGTTGATACCGGTGTTCGTGCTGAGGGTCAGGATGGTCTGGATGGTCTGGATGGTCTGACTCCGTATGTTGATCCAGTTACGGGTAACTGGTTTATTGGCGTGGTTGATACCGGTGTTAAGGCTGAGGGTCTTAACGGTGCCGATGGTGCCGATGGTGCCGATGGTGCGACGCCGACGATTGGGGCGAATGGTAACTGGTTTATCAACGGTGTTGATACCGGTGTTCGTGCTGAGGGTCAGGATGGTCTGGATGGTCTGGATGGTCTGACTCCGTATGTTGATCCAGTTACGGGTAACTGGTTTATTGGCGTGGTTGATACCGGTGTTAAGGCTGAGGGGCTTAACGGTGCCGATGGTGCCGATGGTGCCGATGGTGCGACGCCGACGATTGGGGCGAATGGTAACTGGTTTATCAACGGTGTTGATACCGGTGTTCGTGCTGAGGGTCAGGATGGTCTGGATGGTCTGGATGGTCTGACTCCGTATGTTGATCCAGTTACGGGTAACTGGTTTATTGGCGTGGTTGATACCGGTGTTAAGGCTGAGGGTCTTAACGGTGCCGATGGTGCCGATGGTGCCGATGGTGCCGATGGTGCCGATGGTGCCGATGGTGCGACGCCGACGATTGGGGCGAATGGTAACTGGTTTATCAACGGTGTTGATACCGGTGTTCGTGCTGAGGGTCAGGATGGTCTGGATGGTCTGGATGGTCTGACTCCGTATGTTGATCCAGTTACGGGTAACTGGTTTATTGGCGTGGTTGATACCGGTGTTAAGGCTGAGGGTCTTAACGGTGCCGATGGTGCCGATGGTGCCGATGGTGCGACGCCGACGATTGGGGCGAATGGTAACTGGTTTATCAACGGTGTTGATACCGGTGTTCGTGCTGAGGGTCAGGATGGTCTGGATGGTCTGACTCCGTATGTTGATCCAGTTACGGGTAACTGGTTTATTGGCGTGGTTGATACCGGTGTTAAGGCTGAGGGTCTTAACGGTGCCGATGGTGCCGATGGTGCCGATGGTGCGACGCCGACGATTGGGGCGAATGGTAACTGGTTTATCAACGGTGTTGATACCGGTGTTCGTGCTGAGGGTCAGGATGGTAAGTCGGCGTATGAGTTGTGGGTTGAGGCCGGTAACAGCGGTGATATTCAGGATTTCCTGGATTCGCTGAAGGGTCTTGATGGTGCGACCGGTGCGACTGGTGCGACTGGTGCTGATGGTAAGTCGGCGTATGAGTTGTGGGTTGAGGCCGGTAACACTGGCACGGTTGATGATTTCTTGGAGTCGTTGATCGGTCAGCGTGGTGCTGATGGCAAGTCTGCCTACGAGGTGTGGAAGGAGCTTCCGGGTAATGAGTCTGGAAGTGAATCTGATTTCCTCGAGGCGATCAAGGGCGCCGATGGTAAGTCGGCGTATGAGTTGTGGGTTGAGGCCGGTAACAGCGGTGATATTCAGGATTTCCTGGATTCGCTGAAGGGTCTTGATGGTGCGACCGGTGCGACTGGTGCGACTGGTGCTGATGGTAAGTCGGCGTATGAGTTGTGGGTTGAGGCCGGTAACACTGGCACGGTTGATGATTTCTTGGAGTCGTTGATCGGTCAGCGTGGTGCTGATGGCAAGTCTGCCTACGAGGTGTGGAAGGAGCTTCCGGGTAATGAGTCTGGAAGTGAATCTGATTTCCTCGAGGCGATCAAGGGCGCCGATGGTAAGTCGGCGTATGAGTTGTGGGTTGAGGCCGGTAACAGCGGTGATATTCAGGATTTCCTGGATTCGCTGAAGGGTCTTGATGGTGCGACCGGTGCGACTGGTGCGACTGGTGCTGATGGTAAGTCGGCGTATGAGTTGTGGGTTGAGGCCGGTAACACTGGCACGGTTGATGATTTCTTGGAGTCGTTGATCGGTCAGCGTGGTGCTGATGGCAAGTCTGCCTACGAGGTGTGGAAGGAGCTTCCGGGTAATGAGTCTGGAAGTGAATCTGATTTCCTCGAGGCGATCAAGGGCGCTCCGGGTCAGGATGGTCTGACCCCACACATCGGTGGCAACAAGAACTGGTGGATTGGCGATATCGACACCGGTATTAACGCTGAAGGGGCCGATGGGCTTGATGGTCTAACCCCATACATCGGTGGCAATAATAACTGGTGGATTGGTGATATTGACACCGGAATCGTTGCGGGCCCCTACTCTGACCAGGGCTCTGGAGATATCGGAACCATTGATCTTGGCAGCTCGAATCTCAGCTCGAATAACCGAATCCAGCAGTGTGTTGCTGGTATTCCGGATGAGATCTTGGTACTGTTGGCAGCGGTAGGCATTGCTGGAGCAGTAGGTACACCTCTGCTCGGCCAGTACTCCCAGATTGTTGGAGCACAGATCGATGAGATCCTGAAGCCGATTTCGAGCTCTACCGGACCCAAGCCCGCCTGGCTCATTCAGGTGGAACAAGGGCTGGCACAGGTTGGAATGACGACCAATCAGATCGTCGTTCCGGTGCTGGTTGGAGTTGCCGTCCTGGCAGCTTTTGGTAGTGCCAGCGTTCTGTGCCCGGTTCCTGAGCCTGAGGCATAGAGCTGGGTCTGAGAAGCGTTCATCAGGCAGTGATAAGTTAAGTACCCCGCGGGAATCCTAAAATATAGGTTCCCGCGGGGTACTTCGCTGTCTTCTGTGTATTGCGCACGGCATAGCATCCTGGCGTGCGTGAGGGTGTGAGACCAGATCAGCTCAGTCGACTGGCAAGCCCCGGGTTTTGTAGGGACCTAACCCCTGTTTGGTAGACGCTGATAATGGGGGTCAGTCCCAGGGCCATCCGAAATGCCCCATTGGTGGACTGGCCACACTGTGTGTCTTGCATGTTGAGGCTACCCGCAAATCGTGGACAGTTAGTTAAGCTATAGCCGTCTCAAAACAAAAGCTTTGTAGAGTTGCGGGTCTGAACTCTGATGAGCTGGACTTTTCTTGCTGGCCTAGCTTCGCAGACACAGCTTTTGTTTTGGGAGAGCTATACTTCTCGGCAACAGTGGCTTCTTGCTGGTGATACGCATTCTCAAAAGTGGGCCCGACCCCCGGATAGTGGACACGAGGGTTTATTTAGGAAGCAGATTTGCCAAATGGGGTGAAATGGTACTGCAATTCCGGTGTTGTGGAGCTCTTTTCGGTAGCGCGGTTGGGTCTACCCGGTGTGCTCTATCATGACGTTGTGCACAGTAAGTATCACGACCTTATGCACACATGTATCACCAACCCTATGCGCACCACACCTGAACTTTTTCGGCTCTAAGAAAAAGGGCTCAGCAGCCCACGGATCACGCTGGGAATTCACGACAATGGGCAGATGCCAAAACCTCTCCCACCAGCACTCCGCCGGAAAATCATCAACTTCGACCCCACAGCCCCCGACTCCCCGCCGATCACCCAATTTTGCCGTGACCTAGGGATCTCCAGACGGGTTTACTACACCATCCGCCAACGCTTCGACGAAGAAGCCTCAGCAGCCCTCCACCCACATAGCAGCGCCCCACACACCATCCACCGCCGCTTTGATGAAGCCCCACCACCCGAGAACTGATCCGGTTGCGTAACAAGCTCAAAGCAGACGGTTGGGACTACGGACCCATTTCAATTCGCTATGAAGCCATCGAACAATCCAGCATGCTCGACAACCTCCCCTCCACCGCCACCATCGCCAGGCTCCTACGAGCCGCTGGAGTCGTGGAAACAAACCCAAAGAAGCGACCGAAGAAGACCCTGATCAGATTCCAACGCGCCCACGCGATGTCAAATGTGGCAACTCGATGCCTTCGAATTTCGCCTGCATAACCCGGATGCCACCGAAATCTGCATCTACCAGCTCGTTGATGACGCCACCCGCTTTGATGTGGGAACCCAGTGCTTTCCCAATCCAGAGAACTCCCTCGATGCTGTCACCGTGGTCCGCGCAGCAATTGCAGAATTCGGCGCACCACAGGAGCTGCTCTCTGATAATTCCTCTGCTTTCAACCAGCTCCGCCAAGGAAACATCGGTGCGCTAGAAGCATTCCTGGCCAGCAAAGGATGTCTCGCCATTAGTGGCCGCCCTGCTCATCCGCAGACCCAAGGTAAAAATGAGCGCAGCCACAGCACCTTGCTGAAATACCTGCGCGTTCACCAGCCCTCCACCCTGGAAGAGGCAGCACTGCGCATCGAGATGTTTCGCAAGCATTACAACACCAAACGCCCCCACCAGGGTTTACCCGGTCATTTGACCCCATTTCAAGCCTGGGAAATGATTGATCACGCCCCAGCAACTGAGCCCCTTGATCCCTCGGTATTGGCTCAACGAGTCCAGCACTATCGTCGTAGGAAAGAAGCCCAAACCGATATCTACCGCCAACCAGACACCGGACTGGTTGAGGCCCGTGCGGTGATTGATGACCCCGAATCAGATCGCAGTGCACCGGATCCGGACACCATCAAGATCACCAAGGAAAACTCCATTGTTTTCTACCAAGGCATGCGCATCGGCGTGCCCCGAACCCTGGCCGGCCGGCTATTCTATCGGACTATCACCGCTGATGAGCTGTGCCTGTGGGATCAACACACCGGTGAGCTGGTGTTGATGATTCCGTTGCCTGTGGTGGCGATGGCCCAATCAAGGAAGTTTATCAATTCTTACAAGATCAAAGGTGTGTATCTTGCGGAGCCGTCAACGACGTGGACGAAACGGCATGCCCAGTTCTGGGAAACTCTCGACAACATCGATTGATCGTCAGGCCTGGGATTGAGGTCCTTGATCCCATTCCCAGCAGGCCCCACCCCTTGGTACTGATGTGCACAAGGTGGTGATGTTGAGTGTGCATAACCTAGTGATACTGACTGTGCACAAGGTGCTGATACTTTACACCGGATAGACCCAACTGCGCTACCAAAAAGCGCTCCGTAACAATAGGTCTTGGAGGTGTCATCAACGAACCGAAAGCTGATCAAAGTCTCGTCTCTTGCCGGGAAAATATTTGGCGGCCTTCCGCCACGATATCGCGCTCTTCTCTCAAGCGGCTGACCTCGCGTTCCAATTGGCGGATCCGCTCAGCTTCAGTCACCGAGGCTGGTGAAGGCGTTTCGGTGGGAGTTGTGGTGCGGTATTTTTTCACCCAGTTCGCTAACGTGGCGCGATTGACCCCAAGATCGGTGGCGATGGTCTGGATCGAGGTGCCTGGGGAGTTCTCATACAAGGCGACGGCGTCGCGATTGAACTCCTCTGAATAGGTCTTGATCGGCATGGTGGCAGATTACCTTTCCCAGCATCATGCTGGTTTCAAGGTGTCCACCAAACGGGGGTCAGGTCCTTCAATACCGCAGCATTGTCTACGGTGAGACCCTGGCGGAATCAGACGTAGTTGCCTCGGTGGGATCCAAGGGGGACTCTTATGACAATGCGATGGCTGAGGCATTGAATTGAATTGAAGTGTTCAAGGCGGAGCTTATCGATCAGCGGGACGTGGCCATCTTTAACAGATGTTTTGGTGGAATCCTCGAAGTGGATTGGGTGGTACAACAGTCGCCGGCTGCACTCGTCACTGGATTACCGACCGCCGCGGGAGGCCCACCAGGACTAGACGATGCTTCAGGTTCAAGCGGCCTGATAGTTAAGTAAATGACCCTCTACAAAACCCGGGGCTTGACAGGTCGGGCCCGGGAGTGGGTGCTGGCGATCAGTCCCTTCTGGCATATCCCACAGATCACCGGGGATTCCAGGTGGTTGGGAATCGGTGTGGTTGGATTCATCGCCTGCGTGTTTATGGCAGTGGGTGTGGTGGGGTTCCGGCGCAGGGATCTGGCGACCTGACGCCTGCGGTGGGTGCGTGGCGGACACCAACATAGTGGGCCTTACTATGATTGCTATAGAAACATATAGTGCAAGTTGATAAAGAATGGTTGGCCACGGATATGAGCTTCAGGGATCTTGTTCATCTGCTCAAAAGAACAGGCTTGTTCCCCCTCGGTCTGTTCATACTCGCCTTCGGCGTGGCCATCTCTGTCCGGGCGAACCTCGGAACTGGCCCGATCGTGGCGATCCCCAGCGTGTTGTCCTTTGCCACCTCCTTGTCCGTGGGCACCCTGACGATCATCCTCAACCTGGTGCTCATGGCTGTGGCCATCGCAGTCAGCGGGAGGAAATTCCCCCTCATCCAGTTGGTTCAGATCCCGGTGGCATTCCTTTTCGGATTCTTTGTGGATATCGCCATGATGTTGACCCCCTGGATCACACCCACCAACTATTTCGTGCAGTGGGTGTGGGTGGTGATCAGTGTACCGGTCATCGCGCTGGGTGTGTACATCGAGATGAAACCAAAACTCACCTATATCCCCGCCGATGGTCTGGTGGCTCTGTTGGCTACCGTCATGCATAAGAAGGTGGGCAATGTGAAGATCGTCTTTGACTGGTCGATGGTCACCATCGCGGTCATCCTCTCCGTGGTGTTGCTCAGCGGTTTGGAGGGTGTGCGCGAGGGGACAGTCTTCGCGGCCTTCGGCGTGGGGATGGTGTTGAAATTCTTTGCCAACCTGGAACAGCAGTTCAGGGTGGATCGGCGTTATAAGTAGGTGTTCTTCGGACGTGTCAGGAACGACTGCACCAGCACCACAATAAGGACAAGGGCTGCGAGGTACTGCATGCCGGTGGCCCCGACGATGATGCCACCTAACAGTCCACCGGTGGCACCGGCGAGGTTCATGGTCAGGTCGGAACGGCCCTGGGCGTAGGCCCGGTGATGGGTGGGGGTTGCGTCGTTAAGCATGGCGGAGGAACCCACAAGCGCGGAGTTCCAGCCCAGGCCGAGCAACACCAATGAGGCAATCACTGACCACTGTGGCTCTGGCCAGATCACCAGCAACAGCGCCGATGTGGCGAGCATGGCAAAACCGGTGCCGATCGTGACGCCGCGCCCGACGCGGTCGGTGAGGATACCGAACAGCGGTGAGAGTGCATACATGCCTGCCACGTGGAGGCTGATGGTGAAACCGATGATGGTCAGGCTCGCGCCGTGGCCCTGCATGTGCACGGCGGTCATGGACATGATGCCGACCATGGAGAAATGCGCCACGGCCACGGAAGTGATGGCGCGCCGCGCCATCGGGGTGAGCGTGGCAGGGGTGTTGTCGGGCGCCTCGATTGCACCTGGTTTCAGCCCCTTGGGCAGGGTGAACACCCACACGCCGATGGCGATGAGCTGACCGATCAGACACAACACATAGGCGCCGGCGTGCTGTTCCAGGCCGACCATCGCGCTGAACCGGGCGCTCGGTGTGAACAGGTTCGGGCCGATGATCGCACCGATGGTGGTGGCCCACACCACCAGGGACAGGTCGCGCCCCCGGGTGACTTCACCGGACACATCCGTTGCCACGAACCGGGCCTGCAGGTTCACCGCGCTCATCGCACCCAGGAACACAAACGCCAGCAGCACCACAGGAAAAAGCCCGAACTGGGCGCCGATCACCGCGAGCACGGCGCCGAGTGACCCCAGCAGCATGCCGGTGCTTAACGACGTCCGCCTGTCATAGCGGGTCACCATCTTGGCCAGTGGCACCGCCCAGAGAGCGGCACCGATCGTGGTCAGTGTTGCTGCGGAACCACCCCAGGCCACACCCGCCATGGATGCCGCGAGCAGGCTGCCCATGGACAGGGTGATGCCGTTGGAGAGCCCGATCATGATCTGGGCGAACATCAACCCGGCGATCACTTTCCTACGGGCGGGATGCGCTGTGGCCTGGGCGGGCTGGGTGGTCATGAACGTAACCATAAAGCAGCGGGTGGACACGCCTGCCCAAACGGGGGAGGATCGGGGTTATGTTCCTCACCGCTGCGCGTCTTGATGATCCCCCTGAGCTGCTGGAACCTTATCTGGAAAACCTCGGTGTGGTGTGTGCATTGCAAGAGAATCCGTTGAAGTTCCGTGCACCGATCACCGTGATCACCGGGGAGAACGGGGTGGGGAAATCCACGCTCGTGGAGGCGCTCGCGGTGGGTATGCGGTTGAACCCTGAGGGAGGTTCCCGGCATGCAAATTTTGGCACGGTGGAGGGTTCAGTGTCCTCGCTGGGGGCTGCACTGACACTGACCCGCAGGGAGAATCCCCGTGATGCCTTCTTCCTGCGTGGGGAGTCCTATTTCAATGTGGCCGGGTATTACGAGGGCTTGGCACCGCCACCACCGGGAAGCCCACGGATGGATGATCTGTTGAAGATGAGCCATGGCCAGGGATTGATGGCGTTGATTGAACGCCGGTTCCACAGCAATGGGTTATTCTTCCTCGATGAGCCGGAAGCCGGACTGTCGGTGCTCCGCCAGCTGGAGCTGCTGGGCAAGTTGTACCACCTGGCACGGAAAGGCTCGCAGATCATCATGGCCACTCATTCACCTGTGCTGCTGGCGATCCCCGGCGCAGAGATCTGGGAATTCACACGCGATGGGGTGGAGGTTGTGGCCTTCGACAGCACGGAATCCGTACGCGCTGCGCGGGAGTTCGTGGCTGATCCCCGCGGGACCGCCAGGTTCATGATCGGAGAAGAATAATGAAGCCCTTCATCCAGCGTTATTATGCACTTGACCAGCCTTTAGGTGAGGTTGCCCGCTGGGTGGACACTGTTCCCGCCTTCCGGGCGCTGAGGTCCGCAGGCTACCTGGATTTTCGGGCGCCCATCACCATCATCACCGGGGAGAACGGGGTGGGAAAATCCACCCTGTTGGAGGGCATCGCCGTGAGCTGTGGGTTCAATGACCAGGGAGGCCCCTTCGGGGCGCGGGTGACAGGGCGAAATAACCCCCTGCGCAATGTCGCCTCGGTGATCAAAGGTGTACGTGCGATGGATGGTTATTTCATGCGCGCGGAATCCCACTTCAATGTGGCCAGCGAATACGGCAATGACGCGCCCGGAGTGACCAACCTGCACCAGATGTCACACGGGGAATCGGTCCTGCAGGTGGTCCAGGAAGCGTTTGCAGGTAACGGACTCTACCTTCTCGACGAGCCCGAAAGTGGCTTGTCCACAATCCGCCAACTCACTCTCCTTGCGGAACTCCATCTCTGTGCGGAGGCGGGGGCCCAGATTGTCATCGCAACGCATTCGCCTGTATTGCTGGCCATCCCCGGCGCTGAGATCTGGGAGTTCACCGCCGAGGGGGACTTTAACCGCGGGCTGGATGTTGAGGAGACAGTGCCGTTCCGGGCTCTCCGGGACTTCTTCGAGGATCCGGAGGACATCGCGGAGTTCATGGTGGAGGTGACCGGGCCGGGATCCACCCATCGGTAGCCTGGTTGAATAGTGCCTCTATCAAAGCAACCGAAAGGACTCACCTACTTGAGCAGTAGTAATCCGGCCCACGGTGACTCAACGCCCACGGAGCTCATCCACGCCCGTTATGGAGCGGCGGTTGACTGGGAACCAGGGGAGTGGAATGACACCCTGGACGTGATCCTGAGCCACCGGTCGGTGCGTAAATGGTTGGATGAACCGGTCACCAGGGAACAGATCCAGACCATTGTCGCGGCAGCCCAATCCGCACCGAGTTCCTCCAATAAGCAGACCGTTTCAGTGGTGGCGGTGCAGGATGCTGAGCTCAAGAAGGAATTGCAGGTGGTGGGCCGACAGATGTTCAACCACATCGAGACCGCCCCTGCCGTGTTGATCTGGTGCATTGACCATTCCATTGCACGGGTGCTGGCGCAACGTGATGGCAAGGAACTCGGCGCTCTGGAGTATTTCGATGAGGCCGGTCTCGGTTTCCTGGATGCTGGAATCATGTCGCAGAACGCTGCGATTGCGGCGGAATCCTTAGGGCTGGGCACGGTCTATCTGGGATCCATGCGCAATGACATGGAGCGGGTCCAGGAGTTACTGGGCCTGCCCGACCATGTTGTGCCGGTCGTGGGTTTAGCCATCGGCCATCCGGATCCCACTGAGCGGGCGGGCATCAAACCGCGCCTGCCCCAGGATCTCGTTCTGCATTGGGACGCTTATCAGGTGCCCGAGCAAACGCTTATCGACGCCTACGACACCGCCCTGGATACCTACTATTCCCGCTATGGGCAGCATCAACTCTGGTCACATCAGTTCGTCTCCCGCTTGAATGCGGAGAGCATCACTAAAACCAGTCGTCGGTTCGTTCGTCGCGTGCTAGAAAAAGCTGGCTTTGGCCTGAAATAGCCTCCACGAGCAGGGCCAACCGACGAAGATCCTCATGGACGATCTCGCAGTCGCGTTCAAACTCCGTCTCGGTGGAATCAAGACGCATCACGGTGAAGATCAGCTCGGCTCCATAGGGGTGGGGAGTCACCCGCAGCGGGTTATACGATCTGATGCCATTGGCGAGGGTCACGGTGTGATCGAGGATGCCGCTATCATTGCGCGGGACAAATTCGGTTCGCGCCGGTCCCATGGGGGTGTCCAGCTCTACGAGGTCATCGTTGATGATCTCGACTTTGCCAGTTGAGAGGCCTATCGCCCACTGCTGGAGGTATTCAACATCGCGTGCGATGGAGTAGACATCATGTGGGCTTGCATTAACCAAGATGGAAATATGTTGGGAATCCGAGATCCGCATAAGGCTCAGAATACGCGCATTTCGGTCCCATGAGAGCTGATCTGATTCCTTTACGGGGGGCGATGGAACTCCACATGGCGGATGAGAGGTCGGCACCACCATATTCAACATCGGCCGTTGGTGCCCCGGAAGTTATCCACAGGCCCGACGGGTTGGTTCTTGTGCGTCCCCTTGCGGGTCGTGTTTGATCCAGAGGCATGGGGGTATTGATCAAGGCATCCGGGATGTCTGCGGGGAAACGCCGAGATATCTACCGGCGTAGTTCTGCCGGTGAATTAACCAAACTTGCCCCGGGGATCTTCGCTCCTCAGGAGGTCTTGGAATCCGTTACACCCTGGAGGCTTTACCAACTCAGGTGCGCTGCAATGGGATACGCCTACCCGAAATTTGTCCTGGTAGGTAAGTCCTCAGCAGCAGTACAGAATATTCCTTATGGCGCTGTACCCGCCTGGGTGGAGATGGCACGGGCTCGGGGACCGGGAGGACTGACAAATGAGTTGGTCATGATTCGCGGCCTGGCGGCGCTTCCTGGACAGACAGTGCAGAAACGCTTCGGGCTGAATGTCACAACACCACTCCACACTGTTCTGGACATGGGGAGATGGCATCCGTTGGGGGACGCTGTCACTGCCGCAGATCACTGTCTACATGAGAACGTCTTTAGCCTTCCCTACCTGGAGGAGTATGTCTCCCAATTGAAAGGAATACATGGGATCAACAGATTAAAAGATCTGGTGCTCCTTGCACACGGTGCGTCAGAAAGCCCCCGTGAATCTGCACTGCGCGTGGCCATGTGGGAGAACGGCTTCCCCGCCCCTGAACTGCAAGCTTCCATCGTGAACGGGGATGGAAGATTTCTCGGACGAGTGGATGCCTTGTTCTCAGCGGAATCGGTGCTGGTGGAATATGACGGCAGAGATAAATACACACAATCTACTGAGAAAGCTCTCATGGAGGAACGCAGAAGAGAAAAAGACCTGCTGAACCTCGGGACACGTATGATCCGCGTGACTGCGGAGACATTTGCTGATGGTGAATGGATTCCAGCCTTGCGTCGTGAGCTTGAGCTGGGGCGGAACCGACCACTTCCGTTGGAATCGTGGGCTTCGAAGGGCCTGGGGTGGGGGAGCCTTCGTGACAAGCATCCCCGCGGTTCTGTCTACTCTGGGTAGATATCAAAAATGTTCGTCTGTGAGCACGCGGGTGCTCACACACGAACAAGGTCGAGGGTTTAGGCGGTCAGAGCCAGGTTTTTAGGCGGGTTTGTTCGTTTGGGAGCAACCGTCTGCTCCCAAACGAACAAACTCGCCCCGTGCCGGGAGAAACTAAGCAACAACCGGGACTTCGCGGGCGCGCTGGACCATTTCCTCCCAGTCAACGATCTTCTTGCGCTCGCGGCCTTCCTCCTCACCGAGGGCACGCTCGGCGGCATCGAGCTGGTACCAGCCTTCCCAGGTGGTGTAGGGGATGTCGCGGGCGTCGAGAAGCTTAACGATGGCATCGCGGTCGGTGTGCTTCGGGGCTTCCAGGTTGCCGGCAGCCGCATCTGCGATGAGCATATCGGTGGTTTCCTTGGCATCGGACTTGGTGTTTCCGATCAGGCCGATCGGTCCACGCTTGATCCAGCCGGTGGCGTACAGGCCCGGTACCGGAGCAGCCCCCGGTGCTTCGAGGACGTGGCCACCATCGTTGGGGATGACGTTCTTGCGGTCGTCGAAAGGCACGCCGTCAATGGCGTCGGACTTGTAGCCGACCGCGCGGTAGACAGCCTGGACCGGCCACTCGGTGAATGCGCCGGTGCCGTTGACATCACCATTGCCGTTGAGTTCGGTGCGTTCGGTGCGCAGGCCCACCACGCGACCATCCTTTTCCAGGATTTCCACGGGGTTCTCAAAGAGGTGGATCTGGAGGGTGTGCGGGGCATCCTTGGGTTCGCGGATGGCGTACTGCTCAAGGATCTGGCAGACCAGGTCCTGGGACTTGGAGGCACGGCGGGCATCTTCGGAAGCTGCGTCGTAATCGATGTCTTCGGGATCAACCACCACGTTGATGGTGTCGGAGTGGTCCAGTTCCTTTAGCTCCTGTGGGGTGAACTTCACCTGGGCAGGGCCCCGGCGACCGAAGACGTGAACCTCCTTGGCCTGGTTCTTCTTCAGGTTCTCGTAGACATTATCGGGGATCTCGGTGACCTTGAGCTCATCACCGGTCTTGGCCAGGATGCGGGCCACATCCAGGCCCACGTTGCCCACGCCGATCACGGCTACAGACTCGGCGGACAGATCCCAGTCGCGGGAGAAGCGTGGGTTGCCGTCGTAGAAGCCGACGAAATCGGCAGCACCGAAGGAACCCTCGGCATCAACTCCGGGGATGTTCAGGTCGCGGTCACGGACGGCACCGGTGGAGAAGACCACTGCGTCATAGTATTCGCGGAGTTCTTCAACGGTGATGTCGCGGCCCACGGTGATGTTGCCCAGGAGACGGAGGCGTGGCTTGTCCAGCACCTTGTGCAGGGATTTCACGATGCCCTTGATGCGTGGGTGGTCAGGTGCCACACCGTAGCGGATCAGGCCGAAGGGTGCGGGCATCTGCTCGAAGAGGTCAACGTAGATCTCGTGCTCCTCATTGCGGATGAGGAGATCGGAGGCGTAGATGCCGGCGGGACCGGCACCGATGACGGCGACGCGCAATGGAGTGGTCATCTGCTTGAAACCTTTCGTGCCCATAAGGGGAGAGGGGCGAGTTCTGATGAGGATCGGGATGCGTTACGTGCGGTGCTTCAGTGGGGCTGGAATCTTTATGACCCACTCGGTCTGCTAAAACAGACCAGGTTGTAGACCGCTTGGTCTGTAAACGTAGCAGTGAGTAGTCCTGGGTCAAAGTGAAAACTCCATTAAATTCACAAAACCGCCGAAGCCGATCCGCACCGCCTGGTTAAATTCACCCCAAACCCAACCTTATTTCGCCTGGACAAAGCATTTAGCTTGAGTTTTCCCGTAGTAAAAATCACAAAAAAGTGAATTTAAGGGTTGTTGTAGACAGAGCGGTACGTATAGGTTTCTTTCTTAGTTAAAGCATCTCCAATTGCGGCATCACAACAGCCCACATGGCGAAGCCCCAGAGCTAGAGCCCCGTCCCACAGCCATGAGGGCGCAGAGTTTTACAGGAGCGATGAGAACCCCAATGTCACCAACAACCACCCCGGCGCAGGTCGCAGAGCAGCCAGCTGGCCCAACTAGCCCCGCCACCCCGAAGCGCCCCGTCCGCAAGCCCAAGCCGGAGGGGCAGTGGAAGATCGACGGCACCGCGCCACTGAACCACGTTGAGGAAGTTAAGCAGGATGAACCCGCCTTCGCAGTGAAGCAGCGGGTCATTGATATTTACTCCAAGCAGGGTTTCGCCTCGATTGATCCGGACGATATCGCCCCGCGCTTCAAGTGGCTCGGCATCTACACCCAGCGCAGGCAGGATCTCGGCGGTGAACTGACCGGCCAGCTCTCCGATGCAGAGTTGCAGGATGAGTTCTTCATGATGCGCGTGCGTTTCGATGGCGGCCTCGCCTCCCCGGAGCGTCTTCGTGTAGTCGGTGAGATCTCCCGAGATTACGCCCGTTCCACCGCGGACTTCACCGACCGCCAGAACATCCAGCTGCACTGGGTCCGCATCGAGGATGTGCCCACCATCTGGGAGAAGCTGGAGTCGGTTGGTCTGACCACCATGCTCGGCTGCGGTGACGTTCCCCGCGTGATCCTCGGTTCGCCGGTGTCCGGCGTTGCGGCTGAAGAGCTTATCGACGCCACCCCAGCCATCGACGCCATCCGTGACCGCTACCTCGACAGCGATGAATTCCATAACCTGCCTCGTAAGTTCAAGTCTGCGATCACCGGCAACGCCCGCCAGGATGTCACCCATGAGATCCAGGACGTGTCTTTCGTGCCGTCTGTCCACCCGGAGCATGGCGTCGGATTCGAGTGCTTCGTGGGCGGTGGCCTTTCCACCAACCCGATGTTGGCGCAGCCACTGGGCTCCTGGATTCCGATCGAGGAGGTCCCGGAGGTCTGGGCCGGTGTGGCTGGCATCTTCCGTGACTATGGTTTCCGTCGTCTGCGTAACCGCGCGCGTCTGAAGTTCCTGGTGGCGCAGTGGGGTATCGAGAAGTTCCGCGAAGTTCTGGAGACCGAGTACCTGGAGCGCAAGCTCATCGACGGACCCGCCATCGAGACCAACCCGGGCTACCGCGATCACATCGGCATCCACCCCCAGAAGGACGGCAAGTTCTACCTGGGTGTGAAGCCCACCGTGGGTCATACCACCGGTGAGCAGCTCATCGCCATCGCCGATGTGGCAGAAAAGCACGGTATCTCCCGCATCCGCACCACCGCAGATAAGGAGCTGTTGTTCCTGGACATTGAGCGCGAGAAGCTCACCGAGGTTGCCCGCGACCTGGATGAAGTCGGTCTGTACTCCACGCCGTCCGAGTTCCGCCGCGGCATCATTTCCTGCACCGGCCTGGAGTTCTGCAAGCTTTCGCACGCCACCACCAAGTCACGGGCCATTGAGCTTGTCGACGAGCTGGAGGAGCGCATCGGCGACCTCGATGTCCCCATCAAGATCGCCCTCAACGGTTGCCCCAACTCCTGCGCCCGCACCCAGGTCGCCGACATCGGATTCAAGGGACAGACCGTCACCGATTCCGACGGCAACCGAGTGGAGGGTTTCCAGGTTCACCTCGGTGGCTCGATGAACCTGGACCCCAACTTCGGTCGCAAGCTCAAGGGACACAAGGTCATCGCGGATGAGGTCGGCGAATATGTCACCCGCGTTGTCAGCAAGTTCAAGGAGCAGCGCACAGAGGACGAGCAGTTCCGCGACTGGGTGCAGCGCGCTGCGGAGGAGGACCTGAGTTGAGTTTGCGCCGCAAGCCGAACCCCAATCGCAACCATCCCCTGTTCTGCCCCTACTGCGCTGGCGAGGTTCTCTTCCCCAACGAGGAAACTGACTTCGCCTGGCTGTGCGCAGACTGCACCCGCGTCTTCGAAGTGAAATACCACGGACAGGACGACCCGGTCAGCAGGCCGGCAGCAGCAAAATCCACATCACAGGCACTCAAAGAATCACTGGCCCGACACGGCCACAAACTACCCGGAGGAGGTGACCCGGAGCAATGAGTTTCACTGCCATCAACGCCCTGAAGAACACAGGATCCGTCAAGGATCCGGAGGTATCTCCTGAGGGCCCACGCACCACCGCGCCACTGCCCGAGGACATCGCTGCAAGGAACCTGGAGCTCGTCGACAAGCACGCGCAGGCGTTGTATGACGCCTCCGCGCAGACGATCCTCGAATGGGCCGCCGAGCATGCGCCGGGCCGCGTCGCGGTCACGCTGAGCATGGAGAACACCGTGCTCGCGGAGCTGGCTGCGCGTCACCTGCCGGAGTCGGATTTCCTTTTCCTGGACACCGGTTACCACTTCAAGGAAACCCTTGACGTGGCAAAGAAGGTGGATGAGCGTTACAACCAGGAGCTGGTCACCGCGCTGCCGATTCTGTCCCGCCCCGAGCAGGATTCCCTCTATGGAAAGAATCTGTACCGCAGCAGCCCGACGGCCTGCTGCCGAATGCGCAAGATGGAGCCGCTCGCGGCCAGCCTCTCGCCTTATGCCGGCTGGATCACCGGGCTGCGACGTGCCGACGGACCCACCAGGGCCCAGGCGCCGGCGCTGTCCCTCGACGCCACCGGCAGGTTGAAGATCTCCCCGATCATCACCTGGTCGCTGGAGGAAACCAACCAGTTCATCGTCGAGAACAACCTCATTGATCACCCCCTCACGCACCAGGGATACCCATCCATCGGCTGCGAAACCTGCACCCTGCCTGTCGCTGAAGGACAGGACCCCCGTGCCGGCCGCTGGGCCGGCAACGCCAAGACAGAATGCGGACTTCACTCATGACCACTGTTATCTCACCAGCTTCCACCACTGAACTCTCCCCACACCTGAAGGACCTGGAGAACGAGTCCATCCACATCCTCCGGGAGGTGGCTGGCCAGTTCGACAAGATCGGCCTGCTCTTCTCCGGTGGCAAGGACTCCGTGGTGGTGTACGAACTCGCACGCCGCGCTTTCGCACCGGCCAGCGTTCCTTTTGAACTTCTCCACGTTGATACCGGGCACAACTTCCCGGAGGTCCTGGAATTCCGCGACAACCTGGTCGAGCGCACCGGCGCCCGCCTGCGGGTGGCCAAGGTCCAGGACTGGATCGACCGCGGTGACCTGCAGGAACGCCCAGATGGCACCCGCAACCCACTGCAGACCGTTCCACTCGTGGAATCCATCGCCGAGCAGGGTTATAACGCTGTTCTCGGTGGCGCCCGCCGCGATGAGGAGCGGGCACGTGCCAAGGAGCGTGTGTTCTCCGTGCGTGACTCCTTCGGTGGTTGGGATCCCCGCCGCCAGCGCCCGGAGCTGTGGACCCTCTACAACGGTGGCCACCTCCCGGGTGAGAACATCCGTGTCTTCCCGATCTCCAACTGGACTGAGGCGGATATCTGGGAGTACATCGGTGCCCGCGGCATTGAGCTTCCCTCCATCTACTTCTCCCACGAGCGCGAAGTTTTCGAGCGTGACGGCATGTGGCTCACCCCGGGTGAATGGGGTGGCCCGAAGAAGGGCGAGGAGATCGTCACCAAGACCGTGCGTTTCCGCACCGTCGGCGACATGTCCTGCACCGGTGCGGTGCTCTCCGAGGCACGCACCATCGATGATGTCATCGAAGAAATCTCCACCTCCACCCTCACCGAACGTGGTGCCACCCGCGCCGATGACCGACTCAGTGAATCCGCCATGGAAGACCGCAAGAAGGAAGGCTACTTCTGATGACTGCTCCAACCCTGAACTCTGATACTGCAGCAGCCCAGGCTGCCAACGAAGCCAGCGCAGCCCAGGCAGCCGCCGGCGCCGCGGCCAAGATCTCCCAGCGCGAAACCCTGCGTCTGTGCACCGCCGGTTCCGTCGATGATGGCAAGTCCACCTTCGTCGGTCGTCTGCTGCATGACACCAAGTCCGTGCTCGCGGACACCCTGGCGTCCGTGGAGCGCACCTCCGCCGACCGCGGTTTCGAAGGCCTCGATCTCTCCCTGCTGGTTGATGGCCTGCGTGCTGAGCGTGAACAGGGCATCACCATCGATGTCGCCTACCGCTACTTCGCCACCGACAAGCGCACCTTCATCCTGGCTGACACCCCGGGACATGTGCAGTACACCCGCAACACCGTCACCGGTGTGTCCACCTCCCAGGTTGTTGTCCTGCTGGTGGATTCCCGTCACGGTGTGGTTGAGCAGACCCGCCGCCACCTTTCCGTGGCAGCACTGCTCGGTGTGAAGACCGTCATCCTGGCTGTGAACAAGATTGACCTGGTGGATTACTCCCAGGAAGTTTTCCAGGAGATCGAGAAGGAGTTCACCGAGCTGGCCACCGCACTGCGCGTGTCCGATGCCCGCGTGGTTCCTATCTCCGCCCTGCGCGGTGACAACGTTGCCGAGCGCTCCACCAACATGGACTGGTACGAGGGCCCCACCGTGCTGGAGATCCTGGAGTCCATCGAGGTCTCCCGTGGTCGCGCCAATGACCTGGGTTTCCGGTTCCCGATCCAGACCGTCATCCGTGAGCACGCCACCGATTACCGTGGTTATGCCGGCACCATCAACGCCGGTTCCGTTGCCGTCGGTGACACCGTTTACCTCCCCGAGGGTCGCACCACCGAGGTCACCCACATCGATTCCGCAGATGGCCCACAGCAGTCTGCAGCGGTCGGCGATGCTGTTGTCCTGCGCCTGGCTCATGATATCGATCTGATCCGCGGCGAACTCATCTCCGGTGAGGATCGCCCCGAGGCTGTGCGCAGCTTCAACGCCACCGTGGTTGGCCTGACCGACCGCGACCTGCGTCCCGGCGCAGCAGTCAAGGTCCGCTACGGCACCTCCCTCGAGCGTGGCCGCATCGCAGCCGTCGAACGTGTCCTGGACATTGATGGCCGCGAAGACAACGAGGCACCGGAGTCCTATGGGCTCAATGACATCGCGCATGTGCGCATTGATGTCGCCTCCGAACTCCCCGTGGAGGACTACGCCGCCCGTGGTGCCGTCGGTTCCTTCCTGCTCATCGATCAAAGCTCAGGCGACACCCTGGCAGCAGGCCTTGTCGGCCACCGCCTGCGTGACACCTGGGACATCTAAGTCCTGCCAAGATAGGAAAAACCCTTGATCCCCCTGATCACGCTGTCCCACGGTTCACGCAAGAAAACAGCTGCCGCCGGCATCACCGCGCTCACCGCGGAGACCGGGCGAATGTTGCGCGTGGATGCGGTGGAGGCGCACCTCGAGCTTGCGGATCCGTCACTCGATGACGTGGTCGGTCAGCTCGCTGCGCAGGGCGTGACCAGGGCGGCGCTGGTTCCGCTCCTGTTCACCGACGCCTTCCATAACAAGATCGACGTGCCTGAGGCCGTGCGCGATGCGCAGGCCAGACACGGCGTCCGGTTGTTGGTGGGCCAGCATCTCGGCGCGGGTGCGGATATTGCCGGGGTGCTTTGCGACGCCCTACCCCGCACCCTCCCCGTGGGTGCCCATGTGGTTCTGTACGCGGTGGGAAGCTCTGATGCAGCAGCCAACACCTCGGTGGAGAACCTGGCCAGTGAGGTCTCACAGGGATCCGGTCACACCGTGGAGGTCGCCTATGCCACGAGCGGACCCGGTGTTGGTTTCGGTGGCGCCGCGGTGATTGAGGCGGCCCGTGGGCACCGGAATGTTCATATCCTGCCCTTGTTTGTCACCGAGGGGCTGCTGCTTGACCGGGTGCTCGACCAGGTGGACAAGATCTCTGCCGCCACCGGAGCCCGCATCACCCACTCTGATCCCCTGACCACTTCTCTTGCCCCTCTGGTGGCGGCCCGGTACCGGGCGGCACTCAGCGAATTACTCGCAGAAACTACCGCATAAGGAACCCGCTCATGCAGACTCTCATTCTGATTGCGATTGCAGGCCTTGCAGCCCAGCTTGTCGACGGCGGCCTGGGCATGGGTTTCGGTGTCACCTCCACCACCATCCTCATTCTGCTTGCCGGCCTTGGTCCGGCACAGGCATCCGCCGTCGTGCACACCGCTGAGGTGGGCACCACACTGGTGTCCGGAATCAGCCACTGGAAATTCGGCAACGTGGACTGGAAGGTGGTGTTCCGCCTCGGTGTGCCCGGTGCCATCGGTGCCTTCGCCGGTGCCACCTTCCTGTCCAATCTGTCTATGGAAGCGGCAGCCCCGATCACCTCGGGGATCCTGGCGTTGATCGGTATCAACCTGGTGTGGCGCTTCAGCAAGGGCCGGGTGAAGCGGACATTCAGTGAGCGTCCGCATTCCTCCGGATTCCTCGGCGGCCTGGGTGTGGTCGGTGGCTTTATCGACGCCTCCGGTGGCGGCGGCTGGGGCCCGGTGACCACCTCGACCTTGTTGTCATTGGGACGCACTGAACCACGCAAGATCGTGGGCACTGTTAATACCGCGGAGTTCCTGGTTTCCCTGGCGGCCACCCTCGGTTTCATGATCGGGTTGTGGTCAGATCTGGTGGATAACCTCGCTGCCGTGTTTGCGCTGTTGATCGGTGGCGCCATTGCCGCACCGATCGCGGCGTGGATGATCAGCAGGGTCAACGCCACTGTTCTCGGAGGGTTCGTGGGAACAGCGATCATTGCCCTGAACCTGCCCAAGGTGTTGGATGCCACGGGGCTGTCCTTCGAAGGTGATTGGATCATCCAGGTGGCGGTCGCCATCGTGGGTATCTCCTTCACCGTGCTGGGGCTTCGCCGTTACCGCGCCAATCTTGCCCGTGTCCTGGAAGAAGAGGCAGCTGCTGAGGATGGCCGTGAAGTTTCACCGCCAGCCAAGGTGAAGAGCCGGTCGTGACACCCTTTTCATTGTCGTCAGCGCCCACTGATTCACTCCCCGGTTTCCGGAGGGTGTTTCCCGGTGGGCGTTTGACGTTGGGTCTGGCGCTTCCCCTGGATTCTGGATCAGCGGAAGAACCCGATGTGAACATCGCCCACCAGATCGCGCTGGTGCAGCGGGTGGAGGCTGCGGGGTTCGCCGCGGTATGGCTCCGGGATATCCCTCTGCGTGATCCCGACTTCGGGGATGTAGGCCAGACATGGGACCCGATCAGTTATCTGGGGTATCTGGCGGCGTCGACAAGCGTTCTTGCGTTGGGAACCGCAGCCATCGTGGTGCCGGTACGGCACCCGCTCCACCTGGCTAAACAGGCGGCCAGTATTGATCACCTGAGTGGTGGGCGTTTTCTTTTCGGTGTGGCCACCGGTGATCGGTCCAGTGAGTATCCGGCGTTCGGTGTGCAGGAGGGGCACCGCGATGAGATGTTCCGCGAGCATCTGGGCGTGATGCAACAGGCCTGGACCACGCAGCATCGTGGTATTCGCTGGTCAGGTGGTCGGATGTGGGGTGGGGATGTGGTGCCCAAGCCACTGGCCGTGCGCCCACCGTTGTTGACCGTGGGGTCGTGTCTGCAGTCAATGGCCTGGCACCGGGAGCATGCCGACGCCCACGTGACCTACCACCGTGCCCTGCCGGTACAGAAGAAGTACATCGACGGTTGGCGCTCGGAAGGCAATGGGAAACCGTTCGCCATGTCGATGTCGCTGGATCTGCATGCGGATGTGGACGCGGCCGCGGGTCCGATCAAATTCGGGTGGCGTGTCGGGGCCAGGCGCCTGGTGGAGATTCTCCGCGAGCTGGAGGCGATGGGTGTGGATCACGTCATCCTGGGTGTGAAACGGGGCACCAGACCCGCTGAGGAGGTGGTGGATGAACTCATCCACCATGTGATTCCGGAATTCAGAGTGTAGAGATCCGGAAGCACCCTCATCGGTTAGTTAGAAGTTGCCGTCAATATCGGTGACAACCACAACCTTCTGGTTCACGAACTCCTTGATACCCAGATCAATCAGTTCATGCCCATAACCGGAGTTCTTCACCCCGCCGAAGGGGATGTCTGCCTTCACGCCGGTGGGCTGGTTGATGTAGACCATGCCGGTATCGATGCGGCGGGCGACCTTCCTGGCGCGGTCGATGTCCTCGGAGAACACCGAACCACCCAGCCCATAAGGGGTGTTGTTGGCCAGTCGCACCGCCTCGTCTTCATCCCTGGCGCGGTAGAACTGGGTGACCGGCCCGAAGAACTCAGTGTGGGCGGTGATGGAATCATCGGGAATATTGGTCAGCAGGGTGGGGCGGAAGAACGCACCCTTCTCTGGAACCTCAGCGCCGATGACCTCGACGGTGACACCTTCATTGCGGGCTGTCTCCACCTGGGTGGCCAGATCATCGGCGGCCTTCTGTGAGGACAGCGGTGCGAGGGTGGTGGCAGGATCCATGGGATCACCGGCCACCAGCTCGGCAACGTGCCTGGTGTATTCCTCCAGGAATTTATCCGCTACCGCATCAACCACGATGAGACGCTTCGAGGAGACACACACCTGGCCTGCGTTCCAGTGACGGCCGAAGGCAGCCCACCGGGCGGCCTTCTCAATATCGGCATCCTCCAGGACCACGAAGGCATCCGCACCGCCGAGTTCCAGGGTGGACTTTTTCAGATGCTTGGCGGCGGTGGAAGCAACCACGGAACCTGCACGCTCAGAACCGGTTAATGCGACACCCTTGATGCGGGGATCAGCCAGGATGCGGTCTGTTGCATCATGGTTGGCGAAGATATTGGTCAGCAGCCCCTCGGGTGCACCGGCGTCCATATAGAGCTGAACCATGGCCAGCGCTGACTGTGGGACATTCGCGGCGTGCTTCAACACGATGGTGTTACCGGCCATGAGCTGAGGTGCTGAAATGCGGATGACCTGATAAAACGGGAAGTTCCACGGTTCAATGGCATAGAGAACACCCAGTGGTTCATTCACCAGCGAGACATCAGTGTCACCGAAACCCTTGGCGCGGAGATAACGGGGAGCAAGGTGCTCCGGTCCGAACGTGGAGTAGTACTCGAGAATATTGGCAGAGAGTTCAACCTCAGCCTCGGCCTCACCGATGAGCTTGCCCATCTCCAGTGTGAGGATCTCAGCATAACGGCGTGAATTCTCACGCAGCTCCCGGGCGGCGCGGCCCAGCAGTGCTGCACGCTCCTCAACCGGCTGGTTTTTCCAGGATTGGAATGCGTTATGGGCGCCGCTGACGGCGGTTTCGATCTGCTCCGGGGTGGCATCGTCGAAGGTTTTAACCACGTCACCGGTGTAGGGATTAATTGTCTGATAGGCTATTTGATAAATCCTTCCTAAAAATATTGGCTGATTATAATGTAATTCCTATCGTATCAAAAGTTGACATGTCAAGTAAAAGTGGGTGTGGAAGGTTTTTGAATGGGCGGATAATTCCTCAGGGAATCTCCAAGTAGAAGGTGCCCCGGGCAACGCAGTGTTGCCCGGGGCACCTTCTGTCTCATGTTGGGGGAGGCTGTCGGTTACGGTGAGCTGGTGACCACTACACTTTTTGTCTCCGCAACGCGGGAGGAAGCTGCTTATCTTCCCGCAGGTACTGATCTGATCGTCACCGGCATTGGCACTCTTAATTGTGCGATCGCCCTCACCAGGGAACTGGCCGGCAGGTCAGCACTTCCGGATCGGATCATCAACATCGGTACCGCTGGCGGTCTGCACGACGGTATCAGCGGTGTGTTTGAGATCGCGCGTGTTTTCCAGCACGATTTCTCCAGCGACCTCATCTCCCAGATGCTGGGGCGTCCCTATCCCAATGGCAGTGGGCTGCCGGTGTCTGGTCGTCTTCCCGTGGCACATCTGGCTACCGGTGACGCTTTCATCAGCGACACCGCCACGCGCGAACGCCTCGCACGCAGCGCGCACCTCTGCGATATGGAGGGTGCTGCGGTGGCGGCGGTCGCAGCCAGCTTTGGCGTTCCCGTGACCCTGCTGAAGCAGGTCAGCGACCAGGCTGACGAGGGGGCGGCGACCACCTGGTTTGAGGCGGTTGATGCAGGTGCCAAAGAGCTTTACGACGCCCTGATCGCCCACGACTTCCTTCCATAAGGCGGGAAGGGTTAGTCGTCCTCCACCGGTGTGGAACCAGGTCGCTCCGGGGTATTCTTCCGGCGGCCGATGTTGGCTAATCGTTCACGGACAGAGTGGAACGCCTCGGAGGAGTTCGTTCCACTCTTGTTCGCGGACCGTTGAGTCTGGATCTTGATGTCATCCACCGTGATTTCACCGGAACGTAGTGACACCAGCTCTGCGTGATAGCGGAACCACACCGCGACCACCGCTGCGACGGGCACCGCAAGGAATGCGCCCATGATGCCGAACAGGGTGGAACCAATCGTGACGGACAGCAACACGATGGCGGCGTGCAGTTGCATCGCCTTGCCCTGCAGGAATGGCTGGAGGACATTGCCCTCGAGTTGTTGGACCAGAATGATCAGGCCGAGCACCAGCAGTGCATTGGTGAGTCCGTTGGTCACCAGGGCCACGATCACGGCCAGGGCGCCTGCGGTGAACGCACCGATGATCGGGATGAAGCCACCGAAGAAGGTGATCACCGCGAGGGCCAGGGCGAGCGGAACCTGGAGGATGACCAGGCCGATACCGATGAAGATCGCGTCCACCAGGGACACCAGCGCCTGGGTGCGGATGAAGCCCGCGAGGGTATTCCAGGAACGGGTCAGAACCTCGGTGAGGTGCCAACCGGCGTTATCACCGGTGTATTTGCGCAGCCAGGGAAGGAATCTCACACCGTCCTTGAGGAAGAAGAACGTGAGCACGAACATCACGACGATGGTGACCACCACGGTGGTGGCTGCCGAGAAACCGGTGAACACACCGGAGGCGATATTTGATGCCTGATCCTGGACCCATGCGGTGGCGTCACTGACGAACTCATCAAGCTGTCCGAGGTCGAGGTTCAACGGGCCGTTCTGAAGCTGGTCCAATAATGATTGGACACCTTCATAGGCGCGTTCATAGACCTGCTGGGACTGGCTGGCCACGCTGGGGGCAATGGCCGTGAAAATGCCACCGATGAGGAGGAAGAATCCGAGGATGGTTGCGACGGCAGCCAACGCCGGTGGCCATTTGTGTTCCCGCAGGAACTTGGTCACCGGCCAGAGGACAGTACAGACCAGCAGCGCCAGGAGAATGGGGAGCAGACCTGCCCAGATGAATCCGAGACCCTGCCAGAAGATCCAGGCGGCGATGACAAAAACAATGAAGCGCAGTGCCCACCCCGCGGCCCAGCGTCCATCCCGGCCGATCACGGCTGCACGGTCGATGGTTTGACCGGCTTCAAGGGCCTCGAAGTCCACGAGGTCACCTTCCACTGCTTCCGAAAGCTTCTCGGACATGTCTGTATTCTTCCCCGTGCTTTGTGGGGGGATGTCTGATGGTTCGGTCATCTGAGCTCCAACTATCAATGGTATGAGTGGAAGTGATCTATGAACCGCAACGATACCGGTTCTTAGGTTGTTAGTCTGGACAGCATTATCTGAGGGTTATGGCGGGAGGGGTCGGGGTGGGCGTCGCAAAGCGTAAAAAGGCGTCCGGCCACCGGGCGGCGCTGCGTTGGCTGGGGGAGGTGGTGCTGACTGCGCTGGCGGCATTCGGGGTGCTCTGCGTGGTAGCGGTGATCGCGGCGTATGCGTTCGGGATCAATATCATGATGTTCAAAACCGGATCGATGTCCCCGGAGATCCCCGCGGGTTCAGTGGCATTGGTGAGGACGATCCCCGCTGGTGAGGCGGAGGTGGGTGACGTGGTGGCGGTGGATCGCGCGGGCAGGTTGCCGATCACCCACCGTGTGATCTCCAATGAACCCGATCCGGAGAACGCCCCGGAGGGACGGATCATCCAGATGCGGGGCGATGACAATCCGCACCCGGACCCCTTCCCGTATCACGTGGAGGAGGTGAAGTTGCTGTTCTGGTCGCATCCGGAATGGGGACATCATGTGGCACGGCTGGCGGATCCGCGCACGCTGGGACTCGTGACCATCATGGCAACGGTGATAGTGATCTGGGCGTTCTGGCCCAGGGATGGACGTGGGGGAGCGGGTAGGCACCGGCGACGGAATCAGGGCACGCCAAATCGGGAAAATTAGCCCAAAACCACATTTTGTCCTGATTTTTCCGAATAAATGTGTGCGACTCCATTGTCTTAAAAAAGAAACTGAATATAATAAATAACTGAGAGTCGGGAAAGCGATAGGTAGGTGGGATTCACATGGGGCAGAGATCCCGCCAACTCCGCGCACTTGCGGCGGGCGGCGCGGTGCTGGGTATCGGTGCCACCATGACACTGGCGGCATGGAGTGACGTGGAGATTTTCGAGGGCACTTTTCAAGCCGGGACTTTTGATATTCAGGGATCGGCAGACGGCATCGCCTGGGCCAGTCATGCAGATACCCCACTGCGGTTGTCCTTCACCGGTTCTGACAACCTGGTCCCCGGAGTGGCGGTATATGAGGAATTCCACCTGAGAAATATCGGCACCATCCCGGCGCCGGTCACCTACTCCGCTGTGGCCCAGGGGGATCTGGGCCTGGAGGCAGACCTCACCTACCGGCTTTCCGCCGTTGATGCAGGTGGCTGCGATGCCGGCACTCTGGCAGCTGGGACCGCCATTGCGGAGGGGGAAGAGTTTATCCTTGCAGTGGATGCGACCCAGCCACTGTGCATCGAAGTCCAACTGGCTGACTCCTATGGTGCAACCCTTGCAGAGCAGGGGAGGGTCGTCTGGACCTTTGATGCAGTGCAACAGGAATGACCGTGCAGAGGCTGCAAGGCTGGGACCGCCAGCCGGAGAAAAGACAGCGCCTTTATACGTGAGAGATCTACCACCGCTAAAAAACAAGAAATGATCTGATTGACGTGACGCAGAGTCGACGCCTCCGGGCAGTGCTGGCATCCACCGCGGTGCTGGGGCTCGGTGCTGTCGCAACACTGGCACTGTGGTCTGACTCTGAAGTTATCTTCGGCGAGTTCACCTCGGCAGGTTTTACCGTGGAGAGCGCCCCTGCCCCCACCGCCACCTTTGAAGAACATGACAGCCGTGACGGTGCTGTGGTGCTCAACTTCGACCTGCCCTTCGGCGGTCTCGTCCCCGGGGAACCAGTGGAGGCAGAACTGTGGTTCCGCATGACAACCGCCACATCCGGCGAGGTGCAGGTGCTGGCACCGGTGGTGGAACGCGCGGATCTCAATGACCACGTGGATATAGAGGTCAGTACCGGTGCCTGCCCGGTTGGGGGACAGGAGCTGCAGTCAGGTTCCCTGGGTGAACTTGTCCCTGCAACAGAGACACTGAAGCTTCCTCCCGCAGGTGGGAACGGCCCAGGTATTGCTCAGGGGCTGTGCATCGGGGCAACCCTCCGGGACATCTCTGATCTGCCTGCGGGAAATTACTCCACCGGGACAATTGAGTGGAGTTTCGCAGTGACAGAGAGGGTGGTGGGGTAGATGGCGGGTCATCATTCACGGTCGTTTGCCAACTCTGCTGTGGTGGCGGTGCTGGTGGTGCTGGTGTCCATTGCCGCTGTGATCCTGTCCTGGGGTGTCATCAGCATTGTTGGTGCCAAGGAAGACGGATCGCAGTCATCGCTGACACCTGCCACGGATTCAGTGACCTTCGACGCGGAGTTCCAGGCTGAGGAAAAACCTGTGGAAGTTATCGGGCAGTACGCAAGAACCTACGTCCGTGGTGCCAGTGGAGATGAGTATGAACTGCTCAGCGGCTACAGCGGAGAGCGTCAACCTCGTCAGACTGAAGAATGGACAGAGATTGATGATGGCAGGGATCATGAAGCAGGCACAGTGAATTTTGGCACGGCTTGCGTCTACGGCGGGGATGATTCCACAGCTTCCTGTGGTGAAGCAGGTGATGCAGGAGCTGCTGCAGGTGCTTCATTAACAGGTGGGTATATAGATGAAATGCTGTATAAGGCAGACCTCCTCGGGCTGCCGATTGGAATTGTCTTCCCTCCCAATATGAAGGCTGCCGCCACCATTCCATTGGGGGTTCAGGCACGATGTGCTGTGGATGAGGATGGGAATCCTGATCTTTTTGGGAGCCGCCCAACCGGGACCATTTCGGTGGGAACCGGTATTCTTCTGGGGCTCATTGAAAACGTCGACCATTACGATCTGGCTACTCTGATCAATGAAGGGGGAGACCCCTTCCCTGACGGGGACACTGTTCACGTGAGTCGGACGAAACGGAATGGCACCCTGGTTAGCTCCTCCTATATCCACACGCAGATCACTATGAACTGGGGAGTTGATAACCAGAATCTCCGGGCTTTTTCCGAAGTGACGGTGGCTTATCGAGGTGAAGTTCTCGGCCCGACTGAGTGGGATTCCCACACCATCCGTTCGGAATGCGGATTGAAGCTTTCAGATGGTCGCGGCAGCACAGCTCCTCACGGTGCTTCTTCCCCCGTCGCCCAGTCTCTGGGAGCTTTGATGATGCCCCCTGCAACATCCGCGACCGGTAGTCCGCAAATCTTCGGTTTCACCACCGAAGACACCATGAGCCTGCCGGGAATGGATTATCATCTTCTGGCTACCCGCGAACTTGATGCGTCCGATCGCCTGGAGATCGAAGCGGTGCTCGCTGAGATTGCTGCTTCTGGCGATGTTGAAGGCCCCAACTGGAAGTTGTTTGACGCCCAGGCGGCTGGTGAGCTTGTCCCGGTTGTTGAAATTGAGCTTGTCGACGGCGCGATCGCCCAGGCCCGTCCCCTGATTCCCGGCGCTTCAGTACCTGTACCTGATGTTGTCATCACCACCTCCTCAGCACCCACTACATCCGTCAATGCTACACCGACCACCTCTGCGCAGACCACCTCTGCCACCACCCCGGAAGGTGATGGCGATGAGTAACCTCCTGCGAAGCCGTGGTGGAGTAGTTGCTTCCATCTCTGCTCTGGCGGTGGCAGCGGCCCTGTTGGCAGCGCCTCCTGTACTGACCGAAGCCCAGCGGAGCACCACACATTTTGCTGCCGCTGAACTGTACACCTCTGTTCAACCGGTGTTGAACCTTGAAGGGTCCACTGATAACGCAACCTGGGGTGGGTCGACAACACTTGATTTCGGCCCGGAGCAGATGGCTTTGGCTGTGGGAGAGGAGAATGCTGTCTATGCATCGCTGTTTGTGCGACCTGGTGCTGGAACGAATGCGGCAGCCTCAGTAACAGTCACTGAAACCGGGTTGTTGGATACCGGCTTCGCAGACTCCCTGCGAAGTCAGATTTATGTGGATCCGCCCAGTTGTGATGAGTCCGGTATCGGTGCACAGCAACCAATTGCTTCTGGAGCGTTGCGTGGACAGTCCACCTCCCGCTTTGGTTTGGATGCCCCGGAGATAATCGGGGAGGCGGGCGATCCTGTTGGCCTGTGTGTCCAGGTCTGGATGAATGACAATAACTGGTTGCTCGGCGGGACAATCCCACCCATGGATGCAGCCAGGTGGGAGATAGCTGCAACCACGACCAGTTGACGGCTTGCTCAAAGGTTCGCTGCACGGGATCGCGTGATGGATTTCGCCCTCGCAACCCCGAAAACTTGGCCGGATAACGGTGAAAAACGTCCGCTCTTAGCGAACAAAACTTCCGTGCCGCCTTATGGAACCTCAGGGTTGTCCCCTATTTAGCCCTGATTACCAGCAGGAATGGGCAAAGTTGAGTCGACTTGGAATAACTTTATGGTTAGGGTGGTTGCAGAAGGTGTAAGGTTGAGTGTGATCCGCTCAAGGGTATCTGTTAGTATGATCCCCGAAGTTGAGCTCAACGCAGTCAACCGCCGAAAGTAAATCGAAACATCAGGAGGAAACATAATGGGACGTGCAGTAGGAATTGACCTTGGTACCACCAACTCTGTGGTATCCGTACTTGAAGGTGGAGAGCCGGTAGTTATTGCAAACTCCGAGGGCTCCCGCACCACCCCGTCCGTGGTGGCATTCGCCAAGAACGGCGAGGTCCTGGTTGGCCAGTCCGCCAAGAACCAGGCTGTCACCAACGTTGACCGCACCATCCGCTCCGTCAAGCGCCACATCGGCACCGACTGGTCTGTCGCCATCGATGACAAAAACTACACCTCCCAGGAGATCTCCGCACGTACGCTGATGAAGCTGAAGCGCGATGCCGAGGCTTACCTGGGCGAGGATGTCACCGACGCCGTCATCACCGTCCCTGCCTACTTCGAGGACTCCCAGCGCCAGGCCACCAAGGAGGCTGGCCAGGTTGCAGGTCTGAATGTTCTGCGTATTGTCAACGAGCCAACCGCTGCTGCTCTGGCCTACGGCCTGGAGAAGGGCGACCAGGAGCAGACCATTCTGGTCTTCGACCTCGGTGGTGGCACCTTCGATGTCTCCCTCCTGGAGATCGGCGATGGCGTTGTTGAGGTCCGTGCGACCTCCGGCGACAACGAGCTTGGTGGCGATGACTGGGATCAGCGTGTTGTTGACTGGCTGGTTGAGAAGTTCCAGTCCTCCAACGGCATCGACCTGACCAAGGACAAGATGGCCCTGCAGCGTCTGCGCGAGGCTGCTGAGAAGGCCAAGATCGAACTGTCCTCCTCCCAGAATGCCAACATCAACCTGCCATACATCACCGTTGATGCTGACAAGAACCCACTGTTCCTGGACGAGAACATCTCCCGCGCTGAATTCCAGCGCATCACCCAGGACCTCCTGGACCGCACCAAGACCCCGTTCAACCAGGTGGTCAAGGATGCCGGTGTCTCGGTCTCCGAGATCGACCACGTCGTGCTCGTCGGTGGTTCCACCCGTATGCCTGCCGTGACCGAACTGGTCAAGGAGCTCACCGGTGGCCGCGAGCCGAACAAGGGTGTCAACCCGGATGAGGTCGTCGCAGTCGGCGCAGCCCTCCAGGCCGGCGTGCTGCGCGGCGAGGTCAAGGACGTGCTGCTTCTCGACGTCACCCCACTCTCCCTGGGTATCGAAACCAAGGGTGGCGTGATGACCAAGCTCATCGAGCGCAACACCACCATCCCGACCAAGCGTTCCGAGACCTTCACCACCGCAGAGGATAACCAGCCTTCTGTTCAGATCCAGGTCTTCCAGGGTGAGCGTGAGATCGCCAACGCCAACAAGCTGCTCGGATCCTTCGAGCTCGGTGGCATCGCACCTGCACCACGTGGCGTCCCACAGATCGAGGTCACCTTCGACATCGACGCCAACGGCATCGTGCACGTCACCGCCAAGGACAAGGGCACCGGCAAGGAAAGCACCATCACCATCCAGGACGGCTCCGGTCTGTCCCAGGAAGAGATCGACCGCATGGTCAAGGACGCCGAGGCTCACGCCGAAGAGGACAAGAAGCGCCGCGAGGAGCAGGAAGTCCGCAACAACGCTGAGTCCCTGGTCTACCAGACCCGCAAGTTCGTCGAAGAAAATGACGACAAGGTCTCCGAGGATCTCAAGAACACGGTTGAGGAAGCCGCCAAGGGTGTTGAGGAAGCACTCAAGGGCGAAGACCTCGACGCCATCAAGGCTGCCGTGGAGAAGCTGAACACCGAGTCCCAGGAAATGGGCAAGGCCATCTACGAGGCTGACGCAGCTGCAGGGGCAACCCAGGCAGATGCCGGCGCCGAAGGTGCTCCAGCAGATGACAACGTTGTTGACGCTGAGGTCGTGGAAGACGACGCAGCCGAAAACGGTGAGGACAAGAAGTAATGACCAACCCCAACGGAATGCCCGACAACCCCGGCGATCCTGAGAACACCGACCCGGAGGCAACCTCCGCGGACTTCGCCGAGCAGGCGGCGGATGATGCCGCAGCCCGCCAGGCCGAGGATCCAGAGGCCGGACACGACGCTGAGGTAGAGCCCGAAATCGACCCGGCGCTGGAAGCTGAGATCGACGCGGCCCTCGCTGACGTTGATGTGGATATTGATCCAGATGCTGACGGCGACGGTGTGGTTACCGACATCGAACAGCAGCTTGCTGAACGCACCGAGGATCTGCAGCGGGTCACCGCCGAGTACGCCAACTACCGTCGACGTACCGAACGTGACCGTGCCGGCATCATCGACACCGCCAAGGCCGGCGTTGTTAGTCAGCTGCTCCCGATCCTTGATGATCTGGATCTGGCTGAGCAGCACGGTGACCTGGCAGAAGGTCCACTGAAGACGTTCGCGGACAAGCTCCTGAACACCCTCACCGGCCTCAAGGTGGAAGCCTTCGGAGCCACCGGTGATACCTTCGATCCGGAGATCCACGAAGCAGTACAGGATCTGTCCGAAGGTGACACCAAGGTCCTGGGCACGGTTCTCCGCAAGGGGTACCGGTTCAATGACAAGCTGATCCGTAATGCGATGGTCATCATCGCCGATCCGGAGCAGTAGAACCCACCTCAGCAGGACTGGTGGGTGACGGACAGGTTGTTCGTCGATAAGCGTGCAGTTTCAACCGCACGCACAATGGGGCGCGGTGTCTGGAAAGGCCCCGCGCCCTTTGTGGCCACCCCCTGGTGGCGATAATTGCATAGTTTATGAATACAGACTTGTAGAATTACACATTTTAATTACCTCACGCAGCACAGAATGAGGGGAGGAGATGCCCAGTGAACAACGCAGAATGGGCAAATAAGAACTATTACGCGGACCTGGGTGTCTCCAAGACCGCAACCGCCGACGAGATCAAGAAGGCCTACCGCAAACTCGCGCGCGAAAATCACCCGGACAAGAACCCGGGGGACACAGCCGCGGAAGACCGGTTCAAAAAGGCCGCCGAGGCCTACGATGTCATCGGCGATGAGGACAAGCGCAAAGAGTTCGACGAACTGAAGTCGCTGCTGGCCTCGGGCGGAATCCGTGGAGGATTCGGAAGCGGGGGTGCCGGCTTCCCCGGCGGGTTTCGCCAGACGCAGGGCTTCGACGCCTCCGACCTCTTCGGAGGAGCCGGACAGGGTGGAGGATTTTCTGCGGACGGCGGTCTGGGCGATATCTTCGGTGGCCTTTTCAACCGCGGCAGTGGTCCTCGCCAGTCAGCTCGGCCGACGCGGGGGGCGGATGTAGAAACCGACATCACCCTGGAATTCACAGAGGCAGCCAAGGGAACCACCATCGCAGTGGAGCTCACCGGCGACGCACCGTGTAACACCTGCCACGGTTCCGGATCCAAATCCGGCCACCCGTCCAAGTGCGGGCAGTGCAACGGTTCGGGATTCACCTCAGAAAACAAGGGTGCCTTCGGGTTCTCCGCACCCTGCACCAACTGTGGCGGCACCGGTGAGGTCATCACTGACCCCTGCGCCGACTGCAGCGGCCAGGGCACCGTCCGGCGGGCGCGTTCCATCACCGTCCGGATTCCTGCAGGCGTGGAGAACGGGCAAAAAGTCCGCCTCGCCGGTCAAGGTGAAGCAGGCCCCAACGGCAAACCCGCGGGTGACCTCTTCGTCCGTGTCCACGTGAAGGATGATCCGGTGTTTGAAAGAGATGGCAACAATATCCACGTCACCGTGCCGGTGAGTTTCTCGGAACTCGCCCTTGGCGGGGCCATCTCGGTTCCGACCCTGGACAAACCCGTCAAGCTGAAACTGGCACCGGGCACCCCGGATGGTCGCACCCTCCGGGTGCGTGGGCGCGGTGTGGAAACCAAGAACATTAAGGGCGATCTCATGGTCACCGTGCAGGTCACAGTGCCGGACAGTCTGGATGACGCCGCCACCGAGGCACTGCGTTCCTACGCCGAGGCGGAGAAAAACTCAGGTTTTGATCCCCGAGCCGACTGGGCGGGAAACAACAGGTAGCCGATACGCAGTAACCGAGGAGACCACCATGATGTCGGGGCCCCAACCAGGGTGACCCCCACATGACCGAGGGGAAGCAGAAGAAGGCAGCGAGAGCGATGTCAACAACCAAGAGCAACCATGATCACGACCACAGTCGGGACAGCCGTGACGGTTCCGACCGCCCGGGGTTCAGCGGGGAAGTTTATGTCATTTCTGTTGCCGCGGAACTGGCCGGGATGCACGCCCAGACCCTGCGCACCTATGACCGCATGGGGCTTGTCACCCCACGTCGAACACAGGGCGGTGGCCGTCGGTATACCCGCAACGATGTGGAACTCCTGCGTAAAATCCAACGTCTCAGCCAGGAGGACGGCGTCAACCTCGCCGGAATCAAGGCCATTATTGAACTGGGTGAGGAAAACCGGAACCTCAAGGATTCACTCCGTAAACTCACGGCCGAGAACGATGAGCTGAGAAATGAACTCCGCCGCGGTGGTGGCCGCCCGCGGGGTGAACTCGTCCATGTTCCCCGCTCCACCGCAGTGGTGATGTGGGAACGGCGTAAAGGACGCAACCTCTGATCCGACCTGAAACCTGACCTTCTAAGGCGGGGAAGACCCGGTGGGAGCAGGAGACGCGGTGGCGTGGGAAGATTCCCAGCCACCGCCTTCACGTATATTCGAACCAGCTGTGAAGATACCTGGTGGGGGTGGATGAGGCCTCGGGGACAGGACTTTTCTACTGCAGAAATACATCTTCGGGGGTGGGGCGGTTGATCGGTGCTGGCGGGGTTTTGGTCAACGGGTTTATGGTGGCAGCAAAGTGGGCCCTTGTGCCTGCCGTCACATATATTCATCTGGTGTCGCCTGGCGCACAGTCCTGGTGGGTGCTGTATCGCCACTTGCCCGGATATGAAAGCGTCAGGCGCTGACAGGATCTTGAAGGAGATGCCATGACCGTCTATGCAAACCCGGGAACTGAAGGCGCGATCGCCAACTACGAGAAGCGGTATGACAACTACATCGGTGGCCAGTGGGTCCCACCGGTGGATGGCCAGTATATGGAGAACATCACCCCGGTCACGGGTGAGGTGTTCTGCGAGGTCGCACGGTCCACCGCCGCTGATGTTGAAGCCGCACTGGATGCAGCACATAAGGCTGCACCGGCGTGGGGTCGTACCTCTGTTGCTGAGCGCGCATTGATTCTCCACCGCATCGCGGACCGCATGGAGGAGCACCTCGAGGAGATCGCTGTTGCTGAGACCTGGGAAAACGGCAAGGCGGTCCGTGAGACCCTTGCCGCTGACATCCCTCTTGCGATCGATCACTTCCGCTATTTCGCCGGCGCCATCCGTGCGCAGGAGGACCGTTCCTCCCAGATTGACCACAACACCGTTGCCTACCATTTCAACGAACCGATTGGTGTTGTCGGCCAGATCATTCCGTGGAACTTCCCGATCCTCATGGCGACCTGGAAGATCGCACCGGCGCTGGCGGCAGGTAATGCCATCGTGATGAAACCTGCGGAGCAGACCCCAGCCTCCATCCTCTACCTGATGAACATCGTCGGTGACCTTCTCCCAGAGGGGGTGCTCAACATTGTCAACGGGCTTGGCGATGAAGCCGGTACCGCGCTCTCCGGTTCGGACCGCATCGGCAAGATCGCCTTCACCGGTTCCACCCAGGTGGGCAAGATCATCAACAAGGCAGCCTCCGACA
The DNA here is from genome assembly GCF_030408735.1 of Corynebacterium faecale. Taxonomy (NCBI): domain Bacteria; kingdom Bacillati; phylum Actinomycetota; class Actinomycetes; order Mycobacteriales; family Corynebacteriaceae; genus Corynebacterium; species Corynebacterium faecale. The sequence continues at coordinate 2,636,923 of NZ_CP047204.1, read as the reverse complement.
AGATCATCCCGGTCACCCTTGAACTGGGTGGCAAGTCCCCCTCGATCTTCTTCGATGACATCCTGGCCAAGGATGATCCCTTCCGCGAAAAGGCCGTCGAAGGCTTCGCCATGTTCGCCCTCAACCAGGGCGAGGTGTGTACCTGCCCATCCCGAGCGCTGGTCCATGAGTCCATAGCCGATGAGTTCCTCGAGCTCGGCGTCCAGCGGGTAAAGAGCATCAAGCTGGGCAACCCGCTCGACACCGAGACCATGATGGGTGCGCAGGCGTCCCAGGAGCAGATGGACAAGATCTCCAGCTACCTCAAGATCGGCCCGGATGAGGGCGCGGAAACCCTCACCGGTGGCAAGATCAACAAGGTGGAGGGCCTGGACAATGGTTATTACATTGAGCCGACCGTGTTCCGCGGCACCAATGATATGCGGATCTTCCGCGAGGAGATCTTCGGACCGGTGCTCTCTGTGGCCACGTTCTCTGACTTCGATGAGGCCATCAAGATTGCCAATGACACCAACTACGGCCTCGGCGCCGGTGTCTGGACCCGCGATCAAAACACCGTCTACCGTGCCGGCCGTGCCATCCAGGCTGGTCGTGTCTGGGTGAACCAGTACCATAACTACCCGGCACACTCGGCCTTCGGTGGTTATAAGGAATCCGGCATCGGCCGCGAGAATCACCTGATGATGCTGGCCCACTACCAGCAGACCAAGAACCTCCTGGTCTCCTACGATCCGAACCCGACGGGCCTTTTCTAAACGGCTCAGAGGAATCCCGCTCATGCTGCCTGCCCCCTGTGACTACAGGGGGAGAGCGGCATGGGCTTTTTCATCGTTTCATCACCTCAGCCAAACGGTCCAGGAACGTTGGGTCTTCCCAATAGTCTGAGTGCCCCGCAGTTGATTCCCATACTGTCGCCCCGAATCGGGCGGATGAAGGATCGGCTCCGTGAATCCCACCGAAATCAGTGGCGGCCAATCCGATGGGATCCCGCGAACCGGTGACGGCATAGACCTCCCCGGCGATATCGCTGGCATGCCCGACCCCCGCGCCCGGACTGCCAACCAGCACCACGGCATCAAACCCCGGGGTGCTTGTTGCTGTGCTTGCCGACGCCCCGTTCCCCACCACCACGCTCCCATAGCTGTATCCCACCACGACGCGCCGTTGCTCGGGTTGGCGGTGGGCCAGGGTTTCCTGGAAGGCCCGCAGGTCCTGGGATCCGGTCACGGCAGTGCGGTCAGACACCGCCAGTGGGATGGAGGCGGGGGCTGTGTACCCCAGCCACATCACGGCAGCGGCACCCGTGGACTGGTGGAGGGTGCGCACCCGGTCGAGGTTGCCCTGCCACTGGGCGGGATCAGACGACCCCACACCGGCCACCAACGTGGCCACGGTATCGGCTGCATCGATATCACCGATGGCTGTCACCAGGGTGCCATCGCCTATTTCTAGAAGAGTGATGTCGGGGTTGTCCGCGACGAAGCCCTGGATGTGCGGGGGAGCGTTCATGAGGTTGAACTCGTGGATGGCCGTGGCCGGCAGATCGCCGAAATCCTTGAGTTCCCGAAGGGGCGGGGTGGCGATCTGGGTGCACAGGGCGGCGATTTCCCGGGCACACATGAAGTCCAGAAGATCACCCAGCCCCGCGATCTGGTGAAGCACTGCGGTGGCCATGGGGGATTGGTCGGTGGCGCGTTCAACAGTGGCCAGGTAAGACTCCAGAACCCGCACGGTGGTGGCGGTGCTGGAGAGGACCCGGGCCGCAGAGGAGATCCGGTGGACCGTGTCGGTGAGTACGGCGTTATGGCGGTGGAGCTGTGTGATGCTGAGCAGCAGGGAGCTGGCATCGGTGAAGGTCGGGAGGGTGTTCCAGGCAGTGGTTCGGCTGATGGACTGGTTATCCAGTGTGGCTGCGATGGCGAGCAGAGCATCCGCGAGGGCCTCCAACTCAGTGCTGCGCAGGTTGAGGGTGGTCATCGACGATCCAAGTCGGCTGCAAGGGATGCGTCGATGTGTAGGAACCGACCCGCCAGATCCTGCATGGAGGACATGAGTGAGGAAAGGGAGAGTTCTTCGCGGTCAAGCCCGGACCTCCAACCCACGTCCGCCTGGAGCAGCGCGGAGGCCGTGCGGCTGGGGTGGCACTGGACGGTGAGTGTGGGAAATGCGAGCGTATCGGTGGTGTGGCTGAGCCGATCAGGGAAATCTGTAGTCATGAACATGGCTTTGAGTACAGATCGAATCCGCTTGAATGACAAGAATCTTCTGCTTTACCCTGTGAATAACTTGGGCTCTCCACCTAGGCTGTGAAACATGCGCATCGCTTTGATACAGATCACCACCGGTTCCGATAAAATGGCCAACCTCGAATTGGTGAAAACCACGGCAACTGAGGCCGCCGAACGTGGCGCACGGTTACTCGTCTACCCGGAGGCAACCTCCCAGGCGTTCGGGACGGGGCGCCTGGACCCACAGGCGGAAGACCTGGAATCGGGTGAGTTCGCCACCGCGGTGAAACAGCTCGCGGAGGATCTTGATGTGGTGATTGTCGCCGGGATGTTCACCACCGCAGACACCGTTGAGCGTGAAGGCAAAACCATCCACCGTGTGCACAACACCGCCCTGATCACCGGTGGTGACCTGCACGAGGGGTATCGCAAGATCAACACCTATGATGCCTTCGGTTACCGGGAGTCCGACACGGTTAAGCCGGGAAACGAATCACATCTTTTTGAACTCGACGGCGTGAAGATCGGTGTGGCGATCTGCTACGACCTCCGTTTCCCCCAGCATTTTCAGGACCTGGCGCGCGCCGGGGCCCAGATCATTGTGGTGCCCACCTCCTGGCAGGACGGCGATGGAAAACTAGAGCAGCTGCAGGTGCTCAGCAAGGCGCGAGCCCTGGATTCCACCAGCTGGATTCTCATGTGTGACCAGGCCCGTCCCACCGAGGAACGGAAAGGCCCCACAGGTATCGGGCATTCAGCCGTGATTGATCCAACGGGTGTGGTGATCGCGAGTGCTGGTTATGAAGCGGAAACAATCATCGCGGATGTGGATCTTTCAGGGCTGGAAAAGGTCCGGGAATCCATCCCGGTCCTGTAATCCACAAGAATTATTAAAACGGCAGGTGCTCGATCCGGTTGCGGGGTGTTCCGCGCCTGATCAGGGCTCGCCGGATATCCCTGGCCATCTGCTCCGGTCCGGCGATGAGCACATCACGATCAGCCCACGCCCCCACGCTGGTGACGATCTCCGCCATCATCCCCACCTGGGTCAGATGCAGACCGCGTGGAGGTTTGGACGCCTCGGTGCCCTGCACCCACCAGGCATCCTCTTCGTTTGTGGTGACGGGGACAACCGACAGCCACGGGCAGGCCGCTGCGAAATTCCACAGGCCCATCAGTTCATAGAGTTCCCCGGGGTATTCCGCTCCGACGAAGAAATGCAACCGTGGAGGATTGGTCTGGCTCATCAACTCAAACATCATGGCGCGCAGTGGCGCGAGGCCGGTGCCGTAGGCGATGAATAACAAATCATTCGGTTTCTCGGCTGGAGGGTCGGTGCTGGGGGTGGCGTCGACAAGCTCCGTTGAGGTCGGGCGCCCGAAGAGGCGCTGGCCGAACTCGCCCTGCCCGGTGCCGATCGACCACACATCACCCGGCCGGGAATTCGCCAGCAGACGCAGGGCGTTGTCCTCATCATTGACCTGGATGTGGAACTCCACCTGACCCCACTGGTTGGCGGGGATGGAGGGGCAGAGGAAACGCCAGGCATTCTGCAAGTAATCAGTGGTGACCGGAACATATTGGCCGGGGGAGTAGTCAAGTTCGGCCTCTGCCTGGAGGCGAACCACATAGAAGCGCCTGCTGCGTTTTTCCACCTCCACTACCGTGGCGGGGATGGAGGCGGGCTCACCGGCGTCGATGGATTCCTGTGCCGCGCGGGCCATATCCCGGGTCACCGCGGTGACGGCACGTTCCGCGAAGAGTTCTGTTTCGAAGGGGAGATTCTGACAGACCTCGCGGAGTGCCAGGTTGGTGGCCTTGCCGAATGTGGTGAAGGCAGCGGGGGTGAAACCGAAACGACGATAATCCCGGGCGAGGGTGCGGAAATACTCCAAGGTATCTGCCCCCACCGCGCCCTCAGGGCCCACTCCATCAAGCAACGCTGCCAATGATTCCGCCATGCTGATGTGGGTCTTGTCATCGGCGTGCGGAATGTAGGCGGATGCGAGTGGGTCAAGACTGAACAACCTGGTTATGAGCGTGCGGAGGAACACGTCCGGGTTGTCCTCAATGAGGGAGGTAACTGGGCGCATGGGTCGGGGTGTCACGTTCTCCATTGTGCACTTTTTTGCTGTTGAGGTGGGGTAAAGGCACGCCTCCGGTAACTACCGGGCTTAAGAAAGATTAGCTATGAGGAGTGCAGCATCAGATTGATGCAGAAGATAGGGAAGGAGATCTGGTTTTCCAGCTCGCTACATCGAAGTCTGATTTGGTCACACCTGAGCTGCACTGAAGTGCTTCTACGAATGTTGCTTATAGCAAATTGGATGTAAGAAGCGTCTCCGCAACCAGGAGGGCATAACTGCCGGTCAGGTGGCCGGGTGGCAAAGGTTACATTCACTTAGCAAACTTAATATGTTAGAGTTTGCTGTGTTGGCTGGGAATAATTTGTGAATTTCTTAAAAGGAGTTTGGGTATGAAGGTGCTCAAGAGAGCGCTATTGGGTGTCCTGGCTATTTTCTTGGTGGTGCTGATCTCGGCAGGTGCCGCGATCTACCTCACCAAACCGTTCGCTTCACCGGTTGAGATTGAAACAACTTCCAGTGACTCGCGGATCATCACGGCAATCGAGAAGCAGGAACAGATTGTGCTGATGAGTGCCAGCGTCCAGGGGATCAGTACTGAACGGGTCGACGGCACAATCTGGGGGCGGACAGTTCCAGGCGCCTCACGGACACAGTTTCTGCAGTACAGTTATCGGGCGAAGTTGGGAATCGAAGGTGAAGATGTTTCGGTAGAAGCTGATGGCGCAGATCGGTTTATCATCCATATTCCTGAGTTCATCTTTATCGGCCACTCAGATGAAAAGTTTGAAACTGTCATGGAGAAGAACGGGGCGTTGAGTTTCGCGACCACCGACATTGATCCTGCAAAATCGATTACGAAGATCCTGGATGTGGAAGCTAAAACTGAAGAGATCAACGCTAACCGCGACCTGCTCGAAGAACAGGCGATAGCTTTCTACACCGGGATCATCACCGCTATCGATCCGAGTGCGGAACTGGATTTTCAGTTCAGCAACTAAGGCTTTAACTGAGGCTTTAACTAAGGCTTTTGGAACTGCGCTCAGTTGCGGGATGTGCCCGATTCGAGCTACCGGCTCGATGGGCCCTCAGCTTTCGAGGATCCTAGGGCTTCAGTACGTGAGTGCGGCAACGAGATTGACCACCAATCTCAAAATCCTTAATCAGTAGATGCAGACTAACGAGGGACATTGCTCATGCAATGTCCCTCGTTTTGATCATTGTGGGGAGTCGCAGAAAAAACACGTCCTCCAATGAGCAGCCACCTCTCCGATCGTCGATTGAGTGGCGCTCATTCTAGGCCCACTATGTGGCCATTCCCCTCAATGTGAAAGGACAACTCGTGTCTAATCGTTGCTGTGGATTCGGCAACTTCCTCGTCGATTCCCTACAGTTGGTCCTCACTGGTGGGCTCTGGGCGATTTGGATCTTCATCCGCGAGATGAGACGTCGATAGGCAGGGCGGTGGTGGTGGCCCAGTTTCCGCCGCCAGCACCAGCCGGCACCACTGATCTCCTGGTCTATGTCTGACAAATAGAGTGCGCAGCTTGAATTGCGCCCGGCCGGTGTGTCCGGTCATCAAAAACGAACCCAGGGATCGATATGTTCTGCAGGTGACTTCCCGAGTGGGCCCCGCGGGAGCTTTTTCTCAGAAGCGTTGAATTCTCGCGTTGGCCTTTCGCGAGGCCCGTGAATCCAGCTCGGAACCTGCCAAGAATCGATCACCTAAAACTCATACCCGGTCACTGGTCCGTTGGTGTTGGGCTCCCATCCCAGTGCCGGTGCAACATGTTCGGCGAAGTTGGCAAGGATGGAGGCGTTGAGTTCCACGCCCATCTGGTTCGGGACGGTGAGCATGAGGGTGTCGGCATCCATGACGGCCTTGTCCTGCTTGAGCTGATCAATGAGCTCATCCGGGGATCCGGCATAGGAGCGCCCGAAGGTGGTGCGGGTGTCATCGATGATGCCGATCTGATCCTCGCCCTGGCCCTGGAGTCCGAAGAGTTCGCGGTCGCGGTCGGTGACAATCGGGAAGATCGATCGGGACACTGACACCCGTGGGGTCCAGTCGTGCCCGGCGGCCTTCCATGCTGCGCGGTAGTTCTGGATCTGGTCAAACTGCAACTCACTCAGTGATTGGCCGGTGGCCTCTGAGACGAGGGTGGAGCTCATCAGGTTCACCCCGTCTTTGGCCGCCTGGATGGCGGTGTTGTGGGAACCGGCACCCCACCAGATGGATTTACGCAAGGTGGGGTCGTGCGGGAAGATCGGCAGTGGGGTGCCCGGGCGGTAGAGGCGTGGGTACTGGTCCTCGGCGGCCACGGCCATGCCATAACCATCCACGGCAGCCATGAAGCGCTGGAATTTCTCACGGGCCATGCCTGCGCCCTTGGGGTCTTCCCCGGTCTCATAACCGAAGGACTCCCAACCCTTCTCGGCAGGTTCGGGTGATCCACGTGAAACGCCGAGGGCGACTCTGCCGTCGGCAAGCAGGTTGAGTGCGGCCGCTTCTTCTGCCAGGTAGAGGGGGTTTTCATAGCGCATGTCAATCACTCCGGTACCCACCTCGATGTGTTTGGTGGAACCGATGATCGCGCCGAGCAGTGGCATCGGTGAGGCGCCCTGTGGCGCGAAATGGTGGACGCGGTAATAGGCGCCGTTGACCCCGATGGCGTCTGCCTCCCTCGCCAGTTCGAGGGCCTGGTGGAGCATCTGGCGCTCCTGGCCGATCTGGTAGTGGCCGAAACTCAAGAATCCGAATGCCTTCATATTTTTCTAGCTTTCCACGAGTTAATTGATGTGTCAACAACTAATAATGCTTATCGACGCCCCGCTGGCATCTCGGTGCAGCGTGCCCGTTAAAGGCCCAGCCTCTTGGCGGTCACCCGGCCCGCGATCCGCCCGGCCCTGGTCGCGCCCACTGTGGAGGCGGTGGACCCGTAGCCGACCAGGAGGATGCGGTCATCGGCTGCGGGGGAGACCTCATCGTTCATGAGGATGCCGTGGCCACTGCGCAACTTCATGGGTGCCAGGTGGCGTAGTGCTGCACGGAAACCGGTGTTCCAGAAAATGACATCCACATCCAGTGCGGTGCCAGCGGGGTGGGGGTCCCAGCTGTCGGGTACCGCGAGACGGTTATTGGAGGAGGGTCCCAGGCCATGGGCCAGGGAGGTTCGAGGCTCACCGAAGATCACGCCGGTGGGCGTGATCTCCTCGAACATGCCGCGGCTGACAATGAGGCCGCGTTCCACCCCGCGCATATAGTCGGGCCATTGCGGGATGCCGGTGGTGCGGACCACGCTGGCAGGGGCCTTGCCGGAGTGGGTGCGTTCACGGACGGCGCGTTCCACGGCGATTCCCCAACCGTCGTCGAATTCCTTCTCCGTGAAGTTCGGGGGCCTGCGGGTGGCCCAGGTCAGGTCGGCGATGCCCTCCATTTCCAGGAGGAACTGCACCGCACTCAGGCCTCCGCCCACCACCAGTACGCGTTGGCCCTCAAAGTCGGAGGCCTTGGTGTATCCCACTGTGTGTAGCTGCCTGCCCTGAAACTTATCTATTCCCGGAATATAAGGCACATAGGGATTGGTCCAGGTGCCGGTGGCGTTGAGTACGTACCGCGCCTGCCAGCTGCGGTCGTCCTCCGCGCGGACAAGTAAGGGTGACTCCGGGGTGGATTCCGCCCCTCCCACTGGCATCACCGATGCCACCTTCACTGGCCGGACCACCTCAAACCCGAAGGTGGTTTCATAGTCACCGTAATAGTCGGTCACCAGTGTGGAGGCTGGAACCTTGGGGTCGGGTCGCGTCATGGGTAGCCCGGGAAGGTCGGCGATACCGTGTGCCTTGCCTAAAGTGAGGGAATCCCACCGGTGCCGCCAGGCACCGCCTGGGCCATCGTTGGAGTCCAGGATCAGGAAATCCTGTCCCGGGGTCAGGCCGCGCCGGGCTAATTCATGGGCGGCGGCGAGGCCAGCCTGGCCCGCGCCGATGATGATCGCGTCATAAATTGTTGTCATGTCAACAATATTAGCACCGTGTGGAGCTTGATGCCAGGGTGTGATGTCGTCTGCCCATCCCGCTCCGCGCGCCCTTCCTGTCGTTTAGGTTGGGGGCAATCCCTGATGCCATCCAGTCGTCTCGTGGTTAAACTTGATCGCAGCTTACTCAACTTCGCGGATTGCATGGTTTGCCTTGAGTGGAATAGACTCAACTTTGCAGTTGTTGAATCAGATGTAAGCAAAAGAAATGGTCGCTGACCTGTGTGGATACACACAGACTCTCCTGGGTATAAACCTCGGTCGTGGTTGGCGAAAATGATGAAAGGATTTTTGCGAAATGAGTTCATTCAATCCAACTACCAAGACTTCTGAAGCGATGCAGGCCGCTCTCCAGCAGGCATCTGCCAATGGCAACCCTGATATCCGCCCGGCACACCTCCTGGTGGCCATCCTGGAGCAGACCGATGGCGTGGCTGGCCCTGTTCTGACCGCTGCCGGAGTTGATCCGAAGAGCATTGCCGCCGAAGCCAGGAAACTGGTTGACAGCTACCCCAAGGCATCCGGCTCCAGCATGGCCAACCCCAACTTCAACCGCGAGGCACTCAACGCGCTGACCGCTTCCCAGGAGCTCGCCGGGGAACTCGGAGATGAATATGTCTCCACCGAGGTCCTCCTGGCAGGTATCGCCCGGGGTAACTCCGACGCTGCTGATCTGCTCAAGGGCAAGGGTGCTACCTATGACTCCATCAAGACCGCCTTTCCTTCTGTCCGCGGAGCACAGAAAGTCACCACCCAGGACCCGGAAGGCCAGTTCCAGGCACTGGAGAAGTACTCCACTGACCTGACCAAACTCGCCCGCGAAGGCAAGATTGATCCGGTGATCGGCCGTGACCAGGAGATCCGTCGCGTGGTGCAGGTCCTGAGCCGCCGCACCAAGAACAACCCCGTCCTCATCGGTGAGCCCGGTGTGGGTAAAACCGCCATCGTGGAAGGCCTGGCCCGGCGCATCGTCGCAGGTGATGTCCCAGAATCGCTCAAGGGCAAAACCTTAGTCAGCCTCGACCTGGGTTCCATGGTCGCGGGTGCGAAATACCGCGGTGAATTCGAAGAGCGACTCAAGGCGGTCCTGGATGAGATCAAGGGCGCCAACGGGGAGATCGTCACCTTCATCGATGAGCTGCACACCATTGTCGGTGCCGGCGCCTCCGGAGAATCCGCCATGGATGCCGGCAACATGATCAAGCCGCTGCTTGCCCGCGGTGAACTGCGCCTGGTCGGTGCCACCACCCTCAATGAATACCGCAAATACATTGAGAAGGACGCCGCGCTGGAACGTCGTTTCCAGCAGGTCTATGTGGGCGAGCCGAGCGTGGAGGACGCCGTGGGTATCCTCCGCGGCCTGAAGGAACGCTATGAGGTCCACCATGGTGTCCGCATTCAGGACTCCGCCCTCGTGGCCGCCGCTGAGCTGTCCAACCGCTATATCACCAGCCGTTTCCTCCCTGACAAGGCCATTGACCTGGTTGATGAGGCCGCCTCCCGCCTGCGCATGGAGATTGATTCCTCCCCGCAGGAGATCGATGAGCTCGAGCGCATCGTCCGTCGCCTCGAGATCGAGGAGGTCGCCTTGACCAAGGAAACTGACGTGGCCTCCCGCGAGCGTCTTGATCGTCTGCGCTCTGAGCTTGCCGACGAACGCGAAAAGCTCTCTGAGCTCAAGGCCCGCTGGCAGAATGAAAAGTCCGCCATCGATGATGTCCGTGGCTCCAAGGAGGAGCTTGAGGCTCTGCGTATGGAATCTGACATCGCAGAACGCGAGGGAGATTATGGCCGTGTCGCTGAGCTGCGCTATGGCCGGATCCCGGAGCTGGAGAAGCAGATCTCTGATGCGGAATCCAAAATCGGGGGCACGGACAATTCCATGCTCACCGAGGAGGTCACCCCCGATGTCATCGCCGAGGTCGTCGCCGCCTGGACGGGCATTCCGGCAGGCAAGATGATGCAGGGCGAGACCGAGAAGCTGCTCAACATGGAATCGGTGCTGCACCAGCGTGTCGTCGGCCAGCATGAGGCCATCACCGCGGTGTCTGATGCGGTGCGTCGCTCCCGCGCTGGTGTCGCTGATCCCAATCGTCCAACCGGTTCCTTCCTCTTCCTCGGTCCCACCGGTGTGGGTAAGACCGAGCTGGCCAAGGCCGTGTCGGAGTTCCTCTTCGATGATGAACGCGCCATGGTTCGCATCGATATGTCCGAGTACTCCGAGAAGCATTCCGTGGCACGCCTCGTCGGTGCGCCGCCGGGATATGTGGGCTATGACCAGGGTGGTCAGCTCACCGAGGCCGTGCGCCGCCGGCCGTACACGGCCGTGCTTTTCGACGAAGTGGAAAAAGCCCACCCTGATGTTTTCGATATCCTCCTCCAGGTCCTCGATGATGGCCGTCTCACCGACGGTCAGGGTCGCACCGTGGACTTCCGCAACACCATCCTCATCCTCACCTCCAACCTGGGGGCCGGTGGAACCCGCGAGCAGATGATGGATGCCGTCAAGTTGGCATTCAAACCGGAGTTCATCAACCGTCTAGATGACATCGTCGTCTTCGATCCCCTCTCACGTGAGCAGCTGGCCAGCATCGTGGACATCCAGGTTGCCCAGCTGGCGGACAGGCTCTCGGGCCGTCGTCTGGCCCTGCGAGTCTCGGATTCCGCAAAGCTCTGGTTGGCGGAACGCGGTTATGATCCCGCCTATGGTGCCCGTCCGCTGCGCAGGCTCATCCAGCAGGCCATCGGTGACAAACTGGCGAAGGCGTTACTTGCCGGGGACATCCGTGACGGTGACGGCGTGCTCGTCGACGTCGCCGATGGAGGAGATTTCCTCGACGTCGTCCGCGATCATTAACTGAGCGCCACTTATCCAGCGGTGTAGAGGGTGAGGTCCCAGCCGGGCATCCAATCGCCGATCGACATTCCCACGAGCGCGGGCATGTCGAAATCATAGGCCGATGCCACACCCACGGCCCATAACTGACCCCCGTACCGGGCGAAGATGGGCCCACCGCTGTCACCGGTGTTGCTGAACCCCTGATAGTAGAACTGACCTTCATTCCCGTAGGTGTAATAGGGACCGCAGGACAGTCCCGTCCGGTATCCCAATCGGCAGATCTCAGGCCGGGTGGCCTCCAGCCAGCCCAGACTCTGCCACCCGGATACCTGGGCGTCGAGGGGCAGGGCGGCTGTGGCGATGGTGGTGGGGTAGAGCTCGATCAGGCCGATATCCACACCGAAGATTCCGGCTGGTGAACCGTTAACCCGGGAATCCACCATGGAACCGATCACGGGATAGTTGCCGTGGCCATCCGGTACTGCAAACAGTTGCCCCGGTACACCGCAGTGCCCGGCCGTGATGATGAAACGGCGATCCCCGGCGCCGGTGAGCCAACCGGCGGAACAAGCGAACCCGTTATTGATATTGAGGATCTGCCCGCCGGGAACCACATGACCGGGTGCTGGTTCCCACGGTTCCAGCACGTCATTCTGGGGTACTGCAGGGTTGTCGGGGGACGCAACCTCTGTTGGCTCCGGGGGAGGTTCCTCTGTCATACTCGGCTCCGTAGTCTCTGGGGCCTCCGTGGTCTCTGGTGAGAGTGGTGTGAGCGAGGGCGGGGCGAGGAATGTCCACGACGTTGTTGCCGGGGGCGGGGCGGCGGTATCTCGCACCTCAGATTCTGACTCACATCCGCTGAGGAGGGCACCGGTGATCGCCAACACTGCAGCGGCGAGGACTCGGCTTCGCATGGGCGATCCTTGAGGTAGGGGGCTCCAACGGAATCTGCATGGACGATCTTGAATTTGAGGATACGGGAGCTTCATTCCTGCCGGGAGCGATTCCCCAATGTGGTGGCGGTCACCCCCGAAGGCTCGTATCGTTGGGGGCATGACTCAAGACAAAAACCCGGAGAAGACCCCAGGTGGACCGTCCGTGAAGGACGGTGAGCTCTATGAAAAGCTGCGGGAGGAGGGCTCCAGCAAGGAGAAGGCCGCTCGCATCGCCAATGCCGCCGCCAATTCCTCGCGTGAGGAGGTGGGTGCCAAAGGGGGTGAGGCGGGAAGTTATGAGGACTGGACCGTTGATGAGCTGCGCCGGCGTGCGTCGGAACTGGAGATTGATGGTCGCTCGACAATGAACAAGGCAGACCTGATCAACGCCCTGCGTAATCACTGATCACAATGACTGGGGCCCGCGGTCTTCTCAGGCAGTTGTGGTTCCCGCCGTCTGGCCAGCGATATCCTGGCTACTTTCTGAGTAGTACCTGCTGAGCTGGCGGTACTGCTTCGATGCGAAAGCCAACAGCACGATCACCAGCATGATCAGCCCGGAGAACATGAACATCAGGGCCATGCCGCGTGCGCTGCCGTCACCGAGGATCGTGCCGAAGATGGAGTCTGCGCCGGGTCCTGCCATCCACGGAATCAGATAGGCCTCGGCGACAAGTGCCACGATCACCGCGGAGAAGGGATTGGCAGCCATCTCCACCGCCATGGCCAGCCCGAAGACCCGGCCCTGCTGCCGGAAAGGAACCACACGCTGCAAAATGGTCTGTTCCGCTGCTTCCGCGGCAGGGGTGATGAGCATGAAGATGAAGATGCCGGCCACAAACAACCAGCCCACCTCACGGATGGCGAACAGCATGCCGATAACCGCGATGCCGACGTTGACCACCAACAGGGTCCGCACCGGATTGGTGCCCAGGCCCACCCGCGAGATGATGATGCCACCGAACACAAAACCCAGACCGGACAGCCCCAGCATCAATCCCCAGAACTGCGGGGAGAACAACTCCAACCCATAGGGATCCATCAGGGCTGTATAAACACCGCCGACAAGGTTGTTGAAACATGTAAACAGGATCAGGGCCAGCAGGCCGGGGACACTCCGGATGATCCGCAGGGATCCGCGGATATCCAACCCGTGGGACACGGTGGTCAGTTCCGCGGGTATGTCCTCCTCCGTGCCTGACCCGGTCACTACCTCCGACTGCGTGACAATCTCCGGTTCGGGAATCTTCACACCGATCAGATGAATCACCGCCACGGTGGCCAGCACAAGACAGATCCACAGGGTGTTCTCCATACCGAGCAAACCGATAGCCATGCCGGCCAGGATCGCTGTGACCAGGAAGGCCACACCCTGCACCGCCCCCACCAGGCCATTGGCCTTGGCCCGGTCATTCTCAGGAACAAGCAGGGTGACCACGGTGGCCAGGGCAATGTTGCGGAGATGTTCCACGATCGCCCCCACCAGGATCAGGAGACTGAATAACCACAGTGCCGGAGAATCCAGACTGATGGCGGCGGTGTCCATCCACAACACCCACACCAATCCTGCGAGGGCGAAGAAAGACAGGGTGATCAGGGATGACACCATCATCACCGTCTTCTTGCGGTTGTGATCCACGATGCCCCCGAAGAAGATGGAGGAGACCGCCAGCGCACCCATGTATCCGGCGTTGAGGATGCCGGCCAACGCCACATTCCTGGTTTCCAGATACACCCAGAACAGCAGCGCATAAGCAAGGAATCCTGTCACCACATTGAAGATCAGGGTGTTGATCAAGACCTGGTGGAAATATTTCACAGCGATATCCTACGCAGGCACCAGTCCTGTGCGGTAGACAAAAAGTTCAGCTGCGGCCTGTTCCCCCCAGTGCTTGCCCGGTGACTGGGATGGAAAAGTCGGGTACTAGCATGTGAACCCGTGAAGATCGACGAATTGATTGCGCTCGCAGGTGGGCAGCCAACCCGGGTGTCCAAGCGCTCCGGGGTCTCCCGTTCCACCCTGAAACGGGTCAAGGACGGCACCAGCGAACCCACCCTGTCGACTCTGCGTGAGGTTGCCCTCGCCCTCGGACTGGATATCACCGTTGATGCCGGTCCCGCCTCTGATCCTTTCGCCGCAGCTGCTGCACGCACCCTCATCGATGATTCCGTCCCGGAGAACCCCGGGGATATTGATGTGGTGGCGTGGCTCGACCGTTTTGAACGCTGGAATATCAATGACCCCCTCACGTTGGTTGCTGAGGCAGGCATCCTCCAGGGCATCCACCTGCGCCCCGGCGCCAGGTTCATGACTGTGGAACCCGGGGAGCTGGCAGATCTTCCGGACATGTTCAGTCAGCACAACACCCAGTGGGCCCTGTCCGGTGCGGCTGCCGCCACGGTCCTCATGGGCAAGGTGGTGAATGGGCCGACAGTGGTGTGGCACGACTCCACCCACCCCGGGCAGTTCGGATTCGGTACCCCGCTGGATACCGCGGAAGACGCTGATGTGATTCTGGTACCAGCCGGAGCCACCGAGTTGGCAGGAAGCTACGCCCAGGGCCCGCTCAACTTCGTCGCTCCGGTGCAGCTGGTCATTGATCTCCACAGTCTGGGAATGCTCACGGAGGCGGAATTCCTCACCCGAGGCTGGCGCTGACCTGTACCGCCACCCAGCTCATGCACTGAACCCGATCAACGCCTAGGCTCGTGGGCATGACCGTGTCGATTGCCCCATCCGAACTAGCTAAATCGATCCATTCCGGCGAGAAGACAACCGTTCTCGCGGCGTTCTGGGCCCCCATCGAGGGCGCAGGACTGACCCTTTTCCGTTCAGAGCACATCCCCACCTCGCTCTTCTGTGACCCCGCCATGGAGCTTTCCGGCATTCCCGGTTCGGCTGAGGGCCGCAACCCCCTCCCACCGCTGCCTATTCTGGCCAAGGCGTTCCGCAGTTGGGGATTGAACACCGACCGTGAAGTGGTTGTCTATGACCAGGGTCGCAGCCTCTACGCTTCGCGTGCCTGGTGGATCCTGCGCTGGGCGGGTATTCCCAATGTTCGGATCCTTGATGGGGGGTTCCGCAAATGGGAGGAGGAGAATCACGGTCATGCCGGTGGTCCCGGAAACTTCCCACACTTTTGCAATGTCCGACCCAACCCGGGGCAGATGCCGGTGGCCACGATCGAGGATGTCCGCGCCCACGAGGGGATCCTCATTGATGCCCGCGACCCGGGTCGTTTCGCCGGTCGGCATGAAAAGCTTGACCTCAAGGCCGGCCATATCCCCGGTGCCATCAACATCCCCGCACGCTCCCTGCTCAATGATGATTACACCATCAAGACACCTGAAGAGATCCGCAAGTATTTAGCAGCCGCCGGTGTGACCAGCGGAGATGGTGTGATCGTCTACTCCGGTTCAGGTAACCACTCCTCCCAGGTGCTCGCCGCCATGGAGCATGCAGGCCTCACCGGCGCCGCCCATTATGTCCCCGGCTGGTCCCAGTGGAGTGCGAACCCACGCAACCCTGTGGAACGCTCAGCATAAAATATGGAGCCCCATGCCAGTAAGGTGTGAGTTGTGATGGAAACACTGGTGTTGCTCATCGCCGCTCTCATCCTGGCGGCCGGTATCGCTTTGTGGACGGCAGATGCGCGTTCCAAAAAAACGCTTGTCGACGCCCCACCCTCCCCGGAACCGGAACGGTTCCCAGGCGCTGAGGTTGCACCGAGCCCAGAACCTGAACCAGACCTGGCTCCTCCGGTTCCGGACAAAGCCAGTGCACGTTATGACGAGGGCGAACAGGACCTCGATAACGAGATGGAAGCCGACCTGGTCTCAGTGCCGGAGGTCTCCGAACCTGAGCTGGAGATCCGGGATCCCGAACCAGCCCCCGCGCCGACCCAGGCGCGGGAGGAGAGCCAGGGGGGCGTCGAGAAGCACTCTTTTTTGCAGTCACTACCCGGGAGCCAGCGGCGCGAACGCAAACAGTGGGCATCGCGCCACGGTTTCGATTTCATCCGCGAGGATGCCTTTCTCACCGATGAATGGTCCAGGGGGGCGGCGTCCACCGGTGCGGTGGCACGGGATGTGGCCAGCGGGATGGCGGAAGGCTATGAAACCCACCTGGTGGATCTCGCCGGGGTGCCGGTGATGGCGATGCGTCGTGGTCGACACTCCGAGGTTGTCATTGATGCGCGCCGGGAGACTCTCGCCGTTGACCCTGTTCGCAATGATTCCGATGACCTGGCGGAAGTGGATTCCTTTTCCGGTTTCACACTGCTCAGCAACATGGCCGGGGTGGCGCAACGCTTCGTGGATGAGCGCGTGCGGGTGGCGTTCGAGGCGATGCCGGAGGCGGTCACCGCCGTGTGGTTCGAGTCAGACTGGGTGCTGGCTGAAACACTTCGTGGCAGCACCGCCGATGATTGGGAGGATATGTTGCGGCCACTGGCGTTGCTCACCGATGCCTCCTTCACTCTGCCTCCTCGCCCGCAGGAGAAAACCGTGGATCTCAGGCTTCTCCATCCCACCCGTTCCCAGCCGCCGGCCTCTGATAACCCTGAGCCCGCCGTGCCGGAGGAGACAGATGTTGATCTGACTCAGCCACTGGTGATCCGCCCGGAGGAACCGCTCCAGATGCCGGTGCGTGGTGTGCAGGAGAGCAGGGGAGTGGTGGAACCGCGGGCACT
Source organism: Corynebacterium faecale (assembly GCF_030408735.1). Taxonomy (NCBI): domain Bacteria; kingdom Bacillati; phylum Actinomycetota; class Actinomycetes; order Mycobacteriales; family Corynebacteriaceae; genus Corynebacterium; species Corynebacterium faecale. Next base: position 2,620,109 of record NZ_CP047204.1, on the reverse strand, counting down.
GGGCGCCGATGACGTTGATTCCATCGCCGATGGCCGACCCACCCCCAACCCCAGGGATTACCACGGCACCCGGGTGATCAGGGAGCTGGACGGTGACTCCAGTATCTTTGACGATTCCGATGAAAACACCACCCCACCTGGGGATTGGGACCGCAACTCCTGACGTGTCCACCCCGGGTTCTATGCTTGACTGACTACTTCAATAAACAAGGGAAGGGACTGGCTTCATGTCTGCACCTCATGTCAACGTCGAACTCCGCGCGGAATTGGCGGAACTGATCAAGGAACTGGCTGTCGTCCACGGAGAGGTCACCCTGTCCTCCGGCAAGAAGGCCGATTATTACATTGATGTCCGCCGGGCCACCCTGCATTCCCGCGCCTCGCGTCTGATCGGCCAGCTGCTGCGTGAAACCACCTCTGACTGGGATTTCGACGCAGTGGGGGGTCTCACCCTGGGTGCTGATCCGGTGGCCACCGCCATCATGCACGCTGATGGCCGCGAGATCAACGCCTTCGTGGTCCGCAAGGAGACCAAGAAGCATGGCATGCAGCGTCGCATCGAGGGCCCGGACATCGTGGGGAAGAAGGTTCTGGTGGTGGAGGACACCACCACCACCGGCAACTCACCGCTGACCGCCGTCGAAGCCCTGCGTGAGGCCGGAGCCGAAGTCATCGGTGTGGCCACCGTGGTGGACCGCAACACCGGTGCGGACAAGGTCATCGCCGATGCCGGTCTGCCCTACCGTTTCCTCCTCGGCCTCGACGACCTTGACCTTGGATAACGCAGCCTCGGTTCCGGGTCCCACCGAATGGGGTGAATCGCGCGTGGGCAAAGGCCCCTGGGAGGATGAGAACCCCGGGGTGCCGCGTCCCACTGATCCGCGCTTCGACTCTGAGCTGCTGGAATCCGGCGACCGCCGCAACGTGGTGGATGCCTACCGTTATTGGACCCGCGAGGCGATCGTGGAGGACATTGACACGCGCAGACACACGCTGCATGTGGCGATCGAGAACTTCGAAAATGATGCCAACATCGGCACGGTGGTGCGCACCGCCAATGCCTTCGCGGTGGACACCGTTCACATCGTGGGCAGGCGTCGGTGGAACCGGCGAGGCGCCATGGTCACCGACCGCTATCAGCACCTGGAGCATCATCCGGATGTGCATTCGCTCCTGGTGTGGGCGCTCCGCAATGATCTCACCGTGGTGGCGATTGATAACACCCCGGGATCCATACCGATCGAGACCGCGGAACTGCCCGAGAAATGTCTTCTCCTCTTCGGGCAGGAGGGCCCTGGAGTGACAGAGGCGGCTCGTGAGGGCGCATTGATGACCTGTTCAATCGCACAATTCGGGTCCACCCGGTCCATCAATGCGGGTGTGGCGGCGGGTATTGCCATGCACACCTGGATCAGACAACACGCAGATCTGGCGGATTCCTGGTGATTCAGCGCTCCGGAAAGTTAGGATTTCGTTATACTTCTAATCGTTACCTACTTTCCACGGCACTAGTCCCGGAGGCTCAATCATTTAAGTGTTAGATAAATGGGTCAACCGCGCTGATCTCGCTGAATCAGCCATCAACGAGCGTCATTCCGCTCGTGTCTGGGGCATGCCCCGGACCAACCTGGGGTATGTGGCATGGCCGGCCAACGCCAAGGAGAAACTCTTCGTCCATTGGCACTACTGGTGGCAGGCACACTACCTCGACTGTCTGATCGATGCTGCCCGTCGACGCACCACCAAGGCCCGCCGGGATCGCATCCGTCACACCATGCGCGGCATCGCCGTGCGCAACGTGGGGAAGCTGACCGCCAACAAGTATTACGATGACAAGGCATGGTTGGCCCTGGCCATGGGGCGGTCCGGTCGGGTACGCAAGATCCGGGTGCCCAAGGCGCTCAAGCCGTTGGAGTCGAATATCGTCGCCGGGATCGATTCCCTCACCGGTGTGCTTCCGTGGCGCTCCGGGGAAACCTTCTACAATGTGCCCTCCAATGGGCCGGCCGCGATCATGATGGCGCGCACGGACCGCCTGGAGCAGGCCATCTCGATCACCGACTGGATCTTTGACAACCTCATCGATATGGATGGCCTGGTCATGGATGGCCTGCGCATGCGGATGCACGGTCCCGAACTGGTCCGCAACATCCACCCCTACTGCCAGGGAGTTGCGTTGGGAGCCTGCCTGGAGATCGCCCTGAAACTCCGGGAACGGTCAGGGGTGTCCACCACCGATGTGGGCAGCTGGCGGGATGCCGATAAATCAGAGGATTCACTCCGGTACATCGCGCATATCCGTGCACTGGTTGATTCGATCTCCCGCCACATGGCCAACCCCCACGGCGTGATCGACTGGGATACCGGTGATGGTGACGGTGGCCTGTTCAAGGGCATCCTTGCCCGCTATCTCGCGGATGTGGCGGTTCGCCTGCCGGATGATTCCGCCGCAAACCGGGAGACACGGAAGAAAGCTGCCCGGATGGTCATCGAATCTGCGGAGAGTGTGTGGAACCACCGCCTCGAGGTGGATGGTCTCCCTGTCTTCGCCACGGACTGGACCGCGGATGCCCGCCTGCCCCAGAACTTCGGTATCGGCTCCTCCGGAATTAATGAGATCGTCAGTGTGGTTCGCGTGGATGAGCGTGATCTGTCGGTGCAGTTGTCCGGTTGGATGCTCATGGAGGCTGCTGCCAAGGTGGCGGAGTATGTCACGGGGAACCGGGATGAATTCACGGGTCGTTCGGTTTAACCCCCCGTTCCCAGTGCGAACACCCGCGTTGACCTGCAGGTTCGGGGAAGGCCTGGACTAGGGGAATAATCACAGCGCAAAAATGGCGTGATGCGGGCATAATTGAGTGCAGGCAGTCGCTGGGACCACAGCAGGTGTCTGATCAGACAAGATCGGACATTTAGCTGAGTGGTTGCAGCGGTGCGCACACGTGTGTCCGGGGGAGTCCCGACACACATCGATTCTGACATGACAGTGTCTGAACAAGACAGTCAGCTTATAGAGGAGACTTTCTATGCCAATCGCAACTCCCGAGGTCTACAACGAGATGCTCGATCGCGCCAAGGAGGGTGGCTTTGCCTTCCCGGCGATCAACTGTACCTCCTCGGAAACCATCAACGCTGCGCTGAAGGGCTTCGCTGAGGCGGAGTCCGACGGCATCATCCAGTTCTCCACCGGTGGTGCTGAGTTCGGTTCCGGTCTGGGCGTGAAGAACAAGGTCAAGGGTGCTGTCGCACTGGCTGCTTTCGCACACGAGGCTGCCAAGAGCTACGGCGTCAACGTTGCTCTGCACACCGACCACTGCCAGAAGGAAGTTCTGGACGAGTTCGTCCGCCCACTGCTGGCCATCTCCCAGGAGCGCGTTGACCGCGGCGAGCTTCCACTCTTCCAGTCCCACATGTGGGATGGATCTGCTGTCCCAATCGATGAGAACCTCGCCATCGCGCAGGAGCTGCTGGCCAAATCCAAGGCAGCCAACATCATCCTCGAAATTGAGATCGGCGTTGTCGGCGGCGAGGAAGACGGTGTTGAGGCCAAGGCTGGCGCCAACCTCTACACCACCCATGAGGACTTCGAGAAGACCATCGATGCCATCGGCACCGGTGAAAACGGCCGCTACCTGTTGGCCGCCACCTTCGGCAACGTCCACGGCGTGTACAAGCCAGGCAACGTGAAGCTGCGTCCTGAGATTCTCCTCGAGGGCCAGCAGGTTGCCCGCAAGAAGCTCGGCCTGTCCGATGACGCCCTGCCATTCGACTTCGTCTTCCACGGTGGCTCCGGCTCCGAGAAGGAGAAGATCGAGGAGTCACTGCGTTACGGTGTCATCAAGATGAACGTGGACACTGACACCCAGTACGCCTTCACCCGTCCGGTCGCATCCCACATGTTCGAGAACTACAACGGCGTTCTCAAGATCGACGGTGAAGTGGGCAACAAGAAGGCCTACGACCCACGCTCCTACCTGAAGAAGGCGGAGCAGTCCATGTCCGAGCGCATCATCGAGTCCTGCCAGGACCTCAAGTCCGTGGGCAAGACCACCGCGAAGTAGAAAACCGCGCTCCTGCACCACATTTGATTCACCACACGTCCGGTTCCCGATGGGTAATTTTCGGGGACCGGACGTGTGCGTTTTTCAAATGACACTACTGTTGATTCCATGGCCAAGAAGAAGCTCGGGACCATTGCCCGACTCCATGAGATAGACACCTCACTCCGCAACCGCCTCATCCGCGTCCGGTCACGCGTGATGTTTATTCTGCAATCGGCGATCGGCGCGGGTGTCGCGTTCTGGTTCGCGGTGGAGGTTGCAGGCCATCCCCAGCCCTTCTTCGCGCCCATGGCCTGCGTGATCATCCTCGGTCTCTCCGGCGGTGACCGGGTCAAACGCGCCACAGAACTGACCCTGGGGTGTGCCCTGGGCGTGGGCCTCGGTGATCTGCTGGTCATGCAGATCGGATCGGGATACTGGCAGATATTCCTGGTGGTGCTCGCCGCCCTGACCGTGGCCTCATTCGTGTCCAAGGCCCCTCTGGTGAGCAACCAGATGGCGGTCGGCGGCATCCTCATCGCCACAATCCTGCCGCCGAGTGAAGGCGGTGGTCTGGACCGCATGGTCGATGCCCTCATCGGCGGTGTGGTGGGCATCCTGGTCATCGCGCTCCTGCCGTCCTCGCCGCTGCGCGCCGGCCGGCAGGAGGTGGCCAACGTGTTGGGCATTGTCTCCAGTGTGCTCGACGACGTGGCTGATGCTTTGCGACGACAAGACTCCCGCGCCCTGGACCAGGCCCTGCGAGCAATCCGTAACTCCCAGACGGATGTGGACAAACTGAAGACCGCCGCCTCCTCGGGCAAGGAACAGGCCACATTATCCCCATTTCTCTGGAGCAACCGTGGGCGGATCAGATCCCTGTTCCGAATCCTCTCACCGGTGGACAACTCCATCCGCAACAGTCGTGTGCTCGCACGCCGGGCGTTGGTGCTGACCCAGGACGGGGATGAGGTCAGCACGGATCAGATCGAAGTCATCGAAGAGATCGCAGCAATCGCCCTGAGCCTTTCCGATCTCTACGAACGACACCGTGAGATCAGCGAAGCCACCGAGATCCCCGAACTGGTACGCCGACTGCGGCATCTGGGTGCGCGCGTGGGCACCGACATCGCGGAGGGGCGTGTCCTCTCCGCGCAGGTGATCCTGGCCCAGTCGAGATCAATCATCGTGGATCTACTGCAGATCTGTGGCATGTCCAGGGAATCCTCCGTGGCGGTTCTGGTGCCCACCTCTGACAGCCCCGCCTACCCGCCTGAGGTGTGGGTCGAGGAGGACGAGGAGGCCTAAGGCCTGACTATCTGCAGGTCACGCAGATGGCGGTAGAAGGTGACACGTTCAACCGCCCGCTTGCGGGGCACCCCGTCCACTGTCACCCGCAGCGATGGGCCACCGGCCTGGAGGGCACGTCCCGTGGACAGACTCTCCGGGATTACGGTGCCCGTCGGCCTCTTCAGCAGGCCTTTCCTGATCTCAGTGCCGGGCAGGGGTGTGTCCATGGTGACCGCCGCGATCCCCGGGGCATCCATCATCGGAACCAGCCGGGCGCCGAAGACGCCGCGGCGGGGGGACTTCGGGGAGGCTTCATGACGAATGATCACGCGGTCATCCACGATGATCTCCCCGGTGATCTCACCCGGCTCCCATTCCGTGATGGAGGCAGAACCAGCCACGGCGATGGCTGCGTCATCACGGATGGTGGGCACCGGCCGTACAGCACCGGTCAGGGCGAACGCCAGCGCCTGAGAAGGATCGGTGGGCAGGCCCCAGTTCTTCGCTGCGGTGGAATCACCAAGGGGCACATAGCCCACCTCTGCCCAGAGATTATCTGCACGCATCAAACGGGTGATCACAGCGGACAGGGCGGCATCGGAACCAATCACCACCACGCGCAGGATCCGGTCAGGCTGTTGGGGTGCGGGCTGCGGTGTGCCGAGGTGCGCCACATCAGGTTGTTTGGCGATCTCATCCAGGGAGGGGGTCGGGTCGTGGGGGAGGACGTCGAAGGCGGCATCGTCAAGCATCTTTAAGTCACGCCGCGTGGGCACAGCCGGGAGGTCAAAGACCTCCGGCACCACCGGAGCTTCCGAAAAATCGGTGATTGAGGGGGCTTCACAACGCAGAACCAGAAGACGCATATCTCTAACCATAGTATTTCAATTCCGGGAAACGGCCCGGTGCCTAGTAGTATGGAATAACGTCGAAGTGCGTAGACTCGCGCATGCTCCAACTTCACGGATCGGAAGTGACGTAAACCAATGGCTGCAATCGTTATTGTCGGCGCCCAATGGGGCGATGAAGGCAAGGGTAAGGCCACGGATATTCTCGGCGGACTCGTCGACTACGTGGTTAAGCCCAATGGCGGCAACAACGCCGGACACACCGTTGTTGTGGGCGGAGAGAAGTATGAGCTGAAGCTCCTTCCCGCCGGTGTCCTCTCCGAGACGGCCGTCCCCATCCTGGGCAACGGTGTCGTGATTAACCTGGAGGCACTCTTCGAGGAGATCGACGGGCTCGAGGCCCGCGGTGCAGATGCCTCCCGCCTGCGTATCTCCGCCAACGCCCACCTGGTGGCTCCTTATCATCAGGTCATGGACCGGGTGCAGGAACGATTCCTGGGCAAGCGTGCCATCGGCACCACCGGACGTGGCATCGGCCCGACCTACCAGGACAAGGTCGGTCGCGTGGGCATCCGCGTGCAGGACATCTTTGATGAGTCCATTCTTCGCCAGAAGATCGAATCCGCACTGGATGTGAAGAACCAGACCCTGGTCAAGATGTACAACCGCAAGGCCATCGTGGCCGAGGAGATCGTCCAGTACTTCCTGGGTTATGCCGACCGCCTGCGCCCGATGGTGGTTGACTCCACCCTGATGCTCAACCAGGCACTCGATGAAGGCAAGCATGTTCTCATGGAGGGTGGCCAGGCCACCATGCTGGATGTGGACCACGGCACCTACCCGTTCGTGACCTCCTCCAACCCGACCTCCGGCGGTGCCTGCGTTGGTTCCGGTGTCGGTCCGACCCGCATCACCTCCACCCTGGGCATCATCAAGGCCTACACCACCCGCGTTGGTGCAGGTCCGTTCCCAACCGAGCTTTTCGACAAATGGGGCGAGTACCTCCAGACCGTCGGTGGCGAGGTCGGCGTCAACACCGGACGCAAGCGTCGCTGCGGCTGGTATGACTCCGTGATCGCCCGCTACGCATCCCGCGTCAATGGTTTCACCGACTACTTCCTCACCAAGTTGGATGTGTTGACCGGCATCGGTGAAATCCCGATCTGTGTCGCCTACGAGGTTGATGGCGTGCGTTTCGACGAAATGCCCATGACGCAGTCTGAATTCCACCACGCCAAGCCCATCTTCGAGACCATGCCTGCATGGGACGAGGACATCACCGGTTGCCGCACCTTCGAGGAACTCCCGCAGAAGGCCCAGGACTATGTCCGCCGCCTTGAGGAACTCTCCGGGGCACGGTTCTCCTACATCGGTGTCGGCCCTGGCCGTGACCAGACCATCATGCTGCACGATGTGATGGCTTCTTAGGACGATCGCGGTAGGGGTTTTTACCCGCAACCCAACCTGCCCCCTGAAATCATGAAAAGCATGGTTTCAGGGGGTTTTTCCATGACAGAAGTTGGTCGGTGGGCGATTGGCTAAAAGAGCAGGCTGAGCATATCCATGATTTCCCCCTCCAGCCCGGTTCCGTGAAACTTTTCAATCCGGGGCACAGGTCGACCGATCTTCATCTGCGTGCTCCTGAGGTGTCGCTCAGGGTGAGGGCTACTGTTCCCATTTTCTGGTGGGAGAGAAAGGAAAGCAATGAGCGCAGTGGAAACCCCTTAATCTCACAAGGTTTCGCCTTTTGACGATTCCGTGTGAGATTAAGGGGGTGCCTAATCTAACAAAGATTGAAGTATGCTGGTGAAACATGAGGGAACATGGGTTCTTAAGACGCAAAACAGTTGAGAAAGAAGTTCAACTGATTCTGGGCAGTGAGAAGCAGGGCCGTCTCACCCGAACAACGGAAACTCAATCAGTAGATCTGAAGGAGGAAGCTGGCCGACGTAATGGTTCAGCAATCGAACCTGGAAAGGCCGAGAATTCTCAAGCCGCGATCCAGCTGGCAGATGAATCAGCCTGCATGTCGAATTCTCCGGGTGGCGGAGCACTGATCGTCGGGGTGGAGGACCGGACCGGGCAGGTGATCGGCACCGAGCTGGACCAAGACTGGCTGCGGCATAACATCTTTCAAAAGGTTGGAATTGCCCCTGACATCATTGTGGAAGAGATTGCTGGCCACCGGCTGTTAGTCCTGTATATCGCGGAATCACGTGAGCCGGTGGAAGACACCAAGGGACGGATCCGATGGCGGGTCGGCGACCACTGCACCCCGGTCGATCGCGCGCAATGGTGGGAACACCGCGATGAAGCTGTTCAGAAAGACAGCATGGCAGAAAGTTCCATGGTCTCGGTTGATGCTGTGCGTCCGCAGGCCATGGAGCTGGCGAGGCAGTGGTTCGATGCTCCTACTGCCTTGGATGATGAAGAGATTCTGCGCAGGACAGGTGCTCTACGCTCAGATGGAGCCCTCTCCCAAGCCGGTTCCCTCCTGTTCACTACAGCGGGACGTTCATTTCTGGACTTCACCGAATTTGATGTGCCGGGAGGAAATGTGGCCAATTATATGGCGATGAATCCTGAGCTCTCACTCCTTGAACAACTCGCAGAGATGGAGAAAGTCATCTCCGGTGTCAATACTGCGATCACGGTGGAGCGTGGTTTTCATCATGAACAGGTCCGGCGTATCCCTCCTCTGGCGATCAGGGAAGCACTGCTCAATGGAGTCATCCATCGGGACTGGAACCGGAATGCTGCCACTGAGGTCCGGTGGACGGATCTGGATAGTTCACTCAGGGTGTTAAGTCCCGGTGGCTTTCCCGGAGAGGTGAACGCCGGAAATATTCTCAGTAACAGGGAAGCGAGATATCCCGCCCTGGCCGACTTGTTCCGCGCCCTTGGTCTTGTGGATAAGCAGGGTGTGGGTGTTGATCGAATGTACCGGGACATGATCATTTTAGGTCACCAACCTCCCCTGATCACGGAATTGCCGGGGCAGTACGTGGAGTGTGTTCTTGTCGGGGGTGAGCCCGTGTCGCCGATCGTCAACTGCGTGAGAGCAATAACCCCATCTGCGCGCCAGCAGGACTTTCGTGTGGCCATTATTCTGCATCAACTTTTGCACAGGTCATTCATCACAGTGGAAATCCTCACTGGGGCACTCCAGGCGGGAGCGCAGGCTGCCCGTGTGGCTTTAGAGACCGCCCGTCAGTCCACCGTGCAGGCGCAACCACTCATCAGGCGATATAAAGACGTGTGGATACTGGGTGAAACTGCCCGGTCACTGGTGTCCTCTGCCTATGACCCCGACAGTGCTTTTCCCTTTGTTGCCTATCTGTCTACGGTTCAAGAGGAGCAGTCGCGCGTGGTCGATGAATGGCTTGTGAATCATGATGCCATCACCACGGGAGATCTTGCGGAACTAACCGGAACAGCGCGGGGAACCGCCAAGCGCACTCTTGAGACACTGGCAGAGAATGGCGTGGTGGAGCCTGTGGGCAAGGGGCGGGCATCTCGCTACGAAAGGGTCTAATCTCACAAGGTTTCGCCTTTTGGCGATTCCTTGTGAGATTAAGGGGGTGCCCAATCTAACAATCCTGTGTGGGGTCGGGGGAGAAGAGCTCAGTCCCGGATCAACCAGGCAGATGCAGCAGCGATGAACGCTTCCAGGCTGCGGTCCAGGGTGGGTTGGATCGCCGGGGCGAAGAAGGGGGAGTGGTTGCCGGGGGCATTCTCCGGATCCTCGTAGCCACCCACGAACCAGAACACATAGGGAACCCCGAGGGCATCAGGGATCACGGAGAAATCCTCAGAGGCGGTGGAAGGTGGAACGACCTCATACTCATCTCCAAACACTTCCGTGAAGGCGTCTGCGACCACGCTGCGGGCATCGGCATCGTTGAAGGTCAGGGGTGCACGGTCATAGTATTCAAAGGTGGGTTCCTTCGGGGAGCCGGCAGTCTGGCATTCGCTGCGCACGATCCGTTCAATGGCGGTGCGGATCTTCGCCTGGATCTCCGTAGACATGGCGCGGGTGTTGATCAGGAGTTCTGCTGATTCCGGGATGATATTGGATTTGGTTCCGGCGTTGATCGCGCCGACGGTCACCACACCGAAATCAAAGGGGGAGATCTCGCGGGCGACCACGGTCTGGAGACGGGTGATGATGTGTGCGGCCAACACGATTGGATCCACTCCCAGGTGGGGCATGGAACCGTGTGAGCCGGCACCGAAGATTCGGACGCGGATGGATTCCATGGTGGACATCACGGCGGTCTCCGGCATGGAGACCACGCCGGCCTGGGAAGCCATGACGTGTTGGCCGAGGTAGACATCCGGGATGGGCATCACGTTGGCGATATCAGCGTCAACCATCGCACGTGCGCCGGAGGCGGTCTCCTCCGCCGGCTGGAACACCGCCACCAGGGTTCCGGACCAGGCATCTCTGTTTGAGGAGAAGACATCAACGGCGCTGAGCAGGGTGGTGATGTGGAAGTCATGGCCGCAGGCGTGCATGACCCCGTGGATTTCTGAGGCGTAATCAAGGCCGGTTTGTTCGGCGACAGGGAGGGCGTCGATATCGCCACGCAGGGCCACCACCGGGCCGTCACCGTTGTTGATGATCGCCACCGCACCGGTGGCGGTGACGTCGATGAGTTGATCGATATCCATGCCCTTGAGCTCGGCACGGATCCGCTCGATGGTGTTGAACTCTGCGCTGGACAGCTCAGGGTTCCGGTGGAACCACTTGTACAATTCCTCACGCTCGGCGCGGGTGTTGGCCAGATTCTCCAGAAGTGCGTTCATAAGTCATACCGTACTATCCAGGTCCGGTGTCCGGGGCGTCCGATACAGTTGGCAGTAGCCATACTGAAACAGGTGCTCAGACGGAGGAAACCCCATGTATAAGCCAGAAAAGATCGGTACCCCACTCCAGCCCAATGCCACCAAGGTGATGTTGCTGGGATCCGGTGAGCTGGGCAAGGAAGTTGCCATCGCTTTTCAGCGTCTGGGAGTGGAGGTTCATGCGGTTGATCGTTATGACAACGCACCGGCGCACCAGGTAGCGCACTTCTCCTATGTCATTGACATGACAGATCCGGTTGCCGTCCGGGAAGTCATCAGCACCGTGAAGCCTGATTTTGTCATTCCGGAGATCGAGGCCCTGGCCACTGATGAACTGGTCAGGATCGAGGAAGAAGGCTTGGCCACCATCGTCCCCACCGCCCGCGCCGCCAAGTTGACCATGAACCGCGAAGGCATCCGTCGGCTCGCCTCAGAGGAGCTCGGTCTACCCACTTCCCGGTATGAGTTCTGCTCCAGCTTTGAGGAGTTCAAGGAAGCATCTGAGCGTCTCGGATACCCGAATGTGGTCAAACCCGTCATGAGCTCCTCCGGTAAGGGACAGTCCGTGGTCAAATCCGCCGATGACCTGGAAGCGGCGTGGGAGTACGCCATGAGTGGTGCCCGGGTAGCTAACCAGCGGGTCATCGTGGAGGAATTCGTCGAATTCGAATATGAGATCACCCTGCTGACAGTCCGCGGTATTGATCCCGCCACCGGTAAGGCCGCCACCTGGTTCTGTGAACCGATTGGTCACCACCAGGAGGATGGTGACTATGTGGAGTCCTGGCAGCCGATGGACATGAATGCGCATGCCCTGGAAAATGCCCGTTCGGTGGCTGCCCGCATCACCAATGCGCTTGGTGGGCGTGGGGTTTTCGGCGTGGAACTGTTTGTCTCCGGGGAGGATGTGTACTTCTCCGAGGTGTCTCCGCGCCCACATGACACCGGCCTGGTCACGCTGGCCACACAACGATTTTCCGAATTTGAACTTCACGCGAAGGCGATCCTCGGACTTCCGGTTGATGTGACTCTGGTTTCTCCAGGGGCTTCCGCTGTGATCTATGGTGGCGCCGATTCCATGGGGGTGTCCTACTCAGGTTTGGCAGAAGCCCTCGCGGTGGAGGAAACTGATCTCCGACTCTTTGGCAAGCCCGAGGCATTTCCTAAGCGTCGCATGGGTGTTGCTGTGTCCACCGCTGAGGATGTGGATACCGCCCGTGAGCGCGCCACCCGCGCGGCCACAGCAATCAAGGTGCACCCCGGTGGAGACAGCGTCGACTAGATGATCCCATGCCTCCGCCTGTGGCTATCAATTTTATAACATTCACCAATTTCTGTATGTTGATGAGGAACCCTGACTTAAGGTGAGGGAATGTACCGCGAAGGGATTGCCACCGGGGCCTTTGCTGCGGCCTGCCTCTTGTTTCTCTCAGCATGCGCCAGCGAATCGGATACTGAAGCTGCACCGACGGTTACTGTCACTGCTGCTCAACCATCAGCGGACGCAGTGACGGATACCGTCACCCCAGCCACCACCCTGCCTGACCCAGCTGCCACCACACCGGTGGCGGCAGAAGGTCAAACTTTCATCCGCATTGATCAAACTACCTACGACATCGGGTTGCCGGATGTGGAAACCGCCGTATTCACCTCAGGTGACGGTTCGATCCACTGCTCTTTTACTGCGGAGCACGGGCAGTACGCCTACCCGCAGCGGATGTTCGCCATTGATGAGACGGTGGGAGGATGCCTGTACGGAATGGAGGACGCGGATGGGGTAGCTGACTACGTGTCCATCACCACCGATGCCACTGTGCAGCCGACATTTGCAGAGCCACAGGACGGCATCTCCCCTACCTTCCCCACGGCCTCAGCCACCCTGGATACCGGTGAATTCGTCCACCTGGGAAAGATTGGTTGCTTCGCTCCAACCGCCTCCGAGATTGCCTGCACCAAGTTCACCACCGGTGAAGCCTTTTCTATTGATGGCAGCCCGGATGGTGCGGGGTTTGGTGAACTCAGCAATGAGCAGGTGATGGCGCAGCTGACCGATGATGCAGGCTATACCCAGGTGTTGTCCCGGGTGATTGATATCCCCTTCAACGGTGAAGACGGTGTGCGGTGTTTCTATGACACCACCGTGGAGGAACGTTATTCCTGCGTGTCCCTCAATCTTGCGGGGTGGGAACCTACAGAAGGACCCGGTCCCGCTAATATCCTGGCCTGGGAGCTGCAAGATGGCAACGCTGAATTTGTGCGTGCATTCGCAGCCAACCCGGGATTTGATCTCTACGAGTCCCGGCAACCTCTGGAACCGGGGTTGTACCGCCTGGATGATGGCCTGGTAGCTGATTATGACGGCACCAGGATCACCTTCACCACCCAGAACGGGGATTCTTTCTGGACCAATGGGCCGGACTACGGAACCCAGACTGGATCCGGATAACCAAGGGATTAAATGCCATGAAAGCCCGATGGCTCTGGGTGCTGCCCCTGGTGGCGCTCACCGGTGTGGTCTGCTCTACCTCATCGGAACGCGATATCAGGCCGGACGAAACCACCGTGGTGCAGGAACCTGAGCCTGCGACCCCCGCTGCACAACCAGGACTGCCACCGGCTTCACCCCGCTATGAGCGTCTACCTCGGGATTATTTCACGGTCCCTGATCCCGGCGTCGGAGGCCAGGTAGCCTTTTCCAGTCCTGATGGTTCCATCCACTGTGAATTCCGGCCGATGGAGGAAAATCCGCCACAAGATGGGGAACCCCCTGGCGACTGGCGTGTGGGTTTTTCCCAGGGCGCCTGCCGGTGGGGGAATCACCATCAACCGGATTATGTGGTGGCCGATAGCAATCCAGGGAACCGCCCCGGCTTTGCGGAGCAGCAGAGCTGGATTAGCCATGTCATGCCGGATTATTACACGCCTCTTGTTGAGGGGAATTATCTAGATCTCCACACGATGGGTTGTTTCACCGAAAGCGCGGATGAAATTTCCTGTCTGAAGTACCAGAGCGGCGAAGGCTTCACCATCACTAGCGCAGGTTACCAACAGCTTTCCGGGGCTGCTGTCGATGCCCGCATGGAGACCGGAGATGGGGTCACACAGGTATTCTCTCCGACACCCGTTTTTAGTTTCGCCGATGGGCAGGAGGTGGCATGTTTCCACGAACCACCGGATGAGACAGCATTCTTCTGCCAGTCCTATGGACCATCGTTATGGGAAGGCTCACTCAACCTCGTGCAGTTCGCATTATCCGAGGAGCATGTTGAGCTTGTAGGCGCGAGGGGATCCAACCCCGGCCTTGATGTTTATCTGGCGCGACAACTGGTGGGTGCGCCGAAAGCACTGGTCCTTGATCATCTGACCGTGTACAACAATGGCACCCGACTCACTTTCCTCACCCGCAGCGGGGAGGAATTCTGGGTGAGTGCGGATGCCGTCGGGGTGGGCGACTAGTTGGCGAACTTCACCAGATCAGCAGCCTTGAGCAGCATGGGGAGGTGAGGGACACCGGCATCGTCAAAGAGGGATCCGCAGACGGTGAAACCGAAGCCCTCGTAGAACTTCTTCAGTGGCTCCTGGGCGGTGAGGATGACATCCTGCTCCGGGAACTGCTCGTAGGCTAGGCGCAGTGAGTTCTGCATGATCTCCTCGGAGAGTCCTGTTCCGCGGGAATCCCTGGTCACGGCGAGGCGACCGAGCTGGGACAGGGGGGCGTCGTCAAGCTCAAGGGTGGCACCGGTGGTGGCCGCAACCTCGGAGACGGTGGTGGGGATCAGGCGGGCGCAGCCGTCAAGGGCGCTGATGCCGTCGGTGCGGCGCTGCCAGGCAAGGATGTGGTGGGTGGTGTTGGCGGCATCGACGTCCTCGATCTCCGCGTATGGGGTCTTCTGCTCGTGAACAAACACATCAACACGGAGCTTGTACAATTTGTGCAGCTCGAGGGAACTCAAGTCCGAAATGTTGGAAACAGCAAAGTAACGGGTCATGGCCAAATACTAACGTGTCTGAGCCGGAAAGGGCACTTGGAGTGAAGGGGAGAATAAAATACATTCGCCCCTGTACACGCCCCAGCAGGATCGGCTCCCGTAGCCGACTTGCTCAGAGTCCAAGTATTTGATGTATCAAGTAACATCCTGCCGGGTCAGAGACTTTTATCGCATCACCGGCATGGGTTGGGGTCGGGGCTGCCTAGATCTCGTACTCCGGGCGGGCGAAACGGACCATGTCATTCCAGTCCACGACCTTCTTGCGTTCGCGGCCTTCTGCTTCACCGGCTTTGCGCTCAGCTGCATCCAGCAGGTGCCAGCCATCCCAGGTGGTGTAAGGGACCTTGCGATCATCAAGCAACTCGATGATGGCATCGGCCGAGGGGTTCGCCGGAGCAGGCAGGGAACCGGCCGCGACATCCGCCAGGAGCATCTCGGTGGTCTCCTTGGCATCGGATTTGGTGTTTCCGATCAGGCCGATGGGGCCTCGCTTGATCCAGCCGGTGGCGTACAGGCTGGTAACCGGCGCACCGGTTGATGGGTCGAGCACGCGACCGCCATCGTTGGGGATCACTGCGCGCTCAGCGTCGAAAGGCACATCCTGGACCGCGTCGGAACGGTAACCCACGGCGCGGTAGACCGCCTGGACATCCCAGGTGGTGAACTCTCCGGTGCCGGTGACGCCACCGTTGCCGTCGAGCTGGGTGCGTTCGGTTTTCAGGCCGACAACCTTGCCGTCCTCGCCCAGGATCTCCACCGGGGATTCGAAGAAGTGGATGAACAGCTTGTGTGGTGCGCCCTTGGGGTCGCGGATCGCGTACTGCTCCAGTGTCTGGCAGACCAGGTCCTGGGACTTGGACTCGCGTCGTGCTGCCTCGGAGGCGGCATCGTAATCAATGTCCTCGGGGTTCACAATGACCTCGATGGTGGGGGAGTGGTCCAGCTCCTTGAGCTCCATCGGGGTGAACTTGGCCTGGGCGGGACCACGTCGGCCGAAGACATGGATCTCCTTCGCCTGGTTCTTGGACAGGGATTCGTAGACATTATCCGGGATCTCGGTCACCTTGAGTTCATCACCGGTCTTGGCCAGGATGCGCGCGACATCGAGGGCGACATTGCCCACTCCGATGACAGCGACCTTCTCTGCGCTGAGGTCCCAGGACCGCTCAAAGTCCGGGTTGCCATCGTAGAAACCGACGAATTCGCCTGCGCCCCATGATCCTTCCAGCTCAGCGCCCTTCACCCGCAGGTCCTGGTCACCGGTGGCGCCGGTGGAGAAGATGATCGCATCATAGAACTCGCGCAACTCATCAACAGTGATATCCCTGCCGATCTCGATATTTCCGAGAAGCCGCAGTTGTTCCTTGTCCAGGACGTTGTGCAGGGACTTCACGATGCCCTTGATGCGTGGGTGATCCGGGGCGACACCATAGCGGATCAGGCCGAACGGGGCTGGCATACGCTCGAAGAGATCAATCTGAACCTCCTGATCGGATTTCATCAACAGATCGGATGCGTAGATTCCGGCTGGGCCAGCGCCAACAACAGCGACGCGCAGAGGGCGAGACATAGACAGTTCTATTCCTTCACAAGTGGTTGAGACAATCCCAGCGCCGGTCGGGGCGATGGGCGACCGCCCTCCATCAATGGTGGCGGGCGGCCCGAGAGGCTATCAACCCTTCATGTTACGTACTTTTCCGGTGCTTATAAAGAAGTGGGCGGTTTGTTGACCGCAGCGGGAGCCCCTCTGGTCCGTGGGGTCGCCCCATCGTTGTGCGCCTGGCGCACGATGTGGGGTGGGTCGGGTGGTGTCAGAGGGGGTGAAAATGACATCTAAAACTTCGCAAAACCATCTTCGCAACTTATAACACGCAAATTTTGTTTTTGTGAAGATGGGCAGTTTGTGCAGCTCATGCGCCTATGGAAAACCTGCAGGTAGGTGATATGAAAGAAAAAGATTCAATCAGTGATGTGGTTGGGAGCCAACGGCGCTAAACTATGCGAAGAATCACAACACTTGCCATGAGTGCTTAACGGCACAGGTGTGAAAGGCTGCTGTCGAAGCTGTCTTTCCACGTTGATAGTAGAAAGGCGATGCATGTCTGACACCCCAACATCGGCCCTGATCACCACGGTTAACCGGAGCTTTGATGGTTTTGATCTGAAAGCGTTGGCGCAGGATCTTGAAGTACGACTCGTCGAGATTCACGGAGATGAATTCGACATGTCCAAGGTTCTCGCAGCAGATCTCCTCGCGGATGGTCCCGCTCTCATCGTCGGCGCGGGCAATGCTCACTTCGATGCGCAGGTTGCCGCTGCACTCGGTATCCCGATGCTCCTGCTGGTAGATCGACGCGGTGCTCACGTCAGCCTCGCCCGCACCCAGGCCAAGAATGTGGGTGCAGTGGTGGCTGCGGCCTTCACCGCTGAGGAGGAGGAAAAGCCCGATCAGTTGAAGAGGACCGTGCGCAACAACGGTTCCCTCGAGCCGGTCATGAGCGCCGCACTTTTTGAGAACTGGCTGCTCAAGCGTGCCCGCACGGAACAGTCCCACATCGTGCTCCCCGAGGGTGATGATGACCGCATCCTCATGGCCGCCCACCAGCTTCTGGAGAGGGATATCTGCGAGATCAGCATTCTCGGAGATCCTGAGCAGATCCAGGAGCGTGCCACCGAACTCGGCCTCAACCTGAACAAGGCCTACCTGATCAATCCTCTGACCGACCCCAAGGCGGAGGAGTTTGCGGAGCAGTTCATGGAACTTCGCAAGGCCAAGGGCATCACGATTGAGCAGGCCCGTGAGACGATGAAGGATATCTCCTACTTCGGCACGATGATGGTGCACAACGGTGACGCCGATGGAATGGTGTCCGGTGCCGCGAACACCACCGCTCACACCATCAAGCCGAGTTTCCAGATCATCAAGACCGTTCCCGAAGCCTCTGTGGTGTCCTCGATCTTCCTCATGGTGCTCCGTGGCCGGCTCTGGGCTTTCGGTGACTGCGCCGTGAATCCGAACCCGACCGCTGAGCAGCTCGGAGAAATCGCCGTGGTCTCTGCCCAGACTGCAGCCCAGTTCGGCATTGATCCCCGCGTGGCCATCCTCTCGTATTCCACCGGCAACTCCGGCACCGGACCTGATGTGGATCGTGCGATTGATGCACTGGCAGAGGCCCGCCGTCTCGCGCCGGAGCTCAAGGTGGATGGCCCCCTCCAGTTCGATGCCGCCGTTGACCCGGGTGTGGCTAAGAAAAAGATGCCGGATTCCGATGTTGCGGGACATGCGAATGTCTTCATCTTCCCGGATCTGGAAGCCGGCAACATCGGCTACAAGACTGCTCAGCGCACCGGGCATGCACTCGCTGTCGGTCCGATCCTCCAGGGCTTGAACAAGCCCGTCAACGATCTGTCCCGTGGCGCCACCGTCCCTGACATCGTCAACACCGTCGCAATCACCGCCATTCAAGCCGGAGGCAAGTAAAACCATGGCACTAGCACTCGTATTGAACTCCGGTTCCTCGTCGATCAAGTTCCAGCTCGTTGATCCGAAGAACCACGCCACCGATGACCCGTACGTGTCCGGGCTGGTGGAGCAGATCGGTGAGCCCATGGGCCGGATCATCCTCAAGATCGAGGGTGAGAAGATCGTCAAGGAAACCCCCATTGCCAATCACGCCGAGGGTCTTTCCACGTCCTTCGACCTGATGACGGAGCACGGTTGCGGCCCCTCCCAGGTGGATATCGTGGCCGTCGGTCACCGCGTGGTCCATGGTGGCATCCTGTTCTCCGCACCGGAGTTGATCACCGATGAGATCGTGGAGATGATCCGGGATCTGATTCCGCTGGCACCGTTGCACAACCCCGCCAACCTCGATGGCATTGAGGTTGCCCGAAAGATCCTGCCGGATGTGCCACACGTTGCCGTCTTCGACACCGGCTTCTTCAATTCACTGCCACCGGCGGCGGCGCTCTACGCCATCAACAAGGATGTCGCGGCAGAATACGGTGTCCGCCGCTACGGTTTCCACGGCACCTCCCACGAGTATGTCTCCCAGCGGGTCGTGGAGTTGATTGATAAGCCAGCTGATGAGATCAACACCATCACCTTCCACCTGGGCAATGGTGCTTCCATGGCCGCTGTCCAGGGCGGCGTGGCGGTTGACACCTCCATGGGAATGACCCCGCTGGCCGGTCTGGTCATGGGTACCCGCACCGGTGATATCGACCCGGGCGTGGTGTTCCACCTCGCCCGCAATGCCAACATGAGCATCGATGAGATCGACAACCTCATGAATAAGAAGTCCGGAGTCAAGGGTCTGTCCGGAGTCAATGACTTCCGTGAGCTGCACCAGATGATCGAAGATGGCGATCAGGATGCCTGGTCCGCCTACAACATCTACATCCATCAGCTGCGTCGCTACCTTGGTTCCTACATGGTGGCCCTCGGCAGAGTTGACTGCCTGGTGTTCACCGCGGGTGTGGGTGAGAACGCCCAGTTCGTCCGCGAGGACGCCCTGGCACACCTGGAGATGTACGGCATCAAGGTGGACCCGGAGCGCAACAAGCTCCCCAATGATGGTCCCCGCCTGATCTCCACGGATGACTCCACCGTCAAGGTTTTTGTCATTCCGACCAATGAGGAGCTGGCGATCGCCCGTTACGCGGTGAAGTTCGCAGATTAGACTGCTCAGCCACATCCCACTGACACTGAATGCCCCTCACCGACGGTTGGTCTGCAACACAGCAGAACCAGCCGTCGGTGAGGGGCATTCTGCTTGTCAGATGAAGGTCAGAACCAGGTGAACGGGCGGACCGCATTGGCCATGTCCACCAGCGCATAGCGGTGGCGGGCGAAGGGGGCGGATCTGGCCTGCACCCTCAACGCCTCGGAGATCCCCTCACGCAGACCCCGTTGGGAGAAGGGATACTCAAACAGCGGGTTCGGTGATGCGGACGCACGCAGACCACTGTCACGCAGCCAGGTCAGTCCGGCGGACATCACGGCAATTTTGATCTGGTTGAATCGTGGTTCATTGGTGGGGATCTCAGAAAGCCGGCGTGCGGCGCGGCGGATACGGGATTCGCTCAGGTTGGAACTGACCAGCAGCATGATGGTGGTGAGGGTGGCCATGCGGTGATGACGTGAGGCCTGGGACAGCTTGTCCAGCGACTGCACCGCCAGCTCGACCTGGTTTTCCGCCATGAGCTGACGCGCGAGGCCGAAGGCGGAGGACACCGTGGTGGGGTTGGTCGCCCACACCAGGGCGTAGAGGCGCAGCGAATGGAACCGCAGGATCGTGGGTTCCGTGGTGATGTGGGACCAGGTTTCCCCGAGACCGTCGAAGGTGTGGACGTCCATGTTCTCAAAATCGGTGCCCAGGGTTGCTGTTGCGCTGGCGAGTGCCGGCGGCAACAACGCGGTGTTCTCGTATCCCTGTTGTTGGAGGATCAACTCATCCACTGCGGCGAGAGCAAGCTTGGGGGCAGCTTCGCCGGGCAGAATGGTGAGCACGGTGTAGAAGAACTCCTGGGCGGTGACGTAGTCGTCGAGAAGCAGGTGGGTGATGCCGGAGAACCACTGGTGGCGCCAGTCCCGGCCCATGCGTTCCCTCAGCGTCTCCAACCACGCGAGGGCTTCGGTGGTGAATCCGAGATCCAGGAGTGCCCGGACCACCCCGAGCGGAATCTCTATGGAGTTGTGATACTGGGAGTCCTCCATGGAGGTGCGCAGTGTCTCCAGCGTTTCTGAGGCTTCGGCGTAGGACGAACCAGAGAGCATCCGTGCCCCGGGGTCAGACCTGTCGATCAGTGGGACCGGCAGCGCGGAGACGATCTCGGGTGAGGTGATGCGCACCTGGCGGTCGATGCCGTCGATGAGCTTATCGGTGCGGAACACCATGTGTTTGGTGCCGAAGGTGCTTCGCTGTGGGGAGAACAGGGAGTGCTGCGCGGGGAACTGCCTGCCATCCCGGATAGCCAGGATCTCTCGGAGCACGCCGAAGAGCTGGGTACGAAGCTCCGCCACCGAGCTGAAACGGTCCTCTGGTTTCTCTGCGGTGGCGCGCTGCAACAACCGGTAGAAGGACAGGTGGCGACGCAAAAGAGGCTGGTCATTCGGTGATGGGGTGCCGGGTTTGAGCACCCCATCCTCGACGGGCAGCTTCATGGTCAACGCGGCCAGGGTACGGCCGATGGTGTAGATATCGGAGGCCACTGAGGGACCATGCGTGGACACCTCAGGTGCCTGGTAACCCTTTGTTCCATAGATATACCCATAGGCTCCGATACCGGACACCGCGCCGAGGTCGATCAATTTGATCTGATCCTCGGTGGCGATGATGTTCTCCGGCTTGAGATCGTTATAAACCACGCCGCGGGAATGCAGGTAGTCCATGGCGGGCAGAACCTCGAGGATATAACCGATCGCCAGGTCGAAGCTCAACACCCCGTCCTCCTGCTGTTTGCGCCGGTCGTTGAGTGAGGGGCCGTTGACGTATTCCATCACGATGAACCCACCGGGCACCCGGGGATCATCGATGAAGTTGTAGGCCTTCACGATCCCGGGGTGGGTGATGTCGGCGAGGAAGGCACGTTCCGACTCCGCGGTGCCCTGATCCTGGATGCTGGCCTGGGCCATCATGCCCTTGAGCACCACGATGCGGTTGGCCACATTCAGGTCATTGGCCAGGTAGATCCATCCCATGCCGCCGTGTGCGATGACACCCAGCACCTCATACTGGTCGGCGACAATGTCCCCGGCCACCAACTGGGGCGGTTTGATCCCCGGCTTGAGCTTGGCCGCCGGGTCGATCAGGAGTTCGCTCTCCGGTTTCGGGGTGATGAACGGCAGTTCCACCATGCCGTCAGCCACCACGCGTGCCTGGCGCCTGATACCGCGCCGTTCGCGGAACGTCGAAATTGCTTCACGACGACTACGTGCACTCGGGTCGGCAGGGTCCAGTCCGGGAGTGGCCGCTGTGGCAGCGGTGGGGGAATCTGTGTCCCGGTCCGTCGCATCAGTGGATTCCGCGACCTCCGGAACGAAATGCCCCTGCGTGGCACGGATCTGATCCAGATCCCTCAGGAGATAATCCAGACCCTCACCCAGGAAATCATCGGAGTCATCCTCGTCGTCCTCATCATCGGCGAAGGGATCAAACTTCACGGATTCTGTCGGCGGAGCGATGGCCTGCTCGACTTCCTCCACGTCATCATCATCGTCGGCGAAAGGATCGAATTTCACCGCCTCGGTGGCTGGAGACACCGCTGGGTCCCTGTCATCCGACATCTGTGTCCCCTTCCTCTTCAGGTGGATTCTCTGGTTCTTCTTCCGGGCGGTACTGCAGCGATGGCGGGCCGTAGGTGTAAAGATGCTGGCCGAACCACTCATTGAACATGGACCACCAGGTGGTGTCCGCCTGGATTCTCTCCATCGTGGCGTTCACTTGCCGGACCAGGCCGCTGCTGTCCCTGCTGCCCCTGCTGGGTGCGATCACCACGGCGTAGGACTCCCAGGCCAGGATGGACGGCAGGATGCGGGTATAAGGATCCTGCGATGCGATACCCGAGAGGATGGCATCATCACCCAGGATCGCCTGCGCCTGCTGCTGTTGGAGAGCCATGAGACAATCCGACCAGTTGCGGGTGCGCATGATATCGGATGCAGGTGCCATCGCACGGGCGTGCTGCAAGGCGGTGGAACCATCCGCCACACAGACGGTGTGCGCATTGAGATCATTGATGCCCTGGACCTCGGAATTATCCATGACCAGAAGACGGGTCTGAGTGCGGAAATAAGGGGTGGAGAATTCGAACCGCCGGGCACGATCCTCGGTCACCGAGATTGAGCGGATGACAATATCCACATCCCCCTGGGACAGCGCACGGAGACGGTCACCGGAATCGATGAAACGGAAATCCACCGCCTCGGGGTTGCCGAAAATATCGCGTGCGATCTCCTTGGCCAGCTGAACCTCGAAACCACGCAACTGGCCGGTGACGGTATCCCGGAAACTCAACAGGTTCTGTGACTGATCCACACCCACGATGAGACGGCCCCGTTTGTAGATCTCCGGCACCCGATCCCTGGCCTCGGCGTCATCGGGACGGAGGGATCCCTCCCAGGTGTCGGTGATGACAGGTCGTGCCTCCACCTGACCGGGTTCCTCGATGATGGACCCCGGCGGCAGCGGCGGGCCTGCATCGGGGTTGACCCGCGGGTAGGCTTCCGGTTCCTGCACCTCAGGGGCGATGCACGCTGATAAAAGCGACGCGGAGAGCAGGGCCGACAAGGCAGCCGCACCGGTGCGGCGGGTGGGGCGTCGATAAGCTTTTTTCATCACAGGTACTCCTGCAGCCGGGGTCGGATGCCGATCCACAGGGCCACCACCGCTGCGATGGAGAGAATTAACACCGCGATGGCCACGAGCGCGGTCGCTGCCAGACCACTCTCAATATAGGCACGCATGGAAACGCGGGAATCATTGATCAGTTCCGCGAGTGCGGTATCCAGCTCATCAAAACTGGTCTGACCATTCTCGTTGATGTTCAGGGCGGTGTTCACCGCGGCGTTGTAGTCACCATTGAGCAGGAACACCATGAACTCATCATGCTGCTGTGACCAGTCCTCCATGGCATTGCGGGCCTGGAGGATCAGTTCCTGATGTTCCGGGGTCTGACCCTGCGAGGTCTGCTCATACTCCGCCAGCGCGCGTTTTATCTGGCTGATGGTGGCGTTGAATCCGGTGGTGCTTCCCTGGATGGACTGTCGGCGCACCAGTGCCAGCGTCTCCGTCGTTCGGGTCTGCTGGGCATAGATGCGCGCTGTAGTCATGGATTTGAGGGGACCGGAGGCCTCCTCAAAGCCCTTCGTGCCCGCCTGCCAGGTGGTCCAGTCTGCGGCAGCCACCCAGATGGTGGCCACCAGCATGCAGGTGGTGGCCACGGCGAAGCCCTTGTTGATCCGGCGGCGGGTGATACGCATGAGCCACCACTGCGCCACCGCCAGCATTCCCAGTGCCGCCAGAAGGCCAGACAGCGGAACCCACTGGGGGCGCATCATATTAGCCTGCTGATCAGACACCGCACGACTGGTCATGTTGTACAGCTCAGATGCCATGGGCAGGATCTCATTGCGCATCATGGCGCTGGCCTCAGCCATATAGGCCACACTCACCGGATTACCTGCGCGGTTATTCGTCCGGGCCGTCTCCACCAGCCCGGTGTAGATGGGCAGCTTGCGCTGAATCTCGGTAACCAGCTCCATCAACCGCTCATTGGAGGTATCCGCTGAGGAAGCCGTATCCGTCGCCGCAACCGAGGCACGGTCAATCGCCGTGTTGTACCGCACCCGGTTCATCGGCCCCTCAATACCAGCCTGCACAAAACCAGTGGTGGCGGTGGTGTCGGCCACGGACAGAGACGAGTACAGCACATGGGCGTTGTAGGAGACAGGCTCCGTATTGGTGATCAGTTCATCCAGATGCGTCTGCCGGGTTTCAGACGAAACCGACATGGCATAACCCGCCGCGAAGATGGCCACGGAGATGATCACCGTCATCAACGTGATCTTGCCCGGGGAGGTGGTGATGAATCCCCAGAGACGCCGCGCCACGAACAGCGGCTGTCCGAACGTCTCCTGGATGATGGCGCTGACAATACTGCGACGGGACTGATCTTCCGAGGTGATGGGATCCAACCAGTGATCCGGGGACTCCTCCGCCTCGTCATAATCATCAAGTGCCTCCCGGGACGCCGACCTATCCGGGAACCGACCATCAGACAGGGAGGACGGCACGCTATCCGCCACACGGTTGGACGATTGGTCAGGTATCCCACCCTGGGATCCTGGCCCGTCGCCCTCCCCAGCCTGGTCATCCGTCCTGTTTTCGGCATGCGCGCCGGGATTTTTGACAGTTTTCCCCGTCTCACCTGCAACTGTGGATTGCTCCCCAATTCCATCCCGCGTCATTGCTTCAGGATAGCGCGGTTGATGCCTGTGAGAAAGTAGGCGTGGATATACATTTGTGACCCGGCTCAAATCACGTCCACCGGTTACACCCAGCCGCAACCCTGAACAGGCGGACGCAGTGCCCGCATAGACCTCATACAGACCTCATGCAGGCCACAGATGGGCCCCAGATGGGCCCCAGACCGGCCAGGGCCTGGTCCCGGTTTGTCCCCGGTTTATCCCCGCAGACACCGGAAGCGGGCCCCTGTTCTGACCCACAACCTGTGATCACTCGCCTAGTGTGGTCTACATGAAAGGTGACGGTGATGGTTGGGCAGCTGGGCCTGCGGGTTCGGCAATGTGGGGACGAAACGGAGCTGCAGGGTTACTTCTGGTGGCTGGAGATGCTGACCAGAGCGTGGATCGGTGGCATGTGTTGCTGCAGCACCGTGCGCACTGGACCAATAATGGTGGAACGTGGGCGTTGCCCGGGGGTGCGCGGGATTCTCATGAGTCCGTGGCTCAGGCTGCGCTGCGTGAGGCCGCCGAGGAAACGGGAATTGATGCAGAACGGGTGGAGATCCTGCATTCTCTGGTCACTGCCGGTCCGTTCCCGGGTGATCCGAAGAGGCCGGAACTAGCCTCGGACTGGTCTTATACCACGGTTATCGCCCGCACCACCAGCGGGGATGTTCTGGACACCATTGCCAATGAGGAGTCCCTCGAGCTTCGATGGGTGGCTGTGGGTGAGGTGGAGGATCTCGCGCTCATGCCTGTGTTCAGGTCCGCCTGGCAGGATCTCAAGGGGCTGATCGGGGAGGTCGCTGTGTCCCGCTGACCAACTAATGACAAACTGGTCTGCATGATCGAAGTCGCAGGCCTCACAAAAAAGTATGGGCAGGTTCGTGCGGTCGAGGATCTGACCTTCACGGTCAAGCCGGGTATCGTCACCGGTTTCCTCGGTCCGAATGGTGCCGGTAAATCCACGACCATGCGGTGCATCGTCGGATTGGATAACCCCACCGCAGGACAGGCCACCATTGATGGACAGCCCTACCGGGCGTTGAAGAACCCATTGAACCGGGTGGGCACTCTGTTGGATGCGAAGGCAACCCACCCAAACCGTTCCGCAGCCAATCATCTGAAGTGGATCGCACAGGCTAATGGTCTGTCTGCGAAAAGAGTGGATGAGGTGCTCGCGCTCGTCGGGCTCTCGGATGTGGCGGGCAAGAAGACGGGTGGATTCTCCCTCGGCATGGGGCAGCGGCTTGGACTGGCTGGCGCATTGCTGGGTGATCCGGATTACCTCATCCTTGATGAGCCGGTCAATGGTCTGGATCCGGAGGGTATCCACTGGGTGCGCATGCTGTTGAAGAACCTGGCATCAGAGGGGCGTACCGTGCTGGTGAGTTCCCATCTTCTATCTGAGATGGCGCTCACGGCGGATCATCTGGTGGTGATCGGCCGCGGCAGGTTGGTGGCGGACACCCCGATCCAGGACTTCATCCGTGAGCATTCCGCGACCACCGTCATGGTGCGCACAACGCAACGAGAGGCGTTGGAGGCCGCGTTGCGCGGCGAGGGGATCGGGTTTGAGACGAAGCTTATCGACGCCCACCCCATGCCCACCTACATCATCAGTGATCGCACCACCGATGAGATCGGCACCCTCGCCTTCACACACAACATCGGCCTGTTGGAACTCTCAGAGCACCGCGCCTCACTTGAACAGGCATTCCTCCAGACCACGGGCGAATCCGTCCAGTATCACGCATCAACACCGGAACAGCAGGAGAAGTAAGTCATGTTTCTGAACGTTCTGAGGTCCGAGTGGACCAAACTGATCACCACCCGTTCCTTCTGGTGGACATCTGTGCTGTTCATCCTGCTGGGTGTGGGATTCGCCGCCCTGACAGGAAGTTTCGCCACTGGCGAGGATCTCGCCACCACCCTGTTGCTGGCCGGTAACACCGTCTCCGGTTTGTATATCGCCAGCTTCATCGTGGTGATCGTCCAGGCGGTCATGGTGTTCACCACCGAATTCAGGTACGGCTACCAGCAGTATTCCTTCCTGGCCACACCGAAGCGCTCGGTGGTGGCACTGGCGAAGTGGCTGCTCTATGCACTCCTGGCCATGGTGATCACGTTCATCACCGTGCTGTTGTGTTTCTACGTGGCCAAGGCTCTTGCCTCGGAGGTGGCCAGCAGCACCCTTGATGTATGGAATGACAACGAGGCTTTGCGCATCATGTGGCAGTACCCGGTGGGTGCTGCACTCCTGGTGACCTTCTCCTCCGGTGTGGCACTGTTGCTGCGCCAGTCCGCGGGAGCCATCACACTGATCCTGATGTGGCATCTGGCGCTGGAGGATCTCGCGGGTCTGCTGCCCCGGGTTGGGGAATTCGTGGGCAAATACGGGCCGTTCACCAATCTGCGTTCCTACATCACCGGATTCCAGACCTCTGATCCCGGCTGGGGGCCGGAGTTCGGGGCGGTCTACTTCGGTATCTGGGCCGTGGTGTTGTTCATCGCCGGCATCGTGGTGCTGGAGAAGCGCGACGCCTGAGAAGTTGTCAGGTCATCACCGTGTACAGCAACAGAAGAGCCGATGGAATGGCGATGTAGAAGCTGACGAGGGTGATTAGCGTGGTGGTGTAACTCCGGGCTGCCAGCTGTGCTGATTTTTCCGCAAGGGTGATGATCGCACGGCCCACCCGGGGGATACACAACACCACGATTGCACCGAAGAGATTGAGTGACACGTGAACCAGGGCGGCCTGTAGCGCGAATGCGCCGTGGATGCCTACGACGGCGAAAGTGGCGATTGCGGCGGTCATGGTGGTGCCCACGTTGGCTCCCAGGATCACCGCCAGGATCGCCCGCCGTTTGAGGGTTTTGGTCACGGCGAAAGGCTGCATGGAGGACACGGTCACCGCGGATGCCGTCACCATGATGGTGAACAGAACCCCGACACCGAAACCGAGGAGATTGGTCCGGACGGTGGCGGGTTTTGATTCCTCCGGGTCGGAGAACATATCCAGCAGGGAATGCGCGGTGGCTGCGGTGATCATGTGAAGTTGGAAACTCATCACCCGGATGGAGACCAGAATGATGGCGGTACCTGCGATCAGGGAGAAGACGGCAGCCACAGTCTGACTACCGAACAACCCGAATAGACCGTTGGTGCCGATCAACTCGATGAAGGGTTCCACCACCGTCTGCACGATGTGGGTGGTGGGTACCGTGTTATCGGCTGAGCCGACAAGCCGGTCAGCCATGTAGCCACTGAAGGAGCGCAACGGATGGAAAAGAACCTCTACCGTGACCGCGACCAGGACAACCAGGGTGTTGAACCACAGGTGCATGGCGGCGGTGGTGAAGGCTTTTTTGAATTCCCTCCGTTCACCCACATAGGAGAATGACACCAGCAGGGCGGTCATGGTGGTGCCGATGTTGGCGCCCATGATGATGGGGATGGCCACGGGAACGGAGATGAGTCCTGTTCCCACTGCAGCCACGGTCAGCGTGGTCGTGGTGGTGGAGGATTGGACGAGGGCGGTGGCGAGAACACCGATCAGCAGTCCCATATAAGGGTTGGCTGCCAGCTCATACATCCGGTTGGCGCTGGTGGTACCCACGCTGTACACACCGTCGAGGATGAGGTTGATGCCCACGATGATGGCGAAGATCGAGGCCAGAACCACCAGCCAGCGAACAAACTTCCCCCACCCGGAGAGCAGCACCTGATCATTGCCGGCGCTGACCTGTTTGGGATTGATGGGGTGGAAGGTTCCGGGAAGAAAGGCCGCCGCCGGGCCACTCCGGGTGGGGATCGGCGGGGGGAGCGACCGACGGGGATGTTGAACGTATTCAAAACTACTGGCCATCTGGACTCCCCCTTTCCTTAAACCCATTCGAAACCCATGCGAAACCGCTTCGCCTGGATGAATATAAAGCGCCCGAGATGTCATCACACCTTTGAGCCATACACTCAAATCGTACATGTATGACAGGTGAACAATCCAAAATGTAGGTCGTATGACACCTACCCGCCCAATGGATCGTGTATGATTTCGCGGTTCAACCCAATCGTCGAACGGTAGAACCACAATGGTGCAGGGTAAACAACAGCTTTCCACCCCACTTCTCCTTGGGCTTGCGCTTCTCACGGCCACCCCGGCTCTGTCCACCGACATGTATCTGCCGGCATTACCCATGGTCGCCACTGATCTGGACACCACCACACCCATGGTGCAGCTGACCCTTTCGGCATTCATGGCGGGCATGGCCATGGGCCAGCTCATCATCGGTCCGATCTCTGATTCCATCGGGCGCAGAAGGCTGCTGCTTGCTGGTGCCGTCATCTCGCTGGTGGCCAGCATCGCCTGTGCGCTGGCACCGACCATCGGTGTCCTGATCGCCATGCGGTTGCTGCAGGGGCTCGGGGGCGGAGCCTGCGTGGTCATCGCCCGCGCCGTCGTTCCGGATCTGGCCCGGGGTAGGGAGGCCGCACAGGCCTTCGCTCTGCTCATGATCATCCAGGCGGCGGCTCCGATTCTGGCACCGGTCATCGGTGGTGTGGTGTCTGAACCTCTGGGTTGGCGTGCGGTGTTCTGGGTGCTGGCGGCCATCAACGTGGCGCAGGTAGTGGTGGTGGCACTCGGGATCAGGGAATCACGACCGGTCGGGGAACGAACCGGTGCGGGGTTGAGGGGCATGATGTCCAACTACCTCTACGTGCTGAAGAACCCCCAGTTCCTCGCCTATACCCTGGTCCTTGCATTGTCCTTCGGTGCGATGTTCTCCTATATCTCCGCCTCGCCGTTCGTTCTGCAGAACCAGATGGGTATGAGCCCGCTGATGTTCTCAGTTGTCTTCGCCGTCAATGCGGTGGCCCTGATGCTGTCCGGTTTTATTAACCGTCGGTTGCTGCAGACTCTTCACCCACACCACATCATGCGCGGCACCATGATCAGCTTCATCGTCCTCATGCTGGTGCTGGTGGCGGAGGTGACCCTGATCCGCTCAACAGCCCTGTTCCTGGTGTTGGTATTCCTGGCGGTCGCGCATGTGCCTTTCCTCATGGCCAATGCCACTGCGCTGGGCACCGCGGTGGTTCGTGAGCGCGCCGGCTCGGGGTCTGCGGTGATGGGTTTTACCCAGTTCGCGGTGGGAGGCATTGTCAGTCCCCTGGTGGGACTCGGCTCGGATCGTGCCCTGAGCATGGCGGTGGGAATGGTGGTGTGCGCGCTGTTTGCCGGCACCGCGGTGTGGGTGGCTGGGTGCCGTCCACTTCCAGACATGGGATGAAGGCTTTTTGCAGGGCCCAGTGCAGAACCCAGTGCAGCTCCTATTGCAGCGCCGAGGTCAGGCGCATCACATTGTCCAGATAGCGGCGTCCCCAGCTGCGTTCATTCCACTTATCCAGGGTGAGCCGGGTGCTGGTGTCCTTGTAATGCGCGGTTATCTTATCCAGATCACGGATCAGGTCTCCTTTGGCCACGAGCATGGAGATCTCATAGTTGAGACCGAAGCTGCGCATGTCCAGATTGGACGATCCCACCACACCCATGGGTACGCTGCCGGCTTCCCGATCGGGATCCGCGATCATGTACTTGGTGTGCAGGACATAGGGCTTGGGGTACATGTAGATCTTCACCCCGGCTTCCAGGAGTGCCTGGTAGTAGGAGGACTGTGCGTGGTTGACCATGAACTGATCAGCCTGTTCAGAGACATACAGCTCCACCCGGACCCCGCGGTAGCAGGCAGATGTCACGGCCTCCAGAAGGGATTCATCAGGAATGAAGTAGGGGCTGCACAACACCAGGCGGTCCTTGGCGTGGTGGACGATGGAGTTGAACATCCGCAGGTTCGGTTCTGTGGTGTATCCGGGACCGGAGGGCACCAGCTGGACCACATTCATCTGGGAATCCTGGGCGGTGTCCGGGATGGTCTCATGGGCCTCATCGTGGTCGCGGATCTCCAGGGTCTCATTGGATTCCACATACCAGTCACCGGCGAAGACCATCTCCATGGAGGAGACGATGGGGCCGGACATCTCCACCATGAGGTCCACCCATTTGCGGCCCATCTTGATGTTCTTGCGCTGCAGATAACTGGCATCGATCATGTTGAGGGATCCGATGAAACCGCGGTGGCCGTCGATAATCAGCATCTTGCGGTGGTTGCGCAGATCGGGGCGGCGGAAGCGGCGCCTCCACGGCTGGAGGGGGAGCATGAGGTACCACTCGATGCCCATGGCGGTGAGTTTCTTCTTCAATTTCCGGTAACCGGGGTATTTCCAGCTGCCCACGTGATCGAAGAGGAGCCGCACTTTCACACCGCGTTCCTCCGCGCGCCCCAGAGCCTCATAGAACGGCCGGGTGGTCTCATCCCAGGCCATGATGTAGATCTCCACGTAGATATAGTCTTCGGCCGCATCCACGGCTTCGGTCATGCGTCGGATGATGCCGTCATAGTCGGTGTGCATGCCATGGTTGACACCGATCACAGCAGGCATGTTGGTCAGTCGACGGTTGAGGCGGATGACTGATTCGATCTCCGGGTGCATGCTCACACCGCTGGGGTAATCGGGAACATCATCATGCACGTCATCGATGAGGTCGTTGACCTCCTGCTGGATGCGGTGTCGCCGTTTATTGATATAGGGCGAACCCATGAGCAGGAACAGTGGCAGTCCCAGGAAGGGGATCAGCAAAATGGCCAGCAGCCACGCGGTGGAGGTGCCGGGGCGGCGACCCTCGGGGACATAACCGATGGCGATGATCTTGATGGTGTAATCCACGAGCAGACCGATGGTCTGCCAGAGCTCCAGGTCAATGGATATGGTCATGAGAGCCTGTGTTTTCCGCCCCGTGATTAAACTGCATAGTCGACGATGACGGGCGCATGATCTGATGCACCCTTCCCGCCCCGTTCCTCCACGTCCACGAAGGTCTCACCGGCGACCGCCGCCAGGGCGGGGGAGGCCAGTTGGAAATCAATACGCATGCCCTCACCCTTGAGGAAACGTGCGCCCTTGTAGTCCCAGTAGGTGAAGACGCCTGGCCCGGGGTTGGTCTCCGCAAGACCGGTTTCCAACAGCTGTTGATAAGCTGCGCGCTCCGGTTCGGTGATGTGGGTTCTCCCCTCGAAGGCGGACACATCCCATACATCCTGATCTGTCGGGGCGATATTGTAATCACCGAGCAGCACCAGTTTCTCCTCCGGGTTTGCCCGCAGCACATCGGCCACATGGTTGCGCAGTGCGTACAACCAGCGCAGTTTGTAGTCATAGTGTGGGTCGGCGATCTCCCGGCCGTTGGGCACATAGAGGCTCCACACGCGCACGCCTCCACAGACCGCGCCGATGGCACGGGCCTCAATGGCCTGCTCCGTATCGGCATCCTTGTGAAATCCGGGCTGACCGGGGAACTGCGTCTGCACGTCCTCCAGCCCGACCCGGGAGATGATGGCCACCCCGTTCCACTGGCTCAGCCCGAAATGGGCCACCTCATAACCGTGTTCGGTGAAACGGTCATACGGGAACTGATCATCGCGGCATTTGGATTCCTGCACCGCCAGAACATCCACGTCATGCCGAATGAGAAAATCCACCATCCGGTCCACGCGGGTGCGTGCCGAGTTGACGTTCCAGTTCACGATGCGCATGACCTATACCCTAGCGTTTCCACAAAGATTGCTTATCGACGACCCAGACCATCGCTTCCTACCGCACGCCCTCAACGGGTGCGTTCGGCATAACGGTGGCGATGATGTTCGGTGAAACCGAGTTTGGAATATAACCCGACCCCGGCCTCATTTCGTGAGATTACCTGGAGGTAGGCCTCCCCGGCACCCATGTCCGCGCCCCAGTGCTGGATGCGGGCACCGAGCGCGGTGCCCAGCCCGCGGCGTCGATAAGCAGGCGCGACTTCAACGGCCGAATAACCGAGGAAGGTGCGCGACTCGGCGGACGTGATGGTCGCGCGCGTGATGGCGACCGTCTGGCCGAGTGAGGTGAGCAGGCGGCCGAATCCCATCTGGCCGTCGATGCGGGTGCGCAGCAGCTCGAGCGCCTCCGGCGGCAGGGCACGGCCACGGAAGTGGTACATGCCCAGCCACTCATCATCGGGCTGCTCATCCACCCGGAACTGCAACCCCTCCGGAAGTGCCACGGGGGCCAGGCCTTCCAGTTCCCTGGTCATCACCAGGATCTCCGGCCCCAGGGTCCAGGCGTCAGGCTCTGCCGAAACTACCCTGTGTGCGGGTTTCCCGATGCGTTCCGGGATGTGCAGGCGGACAGGGAGCCGGTGGGCGGCGTAGAATTCCTCGATCTCGTCCATCGGCACCGGATCAAAACCGGTGGTGGGGCCCAGCGGGGAGGCGGAGTTGGAACGTTCGGTGATGCCGTCGCCGGCGCGCATGAGCCAACCCCCGGCCCACTCGTTGGCAAGTCCGGGGAACGCCTTGGCGGTGGCCACCTCCACCGCGCGGATATCCGAGTTACGGATGGTGCGCGGGGAGAGGATCTTCACCACCTCGAGCTGATGGTCCGGTATCTCGATGCCATCGGAGGTGGACGGCATGCCACCCACGGACTGCGGGCGCACCACCAGGGGATTCAGGCCGATGACGTGGCCGATCACATCGGTCCAGTGCGGATCGGCGTCATTGATGCGACGCCGCACCACCACGCGGTCGCCGATTTTCGGGTCGTGGCTGCGGAACCGCGGCAGCCTAGACGTCATGTCCGAAAGGATCCTCATCCTCGCCGGGCATCCAGGTCAGACCGGCCTCGGTCCACCCATTGGCCTTGATGGTCTTCTTGGCCATGCGCTTCCACCGACCGATGAGCGTATCGGTGTAGAGGAACCCATCCAGGTGTCCCACCTCATGCTGGAAACAACGCGCCAGGAAACCGGTGGCCTCCATGGACCATTCCTCACCGTGCTCATTCAGACCGGTGACCTTTGTCCACTCTGCGCGGCCGGTGGGGAAGCCCTCACCGGGAACCGAGAGACAACCCTCCTCCTCGCTGCCGTCATCAGAGGGCATGGTTTCCGGGATCTCGGAGGTCTCCATGACCGGGTTGATGAAGCAACCGCGGTGCATCTCGCCCTCATCATCGGGACAGTTGAACACGAAGATGCGTTTGGACACCCCGATCTGGTTGGCGGCCAGACCGACACCGTTGGCCACCTCCATGGTCTCGTACATATCATTAATCAGTTCCTGCAGCTCCGAGACCTCCTCGGTTACTTCAGCGGTCGGGTTGTGGAGGACGGGATCACCGTGGATAACAATTGGTCGGACAGTCATGTTCTACAGTTTAGGCATGCTCAGCCCTGAAGATTTAACGCTCCTCACCTTTGAGGCCTCCGCACCCCGGGCCCAGGGGGCCAAGGAGGAAGCGATCCGGGACCGGTTCGGGATCTCCCCGGTGCGCTACTACCAGCGCCTCAACCTGATCATCGATACCCCCGAAGCGATGAAAATCAACCCAACCCTGGTCTCCAGGTTACGGCGTCGCGCTGGGAAGATAGACTAAGCGCCATGACTTCGGACATGCAGAACTCTTCCCCGTCGGACGCCGGAGACGGCGCAGGTAAACCCGCCGGAGGCTCCGGCCTTCCCGTGCGCGGACTGGCCATGATCCTCATCGCCGTGGCAGTGCTTCTGGCGGCGTGGGCCTTGTGGTCAATGCTGAGTGACAGTGATGATTCCGCAGCCGGTGATACCGGCACCACTGAGACGACAGTGGCATCGGAGGCGACCCCCGATCAGCAGAATACCGCTCCGGTTACTGCTCCGGACGGGGAGCAGGATCAGAACGGTCAGGACACCACCGTGGATGAAAATAACCGTGAGGAAACCGTGGCGGGTGAGGGCGTAGACGAGCCTGCTGATGAGCGCGGTGCAGATCCCGCTCCGGCCCGGCCTGCGGGTTCCGCAGCGGACAGCACCCCGGTGACCACCCTGCATGTTCTGAACAACTCCACCGTCACCCAGCTGGCAGCACGGGTGGCGGACTCCCTTGAAGGTGACTATGACACCGTGGAATCCGGCAACCTCCCGGATGTGGCCATCCCGCGGACCACCGTCTACTTCACTGAGGGCAACCCCGATGCGGAGAAGGCTGCCCGTGAGCTGGCAGACCGCGTCAACGGTGTGGCCATGGAACGCAGTCCTGTCCTGCCTGAGGAAACCGAAGGCGAGGACGCCATCG
Organism: Corynebacterium faecale; assembly: GCF_030408735.1. Lineage (NCBI taxonomy): Bacteria > Bacillati > Actinomycetota > Actinomycetes > Mycobacteriales > Corynebacteriaceae > Corynebacterium > Corynebacterium faecale. The sequence goes on along the minus strand of NZ_CP047204.1, from coordinate 2,584,917 downwards.
TGCTGGTCCTCGTGGAAGATGTCACCCTGTAGCAGCAACCCCACTGTGACTGCCGGCGAGGATCCCCAAGGAGGCCCCACACCATGGCTGTTGAGTTCAAACGTTCACCGAAACCGACCCTCGGCGTGGAGTGGGAGGTGGCACTCGTTGATCCTGAATCTCGTGATCTGGCACCGCGTGCCTCGGAGATCCTGGACATCGTGACTGAACGACACCCGGATATCCACCTGGAACGGGAGTTCCTCCAGAACACCGTTGAACTGGTCACCGGGGTGTGCGACACCGTTCCGGAAGCTGTCGCGGAGCTTGATCGCGGTCTGACCGCCATCAAAGAGGCCGCGGCAGAACTGGGATTGCGTCCCTGGACCTCGGGCTCCCATCCGTTTTCTGATTTCCGTGAGAACCCGGTGTCGGAGAAGGGGGCATATGATGAGATCATCGCCCGCACCCAATACTGGGGAAACCAGATGCTCATCTGGGGAATCCACGTCCATGTTGGGATCAGCCACGAGGACCGGGTCTGGCCCATCATCAATGCGCTGTTGACCAACTACCCGCACCTGCTGGCCCTGTCTGCGAGCTCTCCGGCCTGGGATGGATTGGACACAGGCTATGCCTCCAACCGCACCATGCTCTATCAGCAGCTGCCCACCGCGGGCCTGCCGTATCAGTTCGCCAGTTGGGATGAGTGGATCTCCTATATGGCGGATCAGGATAAGTCCGGCGTGATCAACCACACCGGCTCCATGCACTTTGATATCCGGCCGGCGTCCAAGTGGGGAACCATCGAGGTCCGCATCGCGGACTCCACATCCAACCTGCGGGAACTGTCCGCCATCGTGGCGCTGACCCACTGCCTGGTGGTGCACTATGACCGCATGATTGACCGCGGTGAGGAACTACCCACACTTCAACAGTGGCACGTGGCGGAGAACAAATGGCGCGCGGCCCGTTACGGGCTGGACGCAGAGATCATCATCTCCCGTGACACCGATGAAGCCATGGTGCAGGATGAACTCCGCCGAATGGTGGCACGTCTGGAACCCCTGGCTGCCGAGCTGGGATGCCAAGGGGAGCTGGAGTTGGTGCTGGAGATCCTGGAACGCGGTGGCGGCTATGAGCGTCAGCGCCGGGCACATAAGCGCACCGGTTCGTGGATCGCAGCAGTGGATCTGGCCTGCGATGAGCTGGAGGAGTTGAAACCCCTTGGAACCGAATAAACCCATCGTGTTCATCCCCGATTCCGGGGAACTCACCGATGCCTTCGCCGAGGTGGTCAACATGCTGCCCGCCGGTGTGAAACCGCGCATCGCACCCTGGGAAGGGACCGCGGAAGCGGGACAGACAGACGTGGAAAAGCTCCTGGATAAGCACGAGCTACGCCGCATCATCCTGGTAGGCGGGGGACGTGGCGCTGCTGTGGCGCTGCGCATCGCACAGGCACAACCCGGCAGAATCACTCATCTGGTGCTGGACAGTCCCGCCATCTCCCTGGATGAACAGGGGCGCAAGGTTGGTCGCGCATTGAAGAAAATGCCGGGTTTCCTGCTACGCGGACGGAAAAAAGAACTGGTCAGCCACGTCGATGAGCTCAGCAACTCCACTGCCACGGATTACGCAGATGTTGGGATTCCGACCCTGGTGATCAGTGGTTCCCGCTATCCGCTGCCCGGGGCCAAGGAGCTTCTTGGCGCCCTGCCGCAGGCTGTCGGCGTGACCATTGATGGTGCCGGGCTTCGTACCTACACCACCCACCCCGCTGACTTCTCCGCCGAGGTGGGCAGGTTTCTCCAAACCGCGTCAGAACGATAAATTCTGAGTGACGTGCCGATGCTCCAAGGAGTATGGTGTGATCCCGTTACTCCCCCAGGATTCAACATCTTTCGCCAGTTTGGGGTTTTAACACGAAAATATGGCTAGATGTTGGTTTGTTGGTTTGTTGGTTTGTTGGTTTGTTGGGGCTGGGGGATTCCGTGGTGATGCCGACGCGGGGAGCCCCAAACCGCTACTTCTTCACACCGCGGTCCGCCGGGGCATCGTTGCGGGAGAGTTTGCCCTTCTCTCCGTAGAGCCCCTCACGGCGGGATACGCGTCCGACACGTTGAGCAGTGACGGGGCTGGTCAACATGGCGAAAAGGACAAGTAGAACGAGGATGCCCATGTCACCACGCATGGAGAAGTCGAAGTCCTCGTGGCCCAGCATGCGGATCAGCGCACCCACCACGGTGAGGATCAGGCCGGTGGTCTGCGGCTTGGTGATCGCATGGACCCGCGACATGGAGTCCTTGAACCGCACCAGACCCACCGCTGCGGAGAAGGATAGAAAAGCACCGGTGAGGATGAAGATCAGGGAGATGATGTCGGTGAACAGCTGGATGGTCATTTAGGCACCGTCCCTCTTTCTGAAACGTGCAACGGCGACGGAACCCATGAAGCCCATCATCGCCACCACCATCATGGCGTTGCTGACCGTGGTGTCCAGGGTCCAGCAGATGTAGGTGGCCAGGGAACACTGGATCATGGATACCGTGCCGTCCAGACCCAGGAGGCGGTCGATGGAGTTCGGGCCGCTCATGATTTGGTATGTGGTCAGGATGAAGGACATGGAGAACAGGAAGGCCGCGATGGTGAGGATGGCCGTGTAGATCTCGGGGTTCATCGTGGGTCAGCCCCTTTCGAAAACGCGGATCAGGTTGCGCTCGAGTTCGGCAACGTTGTTAACTTCGTTCTCGATGGCGTCGGGTGAATCAGCATCGAGGACGTGGACGGTCCACATGCGGTTGGCGATGTCGATGTCGGTAACCGAACCACCAGGCTGCAGGTTGTACAGCACGGTGGCGAAGGAAAGCACGAGATCGTTCTGCACACGCATGGGTACGTTCAGGATCGCGGTCTTGGGTGGATCCTGGGGACGGAGCGCCAACCACGCCACCTTTACCGAGGCCACGGCCAGATCCCACAGCCAGTTGAGGATCAGCATCACCAGCGCTCCCCAGCGGATGCTGAGGTTGCTGATGGGCATGGCAGGCAGGGGAAGCAACAACACGATGGCGGCCGCCACCAGGAAGCCACCGACCACATTGGCCCAGGACAACTCGCCCATGAGCATGATCCACATGACGGTCAGCCACAGGATGAACAGTGGGCGGAAACGCCGCTTGAAGCCTGCAATCATGAGGTGGCCTCCTCAGGGGTCCTGGCACCGGCTGGTGCTGAGTTCGTCATGGTTTCACCGGTGACCATGCGGTCATTGTCGGAACCGCCGCCACTGAGTTCACTGTCGAGGCGGTTATCCAGGTTGTCGCGGTTGGCATCATAACGTTCCATCTCCAGGGTGCGGTGGGGATTTTCAAAGTTCGGTCCCAACACCGCCGAGCGGTAGATGTTCACGTCCTGGACTGATTCCGCCGCCCGGCCGGTGATGGCGGACAGCGGACCTGCCAGCACCGACACCATGAGGGAAGCGATCACCAGGATGGAGGTGGAGGCGACCATGCCAAATGGCATGCGTCCCACATCGGAGCGGTCCTTCACAGATACCTCGTCCTGCACATCCGCGAGCGGGGCGGGGCGTGCGATCGCGGTGGCACCGTCCGGGGCATCCTTGCGGTCACGCCAGAAGGCCTTCGACCAGACCAACACCATGGTGTAGAGGGTGAGCAGGGAGGTGACCACGGCACCGGCGATGAGGGTCCAGGCCAACCAACCGCCGACCTCTGCACCCGCTTCCAGCAGAATGATCTTGCCCAGAAAACCGGAGAATGGTGGGATGCCACCCAGGTTGATGGCGGGGATGAAGTACAGGATCGCCAGGAGTGGGGAGATATAGGCCAGCGAACCGAGCCGGCGCAGGGAGGATGAACCCGCCTGTCGTTCTACCAGTCCCACGACCAGGAAGAGTGTGGTCTGGACCAGAATGTGGTGGATAGCGTAGAAGATCGCGCCGGAGAGACCCGCGGCAGTGCCCAGGGCCACGCCGAAGATCATGTAGCCGATGTGGCTGACAAGGGTGAAGGAAAGCAGACGCTTGATGTCATTCTGTGCCATCGCGCCGAGGATGCCCACGAGCATGGTGGCCAGCGCCACCCACATCAAAAGGGTATCCAGGGAGCCGTCGGTGAATATCACTGATCGGGCACGGATGATGGCGTACACACCGACCTTGGTCAGCAGGCCGGCGAACACGGCAGTAACCAGTGAAGGTGCGGTGGGGTAGGAGTCAGGCAACCAGGAATCCAGTGGGAAGATCGCCGCCTTGATACCGAAGGCCACCAACAATACTGCGAAGATCGCCGAGCGGGTGCCGTCCGGGACGTCTTCCATGCGCAGACCGATCTGGGCCATGTTGAGAGTACCCACGGAGGCATAAACCATGGCCAGACCGAAGAGGAACACCATGGACGATGCCATGGACACCATCACATATCCCACGCCGGATCGGACTCGCGCAGGTGAGGCACCGAGGGTGAGCAACACATAGGACGCCACCAGCAGAACCTCGAACCCGACGTACAGGTTGAAGAGGTCGCCGGACAGGAACGCCAGGTTCACACCCATCGACAGCAGCAGGTAGGACGGCATGAACACCGCCACCGGCTCATCCTTGCCACCGTCACGGATACCCTGGCTGATTGCATAACCCATCACGGCGAAGAGCACGATGGAGGACACGGTGAGCATGGACACCGACAGTCGGTCAGCCACCAGGCTGATACCCACCGGGGCGTCCCAGCCACCGACCTGAAGCGTCTGGATGCCTTCCATATCCACCAGGTAGAGCATGGTGGCGTTGAGAGCAATGAGGAAGGCGAGCACGGTCAGGGTGATGGCGCGCTGTGCCTGCACATATTTGGACAGGATCAGCGTCAGTGCGGCAGCCACCGCCGGGAGAATCACCGGCATGGGGACCATGTAGGGCAGCAACGGGATCAGGAAGTCATAGAGTTCACTAGTCATCCTTTTCTCCCCTCAGTGGCTGCTCGAAGGATTCCGGTCCGAACTCGTCGCCTTCGGAGGTCATGCGTCCTGTCTCTGGGTCATCGGAGGCGTCATGGTCAGGGGCGGCTGAGGCGATGGTCGGGCGCACGGAGATGGCCACGTCCTCGGTGTCGTCCTGAATGAAGTCCTCGGTGCGGTAACGGTACTGACGGTAGGCCAGTGACAGCATGAAGGCGGTCATGGCCATGGAGATCACGATCGCGGTCAGGATCATCGCCTGTGCCAGGGGATCGGCGATGTTGTCCTCATATAATTCGTTCTCACGTCCCTGGATGGGGGGAGCACCGGCAGAACCACCGGCGATGAGGATGAGCAGGTTCGCACCGTTGCCGATCATCATCAGGCCCATGATCATCTTGGTCATGGCGCGATCCAGCAGCATGTACACACCTGCCGCCACGAGTGCTCCCGCGGCCAGGAGCAGGAAGAGATTGGCTACCATCTACTGCTCCTTCCCATTGTTGCTTTGCGACGTTCCATCAGTGCTGTGTTCTGTTGCCGGCCCGGTGTCCGTGGCCTGGCTGTGTATCGACGGCAGTGGCCGCGGTTTGTCAGCCACGCTCCGCACCGCACTGGTGCTGGAGGCCATTGTGGACTCCCTCCGTGCGCTGCGGGCCAGGCGACGTGCCCGGTCGCGGGCGCGTTGTTTACGCATATCCTCATCCCGGTCCAACTGACCTCCCAGACTGTGCAGGATGTGCATGATCAGTCCGATGACGATCAGGTACACGCCCAGGTCGAAGAGCAGGGCGGAGGCGATGTGGATGTCACCGATGAGCGGCAGCGTGAGATCCCAGATGTGTGAGGTCAACGGCGGTTCACCCAGAGCCATCGGCCACAGGATCGCGGCGGCGGAGGCGATGAGGCCCATGCCGAGGATGCGTCCGGGGTCGACAGGAAGTGCCTCCTCCAGCTCATCACGACCACCGGCCAGATAACGCAGGGCGAAGGCCAGTGCGGCCACCAGGCCACCGGCGAATCCGCCACCAGGGCCATTGTGACCGACGAAGAAGAAGTACACAGAGAGCATGATCATCGACGGGAACAGGATGCGGGTCGCCACATCCACCATCAGTGACCTGTTCTGGGCCTTTTCGGTGTCCACCGGAGCAGCGAGCCAACGACGGCCGGTGGTGGCCAACGTCGGACGACGGGAATCCCGTCGGAAGCTGCGGTTACGGTAGACCAGTGAGGCGATACCGGTTGCCGCAACCACCAGAACAGAGATCTCACCGAAGGTATCGAAGCCACGGATATCCACCAGCAGCACGTTGACCGTGTTGGCACCGTGTCCGACCTCATAGGCCAGATCCTGCATGTAGGTGGAGATCGGCTGTTCGGTACGGGCATTCATGGCGAAGATGGTGAACACCACCACGGAGATACCCACGGATGCTGCCAACCAACCACGCATGCGGGCGTTCTTCGGGTCCGGCTTCCAGGTGACCTCGGTGGGCATCTTGCGCAGAACCAGCATGAACACGACCATGAGCACGGTCTCCACGAGGGTCTGTGTGAGCGCGAGGTCCGGTGCGCCGTGGAGAGCGAAGATGACGGCCAGACCATAACCGGTGACACCGATGAGGATCAGTGCGGACAAACGGTTCTGCATCTGGGTGGCCACGATGGCGACCAGGATGATGATGACAGCCACCACACCCTGGAACGGGTTGTCCCAGAGTTCCATCCGGACGTCATTGCGTTCACCCAGGATCAGGGCCACCATCGGAACGACGGCCAGGACCAGGAAGATGACACCGATGTTCAGGGTCAGGGAGCCACGCTGGGTGGAGGCGGTCAGACGCAGGGAGAGTACCCGTAGGTAATCGAGGATCGCATCGTAGGCGGTGTCCGCATTACCGAAGGCTGCGGTCTTCGGCTGCAGTCGGTGAACAATAGGCAGCTTCCAGTAGAGGAGGAAACCGACGACGATGATCAGCGCGGATAGTGCCAGCGGAAGGTTGAAACCGTGCCACAGGGCCAGGTACGTCTCCTCACCCGGGGCGACGTTGTCCAGGTGGGTGACAATCGCGGAGGACATCGGTGCCGGGATCAGACCCAGAATGACCGTGAGGCTGGTCAGGATGAGGGGAGCAATCCAGAGATCGAAGGTCATACGGTGGGAACCGGCCACGGCCGGGGACTCACCGTTGTTCTCCGGGAAGAGGCTGCGCTTCGTGGCGAAAGCCCCGTAGAGGAAGTAGCAGGAGTAGGCCATGGTGAAGATGGAACCCAACACGATGCCACTCAGCATCAGGCTGCCAGGCATGCCCTGGATCATTGACTCATTCAGAACAGAATCAATGGCGGTTTCCTTAGCGATGAACCCGAACAATGGCGGAATACCAGCCATGGAGGCCGCTGAGATCGCGGCGAGGGCGAACATGAGGGGTTGTTTCCTGCCCAGTCCGGACAACTCGGTGATGTCGCGGGTTCCGGTCGTGTGGTCGATGGCGCCAACCGTCATGAAGAGCGTGGCCTTGAAAAGGGAATGGCCAAAGGTCAGGGCGAGACCAGCAAGGAGAGCTTCCCTGGAGCCGATGCTGATCACCGAGATGATGAAACCGAGCTGTGACACGGTGCCGTACGCCAGGATCAGCTTGAGGTCCTTCTGGCGCAGTGCCATCCAGCCACCCATGATCATGGTGACGATACCCAGGGGCAGAATCACCAGGTACCAGGAGCTCACCACGTTGAAATCAGGTGCAAGGCGGGCCACCAGGTAGATGCCTGCCTTCACCATCGCCGCCGAGTGCAGGTACGCAGAAACCGGTGTGGGGGCGGCCATCGCTCCGGGCAACCAGAAGTGGGTCGGGGCGATCGCGGACTTGGACAAGGCACCGGCGAGGATGAGCAGCGCGCCGATGGAGATATACGGCACCTCCGCCCAGTCGCCCTGATACACCGGGATGTCGGAGAAGTACCAGACACCCGTCTGCGCACCGATGAGGATGATGCCCACCAGCATGGCGAGCCCGCCCAGGGTGGTGACCATCAGGGCCTGGCCAGCTGAACGCCTTGATGAGGCACGCTCACCGTAGTAACCGACCAACAGGAATGACAGCACCGACGTGATCTCCCAGAAGACGTACATCAGGAGGATGTTGTCTGAGATGACCAGGCCGTACATGGCCATCGCGAAACCGACCAGCTGGCCACCAAAGGCGCTCAGGCGACCGGGGTTGGAATCGAAATAACCCCAACAATAAAGGAGAACCAACGCACCGACCCCCAGGATGATCAGGGAGAACAGGGCCGCGAGGGAGTCAAGCCGCATGGTGATGTTGAGGTGAGCGGAAGGCATCCACTCGTAGTGAAGGGAAAGTTCACCCCCATTATCAAAGGTGCCTCTGATGAACTCCCAGACAACCCAGATGAAGCCTGCGCCCGGCACGACAGCCAGCAGACCGAATGCGGATCGTCCCATGGCTCGGATCAGGATGGGGGCGAGTACTGCGGCGGCAGTAAGTGCGAGAAAAAGAATCAGCACGCTATTTCAGTTCCCCTTTGTTGCGGATGTGGACGTGACAGGTGCCACCCCCTGAGTTCACGACGCCCACGTGCGTGCTGCCCCCAGCCAGCGGCCGGAGCCGCAGATTCACGAAGCCATGAACTGAGAAACACCCAAGCCCCAGGCGGCGTCGCAAAGGGCGTGGCAATACAGGGTGCAGTCTACCTGCGGTGCGGGGCGCTTCCCAACGAGAAATTGATTCTGACTGTATATATAGGGGCCTGTTGCACACCTTTATGAAGGGTTCTACCAGCTCACGGCAAGATGGCAGGAATCTGGAAAAATATTCAAAAAAGATCCCATTCCGGGGGTGTACATCGTGTACACCCGGAATGGGAGACTTTTTGTCCGGTTCGCGCTGGGTGTTCTATCCGTAGATGAGGTGAGCGGCTGAACTCATGGCAGCGGCAGCGGACTGTTCAGCGGTGCCACCGAATCCCATGGCCCAGGTGCGACGGTTGTTGTTGCAACCATAGATGAAGGTGACGGTTGCCTCGAAGATATCGAACTGGTGGAACTCAAGGATCTCGACGCGACGGCCGGCATCAGCCAGCAGGTTGGTGCAGGCGGAGACAGGGCCGGTGGCCATGATCTCGGATTCGGTTGCGGTGCGCTGGGAGCCGGAGTTCTCGATGATGGTGGCGGTGTAGTGGTTCATGCCGCCACGACGGGAATCAGATTCGAGGTTGCTGATACGCAGGTTTCCGGTGGGGGCGTAGGTGCTGGTGAACGTGCGCCATTCCATGCCGCGTGCCTCATCGCGCAGACCGCGGGGGAGCTTGAAGCCAAAGCGTGCGCGGAAAGGGTCATCTGCGTAGATGCGTGGCTCAGACTGGATCGGATTAACGCTGGCGGGACGAGGGGTCTCGCGGCGGTACTCGATGATGGTGGAGCGACGGGTGGTCTGGGTGGAGATAGACATGACACGGTCCTTTGCGTCAGAAAGAAAGCGGACGGATCTCTTTTTGCGATTCGAAAAAGATGTTTAAAAAGATCCTGTTAGGTGAAGGACCGACTCTTGAGCTTGTCTGGGGTGTTAACGACTACTTCCCTGGTGCGGGGAGTCAGTCCTTATCCCGCAGCAGGGTACGTAGCCTCCGCTACTCGCTTAGAGTCAATGATTTTTGTCATGTCGGCTATGGTAACCATGCTCACATTGCGTCGCAAGAGTGCTTTCCGCAGAGAGGAAACCCCACCCCCGGCAGGGGGTGGGGTTGAATGGCGTCTGATGGTGGCTGGGTGGCCTATTTTTCGTATGTGAGCAGGAACAAAGCTTCTGCCGTGGCAATATCCCTGATCTCATCGGGATCCACCGACTCATCCGCAGAGTGGATTACCGAGAGTGGTTCCTCCACCCCATAAAGCGCGAGTTCCGCAGCGGGATTGACCTCCATCAGCTCGGTGCACAGGGGGATGGATCCTCCTGAGCCCACGGTCACCGTGTCCTTTCCGTCGTATGCTGCCGACAGGCAGTCGGACAGGGTGGACATGGCGGGGCCGGAGATATCGGTGGAGAACGGCTGGTTGATGTCATCGACGACCACCTCGACCTGTGCGCCCCAGGGGGCATGGTTGATCAGGTGGGATCTGAGTTTCTCAACAACCTCGATGGCATCCTGGCCGGCGGGTACCCGGAGGTTGAGTTTGGCCGATGCGGTCGCCGGGACGGCATTGACGGCTTCCGCCACCGGTGTGGACGTGAAACCGGTGATGGTGATTGCCGGGCGAGCCCAGACGAGGGAAGCGGGGTTATCGCCATCGCCGAAGGTATCCACCCCTTCGAGGATGCCGGCATCGGAGCGGAACTCCTCCGGGTCATAGGGGAGCCCGTCCCAGTCGGTGGTGTTGTCCACTCCATCGATGACTGTGCGTCCGTGTTCATCGTGGATGGAATCAAGGATGCGCACGAGGGCAGCCACGGCATCTGGTGCTGCGCCACCGTACTGTCCGGAATGCACAGCCTGACGCAGGGTGTTTACAGTGATGGTGACCTGGCCGCCACCGCGGAGGGACGTGGTCAGGGTGGGAACCCCCACGGCTGCGTTTCCACTGTCCGCGATCAGGATGGCATCGGCCTTGAACAGCTCCGGCTTCTCCTTGATGAGCTCAGACAATGCGCCACCTCCCATCTCCTCGGAACCTTCGACCACGAAGGTCAGGTTGAGGTCGGTGCCGCCGAGTGCTTCCACGGTGCGCAGAGCTGCCAGATGCATGACCAGGTTGCCTTTGCAGTCTGCCGCCCCACGGCCATACCAACGCACACCATGCTCACCTTCCCGCTCGGTGAGGGTGAATGGTTCGGAGGACCAGAGATCCAGTGGTCCTGCAGGCACGACATCGAAGTGGCTGTAGAGCAGTACTGTCGGCGCGTCATCGGCACCTTTGAGGGTTGCGACGAAGTTGGTGGTGCCGTCGTCTGCCGGGTGCTCGGTTACCTCGAAGCCTGCGTTATTCAGCGCAGTGCGGGTCCAGTCGGCGGCCCCTTTGTAGTCCTGCAGTAGTGCCGGTTCGCTGTGAACGGAATTGAAAGAGACGACTTCCTTGAGCTGAGTGAAGATCTGTTCACGCTGTGCTTCCAGATGCTGTTTGATTTCCGGCACATTCTTGAATGAGGTCATGGTTATACACCTTATATATCGGTACGGGTGGAGCGGGAAGTCTCTTCGGGAAAATCTTTATCTGGAGGGGTTCCTGTGGAAGTGGGTCCTCACGGTTTGCCTGGGTGTTCGAATAAGTTCTACTTTTCCGTGAGCGGAGGAAGGGCATGTCCACCCCGTGGGTAAAGTAGGGTGCATATATTTGAGAATGCAGGAGACTCTTCGAGAAGATGATGTATCACAGAATTTTCTGGAGCTCTCTCAAGCCCGAATCGATTCTTCACATGCGGAGTAGCTGATGTCACAAGGATTTACCCAACCACCTGGAGGAACATTTGGTTCCTCTTCTGGAGGATTCTCCGGTGGACAATCTGGTTTCGGCGGTGGCTCCCAGGGCGGTGGCTTCGGCGGCCAGCCTGGTGGCTTCGGGGGAGGTGCACCAAGTGGTGGTTTCGGCGGTGGTGCTAAGTCCTCCTCCGGTAGCCGTTTCGGTTCTTCCCCGGGTGGTTCCGGCGGGGGAGGTCGTCTACAGTCCGCACCTGTGGTGTGGGTGGCTGCAGGACTGGCACTGGGATTGATTGGCATCGGGCTCAACGCCTGGCTTACCTTCGGATCGCTCGTGGCCACTGACGGGCTCTTTCTCGTCATCGCAGGAATCGCGTGGGGATTGGCGGGACTCGTCGGGGCACTCCTGATCGGTAAGCACATGACGGAGGTGAATACGCGCAAGGCCACCGGATTCTATACGGAAGACACCGGAAAAAAGGTGCTGTTCAACATCGCAGCGGTACTGCTCGTGATCGCGGTCATCTGGTCAGCGTGGGATATCGCCCTGTGGATGGGAAAACTGTGATGATGAAAATTGCCAGAAACAGGTCTCAGAAGAAAAAACGTTTCACCGCCGCTGCCGCAGCTCTCTTCCTCGGTGCGGTTCTCAGTTTCCCGGCGGCAGCTCTCGCCCAGGAACCGGCACCTGGCGTTGAAGGTTCCTCCGGTTCCCTCAACAACGTCGGTGCCTGTATCGCCGACAAGGGCGCTCTTGATGTCATCATCATGATCGATGAGACGGAATCCCTCATCCATGAGGCGCGTGATGGTGTGGTCAACGCTGACAAACCAGGTGCAGATGCCCAGCACCACCGCGTTCCTGCAGCACAGAGCTTCGTCGAGGAACTCTTGGCCAAGCAGGCTGACGGAGATCTGCAGACCCGGATCCGGGTTGCCGGTTTCGGGCAGACCTATAAGTCCGGTGCCACCGTTCCGGAGAACTACGGTGAGTGGACTGAGCTCAGTGACACAACCGTGAACGGTATCCAGGATGAGATCGCCCAGTTCAGTGAGCGCACCCAGGAGCAGTACACCAACTATGCCGCTGCCGTGGAAGGTGCCTACCAGGACTTCCCCCGTTCAGGTTCCGAGGACGCCTGCCGCATGCTGGTGACCTTCACCGACGGCGCTCTCACCGCACAGGAAGGTGCGCAGCAGGCAGAACAGGCGCTGTGTGCTCCTGGTGGCGTCACCGATCGTCTCCGCAGTGCGGGGATCACCCACATCGGTATCGGCCTGTCTGCGCCGAGCAACCCTTCTGATTTCAGTCTGCTGCGAGGCACCACCGCAGGTGGGGCTACCTGTGGCGTGGAGGCACCCAACGGCGCCTTCTTCCCGGCGGACAATGTCGGTGGCCTCTTCGCGGCTTTCCGGGAGGCACTGGCCATCGGTGGCGAAGCTACCGGTGAGACCCGTGCTGGCGATCCCTTCAGTTTCACCCTGGACAACTCGGTGAACTCCGTGCGTTTCACGGCGATTGCCAAGGATGACCTCGGGGAAAACGCATACCTGGTGCTCACCGCCCCAAATGGTGAGACAGTGGAGCTCAAGGACTCCGGTGAGGCATCGCTGAACGCGACTGATGTGACCTGGGAGGCGGAGACCTCGCCGGTGCAGATGTCGGATGGCACCCTGACCCTGCAGGACGGTGGGGAATGGAAGGGTGTCTGGAAGATCCAGTTCCAGGGATTCGACCCGGCTGCGGCAGAGGGAAGGGTGTTCAACTCGGTGGAGATCCAGCCGGATCTCCAGCTCGTGTTCAGCGGTGGTGACTCCGTGGACGGTGCCCTGAATCTGCGTGATGATCAGCAGTTGAGCATGAACCTGGTCGGACGCGACGGCGAGGCCCGTGTCCTGGAGGGCGAGGCCCGGGTTGATCTTGGTTTCACACGTGCCGATACCGGTGAATTCCTGAGTATCGCCGAAGGTATGGACCTCTCCGGTGGGCAACTGGAAACCCCTCTGGGCATGATCGGTGAACTTCCTGCCATCGGTTCCGTGGAGGCACGCACCACCGTCACAACGGCCGGAGTGGACGGTAACCCCGGAACCACCCTGAGCCCGATTCTCAACACCACCCGCATCACGGTCACCCAGCGGGACATGCCGCAGGTTCCCGGGGGCGTCCGCTTCAATGCGGATGAAGAAGTGGTTACGGTGGATGTCCCGATTACCGGTCCGGGGCGCGTCTGGGTGAACCCGGATGCGCAGCTGACCGGAACCCTCCCTGAGGGTGTTGCAGGCGTTGCCGCTTCGAGTTCCTTCGACAGCATGGACAACGCACTGGTGCTCGGACTGGATGAACAGGGCACCCTGCCGGTTCAGTTCACGGTGCAGGAACTGCGTGACGGCCTGGTTAACGGCTCCATCCCACTGCAGATATCCAATGCGGAAGGTGGCAATGAAACCACCGTCGACCTGCCTGCTGAGGGGTCTCTGAGTGTTCCGGTCGATACCGCGATCTTCCTCGCGGCATTTATCGCAGTGCTTCTGCTGGCCATCCTGATCCCCCTGGCCATCCTCTATGCCTGGCGTGCCATGACCGCGAAGGTGCCTGACAAGGCCATGAGCGGGGTCCGGATCCCGGTCGAGTTCAACGGTGAGGCATTGCGTTATGCAGACAGCAGCTCCCCGGACCTGGATTCGCAGACTGTCGCATCCAAACAGATTCAGGCCGCGGGCAATCGCTTCAACGTGGAGGGACATCCCCTGAGAGTCCAGCGGTTCCTCTGGAATCCTTTCGCATCACCGACAGTGATTGTGGAAACAACACCGTCCATCAGCTTCGATGGCAAGCAGAAGGGAACCCAGGCCAAACTGCCACTGGCAGTCCAGGGAACCTGGTTCCTGACCGCCCGTGGAGCAGACCGCAGCAAGATGGAACTAATCGCCCTGACCAACCTTCCCCGCAATCAGGAACAGCTTGAACGCATGGTCACCGACATCATCAGCAAAGCTCCTGACCTGGCCCGGAAGCTGCAGACGCAGCTTGATGATGCCGCGACCATCACACCAGCCAGCACCCCGGCGCGGGGGCAGGCTCCCCAGGCTCCCACAACGCCAACTGATGATAAGCAGCAGCCTGCCCCAGGTGGGGGTTTCGGTGGTGGCTTTGGCTCCGGTGGTTTCGGGGGAGGTACGAATACCCCGGATTCCCCGCCAAGCGGTGGTTTCGGTGGTGGTTTCGGCAGCGGCGGCAATAGCGGAGGCTTCGGCTCCGGTGGTAATGGTGGCGGTTTCGGCGGTGGACCGGGCAAGCCTGGTGGCTTTGGTTCCGGTGGCGGCTTCGGCGCACGTTAACCTGTAGATAAGCAATTTATTAACAATTTAAGGATTTATAGATGAAGAAAGTTCTAGTTGTTGGTTGTGGTGGCTCCGGAGCCAAGACCTTGGCTTATATGATGGACCAGCTCAAGACAACGCTTGCTGATAACCTCCCGGACAGGTATCCGAACCCCAAGGAAGCCAAACTCCCCGGTGCCTGGCAGTTCGTCTCCGTGGATGTCCCGACCTCTCCGGAGAGCCCCGGGCCCAACCTGCCGAATGTTCCGGAGGCAGGTGGCCGTTATATCTCCTGTGGTTCCTCCGACCGTTATGCCACGGTGGATGTTGCAGTTTCCAACCAGCTGGCCTCGCGGGGAGCCCTGGGTGGCATCTCTTCCTGGGCCCTGAGCAACCCGGATTCTGAGACCACACCGATCAGTAAGGGAGCTGGTCAGTACCGCTCCATCGGACGGATGCTCATTCTGAGCAAGCTCCAGGAGATCCAGGCTGAGCTGCGTAAATCATGGGATGTCCTGTTCAGTGGTGAGACGGAGCGTGAGCTGGCTGATATCCGTTCCGCTCTCTACGGCACCGCTGTCTCCAGCAGTGAGACTTCCAAGGAGCAGCCGATCGTCTTCGTCGTCTCCTCGATGGCCGGTGGCGCCGGTGCATCGATGGCGTTGGATATCTGTCGTCTCCTCACCGGTCTCGAAGGTAACGCCGTGGGCCTGAGCTCACTGTTCATGGTGACCCCGGATATCTTCTCCCAGCTCTCCCCGGACCAGGTTGCCGGCACCAACCCGAATGCCCTGGCCATGTTCGCTGAACTTGCCGCAGCGCAGATGGGGGCTGCCTCCGAGGAGGATTCCCGTCTCTTCAACGCACTCGGTGTTGCCGTGGGTGATGATTCCATCCCTGTCGGACGCATCTTCCCGGTGGGCATCCGCTCCGGTGAGAACGGAGCCCTGCTGGGCGACGGCAAGCCTGATACGGTCTACCGCGCCCTGGGTCGAGGTCTGGCAGCTCTCATGGCTGATGAGGTCTCGATGGACAACTTCGAGCAGTTCACCCTGGGCAACCGGGGTGGTGGCAGCGCCGACCAGAGCAAGTATGCCTGGGGTGCGCAGGAGGCCAAGAACATCCCATGGGGTAGTTATGGTTACTCCCAGCTCTCCATGGGCCGGGACCGCTATGCGGAGTACTCCGCCCAGCGACTGGCACGCTCCGCGGTGGACCGCCTGCTCAAGGGGCACTACGATCCCACCAACGATGCAGCCTCTGACCAACAGCTCCAAAAACGCCTGGAGAACAACCTGCCCACCATCGCAGGCAAGCTGGGGGATGTCCTCCCGATCAATCATCAGGTGGGGGACTGGATCTTCCAGGGTTTCAACCAGGTGATTGAACACTGGACCCAGCGCATGAAGAACCTGGTCAAGGAACAGATCCCAGCTGCTGACGGCAGACGCGGCAATGAGTGGGTCAGCACCGTCCAGCAGGCGCTGCAGAGCAGTAGCCAGCAGATAGAACATGATAACCGTCATGAGCTCTATCAGGGTGTTGCTTCCTGGGCGGGCGCCGATGTCCTCCAGCAGCGGATCATCGACCTGCTCCGGGATGAGATCGCGAAATTCGGTGTCCCCTATGGCATGAGCGTCCTCGAATCCATTCAGAGCGAGATCCAGCAGAAGATCATCACCAACCTTGCACAGCAGGGCAGTGACCGTGCTCCGGAAGCTGTGTCACTCGTGGAGAACCGTCGCCTGGAGATGGAGAACAGCAAGGGCAGGATAGACAACTCTGATGCCTATATCCAGACGATCGTCTCTGAGACAACAGCTCAACTCCATGCCCGTGCCGTCCAGTTCATCGCAGAACACATGGCCAGCGTCCTGGATGATTTCAGCAAGAACTTCCTCACCCCACTGCAGCACACCATCCAGCGTGAGCACCATTCCCTGGAGAAGGACTACCAGCTCACCAATGACATCAACCTGGGAATCTCCCAGCTCAAGACCAATGTCCCGGCACTGTGGCCTGATGAATCACAGAGCACCGTCCCACAGCGTTTCAGTCAGGCAGCCAATGAGGTCTTCCTGACTGACGTGGACACCTTCCCCGTGCAGTTCCAGGCACATGTGCGTTCCTCCACTGAAGACACCAACGAGCAGAGTGATTACGCCAGTGCCCTGCAGGAGGCATCGACCCGCGTGGTCAGCGGTGTCTGGGAATCCAAGTCCGGATCAGAGAAGGCCCCCCGCGACCTCATCCGACTCCTGGATGTGTGGGTGGCACGCGATCTGACCAATGATCTGGCATCCGGGGGTCTCCGCGACCCGAAGCCCGCCCGCTTCGACCTCAAGATCACCACCGGTGAGGTTTTGGAACGCTCCCGCCAGTACATCCGCCGCCCAGGTTTCGGATTCCAGCAGTTCATCTCCAGCTCTCTTCGTGAGTTCATCACCGCGCCGGGACTGGCGGACCATGAGCGGCGCGCGCGTCGTCAGCAGGTGCTGAGTAAGTTCAGTGAGGCCATGACCTATGCGCTTCCGCTGGCGCAGATCAACCCACAGCTGGTGCGTGCCCTCTATGGCGACGAGGTTCGTTATAACTTCAACTTCTCCCGAATCCCCTTTGCTGGTGATGATCTCGGGGGAAGCCTGGAACAGGCTGTCCGCGACTTCCCGAATCACCGGCCGGCAGATGTTTCCAAACCACTGGGCAAGGCCTTGGTCTCCCAGGGCGAAGAACGGTCCATCGACATCTTCGGTTCCTACCCGAACTATGCTCCGATCGTGTTCGATTCCCTCCTGCCTCCCATCGAGAAGCAGTGGCGTCAGATCACCGGTGACCGTACTGAGTTCTGGCACGGACGCCGCACCCGTCCGCTGTCTGCTGCGCTGCCGATGACCGACCTGGAGCGTAACGCCATGGTCAGGGGCTGGTACGTGGGGCGCCTCATCGGTAGGATCTTCTTCCCTGGCACCCTGGACACCTCTGATCACACCCCGGTGCAGATCTACGAGGAGAAGTCCGATACCTGGATCAACTTCTCCACTCCGATGCTGACCCCGGTGTCCCGTTTCCGTCAGAGCCTGGACTGGCTTCCGAACCTGCTGGAATCCGCTTCCCTGGCCTGGGCACGTGCCGGAGAACGTCCTGTATTTGAATCGGTGGAGCCCTATATCCAGCTCCGCCAGCTCTGGGATGATGCCGCCAGCCCATCTCTGCCAGGCCGCACCACCCGTGGTGAGAAGCTCCTGCATGAATGGCTCTTCACCGGCGAGCGCATGGCGGGGGATGTTCTGCAGATCCCAGGTACTGAACCTGGGGTGAGCCCACAGGCCCGTTTTGAGGCCGCCAAGCAGTTCCTGCAGCGACAAAATGAGATCGCCCAGCACTATGTGCCAAGCGACAAGCTGCGTCAGGGACGCCTGTTCACCACCGTGGATCGCCCCTATGGTGATGTCCGTGACCGTGATCTGGCCTCCCAGATCCCGGTCTTCGCAGACTTGTCTGCAGATGTCTTCGATGGCACCCGGGAACTCATCGAGATCCTGGAGAAATGCCTGGCTGCAGGCCCCCCTGCGCAGCAGGTTTTTGATATGAACATCGTCCGTCGCGAAACCTCCTCCGGCCCTTCCCTGCCTGGTGAGGGTGAGTTCTAGATGTCTGCTTCTTATCCGCAGGACACCATTTTGACGGTGTTCCTGGGGCGGGGCCTGATGTCGGAAAGTATCCGACAGACCTTGGAGGATTTCGCCGCGACCGGCCTGATCCGCAACCTGGTGTGGATTGATGCTGATAGTTTCACGGATTCCTCTTCCGAGGTGACCCACCTCCACATGAGCAGGGATGGGTTCCCGGAGCTTCAGCGACGTCCCTTCAATGAGCTGGTTTCCAGGTCCCGTACCACCAGGCTCCACCTCGGTGTCATCAACGTTATCGATAGCAACGGTGGGATGCTCCGTGCGGCTGACCTGACCGCTCTTACCGACATCATCGACAGCGTGTGTTCCCACCACCAGGTGCATCGCTCCAACGTGATGATCGGTGCTGTTGCTGCACCCCTGGAAGAGGATCTGCCGATCCTGCGTGGTTATACCAACCTGATGTTGGCGCCTGAAGACAGCCAGAGCCCGGGCACCGCGACGGTCACCTACCGTCACGGTGGCACCGATCACCGTTTCACCCTGCACTGCGTGGCCAATATCGCGAGCCTGTATGGGCTGTGGGAAGGCAGCACCTCCACTCCGATTGAGCAGCTTGTGCCGGCGAAGGGATCCAGTTTCCGTCTGGTGCGTTCCTTCTATCGGCGTATTGACGGACAGGCGGTCCAGTCCCGCCTCAAGGAGGACATCCTCAGTACCACCGAGAATCCGCTGCCGCGTCTGGACCGCCCAGGTAGGGAACAGACCGCGCAGTATGCAGAGAACCCTGACTCTTTCGCGCAGAAGGCAGCTCAGGAGATTCTGGATGAGTTCCGGGTGCCGCTGATTGGTGAAGAGACACTGGCGCATGTCCAGAAGACGAAGACCATCAGCAACAGGACTGCGATCCGGCAGTTTGCCGGCACCTGGGCCAAGAAGATGGTGACCACCCCGAAGCGCTTCTTCACCGAACTCTTCGCGGAGTCCAGAACCCTGACAGGGGATGCACTCCAGGCCGGTATCTACGGCAGTACGGGATCCGCAACACGGGTGGGAAACCATGGGGAGTTTACCGCCCGGGGTGGGGAGAAACAGCGCAGCGTCGTCTACAACGAGGATCTTAAGATCAAGTATGCGGCTGATCTCCATGACCTGTGGCAGGCCTATGCCAACACCGCCCTGAGTCTTCTCGACGCTGAACCCCGATGGATCGCCCACGGGGAGGACGGCTTCCGGACCCCGACGGTGGTGAGTACCCGGCAGTCCTCGCGTGTGGTGGTTGCCCGCCGTACCTCTGATGTGATTCCCGGCCCGGAGACGAACTACGGTGACGGTCTTCCCGTAGAGGTGAAGGTGGCTGTCAATGTCGGCGAGGTAGCTCCCTATGATGTCGAAGGAGTCGCAGAGTTCGAACGCCGTCTGGCCCGGGAAAGTGACCGTGGTCAGCGGGGCATGGGTCAGGTCATCGGCGAGTTCAAGCGGTGGCAGGAACGAAATTCCAAGAGCTTCGCATTCTTCGTCGGGTCAGGTCTGCAGGGAATGCGCCGGGATCTGGAGAACCAGGAAGGGCACTGGAAACAGGAGATTGACAAGCTTTCCCGCAAGGGCAGGAACGCTGTCGGTTCAGGCCTGGGATCCAGGATCTTCCGGTGGTTGGGATGGGTGACTTTCTGGTCAGCCGTTGCCTTCGGTGCGTGGTGGGCGGTGGAGCACTACCTGTCTGAATCGCCAGTGGAGATGAGCCTCTGGGCTGCCACCTTCAGCGCCACCACCACCGCTTTCAAGTGGAAGTTCTTCGGTGTCTGGTTGGCTATCTGGTTGGTCTGGTGGATCACACAGTGTGTCTGTGAGACCCGGGATGAATTACGTTTCACCCATCTCCGTCGTGATCTCATCACCGAGCTGGAGGCAGCCCAGAAGAACCTGACTGCCACCCAGCAGTCCCAGGAACGGCTCCAGGTGGGCTACCAGCAGTTTCTTTCTGTCTCCAAGAGTGTCGGTGTGCTCCTGGAACGACCCTTCGGAAATATTGACCAGGACCGGAGGGAGTCACCCATTCCAATGAACTCCATGCCCGATTCCGTCATGTTTGCCGAAGCCATCCCTGATTCCGAGGCGGTGGCACAACTGACCCGCCAGTTCAGGCGTGATCTCTACAAACAGGGTTGGCTGGGTAAGTGTGTGTTCGGTGCCCTCGATGAAGCTGCAGCCGCACTGGCAGCGGAGACCGGCAATAACATCAGTTCACGTTCACTCTTCAGCAGTACGGGCGAAGGGTCCTATGGTGATCTCGCACAGATGTCGGCCTTTCTCACAGGAGACCGCTTCCGCCAGAATGACCGCAGCGTGGACATCTGGGAAAATATCACCGTGAAACTCTCCCAGGAGAGCGACACCGTGCGTTCCGGGATTCTCGATTCCCTCCAGATCTACCGGGGTGGTGAGAAGGTCGACGCACCCTATCTGCAGTCGCTCAAGGAACTACGAACTGTCGGATTCTTCAATAGTGAAGTGGCCAGTGAGAACGGCAGGGTCAGAGGAATACTCAACCTGGATCCGGACCTTTGTGTGTACCAACCGCAGGAGAATGAACTGGACACCATCGGTATCAGTGAGGTTCTCCTCCAGATCAGCGACCCCGCAGAGGGTCCAGATATTGCCTTCGCCCGCCCGCAGCGGGACGTATTTGATTCAACTCTGCTTGACCGCATGCCAACCAGTGAGGAGTTCTATTCCGGGCAACCGGTTGATTCGCCTTTCCTGGATCAGGGACTTCCTTCACGGCAGCGTCATGAACTACCAGGTACGGGAGAGTTCTAATGGCCAGTGAATACCAGATTCTCAGTGCATTCAAGATGTGGCGTGACACCGCCCGCACCAGGTTCACGGTGGAGGCACTGCCCACCGATGAGGCGCTGCTCGCCGCAGCTAAGAACCCGGAGCAGCTCAAACCAGGCGGTGACTACCCGGAGTTGCTGATGTGGGCCACCGCTTTGCGACGCGTGCTGGGTTATGTCCAGGTGGGTCACCTCCGGGTCATCGAAGAGGGAACTGATGCTGCGATGTTCACACCGGACCTGGATGCTGAGCAGACGCCTGAGGCCCCGGAAGCAGACGTGATTGTAGAAACCGAGCCTGCGGAAGCAGAGATCCAGGCACCTGCTCCCAAAGAGCCGGAACCTGAAATAACACCGGCACCCCGTCGACGTCGCTCTTCGGAGTCTCACCGCTTTGAACAGGCACAGAGTGCGCCGGTGGATGACAATATCCGTACCTGGCAGCAGTATGACTTCGCCCGCCTGGATGGTTTCGCCGAGGTCACCCCGGTACCGGGTGGATATCTGCACATCACACCGAACCAAACCGGTGGGTTGGATCTGGAGTGGGGAGTTCCCTATTCCTCCAGTTATGGAGCACGGGTGTTCCGTGTGGTCAGTGATGAGATGGAGTTTGAGCAGGATCCGGATCTCGGTGAGTACCGGGTGAGCACGGTGGGTGAGCGGTGGGTGGATGATGAACCCCTGACCACCGCCTACCGCATGTACCAGGTGTGGATGTATGAAGGTCTCACTGAAGCTGTGGCCGTGACCTCCCAGCCACAGCTGGTGGGGGAGCTGTCTTTCATCAACCCGGTGTCCAATATCGAATTGTCGGTGGCCGGTTCAGAGGTGAAGGGGCAGTGGGTCCCGGCTGAGCACACCCACCGTGTGGCGGTCTATGCGGCACCCTCCACGGAACGTCTGGTGCCTGTGCCCAGGAATGAGATCGCTGCGGACAAGAACAATTTCCAGGGTTTTCGTTTCCACCCGCAACACCGGGGCCGTGAGTACAAGTTTGTTGCCCGTCGCTTCGTGGAGATCAAAGGCCAGATGATCGGTTCGGCTCCTTCCGAGGAGTTCACCATTGATGTCCCCGCTGAGGTGGTGGAGGTCTCGATTGACATCAAGGAACGTTTCGATGGTTTCAGTACCAGCTTCGATGTGTCCTGGGAAGCACCGCACTCCGGTGAGGTGTGGATCTACCGCACCCTGGAAGCACCGGAGAGCGATCTGCGTTTCAACGCGGTGGAGACCGACCAGTTGGAGAGCTTCGGACTGGCTCGACGTGATTGGGCCAATGACCTCGAAGACACCAAAACCTCCTGCCGGGTGACCTGGCCGGAGGACTGGTACTCCATCTTCCTCACCCCGGTCAACGTGGTGGGCAATCAGGCGCAGGTCGGCGAGACCTACTCGCGGGTACGTGTCGGGGGGATCAGTCGACCCAAACTCTACGAGCGGGTGAACAACCAGCTGCTGACCTTCGGGTGGCCGGAGGAGGCACATGAGGTGACCGCGGTTTTCGGTGAACCCGGAACCGGCCACACCGTGGGACCGACCACGGACACCCCGGGATCCAGCCTCGCCTCGATCCACCGGGAGGCCTATGAGGAGGAAGGCGGCATGCGCGTCAAACTTCCCGGCGCGGGCGATGTCGCGCTTTTTGCCTCCCGTGTCTATGAGGGACGCCAGATCTGGGGTGAGCCGGAGGTGCTGCAATACCAGGGCCTGGACAAGTTCAGCTATCAGCTCCACAGGGAAGATGCTCGGCTTTTCCTCGTGATTTACAGTGAGCGGCCCAGCAACCAGTTCCACCAATTCTCTCTCCGGATACATCCTTCCCGTCTGCCTCTGGAACCAGAGGACGGACAGGAGGTCATGACGCGCAAGATCATCAACGACAGTGGTGCGCCCCGCTCCGCTGACCTGCTCGCCGGAATCAGTTCTTCGGCGATCCGTGGGGAAGACGAACAAGCGGTGGAGTACTGGGAGATTGACCCGGGAATCGCCGGGTTGCCGTCGACAAGCTTTTTGCGTCTGTTCATCCACCAGGATGACACCGAGAGGCCGCACCTGAAGGTGCTGATCGATCCCGCACCTGCCTCCCTGAACCTGGGGACCTGGACCGGGGGGAGAAACCACCAGTGACTATGAGGTGGACCCATGTCACCTACGCATCCTTCAAGGGAACCGCGGGCAGGGGAGGGTGGAAGGTGGGGTCGTGGTCAGCGCATGCGACCAGGGAGGATCTTCAGCTGATCGCTGAGGTCTCTCCCACGCACATTGAGACGGTGAGGCCATTCGATGACTTCATCAGTTCTGAGGAGATTGAAGCACTGCCGAGGCGTTTTGAATATCGCCCGTTGACGGAGCAGCGGTCTTTGCTGATGCAATCGGTCCCTGCCGGTAAGGATGCGACCGGACGTCCGGGGAATGTCTTCACCCATGCGGTGATCGATGCTGACCTGGACAGTGCGTTGCAGTCCTCCTATCCGATCTCCCTCTATCGTTCTGCTGACCTGCTCACCCCCTTCCGGGCGGCAGCGGTCAACACCGCTGAACTCGCCGATGACCTCGGTGAACCACGCCCCGGCCCGATGTCTGATCTGACCTTGTCCTGGATGATGGTGGACAGCATGTTCGGCAACCGTCGACAGCATTTCCACCAGCTGCAGGATGTCCTGCAGGCGGGGGAGCGCACGGCTGTTCTGGTGCTTAATAACACCAATGAGGCTGCCTACTGGATCCAGGCGTTGTCCTCCACTTTGACTCCCAATGAGGCACGCCGTCTGTTGCACTACTCAACCTTTGAACGTGCGGTGACCCTGCCTGCCCGGGACAAGTCCGTGGAGGCAAGCTCACTGTTCGTTGTTCCCGGCAGTGACCGGGAGCTTCTGGTGGACCGCCCGGACATTATCATCATCGATCCGGAACAACCCGTGGAAGCAGATGCGGGCCCGCAGGGAACCTGGGCGCAGATGACAGCGGGACTCTACACAGCAGGCTTTGACCCCGAGGTCCTCGTCGCAGGTTTAATTAACGCCAACGCCAACCTCGACGCTGACCAGCGCAAATTGGCACGTTTCGGAGATGGGTTGGCACGTTTCATCCGGGGTGGAGACACCACCGTAGGAAAGTTGACGCGGATGACCGCAGATCAGCACCTCTTTGGCGCACCCACGGCGAAGAAGACACCCGAGGTGGTGCCGGCACAACCTGAACCGCAAAAGATCGACATCCTCACCCGTGCTTCCGAAGTGATCCACTCGCCGCGCCGGGTGGTGGAATCACAGGAATGGACCAGCCTCCGACACCGCGCAGACAGTCCACGCTGGATCGGCAACATGTCCGAACAGGCCATCAACAATATTGAGAAACTCCATGATTCACCGGCGCAGGAACTGGTGTCCTATCTGGACTTCCTCCTGAAGACCGAACTCGTCGCCAGCAGTGGCGTCAAAGATCCGGATTTCCGGAGTAGTTTCGCAGATTTCCCGGCGATGGCCAACTGGCGCCGGGTACCTTTCACCGGCGCGGAGCATCCCCTCCTGAGAGATCTGCTTATCGACGCCGAGCGCGACGCCCGGAACCGGCGCGCAACCGGAGTTGCGGCCGGGCGACCGGTGCTGGTCCTGGACCACCTCATGCAACACCTGAACATGGACAGAACCCTCGGTGAGGTCATCACATGGCTGGATGGAACTGCGGGGCGCCAGATCATTGCGGAGATCAATGCAGGAGTACAGATCCAAACTGGAAGGAACTATTTTCTCTGGGATCTGCTCCGCATCTATTTCGGCATCGCGTTGACTACTGAGGATGATGAGGTGCACAAGGCGCTCACCACGCTGGCGGTGGACTCCGCCACCCGGTATGTGGAGAGTAGACGCAAGGACGGGAAGGATGAAACCGTTAGGCGTTTTGAAAAGTTTGGCGAGGACTTCGTGAAATATGATTCACCGGAGTTCCTCATCAACAGGCAGATAGCTGATCGCTATCGTGAGATCCTCCGGCAGGACGCCGTCAAGACCAGACTGTCCAGGGACAGGGACGTCGACATGATCTTCACCATTGTGGCTGAATCCGTGATCAGAGCTGTCCACCGGAACAACAGCGGAAAGGAAGTACAGCCATGAGTGTCATTCGGCTGGGCTCAAACCAGACCTATGACGTGGCCCGTGAAGGGTTCTCCGCACGTCTGGAATTCGATGTCAGCGGGGACGTGGCCTTCAGGGTTGAGATCCCCGCGGCAGAGAGCAATCGCCGTGGTAACACCTGGTGGATCCGCAATCCGCAGGGCAACACAGAGGTCACGGTCTTCCCGGACAGTAGCAGGGGTGAATTCCCCTCCGGTGCCAAGGTGTACGCCTCGGTCGTCATCCAGGGCGCCGGTAACCAGGAGATCACCCTGCAGTTGCCGACCTACCCGATCGGCGGGCTCCGTTCCATCCCGGTCCTCCACCTGTTCCCGGCCGGAGACCTGCTGCGTCTGCAGGCAGGCGATGTCAGCAATGACAGTTCACTGGACACGGAAGCTTCCGGGATCCGCTCCGCACTGGGTCGGTCTATGGACAAGGACGGTTCCACCGACGTCACCCGCGTCAATGTCACGGTATTGGTGGATAAGACCGCCTCGATGAAGTTCAGCACCGACCGCGATACCTTCGAGACAATGTGTTCCTTCGCCGCAGGTGTCCTCTCCGTGCTGAGCTCCGGACATTCCATCAGCCTGATGACCAGCAGCTCTTCTGACCCCAGAGTTCGCGTGGAAAACCCGGAGGAGATCAGCAGCCTCTCTGAGAGGTTCACCCCGGTCCGGGAGGTCGGGTGGAACTCAGACCTTTATCAGATCCCACCTGATGAATCAGTGGTGGTGATCTCGGATGATATCCCCGCGGAGGTGCTGAAGCTGCCCAACCGGATGCATGTCCTCAGCTCCCGGAAACCACTGGTGGATCACCGGACCAGTACGACCCATTTTGATCCCATGCTCATCAGCGCAATCAAGAACCATGACCAGCGTCTGCTGGCTGCTCCGGTACGTCAGATGTTTGACGCCCTGACCGGATCTGCACCGCGAGAGGACCACTGACATGACCACTCCTGAACTACAGCAACCGGCTTCCGGCTTGTTGCCCACCCGCTGCCCTTTCACTTTCAAGGAGCTGCCGGATCCGGAGATGACGTCTTCTCCCTTCGTCGACGCCACCGCCTTTGACGCAACTCTTCCGGAAGGATGGCAGAAGTCCGGCACCCTGACCTTCGCGATGGCCGGTGACCGTTCCTCCGGCAAGAGCATGTACATCGCAGTGATTGTAAAACTCCTGCGTAAACTCGTCGTGGCCAATGGCGGCTCCTTCTCCTATGCCGATGAACACACCCGGCGGATCTACCAGGAGAAGTACGAAAAGCCCCTCTTTGAACAAATGGGACTCCTGCCGCCGACCCCACCGGCATCTGCCCCCGATGCTCATCAACAGCGCCCCCTCATCTTTGATATCTCCACCTCGAACCACCCGGAGCAGCGGCTCTTCGTGGTATTTCGTGATGTCGCCGGTGAGGACCTCCAGGAGGAGAACTTCTCAGATCGGGAGTCAGAACTGGAGTTCTTCCAGAATGCCGACCGTATTCTCTTCCTCTTCGACCCGATGTCCGTACCCAGGATCCGACAGATGTTGGAAGGGTCAGTTCCCACCCACGAGGTGGACACTGACGGGCCGATGGTGGTCCTGCGGAACGTACTCCGGGTACTGGGCGCGGAGCACCGCCCCAAGATCTCCCTGTGCATGTCAAAATTCGACACCATGCAGCAGCTCGCGGAAGTGAACCAGGACCACCTGCACTACACAGGACCCAATATGGTGAACTGGCAGCGTGTGATGAGCAATTTCGGTGCGACTTTTCGCCGGGACAGTGCGCCATTGGATGGTCCCTATGACCGCATTGGCGGTGAGCTCCTCGACCTGGAGATCCGCAGTATGCTGCAGTGCCTGGATGCCACCCACCTGCTCAACCAGCTGAACCAGTCACTGCTCGGGGAGGAGCCCTATCCTTTCCAGTGCTTTGCGGTATCGCCCCTGGGTGCCAGCCCTGAAGGCGACCGCATCAACCGCAGCGGTATCGCACCTTTCCGGTGCCTTGATCCCCTGCGGGAACTCTTCTCCGAGATTGGTCTCCTGGAAGGGTTGGATGCTCCACGGGTACCGGTGCAGCGCCAGGGAAATCTCCTCGGCATGGTGTCCCCGGAGAGCACACCGTCGATTGAGTCTGATGAAGTGGAAGAAAAGACAAAGAAGCGTGGATTCTGGAGGTGGTTCAAGTGAGTTTCCAAGATATGGAAGCTGTGAAACTGGATGTGTTGCGGGCTGAGGATGAGGCGGAGGTTGATCGGAAGCAGAAGCGACGTGCCCGTAATCGCGCCACAGTTCTGTGGGTGGGCACAGGTGTCCTCGCCGTCATCCTCATCACCCTGCTCATGGTCTACTTCTGGTCACGGGCCCAGGGAGTAGCTGTGGACACGAGGTTGCCTTAGAGGATGTGGTTGGTGGGGGCTGACCCCCGGGAAATCACCCCCTTATCAGCCTCTAGCGAACTTCCCCCAGATCAGAGCTCCAAAGCTTGCACTCGACCACTGCGAGTGCTAGAAAAGGAGCTAGCACTTACCTCGTATGAGTGCCAAAAATGATCATGAACTATCTGGCGGGTGAGGTTGGTCCACACTCACTAACCGTGCCGTCGCGGGCGCCCGTCGGGTGGATGACGTGAGTGTCGTCCTATCACTAATGAGGAGCACAAACACATGGCAAAGATCATCGCCTTTGATGAAGAAGCACGTCGTGGTCTTGAAAAGGGCCTGAACACCCTGGCAGATGCCGTCAAGGTCACCCTCGGCCCAAAGGGTCGTAACGTCGTTCTGGAGAAGGCATGGGGCGCCCCCACCATCACCAATGATGGTGTCACCATCGCTCGTGAAATCGAGCTGGAAGACCCGTACGAGAAGATCGGCGCAGAGCTGGTCAAGGAAGTCGCCAAGAAGACCGATGATGTCGCAGGCGACGGCACCACCACCGCAACCGTCCTGGCCCAGGCACTGGTGAAGGAAGGCCTGCGCAACGTTGCCGCAGGTTCCAACCCGATGGGCATCAAGCGCGGTATCGAGCAGGCTGTTGCCAAGGTTACTGACAAGCTGCTGGAATCCGCCAAGGAAGTTGAAACCGAGGAGCAGATCGCTGCTACCGCAGGCATCTCCGCGGCTGACCCGGCCATCGGTGCTCAGATCGCCAAGGCCATGTACGCAGTGGGCGGCGGCAAGCTGAACAAGGATTCCGTCATCACCGTCGAAGAGTCCAACACCTTCGGTGTTGAGCTTGAGGTCACTGAGGGTATGCGCTTCGACAAGGGCTACATCTCCGGTTACTTCGCCACCGACATGGAGCGCCTTGAGGCTATCCTCGAGGATCCGTACATCCTGCTGGTTTCCGGCAAGATCTCCAACATCAAGGATCTTCTGCCACTGCTGGAGAAGGTCATGCAGTCCGGTAAGCCACTGCTGATCATCTCTGAGGATGTTGAGGGCGAGGCTCTGTCCACCCTCGTTGTGAACAAGATCCGTGGCACCTTCAAGTCTGTTGCTGTCAAGGCTCCGGGCTTCGGTGACCGTCGTAAGGCACAGCTGCAGGACATCGCTGTCCTCACCGGCGGCCAGGTCATCTCCGAGGAGGTCGGACTCTCCCTGGAGACCGCTGATCTGCCACTGCTCGGCCAGGCTCGCAAGGTTGTTGTGACCAAGGACGACACCACCATCGTTGATGGTGCAGGTTCCGAGGAGCAGATCGAGGGCCGCGTTGCCCAGATCCGTGCTGAGATCGAGAACTCCGATTCCGATTATGACCGTGAGAAGCTCAACGAGCGTCTGGCCAAGCTGGCCGGCGGCGTCGCAGTGCTCAAGGTTGGTGCAGCCACCGAGGTTGAGCTGAAGGAGCGCAAGCACCGCATCGAGGATGCTGTCCGTAACGCCAAGGCTGCTGTGGAAGAGGGCATCGTCGCCGGCGGCGGTGTCGCACTGATCCAGGCTGCTCACGTCCTGGATGATGACCTCGGCCTGACCGGCGATGAGGCAACCGGCGTCCGCATCGTTCGCGGCGCCCTGAACGCCCCACTGAAGCAGATCGCAGCCAACGCTGGCCTCGAAGCTGGCGTGGTCGCTGACAAGGTCTCCCGTCTGCCTGAGGGCGAAGGCCTGAACGCTGCAACCGGTGAGTACGTTGACCTCATGGCCGCGGGTATCAATGACCCAGTCAAGGTCACCCGTTCCGCGCTGCAGAACGCTGCCTCCATCGCAGCGCTGTTCCTGACCACTGAGGCTGTCGTTGCCGACAAGCCACAGCCGGCAGCTCCAGCAATGCCTGGCGCTGACGAGATGGGTGGCATGGGCGGCTTCTAAGCTTCCCCTGATCCATTCCTCATTTGATGTGCCCCGCACGCGCCTCGCGGTGTGTGCGGGGCACATCTTTATGGGCAACTTTCTTACCCAATTTATTTAGATAACCCCTGAAATCACCCCCGTTTTTGGGTGATTCTCAGATCTGCTTCCAGCTCGCCGGGCCTTAATCGAAGGTTCTCAGCTGGTCGTTACACAACCCTGCCCAAATGGCAGCCATTCTGGTGAAAAAACCTCCCCGTTTTTTAAATAACACCAGCTCAAGGGCTATCTTGAACATCAGATGAACAAATTTTGCATTCACTCTTAAATGGTCACGGGGCGCTGAGAAAACTTTATTTTTCACCTTGACGGCCCTTAAATATGTGCTTCAATAGTGAGGTGACGTCCTGAGGGCGTCAGCAAACTGGCAACCATCACCAGCTCCTTTGCTGGTCCTCTCAAGGAGATTTCTCGTGGATCTTTCCCTTCTCAAGGACAACCTGTCCGACTTCGCTACCCTCGGCAAGAACCTCGGCCCTGCTCTGCAGAACATCCCGAACCTGCTGAACGCAATCGTCAGCTTCTTCACCAACTTCGGTGATCTGACCGAGACCACCGGCGACGCTGCAGGCAACCTCTCCAGCTAATTGCTGCCTTGACTGCTGGGTAGATTTCTCAGAGTCAAATTTCAACTAACAAAATCTCTGAAATCTCTAGAAGGAGAATCACATGCAGGATGTAACTGACTTCCTCACCAACGTTTCCGAGCTTTCCTCCACCGGCCTTTTCGGCTCCGTCTTCGCAATCCTGAAGACCGCTGGTGACTGGGCTGACAACGTAGCTAAGCTGCTGGGTCTGCTGGGCTAATTCTTCTTACGCCCCGGCGTAATGAGATCTGAAAAGCTCCAATCCTTAAAAGGATTGGAGCTTTTCGCATTTCTGTTCCCAGGTAATGGGGAACTCTGACGTTAACGCGCTCAAAACTTCCGCAGTGGGTAGAATCCACTTCATGGCTGAAACCACTGAGAATGATCTTCCCGTCATCGACCTCGCCCAGACCGACGGGTACATCGTAGACGACTCCGACGAGGATGATCCGATACTCCTGCGGCCAGATGGCACGTCCATTGAAACGTGGCGTGAGAATTACCCTTATGAAGAGCGTATGACCCGTGAGGAATACGAGCGGATTAAACGCGGCCTTCAGATCGAACTGCTGAAGTGGCAGAACTGGACCAAGGAAACCGGCCAGCGCCACATCATTTTGTTTGAGGGCCGTGACGCCGCCGGCAAGGGCGGCAGCATCAAGCGCTTCAATGAGCACCTCAACCCCCGTGGTGCCCGCACCGTGGCGTTGGAAAAGCCTTCCCCACGGGAATCCACCTCCTGGTACTTCCAGCGTTATATCCAGCATTTCCCTGCTGCCGGTGAAATCGTCTTCTTCGACCGCTCCTGGTACAACCGCTCCGGTGTAGAGCGTGTCATGGGCTTCTGCACCGAATCACAGCACGCGGAGTTCCTGCGTGAGGTCCCCATGTTGGAGAACATGCTCCTGGGTTCAGGAATCTCCCTGACCAAGCTGTGGTTCTCCGTGACGCGTAAGGAACAGCGCACCCGTTTCGCCATCCGCCAGGTGGACCCGGTGCGTCAGTGGAAGTTGTCTCCGATGGATCTGGCCTCCCTGGATAAGTGGGATGACTACACCCGCGCAAAGGAAGAGCAGTTCCGGTACACCGACACCGATGAGTCCCCCTGGATCACCATCAAGTCGAATGACAAGAAGCGCGCCCGCATCAATGCCATGCGTTATGTCCTGTCCAAGTTCGATTACACCGACAAGGACTATGACGTGGTGGGGGAACCAGATCCTAAGATCGTCCTCCGTGGGCGTGACCAGATCGGTGACTAGGCACAAATAACAAAAACACGAACAACAGGGTTGTTCGTGTTTTGTTATTTACAGCTTAGATCCACGGCTCGATCGGGTTGCCCTGCCAACGGGTGTTGGCGGGGACGCGGTCGCCGCGCATGACCAGGGAACCTGGACCGATGGTGGCGGAGGCGTCGATAAGCGAGGCCGGAAGGGCCACGGAGTGGTCGCCCAGGGTGGCGCCGTCGGCGACGGTGACGGTGTCCAGGCTCATCACGCGGTCCTGGAAGAGGTGCGTCTGCACGACGGTGCCGGGACCCACCGTGGCGCCGCGGCCGATGTGGCAGAGGTCGGTTTCGGGGAACCAGTAGCTCTCGATCCAGGCGCCCTTTCCGATGTGCGCGCCGAGGGCCCTGAGGCCGAGGTTGAGGCTGCCCGTGCCCAGGTTCGGGATGAGGAACCAGGGGCCGGCGACGGTTTCCACGAAGGTGTCCTGGAGTTCATTGAGCCAGACGAACCAGCTGAACAGTGGGTGGTCGGCGGGTTTGTGTTTGCCCACGCAGATCCACTTGACCACCACGGTCAGCGCCATGGCGAGCACACCCACAGCCATGAGCACCAGTCCACCGACCAGCCAGGCCGCCCACAACCCATAGGTCATGGTGAACCACTGCAGAATCACAAGAGTTAGAGCCGCGAGCACACCGGACATCATCGGGGCTAAGAGACGGGCGGTTTCAATGAGACCACGGGAGATCTTGACGCTCATACCGGGGTTGTAGGTCTTGGCCTCACCCTCGTCGACCTCGACGGTGACGCGGCGCATGCGCTCCGGCGGGGAACCCCACCAGTTTGAGCTTGCCTTGGCCTTCTTCGGCGTGGAGGAGAGAACCGCCACCAGTGAGTTCTTGCCCAGTTTCCGTTCAGGCCCGGCGATACCGGAGTTACCCAGGAAGGAACGCTTACCAATCTTGGTTTCACCAGTGAGCAGCCAGCCATTACCCAGTTCATAACCACCGATGAGGGTGTCATCGGCCAGGAAGGCACCTTCGCGGATCTCGGCGAGCTTGGGCACCATCACGGCGGTGGAGATCTCCACATCCTTGCCGATCTTCGCGCCCAGACTGCGGAACCACATCGGGGTCAGCTGCGCCGCATACAGCGGGAAGAGATACGTGCGGGCATCATCCATCAGGCGTTCAATCGCCCACACCTGCCAACCGAGCCTGGACCTCACCGGCGTGATGGCACCCCGAACGCCAATGCTCAGCAGCCGCACCAGCACCCAGATGGCCACGGTGTAAGCCACAAACGCGGCCAGCGCGCCGACGGTGGCAAATAGCAGCACGCCCCAGACAAGGGTCAGAGAGCTTATCGACGCCAACCACAACGTCACCACCGCACCTACACCGATGGCCGCCAATGGAAGGAGGGACAACAGCATCGAGGTGGCCCCGAATACCGGAACCCAGCGGGTACGCCGTGGTGGGTGTTCCTGGGGGAAGCGGTGCTTCGCGCGGCCCACCTTCTGCGCCGGGGATCCAGCCCAGCGGGAACCGGGTTTGATGTCCTTGTCGCCGGTGACGGTGGAACCTGGCAGCAGGTGCGCACCTTCGCCGATGACGGTGCCGGGTAACAGCGTGGAGCGGGCTCCGATGCGGGCGTTCCGACCGATCTCAATGGTTCCCAGTCGGAGGATATCGCCGTCGAGCCAGTATCCGCGGAGATCAACCTCCTGTTCGATGGACACATTGTCACCCAGGGTGAGCATGCCGGTGATCGGTGGCAGGGAGTGCAGATCCACACCCTTGCCCACACTCACACCGAGGGAACGGGCGAAGTAGTTCACCCAGGTCGCACCGGAAATATTGCGCGAACCGGAGGCATCTGCGAGCCGTTCCGCAGCCCAGATCCGCAGATGTACGGAACCACCACGGGGATGGTCGCCGGGTTGGATGCCCCGGGTGAGCAGACGGGCACCCCAGCCGCCGATGGGGAGGCGACCGATCGGGGTGGCGAAGATGAGAATGAGTCCGATGACCAGCCACCAGGAGATGGGCCTGGCCCAGTCGAAGCCCAGACCCGCCATGATGTTGTTACCCAGAGCCAACCAGGCAATCCACTGGGCAGCCTGCAGGGTCATGATCGGGATCTGGATGAGACTCTGGGCAATCCGGGTACCGGCGGGCACGAGCGTGACATCCCGGCGGACGGTGGTGGCGGTTTCACTGAGTGATACCCCTGTGTCAGTGGCCACTGATTCCACACGCTCAGCGAGCTTCTCCAGACGCGGGTGATCATAGAGGTCACGCACGGCCACCGTGGGGACCTTCTCGCGGATGCGACCCACCAGGGTGGCGGCAGCGAGGGAAGTTCCACCGAGGGAGAAGAAATCAGCATCATTGCCGGACACGGATGTTCCGAGGACATCAACCCAGAGTTCGGCGATCCAGTTCTCCGTCTCGCTGAGGCCCTCGGCCTCCACGGTGGTGCCGGGCAGCGGCCACGGCAGGGATTTCTTATCCACCTTGCCGGAGGTGGTCACCGGGAGTTCCTCCATCACGTGGATGCGGGGAACCAGGGCGGCGGGCATCATCTCAGCGAGGCGTGTGGAGGCTTCACGATGGTTGAAACCGGTCTCTTCGTCCTCGAGCGAGACATACGCCACGAGCACCTTCTCATCGGCGCCGGTGGTTTGCACCACGACTGCGGAGGAACGCACATTCGGCAGGGCAGCCACATTGGCATCGACCTCACCGAGCTCAATGCGGCGGCCACCGATCTTCACCTGATCATCAACGCGACCAATGAAATAGAGGCCATCCTCCTCCAGGCGGACATGGTCACCGGAACGGTAGGCGCGGTGCCATCCCACACTCGGCAGGGGAGCGTATTTCTCGCGGTCTTTCTCGGGGTCGAGATAACGTGCCAGGCCCACACCGCCGATGACGAGTTCACCGACTTCACCCATGCCGACGGGCTGGCCGTCAGCATCAACCACCACGAGATCCCAACCGGCGAGTGGAAGGCCGATGCCGACAGGCTTGCCGGGGTAGAGCTGGGTGCCACAGGCAACAACCGTGGCTTCAGTGGGGCCATAGGTGTTCCATACTTCACGATCATCCGTCGATAAGCGTTCGACCAGCTCCTGGGAACAGGCCTCACCGCCGACAATCAGCAGGCGCACATGCGCCAGGGCCTCCGCAGGCCACAGGCCGGCGAGGGTGGGCACCGTGGACACGACGGTGATATCGCGACGGATCAGCCACGGACCGAGGTCCATGCCGGAACGCACCAGCGAGCGAGGAGCCGGAACCAAACAGGCACCGTGACCCCAGGCCAACCACATCTCTTCGCAGGAGGCATCGAATGCCACCGACAGGCCGGCGAGCACGCGGTCCTCCGGGCCGAGCGGACCCTGTGGATGATCCACCAGGAACATCTGGGCCTCCGCATCCACGAAGGCGGCCGCCGAGCGGTGAGACACAGCCACACCCTTGGGCTTACCTGTGGAACCCGAGGTGAAGATGATCCACGCGGTATCATCCAGGCGCGGACGGCGGGTATCCCCACCCGGGGTCGGCTTGATCATGTGGAAGCCGGTGGCATCAAACAGCGCATTGATGTGGGCTTCCCCGAAAACCATCTCGGCGCGTTCCTCCGGATCGTCGGCATCGACCGGCACATACGCGGCTCCAGCGGCAAGGGTCGCCAGGATGGAGATATACAGATCGCGCGTGCCGGAAGGCATGCGGATTCCCACCCGGTCACCACGACGGATACCCTGCGCATGCATCTCGGATGCGAGAGCGGTGACCTCCTGCATCAACTCCGCATAGGTGAGCACCTGGCCGTCATCGATGGCGGCAGCCTCAGGGTACCTGGTGGAAATGTCAGTCAGAATGTCCCACAGGGTGCGTTTGGGAGGCGCGTCGGATGCCCTCAGGTAGTGGGAGGGAACCTTGCTTAAAGACACGTTGCTATTTAGTCCTCTTCAGTGGAAATGATTGCGGCTGCCAATTTGCGAAGGTGCTTCAACTGCTTGGAAGTGGACTCATCGAGGGAGACATCCTCCGCAGTGCTCACCACCTTGTGCAATTCCGATTGGGCGGCGCGACCCTTCTTTGTCGACGCCACGATCTGACGACGACGATCCTTCGGGTCACGTTCACGCTTCGCCCACCCGTGTTTCTCCAGCGCATCGACGAGTCTGACCATATCCGAGGCATCGATGGCCAGCATGTCGCACAGAGCGGACTGGCTGGAGGCATCGGCATTGACCAGGCAGGTCAAAGTCCAGAATTCGCGCATGGTGGTGCCGTGATGCGCCAGCTGAGACTCCACCTCATCGCGGGTACGGCGACGGAGTCTCTCAAGCTGGTAGCTGGGGGATTCGAGGAGCTCTCTGGGAATATCGGGATGCGAAGGCATGCTTTCACGATAACGGCAAAAGGTTGAACGCGCTAATCATGGGTTAAGGCCCATTATTAATTATTTCTCACTGACTGCGGCCTGGGCAGGGATTTTGGCGGTTGCAGTGCTGGAAGGGAGGGTGGGAAAATTTCTCCAGAATTCACCTGGGGCGGGGAGGTAGGGGGTTGGGGGACGGGTCTGGAGGGGCCGAAATCCCGAACCACGACATCGCATTGCAGACATCAGTCCGGTTAACTACGACATCACTACTGATGTCGTGGATGCGATGTCGTGGTTAAGGGTTTCCCACCGCAGGGGCCCTACACATTATGCAGAGGTGTGGGGAAGTCCCGCCTGGACCCAACCCTGGGTGCCACCTGCGACATTGATGGAGTCAATGCCGCGCTGTTCCAGGTATTCACCGACCTGAGCGGAACGGCCTCCGGACTTGCAGATCAGGTAGATGTCGCGGTCCAGGTCGAGCTCACCCACACGCGAGGTGAATTCACTCATGGGGATGCTGATGGCGCCGTCTGCACGGACCTCGGCGTATTCGTCGCTTTCGCGGACGTCGATCAACTGGGCGTCTGCTGGAACTTCGTTGACGCTGACTTCCTTCATCATGTGCTCCTTGTTGTCATGGGGATGGTGGTTAAAGGACTTGTTTCCCCATCTACATTAACGACGCGGTCCGGGGAATGGAGTAGCCCCTGCTATATAAGCGTTTCACCATGTACTGTTCTGCTGGTAACAAATCTCCAACCCATGGGAGCACGTTTTCATGAATTCCACCTGGTTAATTCTGGCCATTGTCCTCGCCATCGTGGCGGTCGTCTTCTTTGTCATCTCGGCGAAGAAGAAGAACGCCGAGCAGACACCGCGGCCCCGCGAGGATCCTCTCAAGTTCAGTGACGGGTCGGCTGATTTCGGCCCGGATGTGTTGGGGCCCGGCGCGATCGTGGGTTATGGCGGTGTGGATTATGTTTGTCGCGGCGCGATCACCATGCGTCAGGGTGCCTACACCTGGCATGAGTACCTTCTCGAGGGCGGTAGGGGTGGCGAGTACCTGAGCGTGGACTATGACGAAGGTCAACTCAACCTCAGCTGGTGGATCTCCCGACCTGATCTGGATGTCCAGCCGGCGCAGGAACTCACGGTCGAGGGTGTTCGTTACCGCAAGGTGGAAAGTGGCGTGGGGCAGTTCTACTCCGAAGGCACCACCGGCGTCCCCGAGAGCGGCCGTTTCGAGTACTGGGACATGGCCGAAACCGGCGGCAATGGGCTGCTCGGGTTTGAGACCTTCAGCGAGGACTCGTCACCGGAACCCTCCCTGGGCTGGAAGGTGCTGCCCGGCGAGCTGACCGTTTATCCCGCGCCGAGAAGCTGATGCTGCAACTTACCTGCACCCCAGCTGATATCCGCGCCGGGGATCTGGGCGTGCGTTGGAATGCACCCATGCCTGAGATCCTCGCTGATCTGCTTATCGACGACCCGACCACCCAGTCCTCACTGCACCTGGTGGTGATTGGCGGTTCCCATGTGGTCACCGTCGACGCGCCCTCCGGGCGCTTTCGGGAGGAGATCTCCTGCAACGCCGGGGAGGAATGGCCCTTGCCTGAGGCTATGACCAAGCCTGCCTATCGTCTGGAAACCTCCACCCGCCAGCTCAATCCAGCTGACTTCGTGGAGGAGGCGTCCGCAATCGCCGCTGCCGGTGGGGACTGGCTGATCGTTAGTTTCCCCGGTGTGGGTGATCACCATCTCACCGCATTGCGTGGTGCCTGTATCGACGGAACGTGGCACTGGTGGACACACCACCTGTACCCGGGGGAGAACACCATTGTCAGCACGAGGAGTGAGTACCGCCCATGAATTCAAAAACAGCCAGGACACTGGGCCTGATCTTCCTGTTCTTCGCGGTGTTGAGCCTGATCTTTGCACTGGTGACCAAACCCCCGGTGGAGGATCGCATCGCGGAGAGCTGGTCGGGAAGTTCCGGCAGCTATAGCTGTGCGGGTGAAACCGGTGTGGCCGACCGGATCGAAGCGATGGAGCGTCCGAGCGAGCGTGCCACCGACCCGGCCACCGGTGATACCTACC
The DNA here is from genome assembly GCF_030408735.1 of Corynebacterium faecale. NCBI lineage: Bacteria > Bacillati > Actinomycetota > Actinomycetes > Mycobacteriales > Corynebacteriaceae > Corynebacterium > Corynebacterium faecale. The sequence continues at coordinate 2,546,946 of NZ_CP047204.1, read as the reverse complement.
TCAGATACCCGAAGAAGCTGGTGATTGTCGCCGGGGAGGGCACGTCTGACTGCCGGATCACCATTGAAGGCCTTGAGCGTGTGAACAACGGCGCGTTCATCTGGCTCGGCCCAGGTTTTGTTCCTTCAGCACCCAGCAATTCCAGCGGTGGATCATCCGGATCCAGCGGCGGCGTGAAATAACAACAGGAGTGGAAAATATGAGTGAGTATCTGATCAATGGTGTCGTGGGCACCCTCGCCTACTTTGTCCTCGCCGCCGTGATCCTGGTGGTCGGGTTTGTCATCTTGGACCTCATCACCCCGGGTAAGCTCCATGAGCTGGTCTTTGTCCATCACCTGCCCAATGCTGCTGTGATCACCGTGGCGCAGCAGGTATCCATCGGCATCATCGTGGTCACGGCGGTGCTCAACTCCTCGGATAATCTCTGGCAGGGGTTGATTGAGACGGCGGTGTTCGGTGCCTTGGGTCTGGTCATCCAGGTGATCGTGATGGCGTTGTTGGAGGTGTTCATCCCGGGTCGGTTCCGTGATCTGGTGGAGGATCCGAAACTGCGTTCCGGTGCCGTGGTGGCTTCGGTGATCCTCGTCGTGGTGGGGGCAGTCAACGCTGCATGTCTGATCTAGCTCGGCCGGCTGAATTAAGCCGGGTGTGGCGCTGGCTGTTGCTGGTCTCTGTCGCGATCTGTGCGGCATCGGGGCTGGTGTATGAGCTGGCGTTGATTTCGCTGTCCGCAAGCTTGAATGGCGGCGGTATCGTTGAAACCTCCTTGATCGTTGCGGGTTATGTGGCGGCACTGGGAGTGGGAGCCATCCTGGTCAAACCCTTCCTGCGTTGGCCTGCCCAGACCTTCCTGGCGGTGGAAACCCTCCTGGGGCTGGTTGGCGGGCTCTCCGCGTTGATGCTGTACATGACATTCGCGGTGCTGGGGCAGAACCTGTGGATGCTGGTGCTGGCCACAGCACTGATCGGCATCCTCGTCGGTGCCGAATTACCTCTGTTGATGACCATGATCCAACGCGGTCGTCTTGCTGATGCCCGCACCACCGGATCCCTGGTGGCCACCCTGAACGCCGCTGATTATCTCGGTGCGCTGGTCGGTGGATTGTCCTGGCCCTTCATCCTCCTGCCCTGGTTGGGAATGATGCGTGGTGCGGCGGCGGCCGGCATGATCAACCTCCTGGCCGCTCTTTTCGTCGGATGCGTCCTGCTCCGTCACCTGCTGCCCCGGCCCCAGTTCATCGGCGCGGTGGTGGGATTATTGACAGCCATCTCGTTATTGGCGATCGTCCTGCTCCGTTCCGATGGCATCGTGGCCACTGCCAGGCAGCAGCTCTACCGGGATCCGGTGGTGTTCGCCCAGCAGTCGGACTACCAGGACATTGTGATCACTGAACGGGGCGCTGACATGCGCCTGTATCTCAATGGTGGACTGCAGTATTCCACCCGTGATGAGCACCGCTACACCGAGTCATTGGTGTATCCGGGGCTGGCCGATGATGCGCAATCCGCCCTGATCATCGGTGGTGGTGACGGCCTGGCCGCCCGGGAACTGCTGCGTTTCCCCGATATGGCGATCACCCAGGTGGAGCTTGATCCCATGGTGATTGAGGTGGCCAACACCATCCTGCGTCCCGACAACGGAGGTTCCATGGAGGATCCACGGGTATCGGTGATCACCGATGATGCCTTCACGTGGCTGCGCGGTGGTGGTGCCCAGGGGCAGCGTTATGATGCCATCTTCGTGGATCTGCCTGATCCCAACAATGACACGATGGCCAGGTTGTACTCGCAGGAGTTCTACACCCTCGCCCTAGCCCGTCTGAATGAGGGGGGACGGATGGTGGTCCAATCATCCAGCGCGTACACCACCCCGGATGTGTTCTGGAGGGTTGGTTCCACACTCACCGCGGCTGGGTGCGGGACGGTGATCCCCTATCACGTGCACGTGCCCACCTTCGGTGACTGGGGTTTCCAGCTGTGCGGCCCAACAGGAATGGAACTAGAGCTTCGCTCTGATACCCCTGAGCTGAAATTCCTCAACCAGGAGGTACTCGCAGCCTCCGCGGTATTCGGCGAAGACAATCAACCACGCATGCTGGAGCCATCCACCCTGGATCATCCACGGGTGGTGGAGGATCTGCGCCGGGGTTACCGACAGGCTGGGGAATAGAAAGAACCCGCGTCCCCTACAGATAGGGACGCGGGTTGGATCTATCAAGAACTTAAGCCTTGAAACGCTCGATGGAGTCAGCGAAGATCTTCTCAGCCTCGGCCTTGTCGCCCCAGCCGGCACCTTCGACGTGCTTGCCCTTCTCCAGGTCCTTGTAGTGGACGAAGAAGTGCTCGATTTCATCCTTGAGGAAGTCAGAGACATCGGAGATGTCCTGGAGGTGGTCGTAGCGAGGGTCATCCAGAACCGCGAGGAGCTTGTCATCGCCGCCGGCCTCGTCGGTCATCTTGAACACACCGAGGATGCGGGACTTCACGATCACATTCGGGAACACGGATTCAGGCAGGATGACCAGGGCATCCATCGGGTCGCCGTCTTCGCCGAGGGTGTCATCGATGTAGCCATAGTCCAGTGGGTAGGCCATCGGGGTGAACAGGTAACGGTCGAGGTAGACCTTGCCGGTCTCGTGGTCGATCTCGTACTTGTTGCGGGAACCCTTCGGGATCTCAACGGTTACTTCGACGCTCATTGAATGTCCTTATCTTCTCGGTCGCTGATCAGGGGTGATCATGAAAAGTCTGATGCTAGCCCAAGATTCTAGCGTGTCTATGGTTTCTGGCTGGGTTGGCACGCGATATAAGGTGTGAGACCGGATCCGAATCCCAGGGAGAGACACAGTGTTGAGGAGAACCCACATGAAGAATGGTTGGTGGATTGCCTCATCGGTAGGCGCACTGGCTGTGGTGGTTGGCGTGGCGGGACTGGGCATCAACGCCCAGATCAACAGCCTGAACCACCCTCCCGCCTACACGGTGGCGGCACCCACAGAGATCTTCCAACCCGTCCAGGCCCAGGCAGAGGTGGATTTCACTCAGCTTCGGGCCGCGCTGGAAACAGCCGCGGATGACCCCCGGCTGGGGCGTTTCGTGGGCCAGATCCGGGACGTGGACACAGGTGAGATCATCTGGTCGCAGAACCCGGATGCCCCCGTCCGCCCGGCGTCGGCAACCAAGATCCTCACCGCTGCCGCTGCACTCTATGAACTTGGATGGGATGACACCATCGCGACTGATGTCGTAGCTGGGGATACCCCCGGAACGGTGGTGATCCGTGCAGCGGGTGATGTCACCATGAGCCAGGAGCAGCTCGATGATCTGGCGGAGCAGCTGGAGGGGCAGAGCATCGACACGGTTCTGGTGGACACCTCCATCTGGAGCGCTGAGACCTTCGCGCCGGGCTGGGAGCGCATTGACATCGATGCAGGTTATATCGCCCCCGTTGAACCCGTCATGATCGAAGGTGGCCGCATCGGTGGCAGTTACGGTGATCTGCCCCGCACCCACACCCCGGCCCTGGATGTGGCGAAGGCCCTGGCGGACCGGGTGGGCGCGGACGATACCGGCAAGGGAACCGCCACCTCTGAAGCGCTCGTCCTGGCCACCACAGAATCTGAAAACCTGGAGACCCGGCTGCGTCGCATGATGGAGGAATCCGACAATGTCATGGCCGAGGCCATCGGCCGCGAGGTGGCGCAGCACCGCGGGGAACCCACCGACACCGCCAGCTCAGCACGCCTGACCATGGATATTCTCGAGCAACAGGGATTTGATCTCACGGGTGTGAACATCGTGGATAATTCAGGACTGAGCTTTGACAACCTCATCACCCCGCGACTTCTCGATGATCTCCTCCACGCCGCCGCCACCGGCGACACCCTGCGCCCCTTGCTCAACACCCTCCCCATCGCCGGGGGTAACGGCACCCTGATCGATCGTTATGAGGATCTCGGTGGAGCCGGCTGGGTCCGTGCGAAAACAGGCACCCTCACCGCCACCTCCGCGCTTGCGGGAACGGTGACCTCGGACCGGGTGTACACCTTCGCATTCGTGTCCAACGGGTCGAATATCCTTGATGCACGCGCCGCAATGGATGAGATGGCCACCGTCCTCAGGGAGTTCTAGGTGCCCGCCACCATCGGCGATCTACCCCTGCCCAGAATCAGCCCGCATTTCCTGAAACTGCGCGTGGCGGTCCGCGCGTATCTGCGTGAGCATGTCCATATCGGGCTCTCCGGGGGCCCTGATTCCCTCGCGCTGGTGGCCGCCGCCCGCGCGGAGGGGGCCCGCGTCACCGCGATCTGCATCAATCACAATCTGCAGGACAATTCCGCCGCGGTCTCCGAAATGGCTGCCCACCAGGCTGAATCCATGGGCGCGCGGGCGGTGATCCGGTCCGTCACCGTGCCCGCAGGCAGCATGGAAGCTGCGGCGCGGGAGGCTCGTTATGCAGAGTTTGCCCAGCTCACCGACATGATCTGGACCGGGCACACCATGGATGACCAGGCCGAGACCTTCCTGCTCGCCGGGCTGCGGGGCAATCCCGCGGGGATGAAAAGTGCTTCTCGACGCCCCGACCTCACCATCATCCGACCCCTTCTGGGTGTGCGGCGAGCCGATACCCACGGGGCCTGCGAGGAATTACAACTCTCGCCGTGGTCTGATCCGCAGAATTTCGACCACGCTTTCCGACGGGTGTCCATCCGGGAGCAGTTGATTCCACTTCTTCGCGACATCCACGAGGGTGATCCGGTTCCGGGACTGGCGCTCGCGGCAGGCAGGGCTGCCATGGAGGGCGAGGCGTTGGAGTTTTTCGTCGATAAGCGTCGCAGTGAGTGGTCAGATGGTTTTCCGGTGTCGCTGGCCAGCGAACCGTTCGCACTGCGCCGGCGCATGCTGGCGGATTTCCTGCGCGGCCATGGGGTGCGCGTGACCTCACGGAAGGTGGAGGCGGTGGACCGTCTGCTCACCCATTGGCATGGGCAGGGGGGCGTGGCGGTGGGCAAAGCCGCCACGGGGAGGTTGGAAGTGGTGCGTGTAAGTGGCAAGCTTAGGGTCACCGGTTGAGACAACACACGAACAAAAGAAGGTGCGCGTAAGACTATGGGCAACAACGTGGAGATGGCAGACCAGAAGGACTTCAACGTCCCGACCAACCCGTATGGGGACGATATCGAGTCCGTCCTGATCAGCGAAGAGAAGCTCAAGGAGCGCATCCGTGAGATGGCTGACCGGGTCTCCGAGGAGTTCAAGGACTCCGAGGAGGATCTGATCCTGGTGTGCGTGCTCAAGGGCGCGTTCTACTTCCTGGCGGACTTCTCCCGCATGTTGTCCATCCCCACGCAGTCCGAGTTCATGGCGGTATCCTCATATGGAAACTCCACCTCATCCTCCGGCGTGGTGCGCATCCTCAAGGACCTGGACAAGGACATTGAAGGCCGCAACGTCCTCATCATCGAGGACATCATCGATTCCGGACTCACCCTGTCCTGGCTCATGCGCAACCTGAAAAACCGCCACCCGAAGTCCCTCAACGTGATCACCCTCCTGCGTAAGCCGGAGCGGCTGACCGCCAACATCGACATGTACGATGTCGGATTCGATATCCCGAATGAGTTCGTCGTGGGATACGGCCTTGATTTCGCCGAGCGTTACCGCGACCTGCCCTATGTGGGTACCCTCGAGCCACGCGTCTACTCGGATTAGGTGTGGGAACGATTCTGCCCTGCCGAACGTTGACACATCAATGACCTGCTAGTCAGAGTTTCACCTAATGCTCCACCCAGTGTTTCACCCATAGACCCGAGAAAGGCATGGGCCGGACCGCAGGCTCCAGCCGGGACGGCCATTGCGCATGAAGAACAAGAAATACCTGCAATACGGTGGCATCGCCGCCGTAGTCCTCATTGTTTTGTTCCTGTTCTCACTGTTCACCAGTGATACCAGGAATTTCCAGGAAGTGGACACCTCCGTTGCCATGGAGCAGCTGGAGGCCGGCAACGTCGCCGAAGCACAGATCGACGACCGCGAACAGCGCGTCCGCCTGACCCTGCGTGAGCCTATCGACGTGGAGGAACGCGAGGGTGTGGAGGAGATCATCTCCCAGTACCCGGCGCGCACCGCACCGGTGATCTTCGAGAAGGTGGAAGCCTCCGGCGCTGAGTCCTACACCACCAACGTCACCCAGGATAACTTCCTGGTCTCCATGCTCAGCTTCATCCTGCCGATGCTGATCATCTTCGGTCTGCTCATCTTCTTCCTGTCCCGTGCGCAGGGCGGTGGCATGTTCGGCATGGGTGGATCCAAGGCAAAACAGCTGACCAAGGACACCCCGACCAACACCTTCGCAGATGTGGCCGGTGCTGATGAAGCCGTGGATGAACTCCATGAGATCAAGGATTTCCTGGAGGATCCCACGCGCTACCAGGAACTGGGCGCCAAGATCCCACGCGGTGTATTGCTGTATGGCCCTCCCGGAACCGGTAAGACCCTGCTGGCGCGCGCTGTTGCCGGCGAGGCGGGTGTGCCGTTCTACTCCATCTCGGGTTCAGACTTCGTGGAGATGTTCGTGGGTGTCGGTGCCTCCCGCGTCCGTGACCTGTTCAAGCAGGCCAAGGAGAACAGCCCCTGCATCATCTTCATCGATGAGATTGACGCCGTGGGCCGTGCCCGTGGCTCAGGAATGGGTGGTGGCCACGACGAGCGTGAGCAGACCCTCAACCAGCTCCTGGTGGAGATGGACGGTTTCGGTGACCGTGGCAGCGTCATCCTCATGGCCGCCACCAACCGTCCCGATGTGCTGGATGCGGCTCTGCTGCGCCCGGGCCGTTTTGACCGCCAGATTCCCGTCACCGCCCCTGACCTCAGGGGTCGTGAGCAGATTCTGGAGATCCACGCCAAGGGCAAGCCCTTCGCCCCCGATGCCAATATCAAGTCACTGGCCAAGCGCACCGCAGGTATGTCCGGTGCGGACCTGGGCAATGTGCTCAACGAGGCAGCTCTCCTGACCGCCCGCATCGGCGGCAACGTGATCACCGCTGACGCACTCGAGGAGGCCACCGACCGCGTGATCGGTGGTCCACGACGCTCCTCCAAGATCATCTCCGAGCAGGAGAAGAAGGTCACCGCCTACCACGAGGGCGGCCACACCCTGTCCGCGTGGGCCCTGGCTGATATCGAGCGTGTGTACAAGGTGACCATCCTCGCCCGCGGTCGTACCGGCGGCCACGCCATGACCGCCCAGGAAGATGACAAGGGCATGTACAACCGCAATGAGTTGTTCGCACGCCTGGTCTTCGCCATGGGTGGCCGCGCAGCTGAGGAGCTCGTGTTCGGTGCACCGACCACCGGTGCCTCGGCAGACATCGAACAGGCCACTAAAATCGCCCGCGCGATGGTCACCGAATACGGCATGAGTCCCGCGGTGGGCATGGTCAAATACGGTGAGGAACAGGGCGATCCCTTCTCAGGGCGTGGGGGCGGCGGAACGCTGACCCACTCCCAGGAGGTGGCGGCGCTGATCGACACCGAGGTCAACTACCTGCTCAACAAGGCCCATGAGGTCTCCTATCAGATCCTCCATGAGTACCGCGATCACCTGGACGAACTGGCGGAGAAGCTCCTGGAGAAGGAAACCCTGCGTCGTCCTGACCTTGAGGTGTTGTTCACCGATATCGTGCCACGCAGCATTGATGAGGTGTTCCCGGACGAGGATTCCCGCTTCCCGCAGCAGGAGGGCCGCGAACCGGTGAAGACCCCGGTGGAGCTGGCCATCGAACGCGGCGAGGAACCACCGAAGCGCTTCTCCATTGTGGAGGCATCCAAGGCGGCCCGTGAACGTCGACGCAAGGAACTCGAGGCGCAGAAGCCCGCCGGGGACACCCCTGCTGAGGTTCCCGGGAGCACCGGTTCCACCCCGGCTCCCAACCGTTATGGCACCCCGCCGCCAGCTGATTGGACGGTGCCGGGCAGTGCGAATGCCGGTGGCACCGACTTCGGCGGCGCCACCAGGGTTCCGGAGCAGGGACCTGCACCCGACACCTCCCGCCCCAATCCTTATGCCCGGAAGAACCACAGTGGGGAACACCCCGGCATGAAGGCTTATGGCTTCGGCGACCAGGAACTGATGGACCAGTCGACCGGCGATGAGCACACCCCCGGTAATGTCTCCCGTGGAAACAAGGGCAGCAGCCCGGGGGATGCTCCCACACAGGTCATCGGTTTCCGTCTGCCGGACCATGAGCGTCCGGATCATCCGGACAATTCCGAGCCTGTGGAAGAACGCCCCGGCATGATGCAGGACGCCGTGGATATCGATGCCGATCAGGCAGAAGAGCCGGGAGCTGACAATGAAGGAGACAAGCGTGTCTAACAACATCGACGCGGTGCGGGAGTTCGACCAGGAACGCGCTGAGGCTGCGGTCCGCGAACTGCTGATCGCCGTGGGCGAGGATCCAGAGCGCGAGGGTTTGCTGGACACCCCGGCACGTGTGGCCCGCTCCTACCGGGAGATTTTCGCCGGCCTTCACGAGGATCCCACCTCTGTGCTGGAAAAGACCTTCTCCGAGGATCACCAGGAGCTGGTTCTGGTCCGGGAGATCCCGATCTACTCCACCTGTGAGCACCACCTGGTGCCGTTCTTCGGCGTGGCACACATCGGCTATATCCCCGGTAACAGTGGCAAGGTGACCGGTCTGTCCAAGTTGGCCAGGCTCGCGGACATGTACGCGAAGCGCCCTCAGGTGCAGGAGCGGTTGACATCACAGATTGCTGATGCGCTCGTGGACAAGCTTGATGCCCAGGCCGTCGCCGTGGTGATTGAGGCCGAGCACCTGTGCATGGGAATGCGCGGCATCCGGAAGCCGGGTGCCGTCACCACCACCTCCGCCGTGCGCGGTGGTTTCAAGAACAATGCGGCTTCGCGCGCGGAGATCTTCAGCCTGATTCGGGGGAACTAGATGAATGTGGACACCCTGACCATCCCGGGTCGGTGTCTGGTGATGGGGATTGTCAACGTCACCGAGGATTCCTTCTCCGACGGTGGCCGCTTCGTGGAGGTGGACCTGGCTCTTGCCCATGCCCGCCAGCTGGTGGCTGAAGGTGCGGACATGATCGATGTGGGTGGTGAATCCACCCGCCCCGGCGCCGTGCGCGTTGATCCCGAGACCGAGCTCAACCGGGTGGTGCCGGTGATTCGTGCGCTGCACGAGGAGGGGATCCACACCTCGGTGGACACCATGCGCGCTTCGGTGGCTGCGGCATCGGCTGAGGCCGGGGTGTCCATGATCAATGATGTCTCCGGCGGTCTGGCCGATCCGGAGATGTTCGCCGTGATGGCTGATGCCAAGATCCCGGTGTGCCTCATGCACTGGCGGACCGTGCAGTTCGGTGACGCGGCCGGTAATGCCGATCATGGTGGCAATGTTGTCGCCGATGTGCACCAGACCCTGGATGAGCTGGTCGCCCGCGCGCTGGCCGCCGGGGTGTCCAGGGACCAGATCGTGCTTGACCCGGGCCTCGGTTTTGCCAAGTCCCGCGAGGATAACTGGGCGCTGCTCAATGCACTGCCTGAGTTCATCGGCGGCGAGTTCCCGATCCTGGTGGGTGCCTCCCGCAAGAGGTTTCTTGCCGGCGTGCGGCGTGAACGTGGCCTTGAGGTGACGCCTGTCGACGCCGACCCGGCAACCGCCGCCGTTACCGCAGTCTCTGCCCACATGGGTGCCTGGGGGGTCCGGGTGCATAATGTTCCGGTGTCCCGTGACGCCGTGGATGTGGCAGCTCATTGGAGAAGCGCAGGTGCCTATCATGGCTGACCGTATTGAACTCAAGGGCCTGGAATGTTTCGGACACCACGGGGTCTTCGATTTTGAGAAGGAACAGGGCCAGCCTTTCATCGTGGATGTGACCTGCTGGATGGATTTCTCCGCGGCAGGTGCCAGCGATGATCTCTCTGACACCGTGGACTATGGTGCGTTGGCACTCCTGATTGCAGACATCGTGGAGGGCCCGTCCCGCGATCTCATTGAAACCGTGGCCACTGAGTCTGCGGAGAAGGTGATGGAGACCTTCGGTGCGCTGCATGCCGTTGAGGTGACCATCCATAAGCCGAAGGCGCCGATCCCACGCACCTTCGGGGACGTGGCAGTGGTTGCCCGTCGTTCGCGGAAGACCCACCAGAATCAGAAGACTCATCAGAAGGCAGTGAACTAGATGCGTGCCGTGCTCTCCATCGGATCCAACATGGATGACCGCTACACCCTCCTGCAGGGGGTTCTTGAGGAATTCAAGGATGAGACTGTTGCGGTCTCCTCCATCTACGCCACCCCGCCATGGGGCGTGGAGGATCAGGATGAGTTCCTCAATGCCATTCTCGTGGTGGATGTCGACTGCACCCCCATTGAGTTGTTGCGTCGCGGACAGAAACTGGAAAATGACGCCGATCGCGTCCGCACCCGCAAATGGGGCCCGCGGACATTGGACGTGGACATTGTTCAGGTTCGTGACGGTGGGCATGAACTGCTCTCGGACGACCCCGAACTGACCCTCCCGCATCCGTGGGCCTGGCAACGTGCCTTCGTGCTCATCCCATGGTTGGAGATTGAACCAGAGGCGGTGCTGCACGGATCCACCGTGGCAGCCCTGGTGGAGAACCTGGATCCCACAGACATTGAAGGCGTAACCAAGGTCAGGGAGTCCTAGCCCATGCAGAGAACGTCCACTGCGGTGCTGATCGGAGTCGGTGGTTTCATCGCCGCGGTCTCTGCGATACTCACGTGGCGTTTCTACGGGTCCATGACCACCATCCCCGTGACCGTGTCGGTGAGCCTGTGGGTGTTGGCCGTGATCTGTGTGTTCGCGGCTGTGAAGGTCCGTGGCCGGGTCGGTGACGGCATGATCGGTCAGGACAGCAGTCAGATGAATCCGGTGACGGTTGCGCAGCTGATGATCCTGGGCCGCGCGGGGGCGTGGACCGGTGCGATCGTGGGTGGAATCTATGTGGGCGTGTCCAGTTTTGTGATTCCCCGCGTGGGCGAGCTGATTGCGGCATCCGAGGATCTCCCTGGTGCCCTGGCTTCTGCGCTGGGAGGGATCGCCCTTGCCGCCGCCGGATTATATCTTGAACGCAGTTGCGAGGTCCCGCCTACACAATCCGGGGAAACGATCGGCTAGATTGGAATCCATGAGTCAAGAATCGTCGGGCAGCGAGCCGAAGCAGCAGCCTTCTGCCGACCGCGGACAGATTCTGTTGATGGTTCTCATCGGCCTGGCTCTGGTCGCCAGCGTGATCATGTTATTCACGGACAGTGACGGCGCCCAGAAGATCGCCCTGCTGGCAGCGCTGTGGTCAGCCATCCTCGCCTTCTTCCTTCTCTACCGTGACCGCAAGCAGGTGGAGATGGCGCGCCAGGAACTTGATGAGCAGGAAACCATTCACCGCGCGGAGCTGGAGAAGAAGCAGGCTGAGGCTCAGGCCGAGAAGTTCCGTCTGGAGAAACAACACCAGGCAGAGCTGAATGTGAAGGAAAATGAGACGCTGAAGGAGATCCGTCAGCAGCTCGAGGAGATGCGTGCGCAGCTCTCTGAACTCTCCGGCCGCGAGTGGGTCTATGAACCGGCGGTGGTCCAGGCTGAGGCCAGGCGCATCATTGAGCTGGAAACTGAGCAGAACCGTCTGAACCGTCTGAACCTGGAAGCTGAGAGCAGTGCCCCTGAACCGGTGGCCCCGGAGCACGTGGAGACCGTGCCCACCCCGGAGTGGACCGCTCCTGATGAGCCGCAGGATGTGGTGGATGTGCAGGTGGAACAGTCAGCTGCCGATATTGCTGAACCAGAGGAGAAGCCTTCCCGTCACTCCGCCCCGGATGCCGGTGGTGGCCGTCGCCGGCGTGATGAGCGACGAGGTGGCGTCAGCGTGGCTGACCTGCTGGCGGCTGCGAAGAACAAGGGTAAGAAATAGTGCGTGCACCGCGCCTGCGGATCGGGGTGTTAACTGATGGTTCAAACCCCGTGGATCTGTCTCTGGAATTGTCGGCGGTTGGCCACATGGTGGAAACCGTCAGCGGGGCTGAAGAAATCGGGAACTGCGAACTTGTGGTGATCGCGGTGGCGGATGACCAACTGGAGGCCACCGTTGAGCAGTTGACGGCCTTCTCACGTCGTGGGCAGATGTTCCTGCACACCTCTCTTTCTCACGGTATCCAGGTGATGGATCCACTGGAAACCTCCGGCGCGATCGTGATGGCAGCTCACCCTCTGGGTGCGGATCGCTGGGTGGTGGCCTCAACGGATGAGCTGGGTGAGACCATCGTCGGATTGCTGGTGGGGGAGTTGGGTGGTTCCACCATCCGGGTTGAGGATGCCCAGCGCATCCAGCTCGCCGCCGCCGTGACCTATATGGGTTATATCCGGACACTGGTGCAGGATGCCGAGATTTTCCTGGATGGTTTCATCGGTGACGGCGAGGCCACCGGCGAGATCGTGCAGGGCGCTGCTGACCGGTTTGTGCCGATGCCTAAGCTTGATGATCTGATGGGGCAGTACGCATCCATCGAGGATCCCGGGCGGCAGCGACTGTTCCGGGACCTCTCGCGCAGGCAGGCTGAGATCTCCCGCGCGCAGGATATCGAGTTGTGGGCAATCCAGAAGGAGGACCGGGGATGAGCTTCGAGCACGGGCAGGGTCGAATTTTTGACAGCAGTGAAAAGATCGGGATGTTCGGTCGCGCGTTGCGACGTACAGGTAAGCCGGTGGTGCTGGTGCCACTCGGGAAAGGCCTTCATGCAGGCCACATCGCTTTGATCCGTGCCGCGAAACGCCTTCCGGGTGCCGTGGTTGTGGTGGCCTATGCCGGCCCGGAGGCTGATCATGAGCGCATCCGCGGGGAGCACATTGACGCACTCTTCCCCTACACCGAGGAAATGCTGTGGCCCAGTGGGGTGCGCACGCAGGTGGGTACAGAAGCCGTGACGCGTGTGCTCGGCATGATTGGAGTGACAGCTGCGTCTGATGTGGTGCTCGGCGATAAGGATTATGAGCACCTGGTGACCGTGCAGCGCGCCATCAATGACCTCCACATTCCGGTGAAACTCCACAGCGTGCCCACCGTGCGCATGCCGGATGGCCTGGCGATCTCCCTGCGTAACACCCGCATCCCGGAGGCTGACCGGGACCGCGCCACCGCGATCGCCGCCGCGCTGACCGCCGGTGCGCACTCCGCTGAACACGGCGCGGAGGTTGTCCTTGAGACCACCCGTGGCGTGCTGGAGGCTGCCGGCGTGACGCCGGATTCCCTTGAGCTCCGCGGCCTGGACATGGGGCCGGCGCCTGAGGTCGGTGACGCGCGGCTGTTTGTTGCGGTCACGCTTGGCGACGTCCAACTCACCGACAACGTCGGCCTCCCCCTGGGAATCGGTTTCAAAAATATCGAGTGATTCCTCCTCCACCCCTGGTATCGGCTAATCTTGGTATCCGTGACTGACTCCAATTCCACTTCCAAGAACAATTCCGCCGATTTGCCTGAGCAGCTGCGCATTCGTCGCGAAAAGCGCGAGCGCATCCTGGACAGTGGAAAGGACGCCTACCCCGTTGAGGTGGACCGCACCATCTCCATCTCCGATCTCCGCAGCAAATATGTTGTCGGCGAAGGCGATGCCGAGGGCGTGACCTACCTCGCCGCTGGTGATGAGACCTCCGATGAGGTAGCCATCGCCGGCCGCGTGATGTTCATCCGCAACACCGGAAAGCTCTGCTTCGCCGCCATCCAGGAAGGCAATGGCAGCACCGTCCAGGCCATGCTGTCCCTGGCCGCCGTGGGCGAGGAGTCCCTGGCCGCATGGAAGGCCGAGGTGGACATGGGCGACATCGTCTCCGTCCGCGGCCGCGTGATCGCCTCCAAGCGTGGCGAGCTCTCCGTCATGGCCGACTCCTGGCACATGGCCTCCAAGTCCCTGCGCCCACTTCCGGTCGCTTTCGCCGACATGAGCGAGGACACCCGCGTCCGCCACCGCTACACCGACCTGATCATGCGTGAACAGGCCCGCAACAACGCCCTGACCCGCATCAAGGTCATGCGTGCGCTGCGCCACTACCTGGAGGATCAGGACTTCCTTGAGGTGGAAACCCCGATGCTGCAGACCCTCCACGGTGGCGCTGCTGCCCGTCCTTTCGTGACCAACTCCAACGCCTTCGACCTGGACCTCTACCTGCGCATCGCACCGGAGCTCTTCCTGAAGCGTTGTGTTGTCGGTGGCATGGAGCGCGTCTTCGAGGTCAACCGCAACTTCCGCAACGAGGGTGCCGATTCCACCCATTCACCTGAGTTCGCCATGCTGGAGACCTACCAGGCCTGGGGCACTTATGAGACGGGCGCCGCCCTAATCCAGGGGCTGGTGCAGCACGTGGCCCAGGAAGTATTCGGCACCACTGCGGTGACCCTGGTTGATGGAACTGAGTACGACCTCGGTGGCGAGTGGAAGACCATCGAGATGTACCCATCCCTGAACGAAGCTCTGCAGCGGAAGTTCCCAGGTCAGCCTGAGGTCACCATTGACTCCACTGTGGCTGAGCTACGCGAGATCGCTGCTGTCATCGGTTTGGCTGTTCCGGAGAAGGGCGGCTGGGGCCACGGCAAGCTGGTCGAGGAGATCTGGGAGCTGCTGTGTGAAGATCAGCTGCACGGCCCGATCTTTGTGAAAGACTTCCCGGTGGAGACCTCCCCGCTGACCCGTCAGCACCGCACCAAGCCTGGTGTCACCGAGAAGTGGGACCTCTATGTCCGTGGCTTCGAGCTGGCCACCGGTTACTCCGAGCTGATTGACCCGGTCATCCAGCGCGACCGCTTCGAAGACCAGGCCCGCCTGGCAGCAGACGGCGATGATGAGGCCATGGTCCTTGACGAGGACTTCCTCTCCGCCATGGAGCAGGGCATGCCGCCCACCTCCGGCAACGGCATGGGCATCGACCGCCTCCTCATGGCCCTGACCGGCCTTGGTATCCGTGAGACCGTGCTGTTCCCGCTGGTGAAGCCTGAGCCCCGCCAGTAGGCTACTTCCTTCCTCCCAACTAACTACGACATCGCCCCACAGACATCAGTCTGATGAACTACGACATCAGTACTCATGTCTGCAATGCGGTGTCGTAGTAGCATTTCGGAAGCCTAAAAGGCAAGCCCACAGAGCTCTGGACTGTGGATAACAGTGAGTTCTCCACAGAAACAGCGACTACCTTCGGCCGGGTCATTGCGTCTGAATGCCGCAGCCCTGATAGTCAGGTTATGAAAAACTGGGGCAAAGAATACGGACTGATCAATCTCACCCACCTGTCATACTCTGATCGTCATATCCACGACCAGTTGGTAGATGGATCCCTCATCAGACTCACCGCTGAAGTGGTAATGAGCGGTGCCACTTATCGCAGACTTCCTCCCTGGGAACGCGCAGCTGCGAAGGCATTTGCGGTGGGGATGACAGTGGATAAAGCAGTCGTCGGGGGACAGGCGGCGGCGAGGCTGTGGGGACTGCAAACTTTAACAATCGAAAATGCCGTCGCCTGCTACCTACCGGGTAAGAAGGTTCCTAAATCGCCCAGGCAGTGGCCCGAAGGTGTGGTGTACAGGTATGGCTATCTGTCGGCGAGGGATATCCGGGAGTTTCATGGAATCCGAGTTACCGGCCTGATCAGTACCGTGTTGGACATTGCTCGCAACGATGGTTTACATGCAGCTGTGGTTGTTATTGATTCCGCGAGACGCCAGTGGGAGTCAGTTACACCCGAATATCTGCACAGGGAACTCGAGGCTCTCCAACGACGCCGTGGCGTCCCAGTTTTTCGAGAGGCCATTGAGCTCTCTGTCCCTAACTCCGATAGTGCGCAGGAAACCCGGGCCCGGCTCATTCTCCATGAGGCCAACCTGCCGGAAATCACATCCATCAGGCCGCAGGTGCGTTTCAATCGTGGGAAATCTGGTCGCTATTATGTGGTGGATTTTCTGATCAATGACCGGGTCATCGTGGAGATCGACGGGCGATCAAAGTACAAGACCGACACCCCAGACCAGCTGGAGACTGCGCTCTTAGCGGAGCGTGACCGGGAGAAGCTCTTCACCAATCATGGCTATACAGTGTTGCGCATTGAACCGAAGCAACTGGATGCAGTGGCTGGTGCAGAGTGTGAGTTTCTCCAACTTGTCCGTGCCGTGCTCCACAAAGAGGCTACCGCGGCCTAGATCTTCTCATGCGAGCTTTCTAGCTCCATCGATGACCATTGGTTATCGTCGAATAGTGCGAGTGCGGTGGGCGCTGGACGCAGCCATGGCCGAGGAGCTTCGGGGCGGATCGCCACGATAATTTTGCTGGGTGAGATGATCTCTACGTTGGTGTTATGGTTCGCGGGTTTGGTCCACCGGGTGATCTCAATGCCTGAATCTTGGTTGAGAAAAATGAGTTCTGGCCCTGCGCTGGATACAACTACACCTTTGCTCGTGAACCAGGACCAGGGTGGTACTCCTATTTCGTGGTGCTCGACAGATTCGACCCGGAAGTCGGGGCCGATGACCACGGTTGTCTGCAGGCTGTGGAGGAAATATCGCTCGCCAATGCGGATGGGATCACCTACTGAGGTGCCATCGGTATGGACGACACAGATGTCGAACGTACCGTCAGGATTCGCCCTGCCCAGGGCGCTACGAGCGCTGGTCGCATCAAAATCGACCAGGGAGAAGAGTCCATCCGGAAATATTTGCATGATTTCCCAGGGCGCCGGCACTTCGGCGTCCATGGCATCAGAGGGTGGATGCCATGATGAAGCCTGGGGCAACGAAGATGAACCAGGGACCAGTACCCAGGCTTGTTCCGCGTTGTGAATGACGTCTTCTGAGAAGTACAGCGCGCTGCGAATAGACAGAGAAACAGGAATGAAGGATTGCCCCAAGTACTGCCCAGTGCTGATCTGCCAGCACCGGAGCACGGGGAGACGGTAGTCGAGCACCCAGAGGTGATCGCCAAGCACATGGATACTTCCGGTCTGGAATTGTTCCGGGACCAGGGGTGGGGGAGTGGCACCGTCGAGGGTGACATCTAAGATGACATCGCGAAGCCCGATCTCGTCTTCGTTGTATGCCTCAGTGGTGTCCTCTAACTCTTGCCAGAGACGCCGTGAATCGGTGAAACCACCCACGCCGCCGAAGATACGCTCAACCTTGACGTCGTTCCACACGGTTTCCGGGTCCCAGGCTGCGTAGGCGAACCAGCCATTCAGTTCAGCCTCGTGGTCCACCGGTACCGAAATGTCGGAATAGGTGGACCAGCCATCGCCGGTGAAAATCACCGGCCACGGAGGACCGGGTTCGTCCAGGTGGCGGATCCAACCGCGGCGTGTAGTTTCCAGGCCGGGGAGGGGTGGCTCACCTCGTCGAAAAGCAAGCGGTAAGCGTACGGATTCGCCAACCTTGTACCGCGGGTAGGAACCTTCCAGGGAGCCGTCACCGATCCAGATCCGCAGCCGACGGAGATCCGCGGACTGCGGTGGGAGCTGCTCAAAGAAACCGGGGAGATCCTCAGCCGCGGGCAGCTCAACGGGCTCCTTCAATGCGGCCAGCTGCGCATCCCATTCTTCTTTCCAATCGACGGCGGTACCTTCCCAAGCGGGATCAGGCACAGCAGAAGGGAAGAGGACACTCACGGCCTCGATGCGTTCACACTCGGATTCCACGGCGAGGAGGGTGCCATGTTCCTGATCCACCTCGATCAGCCGGGGATGGTCTTCGAGATGGAGACGGCTGTGAGCTGCGCTGGGCACCACCCAGGTGGTTCTCCCGGCAACCTCCCCTGAGAGGATCAGGCCAAGATCAGCATCATCGAGGTGCATATTTTTGATTACGGCGGCTGGCTTGAGGAAGAAACCGGCTATTCCGAGGACCTGGAGATCGGCGACGTCGACAATCGCAGGAACCTCGCGCCCCTCAAAGACCCAACGCGTGGCACCGGAACCGCGCACCACGTCCGCCCCGCCCCGGAGGGCGTGTACCCCGCTGGCGGAATGGTGGACGGTGAGGCCGGTGGCGTCGAGAGACAGGAAGAAGGTGGGGCGGATGACCCAGCCGAAGTGGCTCTCCGGGTCCCGGGTGCGAGTAACCTCGAGGGCAACGGTTGTGGGCTTCTCGGCACCCCGGCGGATCAACTCAAGTAGTTCAGTCACGGTCTGCATTGGTTCAGGCTAATGCAGGAGATGCGATTTAGCTGGGTGTTCTCTGCGCACATAGAAAAGTAGGCCGGGCTCAATGGGACCCGACCTACTTCACTATCAATGATGTGCTGCTCCTATGGACTAGCGCGTTGGCTGCAGCAGCTCATCCCGGGAGTTGAGGTAGCTGGCGATCGCCAGGCGGTTGATGGCGGAGCGGCTCATGATGCCGACCACTGGGCCATTCCCGCCACGGACCACTGGCACCTTCTTGATGTTCGCATCAGACAATGCGGCAACGGCGTCAGGGATCGACGAGTTGGCGTCGATGGTGAGCACGTCGCGGGTGGCCAGCTTCATCACATTCAGACCGGCCAGATCGGACATGGCCTGGGCCAGGTCGTCATCGGCGCCGATCGCGTAGGAGTAGATGGATGTGGAGGACGGGTGGGTTGCGGAGAGGTAGCGCATGACATCACCATCAGAGATGAAACCAGCGAGTGAACCATCCGAGTGAACAATCGGTGCGCCGGAAATTCCGCGCTCAGAGAATGTCTGCAGAGCACCCAGAACAGTCTGGTCAGAAGACAGGGTGTACACATCGTTCTTCATGATGGACTGGACGGTGTTGTCCTGGCTCTGGGCAGGCGCAGCAGCACGCTTAGCCTGCTGTGCCTGTGCAGCACGGTATGCGAGGAACGCCAGGATGATACCGATGATCGAGGTGACCACAACCAGTGCAACAGCACCACGGAAACCGGTGAGCAGGGAATCAACCTCACTGTTGCCAGCGCGGATATTCGAAGCGGTCAGGGAACCATAGATACCGGCAGCCAGGGAAGTACCAACACAGCCGGCGATCTGGAAGCTGGTGGAGACCACGGTGACACCGTGCGGGCTGGTTTCACGGTCGAGCTGGGAGAGCGCGAAGGTCTGTGACGGTCCGATGACCAGTGCGGTAGCCAGAACAGCAGGAACGTAGAGCAGGCCGAAGATCAGGACTGAGGAATAACCGGCTGCAACGCCGACCAAAGTGACAAAGATCGCCATGATGAGGAAGCCGAGCGGGATCGACCAGCGACCACCGTGGCGGTCGAAGAGGCGACCAGCCAGAGGGCCAGCCATGACGGTGAGGAGGATACCCGGTGCCAGGGTGAGTGAAGCACCCAGTGGGGACATCTCGCGTGCAGACTGCAGGAACAGCGGGATGATCACGTTCATGGCGAAGACGAAGACCAGGCCGAGCATGGTCATCAGCACACCTATGACGAAGGGAGCGTTGGAGAACGGACGCAGGTCAATCAGCGGATGCTCGATGCGACGCTGGCGAATGACGAAGAGCACCATAGCCAGCAGGCCGACCACAGCGGAGAGGCCAGCGTAGAGCGCAGCGCCACCGAAGGCAGCGGAGACACCATAGAGAATGCCGACCAGACCGATTGCCACGAGAAGGAAGGACAGAATATCCAGGACAGGGCGTCCCAGAACAGCGACATTACGAAGGACAACGGCACCGGCGAGGAGCACAATGAGGGTCAGTCCACCGAAGACCCACATCAGGGTGGTCCAGGGAGCAACAGTAAGAAGGATTCCAGAGAGCACGATGGCCAGTGACGGTCCAAGCGTGGTCATCGCGGCCATGATGCCCATGTTCAACCCCAGCTTCTCACGAGGAGAAACAGCCAGGGTGATGTTCATGCCGATGGGAGTAAGGAGGCCCGTACCGATAGCCTGCAGCAGGCGTGCAATGAGCAGCACGCTGAAAGTTGGCGCGAGTGCGCCCACAATGGAACCGACCACCATGATCGCAACGACGGCAACAAACAACGGCCGCGTGGGGAACCGGTGATAAAGCACGTTGGAGACTGGCACGAATACTGCCGCAACCAGCAGATAACCTGTGGTCAGCCATTGGACGGTGTTCACATCGACATTGAAGTCCTGCATGATCGGTGTGAAGGCCACGTTGAGGAAAGTCTCATTGAAAGTGGCGAGGAATGCGGCTGCAGCCGCGACTGCAATCATCCAGGCAGCACGCTTTTGCGAGTGCACAGGTGGATTTTGGGTTTGGGTCATTATTGTCCTGACGTTCGGCGGTGAAACGGCTGATCGACCGTGCCGTGTCAGGAGGTCCTGCAGAAACCCTACGTGTCGTGTCATCGATCGCCATTGTGGCCAATCGGCCACAGAGCATTACACCGTACTGGAATCTTAAGCAAAAGTCAATTTTGCCACCCTCGGATTAGGGAAAAACGACCAAAAGCGCCTCCATGCAGAGAATCGTTTGGTACATGCCCGGCACCTATGGCAAGATTGACAATTTTTCCCCTCTGATGTCCCCCTTATTCACCCACCAGGTATTTCACCCGGCGGATTTCCTGCAAGGAAAGGCCCCCGTCCCTCTTCATGGAAACGACCACCACAACCACCACTAAACAGACTTCTCCCGCACTCCCCAGGGAAGTTGTCATTGTTCTTGCGATCCTGGTTGTCTCCGCGATGATCATGATCCTCAATGAGACGATCCTCTCGGTGGCACTTCCTGCCATCATGGAGGATTTTCAGGTTCCGGAGACCACCGCCCAGTGGCTGACCACCGGTTTCATGCTCACCATGGCTGTGGTCATTCCCACCACGGGGTATCTGCTGGACAGGTTCAGCACCAAGACCATTTTCGTTGCCGCACTGCTCTTCTTCTCGGTGGGCACCCTGGTGGCGGCGCTGGCTCCGACTTTCGCCATCCTTCTAATTGCCCGCATCATCCAGGCAACCGGTACCGCGCTGGTCATGCCGCTGCTGATGACGGTGACGCTGACGGTGGTTCCCAGTGAACGTCGTGGTTCGGTGATGGGCATCATCTCCATCGTGATCTCGGTGGCACCTGCCCTCGGCCCGACGGTGTCCGGCTTCATCCTGAACTCCCTGACGTGGCATTGGTTGTTCTGGATCATGCTTCCGGTTGTTCTGCTGGCGCTGGTTGTGGGAACCCTGTTGATCAAGAACATCGGGGAAAACAAGATCACACCGCTGGATCTTCTCTCTGTGTTGCTGTCTGTTATCGCATTCGGTGGTTTGGTTTATGGGTTCAGCTCGATTGGCGCGATCCTCAACGGCGACGGATCCCTCGGCATCGCCGCCATCCTCATTGGTGCCATCGGCCTGGCAATTTTCATCCGTCGTCAGGTCCAGCTGGGGAAGCAGGACCGTGCGCTGATGGATCTGCGTCCCTTCCGCATCCGCAACTTCACTTTTGCTCTGGTGGCCATTCTGTTGGCCTTCGGTGCGATGCTGGGAACCGTGATGGTCCTGCCTCTCTATCTGCAGAACTCCCTCGGGGTCACCGCACTGGTCACCGGTCTGGTGGTCATGCCCGGCGGACTCTTGCAGGGGCTCGTGGCACCCTTTATCGGACGGATCTATGACAAGGTGGGCCCGCGTCCACTGCTGATTCCGGGTGCCATCCTGCTCACCGCAGGCGCCTGGTCCTTCAGCATCCTCAACGATTCCTCGCCGGTTGGGCTTGTGATTGCCCTGCACATCGTGTTCTCCATCGGCATGTGTCTCATGATGACCCCGCTGATGACCACCGCGTTGGGTTCACTGCCCAGAACCCTCTATGGGCATGGTTCGGCGATTCTCAATACCCTGCAGCAGTTGGCGGGCGCCGCGGGTACCGCCATCATGATCGCGGCGCTGTCCCTGGGCACCCTGCTGGCCACGAATGCTGGTAGTGCCCAGGCTGAGGCGGTTGCCTCCGGTGCCCGCACCGCATTCATCGCCGGTGCCATCATCGCGACCATTGCGTTGGTAGCGTCCCTCTTTGTCACCCGCGTTGAGGAGGAATCTTAAAAAATCACCGTGACGCCCGCGGCTTACCCTCCGCATAACCCTCTGTGGACTGCACACCCACCACGGCGCGCTCGGCGAAGGCCGAGATGGAATCCGCGCCCGCATAGGTGAAAGAGGACCGTACTCCGGCGATGATGTTATCCACCAGGTCCTCCACCCCGCCGTGCTTTCTATCAACGTAGATTCGCGCGGTGGAGATGCCCTCCTCGAACATGGCACGCCGGGCCTTTTCAAAGGCTTCGATCTGCTGGTTACGGTTCTCCACGGCGCGACGCGAGGCCATGCCGAAGGACTCCTTGTACATCCGTCCATCGGATTCAAAGTGCAGGTCACCGGGGGATTCGAAGGTGCCGGAGAACCAGGAACCCACCATCACATTTGAGGCGCCGGCAGCAAGTGCGAGTGCCACATCGCGGGGATCCCGCACGCCACCATCGGCCCATACGTGTGCGCCCAACCTGCGTGCCTCTGCAGCGCATTCCAGCACAGCACTGAATTGTGGGCGGCCCACGCCGGTCTGCATGCGGGTGGTGCACATCGCGCCGGGTCCCACACCCACCTTCACAATGTCGGCGCCCGCTTCCACCAGATCACGCACACCATCGGCGGTGACCACGTTGCCGGCCACGATCGGCACGGAGACATCCAGTGCCCTGATCCGCCGAAGTGCCTCGATCATCGTGCTCTGGTGGCCATGGGCGGTATCAATGACGAGGACGTCGGCGCCGGCGTCGATAAGCGTTTTAGCACGTCCCTCGATGTCACCGTTGATGCCGATCGCGGCGCCCACCCGCAGCCTGCCCGAGGAGTCAACCGCAGGTTGATACATGGTGGCGCGTAGTGCGCCGGCGCGTGTGAGGATGCCGCGCAGCCTGCCGTTCGACGCCACCACCGGCGCCAACTTGCGGCTTGCGCCATGCAGGATCCCGAAGGCGTCCTGGGGTGAGATATCATCCGGCAGCGTCAGCAGGGAGGTGCTCATCAGCGTGCCCACCTGGGTGAAATTATCCACCGCCTGCAGGTCCTTATCGGTGATCAGGCCAACAGGGGTCTCGCCCTCCACCACGATGGCTGCGCCGTGGGCGCGCTTGTGCAGCAGGTTGCGCGCATAGCCGACGGTGTGGTGCGGCTTGATGGTGATGGGGGTGTCAAAAACCAGGTCGGCTTCCTTCACCTTCTTGATGGTTTCCGCCGCGAATTCCGCTGGCACATCCTGCGGCAGGATCGCGATGCCGCCGCGGCGCGCGATGGTCTCAGCCATGCGTCGGCCGGCAACCGCGGTCATATTGGACACCACCAGGGGGATCGTGGTGCCGGTGCCGTCATCGGTGCGCAGGTCAACCGCCATCCGGGACCCGACATCGGACCGCGATGGAACCATGAACACATCCGCATAGGTCAGTTCATACGGCGGAGTGGAATCGTTGAGAAAACGCATGGAGGCAACTTCCTGGGGTCGTTGTGCAGAACGCCCGCAAGGATACCCAGTTCCGTGATTTTCGCTTTGCGACGCCCACCCGGGCAGCGTCCCCGACCGCCCCTTAATGGCGCGCCGCCACCGATAAAAAGACCTGTTCGCTACAGGCGTACAGGGTGGAAAACATCCAGAAAACATGCCTTGACCTGGTGGTACGAACGTTCTGGTAGTCAATTTCACTGTCGTCTGCGGAAAATCGGGGAAGTTTTGTCCTTTGACCGCGTTAGAGTGGGTGAAAGTTAAAATTAGAGGCAATAGTTAAGGGGAGAACATGTTCGAGAGGTTTACCGATCGTGCACGCCGCGTGATTGTGCTCGCGCAAGAAGAGGCGCGCATGCTCAACCACAATTACATCGGCACCGAGCACATCCTTCTTGGTCTTATCCACGAGGGTGAAGGCGTTGCAGCGAAGGCCCTGGAATCCATGGGCATTTCCCTCGACGCGGTGCGCCAGGAGGTTGAGGAGATCATCGGTCAGGGCTCCAAGCCGACCACCGGTCACATCCCCTTTACCCCACGTGCCAAGAAGGTCCTGGAGCTCTCCCTGCGCGAGGGACTCCAGATGGGCCACAAATACATCGGCACAGAGTTTCTGCTCCTCGGCCTCATCCGTGAGGGCGAGGGCGTAGCAGCCCAGGTGCTGGTTAAGCTCGGCGCTGATCTGCCGCGCGTGCGCCAGCAGGTTATTCAGCTTCTCTCCGGTTATGAAGGCGGCCAGGGTGGATCCCCGGATAGCCCACAGGGCGGACCTGCCGGCGGCGACGCCGTAGGTGCCGGTTCCGCACCCGGTGGCCGTGCCGCCGGTGGTGCCGGTGAGCGTTCCAACTCCCTGGTTCTTGACCAGTTCGGCCGCAACCTGACCCAGGCTGCCAAGGACGGCAAGCTGGACCCTGTTGTGGGCCGTGAGAAGGAAATCGAGCGCATCATGCAGGTGCTCTCCCGCCGCACCAAGAACAACCCTGTTCTGATCGGTGAGCCCGGTGTGGGTAAGACTGCCGTTGTTGAGGGCCTGGCCCTGGATATCGTCAACGGCAAGGTCCCGGAGACCCTGAAGGACAAGCAGGTCTATTCCCTCGACCTGGGTTCCCTGGTCGCAGGTTCCCGTTACCGCGGTGACTTCGAGGAGCGCCTGAAGAAGGTGCTCAAGGAGATTAACCAGCGCGGCGATATCATCCTGTTCATCGATGAGATCCACACCCTGGTCGGCGCCGGTGCTGCAGAAGGCGCTATTGACGCAGCCTCCCTGCTGAAGCCGAAGCTTGCCCGTGGTGAGCTGCAGACCATCGGTGCCACCACCCTGGATGAGTACCGCAAGCACATTGAAAAGGACGCAGCTCTCGAGCGTCGTTTCCAGCCGGTCCAGGTTCCGGAGCCTTCCGTGGAGCTCTCCATTGAGATCCTCAAGGGCCTGCGTGACCGCTACGAAGCCCACCACCGTGTCTCCATCACGGACGGCGCACTGGTGGCGGCAGCCAACCTGTCCAGCCGTTATATCAACGATCGTTTCTTGCCTGACAAGGCTGTTGACCTCATCGATGAGGCCGGTGCCCGCATGCGCATCAAGCGCATGACTGCTCCTGAATCTCTGCGTGAAGTCGACGAGCGTATCGCCGATGTCCGTCGTGAGAAGGAAGCGGCGATTGACGCCCAGGACTTCGAGAAGGCAGCTGGCCTGCGCGACAAGGAGCGCAAGCTGGGTGAGGAGCGCTCTGAGAAGGAAAAGCAGTGGCGCTCGGGTGATCTCGAGGAGATCGCCGAGGTCGGCGAGGAGCAGATCGCTGAGGTGCTGGCCAACTGGACCGGCATCCCGGTGTTCAAGCTCACCGAGGCTGAGTCCTCCCGCCTGCTCAACATGGAGGAGGAGCTGCACAAGCGCATCATCGGACAGGATGAGGCCGTCAAGGCTGTCTCCCGTGCGATCCGTCGTACCCGTGCAGGTCTGAAGGATCCGAAGCGTCCTTCCGGTTCCTTCATCTTCGCCGGTCCATCCGGTGTGGGTAAGACCGAGCTGTCCAAGGCGCTGGCGGGATTCCTCTTCGGAGACGATGATTCCCTGATCCAGATCGACATGGGCGAGTTCCATGACCGCTTCACCGCCTCCCGTCTCTTCGGTGCCCCTCCGGGATACGTCGGCTACGAGGAAGGTGGCCAGCTCACCGAGAAGGTCCGCCGCAAGCCGTTCTCCGTCGTGCTTTTCGACGAGATCGAGAAGGCCCACAAGGAGATCTACAACACCCTCCTGCAGGTCCTGGAAGATGGTCGTCTCACCGATGGCCAGGGCCGCGTGGTGGACTTCAAGAACACCGTGCTGATCTTCACCTCCAACCTGGGCACCTCTGATATTTCCAAGGCAGTCGGCCTGGGCTTCTCGGGTTCCTCCGAGACCGATTCTGATGCGCAGTACGACCGCATGAAGAACAAGGTCAACGACGAGCTGAAGAAGCACTTCCGCCCCGAGTTCCTGAACCGTATCGATGAGATCGTGGTGTTCCACCAGCTCACCCGCGATCAGATCGTCCAGATGGTCGACCTGCTCATCGGCCGTGTCTCCCGCGCCCTGGCGGACAAGGACATGGGCATCGAACTCACCGACAAGGCCAAGGCGCTGCTGGCCTCCCGCGGTTTCGATCCGGTGCTGGGTGCACGACCACTGCGTCGTACCATCCAGCGTGAGATCGAGGATGCCATGAGTGAGAAGATCCTCTTCGGCGAGATCGGCGCCGGCGAGATCGTCACCGTTGATGTTGATGGCTGGGATGGCGAGTCGAAGAACACCGACGGCGCGACCTTCACCTTCACCCCGCGCCCGAAGCCACTGCCCGATGGTAAGTTCTCCGAGATTTCCGTCGAGGCGGCCGAGGCCATCCAGGACGTCGACTCCGCAGCGGACGGCGATGTCCCCGAGACCGGTTCTCTCGATGACATCGACCCGGAGACGCTCCGCGAGCTGGATGAGGACGCCTCCTCCAACCCCACGGAATCCGAGCGCGTCACCGGTGATTACTACGGCACCGATGACCAGCCGGGTGGTGCTGCACCACAGCGCGAGCAGTAAAGCGCTTCACGACGAAACCCCGCATCCATAGATGCGGGGTTTTTGTTCTGCCTGTGTTTGCTCACAGGACAACATTTGGGCTGTTTCAGGGCGGAATGTGTCGCTTTTCAGGCTCAGATGTTGTGCTGTGAGCGGAATCTAGCGCTTAGCTGGAGCCGAAAGAGCTTCCACTAACCGCCTGGGAGGGGGCTGGCTTTTCGTCCACGGGCTGTTCATTAACCGGCTCCGCGACGGCGGAGATACTTGCTTCCACGGTTTCTGAGGTGCCGTCTGGGTAGGTTATCAACACATTGATGACTGCATATCCAACCGACGATTCAAGCGAGGAAGCAGTGATCTTGCCATCAGCAGCAATGGTAAAGGTCCATCCCGCAGCCTGGGCGGTATTGAACTTGCGATCCTTCACGAGGGCGATGGTGGTGCCCGCGGGGAGGCCCGAGGTTACCGGGGTGATGGTGGTGGTGTCACCGGCAGCGATGGTGGTTGCTGGGTAGGTGACATCGTGGTTGCCAGCATGGTTCGTTGCAATCACCTCAATCGGTGCAAAAACCTGTTTCTGAGTGCCGTCAGGGTAGATAACCAGAACAGACACAGTAGTTCCAGAAGTGGAAGTGACCGGTGCGGAAACGGTTATCGTACCGTTGGTATCGGAATCAATTTCCCAACCAGCATTACGGGCATCTCCAAGGAAAAGGTCTTCTACGAGCGTGATGTTGGTGCCTGTGGGCAGGTCTGTGGTGTCTGGGGTGATGGTGGTGGTGTCACCGGCAGTGATGGTGGTTGCTGGGTAGGTGACATCGTGGTTGCCCGCATGGTTGGCGGGGTCGACGGAGATGTCGGCAGTGGTGTGTTCGAAGGTGCCGTCGGGGTAGGAGACGAGGAATGTAGCCTCGATCCCGCTCGTGGCGGTGATGGGTGAAGAAATGGTGAGGTTGCCACTTGCGTCGGCTTCGATATTCCACCCTGCGGTGCGGGCTGCTGCCAGCGTTTCGTCGTCCTCCAGGGTGATGTTGGTGCCTGTGGGCAGGTCTGTGGTGTCTGGGGTGATGGTGGTGGTGTCACCGGCAGTGATGGTGGTTGCTGGGTAGGTGACATCGTGGTTGCCCGCATGGTTGGCGGGGTCGACGGAGATGTCGGCAGTGGTGTGTTCGAAGGTGCCGTCGGGGTAGGAGACGAGGAATGTAGCCTCGATCCCGCTCGTGGCGGTGATGGGTGAAGAAATGGTGAGGTTGCCACTTGCGTCGGCTTCGATATTCCACCCTGCGGTGCGGGCTGCTGCCAGCGTTTCGTCGTCCTCCAGGGTGATGTTGGTGCCTGTGGGCAGGTCTGTGGTGTCTGGGGTGATGGTGGTGGTGTCACCGGCAGTGATGGTGGTTGCTGGGTAGGTGACATCGTGGTTGCCCGCATGGTTGGCGGGGTCGACGGAGATGTCGGCAGTGGTGTGTTCGAAGGTGCCGTCAGGGTAGACGACTTGGAAGGTTAGTTGGATTCCCTCAGTGGCGGTGATAGGTGCGGTAATGAAGAATTCGCCGCTGAGGTAATTGTCAATGGTCCAACCTGCATTGCGTGCATCGTCGAGATTTTGATCTTGAGACAGAAGCAATAGTGTGCCGTCAGGTAGGTCGGTGTTCTCAGGGAAGACGGTCAGGGAGCCACCGGCGAGAAGGATGGCAGGTGGGTAGGTAACCTCGTGAAGAACCGCTTGTTTTTCAGGAATGACCGTGATTCGAACTTGGGATTCCTCCGTGCTGCCGTCGTAGTAGTGAATAGTGAGGGGAAGCGTGATGCTTGTCGTTGCTGTCTGAGGAGCAGTTATATAGAGGCCGGTGTAGCCATTTCCTTCAATCGACCATCCTTCGTCTTGTAGCGCCGCAAACGCAGGGCTTTCGTCGATAGAAGTCGAGGCGTAGTAGGACCAACCACCCCACGCATCATCCGGAGTGACATAAATAGAATCACCTGCGTTGAGGACCACTTCGCTATATTCCACATCATAAAGAGCAGCGAGAAGTGGATTCACGAGTACATCGACGGCAACTATTTCTGAAGTACCGTCTGGATACGTAACGTTGACGTTGACGTTCACTCCGTCGGTTGCATCTGCAGGCACGGCCACAGAGATATTTAGATCATCGATGACATTGAATTCCCAACCAGCTGCTCGTAGGGCATCAATATTTTCGTCTTCTACCATCTCAATTGAGGTGCCTGGGGGCAGCGCTGCATCCGTTGCCCCATAGATAGTCCCGGTAGTTCCAGCCTGAAGATGGTAGTGCTCGAACTGCACGTCAAAGATTGTGTTTTGGTCCGCAGGGATAACGTCGATTTCTAGATTGGACGTGGTGGAGCTGCCATCTGGGAACAAAACGAACAATGGGATGGCGAGATCCTCGGTCCATATAGCTGGGACATCAATGGTGAAGGAACCGTCCCATGAAATGCTGATGCTTCCCCCGGCGTCGAAGAAGCTGGAAAGTGGCCCGAGGTCAGAAAGATAAAAACCAGTGTCTGAGGGCAACCCGGCTGCCAGGGAGTCAGTCGTACCGGTTGTCCCCGCCTGAACCGTCATCATCTCGAAGGAGGGCGTATACAATTCAGCATCGTCCGGTCCCTCGGCAAAGACAGTGGTGGAAATATTGTCTTTAGAGCCATCCGGGTAGGTTACGACGACCGGAACCTCGACTGAGCTTTCAGGGGCTCCTTCAGGAATTTCGACAGTGAGTACGCCAGAAGCGCTATCCAATTCAATAGTCCAGCCCTCGGCGCGTCGATCATCCACTTCGTAGTAGCCAGTCATGGAAAAAGATGTCCCGTCAGGGAACTGCGCACCATAATGGTTGCGAATGAAAGGTACAACCTCGGCCCGCGAACCGACACGCACATACGCATCGGGATAGGCCGCGTCGTGGGCGTGGGTGTCCTCCGGAATCAAATTGAGAGTTACTCTGAAGATTTCCGAGGATCCATCCGGGTAGTGAGCGGCCATCCGGAATGAGGTGGTCGTGATGCCCGGATTGGGCGTCATCAGGCTATTGAACCAGACTCGCAACTGCCCGTTATCTGGGGATAGCGATACCATGACCGCGCCTTCTGAGAAGACGGTGGAATCGTAGGACTCATGGTCAAATAGGGAAAAAGTGGTTCCGTAGGGGAGACCTGTTTCCGACTCGGGAGATAGATACACCCATGGGACTGCCCGAACTGCCGAATCGTCATAATAGGGCTGGTACTGATCCGCCATGGTTTCAGCGGCTGCAACAATAGGTGGCGTGACATTTGCAAAGGTGATCACACCACCGGATAATGCTGCCGCGGTCAGCAGCGACCACATTCTTCTGGATTTCACTATAGAAACTCCTATATAGAGCGGATATGAATATAGCCTAGTAATTCCCTTAGCTACAGCTGGCAACTATATTGCGCCCTAGGGATTTCTAAATAAAAAGTGTTAGTGAAATCGAACAGAATCTAAGTATATCCTTACGGAAAGGCGATTAAACCACGAAAAGGCCAGGGAGAATGGGGGAGGAATTCACCCCCCCACTTGTTCGAAAGCCTGCGACGGGCCACCTGGGAAGAAAAACTAACGCGGCAGGTGGAAGTTTCCGTTGGCATCCTGTTCAGCCAGGCCATCGGACAGGAGAGAAAACAGCGCCCGGGAGCGTTGCGCCTCATCGGGCCACACCACATCGATAGCCGCCTTGCTCACAGGCGCATCCGCTCCGCGTAGCACATCCATGATCAGGCCACGCACCTGCCGGTCGGTGCCGGCGAATTTCTGCACCCGCTTCTTTGCGGAGGCAAGTTCCTCATCGGATGGAGCCGGGCAGCCCAGGCGCTGCCATTCGCATATGTCCAACAACGGGCATTCTTGGCATTTCGGGGCTGCAGCAGTGCACACCAGTGCGCCCAGTTCCATGATCCCGGCGGAGAATTCGGGGCCGTTTTCTGCGGGGAGGATGGAGGTGACGTCGATAAGCTCTTTTTTAGAGGCCGTACCCTGCAGAAACCGCCCCTCGACCGCGCGCTTGTATACGCGGCGCACGTTGGTGTCCACCACCGGCACATTCTGCTGGAAGGCAAATGCCGCCACTGCGCGCGCGGTGTAATCGCCGATGCCTGGCAGGGCGAGTAGTTCCTCGACGGTGTCTGGTACCCGGCCACCATGCTTATCGACGATCTCCCGCGCACACTCCAGCAAGCGCAAAGCCCGTCGTGGATACCCCAATTTGCCCCAGGCGCGCAGTACTTCATCGGTAGATGCTGCCGCAAAGGCCTCTGGCGTGGGCCATTTCTCCATCCATTCCAACCAGATGGGTTCCACACGGGCCACCGGGGTCTGCTGGCTCATCACCTCGGATAGCAGAATCCCCCACGCGGAGGTATCCGGGTCGCGCCACGCCAGATCGCGGGCATTGATACGAAACCACTGGAGAATGGACTTGTGGAGGGCGTTATGTGACATGTCCCGGAAATTCTAACGCAGGGCAGTTCGCATCCCAAACATATGGAGTGAAACAATAGAGCCATGCCATTGAGAAATGTAGAACGTACCCCGGCTGCTGTCTGGGAGGCGCTGAAGACTGGTAACCAGCGATTCACCGAGCATCGGGGAGATCATCCCAATCAGGATGGTCCCCGACGTCAGGCGCTGCGTGAAGGACAGCGGCCCTCCGCTGTCGTCATCTCCTGTTCCGATTCCCGTGTTCCGGTGGAGATCATTTTCGACGTCGGACTGGGGGATCTCTTCGTGGTTCGTACGGCGGGTGAGATCCTTGACCAGGCCGTGTTCGGCTCGATTGAATACGCCATTGAGGCGCTGGAGGTCCCACTCGTCGTGGTCATGGGACATGAATCCTGCGGTGCTGTCGCAGCCACGGTTGCGGCCCTGGATGGTGGTGACATTCCGGGTGGTTATCAGCGTGTGCTGATTGAGAAGGTCGCCCCTTCGATCCTGGAGGCCCGTGGGTTGGGTAAGACCACCACCGAGGAATTCGAATGCCACCACGTCCTGGCCACTGTTAATCAAATCCTCTCCCGTTCTCCGGAGATCGCTGAGCGGGTTGAATCCGGTGAGGTGGGCATCGTGGGACTGCGGTACCGTCTGTCTGACGGGCTCACCGAGACTGTGATTACCCGCAACGCTGACTAGGAGTAGGTGGGGAAAACCAACACACCCACGTGTTGGTGCGTCCACCGGTGATGACCAAGGATAAGCTGATCTCTGTGGGAACGCCGAGACACAACGAAGTCATCTACAGGCGCCGCCGATTGGCTGCGCTTGTCATTCTGCTTGTCGTGATCGCCCTTGCGATCTGGGCGGTGGTCTCTATGGGTGGGGGGTCCTCTGAGGAAACCGAAACCGATAATGCGGCTGCTTCCCTGACGCTGGAGACCAGCGCCGTGGAAACAACCACCGAAGAGACCACTGAGGAATCCACCTCCACCCCGGAGGATGCCGCTGGATCATCGGTTGATGCAGCCGGGGGAACCACGGAAGCAGCCGAGACCACCGAGCCCACCGAGGCCCCTAAGAACTCATGTGAGCTCTCGGATCTGATCATCACCGCGGGCAGCAACAAGCCGACCTTTGACCCGGGTGAGGAACCAGAGCTCTACATGACGGTGGAGAACCCCACCGCAGCTGATTGCGACATCGACCTCAACGACAACATCCTGCGTTTCGAGGTCTACAATCTGGCCAACAACGCCCGCGTCTGGTCGGATGTTGATTGCAACCCTGCCGTGGAAACCGGAACCCGCATCTTCCCCGCAGGTGAGCAGCGCTATTTCCAGGCCATCTGGTCACGCACCACCTCCGCGCCTGAACAGTGTTCCAACCGCCAGCCCGTCCCAGCAGGTTCCTATTTCCTGCACACCGTCATCGGCGAGAACCCTTCCCAGGCACTCACTTTCAACCTGGGTTAACTCAACCGTCCCAGACCATCGGTGATGTGGCGGGCCCACAGGGAACCCACGCCGTCAATGGCTGCGATGTCATCAGCGGATGCGTGGGTCAGTGCATCCAGGTTGCCGAACGCGGTGATCAGCTTGTCCATGAGGAATTTCTGCACGCGCGGCACCCGGTTGAGGGTGCGGTAGCCACGGGGGACCACGGGTTCATCCAGGGCTTCCTCCGTCGGTGGCAGGCCGAGGATACGGGCGATGTTGGAGGGCTTCATCAAGGATTTATCATCTAATTCCGAGATGGCCTGTAGCGCTTCCTCCACTGATTCATCGGCGGGGATGCCGTCAGTGACCAGGTAGTCGGCGATGATGAACTCCCGCTCGCGGTCATTATCACCGCGCAACTCGGACAGCTGGATCTGGATCTGTTTGGCCTCCTTACCCAGTTCGAGCACGTTGGCGTCGATGGTCTCGCCGACCCGGCGCAGCATCTCTTCACGCTGGATCACCGAGACCACATCGATGGCCGTGGCATAGTTGTGCAGCTCAGCCATATGGAGTCGGGTGT
Organism: Corynebacterium faecale; assembly: GCF_030408735.1. Lineage (NCBI taxonomy): Bacteria > Bacillati > Actinomycetota > Actinomycetes > Mycobacteriales > Corynebacteriaceae > Corynebacterium > Corynebacterium faecale. Next base: position 2,513,905 of record NZ_CP047204.1, on the reverse strand, counting down.
TCACCTGATCCAGGCGGTCACGGTAACGCTCCATGGTGCCCAGTGCCTGGTTGGCGCGGTTGAGCAGGGTGGAGGGTTCCTCCAGGATGTGGGATCTGCCCTCCACGTACAGGGTGATGGTGTTCTGGGATTCCGATACCGCGATCACCGGGACACCGGTCTGCAGGGCGGTTCGCTCCGCAGACCGGTGTCGGGTACCCGACTCCTGGGTGGGCCAGGTGGGGGAGGGGATCAGCTGCACATTGGCGCGTTTGATGCGTTCGCCATCGGATGACAGAACAACGGCACCATCCATCTTGCAGAGTTCGCGCAGGCGGGTGGCTGCGAAGGTGACATCGAATTCAAAGCCGCCATCGCAGATGGAGGTGACGTTCTCTTCATCACCGATGACGATCAGGGCACCGGTATGGCCGCGGACGATGCGGTCCAGGCCGTCGCGGAGTGGGGTGCCCGGTGCGAGGCGCTGCAGGGTGTCTCGCATGGTGTGGACATCCTGGACATTATCCACAGGGGTGGTGGTGGGACTCATGGATCACAACTTTACAGCGGCCAGGGCATCGACCAGCGTTGATGCCTCGATAATTTTCAGTCCACTCCGTTTCACCCCGGAACCCGCAGGCACGATGGCCTTTTCATAACCCAGCCGTTCGGCTTCGGCGAGACGGCGATCCACATTGGGCACCCTTCTGATCTCCCCGGCCAGACCCACCTCGCCCAGCACCACGGTCTTGTCCGGCAGGGGTTTCTTGGCCAGGGCGGATGCGGTGGCCAGCGCCACTGCCAGGTCAGTTGCAGGTTCGCCGACCTTCATGCCTCCCACGGTGGCCACGTAGGCATCCTTGCTCTGGGTGGCACGCCCCGCACGCGCGGAGAGAACCGCCAGCACCATCGGAACACGGTTCGCGTCCAAACCGGTCACCACACGACGTGGATTCTTGGAGGGGGCATCCACCAGCAGGCTCTGAACTTCAGCCAGCAGGGGACGGACACCGTCCATGGCCACGGTTACGGCCGTGCCGTCCGGTGTGGAACCGTGGTGGGAGAGGAACAGCCCCGAAGGATCCGGCACCTCCTTGATGCCATCGGATTGCTGTTCGAAACATCCCACCTCATCGGTGGCGCCGAAACGGTTTTTGATGCCGCGTAGCATGCGCAACGAGGAATGACGGTCACCCTCGAAGTTGAGCACCACATCCACCAGATGCTCCAGAACGCGGGGGCCGGCCACATTGCCGTCCTTGGTTACGTGTCCGACCAGCAGGATGGGTACTCCGGAAGTCTTGGCCAGGGTGGTCAATGCAGCGGTCACCGCACGGGACTGGGCCACGCCACCTGCAACACCCTCCACGCCGGTGGCGTGCATTGTCTGGACGGAGTCCACGATGAGCAGGCTGGGTTTGAGCTGATTGACGTGACCGAAAACCACATCCAGGTTCGACTCCGCAGCAAGGTACAACGTGTCCTTCAACGCCCCGGTGCGTTCTCCCCGGAGACGCACCTGGCCCGCCGACTCCTCAGCGGTGACATACAGCGCGGTGCGCGTCCCGTCACCCTCCTTCATGGAAGCCCACCTGCTGGCCACCTCCAGGAGCAGCGTGGATTTACCCACACCGGGTTCGCCGGCCATGAGCACCACGGAACCGGGGACGATGCCGCTGCCCAGCACGCGATCCAGTTCACCGATGCCGGTGGAGATGCTCGTGGCGGTGGAGGCGACGATCTTCCCGATCGGGACGGCCGGGGAAGTGGGGGTCAGGCCAGCCGGGGCGGTTCCTGATACTGCGGCCTTGGCAGCGCCACCACTGGCACCGACGGTGCGTTCCTCCATGGAACCCCAGGAACCACACTCGGGGCACCGACCCAGCCATTTCGGACTGGAATAACTGCATTCGGAACATTCATGCACACTGCGTGCCTTTTTAACCATGGCACTCATCCTAAACTGTGCCCGGGACAAAAACGTGTTCGAATACTGTGGGGGCGTCGAAAAGCAAAAAAACCCAGGCCGGAGCCTGGGTTGAGGTGGAGGGTGAACCTAGTTGGAACCCTCGCCCTGCACACGGTCAAAGGTGCCGGACTCAAGCAGTGGTGCGGAGATGGCAGCGTCAACGGTGATGGAACCGGTGTCGAAGATGAACTCGACCGGCAGGTTACCGCCGTAGGCGAAGCCTGGGTTCTCCACCGAGGTGGCCACGTGCTGGGTGCAACCGGCGTCAGGTTCGACGAGCTTGTCCAGCTCCTCCTGCAGGTCTGCCACGATCATGCAGTTGCGGTTGAGGGGATCAGCACCGTCAATATCAACCTCGGCGCCGTCAATCGTGACGCTCTCCAAGGTGTGGGCGGTGTGGGAGGTGTCCTGGTTGATGGCGACAAACTTCAGGCCGGCCTCGCCCTCGTCGTTGACGTGGACAGTGACATCGCGGAGGGCGATAACGCCACTATCAACGTCGGCGCTAGCGCCATCAACAGCGTCAGCCTGGGTTGAGGTCTGGGTGACCTGTCCTGCACTGCAAGAAGCAAGCGCAAGCGCCGACAGTGCGGCAACAGTCATGATCGCGCCGCGGCGGGCAGCTGAATTCAGGGACTTCACGGATTCGTCCTCCACTTGGGTCAATATTCCAGGAACCATCCAGAAAAACTGGATATGCTGCAGACAACCCTAGTCCGTTCGGGCCGGTTCACACAGTTGGTTGACTTAACCGAGGGTGTAAACGGGGGCAAACGAAAGGGGCATAAAGTCCTGCCCGGAGATGATCCGGCGCGTGGGTATGTCCGAGGGGAAATGGTGCTGCTATCAGCTCATCATCACCCCGCCATCTCCGTGGAACGATCCGGCGGGCCCGATATGATAAGCATCTCATTGCGGTTGCCATCCGGGGCTGGGTAGGGAATCTCCACTTGGTCATTCATGGTAGAATCATGGCGGTTAAGGTCTGCGCTCATGGTGCCTGCACTGGCTGCCTGCGACCTGTCAGGACGAATAACATGGCGCACTGCCATGAAGAGGAGTGGGAATGGATTTCAAGGTCGGCGATACCGTCGTTTACCCCCATCACGGAGCTGCAATGATCACGGCTCTCGAACAGCGTGAGCTCAACGGGGAGACGATGGACTATCTGGTGCTCCAGATCAACCAGTCCGATCTCGTGGTCCGCGTCCCAGCCAAGAATGCTGAGCTCGTCGGAGTTCGTGATGTGGTGGGCGAGGAAGGCCTGCAGAAGGTCTTCTCCGTGCTGCGTGAAACCGATGTGGAGGAGGCAGGTAACTGGTCCCGCCGCTACAAGGCAAACCAGGAGCGTCTGGCATCCGGTGACGTGAACAAGGTGGCCGAGGTCGTGCGTGATCTGTGGCGCCGTGATCAGGACCGTGGACTGTCCGCCGGTGAGAAGCGCATGCTGGCCAAGGCCCGTCAGGTGCTGGTGGGCGAACTCGCGCTCGCCGAGACCGTGGATGATGCCAAGGCGGATTCCTTCCTTGGTGAGGTCGATGAGACCATCGCCCGTCACCGTGCGGATCTCTTCGGTGAGGAAGGCGGGAAGAAGGACGCCTTCGATGACTTCGATGATTCCGATGTGGATCTCGATGACCTGAGCTTCGACGACGAAGACTAGATCCCCGTGGTCAGGCTTCCCGTTGTTGCCCTGCTCGCGGCAGCCGGCCGGGGCACGCGTCTCGGCGGGCCGGTCCCCAAGGCGTTTGTGACGTTGCGGGGCCGTTCCCTTCTGGAGCGATCCCTGCGCGCGATGCTCACCTCCGAAGTGGTCGATGAGATCATCATTCTCGTCAGCCCTGACATGGAGGACTATGCCCGCGAGCTGCTGGAGAAGCGTGGCCTGCTCAGCGAACCGGAGGGCGTGCGGGTGCGCCTTGTCCACGGTGGTGGGGAACGTGCTGATTCCGTCTGGGCTGGCCTGCAGGCCATTGACCATGACGAGGCGATCGTGCTCATCCACGACAGCGCCCGCGCGCTCACTCCTCCCGGCATGATTGCGCGCGTTGCGCGCTCGGTCGCTGACGGATCCCCGGCGGTCATCCCGGTCCTGCCGGTTGCAGACACCATCAAGCGTGTCGACGGCTCGACGGTGGTAGGTACCCCCAACCGGGCCGAACTCCGCGCTGTTCAGACCCCTCAGGGATTCCGTCTCTCTGAACTCCGCGCCGCCAATGAGAAATTCTTAACCACTACCGAAGCCGGTTTCATCCCCACTGATGACGCCAGCCTGATGGAGTGGTCCGGGGTGGAGGTCACCTGTGTGCAGGGCGATCCGATGGCTTTCAAGGTGACCACCCCGATTGACATGATGCTCGCCCAACGGATCACCGATGAGGCGGAACCCACGATATTTGAGGTGCCAGGTGACTAACCCCATCATCCCCCGTGTAGGAATCGCGTCCGACGCCCACCAGATCGAGGCGGGCAAACCCTGCTGGATCGCCTGCCTCCTCTTCGAGGGGGCAGATGGGTGTGAAGGGCATTCCGACGGGGACGTGGTGGCGCATGCCATCGTTGACGCGCTGCTCTCTGCCTCCGGGTTGGGTGATCTGGGTTCCTTCGTGGGTGTCGGCCGTCCGGAGTATGACGGTGTCTCCGGCACCCAGTTGCTGGTCGAGGTGCGTGAACTGCTGGAATCCCGCGGTTTCACCATCGGCAATGTCGCCGCACAGCTGGTCGGGCAGACACCCAAATTCGGACCCCGCAGGGAAGAGGCGCAGCAGGTGATCTCAGAGATCATCGGTGCTCCATGTTCGCTGTCGGCCACGACCACGGACCATATGGGTTTCACCGGACGCGGTGAGGGCAGGGCGGCCCTGGCCACCGCAGTGGTCTGGGCGTCGTAAAGCTCAATCCTGAAACCCAAAGGCCACACCGGGGTGCAGCAGACCGGCTAACGTGGAACATGTTTTGTGACCGACAGGAATGAGGCGAGAAACATCACTGCACCTCGAAGACCCGCCCGCGCACGGTCGACCACCCAGGAAGCGGTCAGGGGAATCAAGCGCTATATCCGTGACCAGAATCTGCGGCCGGGAGATGCCCTTCCACCGGAGACCTTTCTCTGCGAGGAGCTCGGATGTTCCCGGTCAGCCATCCGTGAAGCGATCCGGACGCTGGTGACGCTGGATATCGTGGAGGTCCGCCACGGATATGGCACGTTCATTTCGGAGATGTCGCTTGAACCACTCATCAACGTGATGACATTCCGAGCGGTTCTGGATGCAGACACCTCCCTGGAGAATCTTCGTCACGTGGTGGAGACGCGGGAGATGCTTGACCTCTCGGTGGGGCAGGAACTCGTTGAGACCTTCTCGGAGGATTGGCGTGGTGAGCTCCTCGCGCTGGTGGACAAGATGGATGCGAACCACAAGCAGGGCGTTCCTTTTGCTCAGGAGAGCCAGAATTTCCACCTCACGCTGCTTGCCCGGATCCGCAATCCTCTGATCAGTGAACTCGGCGAGGCCTTCCGGCGGATCCAGTCGGAGTCCCAGGCACTGCTCGATCTGCCCATGCCGGATGACATGAACCGGGCGATCGAGGCCCACCGTGACATCGTGGAGGCACTGTCAGCACGTGATCCAGAGGCCTACCGCGTGGCTGTGCGCAACCATCACGCCCCGTTTCTCCGCATGATCGAGAACAGGCTGGGTTGATTCCCGGAGAGGCCTCCAGATGAAGATCGAAGGAAGAATTGTCACGCCTGATGGCGTCATCGACGGACACCTCATCGCCCACGATGGACGCATCACAGAGGTTCGCGGCCACCCGGCGCCCGATACCCTGAGTCCTGATGGCCCGACGATTGTCCCCGGGTTCGTGGATCTGCACAATCATGGCGGTGCAGGCGGTTCCTTTCCCACAGGCACGCTCGACCAGGCCCGCCGGGCAGCCCTCTACCACCGTGCACACGGCACCACCACCATGCTGGCGAGCCTCGTGTCGGCGTCCCCGGATGATCTCATCGCTCAGATCACCACGCTCATCCCACTCGCAGAAGAAGGCCTGATCCACGGATTTCACCTTGAGGGCCCGTATATCAACGCCAGCCGTTGCGGCGCCCAGAATCCGGAGTTTATCTACCCGGGCAATCCGACAGACCTCGCGCGCATCATCGTCTCCGCTGGTGGGTGGATCCGCTCCATCACACTGGCCCCGGAGACGGACAATCTCGAGGCATTGCTGGATCTGTGCTCCGCCCACAGCATCATCTGCTCCTTCGGGCACACGGATGCGGATTTCGATCTGACCTGTGCGGGTGTGGACAAGGCGCTGGCGCGTGGTCTGACGGTCACCGCGACACATCTGTTCAACGCCATGCCTCCGGTGCATCACCGCGCGCCCGGTGCGGCGGGTGCCCTGCTGCTGGCAGCCCACGAGGGGAGGGCGTATGTGGAACTGGTGGCTGATGGTGTGCATCTCCACGATGCAATGGTGCGGTTGCCGCAGACCAACGCATTTTTTGTCACTGACGCGATGGAAGCCGCGGGAATGCCGGACGGGTCCTATACGCTGGGGCGCCTTGACGTGACCGTCGTCGGCGGTGTCGCCCGCCTCACCGGCGGGCCCATAGCAGGCGGTACCACCACGTTGGCGCAGCAGTTCCGGCGCCATGTGGGCCGGGGTATGGCGCTTATCGACGCCACGACCTTCACCTCCACCACCCCGGCTCGGATCCTCGACCTCCCTGACCATGGCATTTTCGAGGGTGCTCCCCTGAATCTTGTGGTTTTGGACTCAAATGGCACAATACTTAAGGTTTGGACCCCCGGCCCGATACTCTAATTAAATACCCACTTAGTAAAGGATATTAAAATGGACATCTTCATTCGGGCGAATGCTCAGGAAGTCGGAGAGACCGCGGCGGGCGTCATCGCCCCATTTGTCAAGCAGGGCCGGACCATCGGCCTGGCCACCGGCTCGTCCCCACTGACCACCTACAAAGAGCTGATCCGTCTCTACGAGGATGGCGATCTCTCATTCCGCACGATCCAGGCATTCCTGCTCGATGAGTACGTGGGTCTGTCCCGCGAGGATGTCAACAGCTACTTCAAGACCATCCGCAACGAGTTCACCGCGCATGTGGATTTCGTCGACTCCAATGTCCACAGCCCGGACAGCACCGACCCTGATCCCTATCACGCTGCCGCCCTGTACGAGGAGAAGATCTCCGCCTCCGGTGTGGCCATCCAGCTGCTCGGTGTGGGCGTGAACGGACACATCGGCTTCAATGAACCGACCTCCGCCCTGCAGGGACCGACCAAGGTGCAGGCACTGCATCCACAGACGATCAAGGACAACGCGCGCTTCTTCAACTCCCTGGAGGAGGTGCCCACCCACGCCATGACCCAGGGGCTGGGCACCATCACCCGCGCGGAGAACATCGTGCTGGTGGCCACCGGCATGGCGAAGGCGGATGCCATCTGGGGCATCGTCGAGGGCCCCCTGACGGCGATGTGCCCGGGTTCAGTTCTTCAGCTGCACCCGAATGTGACCATCGTGGTGGATGAGGCGGCCGCATCCCGCCTCGAGCACGCCGATTACTACCGCACCATGGAGCAATTAAAGCTGCGCTAGAAACAAAAAGGAAAGTAGTGTGTGGGGCTATGCACACAGAACTTTCCAGTTTGCGCCCTGCGTACCATGTGACTCCTCCGCAGGGCAGGCTCAATGATCCCAACGGAATGTACGTCGATGGAGATACCCTCCACGTCTACTACCAGCACGATCCAGGTTTCCCCTTCGCACCAAAGCGCACCGGCTGGGCTCACACCACCACGCCGTTGACCGGACCGCAGCGATTGCAGTGGACGCACCTGCCCGACGCTCTTTACCCGGATGCATCCTATGACCTGGATGGATGCTATTCCGGTGGAGCCGTATTTACTGACGGCACACTTAAACTTTTCTACACCGGCAACCTAAAAATTGACGGCAAGCGCCGCGCCACCCAAAACCTCGTCGAAGTCGAGGACCCAACTGGGCTGATGGGAGGCATTCATCGCCGTTCGCCTAAAAATCCGCTTATCGACGGACCCGCCAGCGGTTTCACACCCCATTACCGCGATCCCATGATCAGCCCTGATGGTGATGGTTGGAAAATGGTTCTTGGGGCCCAACGCGAAAACCTCACCGGTGCAGCGGTTCTATACCGCTCGACAGATCTTGAAAACTGGGAATTCTCCGGTGAAATCACCTTTGACCTCAGTGATGCACAACCTGGTTCTGCTCCTGATCTCGTTCCCGGTGGCTACATGTGGGAATGCCCCAACCTTTTTACGCTTCGCGATGAAGAAACTGGCGAAGATCTCGACGTGCTGATTTTCTGTCCACAAGGATTGGACCGAATCCACGATGAGGTTACTCACTACGCAAGCTCTGACCAGTGCGGATATGTCGTCGGCAAGCTTGAAGGAACGACCTTCCGCGTCTTGCGAGGATTCAGCGAGCTGGATTTCGGCTATGAATTCTACGCACCGCAGGTTGCAGTAAACGGTTCTGATGCCTGGCTCGTGGGCTGGATGGGGCTGCCCGCGCAGGATGATCACCCAACAGTTGCACAGGAAGGATGGGTGCACTGCCTGACTGTGCCCCGCAAGCTTCATTTGCGCAACCACGCGATCTATCAAGAGCTTCTTCTCCCAGAGGGGGAGTCGGGGGTAATCAGATCTGTATTAGGTTCTGAACCTGTCCGAGTAGACATCCGAGGCAATATTTCCCTCGAGTGGGATGGTGTCCGTTTGTCTGTGGATCGTGATGGTGATCGTCGCGTAGCTGAGGTAAAACCTGGCGAATTAGTGATCGCGGACGATAATACAGCCATTGAGATAACTGCAGGTGATGGACAGGTTTCATTCGCTTTCCGGGCCTTCAAAGGTGACACTATTGAGAGATAAGTCATAAAAAGGGTCTTTTGTGGCGAATTGTACAAATACTTCGCAAAATCCCTTGATCGGACACAAATAAACAGGTTTAATGTTGTTTAGCTTTTGAACAAACATTCATGTCTGAATATTTTTGTTTCTTCCCGGTTAAGGAGAAATTCATGGACCATAAGGACCTCGCGCAACGCATCCTGCGCGACATTGGCGGCGAAGACAACATTGTCGCCGCCGCACACTGTGCAACGCGTTTACGCCTCGTGCTCAAAGACACCAAGGATGTGGATCGCCAAAGTCTGGATGATGATCCAGATCTGAAAGGCACGTTTGAAACGGGTGGTATGTTCCAGATCATCGTCGGGCCAGGCGATGTGGATCATGTTTTCAAAGAACTCGATGACGCAACCTCCAAAGACATCGCTGTGTCCACAGAGCAGCTCAAAGATGTTGTGGCTAACAACGCCAACTGGTTCAGCCGTGCTGTGAAGGTATTGGCGGACATTTTCGTCCCGCTGATTCCAATCTTGGTTGGTGGCGGTCTGCTCATGGCTATCAACAATGTGTTGGTTGCGCAGGATCTGTTCGGTCCGCAATCACTGGTGGAGATGTTCCCTCAGATCAGCGGTGTTGCTGAGATGATCAACCTCATGGCATCTGCGCCGTTCGCGTTCTTGCCAGTGTTGGTTGGTTTCACCGCAACCAAGCGTTTCGGTGGCAATGAGTTCCTGGGCGCCGGCATTGGTATGGCGATGGTGTTCCCAACCCTGGTTAACGGCTACGACGTGGCCGCCACCATGGCTGCGGGCGAAATGCCTATGTGGTCCCTGTTTGGTTTAGATGTTGCCCAAGCCGGTTACCAGGGCACCGTGCTTCCTGTGCTGGTGGTTTCTTGGATTCTGGCAACGATCGAAAAGTTCTTGCACAAGCGACTCAAGGGCACTGCAGACTTCCTGATCACTCCAGTGCTGACGTTGCTGCTCACCGGATTCCTTACATTCATCGCCATTGGCCCAGCAATGCGCTGGGTGGGCGATGTGCTGGCACACGGTCTACAGGGACTTTATGATTTCGGTGGTCCAGTCGGCGGTCTGCTCTTCGGTCTGGTCTACTCACCAATCGTCATCACTGGTCTGCACCAGTCCTTCCCGCCAATTGAGCTGGAGCTGTTTAACCAGGGTGGATCCTTCATCTTCGCAACGGCATCTATGGCTAACATCGCCCAGGGTGCGGCATGTTTGGCAGTGTTCTTCCTGGCGAAGAGTGAAAAGCTCAAGGGCCTTGCAGGTGCTTCAGGTGTCTCCGCTGTTCTTGGTATTACGGAGCCTGCGATCTTCGGTGTGAACCTTCGCCTGCGCTGGCCGTTCTTCATCGGTATCGGTACCGCAGCTATCGGTGGCGCTTTGATTGCACTCTTTAATATCAAGGCAGTTGCGTTGGGCGCTGCAGGTTTCTTGGGTGTTGTCTCTATTGATGCCCCAGATATGGTCATGTTCTTGGTGTGTGCAGTTGTTACCTTCTTCATCGCATTCGGCGCAGCGATTGCTTATGGCCTTTACTTGGTTCGCCGCAACGGCAGCATTGATCCAGATGCAACCGCTGCTCCAGTGCCTTCAGGAACGACCAAAGCCGAAGCAGAAGCACCCGCAGAATTTTCAAACGATTCCACCATCATCCAGGCACCTTTGACCGGTGAAGCTATTGCACTGAGCAGCGTCAGCGATGCCATGTTTGCCAGCGGAAAGCTTGGCTCGGGCGTTGCCATCGTCCCAACCAAGGGGCAGTTAGTTTCTCCGGTGAGTGGAAAGATTGTGGTGGCATTCCCATCTGGCCATGCTTTCGCAGTTCGCACCAAGGCTGAGGATGGTTCCAATGTGGATATCTTGATGCACATTGGTTTCGACACAGTAAACCTCAACGGCACGCACTTTAACTCGCTGAAAAAGCAAGGCGATGAAGTCCAAGCAGGTGAGCTGCTGTGTGAATTCGATATCGATGCCATCAAGGCTGCAGGTTATGAGGTAACCACGCCGATTGTTGTCTCCAATTACAAGAAAACCGGACCTGTCAATACTTATGGTTTGGGTGAAATTGAAGCGGGAGCCAACCTTCTTAACGTTGCAATTAAAGAAACAGTGCCTGCTACACCTTAAGTTGAATCCTTGCGTGTTCGTACACAGGTTAGACTAGGGGACGTGACTCTACGCATCTTTGACACCGGTACCCGTACGCTTCGAGAATTTCAGCCTGTTCAACCAGGTCATGCCTCGGTGTACCTGTGTGGTGCGACCCCACAGGCACAGCCACACATCGGCCATGTCCGCTCCGGCGTGGCCTTTGACATTCTCCGCCGCTGGCTTATGGCCAAGGGGCTGGATGTCGCGTTCGTGCGCAATGTCACCGACATCGATGACAAGATCCTGACCAAGGCCGCCGAGAATGGTCGCCCGTGGTGGGAGTGGGTATCCACCTATGAACGTGAATTCACCTGGGCTTATAGCACCCTGGGTGTGTTGCCCCCCAGTGTTGAGCCGCGTGCCACCGGACACATCACGCAGATGATCCAGTACATGCACCGCCTGATCGACAACGGTTTCGCATATGCCGTTGATGGTTCCGTGTACTTCGATGTGGCGGCGTGGGTTGCCTCCGAAGGCTCCGATTATGGTTTCCTCTCCGGCAATCGCGTGGAGGAGATGGAGCAGGGCGAGACCGACAACTTCGGCAAGCGGGGCGCTCAGGACTTCGCCCTGTGGAAGGCCGCGAAGCCAGGCGAACCCAGCTGGCCCACCCCGTGGGGCGAAGGCCGACCGGGCTGGCACCTGGAGTGCTCGGCCATGGCCACGTGGTACCTGGGTGCTGAGTTCGACATCCACTGTGGTGGCCTGGATCTGCAGTTCCCCCACCATGAGAACGAGATTGCCCAGGCTCATGCCGCGGGGGATGATTTCGCCCAGTATTGGATGCATAACCACTGGGTGACCATGGCGGGCGAGAAGATGTCCAAGTCACTGGGCAATGTCCTCTCCGTGCCGAAGATGTTGGAGATGGTCCGACCGGTGGAGCTGCGTTATTACCTCGGCTCCGCCCATTATCGCAGTGTGCTGGAGTATTCAGAGGCCGCGCTGTCCGAGGCCGCCGCCGGTTACCGCCGCATTGAGGCATTCCTGGCGCGCGTGGGTGATGTGGAGACCGGTGCCTGGACAGAAGGATTCGAAGCCGCGATGGATGAGGATCTGGCTGTGCCGAAGGCGCTGGCTGAGATCCATAATGCCGTCCGCGAAGGAAACAGTGCCATCGCCGCCGGTGATCTGGAGAAGGCCCGGGGCATCGCCGGAACTGTTCGTGCGATGACAGGTGTGCTTGGTTTCGATCCGGTCGCCTGGGGCACAGACACCGATACCTCTTCAGCGTATGACGCCCTGGATGTGCTGGTCAATGCTGAATTGGATCGGCGCGCCACCGCTCGTGAAGAGAAGAACTGGGCTGTGGCCGACGAGGTGCGCGACCGACTCGCGTCCGCGGGAATCGATGTGGTTGACACGGCTGATGGCGTGTCCTGGAAACTGCAGTAGAGTGTGAGACTTCTAAGAAGGGAAAATTTTCACCATGGCAGGAAATGACGGCCGTCACGGCGGTGTGCGCAAGACAAACAAGAAGGGCGCCCAGAAGGGCAGCGGTGGAGAAGTCCGTCGTGGCCTTCGAGGCAAGGGCCCAACCCCCAAGGCAGAAGACCGCACCTATCATGCGGCACATAAGCGCAAGTTGGAACGCCAGCGTCGCGACAAGGGCCGTCATCAGCGTGAGCAGACCGAGCTGGTTGTGGGCCGCAACCCAGTCCTGGAGTGCCTGCACGCCAGGGTCCCGTCCACAGCACTTTACGTTGCAGAAGGCGCCACGAATGATGAGCGTCTGAGCGAATCAGTGCGCCTGGCAGCAGACCGCGGCCTCCCGGTGCTCGAGGTGAACAAGCTTGAACTTGATCGCCTGACCGGTAACAGCATGCACCAGGGTATCGGCCTGGCCATCCCACCGTTTGAGTATGCGGATCTGCATGATCTGATGGCCAATGCGGCAGCATCCCCGAAGCCGGGCATGTTTGTCATTCTGGACAACATCACCGATCCCCGTAACCTCGGCGCGGTGATCCGCTCCGTGGGTGCCTTCGGTGGCAACGGTGTGATCATCCCGGAGCGTCGTTCCGCATCGGTGACCGCAGTGGCCTGGCGTACCTCCGCTGGTACCGCCGCGCGTGTGCCGGTGGCCAAGGAAACCAACATGACCCGCACCATCCAGGAGTTTCAGAAGAACGGTTACCAGGTCGTTGGTCTGGATGCCGGCGGCGACCACACCCTGGACACCTATGACGGAACCGACAACGTGGTCATCGTCGTCGGTTCAGAAGGCAAGGGTATCTCTCGTCTGGTCCGGGAGAACTGTGACACCATCATGTCCATTCCCACCGAGCCGTGGGTGGAGTCCCTCAACGCCTCGGTCGCGGCTGGTGTGGTGCTGTCTGAGTTCGCGCGTCAGCGTCGCCTGGCCGAGTAGGAAGGGATCAGGAGTGCAACAGGCGTCGCCTGTACGCATCCTCGTCCCGTTTTGCACCCCGTCCCCGGAGCCACCCGGTGAGCCTGCACACCAGATAGATGATGAACGAGATGGTGGTCACGAACACGCTCACCGGTAGTCCCGGGGCCAGGGACAGCAGCAGGCCTCCCACGGCGGAGACCTCTGCGAAGATGACCGCGAGAACCACTGTCATCACCGGGTTGGATGACACCTGCACCGCTGCCGCGCCGGGCACGATGAGCAGTGACATCACCAGCAGAGCGCCCACGATCTGAACAGATTGTGAGGTGGCCAGGCCCACCAGCACGGCGAAGCCGATGGCGATCATGCGCACATTCAGCCCTGATGCCTGCGCCAGCAGTGGATCAGCGGAGGCGAACAATAGCGGTCGCCAGAAGATCGCCACCGCGGCCACGATGAGGACCGTCACTGCCACCAGCAACCACAGGGACGCTGAGGATACACCCACGATCTGACCGGTGAGCAGCGCGAAGGCGGTGGAACTGCGGCCCGGGTACAGGTGGATGAACAACACAGCCAGGCCGAGTCCGAAACTCATCACCACACCCACCGCTGCATCCTGTTGTTTCATGCCCAGGACTGCGAGGAGGATCGCGGTGATCACCGAGCCGACTATGGCACCGCCTCCCACACTGAAACCGAAGAGCAGTGCGGCCGCTGCGCCCATGAGGGCGAGTTCCGCGGTGGCGTGGACGGAGAAGGACATCTGCCGGATCACAATCAGGGGAGCCATCACGCCCGAGATCACACCGAGGAGAGCTGCTGCGATCAGCGCATGCTGCACAAAATCCACAGTCAGCAGGTACTGGGTATCGGTCAACCAGGATGCCATTTAGACCACCACGATTCGATCATTGACGCGGACAACGGTGACTGGGGCATCATAGAGCTCCGATAGGCGCTCGGATTGCATGACCTCATCCACCCGGCCGAGGGTATGCCCGTGGGGGGCGAGGTACAGGATCCGGTCAACCAGGCCGATGAGTGGATTGATGTCATGGGTGACCACGATCTGGCCCACCCCCTCTGCCTTCAACTGCCCGAGTAGCCTGACTGTTCGTTGTTGTGCACCGGGATCGAGGCTGAGGAGGGGTTCGTCGGCAAGCAGGACCTCGGGCCGTACCGCCAGCGCCTGCGCCTGGCGGACCAGCTGCTGCTGTCCACCGGACAATTCGCCCACCTTGCGCCCTGCCAGGCCCGTCGCACCGACGCGTTCGAGGAGTTCATCCACGTCTTCTGCCGGCATCCGCCGATTCTTGAACACGCCGTGTGCGCCCGAGAGGGAGACAAGATCGCGTGCGCGGAGTGGGATATCCGGGAACATCCGTTGCTGGGGAATGAAACCCAGGCGGGCGCCACGGGAGATGGAACCGGACGTGAGCCTGCGTGTTCCCAGCACTGTTCCCAGGAGGGTGGATTTGCCCACACCATTGGGTCCGAGCACGGCAATGAACTCTCCGCGGCGGAGCTCAAGATTGAGATCCTTCCAGAGGGGGTCCACCGCCGCATCGGCGAAGTTCAACAACATTGCATTGATTCTAGCGGCTGGCCTGCTCAAGATCGGAGACTGCGGTTTCAAAAGTGTTGATAAAATTCTGGCCCTCCTCCGGTGTCTCGGTGATGTCCACGACGGGGATATCGTTCTCCTCCGCCAGGTCGCGGATGCCGGAGGATACGGACGCTGCTGACTGCGGGTTGTGGATGAGGATATCGATGTCACCGTTGCGGATCGCCTCATGGAAGGCGGCCACGTCGGACGCGGTGGGCTCGCCCTCACTCAAGGTGGTGGCCCGGTAGCCTGCCGGGGTTGATTCGATCATGCGGGAATGGGCGAGCATGTGATCGGCGATCGGCTCGGTCTGTGCCACGCGTGCTTCGGGTAGTTCGGCGATGCGGGCAGCCAGTGCCGCCATGTGGTTCGCCACGGCATCCTGGGCGATCTGGGTATCAGGTGCCACCTCGCGGACCTTTGTTGTCAGATCCCCTGCGAAGTTGGAGACAGCCTCCGGCGAGTACCAGATGTGCTCGTTGTCGGAATGGTCGGAGTGGTCGGAGTGGTCATGGGGTTCCAGATCCATCGCGCTGATAATGCGGTCATCCTCACCGAGTGGTTCATAGAGCCATGCGTCATAGCCACCCCCGCCGACGAGGATGATGTCAGCGTTTTCCACACGGGCCATGTCGGATGCTGAGGGTTCGAAGGAGTGCGGATCGGTATCGCCTGAGACGATGGCGTGGACATCGGTTCCGGGAAGCATTTCTTCCGCCACATCCGCCCAGACCTGGGTGGATGCGACGATGGAGATCGAGTCATCCCCCTCAGATGGGGAGGCGCATGCGCTCAGGGGGAGGAGCAGGAGCAGTGGCAGAAACTTTTTCATGACACCAGTAAATGCTTATTGGAAACGATTGTCAACATGAAAATCTAATGAAAATGAAGGTAGGTTTAGAGGACTATGGCACGGCGTCCTCAACAAACAGGCACCCTCGCATCAATCGCGGCGAAGTTGGGTGTATCCCGAACCACCGTCTCCAATGCCTATAACAGGCCGGAACAGCTGTCCGCGGACTTGCGGAAACGGATCCTCGACACGGCGGAGAAGATGGGCTACATGGGCCCGGATCCCATGGCCCGGTCCCTGCGCACCCGACGGGTGGGCACCATCGGTGTACTTCTCACCGAGCACCTCTCCTATGCCTTCGAGGACATGGCTTCGGTGGATTTCCTCGCGGGTATGGCGGAAGCGGCCTATGGAAATACGATGCTCACACTCGTCCCGGCGAACCCCGAGACGTCCGTTGACCTGGTTTCAGCACAGCAACTGGTGAGTCAGGCGGTGGTGGATGGGTTTGTCATCTACTCGGTGGCCAAGGGCGATCCACACCTGCAGGCCGTGCGCCAACGTGGTCTACCCACGGTGATCTGTGACCAGCCCGCGGATGAGGAGGAGGTTCCCTTCGTGGGTATCGATGACCGCGCCGCCATCGCTCCCGCGGCTTCCGCGTTAATCGACGCAGGCCACCGCAGGATCGGTATCCTCTCCATCCGTCTGGACCGTGAGCGCAATGACGGCCGTGTCACCCGTGAACGCCTGGAAAATGCCCATCACCACGTGCAGCAGTCGAGAGTGCGGGGCGCTCTTGATGTGTTCCGGGAGGCAGGGATCAACCCGGCGGATGTCCCCATCATGGAATGCTGGCTCAATGACCGGGAACATAACATGGACGTGGCCCGGACGCTCCTGCAGGCCCACCCGGACCTCACCGCAGTGCTGTGCACCACGGATTCCCTGGCCTTCGGTGTGCTTGAGTACATGCACTCCATCGGGAAATCAGTGCCGGAGGACCTCTCCGTCACCGGTTTCGACGGCACCCAGCTTGCTCTGGCCCGTGGCCTGACCACCATTATCCAGCCCAATAAGAAGAAGGGCTTTGAAGCCGGAAAGCTGCTCTTCAGCATGATTGAGCAGGATAGTCAGGGCTCCGGAAGGGTGATGCTGGAAACCTCCTTCAGCGCTGGAACCACGGTGCGTCAGATCTAGAGACCGAGCGCGCGGGACTCCGTGTGCTGCATGCGTTCATAGGCCAGATCCTCCAGCAGGTCGCCCACATCATCGATGGAATCCACGCGTGTCTTCGCGGCGGTCTCCCCCTCGCCGACCTTGACGGTCAGGGCGGTGGGGACGTCGAAAAGCACCTCGAAGCCGTGCTCATCCGTGGTGTCATCGCCGATGAAGATCACGCC
This sequence comes from Corynebacterium faecale, assembly GCF_030408735.1. Lineage (NCBI taxonomy): Bacteria > Bacillati > Actinomycetota > Actinomycetes > Mycobacteriales > Corynebacteriaceae > Corynebacterium > Corynebacterium faecale. The sequence continues at coordinate 2,496,696 of NZ_CP047204.1, read as the reverse complement.
GGTGGGCTCCACCCGGCTGAGGTGTTCGCGCATCCACGTGCCCTTGGTGGTCTTGGAGACTGAGTACTCGATGATGTTCTTGCCGTGGGTGACCTTGAGGTTGCGGGTGTCCACATCGGCTGCGCGGGCCTGGATGCCGGCCACCAGATCGGGATCGGATACCCGGATGAAGTGCAGCACGCGGTGGAACGGCTTGACCTCAACATAGGCACCGTCCACCCGGTCAATGACACGCTCGAGCTCGGTCTCGATGCGTTCGAGCTCCTCCGCCTCGGCCTGGCTCAGCTCCCGCGGACGGGAGGAGTCCTCTGAACCGTGGGAACCCACCGTGGTGATCCGGTAGCTGCCCAGGTCCAGAACCTTCGCCAGCCCTTCGAGGTGACGCCCGGACAGAATAACCACATCTGTGTCTGTCATGCGGGAGAGGTTCTTGATCGCGGCCAGTGATTTCTGGTTGATCGGAACCATATAAGGATCTTTGCTGAACCCGGCGATGGTGCCGTCAAAATCAGAGATGACCAGCAGCTTCTTGGTCTGTGCCAGTTCGGTCAGCGTGGGGACGGGGAGGTGGGTGTCTGTCTGGTGCTCACTCATGCGTCCCCAGTGTACGGATTTATTCTGATATGACCCAGGACACCATGCGGATGGAGGGCCGGTCAAGAGCATCAACATCACTGGTCAGGAGGAGCTCAGTATCCCCGTAGCGGGTGACATCAAAAGCACCTGGAAGCAGCTCCACCAGCTCGTCATGAACCAGACGTTCCTGGCCCATGCAGTCATCGGGTAGCGCATCAAATTCCACCTCGGTGAATCTCAGGTGATCCGCTTCATCCGATGTGCTGGCCTCGCCGTTCAGGGTGAATTCAGCCAGGCCTTGGAAAGGGGCGCAGCCGGTGTGCCCGGATACCGAAGCGTGACCGAAGTTCACCGTGGGTTGGGTGACCACGAGATCACTGACCACATTCGGCTCATCAGGGCTGGTGTAGATGTTGCTGACCATCCATGTGGAATCCGTCATGCGAATGGTGTCGGCGCAGGCGGTGAGGGAGGCGGCTGCGATCATCGCGAAAGCCGCCGGAAGAAGCCGTCTCACTTAAAAACCCTCCAGGGATGTCAGAAAACTGCTGGCCCACACGTTCACGTCATGGGAGAGCACCTGTTGACTGTTGGTTCTCATCCGGGATGCAGCATAGTCAGGGTTATGCTCCAGATCATTGACCGCCGCGATGATCTGACGTTTGATGGATTCCAGGTCAAAGGGATTACAGAGATAAGCCTCGGTGAGCTCATCGGCGGCACCGGCAAACTCACTGAGCACCAGCGCCCCCGTCCCGTCACGGTGAGCGGCCACATACTCCTTGGCCACCAGGTTCATGCCGTCCTTGAACGGGGTGACCAGCATGATATCCGCCGCGGTGTACAGCACCTGCAGTTCATCCTTGGGCAGGGAACGGTGCAGATAGTGCACCACCGGATGTCCCATTTTTCCGAACCGGCCGTTGATCCGACCGACGGCCTCCTCCACCTGGGACCGCGACACGCGGTAGTGCTCGATGCGCTCCCGGGATGGCGTGGCCACCTGCAAAAACACGGTGGTTTCCGGATCCAGCGCACCGGATTCCAGCAGCTCCTCGAACGCGAGGAGCCGCTGCAGGATGCCCTTGGTGTAATCAAGCCGGTCCACACCGAGTAGCACGGTTTCCGGTGCCCCCAGGTCGGCGCGTAGCGCCTTGACAGAGCTTATCGACGCCTCCCCGACCGCCGCCGTATCAATGGAGATGGGGAACGCCCCCACACCCACCTTCCGGCCGTCCGCAGTGATGACCGCGGCACCCACCTCACGGATCAGGGCCTGACCGGTGACCTCCAGCTGATCTGGCTGACCCGTGTGAGAACCTGCTGTTCCCGCGACCTGACTGGTGAGGCTGAGGAAATTCTCCGCATTCTGGGGCAGGTGGAACCCCACGAGATCTGCACCGAGCATCCCACGCACAATCTCCTCGCGCCAGGGAAGCTGTCGGAAGAGCTCCGGGGAAGGGAAAGGAATGTGGAGGAAGAACCCGATCTTCAGATCGGGACGCATCTGACGGAGGATGCCGGGAACCAGCAGAAGCTGATAATCCTGCACCCACACCGTGGCATCGGGTGCGGCCACCTGGCTGACAGCTTCGGCGAATTTCAGGTTCACTTCCCTGAAGGCGTGCCACCACTCCACGTTGTAGACGGGCGGGACAATCAGGTCGTGGAAAAGTGGCCACAGGGTGGCATTGGAGAAGCCCTCATAGAAACCCTCGAAGTCACTCGCGGTGAGGCGCACAGGGTGGAGGAGCACTCCGGTGTCCGTGCGGAAAGGCTCAGGGGCCACATCGACGGAACCGGGCCAACCAACCCAACAACCCCGGTGCTGTTCAAGCACCGGGGACAGGCCGGTGACCAGACCCCCGGGACTCGGCGTGATGCTGTGCGTGCCATCTGGGTGGACGGTCATGTCCACCGGAAGGCGATTGGCTACGACAACGAAGCTATTGAGTTCTTCCATGGGGCCAAGTCTAAATCAGGATTTCTTGGTGGTCTTCTTCGCCGTGGTTTTCTTGGCGGCAGTCTTCTTCGCTGGGGTCTTCTTCGCCGTGGTTTTCTTGGCGGCGGCCTTCTTGGCAGGTGCCTTACGGGTCCGCTTGGTGGCCTTCTTCGGCTGAGCATCCTCGTGCTCTGAGGCGACCTTGGTGTAGCGCAGGCCAGCAGGTTCAACACCAAGCATGCACATGAGGGTCACACCATCGAAGAAGTCCTTGGCATAAGTAGCGACAATCCTGCGCGCACCTGCAGCGGTCTCCTCTTCAACAGCATGAAGAGTTTCGGGGGTGGGGCGGGTGTCAGAGATTTTAGCCGGCAAGGATCCTCCTGGGTTTTACAACGCGATCAACCACGTAGTCTACTCCATTTCCCGGGGATCTGGTTACCGTCCTGGGGATTTGTTCCTTGAGGTCCGGCGGGAATTCTCCGTATCCCGCAGTTCCTGGAAGGAGAACTGGGTGGCCTTGATCAGTGCCCGGTACGGCCTGATCCGTGGTGGACGACGCAGCTTGCGGGCGAACCACTCACCGAAGACCACGCCGGCTGCCAGTGCTGAGGCGGTGGCGAGCGCAACGGCGATGTTGGTGAAGCCGATCAGCGTCTGCTCCGAGAGAGCTGCATACATGCCTCGGTAGATGGACAGGCCGGGAAGCATCGGCGTGATTCCGGCGATCGCGACGATGAGGGGTGGAATGAGGAAACGACGTGCCAACAGACCACCGGCGAAACCGATGGCGGTGGCGGCGCCCGCGGCGGCGACCACACCGCCGGTACCCAAAGACATCATGAAGTAGAAGATGGTGGAACCGACGAGTGCGGTGACACCCGCGATGACCACCGAGGACCATTCCGCATAACAACCCACCGCGAAGGCCGCCGCTGTCACGCCGCCGGCCACAACCCGAACCGCGATGGATGCCGGGTTGGGTGCCGTGGCTGTTTCCAGTGCGGGCAGCATCACCCCGATGGCACCTGACAACTGAATGCCCAAACCCACGCCTGCGACGATGCCACCGGTGAACAACAGAGTTTCAAAGAACCGGGCGCTGGCGGTGACCGGAGCGCCGGTGATGCCATCCTGGAGTGACTGAACCAGGGTCAGTCCCGCGAGCAACACGATGATGCCGGAAGCGATGATCTGGGAAGGTTTGATCTCCAACCCATAGTCCAGGGCGAGACTGTAGGCGATCGCCGCGGGCATGGTCGCGATGAACCCTCCTGCGACATTCTGGAAGAACTGGGGCAGACCAACCCTGCTCAGCAGTGTGGCCACTCCGATGATGACCCCTGAGGTGACAAAGGACATCAGGGCCACGGCCCAACCACCACCGAGCAGAATCGCCACCGCCCCACCCATCGCGGCCCAGCCGGCCAGCGCGGTGGGGAAACCATAGGAGGCGGGGGACTGTTCAAGATCATCGAGGATCTTCTCCGCGATCTCAGGCGGTGTGGCACCTGCCTGGATCGACCGGATCAGACGGTCGACCTCTGACAGTTTGGAGAAGTTGGTGTCCAGCTTGTGCACCACCCGGAAGATACTGACCGGGGTTTTTCTCTCCACACCGATATTGGTGAAGATGGTGATGGTGTTCAGGGTGATATCCACATGGCAGTAGTAGAGGCCATAGGCGGCGGTCACCGCCTGGATCTGAACTTTTGTATCGCTGTTGGATGTGCCGGAGGACAACAGGATGTCCCCGATTCTGGCAGCGAGGTTCATCACACCGGCCACTTGCGAGTGGTCGGTGAGGTCAATGGGGGCGAGTGGTGAAGGCGGGGGTGCTGCCTTGGCTGCGTCCACGGTGGAGATGCGTCCCCGACGCGTGGCGAAGCTCACCAGTCGCTGAAGAATTTCCGGCACGAGCTGGTCCAATCCGGTAGTGATTCCTGAGGGTCACCGCCACTGTAGCTGTGCCAGGGGGTGGATTCCCATCATGGGTTGCGTGTACGCTACGATACGTTGTTGTATTTGGTGTTACACCCGAATGCGGTGCTGGAGTGGCGCAATTGGCAGCGCAACGCACTTGTAATGCGTAGGTTGCGAGTTCAAGTCTCGTCTCCAGCTCAACATCCCCGGACTTTAAGTCCGGGGATTTCTTTTTGTCGGTTGAAATCGGTGGGTTCGGGTCGGCCCTGTTAGTGTCATCTGCATGGATATTCTTCACTCCCTGCTCATCTTCTTCCACCTGTTGGGAACCGCTGCACTGGTTGGTGGCTGGCTTGCTACCTTCAAGAAACCAACCGTCCTGCAGTGGCAGCACATCGGCGCCTGGGTTCAGCTGCTCACCGGCCTGATGCTCGTGGGTCTGCTTGAGATGAATGACGGTGCTGTCAACCACATGAAGATCGGCGTCAAGCTGATTGTTCTCATCGCCGTTCTGGTGGCCGCAATCATCGGTCGTCGTAAGGTTGCCCGCAACGAGCCTGTTTCCAAGGGCCTCGCACACGCAGTCGGCGGTCTGTCTCTGATCAACGTCGCACTGGCTGTCTTCTGGTAAAAACCACTAGATAATCAAGCCGGAGTCCATATCACGGGCTCCGGCTTTCTTGCGCTTGACGCAGCGTCAAGGTGCACACTTGAGCCATGGCCGACTACACCATCGGTGAGGCCGCTGAGATCCTTCACGTGACCACCCGAACATTGAGGCACTGGGATTCCATCGGGCTGCTCTCACCCACGTGGCGCACCCGGGCGGATCACCGCCTCTATACCGATGATGACCTGGAGACTGCTCTTCAGATCCTGGTCTACCGGGAGGCAGGTGTGCCGCTGAAGGAGATCGTTGAACTTCTCGCGCAACCGGCCACAGCTGTGGAAAGGCTGCGCCGTCAGCGGGAGATTCTGGTGGAACGTATCGGTCAGCTGCACCGGATGGTCCGGGCAGTGGATGAAATCCTTGAGGAGGAAGACATGTCTGACCAGAAGATGACCACTGAGGAGAAGATCAAGCTCTTCGGCGGCGACTGGCAGGATGAGGCCGAGCAGCGCTGGGGTGACACCCCCGAATGGGAGCAGTCACAGCAGCGCGAGGCGAAGATGACCAAAGACGATTGGTACGAGGTCAAGGAGGCGCATGATCGGTTCGTCGATAAGCTTGTCGACGCCGCAACCCGCGGCGTTGAACCCGGCTCTGAGCCGGCCTCGCTGCTGGTTGCCGAGCACCTGGCCAGTGTGGACCGGTTCTATGATGTATCCCGATCCAAGCAGGTATTACTCGCGCGGATGTATGTCAGCGATGAGCGGTTCAACGAGACCTATCGTGGGCAGGCTGCTTATCTGTTGTCTCTGGTTGAGGCGCAGGCTGAGCAGGAGGGACTGGATCTGTCGGAGATTTCCTGGGCTTAGGATCCATCAGCCAGGCGATGAGACATCCGAAGACGATGCCCCAGAATGGTGCGGAGATGCCGAGCAGTGACATCTCGGACACCGTCACCAGGAAACACACCAACGCCCCGGTGGAGAACGCGCCTGAGAACCCGGCGACAAAGGCGTTCTTCAGTGGGGTGAGCATGGCGATACCTGCCAGCGCGGCGATGAACGACACCGGCATAGCCAGCATGAATCCCACAAAGGCGGGGGAGAACAACCCGACGGCGATGGCGCCGACCGCGGTGACCATCGCCGCCGCGTAATGCCTTTCCTTGTTCGGACCGGACACGATCAACGCGTTGGTGGGCCCGGTCAGGCAGGTGGTGACGTTACCCATCAGTGCCATCGGAATGGACACCAGACCACTCGCTGCAGCGGCGAGATTGACTCCCGGCTTATGGCCGGCAGCCCTCAGTACCGCGATACCCTGACCGTTCTGCACGATCACCACCGTGATGGCCAGAGGAATCACCAATTCAGTCATGGCTGCGAAGGAGAACTCCGGGGCGGTATACACCGGGGAGGCGATGGTGCCGTTGTCCAGGATTCCGGAGCCCAGCTGGCCGGTGAAGATGGCGATCATGGTGCCGACCATCGCCGCCAGTGCCACCGGGGGTGCCACGGCGGCGGCCTTCGGAAAGATGCTGATGGCCACGAAAATGACAATCATCGGGATGGCGATCATCGGATCTCCAGTGGCTGCACCGACCAGATCAAGACCGAACCGCAGGAAGATACCCGCCACCATCGCCATGACGATGGTGGGCGGCAGCACCGCCATGATCCTGCCGATCAGACCTGTCCAACCCAGGAGGAACACCAGCACCGCGGTGGCCAGATAGGCGCCGATCACCTCCCCGAAGGTCAGATGGGTGAGCGCGTCACCGGCGAGTACCGTGCCGGGGATCGTCCAGAAATAGGCCTGGGGGCTGCGGTAGAGCCAGGTGAGGATCAGGGTGAGAATGCCATTGCCCAGAAATGCACCCAGGATCCAGGAAGATGTCTGATCCGGACTCAGATTTCCGGCGGCAGCGGCAGCGAGAATCACCGCGATCGGCCCGGACGCGGAGAAGATGAGCGCCACGAGGCCGTTGCCGATCTCCTGTGGTCCGAGATCCCCGAAGATCTCCCGGATGCCGGGACGGGGGAGATGCGGTCTTTCGATCGCCAGTAATGGAGAAACAGCCATCATGGCTCCTAGTCAGGGAATACTTGGATTGAATACTCCGACGATCGTAGTGTTCCATTTCACTTTCGGGGTGCGCACTGTGAACAGGGGGTTGAGGCGCAAAAAAAGAAGCGTGGCCCACGGTGATTTACCGTGGGCCACGCTGAGTGTCATGCCGGAATTACATGGCTGAGAAAATCCAGATAGCCAAGGCGATGATCGCCAAGATTCCGACGATGGTCCAGATAAGTCCGCTTCCGCGCATGTTAACTCTCCTTAGATTGGGGATGCCCCCGATTGTAAACGCGTTTTCAGACGATTCTCAGCGAGGAGCGTAACGATTTAAAAACAGTCAAGTTTCATTTGATAACAACTCTGCTGTGACCAGGATGAATGAGCTATTTTTGCTTTTCTGAAAATTTCCACCCAGTGCTGAATGGGCTACGAAAGTCGGAATCACCTGCCCGTCGAAAAGCGTAAGGTTGTGGCATGGGAAAAATTCTTTTCGTCGATATCGGTGGCACGTTGATTGACTATTCCAACAAGCTGCCACACTCAGCTGTGGCTGCGGTCCGCGCTGCCCGGGCCAACGGACACAAGGTGTATCTGAGTACGGGACGAAGCATCGCCGAGGTGACCCAGGAACTGTGGAACATCGGTGTTGACGGGCTGATAGGTGCACAGGGCGCCTACGTGGAGAGTCAGCAGCAGGTGGTATACCACCGTGGTCTTTCAGGCGAGGAAACCCGCCAGATCGTGGATTGGCTGCAGGCCAGGGGATGCGAGTTCTACCTCGAATCCAACAACGGCCTCTACGCCAGCCCGCGTTATGAGAAGGAGGGGGACGCGCTGCTCCAGCGCTTGGCGGATGAGAAGGGGCTGGATCTGATGACCACCCGCGACTTCTACCCAAACATGATCTGGAATGAGAACCTCTACCGGCATGATGTGAACAAGATCAGTTATATCCTCAACTCCTACGAGGATTTCGAGGAGACCCGCAGTCACTTCCCGAAGTTGGAGCACAGCACATGGGGCAACTTCGGTGAGGACGCACTTTTCGGTGCCATCGGTGTGGGCGGTGTATCCAAACATGAGGCTGTGAACCGTCTGCTGAAGTTCCTCAACGCCAAGCGCGAGAGCACCATCGCCTTCGGTGACAGTAATCGTGACCTCACCCTGTTTGAGGTGAGCGCTTATGGTGTGGCCATGGGTGAATCCTCAGAGGCACTGAAAGAAGCCGCTGATCTGGTGACGGACAACGTGGCTGAAAATGGCCTGGCCAAGGCATTTGTTGAGCTGGGTCTGGTCAGGGAAGATCAGCTGTAGTCCAGAGCCTTCCAGAGGCTTCCTAAGCCTTAAGAGTCTTCAGAGCCCGAAAAAGTCAGCGATGACCTCGGCGGCGACCAGCTGATCGGTGGAAGGCCCCAGAAAATCCGGGTAGTTCTTGTTGCTCGGAACCAGGTGGCCCACGCCGATCAGGGTCCATAGTTCCACCGGGCGCCCACCATTCCAGCGGTCAACGACCACAGCCGGGGAACGCCGGGTTTTGGTTGGTTCCAGATCCAACGCGCCATTGCGTTGGGCGAAATAGGCAGCTGATTCGTGTGCGGATAAACCGTGGCCCCGGCGGTGTTGGGAACCAATACCGGCATCTCCTCCGGAATAGGGAGAAAACGGATCAGCAGTTCCGGCCATGGCCAGATAGGGGATCGGGTGAGCACGGTGGCGCAGTACCTCCGGCAAGGTGTTATCCGGCGTGGGGAGGTTGGCGGCGATGGTCGCAGCCCCAGCGATCATCTTCGGCACTTCATGCATGAGCCGCAGCACCATCTGTCCGCCATTGGAGTAGCCGGCGATAAAAACTCTTGTGATTCCGTGATGCTGATTCATATACCGCACGAGTGAAATGAAAAACCCCACGTCATCCACCCCGAGATGACGTGTCTGTTCATCCAAACCCCGGCGGGCATCGTTGAAATGCTGTTCAACTCCGTCTGGGTACACCACGAAGCATCCCCGGTCCGCCAGGCTGTCAAAGGTGAAGTTGGTGAATTTCCTGGTGACGGTGCCGGACTGCTGGGAGCCGTGAAAGAAGACGAAAAGCGTCTCGGCTGGTGTATCTGACTCGCCCGGTTCACCCGGTTCAATGATGGTGAAGGTCCGCTCTCTGCCCTGGTGCTCCAAAGATCCCCTGATCATGACAACAGTATGCACGGCAGTATGCTCGGGAGGGAAACGTGCCACCACCATCTTGGAGGATAGGAAATGACAAAAATCCGCGCAGCAATCGTTGGATACGGAAACCTGGGTAAGAGTGTGGAAAAGCTCATCGCTCAGCAGCCGGACATGGAACTGGTGGGAATCTTCTCCCGCCGTGAAACCCTGGATACAGAGACACCCGTGTTCAACGTGGCGGATGCAGAAAAGCACACCGAGGATATTGATCTTCTGTTCCTCTGCATGGGCTCTGCCACGGATATCCCTGAGCAGGCGCCAGGTTTTGCCGCATTTGCCTGCACCGTGGATACCTATGACAACCACCGCGATGTGCCCCGTCACCGCCGGGTGATGGACGAGGCAGCCCGCGCGGCCGGAAATGTCTCCGTGGTCTCCACTGGTTGGGATCCGGGCATGTTCTCCATCAATCGTGTCTATGGCGCAGCGATGCTTGCCGCCAACCATCAGCAGCACACCTTCTGGGGGCCGGGCCTGTCCCAGGGCCACTCCGACGCTTTGCGACGCATCAGTGGTGTACAAAAGGCAGTCCAATACACCCTGCCGTCCGAAGAAGCACTGGAAAAGGCGCGCCGGGGTGAGGCTGCTGGCCTGACCGGCAAGCAGACCCATCAGCGCCACTGCTATGTGGTTGCTCCTGAATCTGAGCATGAGCGCATCGAGGATGAGATCCGCACCATGGCTGACTACTTCGTGGGGTATGAAGTGGAGGTCAACTTCATTGATGAGGCCACCTTCGATGCTGAGCACAACGGTATGCCTCACGGTGGTCATGTGATCACCACCGGTGACACCGGTGGATTCAACCACACCGTGGAATACATCCTGAAGCTGGAGCGTAACCCCGACTTCACCGCCTCCTCCCAGATCGCTTTCGGCCGTGCAGCCTACCGACTGAAGGAACAGGGGCAGACCGGTGCCTTCACTGTTCTCGAGGTAGCCCCCTACCTCCTCTCCCCAGAACCACTCGAGGATCTGGTCTCCCGCGACGTCTAGTTCGCGGACTTAGAAGGGTGGGTTGTCGTCCTGGTCCGCAGCGGCCTGCGCGTTGGCTGTGGCTTCGGCTTCCCGCCGGGCTGCTGCCGCCCACCGGTTGCGGTGCCTGGTCCGGTACTGCGACACCGTCTGCGCCCACCTGGCACTCGTCGGTGTCAACGGCCCTTCCGGCACCGTCACCGCCCACGTCCCATCGGCTAACAACCACACCACAATCCCGGTGAGCGGATCCAACACGTACATGATCCGGCCCGCGGTCTTGTCATTGTGATGATGCCGGCATAGGCAACACAGATTATGCACACACGTGGATCCACCATCAGCGTGATTGATCCGATGATCACAATCACATTTGATCGCCGGCACCGTGCAGCCAGGGAACCGGCAGGTGCCATCCCTGCCCTGCACCGCGGCTTTGATCGCATGGCAGGGATAATGACCATCGAGGTGTTTATCCATCGCGGTGTCCATGTCAGCAGTGCGGGTGGCCTGTTCTGCCCAGTGGGTGCCGGTGTCTTCGTCTAACCACCCGACTCCGGAGGCCCAGACGGGGGCGTTGGCTAGATCTTTGGCGGTGTAGAGGTTGAGGGTGACAGTCACGGTGATCTTGTTCAGCAGTAGATCTGCGAAGGCCTCGCCTTTGGTTTTGCCGGTTGCTGTGGCGTGTTTGTTCACCGCATCGTTGATGAGTTGTCCTTCCACTGGGTTGAGGGTGGCGTAGAGCTCGGTGGTGCCATCGGGGTCGGTGGAGAGGTGGAATTCTTTGGTCTCTGGTCCGTGGGTGGTGCCTGCTTTGGGGTCTTTGAGCATGTCGCGGATGGCGCGGATTTTGTTGGTGATTGATCGTGGTGAGGGTAGGACCTGGTTGACGGTGGTGGGGGTGAGGTAGTCGGTGAGGTGTTGATCTATGGCGTTGAGGTGGTCGGGGTCGAGTCCGAATAGGGCGTTGGTGATGGCGATGAGGCGTTGGGCATCGAGGTGGAAGAGTTGGTGTTGGAGGGTGTGGAGTTGGGGGAGGTCGCGGAGTTGGAACAGGGCCAGGAGGATGTTGGTGACGCGGGTGCGGGAGTAGCCGGTGGCGATGGACCAGGTGGCGATGGTGTGTTCGAAGTCGGCGTCGGCTGCGGGTAGGGCGGTGGTGAAGAGGGTGTGTTCTGCTTGGCGTAGGGCGGTCATGGCTACGGCCATGGGGTTGGTGGGGTTGTTGACGGTGTAGTAGGCCGGGGATGGTGTGGGTGGTGGTTGGGTGGTGTGCATGGTGTAACCCCCTATGGTGGGTGTGGTTAGTTCATGTGTTCTAATCTCACCCTAAACCGCACCCTGGACACGGCCTACCCCCACCTGCCCTGAAACCATCCTTGAGCTGGTGCTTCGCGCCACCCCCGCGGTCTAAATCTGCTCTACTTTTTCTGGAGATTTCACCATCAGCAATAGTCCCATTCCCAGCAGTAACAGCAACCCGATTCCCCAGATGCCCGCACGATCCTCGCCCATTACCGTCACAAAGATGCCGAACAGTGCTGGCGCCATCCAGCTAACTGCCCGCCCGGTGGTTGCATAGAGGCCGAACAGCTGGCCTTCCTGGCCGTCAGGGGAGAGGCGGGTGAGGAAACTGCGTGAAGCAGATTGGGCTGGCCCGACGAACGCGCACAGGATCAACCCGAAGATCCAGAAATTCCGTGGTCCATCCACGAAGTAGAGCACCACCACATCCACGATCATGATGGACAATGACACGATGATGATGGGTTTGGGGCCAATCTTGTCGTCGAGAATGCCGCCCAGCAGGGCGCCGAGCGCGGAGACCACGTTCGCGGCCACGCCGAACAGCAGGACATCGCCAGCTGAGAGCCCGTAGACCGTGACCGCCAGGATTGCTCCGAAGGTGAACACCCCGGCCAGTCCGTCGCGGAACACGGCAGCTGCAATAAGAAAAAACACGGCATTCCGGTCTCGGTTCCAGAGCAATCTAACCTGATGGAAGAGGTCTTTGTACGCACCCACGATGCCTTTTGGCCGAGCCCCCTCCGCCACCTGCTGAGGAATCTCCGGAACCTTGAGCAATGCCGGAATCGCGGAAACCAGGAACCACACCGCTGCAAAAACAGCTACCAGTCGGATGTTGAGCCCATTCTCCACGGGGATATTCAGGAAGCCACGTGTGTCACCTTCGCCCGCCACAAACCCGAAATAGCAGATCAGAAGGAGGAAAATCCCTCCGAAGTAGCCCATGGACCAGCCGAAACCCGATATGCGTCCAACTGTTTCCCGGGTGGAAATCTGGGATAACTGGGCGTAGTACTGAACCTCTGCGAACTCAAACGTCACATTGGCCACCGCCATGATTCCGACACCCAGCCAGAAATACATCGGGTCAGAGTTCTGGACTGCGAACAGGCTGCACATCAGGAACACCGTGACCAGGGTCCAGATCCGCAGGGAGGCCCGCCTGGTGCCCCGGATATCCGAGCGTCGGCCCATCACCGGTGCGACCACCGCCACGATCACACCCGCGGCCGCCACCGCCATGGAGTATAGAGAGGTGGCGTTGCCGTAGGGCAGTGTTGATCCCACGGAGTCAGTCAGATACACCGAGAAGATGAACGTCACCAGCACCGCGTTGAAGGCAGCGGAGCCCCAGTCCCAAAAGGCCCAGGAGACGACGGTTCCTCTGGATGTCTTGATATGTCCCATGGTGATGACTTTAGGTCAGCTGGCCCGTCCTGTCCCCGTAGTCAGTGGGATGCTTATCCACGCCGCCACCGTTTCATCCACGCGCCCTCTGGCGCGCGTGACCAGCCGATCCGACAGCTTGCAGCTAATTCACAGGAATCAAACAGCCCAGGTTGATGGCCAGGGTGTTGACTGGGGGAAGATCGCACATTAATAAGATGCTTAGGAAGTGCTGCCCTTTATGGAAAATCAGACTGATGGACAGGTCAAAGTCCTCGTCGTAGACGATGAACCCAATATCGTTGAACTGCTCACCGTGAGCCTCAAGTTCCAGGGATTCAACGTCATGACCGCCAGCGATGGCAACGAGGCCATCAAGATGGCCCGTGAATTCCGTCCGGATGCGTATATTCTTGACGTGATGATGCCGGGCATGGACGGCTTCGAGCTACTCACCAAGTTGCGCGCCGAAGGCCTTGACAGCCCTGTGCTGTACCTGACCGCCAAGGATGCGGTGGAGCACCGGATCCACGGTCTGACCATCGGGGCCGACGACTACGTGACCAAACCCTTCTCACTCGAGGAGGTGATCACCCGTCTGCGGGTGATTCTGCGCCGTGGCGGAACAGTGGAAACTGAGGACAACGACGCCACCCTGGCCTATGCCGACCTCACCCTCAACGATGAGACTCATGAGGTGACCAAGGCAGGGGAACTCGTGGATCTCTCCCCAACCGAATTCAACCTGCTGCGCTACCTCATGCTCAACGCCGAGGTGGTGCTGTCCAAAGCGAAGATCCTGGATAACGTCTGGCACTACGACTTCGGAGGCGACGGCAACGTCGTTGAATCCTATATCTCTTATCTTCGACGCAAGGTGGACACCCAGGATCCGCAGTTGATCCAGACAGTGCGGGGAGTGGGATATGTTCTGCGCACACCGCGCAGCTAAACCATGACAGTCCCCGATAATCCCTATGCCGCCCTGGCTCAGGAAGAACCTGAGCCACAGGTGAGTAGGTTCCGTCAGGTCGGCCGGACGATCCCCCTGCGTACGAGAGTCATTCTCCTCGTCGTGGGTATCGCTGGATTGGGCCTGTTGGTGAATGCCGTCGCGGTATCCAGCCTGATGCGTGAAGCTTCTTATACACGCCTGGATCAGGAACTGGAGACTGCGATGAGCAGCTGGGCACGGTCAGCGGAATCCTTCGGAGGTATCCGTCAGGGTCCCCCGAGTGATTTCTATGTGGCCAAGGTGTTCCCGGACGGTTCCAGCATCATCATCAATGATGCCCAGTCCGCTCCTGATCTGACTGCCACCACCATCGGTACGGGGCCACACACGGTTGAGGCTGTGCCTGGATCTCCGTCATCGATTCCCTGGCGGGTTATGGCCACCACCAGCAATGACGTGATCACGGTGGTGGGCAAGAGCATGGCCCGGGAAACCACCTTGCTCTACCGTCTTGTGGTTGTGCAGTTTGTCATCGGTGTCCTCATCCTGGTGACCATCCTCATCAGTTCCTTCTACCTGGTGAAACGATCTCTCCGGCCGCTGCGGGAGGTGGAGGACACGGCCAAGAGCATTGCCCGCGGGGATCTTGACCGCCGTGTTCCACAGTGGCCTATGACCACGGAAGTAGGTCAGCTTGCCAATGCTCTCAACGTGATGCTGGAACAGCTGCAGGCATCCATTCTCTCCGCGCAGGAGAAGGAATCCCAGATGCGGCGCTTCGTCGGCGATGCCTCACATGAGCTGCGCACACCTCTGACATCGGTGAAGGGTTATTCGGAGCTGTACCATTCGGGTGCCACGAAGGATGCGGACTGGGTGCTGTCCAAGATCGGTGGGGAAGCCCAGCGAATGAGTGTGCTGGTGGAGGATCTGCTCTCCCTCACCCGCGCGGAAGGCCAGCAGATGGAGAAACACCCGGTGGATATGCTGGAGCTGTCACTTTCTGTCGCCAGTTCACTGCGGGCTGCATGGCCTGACAGATCCATCGGCGTGGTCAACAACACCGGTTCCGTGCCACTGGTGGAGGGGGATCCGACGCGTCTGCATCAGGTGCTCACCAATCTGGTCAATAATGGCCTCAACCACGGCGGGCCTGAAGCAAAGGTGCAGATAGATATCAGTACGGAGGATGAAGCCGTGGTGGTGCGTGTCAGCGATGACGGCGCGGGCATGCCCCCGGAGGATGCCCAGCACATCTTTGAACGCTTCTACCGGGCGGACACATCCCGTTCCCGTGCCTCAGGTGGTTCTGGCCTCGGGCTTGCCATCACCAAATCACTGGTGGAGGGACACCGCGGAACCATCGCCGTCAGTAGTGATGTCGGCATCGGGACAGTATTTACCATCAAGCTGCCGGCGCTGGTCGATTAGTCCAGTGGCCAACCGTGTTCGTCGGTTCCCAGGATCTCACGGATACGGGCAGCTGCATCATCCATCTTCTCCGGATCAGTGGCATCTGCGGCAAGGGCGTTGGCGAAGTTGTAGTCAGCCATCTTGTCGGTGGGGAAGAGGTGGATGTGGGTGTGGGGGACATCGAAACCGGCGATGATATAACCGCATCGGGGGGTGTTGAAGGCTTCCCGGATCGCATCGCCGATGAACTGGGATGCCTCATTCACATCGACCCAGATCTCATGGGGGAGATCGGTCCAGCGATCCACCTCCTTCACGGGAACCACCAGCGTATGGCCATATGCGAGAGGTTCGATGGAGAGGAACGCAACCACGCTCTCCGATCGGTACACAAATCTTCCGGGCAGTTCGTCATTGATGATTTTCGTGAAAACGGTGCTCATGCGCCCAAGGTTACTAGTATCGGGACATATGAACCCGAACACGTCCATTAATCGACGCATGATCCGGGATAATCCGGATGTGCTCTCCCGCCACCTGGGGGCCACCTTCGCTGTCCCCGCCGATGATCTTTTCCGGCGCCTCACTGACACGGAACACCTGTCCAGATGGTTCGGCACTGTCACCCGGGATGAGTTCGTGTTTGAGATCGAGGGGAACGCCCACGGCAGAATCGAGTCCTGCACCGAGAACTCCTTCCTGATTACCTGGGAAAAGGATGGCGATCTGTCCTATCTCAACGTGGAGATCACTCCCACTGCGGAAGGATCCGAACTGGCTGCGGGATTCAGCACCGCTGACGAAGGCATCGATGCGGTCTCCCGGGAACGCTATGGATGGCTCGGCTGGGATCTCAGTCTCTGGGCCCTCGACCGATATATTTCAGGGGTTACTGAAGATCCCACCCGCGATTCCTATGAGGCTTTCGTCATCAGCGCCTCCGATGCCTGGGCCCGTGCCGACGAAGCCTCGGGAGTGGACACGGAAACTGCCAACCTGCGCGCGGATAACACCCGGAGGTTCTACCTGGGGCGTGAGGAATAGCTCTCAACAACTTCTGCAGGATAAACTCAGGAACCATGCGCATTCTGGTAATCGGCTCGGGCGCCCGTGAGCACGCCCTCCTCCGTGGACTTTCCCAAGATTCTGTCACCACCGAACTCCACGTCGCCCCGGGCAACGCGGGTCTGGGTTCCCTGGCCACCGTTCATCCGGACATCAAGGCCGATGATGCGGATGCAGTCACCGCTCTGGCGCAGGAACTAAACATTGACCTCGTGGTCATCGGCCCGGAGATCCCCCTGGTTGCAGGTGTGGGTGATGCCCTGCGGGATGCCGGCATCGCGGTATTCGGCCCGAACAGGGAGGCTGCCCGCATTGAGGGGTCCAAGGCCTTCGCCAAGGATGTCATGGCGTCCGCCGGTGTCCTCACCGCTCACGCCGAAGCTCTGTCCCCGGGTGCTACTGATGAAGCCATCGAGGCTGCTCTGGACAACTTTGGCCCTAACTGGGTGGTCAAGGACGATGGCCTCGCGGCGGGTAAGGGCGTGGTGGTCACCCCCGATCGTGCAGCGGCACGCGAGCATGTTGATGCCGTCCTGGCCTCCGGTAATCCGGTGCTGCTCGAGTCTTTCCTCGACGGCCCCGAGGTCTCACTGTTCTGCCTTGTCGACGGCGAAACCGTCGTCCCTCTGCTCCCTGCACAGGATCACAAGCGCGTTTTCAACAATGATGAAGGTCCGAATACCGGTGGCATGGGTGCCTATGTGCCGTTGCCCTGGCTGCCGGAGGACGGTGTCCAACGCATCGTGGATGAGGTCTGCATCCCGGTTGCCAGGGAAATGGTCAAGCGTGGCTGTGCATACTCCGGTCTGCTCTACGCCGGCATCGCCTGGGGCTCGAAGGGCCCGGCCGTGGTTGAGTTCAACTGCCGTTTCGGTGATCCGGAGACCCAGGCGGTTCTCGCCCTGCTCAAGACCCCACTGGCGGGTCTGCTCAATTCCGTGGCCACCGGAACCCTCGCGGACCACCCGGAACTGGAATGGATCAACGGATACGCCCTCACCGTGGTGCTGGCCTCCCATAACTACCCGGATACCCCACGCACGGGCGATGTGATCCGCAATGCCGATGCAGACAATGTGCTCCATGCGGGAACCGCCTATAACGCCGAAGGGGAACTGGTATCTGCCGGAGGTCGTGTGCTCAACGTCATCGGTGTCGGCGAGACCCTGAATGCAGCCCGTGACCAGGCTTACGCCACCATCGAGCAGATCGAGCTGGATGGTAGCCACTACCGCACCGATATTGCGCTGCCAGCGGTTGAGGGACGCATCTCCATCTAAATTAAGTTTGCTTATCCGGTGGTGAAAGCAACTACGCTGGATATCTATGAATTCCCCACTGCTCAGCAAGCGAAGCAATGTTCAGCCTTTCCGGGTCATGCAGATGCTCGACCAGGTGCACCGTCGCAGGCGTGAAGGCAGAAACGTCATCATGTTCTGCGCCGGCCAGCCCACGACGGGGGCCCCGGAGGCTGTTCTCAATGAGGCCGAAATCGCCCTGCGTTCAGGTCCGCTCGGTTATACCGAAGTGGTCGGTGACCGCAGTTTCCGTGAGGCTGTCGCCGGGTGGCACTCCGCCACCTATGGAGTGGAAACAGACCCGGGTAATGTCATCATCACCACCGGTTCCTCGGGTGGTTTCATGGCTGCCTTCCTGGCAACGCTGGACCACGGCGATCATGTGGCCCTGTCGGCTCCCGGCTACCCGGCTTACCGCAATATCCTCAAGGCTCTCGGAGCAGAGGTCCTGGATCTGCGCTGCACAGCGGAAACCCGTTTCCAGCCCACCGCCCAGATGTTGGAGGAGCTTCCCCACAAGCCCAAGGCCGTGATCGTGACCAGCCCGGGCAACCCCACCGGCACCATCATTGATGTGGATGAGCTGGAACGTATCGCCCGGTGGTGTGATGACAACGGCACCGTGCTCATCTCTGATGAGGATTATCACGGGATGAGTTTCGGACGCCCGCTGGCCACCGCCCGGCAGTTCTCCGACAATGCCATCGTGGTGGGAACACTGTCCAAGTACTTCTCCATGACGGGGTGGCGCGTGGGCTGGATCATCGTCCCTGATGAGCTGGTCACCCCGATCGAGAATATCCAGGCGTCGGTATCGCTGTGTGCACCGGCCATCGGCCAGGCCGCGGGCCGGGCCGCTTTTACGTTGGAAGCTGCCGCGGAGTTGGACGCCAACGTGGAAAGGTACCGTGAGGCGCGCGAGATTTTCGTCGACAAGCTCCCGGAGATCGGCCTGGACACCTTCGCCGACCCGGACGGCGGGCTGTACCTCTGGGTTGATGTGTCGAAGTACACGGATGATTCTGAGAAGTGGGCCCAGGAACTTCTGGAGAAGGCCGATGTGGCCGTGGCACCGGGCGTGGATTTTGATCCCGCGGAGGGGCACCGCTGGGTTCGCCTGAGCCTCTGTGCATCACCGGCTGACACGCTGGAGGGCGTGCGCCGCATCGGGAAGTTCCTGAACTAGGTTAGTTTCGGTTGGTGGGGGATAATAATCTTCGTGGCTGATAAAAAGAAGATCGCAAACGTCCTGTCCAACCGTTACGCATCCGCGGAGCTATCCAACCTGTGGAGCGCCGAGCAGAAGATCATCATGGAGCGCCAGCTCTGGATCGCCGTGATGAAAGCCCAGAAGGATCTGGGCGTGGAGATCCCCGATGAGGCGATCACCGCATATGAAGCCGTGATCGACCAGGTTGATCTGGCATCCATCGCCGACCGTGAGCGCGTCACCCGCCATGATGTGAAGGCACGCATCGAGGAATTCAATGCACTCGCAGGTCACGAGCATATCCACAAGGGTATGACCTCCCGTGACCTGACTGAGAACGTGGAGCAGCTCCAGATCCACCGTTCCCTCGAGCTGGTCCGCAACAAAGCCATCGCGGTGGTGGCCGGCATCGGTGGTCGCGCCGCCGAGTATCAGAGCCTGGTCATGGCCGGTCGCTCCCACAACGTGGCGGCGCAGGCCACCACCCTGGGTAAGCGCTTCGCCACGGCTGCCGATGAGATGCTCGTTGCCATCGAACGCACCGATGATCTGCTGAACCGCTACCCGCTGCGTGGCATCAAGGGGCCGATGGGCACCGCGCAGGACATGTTGGATCTGATGGACGGCGATGAGGCCCGCCTCTCCGACCTGGAGACCCGCATCGCATCCCACCTTGGTTTTGACCGCGTCTTCGATTCTGTCGGCCAGGTCTACCCACGTTCCCTCGACTTTGACGCCGTGTCCGCACTGGTTCAGCTGGGTGCGGGCCCGTCATCCCTGTCCCACACCATCCGCCTCATGGCCGGCACCGAGACCGTCACCGAGGGATTCAAGGAGGGCCAGGTTGGATCCTCCGCGATGCCACATAAGATGAACGCCCGCTCCTGCGAGCGTGTCGGTGGCCTGCAGGTGATCCTTCGCGGTTACCTGACCATGGTTGCTGACCTGGCTGGTCAGCAGTGGAATGAGGGAGACGTGTTCTGTTCCGTCATTCGCCGTGTTGCGCTTCCTGATGCCTTCTTCGCCCTTGACGGCATGTTCGAAACCTTCCTCACCGTGCTGGATGAGTTCGGTGCCTTCCCGGCCATGATCGAGCGTGAGCTGGAGCGTTACCTGCCGTTCCTGGCTACCACCCGCATCCTCATGGCCGCTGTCCGCGCTGGTGTGGGCCGTGAGACCGCACACGAGGTGATCAAGGAGAACGCTGTCGCTGTTGCCCTCAACATGCGTGAAAATGGCGGTGGGCAGGACTTGATCCAGCGCCTGGCCGCCGATGAGCGTCTGCCCATGGATGAGGAGGCACTCACCGACGCCCTGTCCGACCGTCACGCCTTCATTGGCGCGGCTGAATCTCAGGTTGCGCGTGTCCTCGACCGCGTGCAGAAGCTTGTCGACGCCCACCCCGACGCCGCCACCTACCGTCCGGGTGAGATCCTCTAAAGCTTGCAACGTCTGGAGAAAAACGACCGCCCTACCCGCTCGAAACCGGGGATTCATGTCAATTTTGAAAAAACTTTAGATAAATTTTCATTTATGAATAAAACCCGTGTGTCCTTAAATTTTCCTTAATGACACCAGCTATACATCGTTCAGTTTTTGGTGTTTCTGCGGGTGGCAGGCTTGCATTGGATTGCAGGGTTCGACAAACTGGGGTCATCCCAGTCGGACAGCAAGAGTTCGGCGAATATCTGAAAGGAGCTCACCATGAGCGACTTCTTCACCTTTGTTCAGGAAATCTACGACACCGTTGTCGGCTTCCTCTCCGGCGTCTGGGGCGCAGGCGTTGGCGGCGGCCAGGGCATCATCGATGCTTTCACCGGTCTCTCCTCCTAAATAGGAGCAGTCCTTAACCGGACACTTTAAAAAGGGCACCCTTCCCGGGGTGCCCTTTTTTCATCTCTTCCCCCGGTGGGTCTAGACTTCGATAGCATGCGTCCTGAACTCTCCCAGTACAATCACCTTTCCGCCGGTAAGGTCCGTGAGATCTATGAGATCGATGAGCACAACATCCTCATGGTCGCCTCTGATCGAATTTCCGCCTATGACTTCATCCTGGACACCGAGATTCCGGACAAGGGCCGGGTACTCACCGCGATGAGCCAGTTCTTCTTCGACACCATCGATTTCCCGAACCATCTCTCCGGTTCCATCGATGATCCCCGCATCCCGGAAGAGGTGCTCGGACGTTCCATGGTCTGCACCAAGCTCACCATGATGCCCTTCGAATGTGTTGTCCGCGGTTACCTCACAGGTTCCGGCCTGGAGGAGTACAAGCAGTCAGGAACCGTCTGCGGGATTGAGCTGCCGGAGGGACTGGTGGAATCCTCCCGTCTCCCCGAACCGATCTTCACTCCGGCCACCAAGGCCGATGTGGGCGACCACGACATCAATGTCTCCTTCGATGTGGTGGAGGAGCGACTGGGCGAAGCCCGGGCGAACCAGCTGCGTGATGCATCCATCGCCATCTACACCCGCGCCGCCGAGGTGGCCCTTGAACGTGGCGTCATCCTCGCAGATACCAAATTCGAGTTCGGCATCGATGCCAACGGTGAGCTTGTCCTCGGCGATGAGGTACTCACCCCGGATTCCTCCCGCTACTGGCCTGCAGACGGGTATGAGGCCGGTCATGTCCAGCCGTCCTTTGACAAGCAGTTTGTACGCAACTGGTTGACCGGCCCTAAGTCAGGGTGGGATAAAAACAGTGGAGCCCAGCCACCTGCACTGCCCGGTTCCGTGGTCGAGGCGACCCGTGAACGCTATATCGAAGCCTATGAGCTGATCTCCGGTAAGAAGTTCTCCGACTGGATCGGGTCCTGCGTCTAGCACGGGGACTAGGATGAGGGCTTATGTCTTTTGAACGCCCCAATCCTCCCATTGCCACTGTCCGACCCGTCACCCGAACCCACCACGGATATGACTTCGTGGATGAGTACGAATGGCTCCGAGATAAAGAATCCCGGGACACCCTGGATTACCTGGAAGCGGAGAACGCCTACACCGAGGCGCAGACTGAGCATCTGACGCAGTTGCGCGACAACATCTACGGTGAGATCAAGTCACGCGTGAAGGAAACCGACATGTCGGTTCCGGTTCGCCGCGGTGACCACTGGTACTTCGGACGCACCGAGGAAGGCAAGAGCTACGGCATCTTCTGCCGCATGCCCGTCGGTGATGAACCCTGGGTGGCCCCGGAGATCCCCGTGGAACCCGGTGCGAATGAGGAGGTGTTCCTCGACGCTAATGAACTCGCCGAGGGACATGAGTTCTTCTCCCTGGGCACCTCCTCGGTGTCTCCCTCGGGACGCTACCTGGCCTACTCCACCGACATCACCGGTGATGAGCGCTTCACCCTGCGCATCAAGGATCTGACCACCGGGGAGCACCTCACCGACGCCCTCACCGGCATCTTCTACGGCTCCACCTGGGTGGGTGAGGATTACCTCTTCTACCAGCGGGTTGATGATGCCTGGCGCCCCGACACCATCTGGCGCCACCGGATCGGCACTCCGGTCGAGGACGATGTGCTGGTCTACCACGAGGCTGATGAGCGCTATTCCGCATGGATCGGAACCACCCGCTCAGACAAGTTCATCCTCCTGGGTTCCGCATCCAAGGTGACCTCTGAGGTCCAGTACATCCCCTATGACGAGCCGGAGACTGACCCGGTTGTTCTCATCCCCCGCGAGGAGGGTGTGGAATATGACGTCGACCATGCGGTCATCGCTGGCCATGACACCTGGTTGGTCGTCCACAATAAAACCGGCCCTAACTTCGCGGTCGGTCATGCGCCCGTCGGCGCCCTGACCTCGCTTTCTGAACTGGAGATGCTGGTCGCGCACCGCGACGATGTGCGCATCGAAGGCGTTGACGCCTTCCGCGACCATCTGACCATCGGCTACCGGTCCGGCGCCATTGGCCGCATTGCGGTGATGACGCTTGCCGACGCAGGCTTCACCGCCTTCCGGGAACTCGAGTTCGACGAAGAACTGTATACGGTCGCTTCCTCGGGCAACCCTGAATGGGATGCCCCGGTGATCCGCATCAGCTATGGTTCCTTCACCACCCCGGGCCAGCTGTTTGATTATTGGATCGCCACCGGTGAGCGTGTCCTGCTCAAGCAGCAGGAAGTCCTGGGAGGTTATAACCGTGAGGATTACACCGCCTCCCGTTTATGGGTGACGGCCCGTGACGGAGCACAGGTGCCTGTATCCCTGGTGCACCGCGCGGATCTGGACCTGAAGAATGTCCCGACCCTGCTGTACGGCTACGGCTCCTATGAGGCCTCCATCGATCCGGGATTCTCGGTGGCTCGTCTCTCCCTGCTGGACCGCGGGATGGTCTTCGCCATCGCCCATGTCCGTGGTGGTGGCGAGATGGGCCGCGGCTGGTACGACAACGGCAAGATGCTCACCAAGAAGAACACCTTCACTGACTTCATTGATGTCGCCGATGCACTGATCGAACAGGGCATCACCTCTCCAGACCGTCTGGTCGCCGAGGGAGGATCCGCCGGTGGCATGCTCATGGGTGCGATCGCGAACATGGCACCGGACCGTTTCAAGGCGATTGAAGCGGTGGTTCCCTTCGTGGATCCCCTGACCTCCATGCTCATGCCGGAGCTGCCCCTGACCGTCATCGAGTGGGATGAGTGGGGTGACCCGCTGCATGACCGGGAGGTCTACGACTACATGGCGTCCTACGCTCCCTATGAAAATGTGGAGGCCAAGCGCTACCCGAATATCCTGGCCGTCACCTCACTCAATGACACCCGCGTGCTCTATGTCGAACCCGCCAAGTGGATTGCGCGCCTCCGGGCAACCGCCACCGGTGGCGAGTTCCTTTTGAAGACGGAGATGTCCGCCGGCCACGGTGGTGTGTCAGGGCGTTATGAGAAGTGGCGTCAGACCGCCTTCGAATATGCCTGGTTGGTGAATCAGGCGGCTGGTGTGACTGAATAATCCTGTTCGACAGGACGGAAACGGCCGGACATGGGACAATCTCCACATGTCCGGCCGTTTGCTTGTTTCAGTTTCCAGCATTTTTGACCAGACCCGGAAAGCTGCGGATGCCCTGGTGAAAGACCTGGGATCCGAGGGCATCGAGGTCTCTCTACTCGTCGCACCGCATATTGACGGTGACTGGCGCCTGTCCCGGGATAAACAGACCCGGGCCTGGTTGGAGAAGCAACTCGACGGCGGCCGTGAGCTCATCCTCAACGGCTTCGACCAGCCGGTCCAGGGCAGGCGTTCCGAATTCGCCACCCTGGAGACACACGAGGCGAGGCTTCGACTCACCGGTGCCATCCGTCAGATGGAGCAGATCGGATTCACCTTCTCAGTTTTCGCCCCACCGCGGTGGCGCATGTCGGAGGGTACCGCCGATGTCCTGCCTGAGTTTGATTTCAAAGTGTCTGCATCAAGCCGGGGACTTCATGATCTCCGCACCGGTGAGTTCCTGCAGTGCAGGAACCTCTCCGTGGGTGAGGGGTTCGGTGCCGCGAAATGGTGGCGGAGGAATGTGCTCAACGCAGCCACGCGTGGGGCTTCCAGGGGAAACACCATCCGATTGTCAGTGTCGGGGAGAAACCTGGTGAATCCCAAGGTGGCCCGGGATTTCCGGGCCACCGCGGTTGCAGCACTCGAACAAGGTGCGCAGCCACGCTCGTATATGACGGCGCTTCCTTAGATTTACTTGAAGAAGGCCTTCACCATCGGCAGTTCCATGATCCACGGCAGCACCAGGGCGAGGGAGCCCAGCAGTGCGACAATGAGACCGATGGTCACTCCGGCGGAGCTTCCAGAAGAAGCAGGCTCTTCATCAGGGCTGAGGTTGAAGCCGACCTTGATCGGATCATGGTCGGAGGAACGGAACACATTGTCCGCCTCGAAGACATCAACGATGTTGTTCAGGCGGCGGGAGTACTCGAAGGCGATGGATTCATCAGCATTGATATCCCAGACCTCGGCGTCAACAACCAGATCCATCGCCAGGTCATTGCCCAGAGCATGGTCGAGGGAGCCGAGGCGGCCGGAGAACTGGTAGGTGGTACCGGCGTCGTACTCGGTGACAATGTTGGTGAAACCACCCTCATACAGGGTATTCATGGCGTCTTCGCGGGTGTAGGCATTGGTATCGCCGAGGATGAATACTGGCTTATCAGCCCAGTCAGCCTGAGCCTCCAGGTGGGCCAGAAGAGCCTCGGACTGACTTACGCGCAGCTGTGCGTTGTTGCCCTGACCGTCACCCGTGTCCACATCGTTGTTGGCAACCGAGCCCTTGGACTTGAAGTGGTTAACAATGCCGACGAAGGAATCGAGTGATTCATCCAGTGGCTGGAACTCCTGCGCCAGTGGCTGACGTGCAGTGCCGGTGAACGCAGCATCGTCGAAAATGCGGGATTCTCCGACAGGCTTCACCGTGGTCTGATCGTAGATGAATGCCACCCGGATGAAGTCCTCATCGGTGCCCAGTGTGGCGGGGGATTCGACAGCTGCCCAGCGGTCGTTGCCGGCGGCGGTGTTCAGTGCGCTCACAAGCTTGTTCAGTGCCTCGTCGCGGCGGGTGACATCACCGGTCACGGTGAAGGTGTTTTCGATTTCCTCCAGACCGAGGACATCAACATCAAGCTTGTTGATGGCGGCGACAACCTTGGATTGCTGATCCTCGAAGGCCTGCTGGCTGTAGGCACCACGCACATCACAGTAATTCGCAGTGACCGGGTTGCCGTTGATATCGGTATAAGCGCTGCAGCCTTCTTCATTTTCACCCAGGGAGGTGAAGTAGTTGAGGACGTTGAAGCTGGCGATGTGGAATTCACCGTCAACATTGTTGATGGCCGCGAGTGCCTCAGCCCGGGAATCCTCCCAGGTGATCGGCAAAGCTGCACCCGCGGTGTCACCGGAGACGGGCAGGGTGGGTTGGAACTTCCAGAGATCAAAGCGGTAATCAAAGATGACCGGAGACTGGAAATCAACCTGATCGCCGGTGCGGATGGATTTAACGGTGCTGCCATCCTGCACGATCCACGGCATCGGGGTGGTGTTGTCACCGCGTGTGTAGTTTCCGGAGCGACCATCGTCCAAGGTGACCAGTTCGGCAGCCTGCATGGCTTCGAAATCGAGCGCGTCCTGTCCCGGAAGCTCAACCTCAGTCGACTGCATATAGGCCCCGGTGCCGGCAGCCAGTCCGATCTCACCGAAGGTGTTGAGAGCGTAGTTATTGGTGACGGTATAAGCGCCGGTGGGCTGAACCAGCATGCCCTCATAGGCCTCGCGGATATCATCACCGGCTGGCATGGTGTCGATGGCAACGGGAGTGACCGCCGCGAAAGGCTCTGTGGCCTCAACGAAGGAGGAGCTGCCGAGCTGGGTCAGACCAAAGTGCTCAGATGCGGTCCCGGTGACAGTGAGGGAGGCACCGATCTCCGGGAACGGTCCGGCGGAACCGACATAAACGAAGATGGCGTCGGAGGCATCACCGGCCTGCTTCAACTCGGTACCGGTGCCCGGTGTCTGCAGGTAGTAGCCGTTGAAGCCACCTTCTGCATAAACAGCCGTGACCACACCTTCGGTGGTGACAATCTGGCCGGCTACCGGAGTGGCAGCACCGGTGCCCTGGATGTCTGCGATGGTGAGGGAAACAGGATCGGCAGGGATTACCGGATCCTCCTGCACTAAAGCCATCGGAGTCGGGGCGTCAACGATGAAATCAACGGAGTTGTTGTCGGTGTCCAGGTTGTTGACGCGCTGCGCGGAGGTTGCGTTGGTGGTGCCCGGGGCTGCTGCACCCTCAAAGAGGGTGGCACCGCCCCAGCCAACCAGGTCCACCCGGGTGGCGGCGTCGTCGACAAGCTTCACGGACCCCTGGGAGCCGGACATGTTGGCGTTGCCGACCACATCCGGTGTGGGGAGGGCAGGAAGGCTCGTGTTTGATCCGGGGTTCTGCTGGATCAGAAAATGGCCGCCCGCTGGGATGGTGCCGGTGAGCGCCGTGGTGTTGCCAAGATTACCGTTGGCCGAGAAGTACTGGACGGCCCAGCCGTCAAGATCGACATCCTCGGACGTGGGGTTGAACAGTTCCACGAAATCATGGGAGTAGAGGGCACCGCTGTTGCCGCCACCTCCGTAGACCTCAGAGATGACGGGGAGGGAACTGTCCGGGGCTGCAGCTGCGTTGGGGGCCACAACCAGGCTGGTTGCAGTAACGCCGGCGAGGACGATCGCCAGTGTGCGCGCGGGGAGGTGCTTCATTCACATGACCTTTGAGTAGAACGGAGGTGGGTACAACCCTTATCCTTTACCCTGGATTATGTGTCCCCGCTGATGAGCAGTTCCGCTCATGCTGGGAGTTCACCTGCGGAGGTGTGAAAATTCATGTGGATGTCAGCTTGCCAGCGCTAGGGTGGAGGACATGACTTCACTTCATGACATCCCCGTGACCCTCACTGACGGAACTGACACCACCATGGCTGACTGGGCAGGCCATCTGGTGATGGTGGTCAACGTGGCATCCCGCTGCGGTCTGACCCCGCAATATGAGGGCCTGCAGAGACTCTTCGAGGACTACCAGGATCGCGGATTTTTTGTCCTCGGTGTGCCCTGCAACCAGTTCATGGGGCAGGAGCCGGGCACTGACGCGCAGATCTGTTCTTTCGCGCAGGATGAGTTCGGTGTGACGTTCCCGCTGCTGGCGAAGACAGATGTGAATGGTGAAAATGAACACCCCCTGTACACAGAACTGAAAGGTTTTGACGGGAAGGGGGATATTGAGTGGAATTTTGAGAAGTTCCTCGTCAACACCAATGGTGAGATTATTGCCCGATTCGGTCCGCGTGTGGATCCCGAGGACGACGAGATCACCTCGGTGATTGAGGCCAATCTCCCTGTGTAGTACCTGGCTAGGTTGTAGCGGGATCAGGCGATACACTTGTGCACGTAAAACATTGTCGCCCCCATTGCTTGAGTTAGGGAAAATACCGTGGCCCGTGTAGTTGTCAATGTCATGCCGAAGGCTGAGATTCTGGATCCTCAGGGACAGGCGGTCCACCGCGCCCTGGGACGCATCGGAGTATCCGGTGTCTCCGATGTCCGTCAGGGGAAGCGTTTTGAGCTGGAGGTCGATGATTCCGTCTCCACCGCAGATCTGGAGAAGATCGCCAAAACCCTTCTCGCCAACACCGTCATCGAAGATTTCGATGTGGTGGGAGTCGAGGTCACCAAGTGAGCGCCAAAATTGGTGTGATCACCTTCCCCGGAACGCTCGATGATGTAGATGCCCTCCGTGCAGTGCGCATCGCAGGTGCCGAGCCCGTCAGCCTCTGGCACGCCGATGAGGACCTTAAAAGTGTTGACGCCGTGGTGGTCCCCGGTGGTTTCTCCTACGGGGACTACCTCCGCACCGGTGCCATCTCCGCACTGGCACCTGTCATGCAGTCTGTCGTAGAGGCAGCCGGCAAGGGTATGCCGGTGCTGGGAATCTGCAATGGTTTCCAGATCCTCACCGAAGCCCGCCTGCTCCCCGGTGCACTCACCCGCAACCAGGGCCTGCACTTCCACTGCGTGGACACCTACCTGGAAGTGGCTAACAACAACACAGTCTGGACCAACAGCCTCGAGCAGGGCCAGAAGATCATGGTTCCCGCCAAGCACGGCGAAGGCCGTTTCCAGGCGGAACCAGACACCATCACCATGCTCGAAGAGGAAGGCCGTGTGGTCTTCCGCTACACGGACAACTTCAACGGTTCCATCAATGGAATTGCAGGCATCGCCAATGAGACCGGACGTATCGTCGGCCTCATGCCACACCCTGAGCACGCCGTGGAAAAGCTCACCGGCCCGTCAGTCGACGGCCTTGAGCTCTTCCTGTCCGCTATCGGCACCATCGCGGCCTAAAGGAGTCAGAGATAACAATGAGCACTATTTTCAACGACACCGTTGAGGCAGCAGCCGAGAACCCTGATCTCGAGCAGCCCTATGCGGAACTCGGCCTCAAAGATGACGAGTACGCACGCATCAAGGAGATCCTGGGCCGTCGCCCGACCGATGCCGAGCTGACCGTCTACTCCGTCATGTGGTCCGAGCACTGTTCCTACAAGTCCTCCAAGGTTCACCTCCGTTACTTCGGTGAGACCACCACCCCGGAGATGGCTGAGAAGATCCTCGCCGGCATCGGTGAGAACGCCGGTGTGGTGGACATCGGAGACGGCAATGCCGTCACTTTCCGCGTGGAATCCCACAACAGCCCTTCCTTCGTGGAACCACACCAGGGCGCCGCAACCGGTATCGGTGGCATCGTCCGCGACATCATGGCCATGGGCGCACGTCCCATCGCCGTGATGGATCAGCTCCGCTTTGGCGGCATTGACAACCCGGACACCCAGCGTGTTCTCCCCGGTGTTGTCAGTGGCATCTCCCACTACGGCAACTGCCTCGGCCTGCCCAATATCGGCGGCGAGACCGTCTTCGATGACTCCTACGCAGGAAACCCACTGGTCAACGCCCTGGCCGTGGGCACCCTCAAGGTGGATGACCTGAAGCTGGCGTTTGCCTCCGGCACCGGCAACAAGGTCATGCTCTTTGGTTCCCGCACCGGACTGGATGGCATCGGTGGTGTCTCCGTCCTCGGTTCCGCCAACTTCGAGGAAGGCGAGGAGCGCAAGCTTCCCGCCGTCCAGGTCGGCGACCCCTTCGCTGAGAAGGTACTCATCGAGTGCTGCCTCGAGCTCTACCAGGCTGGCGTGGTCGTGGGCATCCAGGATCTCGGTGGTGGCGGACTGGCCTGCGCCACCTCTGAGCTGGCAGCAGCCGGCGATGGCGGCATGCGCGTCAACCTCGACGCCGTACCACTGCGTGCTGAGAAGATGACCGCAGCTGAGATCCTCGCCTCTGAGTCCCAGGAGCGCATGTGCGCTGTGGTCACTCCGGAGAATGTGGACAAGTTCAAGGAAATCTGCGCCAAGTGGGATGTCACCTGCGCAGAAATCGGCGAAGTCACCGACGAGAAGGACCGCTACCTGGTGGTCCACAAGGGTGAAGTTGTTCTCGATGCCCCCGCATCCACCATCGACGAGGGCCCTGTCTACAACCGCCCTGTCGAGCGTCCTGCACACCAGGATGAGGTGCAGAACCTCGGCGATCTTGAGCGCCCCACCGCTGCTGATGACATCAAAAACGCCTGGGTCAAGCTCGTGTCCTCCCCGGCACTGGCTTCCCGTGCCTTCATCACCGAGCAGTATGACCGCTATGTCCGCGGCAACACCGTTCAGGCGAAGAACGCCAATGCTGGCGTTTTGCGTATCGACGAAGAGACCAACCGCGGTGTGTCCATCTCCGCTGATGCCTCCGGTCGCTACACCTACCTCGAGCCACGTACCGGCGCCCGCCTTGCACTGGCTGAGGCCTACCGCAACGTGGTTTCCACCGGCGCCCGCCCAGTGGCCGTGACCAACTGCCTCAACTTCGGCTCCCCAGAGAACGCCGGCGTGATGTGGCAGTTCAAGGAAGCAGTCCACGGACTTGCTGATGGTGCCAAGCAGCTGGCCATCCCTGTCTCCGGCGGCAATGTCTCCTTCTACAACCAGACCGGCGAGACCCCGATCCTGCCGACCCCTGTGGTTGGTGTCCTCGGTGTGCTGGACAACGTGGAGAAAACCATCGGTAATGTCCTGCCTTCCGAGGACCAGGAACTGTACCTGCTGGGTGAGACCTTCGATGAGTTCGGCGGCTCCATCTGGCAGCAGGTGTCCGGCGCCGGACTAAACGGCATGCCACCTCAGATCGACCTGGCCAATGAGCAGCGCCTGGGTGAGCTTCTGGTCCCAGCCGCAGCCGATGATCTGGTCTCCGCATCCCATGACCTCTCTGAGGGCGGCCTCGGCCAGACCCTGGCTGAGCTGGCAATCCACGCCGGCAAGGGCCTGGATTTGGATGTGGCAGACGTGCACGCGGATCTGTTCACCGCACTGTTCTCCGAATCGGCTTCCCGCATCGTGGTGGCAACCGCCAAGGGTGCAGAGCTGGTCAAGCGTGCTGAGGAACTCGGCATCCCAGTGACCAGGCTGGGTAGCACCAATGACTCCGGAGTCATTGCTGTGCGTGGTGCAGATGTGGCAGTGGAGGTGTCTGTCTCCGAACTCAAGGAAGCATGGACCAACACCCTGCCTGATGCTTTCGGACACGCTGTCGGCGCTAACTCTGTCGTCGAGTAATATCGCGTCTGACTCACAGATAACCGGGCTTCACCGTTTAGTGTGAAGCCCGGTTAGCTGTATCTAGTGGGAAGATCCCCCCCGGTCCAGGATGGTCTTGGCGCAGAGAGGAAGACGATGTCGGCACACATATACCCTGGTGATGAACCCAGAGACTACATGGACGCTGACCCTTCCATAGAAGGTATTCGGAAGTCACATGAGCAGGACGTCTCTGATGAACCCATTCTGGAACTGACTAGATATGTCCTGGACCGTGGCCCGCGCCCGAGGACACGTGGTTTATTCCACCAGATCGCCGCTTTTCTCAGCGTGGTGTCCGGATCGGTGCTCTCCACCTACGCCTGGATGACCCTGGCGTGGTGGGATGCCCTCGGGGTCACCGTCTACGCACTGTGCATGTTTGGTCTGTTCGCGGTCTCAGCGGCCTACCACCGCGGTCAGTGGCGAAGGATGCAGACCGTCGCCTGGTGGAGGCGGGCTGACCACTCCACGATCGCCGTGTTCATCGCCGCCACCTACACACCCCTGTGCATGCTCGTGCTGCCGGTGGATCTGGCGACCTGGATGCTGGTGGCAGCGTGGGTGGGGGCGGTGCTCTCGGTGATCCTCAACATGGTGTGGATAGACCACCCGAGGTGGCTCGCCGTGGTGGTCTACCTGGCCCTCGGATGGTTGATCGTGCCCCTGATCCCTCAATTATGGGACGGGGCGGGCCACATCGTGGTCTGGTTGCTGCTGACCGGAGGGATCATCTACAGCCTGGGTGCTCTCATCTACGGCTTCAAATGGCCGGGGCGCAACGCCCGATGGGTCGGCTACCACGAGCACTTCCATGTGGCCACGATCATCGCGGCCACCGTCCACCTGGTGGCCGTCTGGATGGTGGTGGTGAACTAGTCGATCTGGCGGGCTGTAGACCGCTGGAACAGTGGGATGGGGGAGTACTCCGCACGCAGATCGCGCAGGATGTTGGCGTGCTCCGCCAGCTGAAGGTCCTCCGGTGTGGTGGGCTCGAACTGAGGGGAGGGGAGTGGTTCGCCGTCAATATCCACACCGATATAGGTCACCGTGGCGTGGATTGCGGTCCGCAGATGTTCGCGTCCTCCCTTGGGATTGCCACTGCGGACGTGGATGGACATCTGCATGGAACGCTTGTCCGTGCGCATCATGCGAGCATCCACCTCGATCAGATCACCGATGGAAATCGGGTTGTAGAAGCGGATTCCGCCGGCGTACACGGCCACGGTGTGATTTCCTGACCATTCCATGGTGCAGGCGGCCCCGGCTTCGTCGATCCACTCCATGGCGGTGCCACCGTGGACCTTGCCACCCCAGTTGATATCGGTGGGTTTTGCCAGGAACCTGGTGATCAGGCGTGGCGCGAAGGACGGCCCGTCATAGGTCTGCTTCTCCATCTCGGATTCGATGGCGCGACGCAGATCCACCCGTGACAGAGCAGACTGGAGGACGCGTTCCTCCTCCTCATTCTTCGGAACGAAGGTGGGCACCTCCTGGGTCTTGCCGGTGGCGGTGTCCTTGGCCACGAAGATGACCAGGCAGTCGCAGGCGCGGGTGTACTTGCCGTCGCGCGGATCGGCGGAGAGAACCTCATTCACAATGTGCATGGAGGAACGACCGGTCATGGCGATGCGGGAGCGCACCTCAACCATGTGGCCGGAGGGGATGGGGCGGGTGAAGTGGATATGACCGACGTATGCGGTCACACAGTAGGTGCCGGACCACTGGGTGGCGCAGGCATACGCCGCCTTATCGATCCACTCCAGTACTCGACCACCGCCGACACCATGGCTGCCAGCCATCAGGACATCGGTGGGGGCTGCGAGGAAGCGGAGTGTCACTTCAGGGGAGCGGGGGGTTGTGGTTGTTTGGTTCTCAGACATAGAGACACTTTAACGTGTCGGACTATCGTGGGGCTCATGAAGATCGACCCCCACTCCACCCGCGCCGCAGTCCACGCCATCGCCGCGTGGATCATTGATCCCGATAATCATGAAAAGCCAGGTAGAAAGCAACTGGCAGAGGCCACCAGGCTCACCGCCCGCACACTCGCACAGGATGCGCCGGGTCATAGCGTGGAAGTCAGGGTCCCCCCGTTTGTGGCAGTGCAGTGCATCGAGGGACCACGGCACACCCGTGGCACCCCACCCAACGTCGTGGAAACCGATACTCTCACCTGGTTGAGGCTGGCTACTGGGAAAACAACCTTTGATGCGGAAGTTGCATCCGGGAAGATTGACGCTTCCGGAACCAGGGCCCCCGAGATTTCTGGGTGGTTGCCCATCATTCCCCTCTAGCTTTGGCTGACCATATTAGTTTCTGAGTCTTGCACGGACTACGATTTAGGCCTGTGGCACAACTTGATCAGCACAAGCTCCCTGGTTCGCTGGTGAACCAGCAGAACCACCCCTACGATGATCAGAATGAACAGGCCCCGCGTGAGGAATGCGGAGTGTTTGGCGTCTGGGCACCGGGTGAAGAGGTAGCCAAACTTACTTATTTCGGGCTTTTCGCCCTCCAGCACCGTGGCCAGGAAGCTGCCGGCATCGCAGTGGGCGATGGCGAACAGATTCTGGTGTTCAAGGATCTCGGCCTGGTGTCCCAGGTATTCGATGAGCCGATCCTGGAGTCCCTCCATGGTGACATCGCCATCGGACACACCCGGTATACCACCGCCGGCGGTAACTCCTGGGAGAATGCGCAGCCGATGTTCCGCATGGCCCCGGATGGCACCGACGTCGCCCTCGGCCACAACGGCAACCTGATCAATCATGAGCAGCTGCGCGAAAAAGCCATAGAACTCGGCCTCGTGGATGCTGCGAAAAAGCCTTCCGACACTGATGTGCTCACCGCTTTGCTGGCCAGCGGCATCGGCAATGGAAAAACACTTTTCGATTCAGCCAAGGAACTTCTCCCCGAGGTTCAGGGCGCCTACTGCCTGACCTTCACCGATGGGCACACCCTCTACGCGGCCCGTGATCCCTTCGGTGTCCGCCCACTGTCCATCGGCCGCCTGGCCCGCGGCTGGGTGGTTGCCTCCGAGACTTCTGCACTGGATATCGTCGGCGCCTCCCTCGTCCGTGAGGTCGAGCCGGGTGAACTGATCGCCATTGATGAATCAGGTCTGCGTTCCACCCGTTTTGCAGAGACCCAGCGCAAGGGCTGCGTCTTCGAGTACGTCTACCTCGCCCGTCCGGACTCCGTGATCAAGGGCCGCAATGTCAACGAGGTCCGCCTGGAGATCGGCCGCAAGCTGGCGAAGGAAGCACCCGCCGACGGTGATCTGGTCATCCCGACCCCTGATTCCGGCACTCCAGCCGCCGTGGGTTTTGCTCAGGCATCAGGTATCCCCTTCGGCCAGGGCATGGTCAAGAATGCCTATGTGGGCCGCACTTTCATCCAGCCGTCGGATACATTGCGTCAGCTGGGCATCCGCCTCAAGTTGAACCCCCTGCGCGAGGTCATCGCGGGCAAGCGGCTCGTTGTGGTGGATGATTCCATCGTGCGTGGAAACACCCAGCGTGCGGTCATCCGGATGCTGCGGGAGGCGGGGGCCGCAGAGGTTCACGTGCGGATCGCCTCCCCACCGGTGAAATGGCCCTGCTTCTACGGCATCGACTTCGCCACTCCCGGTGAACTCATCGCCAATGGGGTGACGGGTGACAACGTGGAACAGCAGGTGGAAGCGGTCCGTTCCGCCATCGGAGCTGATTCCCTGGGTTATGTCTCCATCGACGGCATGGTTGAGGCGACAGCGCAACCGGTCGGGGAGATGTGTCTGGCCTGTTTCGACGGCCACTATCCGCTCGGCCTGCCGGAGGCGAACCCCAATGCCGAACTGGTTCGAAAGATGCAGTCCAGCAAGCAGGATAAGATCTAGTTTTAAGTTCTCATCCCAAATTTTTATCTAGTGTGACAACCCCCAAGCAGGAGAAACGAATACACGATGAGTGATCACTTGGACACCGACAACGGTGCCACCTCTGAAGGCGTATCCTACGCAGCCGCCGGCGTGGACATCGAGGCCGGTGACCGTGCCGTCGAGTTGTTCGCCCCGTTGGCGAAGCGCGCCACCCGCCCGGAGGTCCGTGGCAACCTCGGCGGTTTCGCCGGACTGTTTGAACTCGGCAGCTACAAAAAGCCCATCCTCGCCGCAGGCTCTGATGGAGTGGGTACCAAGCTTGTTGTCGCCCAGATGATGGACAAGCATGACACCATCGGCATCGATCTTGTAGCCATGTGCGTGGATGATCTTGTCTGCTGCGGTGCGGAACCACTGTTCCTGCAGGACTACATCGCCATCGGCAAGGTTGTCCCTGAGCATGTGGCAGAGATCGTCTCCGGCATCGCTGAGGGCTGCGTCCAGGCCGGTGCCGCGTTGCTCGGTGGAGAAACCGCTGAGCACCCCGGTGTCATGGAGCCAGGCCACTATGATGTGTCCGCCACCGCCGTGGGTGTGGTCGAGGCTGATGAACTGCTCGGCCCTGACCGCGTGCGCGCCGGCGATGTCGTCATCGGCATGGCATCCTCCGGTCTGCATTCCAATGGTTATTCCCTGGCCCGCCACGTCCTCTTCGACACCGCAGGTCTGACCGTGGACTCCCATGTGGAGGAACTCGGCCGCACCCTGGGTGAGGAACTGCTCGAGCCAACCCGCATCTACTCCAAGGACTGTCTGGCGCTCATCGCGGAGTGCGATGTCCGTGTGTTCTGCCACGTCACCGGAGGCGGCCTGGCCGGCAACATGTCGCGTGTGGTTCCTGAAGGGCTGGTCGTTGAGATGTCCCGCTCCACCTGGACCCCGGGACAGATCTTCCGCACCATCGCCTCCCTGGGCAAGGTGTCACGTGAGGAAATGGAGAAGACCTTCAACATGGGCGTCGGCATGGTTGCCGTCGTTGCTGAGAAGGATCGTGACCGCGCGTTGGCCATGCTGACCGCACGCCACATCGATTGCTGGGAGCTGGGCACCGTCCGCAACGGCGAGGACGGCGAACCTAATGTCATCCTCAGCGGCGACCACCCCACGTTCTAGAATCGCCTGAGAAGACAACCCCCTCGCGGTGCGCCACTATGGAGGCACTGCGAGGGGGTTGTCTCATTTGCTGGTCTGGAGCACACCCGAGAACGCCACAGACGGCACACGACTCAACGTGGGCCATGTCCCTGGAGTGGGAACACAGAGGGAATGAGACTCCAGGAAAGTGCCCAGATTGAACCATGCGCCGTCTGAGGCGGTAGTGGTGAATGGGTGAGAGACCGTCAACGGTGTCGCAGCACCTCGAAACGGTAGCAAGCCACCAGATGATGAAATGATGAGTTGATCAATTCGCAATCGACACGGGTGTGCCGATGTGCTGGTTGAGCATCAGGTGAGGGATCTACCGCGTGCCGTAGGCACGGTGATCCTGTTCATCTTCCTCATCCCAGTCCGCATAAGCTGCGTACTGATCCTCATCATCAGGGGCATTGGAGTAGGAACGCCGGGGAGCTTGTGCCAGCTCCCGCTGCAGTTGATCAAGATCCATTTCTGGAGAGCTGTACTTCAACTGGCGAGCAACTTTGGTCTGTTTTGCCTTCGCGCGACCGCGACCCATTGCCTGACCCCCTTGGAGTGAGCGGGACGTCCCCTGGGAATGTGGACGCCCCATGGGCTTTTCAAGATGTTTTAACTGTATTCCTGATAGACACAATAGCCTGTTGACGCGGAAATTTCCGCAACTTACCTCTGACCTGCACAAAGTTAGGTGCAGGAACGCGAAGTAGGCGACTTTCGTCATTGTGAAAGTCGCCTGCAAACGGGGTGGTTCTAGTCTTTGCCGCGCAATCTGTTGATGGCAGCCTTGCCCAGTTGTTCGCTTTCCTCGGCGGGGATGGAATCAGGGTCCACATTGACGGCAACATCATCAATTGTGAGGTCTGAGTCCAGGGCGCTGCGCTTGATCAGGGCCAGTGCAATCGGGCCGAAATCAGCATCGTGCACAACGGTTCCCAGCCGTCCCACGGTTCTGGTGCCTGAGGTGATCTCAGCGCCCGGAGCCGGGGAAGTCGGGGCAGAGCCATCCAGGTGCAGCAGAACCATCACCCGCGGCGACCTGCCGAGGTTATCCACACGCGCCACGGTCTCCTGTCCGCGGTAGCACCCCTTGGTCAGGTGCACCGCGCCCAGGCGCTCGCCACGGCCGATCCACTGCGGGATCTCATGGGGAATGGTCTTATCATCCAGATCGGGCCCGGGTTCAGGCTCCAGAGCCTTGACGCGCTCGGCCCAGTAGGCCATGAGGCCGGTCAGCTGGGCGCCGGCTTCAAGCAGCTTGTCGACGCCCGACTCAAAGGAGGCCCGATCAAAGGCGATGTCAATGCGTTGTGGGCCCGACCAGTCAACCACGCGGTGGAAGACCACCTCTGGCAGGGGAATCTCCCGGCCAATGAGCGTGACCAGGGCGATGTCGGCTTCTTCGACGGTGACCTCGGACCAGAAGATCATTCTCTGGAGATAGGTCAGGAGTGAGTCGAATTCAGCCGCGGAGGTGTCCAGGTAGAACACCCCGTCAACGACGGAGATCATCATGGTGTGTTGGATGCGACCCTGCGCATCCAGATCAAGGGCACGGGCGGTGAAACCATCACCGGCCTCATCGACCTTTTGGGACAGAATATTGTTGAGGAACGCGGGGGCATCGGGTCCATCGACTCGGATCACCTTGCGATTGGACCGGTCAATCAGACCGGTGCCTGTGTCGAAGATGCGTTGCTCCACGAGCGGGGAACCGTAATGCCACGCGACACCTTCCGTACCCGCCACAGCGGCGTCATCCTGAGCCTCTGCAGCTCCATGCCTGCTCAGCAGAGGAGAAACGTAGACGGGAACAAGGTTGGTGTCGTTCGCGACCTCGGAGTGTTCGTTAGCCACAAATCCGACTCTACGCGTAAACACCCGTGCAAGGGTAGTTCGCCCCTGAACCGCCAATGGTTAGAACCAGTGGGCGTTATGTTCCACCAGGGGGCATAATCAGCCATTATGGTGTCTGTACCCGGCCGCAACGCCGAACCCGTTCCAGTGATCATGATCATCGAGCCCTATGGAGGTTCGATCCGTCATCAGAATCCAAACCTGCCCATGGTGTTCTGGGATGATGCTGCTGTCACCCGGGGTGACGGTATCTTTGAGACGATCCTCATTCGTGATGGAAGAGCGTGCAACCTGCGGCGCCACGGGGAGCGGTTCAAGGCGTCTGCAGCGCTGCTGGGACTGCCCGAACCCATCCTGGAATCCTGGGAGAAGGCCACCAACCTCGCCATCGAGGAGTGGTACGCCCATCCCAATGCCGGCGATGCCTCCTGTACGTGGACCCTCAGCAGGGGACGGGCCTCCACCGGTCTGGCCTCAGGGTGGCTGACCGTGCAGGCGGTTACGGGGCAGAAGGTCCGGGAACAGGAACTGGGGGTGGAGGTGATGACCAGTCCGCGTGGTTATTCGATCGACACCACACTTCCGGGAGTAAAAAGTGCCACCCGCGGTGATGTGGATGAGATGGACACCAACCCCGCGCCGTGGCTCACCGTGGGGGCGAAGACCCTCAACTACGCGGCGAACATGGCGGCCGTGCGGTGGGCAAGGGCCAACGGCTTCGACGACGTCATCTTTACCGACGGCGACCGCGTGCTGGAGGGCGCCACCTCCACGGTGGTGAGTTTCAAGGGGGACAAACTGCGCACCCCCACCCCCGGTGGTGACATCCTCCCCGGAACCACCCAGGCCGCGCTGTTTGAGCACGCCACGAAGCAGGGCTGGCGTTGTAAAACCAAGGACCTGACCGTGGAGCACCTCCTGACCGCGGACAGCGTGTGGCTGGTGTCCTCGGTCCGGGTGGCCGCCCGGGTGACCCGCCTAGATAAACGCAAGCTTTCCAGGCCGGACAATGAAGATCAGATCAAGGCCCTGATCAACGGGGCGCTCGGTTAACCGATGATGCGCTGCAGCTGCGCAGACATCCGCGGCTTCAGCTCATTGTTCACCAGGCGCTCATCCACCCAGCCGAGTTCGTTGGTGGGCATGAGGCCGTAGAGGCGCTTGCCGGGGCCCAGGGAGACAGGTCCGGTGGCGGTGACCATGGTGGATGCTGATTCAAGTTCCCAGGCGCGCTCATTCAGTGGCTGGCCGTAGTAGATCTCCACCACACCGCTGGCATGGGTGCAGACGAACTCAATCTCATCCTGCAGGTTGATGCGCCAGAAACCGGCCTCGCGCTGATCCGGGCCCACGGCGTTGCCCTCGCTGTCTAGCTTCCATACCCGCGATTCAAAGGACAGGTAATTCTCGCCGTCATGGGAGAAGATGATCTGCTGGCCGAAGGAATATTCGCCGCCTTCCGCGGTGTCCGCCTGGCCCTCGCCGCGCCACACACCCACGAGGGGGAGCAGCGCCAGCAGGCCGTCGTGCAGGTTGGGGCCGTGGCGCAGGTTGGCGGTGTCTTCCGCGATGGGCAGGTCATCCAGGGTGGGGATGTTCCGGTGGGCGGTGCTCCGGGACTGCTCGGCCGCGAGGTTGACGGCGTCATTTCCACTGATGCCGGGGGAGCTGGACAGGGATGGTGCATCGGCTCCGGTGCCCGGGATGAGAGGTTGTCCGGGCTGGGTGGTCTTTTCGTTTTCGCTCATAACAGTCAAGACTAGCGTTTAGCCACTACGCTTGGTCAACGTGCATGTTCTTCTGATCGCTAATCCCGAGTCGACCACCCAGACCGCTGAGCTTTTTCGGCGTGTGGTGCCCAAACTGCTGGCTACTGATGGGATCACCCTGGAAGCCCGGTTCACGCACTACGGGGGTCATGCCGAGGAGATGGTTGCGGGACTGACGCGCAAGGACGTGGATGTGATCATCCCCGCCGGTGGGGACGGAACCGTCAACGAGGTGATCAACGGGTTGTTCGGGAATGCTGAGGGGGAGATCCCCTCCTGGCGTGATCTCCCGGCCGTGGCGGTGCTTCCGACCGGCTCCGCCAACGTGTTCGCCCGCGCGCTCGGGTATCCCTCGGATACCCTCGCAGCAGCTGACACACTGGTGGAACTGCTCCGGAAGGATATCCGTCGCACCATTTCGCTTGGTACCTGGAAGGGCGATGATGACGATGCCCGTTGGTTTGCCGTCAACGCGGGATTCGGCATCGATGCGGATGTGATCGCGCTTGTGGAGCGCGCCCGTTCCAAGGGGTTTGTGGCGTCCCCCCTGCTCTATCTGCAGATCAGCATCCGCGCCTGGATGAACGCCCAGTTCAAACCCCCGCGCATCACGGTGCAGGCCGAGGATGTCGAGGGGAAACTCCTGGAACATGGGAACGTCCCCATGATGTTTGCCTCCAACACCAACCCGTGGACCTTCCTGGGTCCGTTGCCGGTGGTGACCAACCCACGCAACTCTTTTGACATGGG
The DNA here is from genome assembly GCF_030408735.1 of Corynebacterium faecale. NCBI lineage: Bacteria > Bacillati > Actinomycetota > Actinomycetes > Mycobacteriales > Corynebacteriaceae > Corynebacterium > Corynebacterium faecale. The sequence goes on along the minus strand of NZ_CP047204.1, from coordinate 2,456,078 downwards.
ACTGGGTCTGTTCGGGGTGACCAGCATCCGCGGCATCGGAGGGGTGGCTGCCCTGATGCATCTCATCGGCGTGGGGCACGGCAAACGGTATGAGAAGCTGGTGGCCAAACGCACCATCGAATTCGATAATGCGGAGAAGGTCACCCTGACATGCCAGAAGCCTCAACGTTTCCAGGTTGATGGCGAATACGAGGGGGAGCACCTCCATGTGCTGCTGGAATCCCTCCCCGATGCCTTTGAGGTGTTCGCACCGAAGGTGAACCCCAATCCGCCGACCATGGCATGGCATCGCCACGTGTTCAACTACGCCAGTGACTTCGTGCGGACCAGGATCCGCAGAAACTAATCGGCGCTGTCCTCCTCCGGGGCGGCCAATGGGGAGAGTGCACGCATGGTGATCTCCACATTGCGGGCCTCGGATTGAAAGTGGATGGATCCTCCCGACAGGTAGGCAGCCAGGGCGCGGTCAGCCAGGGGGAGGGTGCGGGTGTCCACGCGCCAGGAGAAATCGGATGCCACATCGTCGAGCGTGAGGTCGGGGTGGGCGTCGATAAGCGTCACCGGAACCATCTGGAACTCCGAGCCGACCAGGCGGAGGGTGACCACCACGCTCACCGGGTCCTCGAACCCCTCCGGGGTTCCGGTGAGCTGGGCCTCGCTGGCCATGCCACCTGACGGTGAGATATCGGTGGGGTGGGAGATGTCCAGGTCGGTCATGCCCAGGTGAGAGCCGAGCGCCACACCATCCATGCGCAGCGTGCGGGTGAACAGCTCCGCGCGTGCACCGGTCAGGTCACCGGAGAGCACCTGCTCGCGGGTCACCTCAACGTTCTGCACCTCGGTGCGCGCGTTGACCACACCCACACCGGGAACGGGGACATCCAGCATGTTCACGCTCACGTGACCGAGCTCGCCGGAAATCAGGGCCGCAGTGTAAATGGAGCTACCGGCATAGACCGCGGGCTCCTCCTCAAGATTCGCCGATTCCGCCACGGCACGGGAGATATTGCGCTCGGCGCGCGCGGCCAGCGATGAGTCCACGAGCCAGAACCCGGCGCCGATCACTGTGATCACAATGAGAAGGACAGCGATGGTTCTGAAGAGTCTGCTCCGTGGGGTCTGCACCCCTATATCTTTACCGTAACCACCTGCAGAACAGGGAAGTGAGTGGCTACGCTGGTGCGCATGAACCCTTCGATCACCACCCTCAACCTCTACAATTACCGCGACCTCCGCGAGCAGGCGCTCATCATGCTGAAGGAAGTCAAGGCCGTCGACGGCGTGGAGGCCCTCTCCGAGCAGTTCGTCCGCGGTCTCGCGGAACCCGGCCTCGGACACACCCATCACACGGTCACCGTGGATGACAAGATCGTCGGCCTCGCAGCCACGGACGACGACACCGGTGAGCTGGCTGTGCACCCGGCGTACCGCCGCCAGGGGATAGGCACAATGCTTATCGACGCCCTCCCGGCCCCCGGAGTCTGGGCGCATGGCAACACCCCGGCTGCGCAGGCTCTCGCCTCCACGCTGGGGATGAAGAAGACACGCGAACTCCTCGTGATGGCGATTGAGAACCCCGCGCTCGCGGATGCAGCCAAATACAGCAACCCGGAGGGCATCACCAACAGCTCACTGAAGAACGCGCCGGGCGAACGGGATGAGGTGGAGGAGAAGTGGCTGCAGGCCAACAATGAGGCCTTCCACTGGCATCCGGAACAGGGAGGCTGGGATAGAGCGCGTCTGGGCAGGGCTCAGAAGGCATCCTGGTTCAAGGAATCGGATGTGTTGTTCCTCTGGGACGGGGAGGAACTGGCGGGATTCCACTGGGTGAAGAAGCACTCCGTCGAATTGCAGGAGATCTACGTGGTGGGTCTCGCCGGAGACTACCGGGGCAGGGGCCTCGGAGATCCGCTTGTCCGCCTCGGCCTGCGCCACATGTACCAGGAGGGGGCGCGCCGGGTGATTCTCTATGTGGAGGCCGATAATGAACCTGCTGTGGCAGCGTATGAAAAGCTCGGGTTCGATGTTGCCGAAAGGCACGTGGTCTATGAAAAGCAGTAGTTGACGTGATGGTTATTGCATGGTGGAAAGCTGGGTTCAGTCTGGGAATCACCCTTGCGCCCTTCCATCAAGTGGCGCAGGGTACCCCCATTTAAGGGAAGGGTTATGGGTTTGACGGTGCCGACCATTCCAATTTAGTGACGCGGGTCGCCTTTGGGGGACATTGAGAGGTTAGTGTGAATTAATTATCCAAAAGATAGCCCTAAGTTCACTTTCCGTTAACCGGATCGGCCTTAGTTGGTCATTTCCAGCCCTTAGGTTCTTACGGTGTGAGCAACCCCGGGGTCACCACTGGCCCCAGAATCATGTTCAGGGTTGCTCTGACGATGTATTCAAAACACCGGAAAGGCTTCCCTGTGAACCTCAACTTCAAGCGCTCTGCTGCCCTCGTTGGCGCCGTGGCTGTCAGCTCCTTCGCCCTCGTCGCCTGTGGCGATTCCGAGGACACCACCACCGATAACGGCAACGGTGGCGAGACCACCACTGGCGCTTCCGCTGAAGGCCTGACCGGCGCCACCGGCCAGCTTGTCGGTGAGGGTGCTTCCTCCCAGCAGTCTGCCATGGATTACTTCGGCATCCAGTACTCCGAGACCGTTGAGGGTGCATCCCTCGCCTACACCGCTTCCGGTTCCGGTTCCGGCCGTCGTAACTTCGTCGGTGGCCAGGTTGCCTTCGGTGGCTCCGATTCCCCAATGGATGATGAGCAGGCTGCAGAGGCAATGGATCGTTGCGATGGCAACGAAGCATGGCACCTGCCATTCGTTATCGGTCCGGTCGCCATCGCCTACAACCTCCCTGGCGTTGACACCCTGAACCTGTCCATCGCCACCGTTGCGGAGATCTTCAAGGGCGAGATCACCAACTGGAACGATGACGCCATCGCTGCTGAAAATGACGGCGTTGAGCTCCCGGACATGGACATCCGCGTTGTCTACCGCTCCGATGAGTCCGGCACCACCGATAACTTCCAGAAGTTCCTGACCGCAGCTGAGCCGGACCTGTGGGACACCACCGGTCAGGTCTTCCCATCTGAGGTCGGCGAGGGCGCCAACGGCTCCAACGGTGTCGCTTCCCAGGTCACCGCAGTCGAGGGTGGCATCACCTACGTTGAGGCCGGCTTCGCAACCCAGCAGGGTCTCGGCGTTGCAAACCTCGACTTCGGCAACGGCCCGGTTGAGCTGAACGCTGAGTCCGTCGGTGTCGCTCTGGACGCCCTGGAGTTCCTCACCGAGGGTCACAACATGGTCGTCGACACCGACGCCCTGTTCGCTTCTGACACCGATGGTTCCTACCCACTGGTTCTGACCACCTACGAGGTCGTCTGCTCCGCAGGCTACGATGACACCACCCGCGACCAGGTCAAGGACTTCCTGACCGTCGCCCTGGATTCCCAGGATGACACGCTCGAGAGCCTCGGCTACATCCCGGTCACCGGAACCCACCACGAGCGTCTCGTTGACGCCGTGGAAGCAATTCAGTAAGACCGCTCCACCACACAACATGATCCCCCCGGGCACTTTCCAAGAACTCAACATCGGCCGGAAGTGCCCGCGGGGACCCCTGCATGTTCAAGCGAATATCCGTCAGTTAAGGAATCACACCCATCATGGCCCGAAATGAGTCAGTCACTGAGAAGCAGGAGCTGGATCCGCTCCACGCTCAGACTCACCCAGTGGCAACCATCGGCAATACTGCACAGCCAAAGCCCGGTAAGGATAGCTCTGCCGACGGCTCTGGAGGTGTGAAACGACCCGGCGACCGCATCTTTGAGTGGTTGTCCACCGCATCTGCGGCAATCATCACGGTATTGATCGCGGCCATTGGTGCGTTCCTTATCTGGCGCGCAGTTCCTGCTCTTTCCAACAACGCTGAAGGTATCCTCGGCTTCTTCACCTATACCGGTGCGTGGAACACCACCGATATCCAGGCGATGTATTTCGGTATCCCGAACCTTCTGGCCGCCACCCTGCTGATCTCGGTGGTAGCTCTCCTCATCGCCATGCCGATCGCCCTCGGCATCGCAATCTTCCTCTCCAACTATGCGCCGAAGCGCCTGGTTAAACCACTGGGCTACATGGTGGACATGCTGGCCGCGGTTCCATCGATCGTCTACGGTCTCTGGGGCTGGCAGGTGCTCGGCCCGGCGCTGAGTAACTTCTACATCTGGCTGGAGAGCTGGGGTGGCGGATTCTTCCTGTTCACCACCTATGCCAACTCCCCAGCCTTTGCCACGGGCCGCAATATGCTCACCGGTGGCGTTGTCCTCGCCGTGATGATCCTTCCGATCATCGCCGCAACCGCACGTGAAGTGTTCGTCCAGACCCCCAAGGGACACGTCGAGGCGGCTCTCGCGCTCGGTGCCACCCGTTGGGAAGTTGTGCGCATGACCGTCCTCCCATTCGGCATGTCCGGCTATATCTCCGGCGCCATGCTCGGACTGGGTCGCGCACTGGGTGAGACCATGGCTTTGTACATGGTTGTCTCCCCATCCTCCGCGTTCCGATTCTCACTGTTCGACGGTGGCACCACCTTCGCAACCGCAATCGCCAACGCTGCCGCCGAGTTCAACGACGACACCCGGGCAGGCGCGTACATCGCAGCCGGCCTGGTCCTCTTCCTGTTGACCTTCATCGTCAATGCTGCTGCCCGCGGCATGGTTAACCGTGGAAAATAGAAGGGTCTACAACACAATGACTAACAACATTTCCGCAGTTGACACACCGCGCATGGATGAGCAGCTCAAGAACAGCTCCGCATTCACCGATATCTCCAGCCGCCGCAAGGGCGTCGATGTCTTTGTCACCGTCCTGATCTACCTGGCGATGTTCATCGCCGCCATCCCACTCGTCTGGGTTCTGTGGACAGTGATCTCAAGGGGCCTGGGCCCGATCCTCACCGCTGACTGGTGGACCACCTCCCAGCAGGGTGTCCTCCTCCAGCTCCCCGGTGGCGGTGCTCTCCACGCCATCATCGGCACCCTGGTTCAGGCGCTGATCACCTCGGTCTTTTCCATCCCGATCGGCATTTTCACCGCCATCTACCTGGTGGAATACTCCAACGGTAACCGCCTCGGCCGCATCACCACCTTCATGGTGGACATCCTCACCGGTGTCCCATCCATCGTCGCCGCACTGTTCATCTACTCCATGTGGATCGTGCTGTTCGGCTTCAGCCGCTCCGGCCTCGCCGTCGCCCTCTCACTGATCATCCTCATGGTTCCGGTGATCATCCGAAACACCGAGGAAATGCTGCGCGTGGTTCCCCACGATCTCCGTGAAGCCTCCTATGCACTGGGTGTGCCCAAGTGGAAGACCATCGCCAAGATCGTTCTGCCAACCGCCCTCTCCGGAATCGTCACCGGTGTCATGCTGGCCATCGCCCGCATCATGGGTGAGTCCGCACCTGTTCTGGTCCTGGTGGGTTCCACCCAGGCCATCAACTGGAACCCTGCTGAAGGCCCACAATCCTCACTGCCACTGATGATGCTCGATATGTACAAGGCCGGTACCTCACCGGGAACCCTGGACAAGCTGTGGGGCGCAGCCCTCACCCTGGTCATCATCATCGCGGTACTCAACATCGGCGCCCGTCTGATTTCAGCCAAGTTCTCAGTCAAGCAGTAGTCCCACACATTCCACGCAACACCCTTTCAGGAGAAAACCCAGCGATGTCGAAGCTCAAGCTCAATGATGTCAACATCTACTACGGCGATTTCCATGCCGTCCAGAACGTCAACCTGGATGTTCCAGCGCGTTCCGTCACCGCCTTCATCGGCCCATCCGGTTGCGGTAAGTCCACCGTGCTGCGTTCCATCAACCGCATGCACGAGGTCATCCCGGGCGCCTACGTCGAGGGTGAGATCCTCCTCGACGGTGAGAACATCTACGGCTCCAAGATCGACCCGGTAGCAGTGCGCAACACCATCGGCATGGTCTTCCAGAAGGCCAACCCGTTCCCCACCATGTCCATCGAGGACAATGTCGTGGCCGGCCTGCGTCTGTCCGGTGAGAAGAACAAGAAGAAGCTCAAGGAGGTTGCCGAGCAGTCACTGCGCTCCGCCAACCTGTGGGAAGAGGTCAAGGACCGTCTGGACAAGCCCGGTGGTGGTCTCTCCGGTGGTCAGCAGCAGCGTCTGTGCATCGCCCGTGCAATCGCCGTCGAGCCTGAGGTGCTCCTCATGGATGAGCCCTGCTCCGCCCTGGACCCGATTTCCACCCTGGCTGTGGAGGACCTCATCCACCAGCTGAAGGAAGACTTCACCATCGTCATCGTGACCCACAACATGCAGCAGGCTGCACGTGTGTCCGATCAGACCGCGTTCTACTCCCTCGAGGCAACCGGCAAGCCGGGCCGCCTGGTGGAGCTGGGACCAACCAAGAAGATCTTCGAGAACCCTGACAACAAGGAGACCGAGGACTACATCTCCGGTCGTTTCGGATAGTCCACTTCTGGGTGAAGGACCGCTGTGCGCACTGTGCACAGCGGTCCTTCTTCTATGACGGGGTATGGATTCTGGGGCTAGGATCGGTGGCACAACTCTTCAGGCGATGTCGGAGGAAGAAATGCGGGATGAAAATTTGCGGGATGACTACAGCTTGCAGGGGGCGGAACCACGGGCAGTGACCGATAAGGCACGCAGGCAGGGCCCCGTCGCCCGTTTGGATGGCACCTGGACAGTCCTGGGGCATGCAGAGGCCCAGGCGGTGGCCCGGAACCCCCAGGTGTTCTCTTCAGCAGTCTCGCGATTCCTACAGCTGCCCAATGGCCTCGACGGGCTCGAACACTGGCAGTTCCGCTCACTGATCGACCGTTATCTCACGCCCACCATCGTGGCGGAGCTCAACCCCATGTTCATTGATATAGCTTCCGAGACTCTCCGGTGGGGTGAGGAAGATGTGGTGACGCATCAAGCGGATGCGATTGAACTCGGTGCCACCTTCTCAGTACGTGCCATGACCGGCTGGCTGGGGTGGCCACAGGAGCTGGAGGAGCGGTTGGTGGCCTGGGTGCGCAGCAACAATGCAGCTTCTCCGGAGGACCTTGCGCAGACCACCGCAGTGGCGGAGGAATTCGATGAGATCATCCGTGAGGTGGTGGAACCCCGTTTGGCAGATGAGTCGATCCAGGACGTGACAGCCCGGTTGGTGCACGATACCTCGCTGGGGCGGCGCCTGGAGTTCGGGGAGATCGTATCGATCCTGCGCAACTGGACCGGCGGTGACCTGAGTTCCATGGCGCTGTGCATCGGTGTGGTGGTGCAGGGCCTGGCGGAGAACCCCGCGGTGCAGGAACGTATTCACGGGGGAGTCTCTGACCTTGAGCTGGAGGCCATGATCGATGAGTTTCTGCGAATGGACAGCCCTTTCGTGAGTAACCGCCGGGTGGCCACCTGTCCGGTGACACTTGCCGGCCAGGATATCGGGGAGGGGGAGCAGGTTAACATCAACTGGACCTCCGCCAACCGTGATGAACGCGCCTTCAGTGATCCTGATGCCTTCGAGCCGTATCATCTGGCACGGAATCTTGTCTGGGGTGCCGGCCCACATGAATGCCCCGGACGGGATCTCTCCATGGCGGAACTGCGCGCTTTTACCCGGGCGCTCGTCCAGACATGGGTGGTCACTCCGACGGTTGCTGGGGCCGTGCGTGCCACCTACCCGTTGGGCGGATATATCTCCGTGCCTGTGGAGCTGACGCGACGTTAGTGGCCCTGCGTGCCGGGGTTGATCTGGCGGCTGCTGAACTGGCGTTCCAACTCCATCCAGCGGCGTTCCACATCGGCCTCGATCTCATCGTGCTTGCGCTTGCGCATGTACTCCTTGGGTTGGAGGCCGCTGGAGAGATAAACAATGCGGGCAGCCACATTCACCGTGTGGTCAGCGAAACGCTCATAGAAACGCGATAACAGGGCCAGGTCCACCGCGTTGCGTGCGCTGTATTTCCACGGCCGCGCGGTGAGGATCCGCATGAGGTGGTGGTGGAGATCATCCACGGCGTCATCATCGGAGGCGAGGTCAAGAGCGATGTCTGCGTTCGGGTTGATGAGTATCTGACGGATCTTGTCCGTCATCTCATCCACTAAGCGAGCCAGCTCCTGAATATACCCCTGGAATTCGGCAGGTACCACAGGTTCCGGGTGACGGCGCCGGGCCGCGTTGGCCACATGCATTCCGAGCGCACCCATGCGACTGAAGTCCTCAACGATATAGATGGAGGAGACCACCTGGCGCAGATCGCGGGCCAGAGGGGTTTCCAGTGCGAGGAGCTCCACCGCCTGCACCTCACAGCGTAAGCGGATCTCCTCCAGCTGGTCGGCATTGGACAGGGCATCTTCCGCGGACGCCAGAGAGGAGCGAAGGAGGGCATCCGATGCCTTCGCCATGGTGTCCCTGGTGAGGTCGCACAGGATAATCAGGTCATGTGCAAACTGGTCGAGTTGCTGTCTGTATGCAATACGCATGCGCACCACTATAAGCCCTCCATGACGGGACCGCAGGCCATAGAGAGTTACTGGTCGAGACAAAGCTGGAGGTGGGGAGCCTAGCCTCCTGAGTTCTCCATCTCAGCGCCCACCGGCACGGTATCGTCCTCCGGATCGTCCAGCCAGCCGTCGGGAAGTGCCACCTTGGCGGAAGATCCCTTCCGGCCGCGGGCCCCATCGGCGTCCTCTGCCCTGTCGGTGGCATCCGCCCAGGGCGCCAGGAGATCTTCGAGTTCCACATAGGTGGAGACACGTGCCAGGTTGGCCCGGAATTCCCCGCCGACCGGGAAGCCGCGAAGGTACCAACCCATGTGCTTACGCAGATCGCGGATGCCCTTGAGTTCACCGTCGTGCTGCATGAGTAGTTCGGCGTGGCGGAGGATGATCCGTGTGACCTCACCGAAGGTGGGTTCCTCCGGAATGGCCTCGCCGCGGACTGCTGCGGAGAGCTCCGCGAACAACCAGGGGCGGCCGAGACAACCGCGTCCGACCACCACACCATCGCAGCCGGTCTGTTCCATCATGCGGGTGGCATCATCGGCGGCGAAGATGTCTCCATTGCCCAGAACAGGCACACCCGTATCAGCCAGGTGCTCCTTGAGGCGGGCGATCTCATTCCAATCAGCCTCACCGGAATAACGCTGGGCTGCGGTGCGGGCGTGCAGGGCCACTGACTTGGCGCCGGCATCCACGGCGATGCGTCCGGCGTCCAGGTGCGTGTGGTGTTCGTCGTCAATGCCCACGCGGAACTTCACGGTGACCGGGATGTCCGTGCCCTCGGTCGCGCGGACGGCGGCGGAGACGATGTTTTCAAAGAGGCGACGCTTGTACGGGATCGCCGAGCCACCACCACGGCGGGTGACCTTGGGCACCGGGCAACCGAAGTTCATATCAATGTGATCAGCCAGGTTCTCATCCACGATCATCTTCGCGGCCTCATAGGTGTACTGCGGATCAACCGTGTACAGCTGCAGGCTGCGGGGATTCTCATCCGGGGCGAAAGTGGTCATGTGGAGGGTCTTCTCATTGCGTTCCACCAGGGCTCGCGCCGTGACCATCTCACAGATATAGAGCCCCGATATCGTCCCGGTGCGCTGTAGTTCCTGCTCACGGCACAGCGTGCGGAATGCCACATTGGTGACCCCGGCCATGGGGGCCAGAATCACCGGGGAAGCGAGGTCAAAGGGTCCGATCTTCAGAGTCACACTTCCCATTGTCCTCCCTATACCGCAGTGGGCAAAATGCGGGCGGTGGTTGTGAGCTGATCCCCTATGCACAGATCCGCTCCGTTGTCCCGGATTGTGAACCTTGTTACCCCTGCGTTGCGGATGAAGTGGCCTGAGAATCAGTAGATTCCATCCCGAAACCTTTGGTATCTGCGTGCCTGTAGATACGGCACGTGTCAAGGAGGGGGTGGAAAATGGTCTCTATTAGTGCTGATCACACCCCAAATTCGGACATTCATCCATCGAATGGTTTATCCTTATGAGCACAACATAATAAAGTGGGGTACATCATAAAGCATCCGCGGTAGTGATTTCGCCGGGCGGTGGTTAATCCCTTTGAGTGACCATCTCAAGGGGTTTCCATCCGGGAGAAAGCCACAACCTCGGTATCTTTATGTGTTCACTGTGCGCCGCAAGACATCATTTCGCCGGTGCCGCACCATGTGGTGTGGTTCCCGGTCACCTGAGGAGGTAACCAATGTCAGATCGTATTGCTTCGGAGAAGCTGCGTTCCAAGGTCATGTCTGCCGATGAGGCAGCCAAGTTCGTCAACGCCGGAGACAAGGTCGGTATGTCCGGCTTCACCGGTGCTGGCTACCCGAAGGCCCTGCCAACCGCCATCGCCAACCGCGCGAAGGAAGCACACGCAGCAGGATCCGAGTACGCGATTGATCTGTTCACCGGTGCATCCACCGCACCTGACTGCGATGGTGTCCTGGCAGAAGCCGATGCTGTCCGTTTCCGTATGCCATATGCCTCCGACCCGATCATGCGTAACAAGATCAACGAGGGCAAGATGGGTTACTCCGACATCCACCTGTCCCACTCGGGCCAGTACGTGGAGAACGGCTTCTTCGGCAAGCTGAACGTCGCCGTCGTCGAGGCAGTCCGCATCACCGAGGAAGGCCACATCGTGCCATCCTCCTCCGTGGGCAACAACGTTGAGTACCTCGCAGCTGCAGAGAAGATCATCATCGAGGTCAACTCCTGGCAGTCCCTCGACCTCGAGGGCATGCACGATATCTGGAACATGCCGAAGCTGCCCAACCGCATCGCTATCCCAATCAACAACGCCGGCGACCGCATCGGTAAGTCCTACATCGAGATCGACACCGACAAGGTTGTCGCCGTGGTGGAGACCAACACCCCGGACCGCAACGCGCCGTTCAAGCCAGTCGATGAGATCTCCCAGAAGATCGCCGGCAACTTCCTTGATTTCCTGGAGGGCGAGGTCGCCGCTGGCCGCCTGTCCTACGACGGTTACATCATGCAGTCCGGTGTGGGCAACGTCCCCAACGCCGTGATGGCAGGCCTGCTGGACTCCAAGTTCGAGAACATCCAGGCCTACACCGAGGTCATCCAGGACGGCATGGTCGACCTGATTGACGCCGGCAAGATGACTGTCGCCTCCGCAACCTCCTTCTCCCTCTCCCCTGAGTACGCAGAGAAGATGAACAACGAGGCAGCACGCTACCGCGAGTCCATCATCCTGCGCCCACAGCAGATCTCCAACCACCCTGAGGTCATCCGTCGCGTTGGTCTGATCGCCACCAACGGTCTCATCGAGGCGGACATCTACGGCAACGTGAACTCCACCAACGTCTCCGGCTCCCGGGTCATGAACGGCATCGGCGGCTCCGGCGACTTCACCCGCAACGCCTACATCTCCTCCTTCATCACCCCGTCTGAGGCCAAGGGCGGCGCCATCTCCGCGATTGTGCCTTTCGCCTCCCACATCGACCACACCGAGCACGATGTCATGGTGGTCATCTCCGAGTACGGTTACGCCGACCTGCGTGGCCTGGCACCTCGTGAGCGTGTGTCCAAGATGATCGCCCTGGCGCATCCTGACTACCGCCCACTGCTGGAGGAGTACTACGCACGCGCCACCTCCGGCGACAACAAGTTCATGCAGACCCCTCATGACCTGGCTACCGCGTTTGATTTCCACCGCAGCCTGGCCAAGAACGGCTCCATGAAGCTGCAGGACCAGCTGGTCTAATTCAGCACCGCTGTGACACCGCCCCCGGATTCTTCCTGGGGCGGTTTGTGCATTCCCGAACTGTGTGGTGAACCGGTCACCGATGCACGTAGCGGAGAAAATATGGATGATGGGCGGGGAGCAAGGAAACGTCACTGAACCCCACACCCCATTGATGGAAGAAGGTCCAACCGATGTCCACTGAATCCTCCTGCCCCTTCTCCCCGGGCGAGCAGGCCCCCAATCTGCTGCGCAAAGGCTACCTGTTCGCCTCCCATCTGCGGAGCAAGGCTGGCATATCCCCTGAATCCAACACACCGGTGCGCGCCCGCATGCTGTTCAAACCGGTCACCCTGGTCCGTGGCTCTAAGGGGGTGGAGCTGTTCTATGATTCTGAGCGGATCAAACGCGATGGCGGCATGCCCATGGTCATCCGTGGCCCACTCTTCGGGCACAAGGCGGTGCACACCCTCGACGCGGAGGAGCACCGGGTGCGCAAACATCAGATGGCTGATATCGCCTATGACGATGAGCAGGTGACGGCCTTCGACACCCTGGTCAAGGAGGAAGTGGACCGGGTGCTCGCGGACTGGGCCCGCACACCCGGCACGGTCTACAAAGGTGCGGCGCTGGCCTTCGGTCGCGCGGCTTTCCGGTGGGCCGGGCTTGATCTGAACAACCGCGAGGCCGATCGCCGGGCCTGGCAGATGGCTGAACTGGTCTACCGATTCGGCCACCCCATCAAGGGCCACGCCACCGCATGGCTCAACCGCGCCCGCCTGGACAAGTGGGCGGAAAAAATCATCACCGAGGTCCGCTCCGGTGACCGCCAGGCACCTCCTGGGAGCGCGCTCGAGGCGATGGCCCGGTTGGCCGGGCCCGACGGTGAGCTTATCGACGCAAAAATCGCCGGCATCGAATTACAGAACCTCACCCGTCCCACCATCGCAGTGTCCCTCTTCGCCTCCTTCGCCGCCGGCGCACTGGTGGATCATCCCGAATGGGTGGAAAAGATCCGCGATGGGGGAGAACCCGTCGCCCTCGCCTTCGCCCAGGAAGTCCGCCGACTCTATCCCTTCGTCCCCATGCTGCCAGCGGTCTCCACCACCGACACCGAGATCCAGGGCTGCCCCGTACACAAAGATGAGCGCGTAATCATCGATGTCTACGGCACCAACACCGACCCCAATGAATGGGAGAACCCCAGCACCTTCGACCCGAACCGGTTCCTCTCACGGGATGATCTGAAAACCCAGGCAGATTATGAGAAGATCACCGCCTTTATCCCCCAGGGCGGTGCCGGCGTCTACACCGGCCACCGCTGCCCGGGCGAAAAGATCACCGTATCTGCACTGACCTCCATGGTGCTGGCACTGTGCCGACCGGAAGTGAACCTCTCCTCCGACCCGGCTGACATCCGCTTCCCATGGACCACGATGCTCACCCGCTCCGAGACCGGCATGCGGGTCCGTGTGAAGCAGTAGAAACGCAGGCAGAGGCACTGAGAAGAGAACTTCCGGGGGGTCGTTTTTCTTCTTCAACCCTCATCAACTAATATGTGCAGAGTTGGGCCTTTAGCTCAGTTGGTAGAGCTACGGACTTTTAATCCGCAGGTCGCGGGTTCGAGCCCCGCAGGGCCCACCATCAACCCCCGTGCACAGTTCAAAAGAACTGTGCACGGGGGTTGAACATTTCAACAATGTCTCAGATACCGGTCCGGGACCTAGTGCTGATGGTGGGGGTTAAGGGACATTTTGCGTGCTTTTACGGCGTGTCGATTTAAGGGACAAAATGTGTGTTTCCCTAGGTCGGCCATTTTCAAGCACCGATCCTAGGTGGGTGAGGTCGGGTTGAGGTTATTTACCTAGCCATCCTTGACGTATCCCCATAGAGTTTGACGGTGTGGCATCGATACCGGTGTCATAGGTGGCTGGGCGCCCATCTTCTTGACCGGGGACCTGACCCCCGTTTGGTAGACACCTAACATCCCAACAATCTGGGACTGAAAGGTAATCTCCACACCATGCCAAGCAAGACCTACACCGAAGAGTTCAGACGCGATGCCGTCGCGCTCTACGAGAACTCCCCGGGCACCTCGCTCCAGACCATCGCCACTGATCTTGGGATCAACCGTGCCACCCTGCATAACTGGCTGAAAAAATACGGCACCGGTGCCCGCACCAAGATCAGCTCTAAGGATTCAGCTTCCCCGGCCTCGGTGACGGAGGCCGAGCGGATTCGACAACTCGAACGAGAAAACGCCCGGCTCCGGGAAGAACGTGACATCCTGCGGAAAGCCGCTAAATATTTCGCGGAAGAGACGAACTGGTGATCCGCTTCCGGTTCGTTGATGACGCCCAGAAGAACCATTCGGTTAAGCGGTTGTGCGAGGTGTTAAAACTCAACAGATCCTCGTTCTATAAATGGAAAAACAGCAGTTCAGCCCGCAGAAAACGCCTCATGTCCGACGCGATCCTCGGCGCCCGCGTCAAGACTGTATTCGCCGTCGAACGCGGTTGCTATGGGGCGAAACGGATCACGGCTGAACTCAAAGACCAGGCCGGTCATGACCCCGTGAACCACAAGCGCGTCGCCCGGGTCATGCGTGAACTCAAATTATTTGGCTATACAAAGAAACGCAAGGTCACCACCACAGTGTCCGATCAGAAGAAACCAGTGTTCCCTGACCTTGTCGGCCGGAAGTTCACTGCTGACAAGCCAAACCAGCTTCTCACGTCGGGGACATCACCTACCTGCCGATTCAGGATGGGTCGAATATGTACCTGGCCACGGTTATTGATTGTTATTCTTAGCAGGTTGGTAGGTTTTTCCATCGCAGATCACATGCGTACTTCCCTGGTGCAGGATGCGCTGCTGATGGCTAAGGGGCAGCGTGGAAGCCTGAAGGGTGCGATTTTCCACTCTGATCACGGAAGTGTTTACACTTCTCATGCGTTCCAAGACACCTGCAAAGAGCTTGGAATTGAGGGCAGTCAATGGGATCAATCGGCACCAGTGCGGACAACGCGTTAGCGGAGTCGTTCAATGCTGCGCTGAAGCGGGAAGTCCTCCAGGATGCCAAGACCTTTGAGAATCAATTGCGCTGCCGTCGGGACGTGTTCCGCTGGTGTATCCGTTACAACACGGTGCGCCGGCATTCCTGGTGTAAATATCTCGCGCCTGCGGTGTTTGAGGAGCGCGGTTCTGTTATCCTGAAATCTGCTTCCTGATTAAATCCTCTGTGTCTACTATCCAGGGGTCGGGCCCCGGCGTCTGGTTTTTCGTGGTTGATCAAGTCCGTGACTTTGGCGAGTGCGACTTGTCCCCACTGTTGCTGCCTGGCGATCTTTACCGGATCGTCAGGCAGCTGCGTGTGTAGGTATAGCCACCAGTCCACCGCGATGCGCTGGTGCTCATCAAACATTCCCCGGTGGGTTCGTGCCAGGGCTTTGATCTGAGCGTTGATCCCACCTTCGAGGCAGTTGGTGGTGGCTTTGATCTTTCTGCTGACTCCTTCTGGTGGGTCGATGTAGGTAAAGAGGTGGCCATCGCGGACGAGTTTTTCCAGGAGTTTGTAGGCACTGCGGTGGCGGTGATGGGTGTACCACCAGGTTTTATTGTTGCGTGCATGCCAGGGGACTTTGTCAGCGGGGACGTCTTTTTTGTAGGTTTTTTCGTTCAACCAATCTCGGTAGATCAGGTAGAACTGTTGTAGCTGTGCGGTCCACTGGGCTGCCTCTTCGGCGGTGGTGACTTTCAGTAGTTTTAGGGATAGTTGTCGGAGTGTTTTCCCTGCGTTGAGCTTGGGTTTTAAGGTGATATGGCGTTGGACGTTGCGTTTAACGTGGACGATGCACCGTTGGATTTTGGTGGTGGGCCAGGTGTCTTTGATGGCTTTGAGTGCTCCTTGTTGGCCATCGGTGGTCACGATCAAGGGTGGTTGGAGTTGATCGAAGAGTCGGGCGTAGTTGTAGGAATCTTCTTTGGTGCACCAGTGCCAGGCGACGACGTGATCGAGGGTGCAGGCCACCAGGAGGCATTTAGTGTTGAAGTAGGTGCCGTCGATGAACAGTTGGTCGTGGACCCGGTGGGGGTCGTTGTTCCGGGGGACGTGGATGAGCCAGGAGTTGTGGAACCAGCGTGTGAGTGTTCGTCGGTTGAGGCCTAGTTCGGCGGCGATGGTGGTGCGTGATTGGGTGCCAAGGATCCAGTTGATGAACAAGGTGAATCGCTTGGGGTGGTGATCATCAGGGCGGGTGTTGGTGGTGGTGGCGTTGCAGGTGGTGCAGCGCCATCTGGTGGTGCCTTTGGAGGTGGTGCCGTTTTTTCGTGTGGGTTTGTGGCAGACCGGGCAGGTGGGTCGTGTTCTGTTCACCTCACTTTTTTAATCGGTGGGTTAGCACAGTCCTGCGGTGGGGTGCGGGATTGAGGGCGTTTCGGGAGGGTGTCAAGAGATTTGTGTGTGGGGCTCCCGGATTTGAAAAGTTAAAGGTAAGCCTCGAAGCGGTCTGGGAACGCCACCGCCATCTGATTAATCGCCTGCTTCCAGTTGGCAACCTTGCGACCCTCGATCAACCGGCCGCTGCTGGCAGCCACCCGTTTTCCCTGCTTGGCGCGTTTCGCAGCCCGCTTATCTTCGATATTGCAGATCATCAACCACAAGGTCTTGATCGCTGAGTCATCATTGGTGAACTGCACCCGATTTCGGGTGGCTTTGCGCAGTTCATTGTTCATCGACTCGATTGAGTTCGTGGTCAAGTCCGCGCCATCGGTGGGAACTGCAGAAACGGGATGAACCGATCCCAGGCATCCCGCCAGACCTTCGCCGATTGTGGGTACTTGACTCCCAGTTCAGATGCTTCAAACTCCTCCAACGCCGTGCGTGCGGTGTCTTCTGTGGGGGCAGTGTAGATCTTCCTCAGCTGGGCCGATACGGCCTTGCGATCGCCGTAGGCCACCCACCGGTTGGCTGCCCGGATCAGGTGCACCACGCAGGTCTGGACCATGGAATCCGGTAAGGCTTGCTTCCACGGCCTGCGGCAAACCTTTAAGCCCATCGCAGCACACAACGAAGACATCGTTGACTCCCCGGGATGCTAGGTTGGCGCAGACATGAGCCCAGAATGAGGCTCCTTCTTCCTTAGCCAACCAGATACCCAGGATGTGCTTGATCCCATCCATATCCACCCCGATGGCGAGGTAGGCGGATTTGTTGACCACCCGGCCCCCGTCACGGACTTTGATGCGTAGCGCATCAAGGAAAATCACTGGGTAAAAGTCATCGAGCTGGCGGTTTTGCCAGATCATCACCTCATCCAAGACGGCATCCGTGATCGCGGAGATCGTCTCGTGGGAAATATCGACCCCCATGGAGGTGATCATGTGGTGCTGGATATCGCGGACAGTCATGCCACCGGCATACAAGCTGATGATCATGTCGTCGACGTCGGTGAGCCGGCGTGAGCCTTTGGGCACCATCGTGGGTAGGAAAGAGCCGTTGCGGTCCCTGGGAACTGTCACATCGACGGGACCGTAGTTGGAATCCACGCGCTTGGGGTGGTACCCGTTGCGGTGATTGCCTTGGTCAGCGGCTGTTTTTGCATCCCGGTCACCGTGCTCGTAGCCGAGGTGGGCATCCATTTCAGCGTTCAGGCCACGGTTGATTTCAGGCCTGGAGCAGGCCCCTGACCAGGTCATTGGCATCGGTGGTGGAGGCGGGCGAGCTCACCGATGAGCTTCGCCATTTCAGGATTGGCGAGCAGTTTCTCTTCGATTGCTTTGATCCGTGCGGAATCTTCTGGGTCTCGTTTAGCCACGGTAGTCATTCTGGTTTATCTCCTTGATGTGAGGGGATTCCCTCACACACAAACCATTAGACACTCTCCTGCTTTCCCTGCCCACGGCCACAGCTCAGTGGAATAATCCTGATGCTGACAATGTTCTTGAAATCCATAAATTTGAGCAGCCTGTTATTTCAGGTGCTGCAGCCAGCGGCCTGCGACAGAACACTGATAACCTCACCCCGGTTTCTGGCGCGACTTTCATCACCAAACGTGTCCCGGGAATTGACCTCACCACAAACAAGGGGCAGCGTGACGCTGCCGCACTGACCATTGATCAGGCTGCCGCTGCGGTATTAGAGCAACCGGTGGCCGCTAAGGCTATTACTGATGTCAATGGTGACGCCACGTTAAAAAATCTGCGCGATGGTCTCTATTATGTGCAGGAAACCGGGATTCCTGCGGGATTCACCGGCGCAGCTCCCTTCCTGGTGGCACTGCCGTTGACTCATCCCACGGAACTGGATGCCTGGCTGAACACGGTGCACGTCTACCCCAAGAATGCCCGGGTGGGCATCAACTTGGATGCATTTGATCAGGATGCGGTGAAGCTCGGCGATACCGTGAACTGGGTTTCACGATCCACTATTCCTCTGCAATCTACTATTGACGGGTACCGGGTCGAGCAGGTCATCAACCCCAAACTTGAACTCACTGGCAGCACCGAAGAGCTCACCGAGTATGTCACTGTGACAATTGAGGGCGTGAATGCTCCTTCCCTTATTCCTGGAGTGGACTACGGCTTAACTTATTCATCCGGCAACCGTACTCTCGTCATTGATCTCCTGGAATCAGGGCTGCGCAAACTGGAGCGGGCTATTGTGCAGGATCCAAGTGCTCAGGTGCGGGTGGATTACGGCACCATCGTGAAGCGTGAAGGCGTCCACACCAATGAGGCTGTGCTCTATCCCAGCCGCGATGCCATTGAAAAGAAATCAAGTGTTAAGGACACAGCAGTTAGCAAATGGGGGCCGCTGTCAGTCACGGTGTTTGAGAATGGGGATCCTTCCAACCTGATCCCCGGCGCATCCTTCCAGCTGTTTCTGACTCCGCAGGATGCTTTCGCCCGACGAAATCCCGTCACTATCAATGGCGTGAGCGAGTGGATCACGGATGAGGATGGGCGTCTGATCATCAATGGCCTGCGGTTCTCTGAGTTTGCTAATGGTCTTGATCGTGAGAGCTCGGATCCCCTCTTCAGGGATTATTGGGTAGTGCCTATCAACACCCCGGGTGGCTGGTCATGGGTGGAGGGGGCGCCGCAGGGAGGTGCCGTATATTCGGACGTTGATTACCAGACCCTGACCTATGTGGTGGAACGCACCAGCGGAAACACAGGTCCGGGCGGTGAAGACACCCCTACACGTTCAGGTCTCATCTTCGGTTGGATCCCCATCTTCTGGGATTTCGGTAGTAGCAGTGGCAGCTCCTTGGAAGATTTCCCTGGTGAGACGGGTTCCGTTGAGGAGCCCACTGTTTCCAACGCTGGTCCACAGGAGGGCACGTCCATTCTGGGTAGGGATGGGTTGGCGTCGACAGGCGCTCAGGTGACCGGACTCATCCTGTTCGCCATCGCCCTGATAGGAGCAGGTTTGTTCTTGGTTTTGGGTAAACGATGCCGGAAAGAGGACGCGGCAGACTGATGAGCATCCTTGTTGCAGAGGTTCCCCAACCAGCCGGCCGACACCGGCTGGTGGCCAAACCTAAACGGACGAAGAAGCAGAAGCAGCGTCTCGCCTCCAATATTCTGCTGCAGATCCTCGCCATGTTTGGTATCGGTTTGCTCATCTATCCAGACGGTGCGGACTGGGTGAACTCGCTTGGGCACAATTCGGAGATTTCCGGTTATGTCCGTGAGGTGGAGAACACCAATCCTGAAGAGCGTCAACGCATCCTGGATGCCGCCTATGCTTATAATGATCAGCTTGAGCCCGGCCCTCTGACCGACCCTTATCTCACCGAGTCCGAGGATGCCGCCCTGGGTAGTGATGTTTACCGTGCCTATGAAGAAATGCTTCGGGTCAGTGGAACAGATGCCGTGGGTACGCTCATGTACTCCGATGTGGAGATTGCACTACCGATCTATCACGGCACCTCCGATGAGGTGATCGGCAAGGGAATCGGGCACTTATATGGGACATCGCTGCCGGTGGGTGGGCCGTCGACACGCTCAGTGCTGACCGCGCACAGCGGTCTGCCGCACGCCAAGCTTTTTACCACCCTGCATAATGCGGAGGTGGGCGATACATTCTGGATTTCCGTGCTCGGTGAAGATCACCACTACCAGGTGCGGGGGCTTGAGACCGTGCTGCCTAATGAGACGGATTCTTTCGAGATCATCGAGGGGGAGGACTGGGTCACTCTGTTCACCTGCACCCCGGTTGGCGTGAACAGTCACCGGTTGTTGGCGCACGCGCAGCGTATCCCCAGCCCTGAGGAAGATACTGATCGGGTGATTGCTGGTGATGGTCTCACCGCTGGTTTCCCCTGGTGGCTAGTGATATTTATCGGAGGATCCGCGCTGGTTGCCCTGATGCTCTTCATGCCGGGGCGTAAGAAGAAGTCGAAGAAGGAAACCGAGTAGGCGACGGTAGCTGGCGTGCCCGACAGTGATAGTTGTTAGGCTAGTTTGAATGATCAATCCATACGAAGCGTTTCTGCCGCTGAAACACCGTACCGGGATTGAACCTGTCCACACCTGGTGGGAATGGCGCGGCCTGCGCGTCCACATCGCCCGTGCCCGCCGCCCAAAGGCACGGGCACGCGTGCTGGTTATCCACGGCATGGGTGCCCACAGCGGTGCTCTTTGGCCACACGCGGCAGCCCTGGCTGAGCGCGGTTTCGAGGTGCTGGCGGTGGATCTGCCACTTTTTGGGCTCACCGTCTGCGAGCCGACGGAGGTGCTTTACGACGACTGGATCGCCCTCCTTGTCAACCTCATCGACGAAGAACACGACGGCAGACCCATGATTCTGTTTGGTGCCAGCGTGGGGGGATTATTGGCGGCAGAGGTGGCGTCGAAAAGCACTCACGTCTCGCACGTGGTGGCCACGTGCCTCATGGACCCGGCCGACCCGCTGGCGCGCCGGAAAATGACCCGTTTCGGCTCACTGGGAATTCTGGCCACACCGTTTCTGAAACTCGCGCCGGGGCGGAAGATGGTCCGGATCCGGGCGCTCGCGCGGATATCCAAGATGAGCCGCAGCCCGGCGTTATCCATGTTGTGTGCCAGTGATGAACTCGGTGGGGGAGTGAAGGTGCCCCTGAGGTTCCTGGTGTCCTACCTGGGTTATAAACACACCATGCCCACCGTGCCCATCACGCTGGTGCATCCTGGTCATGATGACTGGACTCCTGAGCAGCTGAGTCTGCGCACCCTCAAACGGGCGGAGGGGCCCACGGATGTGGTGATGTTGCGGGAATGTGGACACTTTCCGATCGAAGAACCCGGGCTGACCGACCTGTTCGCGGTGTTCGACCGGTTGGAATAGACCGGGTGCCGGCCAGGTTGGACAATGTAGAAACATCAACTAAATGAAGCGAGGATCTGCAGTGGCTGCCAAGATGAAGATTGAAGTGTGGAGCGACATCATGTGCCCGTTCTGCTACATCGGGGACAAGAAGCTTGATGATGCCCTGGCGGAGTTCGGTGACCGCGACCGCATCGAGGTTGAATTCAAGAGCTTTGAACTCATGCCCGGCCTGGAAACCCACCCCATCCGCACCACCAATGAGATGCTCGCGGAAACCAAGGGTATGACCATTGAGCAGGCCCGTCAGATGAACTCCCAGGTGGCGCAGGTCGCGGCAAGCGTCGGACTGGAGATGGACACCGAAACCTCCATCCCCGCCAACACCATCAACGCCCACCGCCTCACCCACCTTGCCAAGAAACACGGCAAGCAGAAGGCCGTGGCGGATGCTCTGTTCCGTGCCTACTTCAATGAACAGAAGAATGTTGATGACCTGGACACCCTCGTTGATATCGCCACAGCCTCTGGTATCGACGCCACCGAAGCACGTGACGTCCTGGAATCCGATGCCTACACCAACGAGGTCCAGCAGGATGTGCATGAGGCCCGCCAGCTCGGCGTGACCGGCGTGCCATTCTTCGTCTTCGACCGCAAATACGCCATCAGCGGCGCGCAGGAGGCGGAGGTTTTCAGCGGAACCATTGAGAAATCCTTCGGCGAATGGGCTGAAGCAAACCCCGCGAGCCCATTCGAGGTCATCGAGGGCCAGACCTGCTCCGTCGACGGCACCTGTAATTAACGCTTTCGCCCCGTGAAATGAGGCTGTGAAAGCCCAGCTCACGGGGCGATTTTGCGTATTCGAGAATGTCACGTATATTCTTATCCAGTCGCAAACACGACGAGCTCCCATCGTCTAGGGGCCTAGGACACCGCC
Organism: Corynebacterium faecale; assembly: GCF_030408735.1. Lineage (NCBI taxonomy): Bacteria > Bacillati > Actinomycetota > Actinomycetes > Mycobacteriales > Corynebacteriaceae > Corynebacterium > Corynebacterium faecale. The sequence continues at coordinate 2,434,082 of NZ_CP047204.1, read as the reverse complement.
CTTTCACGGCGGCGACACGGGTTCGAATCCCGTTGGGAGTACTGTTCACTTTTTTAAAGTGAACCATTGTGAAGGCCCTGTGGCGCAGTTGGTTAGCGCGCCGCCCTGTCACGGCGGAGGTCGCGGGTTCAAGTCCCGTCAGGGTCGCAGTGCAAGAGCCGGAGTAAACAGATTGATTCTGTTTACTCCGGTTCTTTTTCATTTCTGATCTATGCGGGTGTGTCCGGAGGGCTAAGTGGGTTAAGGGCTAAGCAAAAAAGGGGAACGTACATAACGTCACAAGATTTCCGTGAAACGGGGCAGCTTTTCCCGAAATCTTGTGACGTTATGCACGAAAGTCCGGTTTTAGGCGCCGCAAAGCCCCGCGCCAGCACCTCCTAGAGCCGACCAACCTCAACACCGGCAACGTACCCGATCAGTGGGGAGACGGTGATGGTCACGGTCTGTCCGACCTGGAGTTGGCGCCGGACCTTCGAGTTTCGCACGGTCCACTGCCGGACGCCCTTGTCAGTGCGGAGAACCAACTCGGTGCGGCTTCTGCGTCTGTCCATGCGGTTGGGGTTGCGGTTGAACACCATCTGTTGGACAAAATAGGGCAAGACATCACCCATTTTCCGCGACTCAATCCTTTCGACCACACCGCTGACCTTCTGTCGGGGGACCAGATCAATGACACCCACGGCCAGCTGGGCGAAGGCTACGAGGATCAAGCCGATGAAGGACAGGATCATGAGAAAGAGAAATGTCCCCAGCAGGGCCAGCGCTTCGGGCGAGTTATTCACCTCCCCCCGGAGGCCGAAGAGGATGCCGATGAGAATTCCGAAAATGACAATCTGAATGACACTTCGGATGATGAGAAGAGCGGGGGAATGGCCGGACCAGGGTCTGAGTGAAACACCGAGGATGCGTGACCATTGGTTCACCGACGCGGTGGCACCCATGTATCCAGAATCAGTTGTCATGACTAACTCTCAACCTTCGTGCATGGTCCAGCACGGCACTGGACTACTTTTTCTCACAATAGTTTTTGCTCTGTCAGTTTTCTTAGAGCTGTCCCGCGGTTGATCGGCACTCTCATTAAAATGACAGAACGCTGGTTAAGGTTCGAGATCAGTAGCTTTCTGCCAGATTCTGATCTCTAGCGAGGACATCATGATGGGACTAACCGCCGGTAGCGCTCGAAAAGTTCGGCTCAGCGTGGGAGCGCTGGCCGTGGTGCCACTTCTGTTTGCTATGGCGGGGTGTGGATCTGATGACTCGAGTGGCTCCGAGGGGGTTGCCGTCGATGAGCCTGCCATTACTACTGAAGTGCAGGCCGCCGGTCCCGGTGAGTATGTTTTCGGTGCTGAGCGTGACCAGATGCTTGAGGCGGTTGAACGCACCTATCAATCAGATAACGCCTCAGCCACCTGGGAAGGGGACACCATGGTGGTAACAGTTGATGGGGACGCTACTGAATCGGTGCCCGTCTTCTCAATGTGCCGGGTGCTTACCATGCTGCTCAATGAAGATGATCTGGTTGTTCTCCAGTATCCGAATGGGCGGGTTGATTGCGAGGAGTATCTCCAAAACAACTAGACAGGTGTGGATTCGCCGCAAATAACATTAATCCGTCACTGCCCATGATTCAGCGGAGTCGAGCTTCTCCCAGAGCAGATGAGCATGGTCCCGGATGGTGACGGCCCAGTCTGCGTAGGGCTCCTCGGTGAAGGCGGCCCCGCGGTAGAGTTTTTGTGCTGCCTGATGGCTGGCAGGATCGGGGCGTTTCACCAGGGTGAGGAATTTTTCCAGATCAATGTCCAGGTTCTTCAGCTCCAGGCGTACTGATTCCCCCTCGGTGATGAGGAAATATTGGGTGGGTAGGGAGCGGTCAGGATCCAGGTTGCGGCGTATGACATTGACGGCCACCGAGAAGCGGTTCCCTAAACGGGACGGATCCACACCAGGCCAGAGCACCTCCATGAACACCTCCCTGGATGTGGGCACACCGCGGGACGCCACCAGCATCTTAAGTAGTTCCCGGGCTTTGCGGGAGGTCCACTCAGCGTGGCAACCACACACTGACACCACATCAAATTGCCCGAGCACTCGAATCCGGGGTTGTGCCAGGGCACGGACAGCTAACCGGGTGAATCCTCTGGCCTGGCTGGTGGTCCGGGCTTCTGCGAGGAGGTCATAGGCAGGGATGTCGGTCAGATCATGCCTGAGAGCAAAGTTGGCCAGCTCGATCTGAGCCTCTGTCAACCACGGTATGGCCCCGATCTTCCCACTTTTCTCCACCGCCATCTGGAGGTGGTGTTTCGCCAGATCCAGCATGCCCAGTCGTTCCTCAAGCAACCCGAGTGTCCGTGCACCTGTTCCCCAGAACGCGACACCGGCGCCCACCGGAACCAGATGCTCGGCGAAGGGGAGCAGAATCCGTTGGAGGCGCTCGGCACGCTCGCGGGGACCATGGATGATGGCGATCTCAGCCATCACGGTGGTCGTGCACAACCAGTACCTGTCACGCGGGATATCCTCCGGTTCCGGGAGGGAGCGCAGTAGTGAACTGCCCGCAGATGTGCGCCCCTGCAGCAGCCACAACCAGGCGAGCGATGTGGGCCATAACAATTGCGTGGGGTAGGCACGTCTGGCCCGGAGAAGAACATCTTCCACATGGTCGACACGACCCTGCATCCACCGGATCATCCCCATCTTGATGAAATAGACGGCCAGAGATTCCGTCATCATGAGATGGTGGTGCTCAGACTGGGTTTCCGCTGTGGTGGGCACCAGTTCCCGGGCCTGTCGTTCTGCCAGCTCGGTATCACCATCCAGAATTGATCTGAGGCAGTTGAACCACAGGACTGGTCGTGCCCCGGCGATCTGATCAGCGGGTTCGGATGCAGCATCGAGCAACTGGGTATCCGACCGGAGATCCCCGGCCTCCAGGAGACCGATGAGCAATATCGTTAAACCAGCCTGCAGAAGATCAGGCTCCCCGGTGTCCCGGGCTATGTCCATGATCTTCCGGGCAGCTTTGATGCGGTCTGTGGTGTGCTCCGGTGTGGGGTGGGTGGCGGACCATGCCAACAACGCGTAACCCCGTGCGAGATCACTGTCGAGTTGATCTGCCAGTTTCTGGACCTGTCTGTTCAGGATGGCAGCGGCCGCCGGATCATGGTGCTCCGTGGCGATCACCCGGGCAGTCAGAAGCTTCAGGGCGGGGAGGGCGTCAGCGTCCGTGGGGTCTTCCAGGGAACCCAGGGAGCTTAAAGCAGAGTGAATCCGGGCGAGATAGCGGGGAACTGCATGCGAGGAAATATCTACCGGGAAGCCCTGATCCAGGATGCGATGCGGTGATTCGTAATCAACGTCCTCCATGCTCTAAACATAGCCACTCGAGCCCAGCCGAACTAGCGAATCTGATTTTTCATGTACATGGCACTCCCGGCCAGGGAAAAACCCGAGGCCTCCGCCAAGCGATCAGACGAAGTTGGGACCCACCTTTTTCGGAAAATCTCTCCAACCCGCTATATTTTGCGAAGAATAAAGTGATAGAATTCACACTCATGGCACCCGGGTGGGATTAGAGGAGTGTGACACACTCCCTCGATCACCACCCGTGGGGCTCAGGCAGAACGGCTGACGGAGAAATACTCCGGACCAGCTCACGAACACAGCTCACCAGGCTGAGGGCGGATTGCAACGTGGATCTATTCGAGTACCAGGCACGGGATCTCTTCGAAGCGCACGGAGTACCGGTGTTGAAAGGAATTGTGGCATCAACGCCCGAGGCCGCGAAGAAGGCTGCCGCGGACATCGGTGGCCTCACGGTGGTGAAGGCCCAGGTGAAGGTCGGCGGGCGCGGAAAAGCTGGAGGTATCCGCATCGCCTCCACTCCGGAGAAGGCATTCGAGGCAGCTGAGGCGATTCTCGGCATGGATATCCGCGGTCACATCGTGGAGCAGGTGATGGTGGCTGAAGGCGCTGAGATCGAGGAGGAATATTACTTCTCCATCCTGCTGGACCGCGCCAACCGTAGTTACCTGGCCATGTGTTCTGTGGAGGGTGGCATGGAGATTGAGCTCCTGGCTAAGGAGAAGCCCGAGGCACTGGCAAGGATAGAGGTCGATCCGCTCGTGGGGATCGATGAGGAGAAGGCCCGTGAGATCGCCACCGCCGCCGGCTTCCCACAAGCCACGGCTGACAAGGTGGTGCCTGTTCTGCAGAAGATCTATGAGGTCTACCGTGATGAGGATGCCACCCTCGTGGAGGTCAACCCCCTCGTTCTTAACGATTCTGGTGAGATCCTGGCTCTCGACGGCAAGATCACCTTGGATGGTAATGCGGATTTCCGTCATGAGAATAGAGCGGAGCTGGCTGAATCCGCCGGCGCACTCGACCCGCTGGAGCTCAAGGCCAGGGAGCATGACCTCAACTACGTGAAGCTCGACGGCTCAGTGGGCATCATCGGTAATGGGGCGGGCCTGGTCATGTCCACTCTGGATATCGTCGCCGGGGCAGGTGAGAAGCATGGCGGGCAGAAACCGGCGAACTTCCTTGATATCGGTGGCGGTGCCTCCGCGGAGAGCATGGCCGCGGGGTTGGACATCATCCTGGGTGATGAACAGGTGCGCAGCGTGTTTGTGAATGTGTTCGGCGGTATCACCGCGTGTGATGTTGTGGCCAAGGGTATCGTCGGCGCCCTGGAGGAACTCGGTCCTTCGGCCCGGAAACCGATCGTGGTCCGTCTTGATGGCAACAATGTGGATGAGGGGCGCCGCATCCTTGCTGACCATGATCACCCCCTGGTCACGTTGGTGTCCGGAATGGATGCAGCGGCAGATAAGGCCACGGAACTCGCGGCCAGCACCGACCTTGTCAACATGCAGAACTGAGCGGACAGAACATGGCTATTTTTCTTGACCACACCTCACGCATCATCATCCAGGGACTCACCGGAGCTGAAGGATCGCTGCATGCGGCTCGCATGCTGAGGTCCGGGGCCACTGTCGTCGGGGGAACCAATCCCCGCAAGGCGGGGCAGACGATCACCATCGAGGACACGGAGCTTCCCGTCTTCGCCACTGTCGCCGAGGCGATGGAAAAAACGCAGGCTGATGTGTCCGTGGTGTTCGTGCCGCCGGCTTTTGCCAAGGACGCCATGATCGAGGCCATCGACGCCCACATCCCACTCCTGGTGGTCATCACCGAAGGCATGCCGGTTCGCGACACCTCCGAAGCCTGGGCACACGCCAAGAAGGTCGGTGGCACCCGCATCATCGGCCCCAACTGCCCTGGAATCATCACGCCGGGAGCCTCGCTCGCGGGCATCATCCCCGCCACCATCGCCGGTTCCGGTCCCATCGGGTTGATCTCCAAGTCGGGCACCCTGACCTATCAGATGATGTATGAGCTCGCCGACATCGGAATCTCCACGGCGATCGGCATCGGGGGAGACCCCATCATCGGCACCACCCACATTGACGCCCTTCGGGCTTTCGAGGAGGATCCGGATACCAGTGTCATCGTCATGATCGGTGAGATCGGCGGCGATGCGGAAGAGCGCGCCGCCGAATTCATCCGCGACAACGTGAGTAAACCGGTGGTGGGGTACGTTGCGGGTTTCACGGCCCCCGAGGGCAAGACCATGGGGCACGCTGGCGCCATCGTCACCGGTTCTGAGGGGACGGCGCAGGCGAAGAAGGAAGCGCTGGAGGCGGCTGGTGTGCGCGTGGGCACCACGCCGAGCGAAGCGGCGGACCTGATGAAAGAAGTTGTTGCCGCACTGTAGGCAGGCGCGCACCGTGCGCCTGCCGGGGCGTCGATAAGCGCGTTCTACCTGCGGATTTGTGCCTCAAGATAACAACTGTGTAAGGTATTCATTTGTGCGCAGGACGGAGCAATCTGGAAAAGTGCATGGCTTAAGGCCCTGTGGCGCAGTTGGTTAGCGCGCCGCCCTGTCACGGCGGAGGTCGCGGGTTCAAGTCCCGTCAGGGTCGCCAGAGATGTTCTATAATGGAACATTCTCCGGCCAGATAGCTCAGTCGGTAGAGCGTTCGCCTGAAAAGTGAAAGGTCGCCGGTTCGATCCCGGCTCTGGCCACAATCACCGCCCCCATCAAGGAATTGATGGGGGCGGTTCTTGGTTCTTCTGTATAAAGGCATAAAGAGCTTGTCGACGCCCACGTCACCTCCCCTCACCCCTTGCCTGTGGGCGCGCCCCGGCAGGCGGAACAGGAAGAAACGAGGAGCATTCACATGAGCAATGACACGCACGACGTCAACATCACCCATCACGAGGGCCAGAAGCGGTTCGTGATCACCGTGGACAACGAGCCCGCAGGCTTCGCCAGCTACGTGGACGGCACGGACTACCGCAACTTCAACCACACCGTGATCAAGCCGGAATTCCGGGGTCGAGGCCTCTCCACACCCCTGATCAAGCATGCGCTGGATGATGCGCGGGCCAACGGCATCCGGGTCCACGATTCCTGCTGGGCAGTGGCGGCGTTCATCAAGAAAAACCCGGACTACGAAGACCTGAAGAAATAGCCTTAAAGATGAGAAAAGCCCAGTGATGCCACTGGGCTTTTCTCCTGGGGTAGTTAGATGTAGTAGTCCGGATCAACCAGTTTGATCGTCTCGCCGGCTCCGCGGGCGCGGGCCTTGGCGGGAATGCCGACCGCAATATGATTGGCCGGGACGTCCTTGGTCACCACGGCGTTGGAACCCACGGAGGAGCCCTCACCGATGGTGATGGGGCCGAGGATCTTGGCACCGGCGCCGATGGTGACATTGTCTTCGAGGGTGGGGTGGCGTTTAGTCTGGGTGAGTACCTGACCACCCAGGGTCACGCCGTGGTAGAGCATGACACCGTCACCGATCTCGGCGGTTTCGCCGATAACCACACCCATGCCGTGATCAATGAAGAAACGGCGCCCGATGGTGGCACCGGGGTGGATCTCAATACCGGTGAAGAAACGGTTCAACTGGGAGAGGATCCGTGCAGGCCCTCGGAATCCTGATTTCCACCAGCCGTGGGCAATGCGATGGGCCCAGATCGCGTGAAGTCCGGAATAGACAATGGCGTTCTCGAGATCACCACGTGCCGCCGGATCGTGGGCGCGGGCATTCGCTAGGTCTTCGCGGATCATCTTCACTACAGAAAGCATGCAGGCAAGTCTAACAGCGCACTACTTTGCCATCTGGGTTTGCCATGGTGATTAATTCAGATGAAAAAAACCGCCGCGACCACGGCAGGAAAACTGGTGCGTGGCGGCGACGGTTTCAACCGGAGATTAGTCGCGGATGTCTTCGTACAGGATGGTGGAGACATAACGCTCACCGAAGTCGCAGACGATGGTGACGATGGTCTTGCCGGCGTTTTCAGGCTTCGCTGCGAGATCAAGAGCAGCCTTGATGTTGGCACCGGTGGAGATGCCGCCCAGGATGCCTTCCTCGGTGGCCAGCTTGCGGGAGTAGGCCACAGCGTCCTCGTTGGACACGGTGATCACATCATCCAGTACCTTGCGGTCAAGGACCTCAGGGATGAAGTTGGCGCCGATGCCCTGGATCTTGTGCGGGCCAGCCTTACCGGAGGTCAGCAGTGGGGAAGCCTCAGGCTCGACGGTGTAGATCTGTGCCTCGGGGTTGTTCTCCTTGAGGACCTGGCCGACGCCGGTGATGGTGCCGCCGGTGCCGAAGCCCGCGATGAAGATGTCGACGTTGCCGTCGGTGTCCTCGAGGATCTCCTTCGCGGTGGTCTCGCGGTGGATCTGTGGGTTGGCTGGGTTCTCGAACTGACGGGCCAGGATGGCGTTGTCGCGCTGAGCGACGATCTCATCAGCCTTGTCCTTGGCACCCTGCATGCCTGCAGCACCCGGGGTCAGGACGATCTCTGCTCCATAAGCGCGCAGCAGGACACGACGCTCGGTGGACATGGTCTCCGGCATGGTGAGGACAACGTTGTAACCGCGTGCCGCGCCAACCATGGCCAGGGCGATACCGGTGTTACCGGAGGTAGCCTCAACGATGGTGCCGCCTGGCTTCAGGGCGCCGGACTCTTCTGCAGCGTTGATGATGGCCAGGCCGATGCGGTCCTTGACGGAGTTGGCTGGGTTGAAGGACTCCAGCTTCACCAGAACGGTGGCTTCGAGGCCCTCGGTGAGGCTGTTCAGCTTCACCAGGGGGGTGCGGCCGATGGTTTCGGTGATGTTGTTGTACACGTTGCCCATGAAGTGGGTACTCCTTAAAAGAGATTGCTTCTGTGGAAGATTCCTCAGGCGGTCGGGTGCACGTGCACCTCCGCCTCTAGGAAGCGAGTTTACACAACTATCCAATCACAAAACAGACAAAGCGGTATAGATTTTCTAGACTGTTAGGTTTTCGCAGGTGGCTGCGGGGTGGTGGGGTGAATTAAACGGAATCGCATTGAAGGGCGGGGGAGCGCTCCCAAGAAAAAATAAGATTCTTGCCAGTTGCGTCCGATAAACGGGCATGAAAAGGTGTTCTGCGCCACGTTTAAGGTACGATCTTTTCCGTTTGCCAACCTAACTTGGGGGTGGTGGCGTGCAGGTGGTTCACAAGTGGGCAGGTGAAGGTGTGGGAAAGGGGGAAATGTGTTGTGAACTGCATGAAGGTGGGCGGGGTAGGTATTGTCGGGGGTGTGGGGGTAGGCTTGAGGGGGTGGGGAACTTTTTTAGATACCCCCAAAAGTAAAGATATTCTTAGGAAGAGTCAACATACTCTCTGAAGAAGGCTGACTATGACTACCCCCAAAGGGGAGTTATACTGTACGCCTGTCGGATAGTTCTAACTCGTGTGGGCGCTTTCGGGTGTACCAGCACGGGTGTAAAGCAGGAGGATGACTACAAGGTGGATACCCAGCGGATCAAAGATGATGAAGATGCCATTCGCTCGGCCCTGGCATCGCTGAAGACCGCGACGGGCATTCCTGTCACCATGTACGCGACTGTCCTCCCGGATAATCGTTTGCAGATCACACAGTGGGTCGGGCTCCGAACCCCTGCCCTCCAGAACCTGATCATTGAGCCGGGCGTGGGGGTGGGTGGCCGCGTGGTGGCGACCCGTCGCCCAGTGGGTGTCAGTGATTACACCCGGGCCAATGTGATCTCTCATGAGAAGGATTCCTCCATTCAGGATGAAGGGCTGCACTCCATTGTGGCCGTACCGGTCATTGTGCACCGGGAGATCCGAGGCGTTCTCTATGTGGGAGTCCACTCCGCGGTTCGGCTCGGTGACACGGTGATTGAAGAAGTAACCATGACTGCCCGGACACTCGAGCAGGACCTGGCCATCAACTCAGCGCTCCGTCGCAGTGGGTCCCCTGATGGGCGCAGCGCACTGAAGCCCAACCGCGTCATGAACGGTGCGGAATGGGAACAGGTCCGTTCCACCCACTCCAAGCTCAGGATGCTGGCTAACCGTGTGACCGATGAGGAACTGCGCCGCGAACTCGAAGAGCTCTGTGATCAGATGGTCACCCCGGTCCGGGTGAAGCAGACCACCAAGCTGTCAGCCCGCGAACTTGATGTGCTCGCGTGCGTGGCGCTGGGCCACACCAATGTGGAGGCAGCAGAGGAAATGGGTATCGGCGCAGAGACCGTGAAGAGCTACCTGCGCTCTGTCATGCGTAAACTCGGCGCCCACACCCGTTATGAGGCTGTCAATGCAGCGCGCCGCATCGGTGCGCTGCCCTGATCCTCCTTTGTAATTAGAAGCAGTTAGCGCTTTCCGCCCGGAACCCACTTCACATCGTCGCCGTCATTGGCAACACGCGAGAGAATGAACAGCAGATCGCTCAACCTGTTCAGATACTTCGCGGGCAGAACTGAGGTGGTGTCTGGGTGTTCGCGTACCGCCACCCATGCGGATCGTTCCGCGCGACGGGTGACCACACGTGCGGTGTGGAGCAGAGCTGCCGCGGGGGTTCCACCGGGCAGGATGAAGGAATCAAGGTCGGGGAGATCCTCATTCCATGAATCACAATCAGCCTCGAGCCGTTCGACATATTCCGGCAGAACCCGCAGTGGTGGGTACTTCGGGTTCTCCTCAATGGGATTGGCCAGGTCCGCACCGACATCGAAGAGCTCATTTTGAACGCGGCGTAGCACCGAGGTCATCTCTTCACTGGGGTTGCCCAGTGCGAGAACCTCTCCGATCGCGCAGTTCGCCTCATCGGAATCCGCGTAGGCGATCAGACGGGGATCATCCTTGGATACACGGGAGAAGTTGGACAGTCCGGTGGTCCCGTCATCGCCGGTCCGGGTGTAAATTTTGGTCAGGTGAATTGCCATACCTTCCGAATTTAGCCGTGATTCACCTGTCATGAAACATTCTGGCCGCGGGGGCGGTTAAGGTGGGGCACGTGAAAGACAAGTTTCTAGTCAACGGTGGAGCAAGGCTCCAGGGATCTGTGCGAGTCGACGGCGCGAAGAACAGTGTGCTCAAGCTGATGGCAGCTGCACTTCTCGCGGAGGGCACCACAACCCTGACCAACTGCCCCGAAATTCTCGACGTCCCACTCATGCGTGATGTCCTGGTCGGTCTTGGCTGCGAGGTGGAGATTGACGGACACACCGTCACCATCCACACCCCGGCTGAGCTGAAATCAGATGCAGATTTCCCTGCTGTCACCCAGTTCCGCGCCTCTGTCTGTGTTCTTGGACCCCTTACCGCACGTTGTGGCCGGGCAGTGGTGTCGCTTCCTGGCGGAGATGCCATCGGTTCACGGCCACTCGATATGCATCAGAGTGGTCTGGAACAACTCGGCGCCACCACCCGCACCCAGCATGGGGCAGTGGTTGCCGAGGCGGAGAAACTCACCGGAGCAGACATCACCCTGGACTTCCCATCCGTTGGGGCAACGGAGAATATCCTCATGGCCTCAGTCATGGCGGATGGCCAGACTGTTCTGGATAACGCCGCCCGGGAACCGGAGATTGTGGATCTGTGCCGCATGCTCCGTTCAATGGGCGCGGATATCCAGGGCGAAGGATCCCCTCAGATCACCATCAACGGCGTGGAGAAGCTGAACCCGACATCACATGAAGTGATCGGTGATCGCATCGTCGCCGGAACATGGGCCTACGCGGCGGCCATCACCCGCGGTGACATCACTGTCGGAGGTATTGCCCCGCGCTACCTCCACCTGCCCCTGGAAAAGCTCAAGCTTGCGGGTGCCCAGGTGGAGACCTTTGAAAATGGTTTCCGTGTTGTGATGAACCAGCGGCCCGTTGCCACCGATTACCAGACCCTTCCATTCCCGGGTTTTCCCACTGACCTCCAGCCGATGGCTATCGGAATCAACGCAGTAGCTGATGGCGTCTCAGTAGTAACAGAGAATGTTTTTGAATCCAGGTTCCGATTCGTGGATGAGATGCTGCGTCTTGGAGCTGATGCCACCGTGGACGGCCACCATGTTGTCCTCCGGGGAATTGAACAGCTTTCATCAACCACCGTCTGGTCCTCCGATATCCGTGCCGGCGCGGGACTGGTCATCGCCGCATTGTGTGCGGATGGCACCACCGAGGTTCGCGATGTGTTCCACATTGACCGCGGCTACCCGAACTTTGTGGAGAACCTCCAGAAGCTCGGCGCTGACATCAAGAGGGTTTCCGGGTAGGACACCGCTTTGAACCGTTGAAACCCCCGGCGATTGGTCAGCTTAAACTTGGTTTTAGTGTCCTGAGCTGGGGGTTTGTGGGTTCTGTGTGGGGGTGTGTAGATTGATATGAGTCAGGCCGACCGACAGCGCCCCGCCAGTTATGAACTGGTTGAGTGGTGTGAGGAAAACAGGTGCTGACAAACAAAGACGATACACACCGTGAGGTTCAAAGCGTTTTGACTTTGAACATCAGGTTACGTAAAGTTGATCAAGCTGCCAACAAAGACCAACACTGAGGTGTTGTGTGGATGTGGTATGTGAATGTTGTTTGAGAACTCAATAGTGTGCCATTTATTTTTTGTTTGTCGTACTATCGCCTCTTTTGGGGTGGTAGTGGTCATGCCGGGTGGTGGGGATGCATATACCCTAACCACTGTAAATAAAGGTACTGACAGCTTTCGGGTTGTTGGTGTCGTTTAATTTTGTGCATGGTTTATTACGATAACACCTGGCCTCCTTATGCTTTTCCCCGTCAGGGATTTAAGTGGGGGTTGGGAAGAATGTTTTTTTATTAACCATTATTTGGTTGAAACAGCCAGACACGCAGTTCATCTTAGGGTGGGTGTGTGTTGTTTGTTTTGCTAGGTTTTTCAGGCTTTTCACGGCCTTGGAAATTTTGTTTTCATATTTTGTGGAGAGTTTGATCCTGGCTCAGGACGAACGCTGGCGGCGTGCTTAACACATGCAAGTCGAACGATGATGCCCTGCTTGCAGGGTGGATTAGTGGCGAACGGGTGAGTAACACGTGGGTGATCTGCCCTGCACTTCGGGATAAGCCTGGGAAACTGGGTCTAATACCGGATATGACCCCCCTTTAGTGTGGGGGGTGGAAAGCTTTTGCGGTGTGGGATGAGCCTGCGGCCTATCAGCTTGTTGGTGGGGTAATGGCCTACCAAGGCGTCGACGGGTAGCCGGCCTGAGAGGGTGATCGGCCACATTGGGACTGAGACACGGCCCAGACTCCTACGGGAGGCAGCAGTGGGGAATATTGCACAATGGGCGAAAGCCTGATGCAGCGACGCCGCGTGGGGGATGAAGGCCTTCGGGTTGTAAACTCCTTTCGCCAGGGACGAAGCGAATATGTGACGGTACCTGGAGAAGAAGCACCGGCTAACTACGTGCCAGCAGCCGCGGTAATACGTAGGGTGCGAGCGTTGTCCGGAATTACTGGGCGTAAAGAGCTCGTAGGTGGTTTGTCACGTCGTCTGTGAAATCCCGGGGCTTAACCTCGGGCGTGCAGGCGATACGGGCATAACTTGAGTGCTGTAGGGGAGACTGGAATTCCTGGTGTAGCGGTGAAATGCGCAGATATCAGGAGGAACACCAATGGCGAAGGCAGGTCTCTGGGCAGTAACTGACGCTGAGGAGCGAAAGCATGGGTAGCGAACAGGATTAGATACCCTGGTAGTCCATGCCGTAAACGGTGGGCGCTAGGTGTAGGGGACTTCCACGTCTTCTGTGCCGCAGCTAACGCATTAAGCGCCCCGCCTGGGGAGTACGGCCGCAAGGCTAAAACTCAAAGGAATTGACGGGGGCCCGCACAAGCGGCGGAGCATGTGGATTAATTCGATGCAACGCGAAGAACCTTACCTGGGCTTGACATACACCAGATCGCTGCAGAGATGTAGCTTCCCTTGTGGCTGGTGTACAGGTGGTGCATGGTTGTCGTCAGCTCGTGTCGTGAGATGTTGGGTTAAGTCCCGCAACGAGCGCAACCCTTGTCTTATGTTGCCATCACGTGATGGTGGGCACTCATGAGAGACTGCCGGGGTTAACTCGGAGGAAGGTGGGGATGACGTCAAATCATCATGCCCCTTATGTCCAGGGCTTCACACATGCTACAATGGTCGGTACAGCGAGTTGCCACACCGTAAGGTGGAGCTAATCTCTTAAAGCCGGCCTCAGTTCGGATTGGGGTCTGCAACTCGACCCCATGAAGTCGGAGTCGCTAGTAATCGCAGATCAGCAACGCTGCGGTGAATACGTTCCCGGGCCTTGTACACACCGCCCGTCACGTCATGAAAGTTGGTAACACCCGAAGCCAGTGGCCCAACCCCTTGTGGGAGGGAGCTGTCGAAGGTGGGATCGGCGATTGGGACGAAGTCGTAACAAGGTAGCCGTACCGGAAGGTGCGGCTGGATCACCTCCTTTCTAAGGAGCTTTAAATTAACCCCACGATCAACAGTGTTGATGTTGTTGGGGTGTTGGTGTTGGAACCCGTTCGTGGTTGCCATCAACAAATAATAATCGGGTGGATCATGACCCTGTGTTCGGCAAACAAACCCATACTGTGTGGGAAGTAAATATTTGGCATGCTGTTGGGTGTCTGGGATGACATTGGTTATTCCTTGGGCATTCAGATCAATGAGGATCACCTTGTGTGTGGTTGTTGTTGGTGTGGGTGTTGTGTTGTGTGAGAACTGTATAGTGGACGCGAGCATCTTTATTTTTTGTAAGTTTTATTGTGTATCCGAACGTGGCACCAGCCTTTGTGGTTGGTGTGTTTAGTGTTTGTTTTAAGGGCACACGGTGGATGCCTTGGCATATCAAGCCGATGAAGGACGTGAGAGGCTGCGTTATGCCTCGGGGAGTTGCCAACTAAGCGTTGATCCGAGGATGTCCGAATGGGGAAACCCAGCCGCAGTGATGTGTGGTTACCCGCCGGTGAATATATAGTCGGTGTGGAGGTTGACACGGGGAAGTGAAACATCTCAGTACCCGTAGGAGAAGAAAACAATTGTGATTCCGTTAGTAGCGGCGAGCGAACGCGGATGATGGCTAAAATCTATGTGTGTGATACCCGGCAGGGGTTGCATGTAGGTGGTTGTGGGGTAATGACGATTGTGTTCTGCCGGACACTGGCGTTGCGCATGATGATTAGTGGAAGTGGTGTGGAAACGCCTGCCGTAGAAGGTGAAAGTCCTGTACATGAAGGTCATTGTGGTGATGTGGTTGTTATACCCGAGTAGCAGCGGGCTCGTGAAATCTGCTGTGAATCTGCCGGGACCACTCGGTAAGCCTGAATACTTGATATGACCGATAGCGGATTAGTACCGTGAGGGAATGGTGAAAAGTACCCCGGGAGGGGAGTGAAATAGTACCTGAAACCGTGTGCTTACAATCCGTCAGAGCATCCTTTGTGGTGTGATGGCGTGCCTTTTGAAGAATGAGCCTGCGAGTCAGCGGCATGTCGCGAGGTTAACCCGTGTGGGGTAGCCGTAGGGAAACCGAATCCTAACTAGGGTGTTTTGAGTGGCATGTCTTGGACCCGAAGCGGAGTGATCTACCCATGGCCAGTGTGAAGCGATGGTAAGACGTCGTGGAGGCGCGAACCCACTTAGGTTGAAAACTGAGGGGATGAGTTGTGGGTAGGGGTGAAAGGCCAATCAAACTCCGTGATAGCTGGTTCTCCCCGAAATGCATTTAGGTGCAGCGTTGTGTGTTTCTTACTGGAGGTAGAGCTACTGGATGGTTTAGCGGGACCAACATCTTAGCGACATCAGCCAAACTCCGAATGCCGGTAAGTTAGAGCACAGCAGTGAGACTGCGGGGGATAAGCTTCGTAGTCGAGAGGGAAACAGCCCAGATCGCCGGCTAAGGCCCCTAAGGGTGTGCTAAGTGGAAAAGGAGGTGGGGTCGCGAAGACAGCCAGGAGGTTGGCTTAGAAGCAGCCATCCTTGAAAGAGTGCGTAATAGCTCACTGGTCGAGTGATCCCGCGCCGACAATGTAGTGGGGCTTAAGTACACCGCCGAAGCCGCGGCAATGACATCTTTTTGGTGTTGTTGGGTAGGGGAGCGTCGTGCATGCGTTGAAGCAGCCTGGTGACGGTGTTGTGGAGTGTGTGCGAGTGAGAATGCAGGCATGAGTAACGATTGATGAGTGAGAAACTCATCCGCCGGATGACTAAGGGTTCCTGGGTCAAGTTAATCTTCCCAGGGTGAGTCGGGGCCTAAGGCGAGGCCGACAGGCGTAGTCGATGGATAACGGGTTGATATTCCCGTACCCGAGTGTGCGCGCCCATGGTGAATCAGTGATACTAACCACCCACAAGATCATCTACTGACCTTCGGGTTGGTGGTGGTGGCGTGCGTGGGACCTGATCTGGTAGTAGCTAAGTGATGGGGTGACGCAGTGAGGTAGCCTGAGCCACTTATTGGATTGTGGTGTAAGCGTGTAGAACGTCAGGTTGGTAAATCCGTCTGGCATTGTGTTCGAGGCGTGATGCGTAGCCCTTTTGGGGTGAATTCGGTGATCCTGTACTGTCGAGAAAAGCCTCTAGCGAGTGCATATTCGGCCCGTACCCTAAACCGACACAGGTAGTCAGGTAGAGAATACTAAGGCGTTCGGGTGAACTGTGGTTAAGGAACTCGGCAAAATGCCCCCGTAACTTCGGGAGAAGGGGGGCCCACACAGGTGACCAGTTTTACACTGTGAGCTGGTGTGGGTCGCAGAGAATAGAGGGAAGCGACTGTTTACTAAAAACACAGGTCCGTGCGAAGACGTTTAAGTTGATGTATACGGACTGACGCCTGCCCGGTGCTGGAAGGTTAAGAGGACCGGTTAGCTGTTAAAGGCGAAGCTGAGAATTTAAGCCCCAGTAAACGGCGGTGGTAACTATAACCATCCTAAGGTAGCGAAATTCCTTGTCGGGTAAGTTCCGACCTGCACGAATGGCGTAACGACTTCCCTGCTGTCTCAACCACAGGCCCGGTGAAATTGCAGTACGAGTAAAGATGCTCGTTACGCGCGGCAGGACGAAAAGACCCCGGGACCTTCACTATAGCTTGGTATTGGTGTTTGATTCGGTTTGTGTAGGATAGGTGGGAGACTTTGATCATGTGACGCTAGTTGTGTGTGAGTCGTTGGTGAAATACCACTCTGATCGGATTGAATGTCTTAACCTTGGCCCATGATCTGGGTTGGGGACAGTGCCTGGTGGGTAGTTTAACTGGGGCGGTTGCCTCCTAAAATGTAACGGAGGCGCCCAAAGGTTTCCTCAGCCTGGTTGGTAATCAGGTGGTGAGTGTAAGTGCACAAGGGAGCTTGACTGTGAGAGTGACAGCTCGAGCAGGGACGAAAGTCGGGACTAGTGATCCGGCACCTACTTGTGGTTGTGGTGTCGCTCAACGGATAAAAGGTACCCCGGGGATAACAGGCTGATCTTCCCCAAGAGTCCATATCGACGGGATGGTTTGGCACCTCGATGTCGGCTCGTCGCATCCTGGGGCTGGAGTAGGTCCCAAGGGTTGGGCTGTTCGCCCATTAAAGCGGTACGCGAGCTGGGTTTAGAACGTCGTGAGACAGTTCGGTCTCTATCCGCCGCGCGCGTTGAAACTTAAGGAAGGCTGTCCCTAGTACGAGAGGACCGGGACGGACGTACCTCTGGTGTGCCAGTTGTTCCGCCAGGAGCAGGGCTGGTTGGCTACGTACGGAAGGGATAACCGCTGAAAGCATCTAAGCGGGAAGCCTGTTTCGAGATGAGGTTTCTTTTGAGGTTCCCTATAGATTATGGGGTTGATAGGCCAGATCTGGACGCATCGTAAGGTGTGGAGGTGACTGGTACTAATTTACCGACACAAACCCTAGTGGTTTGGATATTAACGCAATGTAACATAACAGAACAATATTTTGATGTTCGCGTCCACTATGCAGTGTCTAGCACAGCACACGTACATGCACCGGTTGGTGTGTGTGGCCTGTTGGTTGTGTCGGTGGTGATAGTAGCAGGGAAACGCCCGGTCCCATTTCGAACCCGGAAGCTAAGCCTGGTTACGCTGATGGTACTGCACTCGGGAGGGTGTGGGAGAGTAGGTTACCGCCGACCTAAAACTTAATGATGCAATAAGAGAGGTAGCAACACCCACACCGGGTGTTGCTACCTCTTCTTTGTTGTGTGTCCACTTTGGTTCATGTGTGGGGGTGGTGGTTGGGGTTTATCCCCGGCCACCACCCCCCTTTTTTGTTTTTCTAGTAGCAGACCGCCCCGACAGAGGCGGACTGGACCAGTTTGGCGTACTTGCCCAGCACACCATGGAGCCTGTGGTTCTCCGGATGCTGGAGGTTGTTTCGCCGCTCTTCCAGAGTGGAGTCATCTACCAGGAGATCGATCCGGCGTTGGGCGATATCCACCAGGATCGGATCGCCGTCCTGGACAAGGGCGATGGGGCCACCGTCGACAGCCTCCGGGGAAACATGGCCGATGCATAGGCCCGTGGAACCACCGGAGAAGCGGCCATCGGTGATCAGCAGGACGTCCTTGCCGATTCCCGCGCCCTTGATCGCTCCGGTGATGGCGAGCATCTCACGCATGCCCGGGCCACCCTTGGGGCCTTCATAACGGATGATCACCACATCACCGGCCGTCAGTTCGCCGTTGAGCACAGCGTCCATGGCGGGCTTCTCGCGGTTGAATACCCGGGCGGTGCCCTCGAAACGGTCGGCATCGAAACCGGCGGTCTTCACCACGGCCCCTTCTGGTGCGAGGCTTCCGGTGAGGATGGTGAGCCCGCCGGTCTTGTGAATCGGATTGTCGATCGCGCGCAGGATATGACCATCAGGATCTGGTGGGTTGATGCCAGCCAGGTTCTCTGCCACGGTCTTACCTGTGACGGTGAGGCAGTCACCGTTGATGAGGCCGGCCTCCAGGAGCGCCTTCATCACCACGGGGATGCCACCGATCTTGAATACGTCATTCATCACATAGCGTCCGAAGGGCTTGAGGTCACCGAGGTGGGGAACCTTGTCACCGACCTCGTTGAAGTCCTCGAGACGCAGATCAACCTCAGCTTCATGGGCGATCGCCATGAGGTGCAGGACAGCGTTGGTGGAGCCACCCAGGGCCATGACCACGGCCACGGCGTTGAGCAGTGATTCGCGGGTGATGATATCGCGGGCCCGGATGCCCTCGCGGAGCAGTCCCACCACCGCGTCGCCGGAACGACGTGCGTACTGGGTGCGGTCGCGGTGGATGGCAGGCGGGGCAGCGGAACCGGGGAGGGACATCCCCATGGCCTCTGCGGCGGAAGCCATGGTGTTGGCGGTGTACATGCCACCACAGGCACCCTCGCCAGGACAGACGGCACGCTCAATGGCGTCCACGTCCTCACGGCTCATCTTTCCAGCCCGGCACGCGCCGACAGCCTCGAACGCGTCGATGAGGGTGACTTCCCTCTCCGAACCGTCGGACATGGTGGCGGTACCCGGCATGGTGGAGCCGTTGTAGAGGAATACAGAGGACAGATTCAGGCGGGCGGCGGCCATGAGCATGCCGGGAATGGATTTGTCACAGCCGGCGAGCAGGATTGATCCGTCGAGGCGTTCTGCACTCATGACGGTTTCCACTGAATCAGTGATCACCTCGCGGGAGACCAGGGAGTAGTGCATCCCCTCGTGTCCCATGGAGATGCCGTCGGAGACGGAGATGGTGCCGAACTCCAGTGGATATCCACCTGCGGCGTGGACACCCTCCTTGGCAAATTCTGCGAGTTTTTTCAGGGTGAGGTTGCAGGGGGTGATTTCATTCCAGGAACTGGCAACACCGATCTGGGGCTTGACCCAGTCATCGTCGCCCATTCCCACGGCCCGGAGCATGCCGCGGGCGGCGGATCGCTCCAGACCATCGGTTACATCGCGTGAGCGTGGTTTGATGTCAATGGGTTCTTTATCAGTCATGCCTCAACTCTAGTGATGGATGTGAATTCTGACACGGATCCAGCCAATACACAGCCATCTATATGCAGATCGGTGCCTGCCAGGTGAATACCCATCCATTTAGGGGTCTTCCCCGATTCCTCAGGGTGATACCCTCCGGTAGATTGGCAGGGGTAATCGTCGCAAAGCACGTAACGGCAAGCCCCGCACCGCGCGGGGCGCAATGTAGTTTGAGGAAAGCACCGAAGTTGATGAGCAACCAGCCCGCAGGCACCCCTGACAGAGGGGCGGAGAATTCCTTCACCCCGGCCACTGAGATTGACGCGAACCGTCCCGTAGCCGGCGAAGCCGCAGCCAGGGCCGTGAATCTGCACAAGGCTTATGGCCAGGGTGATACCACCGTGACCGCACTTGATCATGTGAATGTGGAGTTTGAGGCCCGCAAGTTCACCGCCATCATGGGCCCCTCCGGTTCCGGAAAGTCCACACTCATGCACTGCATGGCAGGTCTGGACACCGCAACCGGTGGATCCGCCTTCATCGGTGATACCGATCTGTCGGTGCTCAAAGATAAGGATATGACAGCCCTGCGCCGTGACCGGCTTGGCTTCATCTTCCAGTCCTTCAACCTGGTGCCCACCCTCACTGCGGCGGAAAATATCACCCTGCCCACTGATATCGCCGGCCGCAAGGTGGATCAGGAATGGTTCGAACAGGTCACGTCGCGCCTCGGGCTGAGTGAGCGCCTCAAGCACCGCCCGGCTGAGCTGTCCGGTGGCCAGCAGCAGCGAGTCGCGTGTGCCCGCGCCCTGGTGTCCCGCCCGGACATCATCTTCGGCGATGAACCAACCGGCAACCTGGATTCCAACTCCTCCGCTGAGGTGCTGAATATTCTGCGCACCGCGGTGGATGAGGATGAGCAGACCGTGGTTATTGTTACCCACGACGCCCGCGCCGCCGCCTATGCGGACCGCGTGATCTTCCTCGGCGATGGGCGCATCGTGAATGAGCTCTTCGATCCCAAGATCGATGACATTCTGGCGACCATCACCGGAATCGAGGACATCACCCGATGAGTTCCGGATCCACCATGCGCAGGGTGAGCTTGCGCAATATCGCCGCGCACAAGGTCAGGTTGTTCCTGACCGTGCTGGCCGTGGTGTTGGGCACAGCGTTTGTGTCCGGTTCCATGATGTTCACCAATGCTCTGTCCTCCACCTTTGATGAGGCGATCGCCAGTTCCCTCGACGGTGTGGACGTGGTGGTGTCAGCCACCGACAGCGGTAACACGGGTGGCATTCCCGTGGAGACCGTGGAGGAGATTCGGGCACGCGATGATGTAGCCAACGTCAACATCGATGCATCGCAGAGCGTGGTGCTCGCCACGGAGGATGCCCAGGCGATCCAGACCGGATCCGGTTCCTCCACCGTGGCCATCTTCTACGAGCCGGAGCAGGCCGTGGGCATGCCTTATCAGCTTGCCGACGGAGAACTGCCCCAAGGCCCCGATGAGGTTCTGATCAATCAGGAGGCCGTGGAAGAATACGGCTTCGGTGTCGGGGACAACCTCCTGGTGGTGGACTCCGGCGGACGTTACCCCGTCACCATCACCGGCACGACCACCCTTGATAGCGAAACCGCCATGCCAGGCATCCGCCTGGCCATGTCGGTCGACGGTTACAGCGAGCGTTATCTCAACGGTGACACCGTTCCCAACCTTCTTGTCTCCGGTACGGAGGACACGGAACCACAAGCGCTTGTCGACGCCCTGGCCGCCGACCTCGGCCCGGAAATCCAGGTGGAGACCGGCGAGGCACTTGTTGAGGAGATCACCGGACAGATCCGTGATGCACTGAGCTTCGTCCAGTACTTCCTCGTGGCCTTCGGCCTGATCGCACTGCTGGTGGGCACCTTCATCATCGCCAACACCTTCTCCATGATTGTGGCGCAGCGCATGCGGGAATTCGCCCTGCTGCGTGCCCTGGGTGTGTCCCGTAAGCAGCTGACCACCTCCGTGGTCTTTGAGGCCGTGGTGGTGGGTCTCTTCGGATCCGCCCTGGGTGTCCTCGGCGGCGTGGGACTGGTGGCGGCCATCTCCGCAGTCTTGAGTAGTTTCGGTATGCCGATGGGTGGCAGCCTCGGCCTCACCCCGGGTGCCGTGGTCACCGCTCTGGTCCTGGGCACGATCGTGACCGTGATCAGTGCGTGGGCGCCGGCACGCCGCGCAGGTCAGGTTAAACCCGTCGAGGCGATGCGCGCCATCGAATCCACCACGGTGCGATCCATGGCTGGACGCACCATCACCGGTGGCATCATCCTGGTCCTGGGCATCATCCTCGCTATCGCAGGTGCCATGCTCACGGATTCCTCCACCTCCACCCGTTCCATCATGGTGGGCCTGGGTGCACTGTTCGTGATTGTGGGAACGTTCTTCTTCTCCCCGGCGCTGTCGATCCCCGTGGTCGGTGGTCTGGGCCGCGTCATCGGTGCTCCGTTCGGCGCGGTGGGGCGTCTTGCCGCCACCAACTCACGCCGTAACCCCCGCCGTACAGCAACCACCGCATTTGCCCTCACACTGGGCATCGCCCTGGTCACCGCCATCGGCATGCTGTCCGCCACCATGAAAGAGGCGGTCAGTGATCTGCTGGAGGAACAGGTCAGCGCGGACTATGTGCTGACAGGTCCCACCGGCGGCTCCATCACCCTGCCCCGGGAGGCCGCCAACGATGTGGCAGATCTGGACAGCGTGGGCCAGGTTTCCACCCTCGGTACCAGCCTGCTTGCCGTGGATGGTGAGTCCTCCTTCGGAGGTGGCCCACAAGCCCCGAGCTTCACCGCAAGTGGCAACCTCGGGGAGTTCATCGTGGCTGAGGGGGTGGAAGGGACCATGGATCTCACCGACCCTGGTTTCATCGCCTCCAAGCCGTTTGCCGATTCTATTGGTTGGGAATTGGGCGAAAGCTACCCGATCAGCGCCGTTGGACAACCGATCACCGAGGTGGAACTGGTTGGTGTTTATGACGAGAACCTGGTGCTGGGCAACTTCGCTGTGTCTGAAGCAGCCCTCGAGGGAACCCCTCTGGAGGGCCAGAGCATTCCACAGCTGATCATGGTCAACGGCGTCGAGGGTGTCGATGATGCCCAGCTGCGTGCGGACGTGGAAGACGCCGTGGCTGACTACATCGTGGTCCGGGTACAGAGCTCCTCAGAGTACGCCGGGGAGACCGTTCAGATCATCAACACCATGATGAACATCCTCTACGCACTCTTGGCGCTCGCGGTGATCGTGGCGATCATCGGCATCATCAACACCCTGGCACTCAATGTCATTGAGCGCCGCCAGGAGATCGGCATGCTGCGTGCCGTGGGCACCAGGCGTGGCCAGATCCGCAGCATGATCACCCTCGAGTCCGTGCAGATCGCCATCTACGGTGCGATCGTGGGTATGCTTATCGGTCTCGGACTGGGTTGGGCGTTTGTGACGGTCTTGGCCGGCGAAGGCCTGGAAGCCGATGCCACAGTGCCGTGGGACATGCTTCTCTGGATGCTCCTCGGATCCGCGGTGGTGGGTGTCATCGCGGCGTTGTGGCCGGCGCACAAGGCCGCCACCACGCCTCCGCTGGAGGCCATCACCGACTAAGTTTCCTGTACCGACTCCGGTATCTGCAGATATCACCGCCACCTGTTATTAAAGTGGCGGTGATTTTTGTTCCTGGAAAAATTGTTAACATCAACACCTGTGACCAGACCTGCTGAGAAGATGCCCGATCTGCCCAAGATCCCCATGAACTGGAAATGGATCCTGGCCACGGCCGTATCCACCGTGATCGTGGTGGCACTCCTGCTGGCTGTCTACTATCCGATGCTCCCTGATCCCATGCCGGTCCACTGGAACGCCGCCGGGGAGGCGGATGGTTTCAGGGACAAGACCCTGGGTGGCTTCCTTTTCAACATCCTGTTGGGGCCCATCATCATGTTGCTGACCATGCTCGGCGCGGAGGCCATGATCTCCATGCAGTCCGCGTATGTCACCGGTCCGGGTGGGGCGAAGAACCCCCATGAGGCATACCGCACCTGGCATGGCTATAAGGCAACGATGAAGCATATGGGTTGGTTCATGTTCACCTTCAACCTGTTCATCATGGTGATGCTGTTGCGCACCTACGCCGGCAACCCCGGCAGGTGGGAGATGCCGTTATTCCTGGTGGTCATATTCGGGCTCTGTGGTGCGCTCATGTGGGAAATAACAAAAGATCAGAAGGCGATAGCGCAGAAGTATCCCAAGGAACCGGGGGAGAAGGGCAAGGCCATAGGCATCTTCTACAACGACCCGGAGGACAAACGCATCCTGATCGACACCGGCAGTGGTTCCAATTTCACCTTCAACCTCGGTCAGCCCGCCGGAAGATTCTGGGCGGCACTTCTCTTCGTGGTGATTCCCCTCGGACTGCTGGTGTGGGTGACCATCGCAGCCTTCAGCTGACGTGGTTCTTATAGGAAGTACGCCCCCAGTATCAGGCCAGCCTGCACGCTTGCGGCGCCCACCATCAGGGTGGCGCCCCCGTAGCGTGCCAGGATGCCCCATTCCCGCGCACGGATCAGTTCACCCAGTTCTTTGGCCAGGGTGGACCAGGTGGACAGCGCACCGCAGAAACCGGTGACCAGGAGTGCGGTCTCCAGGGCGGGAAGTTCACTGCCGATGACCACCCCGGCGAGGAGACAGGCCAGGGTGTTGGCGGTGAATGTTCCGGCCCTGACGGGAAGGCTTGTGTTCAGGGCCCACCGCAAGATCCCACCTGCGAAGGCCCCCACCGCCACCAGTGCGAAGGTCATGATGCCCACCGGTCACCCGCCAACCAGGCTGCTGTGCAGCCCATCACGGTCGCAGTGAGATAAAAGGCGGCGTGCGGCAGGGGAGCGTCGATAAGCACCACCGCGAATGCGGAAAAGGTGGTGAAACCACCAAGAAAACCCGTGCCCCAGAACGGCCCGGGTTTGAACCGGCCCATGAAAAATGAGCCGGCCACATTGATGGCCAGGATCGGCCACAGACCCGCGCCGAGCCACACCATTAACGCCAGACGCGCGCACGCACCCAACGAGGCGCCGGTGCCCACCGCCAGCCCTTCCGACAACTTCGGCATGAAAGCAGACTCTACCTGCATACAATTTCGCACATCTCCTGCAAAGGAGCGTGTTTGGGGGAATGATGGACAAGGATACAACCTGAGAAACGTCTTTTGAAGGAGTAAGTACACATGGCACACGAGCGCGCCGGGCAGCTGGCACAGCCAGAGGACCTCATCGATATCGCAGAGGTGGTCACCGCATATTTCACCCGCATCCCGGACGTGGAGAACCCCGATCAGCAGGTCGCCTTCGGTACCTCCGGACACCGTGGTTCCTCCCTGGACAGTGCCTTCAATGAACATCACATCCTCGCCACCACACAGGCGATTGTGGATTACCGCAACCGCGGTGAGCTGTCGGAATACTTTGCCGGTCCGATCTTCATCGGCCGTGACACCCACGCCCTGTCCGAACCTGCGATGGTGTCCGCGCTTGAGGTGCTTCTGGCCAATGAGGTCGAAGTGCTTGTCGATGCCGACGGTGGCTACACCCCGACACCGGCGGTGTCACACGCCATCCTCCGTTATAACGACGGCGTGGTATTCGGCACCGCGGGCCCGACCCGCCCGCTCGCCGATGGCATCGTGATCACCCCCTCGCACAACCCGCCGCGCGATGGTGGTTTCAAGTACAACCCCAGCAACGGTGGGCCGGCGGACACGGATGCCACCGACTGGATCGCCAACCGCGCCAACGAGCTGTTGCGCGGTGGACTCGCAGACGTGAAGCGTGTGCCCGTCAACGGAGTGCTGGATGAGCGCGCCGGGCGCTATGACTTCAAGGGCACCTACATCGAGGACCTGCCGAATGTGGTCAACATCGAGGCCATCCGTGAGGCCGGTGTCCGCATCGGTGCTGATCCGATGGGTGGCGCCTCCGTGGATTACTGGGGGGAGATCGCCCGGATCCACGGCCTTGATCTGACCGTGGTCAACCCACATGTAGATGCCACGTTCCGTTTCATGACCCTGGACACCGACGGCAAGATCCGCATGGACTGCTCCAGCCCCCATGCCATGGCCTCCCTCATTGATAACCGTGATAAATACGATGTGGCCACCGGCAATGACGCCGATGCTGACCGCCACGGCATTGTCACCCCGGATGCCGGTCTGATGAACCCCAACCACTACCTGGCCGTGGCCATCGATTATCTCTTTGCCAATCGCCCAGACTGGTCCGGGGACACCGCCGTTGGCAAGACCCTGGTCAGCTCCTCCATGATCGACCGCGTGGTGGAAAAGCTTGGCCGCCGACTGGTTGAGGTGCCGGTGGGCTTCAAGTGGTTCGTCCCAGGGCTCATCGACGGTGACATTGGATTCGGTGGCGAGGAATCCGCCGGTGCCTCCTTCCTGCGCATGGACGGCACCACCTGGTCCACCGACAAGGACGGCATCATCCTCAATCTGCTGGCCGCGGAGATCATCGCCGTCACGGGCAAGACCCCATCTCAGCGCTACGCCGAGCTGGCAGAGGAATACGGCGCACCCGCCTACGCCCGCACCGACGCCGAGGCCAACCGTGAGCAGAAGGCCATCCTGAAGAAGCTGTCCCCGGAGCAGGTCACCGCCACGGAACTGGCTGGAGAACCCATCACCGCCAAGCTCACCGAGGCACCCGGCAACGGTGCGGCCATCGGTGGACTGAAGGTGACCACGGAGAACGCCTGGTTCGCGGCGCGTCCATCCGGCACCGAGGACAAGTACAAGATCTATGCCGAATCATTCAAGGGGGAGGAGCACCTGAAGCAGGTCCAGGAAGAGGCTCAGGCTCTGGTCAGTCAGGTTCTGGGCCAATAACCCTGTTTATTTTCTCCGGGCTCGATGTGAACTCAATCCCAGCACAAGTAGTGGACATGTCAAATAAGGTGTTCATGGTTTAAAGTCGAGTGCATACCCGGAGAACATCCCTGAGCGTGAGAACTTCAGGCTTGAGACGTGGTTCACCTGTGCTCCCGAAGTTGGCCGGGCAGAACCATATAACCGGGCGCGTCCTGAATGACGCGTTAAGACCATTGAAGGAAAACAAGGTAAGGCATCCCATGAGCAACAAAGTTCAAAACCCCAACCAGGGGGGCAGCAAAGCTTTCCTCTGGGCCCTCGTTGCCGTCGTCGTGGTGGCAATCGTCGTTGTCGCCTACATCGTGATCAACGGGCAGGGGGCGAAAACCGAGTTCGTGGCCGAGCGTGACTATGAAAACACCTCTGTCAGCGCCACCCTCGACGAGGACAAGATCATCCTGGAAGCAGAGGACGGCGCCTCGGACGATGCCAATCTGGTCCAGCTGTACGAGGATTACTCCTGTAACTTCTGTGCGATCCTCGCTGAGAACACCGATGATGACATGAGGGATGAAATCGAGGCGGGCAACCTCATCGTTGAGGTCCATTCCCTCAACTTCCTCGACCAGGGTAACGCCGAGGGCCACTCCACCCGTTCCCTCGCAGCGGTCCTCTCCGTCGCTGATTCCGGTGACTCCGATCTCTACTGGAACTTCCGCACCCTTCTCCTGGAAGAGCAGGATGAGCTGATCAACCAGTGGAGTAACGAAGACTTCGCCGACGCCGCCAGCAAGATGGGCGCCGATGACTCCGTGGTGAATGCCATCCTCAACGGCGACAACGTGGAGCGCGCCATCGAGGTGGCCACCGCGAATGCCGAGCTGCTGAACCAGCAGACCGGTTCTGTGTCTTCCCCACGCGTGGTGCAGAACGGCCAGGATCTGCCAATTGAAGATATCAACCAGTGGATCGAGTACCTCCGACAGAACTAATGCTTCTTGCTGAAGCATAAGTCGCACTGTGAAGATCCCCCACCTAAGGTGGGGGATCTTCTGGCATTCTGGGATGTCCTGAGTTTGATACTGGGTGTGGGGTGTCGGTTGGTGCGGGTTGATGCGGTCCCCCGCGCCGGGCGTGGGGTCAGTGGTTTGACCGAACAACCTGCCGATTTGGATAAACCAGCCGGTGAGATGTAGATTTACATGAGTTCAAAAAAGGGGCTATGGCGCAGCTGGTAGCGCACCACACTGGCAGTGTGGGGGTCACGGGTTCGAATCCCGTTAGCTCCACTGGGTTGTTAAGACCCGACAATAAAATACCTACGGGGCTATGGCGCAGCTGGTAGCGCACCACACTGGCAGTGTGGGGGTCACGGGTTCGAATCCCGTTAGCTCCACCAGTAGATAGAAACCCTGTTCCACACTCAATTGAAGGTGGAACAGGGTTTCGTCATTTTCATTACACTTGAGCGCTATGACTTCAGCTTCAGCAGACAGCACGCGCAGTATCAACAGCATCGTCGTTTCCCAGGCGGAGAACTTTCAGGGGGATGACGGCAAGCCGGCTACCATCCTCGAGTACCGCGACACCGCCGCGCAGCAGGAATTCCTTGGAAGCGGTGACCTGCTCATCGAGGTCGGATGGAGCAGCCTCAATTACAAGGATGCGATGGCGCTGCGCGGTGATAAAGGGGTGGTCCGGACCCTGCCTCTGATCCCGGGTATTGATGCGGTGGGTACCGTCATTGAATCCCGTAGTGAACGTTTCGGGCGTGGTGATGAGGTGGTGCTCAACGGCGCGGGTCTGGGGGAGAGCCGACATGGCGGTTATACCCAGCGGCTCTGGGTGGATTCCGATTCCACACTCCACATTCCTTTTAACTTCTCCGCGAAGCAGGTCGGGGCACTCGGCACCGCTGGCTACACAGCAGCCCTGAGCGTTGATGCACTGCTGCAACAGGGGGTGACACCTGAAGACGGAGAGATCCTCGTGACAGGATCCACCGGAGGTGTCGGATCCATTTCCCTCCATCTGCTCCACCAGCTGGGGTACACCACCGTCGCTGCCACCGGGCGCAAGGAAGAACACGCGGAGTACCTCACCGGCCTGGGTGCCTCCGAGATCATTGACCGTGCAGAACTCTCCGATCAGGGCCGTCCTCTGCAGAAAGCACGCTGGGCGGGTGTAGTGGATTCAGTGGGATCGCACACACTTGTCAATGCCCTCGCGCAGACGAAGTGGGGCGGGGTCGTCACCGCGTGCGGTCTGGCCCAGGGAGCGGATCTGCCAGCAACGGTGCTGCCTTTCATCCTCCGGGGCGTGCACCTGGTGGGCATCAATTCCGTGGACGCACCCCGTGACCTGCGGCGACGGGCGTGGTCCCTGCTGTCGGAGCACATGGATACCGAGGTCCTGGACTCCATGACCACCACCGTTGATCTGGCCGATATTTCTCAGGCCGGGGCGGATCTCATGGCGGGTAAGCTCCATGGCCGCACCGCGGTGAAGGTTCATTAGCACTGCGTGATGGTCTGTGAACGCTCCACGTTAACACTGCTGGCCAGGTAAACTGACTAATGGAAAACATTTCTATTCCTGAATTATCTACCAGGTGTTTAACACACTAAAAGGGGAGTGTTGCAGCAATGTCAGACCTCAACGGACCGGTCAGGAAGCTCACTGAGCAGGAATCCAGGGAGCGACTCGGTGCGGTGGCCCTCGGACGTATTGTTGTTCGCCGCAGCGATGACATCGAGATCTTCCCGGTCAACTACGTCATGGATGAGAAGAATCTCTACTTCCGCACTGCAGAGGGCAACAAGCTCTTCACCATCAGCCTGAACCACGATGTCCTGTTCGAGGTGGATAATGTGGATGAAGAGACCGCCTGGTCCGTGGTCATCCGGGGAAATGCGGAACTGGTCCGCGATGGCGATGAGATCCAGCACGTCGATTCACTCGACCTCAAGCCGTGGATCCCCACCTTGAAGTACAACTACGTCCGCATCGCACCGGATTCGATCACCGGTCGTGAGTTCCAGCTCGGCGAGGAACCAGAGCGCTACTAGCAGCCCAGCAGTGGACATCTTCACTAAGAAGCCCGGAGAGCCTCAGTCATCATTGGCTGAGGCCGCCGGGCTTTCCTGGCTTCGGGAGGCATCACCGGCGGCGGTCGCCCGCGTGATCAGTGTGGATGCGCACCACATCTCCACAGCCCGGGTCGAGCCCACCCGGCCGACTCCCGCCGCGGCACGGACCGCCGGCCGTGAACTCGCGCGCATCCATCTTGCGGGCGCCCCCGCTTTCGGCGCGCCCCCTGCCGGCTGGGAGGGGCCGAACTACATCGGCACCCAGCGCCAGGAATGCACCCCGGTGGAGCGGTGGTCGGACTTCTACTCCGGGCAACGGGTGTTGCCCTTCGCCCACCACGCTTATCGACGCTCCCACCTCAGCGCCGACGGCCTCCACACAGTCCAGGTGGCATGCCGGTTGCTCCGACAACTCGACGTCACCGTGCCCCCGGCCCGCCTCCACGGTGACCTGGGGAACGGAAATCTGCTGTTCGGCACCGAGGGGCCCGTCATGATCGACCCGGCTGCGCATGGCGGTCACCCCGAAACAGACCTGGCCATGCTGGCGCTGTTCGGTGCGCCGTTCCTGGAAGAGATCCGCGCCGGGTATGAGGAGATCAACCCGCTTGAGTCCGGGTGGGTGGAGTGGACCCCGCTGCATCAGTTGCATCCACTGGCGGTGCATGCAGCCTCACATGGTCCGGCCTACGGTGTGGCACTCATCGAGGCAGCCGAAGCCACCATCACCCTTCTGGACGGATAACCGGTTAGTTGCGCCACCACTCATCCTGCGGGGTGGCCGGCAGGTGGCGTTTGTGTTGGCCCACTTTCCACAGGTGTTCGATCCGTGCGGTGGATTGAGGGCTGACCTCGCCATTGTTCTCCAGGTAGGTGTCGATTTCCTGGTAGGTCACGCCCAGCGCATCCTCATCTGCCAGGGCCGGGCGGTCTTCTTCCAGATCGGCGGTGGGAACCTTGGTCCAGGTGGAGTCCGGTGCACCGAGATGTTCCAGCAGTGCAGCTCCCTGGCGCTTGGTCAGTCCGGCGAGGGGAAGAACATCGGCGGCGCCGTCACCGTATTTGGTGAAAAACCCGGTGACATTCTCTGCAGCGTGATCGGTACCGATGACCAGGAGTCCGAGTTCGCCCGCGATGGCGTACTGCGCCACCATCCGCTGGCGGGCCTTGATATTTCCCTTGTTAAAGTCCCCGAGCTCTTCCGTACCCAGCGCTGCGGCGGTGGCAGCTTCCATGGCGTCGGTGGTTTCCCGGATATTGATGCTCACGTTGTGGTCAGGCTGGATGAACTCGAGCGCGATGAGGGCATCCTGCTCATCAGCCTGAAGACCATAGGGTAGCCGGACCGCCACGAACCGGTGATCACCACCATCCTCCCCGCGGATGCGTTCCACAGCGAGCTGCGCCAGTCTGCCTGCAATGGTGGAATCCTGTCCCCCGGAGATACCGAGGACATAACCCCGGGCACCGGAGATCCGGAGATAGTCCACGAGGAACTGCACCCTGGATTCGACCTCTGCTGCCGGGACGATATGGGAAACAGTAGATAACTGTGAGATGATTTCGGTGCGAGTATCGGTCATGGCCCTCATCGTAGGCTTTAATGAGGTCCCATTGCCGTGAACGCGGTCAATCCAGTCGCATTCAGGCGGGGTTTGGTGTTTAGCTGGCACGTCGGATAATATAGACCCTCGTGTCATAGCTGGTATGACGTGCGGGTTTTCCCACACATCTACCTAGCCCCAATAGCCTTATAGCGCATGAGAGAAAGGAGCGCCCGAATGAAGGTACGCAATTCCCTTCGGTCGCTGAAGAACAAGCCGGGCGCCCAGGTCGTGCGTCGTCGTGGCAAAGTCTACGTGATCAATAAGAAGGAGCCACGTTTCAAGGCTCGCCAGGGTTAAACTCCGGGTAGAACTGAAACACACCGTTGCCATCCATGGTTTCCATGGATGGCAACGGTGTCTTCTTTTCTCTGGTGGATTCAACGAGGGGGTATCCACGCAGAGTCGGCTTAACCTGCCGGCAATGAGATGTTTGTAACAATTTCATAAAGGAGACAAGGGCCCCCACTAGACCAACAGGGAGAATGACATGAATGTAGTTACATCAGCTGTCTTCGAAATGTGGGCGGGGCGCAATATGTGGGGGCTGGAGAAGTGATGTGCTGGGAATACTCACGGTGTAACTACTATATGTAGTGCTTGTTGCACTATTTCACCACAAAGTATAGTGTCTGTGTTGTCGCCTTAAGGGATTCCCCCTCAGTCGGGGAAGCTACTGAATCAGGCTGAATAGTGGCCAGAAATGGCACCAAAAACTTGAGAAATATCCAAATAAGTGAGATGAGGTTTCAGCTCCCATGAGCTGAGGCCGAGAGGAAGAAGGTCCGAAACCATGGCCATCACCGTTTACACCAAGCCAGCCTGCGTCCAGTGCACCGCCACCAAGAAGGCTCTCGACCGTGCAGGTCTGGATTATGAGCTCGTGGACATCAGCCTTGATGATGAAGCCCGCGACTATGTCCTGGCACTCGGTTACCTCCAGGCCCCGGTTGTCGTGACCGGAGCCGAGCACTGGTCCGGATTCCGCCCAGAGCGCATCCGCGACATGGCGGCAGCAGTAGCCTGATACGCCAATGGTCTTCCCGCTGAGTGCCATTGACTGGACTCAGTGGGGGAGGCGAGGCTTCAGACACTGTTGAAGGGCACCGCAGTCCTCAAATAAGAAACCGCGTGCCCCACGTCGCCTCTCATCGGCGGCGTTTCGTATTTTTCCCTCCCGTCAGTAGTGCGGGGGGAGCGCCGGGCCGGGAGGGGTATCCTTGTCGCAGGGAGTTTTCCCTCATGGCCAGACTGCTGCTCCGCCTGCGTACCGGTGAACACCGAAGAACACGGTGCGAATTCTTGAGAAGGGAAGTGAGTTCGAGGATGTTAGTTGTGTACTTCTCCTCGGCCACGGACAACACCCACAGGTTCGTGCAGAAGCTCGGGCTGCCCAACGTGCGGATCCCCCTGACCCGGGGCGAAAAGCCCCTCGAGGTCAATGAGCCCTACGTCCTGGTGACACCCACCTACGGTGGCGGTGTATCCATGAGCGGTAAGAATTCCAGACCGGTGCCACCCCAGGTCATCCGCTTCCTCAACGATGAACACAACCGCAGTTTCATCCGCGCTGTCGTGGCGGGTGGAAACTCCAACTTCGGTACTGATTTCGGCCTTGCAGGGGAGATCATCGCCAAGAAATGCAAGGTTCCCTACGTCTATCGTTTTGAGCTCATGGGCAATGAGGAAGACCTGAGAATCCTTCGTGGAGGTCTCCTCCAGAACGCAGAATCCCTCGGGTTGGGCCCCGTGTCCGAAGAGCTCCGTGAGTTAGCGCTGGGGCATTAACTCCGGCATCATGGGGCAGACGAAACACCTGCGGCCCCCCTCGTGGCGCCATTCCAGGCGCCGACAAAAACTACAATAAAAACTTCTGAAAGGGACTATTCCTTTGACTGCAACGGGAACCTCCGTCGTACCACGCGGAGACCAGATGGACTTCCACGCCCTCAACGCACTGCTCAACCTTTATGATGAAGACGGCAAGATCCAGTTCGATAAGGACCGTGAAGCCGCCAACCAGTACTTCCTCCAGCACGTCAATCAGAACACCGTCTTCTTCCACAACCTCCTTGAGAAGCTCGATTACCTGATCGAGAACAACTATTACGAGAAGGAGGTACTGGACAAGTACGACTTCGAGTACATCAAGGAGCTGTTCAAGCGTGCGTACGCTTATAAGTTCCGCTTCCAGTCCTTCCTCGGTGCGTACAAGTACTACACCTCCTACACTCTGAAGACCTTCGACGGCCGCCGTTATCTCGAGCGTTTCGAGGATCGCGTCTGCATGGTCGCCCTCACCCTCGCTGATGGGGACCGTGACACTGCCAACGCACTCGTCGATGAGATCATGACCGGACGTTTCCAGCCGGCGACCCCGACCTTCTTGAACTCCGGCAAGGCACAGCGCGGCGAGCCAGTGTCCTGTTTCCTGCTTCGCATCGAGGACAACATGGAGTCCATCGGACGCGCCATCAACTCCGCACTGCAGCTGTCCAAGCGCGGTGGCGGCGTCGCTCTGCTGCTGTCCAACCTCCGTGAGTCCGGCGCTCCGATCAAGAAGATCGAGAACCAGTCCTCCGGTGTCATCCCAGTGATGAAGCTGCTCGAGGATTCCTTCTCCTACGCCAACCAGCTCGGTGCACGTCAGGGTGCCGGCGCGGTCTACCTCAACGCGCATCACCCGGACATCATGTCCTTCCTGGACACCAAGCGCGAGAACGCTGATGAGAAGATCCGCATCAAGACCCTCTCACTCGGTGTGGTCATCCCGGATATCACCTTCGAGCTGGCCAAGAATAACGATGACATGTACCTGTTCTCCCCGTATGATGTCGAGCGCATCTACGGCAAGCCGTTTGCTGATATCTCCGTCACCGAGCACTACCATGACATGGTCGATGATGACCGTATCCGCAAAACCAAGATCAACGCGCGTCAGTTCTTCCAGACTCTGGCCGAGATCCAGTTCGAGTCCGGTTACCCGTACATCATGTATGAGGACACCGTGAACGAAGCGAACCCGATCGAGGGTCGCATCACCCACTCGAACCTGTGCTCCGAGATCCTGCAGGTATCCACACCCTCCACCTACAACGCCGATCTGTCCTATGACGAGATCGGTGAGGACATCTCCTGCAACCTGGGTTCCCTCAACATCGCCATGGCGATGGACTCCCCGGACTTCTCCCGCACCATCGACACCGCCATCCGTGGTCTGACTGCTGTCTCTGAGCAGACCAGCATCGATTCCGTTCCTTCCATCCGCAAGGGCAATGAAGCCGCCCACGCGATCGGTCTGGGCCAGATGAACCTGCACGGATACCTCGGACGCGAGCACATCTTCTACGGTTCTGAAGAGGGCATCGACTTCACCAACGCCTACTTCGCCGCCGTGCTCTACGAATGCCTCCGGGCATCCAACCGGATCGCCCGTGAGCGGGGTCAGCGATTCTCCAACTTCGAGAACTCTGACTATGCCTCTGGTGAGTACTTCGACCGTTTCGATCCAGCTGAGTTCCTGCCACAGACCGACAAGGTCAAGCAGCTGTTTGCCAACTCCACCATCCACACCCCGACCGCGGAGGAGTGGGCACAGCTCAAGGCTGATGTCATGGAGTATGGACTGTTCAACCGCTACCTGCAGGCGGTCCCACCGACCGGCTCCATCTCCTATATCAACAACTCGACCTCGTCGATCCACCCGATCGCATCCAAGATCGAGATCCGCAAGGAAGGCAAGATCGGCCGCGTCTACTATCCGGCTCCACACCTGGATAATGACAACCTTGAGTACTTCCAGGATGCGTATGAGATCGGTTATGAAAAGACCATCGACACCTACGCCGCGGCAACCAAGTACGTGGATCAGGGGCTCTCTTTGACCCTGTTCTTCAAGGACACGGCGACCACCCGTGACATCAACCGTGCGCAGATCTACGCATGGCGCAAGGGCATCAAGACCCTTTACTACATCCGCCTGCGCCAGGTTGCACTGGAAGGCACCGAGGTGGACGGCTGCGTCAGCTGCATGCTGTAACCACCACACCCCCGGAAGATGAGAGGTTCATCTTCCGGGGGTGTTGTATTTGCTGAAGGAGGTCAGCTCAACGAAGAAAGGGTGTCACGGACCTCGTTGAGGATCTCACGGGAGGCTGCCTCAGCGGCGTCGGCATCGCGCGCGACGATGGCGTCGGCAAGCTTGTCGTGGTTGGCCAGGGCGGTCTCCTCTGGCACATCCGGCTGCAGCCCGTGTGCGGTGCGGCCTTCAAGAACCGCGCTTATCGACGGAATGAGCGCCGCGAACATCTCATTGTGGCAATAACGCAGAATGAGTTCATGGAAGGTGATATCAGCATCCAGGAACTCCTTGGAGGCACCCTTGCCGGAGCGGCCGAGATCGCGCATCTCCGTGGCGAGCTCTTTGAGACGGGTGCGTTCGGTGTCGCTGGCGTGCAGGGCGACGCTGCGCGCGGCGATGGGTTCGATGGCGATACGCAGCTCGGTGAGTGACTGCAGCTGCCGCTCACGCTGTCCCGCATCGTTGAGACGCCAGCGGATGATGGACTTGTCGAAGACAGCCCACTCCTCACGGGGGCGCACGGTGATGCCGATCCGTCGGGAGGAGGATACCAGACCGAGCTGCTCAAGCGCGCGCATCGCTTCACGTGCAACGGTGCGGGAGATACCGAAACGCTCACTGATATCCATCAGTTTGAAGGTGTCGCCTACCGCAACTCTGCCACTGACAATCTCCTGCCCAAGCTCGTCCAGAACAGGCTCCAGCAATGGTTTGGCCGGAGAGCCCGTTGACTTCTTTTCAGGGATTGGGGGCATGATGCCTCCTTGTTCTTCAGGCGGTGTGAACGAGAACGCAGAAGCAGGGGGAAACCCTTAATCCTGCGGAATCTTTAATGTGATTACCATTATTCCTCTTTTCGTCCCAGACTTCGAGGATTTCCCACCATCTATGTTGAAAATCGCAGTTAAATCGACCCAAACAGTGAAAGAACCTCGTATTTACCCCCGGCTTGTGCGTAAATGGGGGGTGGATACGAGGTTCTTTTCAGGGCTGGATGCCACAGTGGTTGGGGGGAGGTTAACGGGATCCCAGTTCGGAATCAATGCGCAGCAGACCGGAACCGGAGTCGCCGGCAATGCGCAGCCTGTCCAGGATCTCTCCGACGGTGGCCTCCTCCTCGACCTGCTCTTCCAGGAACCAGTTGATCAGAGCGCGGGAATCATAGTCCTTCTCCGCATCCTGGATCGCGGCGAGCTCGCGGATCAGTCCGGAGACCTTCTGTTCATGGGCCAGGGAGGCCTCGAAAGCATCCACGGCAGTGGCGATATCCAGCTTCGGTGGCGCCACGTCTCCGATCTGGGGAACATAACCACGGGCGAGAAGGTGCTGGGAGAACTTCTCAGCGTGTTCCAACTCCTCCTCGCTCTGTGCCTTCATCCAGTCACGCATACCGGTGAGGCCCATATCGTCCAGGAGGTAGGAAAGCTGGAGGTACACCAGAGATGCCTCAACCTCTGCGGTGACCTGATTGTTGATTGCGTTTGCGAGTCGTTCGTTGATAGCCATGGCATCGAATCTACACTCACCTCGCACCCTCTGTCAGCAAAGGTTAGCGCACCATAACCAGCATTTTTGCAGTCTTTTCAGGGTGGCTGAATCTGGAACGGGGAGGGCACCGGGAGTCCTGAAGGGGGCCTGGATCACCTTAAAGGCTTTGTCTAAGTGGACAGGTCAACGCAATAATTCAGGCCAATCAATCTGAGTTCAGCGCGACACGCGAACAGGGCACAGAAGTATTGAACCACCGTCCGGCAGCAGGGGTCCGGGGCATTGAACTATATGCAATTGTGATGAAATTAACCGCCCCGCGGTGGGCCACCAGGGTAAGAGTGCGGGCCTCAGGGGTCAGTCCCTCATGTACACGCGGGGGCGAGTAGTCTCGTAGACGTACCGGACTATGCGTGAGGTGGCCATCACCGCCTGCGATTCGGATCCGGTTTTCCACCGTTCTTGTATAGAGAGGAACAGGGCGAACCATGGCTGTTGACGCTGACCTGAGCACCCACGAGGCGTACCTCGAGAACCATCCGAAGCCAGTTGTGGCGATCAACTGGAACTCCATCCCTGATGACAAGGACTTGGAAGTCTGGGATCGACTCACAGGCAACTTCTGGCTCCCTGAAAAGATACCAGTGTCCAACGACATCAAGAGCTGGGGAACCCTCACCGACCTGGAGAAGCGCGCCACCATGCGTGTGTTCACGGGTCTGACTCTGCTGGACACCATCCAGGGAACCGTTGGTGCCGTCTCCCTCCTGCCGGATGCGGAGTCCCTCCACGAAGAGGCTGTCCTCACCAACATCGCCTTCATGGAGTCTGTCCACGCGAAGTCCTACTCCAATATCTTCATGACCCTGGCCTCCACCCCGGAAATCAATGATGCCTTCCGCTGGTCTGAGGAAAATGAGGCTCTGCAGCGCAAGGCCAAGATCATCCTCGCCTACTACGAGGGCGATGATCCGCTCAAGCGCAAGGTCGCGTCCGTCATCCTCGAGTCCTTCCTCTTCTACTCCGGTTTCTACCTGCCCATGTACTGGTCCAGCCATGCCAAGCTGACCAACACCGCGGATGTCATCCGTCTCATCATCCGTGATGAGGCTGTCCATGGTTATTACATCGGCTACAAGTATCAGAAGGCCGTGGCCAAGGAATCCCCGGAGCGCCAGGAGGAGCTGAAGGAGTACACCTTCGATCTGCTCTATGATCTCTATGACAATGAGACCCAGTACTCCGAGGATCTCTACGATGATCTCGGATGGACTGAGGACGTCAAGCGTTTCCTGCGGTACAACGCCAACAAAGCCCTGAACAACCTGGGCTATGAAGGACTGTTCCCGGCGGATGAGACCAAGGTGTCGCCGGCCATTCTCTCCGCCCTGTCACCGAATGCCGATGAGAACCATGATTTCTTCTCGGGATCAGGTTCCTCCTATGTCATCGGGAAGGCCGAGAACACCGAGGACGATGACTGGGATTTCTAAACCAGTCGGATCGTAGGGGCTTGTCGCCGGAAGCGTGACAGTAGTAATCCAGTGTGATCATTGAAAGGGCCGCATGTCGTGAGGGGCATGCGGCCCTTTTAGTGTTCCACTGCCACCTATATATAAGGAATCACAACATTAAGCTGAGTTGTACGCCACGATGCACGCCTGGTTATGCAGAGCGAGACGGTGTGATCTTCTGGAACCCTTGTCACGTTATGCATATGGGGCGGCAGTCGTGAGCAAAACTTGTCATTCATCGGGGCCTGCCGGAAAACCGATGAGAATCCGCAGTTGGCACTTGTCTGAACGATCCCGGGCCGCAATACGAATGACAAGTTTTCCGCTCATCATGCAAGAGTTTTTCAATCCTCCGACCCTGAATCTGCCAGCTCGGGGACCGTGTCAACCTTTAGGTTGAGCCCACACGGGGGGTGGTATTCCGGCCCCGATGGGGGAGTGGGGGAGGGGTGCGTCATGCAGGTGAAATGGCCCTGGGATGTGAACCCCCTCACAAGTTTGAATGAAACCGCGGGGGAAACGTCGACCGGTCGGCGAGGGGGAGGTCAATCAATGTAGTTAAAACATTTTTTCTGGGCCCTCCAAGGGGTTACAGTTAGCTGCATACCGGCCATTTTGGGCTGGCATCGGATCCTGCCTGTCACCTAGGATAAGGCAGTGTTGTTAAAGGACGATCGGTAATCCGAATGGATCGTCCCGTAGTCAGGAGGAACCTATGACCGCTGTGGCGCCTAGGGTCGACGGGCACGTCGCCCCGCAGAGGCCCGAGCCGACAGGCCATGCACGCAAGGGTAGTAAAGCGTGGATGATGATGACCACCACCGACCACAAGCAGCTGGGCATCATGTATATCATCATGTCCTTCAGCTTCTTCTTCCTCGGTGGCCTGATGGCCCTGCTTATCCGAGCAGAGCTTTTCACCCCGGGTCTTCAGTTCCTGTCGAATGAGCAGTTCAACCAGCTGTTCACCATGCATGGAACTGTCATGCTGCTGCTCTACGGAACCCCGATCGTCTGGGGCTTCGCCAACTACGTCCTGCCGCTCCAGATCGGTGCGCCTGACGTTGCTTTCCCACGCCTGAACGCCTTCGGCTTCTGGATCACCACCGTCGGTGGTATCGCGATGCTGAGTGGCTTCCTGACCCCGGGTGGTGCTGCCGACTTCGGTTGGACCATGTACTCCCCACTTTCTGACTCCATCCACTCCCCGGGCCTCGGCTCTGACATGTGGATCGTCGGCGTCGGTGCGACCGGTATCGGTACCGTCGCCTCCGCCATCAACATGCTCACCACCATCCTCTGCCTCCGCGCACCTGGTATGACCATGTTCCGTATGCCGATCTTCACCTGGAACATCTTCGTTGTTTCCGTTCTGGCTCTGCTGATCTTCCCACTGCTGCTCGCTGCTGCTCTGGGTGTTCTCTACGACCGCAAGCTCGGCGGCCACATCTACGATCCAGCCAACGGCGGCTCCATCCTCTGGCAGCACCTGTTCTGGTTCTTCGGCCACCCTGAGGTGTATGTCCTCGCGCTGCCGTTCTTCGGCATCGTCTCGGAGATCATCCCGGTGTTCTCCCGTAAGCCAATGTTCGGCTACGTCGGCCTGGTCTTCGCGACCCTGTCCATCGGCGCCCTGTCCATGGCTGTGTGGGCTCACCACATGTTCGTCACCGGTGCGGTTCTCCTTCCGTTCTTCTCCTTCATGACGTTCCTCATCTCGGTTCCGACCGGCGTGAAGTTCTTCAACTGGGTTGGAACCATGTGGAAGGGCCATATCACCTGGGAGACCCCGATGATCTGGTCCGTGGGCTTCATGTCCACCTTCCTCTTCGGTGGTCTGACCGGCATCATGCTGGCAGCCCCACCACTGGACTTCCACCTGTCTGACTCCTACTTCCTGATCGCGCACTTCCACTACACCCTCTTCGGTACCGTGGTGTTCGCATCCTGTGCAGGCGTCTACTTCTGGTTCCCGAAGATGACCGGCCGCATGCTCGACGAGCGTCTTGGCAAGATCCACTTCTGGCTGACCTTCGTCGGTTTCCACGGCACCTTCCTCATCCAGCACTGGGTGGGCAACATGGGTATGCCACGTCGTTACGCTGACTACCTGGACTCCGATGGATTCACCATCTTCAACCAGATCTCCACGATCTTCTCCTTCCTGCTCGGACTCTCCGTCATTCCATTCGTCTGGAACGTCTTCAAGTCCTGGCGCTACGGTGAGCTTGTTACCGTGGATGATCCATGGGGTTACGGCAACTCCCTGGAGTGGGCTACCTCCTGCCCTCCTCCACGCCACAACTTCACCTCCCTGCCTCGCATCCGCTCCGAGCGCCCTGCGTTCGAGCTGCACTACCCGCACATGATCGAGCGCATGCGCCTTGAGGCCCATGTCGGCGAGCATGACCTGCGTGCAGAAACCACCCAGACTCCTTCGCCAAGCGAAGTACGTTAAGGGCTGAATCAAGTCCCCTCCGACTGCAATGACCCCGGTAGATTCTCTGCCGGGGTCAATGTCGTTTCCTCCCCCTGAACTATGAAAGAATGACTGTCGTGACTGAACTTTCCCAGATCGACAACGATATCTCCTCCACCGGGCAGCAGGTTGCCCTGCGGGAGGGATACCACCCCGCAGTGATCACCCTCAGTGGCAAGGACCGCCCCGGCGTAACCGCCGCGTTCTTCCGCGTGTTGTCAGCGAACCAGGTCCAGGTGCTCGATGTTGAGCAGTCCATTTTCCGAGGATTCCTCAGCCTGGCGGCCTTCGTGGGGATCGCCCCCGGCCGTGTGGAAACGGTTACTGACGGACTGCAGGACACTCTCAAGGTGCATGGTCAGACAGTGGTGATGGAGCTGCAGGACACCGTCATGTCCTCGCGCCCGCGTTCTTCCCACGTGGTGGTGGTCCTGGGTGATCCGGTGGATGCCATCGACCTGTCCCGCATCGGTCAGACGCTCGCTGATTATGATGCCAATATTGATACCATCCGCGGAATCTCGAATTACCCGGTCACCGGTCTCGAGCTCAAGGTGACCGTCCCGGACACCAGCCCCGGTGGCGCGCAGAAAATCCGTAAGGCACTCGCAGCTCTGACCACGGAACTGAACGTGGATATTGCCATTGAGCGTTCCGGCCTGCTGCGTCGTTCCAAGCGCCTGGTCTGCTTCGACTGTGATTCCACCCTCATCACCGGTGAAGTCATTGAGATGCTTGCCGCGCATGCCGGCAAGGAAGCTGAGGTCGCGGAGGTGACCGAGCGTGCCATGCGCGGTGAGCTGGACTTTGAGGAGTCCCTCCGTGAGCGCGTGAAGGCATTGGCGGGTCTGGACGCCTCCGTCATCGATGAGGTGGCCAAGGACATCGTCCTGACCCCGGGCGCCCGCACCACCATCCGCACTCTCAAGCGTCTCGGTTATAAGACCGCCGTGGTTTCCGGTGGTTTCAATCAGGTGCTGGAGGACCTCGCTGAGGAACTGGATCTGGATTATGTCCGGGCCAACACCCTGGAGATCATTGATGGCAAGCTCACCGGACGTGTCATCGGGGAGATCGTGGATCGTGCGGCCAAGGCCACGCTGTTACGTGAGTTCGCAGACGATTCCGGCCTGAAGATGTATCAGACCGTCGCCGTCGGCGATGGTGCCAATGACATCGACATGCTCTCCGCTGCGGGCCTCGGCATCGCTTTCAACGCCAAGCCGGCTCTCAAGGAGATCGCCGATACCTCCGTGAACCACCCGTTCCTGGATGA
This sequence comes from Corynebacterium faecale, assembly GCF_030408735.1. Lineage (NCBI taxonomy): Bacteria > Bacillati > Actinomycetota > Actinomycetes > Mycobacteriales > Corynebacteriaceae > Corynebacterium > Corynebacterium faecale. Next base: position 2,392,319 of record NZ_CP047204.1, on the reverse strand, counting down.
GGTCCTCCACATCCTGGGCATCTCCCGCGATGAGATCGACCTCGCTGATCTCGAGGACGGCAGCTACCACCGCGTGCCACTGGAGCACTAAAAAACAGATGCTTGACGACGCCCCTCTGGTCACCGCCCACGCGCTCCTCGCGGCACGGGTTTCCGATGGCCCACACTCTGAGGACCCCTCTGATCCGGGAACGGTTCAGGCCATGCAGATCGTGCTCCACATCCCGAAGTCGGATCCGCCGCGGAGGACGGATGTGTTGGAGGCGGCTGCTCGGAGCGTCGTCAAGCTTTGTCTTGATGAGAGGGTGACCACTGATCCCGGGTTCCGCGCCGCGCTGGAGCGGTGGTATGACCACCTGATCAGGAAGGTTGCGCGCAGGGCGCGTAACTCAGCCTGGGACCGCGTGCAGGAGCTGGCAGGTGTGACGGTGACTGATGATTCGGCGCAGGTGCGGGCGTTTCTGCCCAGCGCGGTCAGCGAGGTTCCGGAGAATATCCGGAAGCTGCAGATCTCCGGAACGGAACTGCCGCTGGATGATCCGAAGCCCATCCGGGATGATTTCCCCATCATCTATATTGATGCCTCCCTGGAGATGACTCTGGGGAAGGCTGCTGCTCAGGTCGGGCATGCTTCCATGCTGCTGGCGGCGCATCAGCCGATTGCGTGGGTGCGGCAATGGGCGGCTGCAGATTTCAGGCTGCATGTCCGGGAGGTTCCGCCGGAGGAGTTCGCGGATAGGGTCGCTGCCCCGGGTGCGGTGCCGGTTCGGGATGCCGGATTCACCGAAGTGGCACCCAATTCAGTGACGGTCGTGGCCGTGGTCTGAGATTGTGCGTGAGTGGCGGGTACTGACCAGCGGGTTTAACCGGCGACCAGCCTCTTCAAGGCCTCTCGCACCGTGGCGCCGTTGGTGGTTTCCCAGAACCGGGGCATGGAGGAACGCAGGAAACCGCCATATCTTTTGGTGACCAGGCGGGAATCCAACACCGCCACCACACCACGGTCAGTGACATGCCGGAGCAACCGGCCGGCACCCTGCGCCATCAGCAACGCCGCATGCGTGGCGGCCACCTCCATGAACCCATTGCGTCCCTCGGCATCGGCGGCTTCCTTCCTCGCCTGGAGGAGGGGGTCATCTGGGCGGGGGAAGGGAATGCGATCGATCAACACCAGGGACAGGGACTTCCCTGGAACATCCACACCCTGCCACAGCGTCAGGGTGCCGAAGAGACAGATGTTCTCGGATTCGGCGAATTTCTTCACCAGGGCACCGGTGTTGTCATCACCTTGGCACAGCACATCAAAAGGCAGGCGCAACCGCATCGCCTCGGTCGCCTGAACCGCAGCACGCTTGGATGAGAACAGACCCAGGGTTCTGCCCCCGGCCGCCATGATGAGCTCATAGATCTCATCGAGGGTCTCCTGCGGTAATCCATCCCTCCCCGGATCAGGAAGATGACGGGCGGTATAGAGAATCCCTGACTTAGCCGGATCAAACGGGGTACCCGCATCCAGGGAATCCCAGGTGCCCTTCGGCAGCCCCCAACTGTTGGCCATGGCGTTGAAATTGCCGCCAATGGTCAGCGTCGCACTGGCCAGGATCACGGTGTTGTCGGTGAAGAGTTTCTGGTGGAGCAACCCCGCCACGGACAGGGGAGCCACGTTGAGGGAGTCACCCCGGCGGTCATCCTGGTTGTGCCAGACCACGTCATGCTGTTTGGCCGCATCTTCTTCCTCGAAGACCTCGAGGATACGCACGATGGAATCATGGATCTCCTGCAGGTGATTGGCCAGGTTCTGTCGTTCGGCGTTGCGCTCGGGATCGTTGGCGGCCTCACCCTCCGGCGAGGCGGCAATCTGCTGACGCAGCGTCCACAGGGCATCACGCAGCGCCCCGAGCGTGCCCTTGGAGCCTTCATCCATGTCACGCCACCTGCCGGGCTGCATGGTCTGCAGCATCAGCTCCAGGTCACCGGCCAGTTCGGTGACCTTATCCTCGCGCCCATTGGAATCAAGTTTCCCCGCGCGGCGGGCAGCCAGGTTGAGCGAATTGACGGTGATTTCCGCTGAGGCGACAGCCGTGATGCGGCCATCGAGTTCGTGGGCCTCATCGATCACCACCACATCATGTTCGGGCAGGACATTGGCATCAGAGAGCGCATCAATGGCCAGGAGCGCATGATTGGTGACCACAACGTCGGATTCCTTCGCCGTGGCACGGGCGATCTCCGCGAAGCATTCCTCACCATGTGGGCAGCGGGATGCCCCGATGCATTCGCGGGAGGTCACACTAACCTGTTTCCACGCCAGGTCGGGGACACCGGGATCAAGATCATCCCGGTCGCCTGTCTCTGTCTCGTTAGCCCAGTCGTGCAGTCGCACGATGTGTTTGCCCAGCCAGGAGACATCCTCCTCACCCATGAGGGTGTCCTCCGGCTCCGGTTCGCGGGCGATCTTATTCATGCACAGGTAGTTGGAGCGACCCTTCATGATGGCGAAGGTGGGGCGACGCTCCAGCAGCGGCTCCAATGTGTCCGCGAGACGCGGGAGGTCACGGTTGACCAACTGCCGCTGTAGCGCGATCGTGGCGGTGGAGACGATCACCGTGGAGTCCGTGGTCTGGGCATGCCGGATGGACGGCACCAGATAGGCCAGGGATTTACCCGTACCGGTGCCCGCCTGCACCGCTAGATGGCGCTTGTTGTCGAAAGCCTTGGTGACGGCCTCCGCCATGGCTTCCTGACCTGCGCGCCGGGCGCCACCGAGAGCTTCGACGGCGGCGGTGAGCAGCTCCCCGGTGGAGGCGTTCAGGGGCTCTTCCGTGGCGGACTGCTGGGTGGTGGTGGAATCGGCGTCAGACATCCGTCTCAGTGTATCGGCCTCCGGTCAGGGGACGAAAAGCCCCGATTAAGAAGAGCACACCAGGTGCGGAACCCCATGTCACTGCGGGGTGATGCCGAAGGCCCATGCCCTTGCAGAAAAGAAGTTGACGGCGGGTTGTGCCAGGCGAGGAATGACACGTGGGAGTCAGCGGGGCGCGGGTGGTTGCGGTGGTCAGCGCAGCGGTGAGTTGGGCACCCAGACTTCCACCAACCTGCACCCGGATGCGCGCCCCCAGGCCGGGGACATCCCTGTGCCTTATGTCTCGTTCGGGGATTCCTTCGCCGCCAATCCCCAGATCCCCCTGCAACTCACCGGCCTGCTCAACCACGGGTGCGTGCGCAGCAACGAGGGGTATCCGGAGCGGGTGGACATGGGTGGTCCGGATGGCCTGGGTGATGGGGTTACCCCGAGATCGGTGGTGGCAGGGGAGGGGTGTGCGTTATTAATCTCAACGGTGGAGTCAACGGCAGGTTGTAGAGGATTAAGCCCCGTCAGGAAAACCCACGAAGCGGGTGTGCAGGACAGGCTCATCGCGGGAGAGCGCCAGGCCCTCCCATGGAAGGGACACCAGCTGTTTGGCCAGATACGTGCGGGATTCCTCCAGGGTGGGCAGTCCGTCCAGGACTTCACCGTCACGCATCAGGGGGATATCCAGTTCCAGGGTGCCCAGCTTGCCGGTGTCCGGCTTCTCTGCGTGATAGGGGTAGACGATCTCCTCGATCGCGGTGCCGGTGGAACGGTGGGTGCGGACCGCCTTCTTGGCTCCACCGTTGCTGGCCTTGTTGCGGGATCGTTTAGCCACCGGGTGGCCGTCCACCTCGACGATCTTGTACACCAGGCCCGCAGTGGGCGCACCAGATCCTGTGACCACGGAGGTGCCCACGCCGAAGACATCCACGGGTTCACCACGCAGGCCGGCGATGGTGAATTCATCCAGGTCGGAGGAGACCACGATTTTGGTGTTGTGGGCGCCGAGATCATCCAGCTGCTTGCGGACCTTCCGGGCCAGCACCCCCAGATCGCCGGAGTCCAGGCGAACCCCGCCCAGGTCAGGGCCGGCCACCTCGATGGCGGTCTCTACACCGTGGGTGATGTCGTAGGTATCAACCAGCAGCACGGTGTCCACACCCAGTTCATCAATCTGGGCGCGGAAGGCGGCGGCTTCATTGGGGGTGCCATCCTCGTTGATGTGCAACAGGGTCCAGGCGTGGGCGGACGTGCCGGAGGCCGGGATGCCATAACGGAAGGAGGCCTCGAGGTTGGAGGTGGCGGAGAATCCAGCGAGGTAGGAGGCGCGGGAGGCGGTCACCGCTGCGTACTCATGGGTACGGCGGGAACCCATCTCGATGATGGCGCGACCATCGGCGGCGGTCACCATGCGGGCTGCCGCGGAAGCCACTGCTGAGTCAGCGTTCATGATGGACAGGATCACTGTCTCCAGCACCACGCATTCAGCGAAGGTACCGCGCACGGTCAGCAACGGGGAGTTGGGGAAGTAGAGCTCGCCCTCCCGGTATCCGTCGATCTGGCCGGTGAACCTGTAATTAGAGAGGAACTCAAGGGTGCGCTCATCCAGGAAATCCAGGTCCGCGAGCTGCTCCTTGGTGAACACGAAGTCCTGGACGGCACGGAGAACCCGGGCGGTACCCGCCACCACACCATAACGGCGTTCATTGGGCAGCCGCCTGCTGAACACCTCGAAGGCAACCTGACGGTGTGCGGAACCATCGGCCAGCGCCGCCTGGAGCATGGTGAGCTCATATTTATCGGTCAACAGGGCCGTTGACCTCTGTGGGGGGATGGAGGATGCAGTGGGATTCATCCTTATGATCCTACGTAAAACCTAGCGCTGCATGAACTGCACCACAGCATAGGTCTGGCCGTTAGCCTCTGCGATGCCGACTCCGAAGGATTCATTATCCTCATGCATCAGGACTTCGTAGTTGGGGTAGTCCTCCATCCACATTGTGAGGAACCCATCCACGCTGGCGATATCAGTGCTCTGGCGTGCCTGTAGCATCACGATCTGACTTTCAGCTGCGGTGGCCGTGCCAAGCCGTCCCCCTGTGGCGTTGTCCGTTGCCTTCTCCTGTGCGCTGGCGTGGAGTTCCAGATTAAAGCTGGCGGGCACGATGCGGTGATAGTTGATGGCTCTGACCAGATCTGTGCGCATCTGTTCATTGACCACCGGCACCACGATCGGGGGCTCATCAGGGCCGGCATCATCCGAATCATCCAGACCGGTGAGCACTGTGGCGACCGTGATGATGAGCGTGAGAACCACGGACAATACCGGAACAAGGCGACTCAGCGTCTCCACAGGGTTGCCATTGGCAAGCCCCATTTTCCGGACAATCGCAGTGATTTCGGTGTTGAGGTCCCGCATCATGTCGTATCCTTCCACCGTAGGGATCCGACAAATCATCGAATCATCCGTATCACGATAACAGAGCAGGCACCTCACTGCCAGCAGCTCCAACAGCGGGAAAGTGATCAAACCTGCAGGTAAAAGGCCTGCTACCCAGGGAGGTTCAGGTAAAAAGTCGGTCCACCCTGCACCGTGTCCGGGTAGTTGACTAGGCTGAACTGCATGAATGGCCTTCCTCACTTCCACCGTCGCGGGACTGCTGACACAGCTGGGCAGTCATCGGTGTCCACGTGCCCAGATGCGGAGGTGTCGTCCTCCCCGGAGAATCAGCCGGTGTTGTCATCACCGTCTGCACCTGCCGCCCCTCCCGAGGTGGAGATGGATGTGCACACGGTCTCCAGTGAGAACCTGCCCTGGATGTGCATCGTGTGGGATGACCCGGTGAACCTGATGAGTTATGTGACCTACGTGTTTCAGACGACACTGGGCTACAGCCGGAAGCGGGCCACCGAGTTGATGATGCAGGTGCACACAGAAGGCAAGGCCGTGGTCAGCTCCGGCGAGAAAGACAAGGTGGAAGCTGACGTGAAGAAATTACACATTGCAGGCCTGTGGGCGACGATGCAGCAGGGCGGGTAGGGGTCTAACTATGCAGGCATGGAAGAAGCGGAAGGTCCTCATGAGGGCCGTCAGATACACCTGTGTTTTCGAACCGATGGAACGGGAGGTGCTGGGTAATCTCTCCGCGGTGGTGTCGGAGGCGCTGATCCAGCGTGCACAGGCCGCCCCGAAGGATCCCCTGGCGGAGATGACCGGAATCCCGAGTGGACATAAGGCCGCCCCCGAGGACCCGGCTCTGGCCCGGCTGCTCCCTGATTTCGAAATGGAGGGCGATGAGGAATACGACGGCGATAATTCCCTGTTGCGGTCCTTCCATGAAAATGACATCACCCGGGCCAAGATCAGCAACCTGCAGGCGATCAACCAGGCCCTCGGCCCTGATGGCAATGTGGCGGTCAGCGTGAATGAAGAGGAGGCCCAGGCATGGATCGCGGGCCTCAATGACATCCGCCTCTATCTCGCCTCTGGTGATCTCCGCGGCGGTGAAGCAGCTGAAGAGGACCGGGAGAATCTGGTCCAGTGGTTGGCCTATGCCCAGGAATCCCTGCTGGAAGCGATGATGGGCTCTTAACGGTGACGGGCATGCTTTGCGACGTCCCCGGCATCCACCTCGGCCACGTTTCCCTGGGGGATAGCGGTGTGAGCGTGGTGCTGGCACCCGCCGGTGCCTACGCCGGTGTGGATGTCCGCGGCGGCGGACCGGGCACCAGGGAGACAGACCTCCTGGAACCCCACAACTCCGTCCAGCAGATCCATGCGGTCACCCTGAGTGGCGGTTCCGCCTATGGGCTCGCCGCCGCTGACGGCGTCATGCAGGCCCTGGAGGAACGCGGGATTGGATTCCCGGTGCTGGGACCGGACCGAGAGGGGCCGATCGTGCCCATCGTCCCCGCCGCTGTCATCTTTGATCTTCTGGTGGGTGATCCCGCCAACCGCCCCACCCGCGACCACGGTTATGAGGCCGTGCAGAACGCACTTAAAGGACAAGACAGAGATATATCCGGCAGCATCGGTGCAGGCAGCGGAGCCACCGCCGGCCGACTACGCGGTGGATTCGGCCAGGCATCGGTGGAGATCGACGGGTTTGTGGTGGCCGCCGCTGTAGTGGCCAACCCGGTCGGTGAGGTGGTTGATGCCACCACCGGCCACCTTTATGGCGCGCCGGGAAGTGACCGGGTGAGCGTCGACAAGCTTGTTTTCCTGCCGCACCCCGCAGGGGAGTTGAACACCACCATCGGGGTGATCGCCACCGATGCGCCGATCACCAAGGCGCAGGCCAAACGGTTGGCCATGACCGGCCATGACGGCCTGGCGCGTGCTGTGCGGCCTGCACATTCCCCCATGGACGGGGACACTCTGTTCGCCCTGTCCACCGGCGATGGAACGGGCGTGGACACCGTACTTCTGGCATCCTTGAGCGCAGCGGCCGCTGATTGCGTGCAGGATGCCATCGTTGATGCCATCACCTCCGCCAGCCCGGGCCTCGGGCTGACAACCTACCGAGAACTGATCCCATGAGTTACAACAACTTCGGAAATTCCCCGTACAACAACACAGGATTCGGATCAACACCCGGCTTCACACCCAACACGGGTGGTGCCATGAAACCATGGCAGCGTCGCACCCCGCAGATGGGGCAGCAGCTGAAAGACCGGTCCTATACCAAGACCGGCCTGTTGTTCGCCCTCGGTTTCGTGGCGGTGATCTGGGCGGTGCATATCATCACCATCCTCACCGGAGGGTGGCTGAATTATTTCGGCATCCACCCCCTGGATACCAGCGCACTGTGGCACATCTTCACCTCCCCGCTGCTGCACTCCAACTTTGAACACCTGATCAGCAACACCGTGCCCGGTGCCATCTTCTGTTTCATCATCGGGCTGAGCGGAAAACGGGTGTTCTGGGAGGTCACGCTGATCGTAGTCATCCTCGGCGGCATCGGTACCTGGCTGTTTGGTGGTGTGGGCACTAACCACATCGGGGCCTCAGGGCTCATCTACGGCTGGCTCGGATACCTGATCGTGCGTGGCCTGTTCAACCGTGATTTCAAACAGTTCCTTGTGGGGCTGGCGCTGGCCTTCATCTACTCAGGACTGTTCTGGGGTCTCCTGCCCATTCAACCGGGCGTGTCCTGGCAGGCGCACCTCTTCGGAGGAGTCGGTGGCGTGGCCGCAGGTGCGTTCATCGCTTCCGATGATCCCAAGGCGTTGAAGGCGAAGAAGGAGCAGAAGAGACTTGAGCGCCGGGCCCGCCGTCAGGGGTCCTGATATACCGCTGCCATAATCCCAGCCGCCAATCGGTGGGCGAAGGGTAGCAAAGATCACTATCATTGGTTGACATGACAAGCGAGAACTCTGTTTCAGACTCCGTTTCAGACAATGTGTGGTTGAACCAGGAACAGCAGGATGTCTGGCTCAACATCTGGTCCATGCGCGTCTGGCTTCCCGCCCGGATGGATGCCCAGCTCAAGGCTGATTCCGGCCTGAGCAACTTCGATTATTTCGCACTCGCCCAGATCTCCATGGCCCCTGACCGTCGCCTGCGGATGAGTGAACTGGCGGAACTCTCCGATATGACACTGTCCCACCTGTCGCGCGTGGTCACCCGCCTGGAGAAATCCGGTTGGGTCAGGCGTGTTCCCGACCCCACGGATGGCCGCGCCACCGTAGCCGTCCTCACCGAGGAAGGCTGGGACAAGGTGGTGAAAGCGGCACCCGGGCACGTGGAGCAGGTACGCCGACTCATCTTTGACAACCTCACCGATGAGGAACTCAGGGTCATGGGCACCGCCATGGAGAAGATCATCGCGGCACTGGACCCACCGCGGATGCCCCGGGTATAAACCCCGCACTAACTGATGTAGACCACGGCGTTATTGCCTCCTGTGCAGGTGACATACTCTCCGTTGTCCTGACAGCTGATGTCGTAGCCCTGGCCGGTGACGGGACTGGTTGCCCGCACCTGGGCATTGAGCTCGCCGGTATCTAAATAATTGCGCACGAAGGCGTCACGCACCGCGAGTGCGAATCCCGGGGACGTTGATGTTGTCCCGGTGTAGACATTGTTGAAATTGCCCGCTGGGGTGTTCGACCGCGCTGCCTCATTAGCAGGGGAGTGGCTGCCGGGCAGCGCCGGGTTCACCGGACGACCTACCGGCTCCGGGGTCTCGGTGACAGTGACCACCGGTGGTGGTTCCGGTGCCTCTGCCGGGGGCTCTGTCGGGGGCTCTGTCGGTGCATCCACGGTGGTGGTGACCGTGGCTAATGCTTGGGTGCCATCAGCGGTGTCATCAGAATCGGAATCCCGGAAGAGGAATACCACCGCACCGATGATCACCGCGAACAGCACCACGAGCGCAGCCAGGACGAAACCCGTGGTGCGCCTCTGGGGGCCTGTGTCTCTCACCGGCTCTCCCGTGACAGGCGCTGCGGAGGTCACCTGATCCGGGACCACCGGAAATTCATCAGTGTCGGGACCGGAGGGTTTATCCACCATGAGAGACTTCTCTTTCAGTCGCTGGGAGGCTGTCAAGACATGGGCAAGACACACGGTAAGCATGCGGGTATGCGGACTGTGGTCATATTGTGGCACACCGGCCGCGATGGGGACATGACTACTACTCTCCACCCGCCAGATTACTATTGAGCACTGTGACTGATTACGGTGCCTCAATGATCGAACGCCCCATCCCGGGGGCCGATGCCCCCATTGGGATCTTTGACTCGGGTGTAGGTGGACTCACCGTGGCGCGCACCATCATTGACCAGCTGCCGCATGAATCCATCATCTATATCGGGGATACGGCCAACGGCCCCTATGGGCCGCTGCCGATTGCGCGGGTGCGTGAACATGCACTGCGTATCGCGGATGAGTTGGTGGAGCGCGGGTGCAAAATGATCGTCATCGCCTGCAATACCGCCTCAGCGGCCTTCCTCCGCGATGCCCGGGAGCGCTACAACGTGCCTGTGGTGGAGGTCATCCTGCCCGCCGTGCGCAGAGCGGTGGCGGCGACCCGCAACGGCAAGGTGGGCGTGATCGGAACGGTGGGCACCATCAACTCCGGTGCCTACCAGGACCTGTTCTCCGCGAGTCCCGCCATAGAGGTCCATGCCGCGGCCTGCCCGCGCTTTGTGGATTTTGTGGAACGGGGCATCACCTCCGGCCGGCAGATCCTCAACATCGCCGAAGGCTATCTGGAGCCATTGCAGGCGCAGGGCGTGGATACCCTCGTGCTGGGCTGCACCCACTACCCTTTGCTCTCCGGTGTGATTCAGCTGGCCATGGGGGATCACGTGACCCTGGTATCCAGCGCCGAGGAAACCGCCAAGGATGTGTTGCGTATCCTCAGCCAGCAGGACCTCCTGGCGGACCCGTCGATGCACCCCACACCCACCTACAGCTTCGAATCCACCGGGGATCCGGAACTGTTCTCCCAGCTGAGTCAACGTTTCCTTGGCCCGGTTGTGACCCAGATCCGACATAATATGGTGTAAGGATTTGGCTACAAAACGGAGCAAAAGTGCGCACCACGGGAGAAGTCATGGCAGAGTAGCCATATGAGATTGACCATCCTCGGAAGCTCCGGAAGTGTGCCCGCGCCAGGCAATCCCGCCTCCGGATATCTCCTGTCGGCTCCGGGCGCGCCATCCCTGCTCATGGACATGGGTCCCGGCGTTCTTGCGCATCTCCAGGAGATCCAGGATCCCAATGATGCCCATGTGGCCTTCTCCCATCTCCACACCGACCACTGTGCAGATTTCGCCTCGCTGTTGGTGTGGCGCCGTTTCCATCCCACGGCGTCCGCGCCGGGTCGGAATCTGTGTTTCGGACCTACCGATACCCCCAACCGTCTGGGGCGGTTGAGCGCGGATGATCCGGAGGGGATCGATGACATGGAGGACACCTTCGCTTTCGCCCCCTGGGTCAGTGGTCAGCCTGAACTGGTGGATAAGTTCACGGTGACCCCGTTCAGCGTGGTGCACCCCATCCAGGCTTTCGCCATGCGCGTTGAGGAGCACGGTTCGGGTGCCACCCTGGCCTACTCCGGGGACAGCGCTTATACCGAGGCCCTCATTGAGGCTGCCCGGGATGTGGATGTGTTCCTGTGCGAGGCGACCTGGGGTCCGTCCTGTGAGGACAAGATCCCGGGCATGCATATCTGTGGTCAGGATGCGGGCAGGATCGCCGCCGCTGCCGGGGTGAAGAAGTTGATTGTCACCCATATCCCACCATGGGCGGACAAGGAGGCCACAGTGGCAGCCGCAGCCCGTTTCTATGACGGGCCCATTGAACTGGGTGTGCCGGGGATGCAGATTGATCTCTGAGCGGGAGCAGTCAGCTTTTCGTCGATAAGCGCGTTGGGGGCGTTCGACGCAGCCCACGCAGCGGCGCACAGGTAACCTGTTAGCCATGACTTCAACAACCAGCTTCACCCGTGCGGACGGCCGCGCCCAGGACCAGATGCGCGCCGTCAAGATCACCCGTGGTTTCACCACCAACCCGGCAGGCTCCGTGCTTGTGGAATTCGGCAACACCCGCGTCATGTGCACCGCGTCCGTGGAACTGGGTGTCCCCCGCTTCAAGCGTGACTCCGGCGAGGGCTGGCTGACCGCCGAGTACGCCATGCTCCCTGCCGCCACCGCGGAGCGCAACCGCCGCGAGTCCATGGCCGGCAAGGTCAAGGGCCGCACCCATGAGATCTCCCGTCTGATCGGCCGCTCCCTGCGCGCCGCCGTGGACCTGTCCCAGCTCGGTGAGAACACCATCGCCATTGACTGCGATGTCCTCCAGGCCGACGGTGGCACCCGCACCGCCGCCATCACCGGCGCCTACGTGGCGCTGGCTGATGCCATCAAGGTGCTCAAAGAGCAGGGCGTGGTCCCCGGCGACCCGCTGCTGCCACCCGTTGCTGCGGTGTCGGTCGGGCTTGTCGACGGCCAGCCCTGCCTCGACCTTCCCTATGAGGAAGATGTCCGTGCCGATGTGGACATGAACGTGGTCATGACCGAATCCGGTGAGTTCGTGGAGATCCAGGGCACCGGTGAGGAAACCACCTTCACCCGCGCGCAGCTGAATGACATGCTCGACATCGCCGAGAAGGGTTGCCGCGAGCTCGTCCAGGCGCAGAAGGCAGCACTGGGGATCTAACATGAAACTCCTCGTTGCCTCCAACAACGCCAAGAAGCTGAAGGAGCTCCAGCGGATCCTCGATCAGGCCGGCATCCAGGGTGTCGAGCTGATCGCCCTCGCTGATGCCCCTGCCTACACCGAACCGGTGGAAAACGGCCGTACCTTCGCTGATAATGCCCTGATCAAGGCCCGTGCCGGTGCCGCGAACACCGGGTTGATCACCCTGGCTGATGATTCCGGCCTCGAGGTGGATGCCCTCAACGGTATGCCCGGTGTGTTGTCTGCCCGTTGGGCTGGAAAACACGGTGATGACCAGGCCAATAATGATCTGCTCCTGGCGCAGATCATTGATGTGCCGGAGGAGCGCCGCGCGGCTGCATTCGTCTCCGTGTGTGCGATCGTCACCCCGGATGGACAGGAGTTCGTGGAGGAGGGCCGCTGGTCCGGAACCCTCCTGCGTGAACCCGTCGGGGTGAACGGATTCGGTTATGATCCTCTGTTTGTCCCCATGGAGGAATCCTTCCTGGAGGGCCGTGACCGTTCCTCCGCGCAGCTGAGCGCTGAGGAGAAGGATGCCCACTCCCACCGCGGCAAGGCACTGCGGGCCTTGGTTCCTGCGATTGCCGAGCTGGCGGGGAAGTAGCCGGTTAACCAGCCCGACAATAAACAACGTGCCCCTCACCACCTGCAAAGGTGGAGTGGGGCACGTTGTGCGTTTTGTTGACCCGGTGGCTTAAACGGTGTCTTAAACGGCGTCTTAAACAGTGTCCGGCTGATCCAGCTGGAAGGTCTGGATGACTTCCTTGCGACGGTTGTTCTCCACGAAGAAGGACAGCAGTGGCACCACACCCGCGATGGCGGTGGTGAACCAGCGCTTAGGATCCCAGCGGGCTTTCAGACCCAGGTTCAGGGTGCACAGCAGGAACACGATATAGACCCAACCGTGGGCGATCGGGATGAACGTGGCCCAGCTCGGCAGATCCATCTGAAGGATGTACTTCATCACCATCTCCACCACCAGTGCGAGCAGGAACACGCCGGTGATCCAGGCAGCGATGGAAAACGCAGTGAGGGCGGTGCGGACACGCTTCTTGCGCTCCGGGTGGATCTGGATGGTCTGGGTCGGCGTAGTCACGATGTGAAAGTCCTTGGGTCCTTGGTTCTTGGGGATACGGTGGGGCTGGTGATCGGTGTGAGGCTGGGTCTGGTGAACAGGTCGGTTACCTGAGTGGAAAAGTTCCCGGGGTCAGTCCCGTCGGCGTCGGCGTCGGGTGGGATCGTTGAGGCGGTTGAACTCCTCCACGTCCAGGGCCGGTCGGTCGGGGAGGAAGGTGTCATCGATCTCTGTGACCTGATCCGAGTTGTCCACCAGGCTGGGGCGGTTGGAGATCATGAAATCCTCCGTTGCTTCTGGAGTGGCTGCCGGCAGGGCGGTTCCCTCGGCGGTGGTGTCAGCGGTGTTATCGGCATCGGGGTGACGGGCGAGTTCAACCGCCAGGTTCTCCTTGTCGATGGACTGATTCTCATACTCCAGGTACTTGCGGTAAGCGTAGATGAGGAAACCGCCGATCACCGGCCACTGGAAGGCATAACCCAGGTTCTGGAATGTACCGGAACCTGATTGGAAACGGGACCACTGCCACCACGCCAGTGCCAGCGCCACGCAGAAACAGATCAAAAGAAAAACGACATGACTCAGTCGCACTTTCTTCCTGGTTTTCAGATTAGGTTGCCCTTGCTCACTCACGAATATCAAGGATACCCGCGTTTTCACCCCACGCGAATTCCGTTAAGTGCACCACACTGTTTGAGGCTTCCCTGCCACCATGTATGATCAATAACGCTGTTGGACCATATTTCATGGCTGATAAGCGCTGCGCCTGTGGCGGAATTGGCAGACGCGCTGGATTTAGGTTCCAGTGTCCTAGGACGTGAGAGTTCAAGTCTCTCCAGGCGCACCAGATGAAAATGATCCCGGCTCCACTACTCCCTTCATGAGGGAGAGTGGAGCCGGGATTGTTGTTTTTCCGGTGGTGCCTAGAAGTAGATTCCGCGATTGGCGAACCAGGTGACCGGGTCCACCGGGCCGGATCCTGCTGGGTGGATCTCGAAGTGCAGATGGGAACCGGTGGAAAATCCGCGGTTGCCCATGCCGGCGATATGCTGACCCGCCCCGACACGCTGGCCGACGGAAACGTTGAGGGTTTCCATGTGTCCATAGACGGACATGGAGCCGTCATCGTGCTGGATACGAATCCACTGGCCGTAACCGGATGCGGGACCTGAGTTGATCACGGTGCCGGGCATGACGGAATAAATGGGTGTGCCGATGGCGTTGGCAATGTCGATGCCTTGGTGCACGGTGCCCCAGCGTGGGCCGAAGCCAGAGGTGAAGGTGCCGTTGGCGGGTCTGGCTACACCGGCCTGGAAGGTGTCTCCGATGCCGGCGGTCTGAATGATCTCAGAGATGATGCCGGTGCCGCCTGATGAGAGTGCGGAGAAGTCGGCGTTCTGCGCGCTGGCGGGGGTCATGGTGGCAGCGGTTGCGGCTCCTGCAGCGAGCAGGGCCAGGGCTGAGCGGCGGAGTGTGGATAGGCCGCGTGGAGTGTGGTGACGTCCGGTGGTGCGCATGAGGATCTTTCTGGTGTGAGGATCAGAACTCGGGAGTGTTGATTTGTAATCAGCCCGTTATCAATTTGTGACCACGGTAGGGGGTGGAGCCCTGGATGTCCAACCATCCCGCCCCGCGCAGCGGCCGTGTATTTCTGGGAAAAGGTTTGTGCATCCCCGCTATGCAGGGGTTCCATAAGAAAATGTGAATTCCCTAACGTTTGCTGAGAATCCGCGTGCGCAGTCCGGTGAGTGGCGGGATGAATTTCTATCCCGGCTGGGACGGGCATGGTCGCGGTTCCTGGGTTGTGGTGGACATTGTGGCTGATGGTGTCCACCGGTTGATCTCTTCACATGGTCGAGTTGGCCCATCCCCGGGCCTCAATTGCGCCTACTGTAGAAGGGTGTAAATAGGTGGCCGGGGCCAAAAGGGGGAGTGCTGTGCGCACAGTACTGAAAGTCAGTCTCACCGCAGTGGCGGTGGCAGTGTCGCTCATCCTGATCGCGGTGGCCGCCATCTACTTCTGGCCCCATGAGTCTGAGGAGCTGCAGACCGGCACCCGGGAAACGGTGTCCTATGACGCAGCCCTGGAGCGGGTGGCTGCGCAACAGCAACGCGATCAGGATAATTCCGTGACTTCAGAGTGCCAGAGCACCCTGATGACCCACGGAGATCAGTCTGAGGGTGCAGTGGTGTTCCTCCACGGGATCAGGGTGTGCCCCAGCCAGTTTGATGAGCTGGCCACCTACTTCTTTGAGCAGGGTTATAACGTCTATATTCCGGTTGCTCCGGCCCACGGCACGGCGGTGAACCAGGACCACGCGAATGTAAAAGCTGATGAGTTGGTGGATTACCTCAATGAATCAGTCACCATCGCCACCGGTCTGGGGGAGGAGGTCGGCGTGGTGGGTCTCTCCGGTGGGGCGGCACTGGGCACCTGGGCTGCGCACTACCGCCCCGAGGTGGAGCGTCTGCTGTTGCTCTCTGCCTTCTATGAACCTTCAGTCGGGCATGCCCCGTCCTGGCAGCTGCCCTTCCTCAAAACCCTTTATGGGTATCACCTGGTCCCGGATCAGTTCAGCACCACCACTGATCCTGCGGCCCCGGGCTTCTCCTACCGGGCGCTCGCCCAATACCTCATCATCGGCCAGAACTTCCGGGAGGATCCGTCCGGATTAGCCCTCAAGAGTGTGGGAACCGTCATCTCTGAGGATGATGTGCACATTAATAAGGAATTGGCGGAATCCATCCCCCGGACCCTGGCGGAGGCCAATGGCCTGGAGCTGTTGGTGCACCATATCCCGCAGGAGTGGGAGGCTGATCATGAGATCATCAATGATACGTCCCCGGCCATCCGGAACCACCGTGATGAACTTTTTCAGCTGTATCTGGATTTCTATGAGGGGCGGCCGGGTGCTCTCAACTGAGTGGGCAGCTACCCTGAGCAGTCATGAGCATTTCCAGATTCTTTGATGCCTGGATGGCCGATAACAATATTCAGCCTGAAGCCGAGGTTGTGCCGGACCACGCCTGCCAGGTTTTTCTCCCCGGCCCGGGCAGTGATGATGTGAGAATTATCCCTGCCCGGGGCGATGGTGAACAACACCACACGGCCGCACTGGATCTCGAAGCCGCCCGGCGCCTCGTGGAGGAGCATCTCCGGTGAGGGAAGTCCCAGGTATCCACCCCAAAACCACCTCACTGGTTAGGTCGGGAAAAGTTTTGTATTAAACACGCCAGGTGGCACGATAGGGACAACGGAATACTCCCATCTGTGGCTGTAGGCCCACGGTGGGGACGCATGCATCCGCAAAAGATGACGTTTTCCTCATGATTTGTGGCATATTGTTTCCTATCCAATGTCACCCTGGTGTCAACAGGCGTGCCATTTTCACTTCTATATCCGAACAAGCACAGACCAGCAGACTTCTCATGGGAGCTTCTGGGGGTCTGGGTCAAACAAGGAGCGAGTTCACACGTGACCGAATTGAGCAGGAACTTCGGGACCAGCCGACTGATCAACCGCTTCGATCAGGAGCCCTACGCCTTCGCCTTCTCCGGGCAGGGCTTCGACTGGTTGAAGACCCTCCGCGCCGCGGTCGCCGCGGGCGCAGGCACCAACGTCCAGGGAATCGTCGAGCGTGCGCAGGAGCTGCTGACCCCGGTTGCCGACGAACTTGCAGGCACCTTCCCCTTCGGTTTCGACCCGGTCGGGTGGGCCAACGCCACTGAGACCCCCAGCTTTGACACCGCCCAGGCCGCCGTGAGCGTGCCGGGTATCTTCGTGTCCCAGATTGCCACCCTGGATTCACTGGAGGCACAGCGCCTCGACGTGGAGAAGTCTGTCACCGCCATCGGCCACTCCCAGGGCGTTCTGGGTGTGCACCTGCTCAAGGATCTGACCCGTGCTGATGAATTCGTGGCACTGGCGCAGCTCATCGGTGCAGCCATCACCCGCACCGGCCGCATGACCGGTCTCATTGCCCAGGGGAACAGGTCCCCGATGGTGGCCATCGCCGGGATCACCCGCGAGCAGCTGCAGGCCGCCATTGATAAGGCCGCTGCGGATGTCCCCGAGGAGATCCGTCCCGTCATTGGTCTGCGCAATGCCCGTGATACCTATGTGCTGGTGGGTCGCCCTGATGACAATCAGCGGGTCGTGGCTGTCCTCGAGGTCATGGCTGCCGCTGATGCCAAGGCCATCGATAACAAGGAACGCGGAGGCCAGCCGTTCAGCCCCCGCATCACCCAGTTGGATGTCCAGGCAGCCTTCCACCACCCGGCCATGGCCATGGCTGTTGAGCAGACCGTGACCTGGGCCAAGGCGTGTGGATTGGATGAGGCCATCTCCCATGAGGTCGCCGCTGATGTGCTGGTCAACCCGGTTGACTGGGTGTCTTCCGTCAACGGTGCCGTCGACGCAGGTGCCCGCTGGATCCTGGATGTGGGACCTGACGGCGGTGTGGTGCCGCTGAGCAACTCCATCCTCGCCGGCCGGGGTGCCGCCTCCTTCGCCGTGTGTGACACCGATGGCCAGGCCAAGGTATTCGATGCCGGTATGGCTCCTGAGCTGCCACGCTCCTATGATGAGTTCGCCCCACGGGTGGAGTCCGTCAATGGTCAGCCACGTCTGGTTACCCGCTTCACGGAGCTCACCGGCCGTAGCCCCATGCTGCTGGCTGGCATGACCCCGACCACCGTGGATCCGGAGATCGTCGCAGCGGCTGCCAATGGTGGCCACTGGGCGGAACTGGCCGGCGGTGGCCAGGTCACCCCGGAGATCCTCGAAAGCAATATCGAGAAGCTCACCGAGTTGCTGGAACCGGGCGTCAATGCCCAGTTCAACTCCATGTTCTTAGACCCTTATCTGTGGAAGATGCAGATCGGTGGCAAGCGCCTGGTGCCCAAGGCCCGCGCCAACGGCGCGCCGATTGACGGTGTGATCATCACGGCAGGCATGCCGGAGAAGGACGAGGCGGTCAGCCTGGTCAAGGAGCTTGTCGACGGTGGCTTCCCCTGGATCTCCTTCAAGCCGGGAGCAGTCCGTCAGGTCAAGTCCGTGCTGGCCGTTGCCCGCGAGATCCCCGAGATTCCCGTCATCATCCAGGTCGAGGGTGGCATCGCCGGTGGACACCACTCCTGGGAGGATCTGGATGACCTCCTGATCAACACCTATGCCGATATCCGCGCGCTGGACAATGTTGTTCTCTGCGTCGGTGGCGGCATCGGAACCCCGGAGCGTGCCGCTGATTACATCACCGGTTCCTGGGCACATGCCCATGGTCTGCCCGCCATGCCTGTTGATGGCATCCTCATCGGCACCGCCGCCATGGCAGCCAAGGAAGCCACCACCTCACAGTCCGTCAAGGAACTGCTGGTGGCAACCAAGGGTTCCACCGAGTGGGTTCCAGCCGGTGGTTCCGCCAACGGCATGGCCTCCGGCCGCTCCCAGCTGGGCGCGGATATCCATGAGATTGACAACTCCTTTGCCAAGGCGGGACGCCTCCTTGATGAGGTTGCCGGCGATGAGAAGGCCGTTCAGGCACGCCGCGATGAGATCATCAGCGCCATGGCCAAGACCGCCAAGGTCTACTTCGGTGATGTTGAGACCATGACCTACCAGGAGTGGCTCAACCGCTACTTGGAGCTGTCCGGACCTGTCGATGGTGAGTGGATCGACGCCTCCTGGGCTGATCGTTTCTCCCAGATGCTTGAGCGCGCCGAGGCCCGCCTCATCGATCAGGACCACGGCGAATTCGTGCCAACCTACACACTGGAGGATGCCACACAGGGGGTCGTCGACAAGCTTGTTGCCGATCTCCCGCAGGCCGCAACCGATCTGCTGACCCCGGCCGATGTGGCATGGTTTTTGAACCTGTGCCGCACACCGGGCAAGCCGGTGTCTTTCGTGCCGGTCATTGACAAGGACGTGCGCCGCTGGTGGCGCTCCGACTCACTGTGGCAGTCCCATGACGCGCGTTTCGACGCCGATCAGGTCGCCATCATCCCCGGCCCCGCAGCGGTCGGCGGCATCACGGTGGCCAATGAGCCGGTCGCGGACCTGCTCGACCGTTTCAACGTGGCCTCCATCGAACGCATCGCTGAGGTGAACGAGGTTGAGCGCGATCTGATCGCCGAGCTACTCACCGCGCCGGGCACCTACTGGGCCGGACGCAACACCATCTCCATGATCCACCGCCTCGGCGACGTGGATGCCTGGGAGCGTGCGGGCGACACCGCCACCCACGCCCCGACCGGTGCACACCTGGCAGTCGAAGACACCGAGCATGTCCTGCTCACCGTCCCACTGGCCGGTTCCACCGCTTTTGGCACCACCACCGACCTGACCATCCGCTTCACCCTGCCCGCAGAGGGCATCGCCGGTGCGGTCCCACAGGTCACCCAGGCTGATGCCGAGGCCGCCATGGGTGAGCTCACCCGTGTGGCCGCCGGCGGCACCCTGGCCACCATCAATGATGGCGTGGCCACCTGGGACACCACTTTGGATGCCGGGCACCTCGCGGACTATGACAATGTCACCGCCGCCTACCTGCCAGCCACCGTGGCACCGGCCGCCACCGCACCCGATGTGCTGGTTGGCCGCGCCTGGCCCGCCGTGTTCGCCGCAGTCCAGTCCGCTATTATCCCGGGCACGACTGATGCCTCCGTGGTTGAGGGCATGCTCTCCCTGGTCCACCTCGAGCACCACATCGTGCTCACCTCTGAGCTACCATCCGTCGACGCCGGTGAAATAAGACTCCATGTCACCGCCACCGCCGATGAAGTCTCTGACACCGCCATGGGCCGTGTCGTGATTGTCCGCGCCCGCATCTTCGCCGGTGAGCAGGAGATCGCCACCCTGTCCGAGCGTTTCGCCATCCGTGGCCGCAACGGCAACACCGTGGCACGCACCAACACCTCCACCCTGCCCACCACCATCGACAGCCCCCGCTCACACCGTGCCGTGGCCACCGTCGTGGCACCGGAATCCATGCGGCCCTTCGCCGTGGTCTCCGGGGACCGCAACCCGATCCACGTCTCTGACACCGCAGCCGCACTCGCCGGTCTGCCCGGTGTGATCGTCCACGGCATGTGGACCTCCGCCATCGGTGAACTCATCGCCGGTGCAGCCTTCAACGATGAGCAGACCCACACCCCGGCATCAAGGGTTGTGGAATACACCGCCACCATGCTGGCACCGGTTCTCCCGGGTGAAACCATCGTGTTCACCGTGGAGCGTTCCGCCGTGGATTCCCGCCCTGGACACGGTGAGGTCCGCTCCGTCACCGCAACCGTGGGCGGCAATCTGGTGCTCACCGCAACCGCTGTCATGGCTGCACCGAACACCTTCTACGCCTTCCCCGGCCAGGGTATCCAGTCCCAGGGCATGGGCATGGAATCCCGCCGTAACTCCGCAGCAGCCCGCGCCGTCTGGGACCGTGCCGATGCACATACCCGCACCAAGCTGGGCTTCTCCATCCTAGAGATCGTGGAGAACAACCCCACCGAGGTCACCGTGGCGGGGGAGAGGTTCTTCCACCCCG
This sequence comes from Corynebacterium faecale, assembly GCF_030408735.1. Taxonomy (NCBI): domain Bacteria; kingdom Bacillati; phylum Actinomycetota; class Actinomycetes; order Mycobacteriales; family Corynebacteriaceae; genus Corynebacterium; species Corynebacterium faecale. The sequence continues at coordinate 2,371,662 of NZ_CP047204.1, read as the reverse complement.
ATGGCGTGTTATTCCTCACCCAGTTCACCCAGGTCGGCATGGCCACCCTCGGCGTGGCACAGGTGGCTGAGATGCGTGAAGCCCACGCCCTCAACCAGCGTGCCTTTTTCGCCGGCCACTCCGTCGGTGAGTACAACGCCCTGGCAGCTTATGCCGGTGTGCTCTCCCTGGAATCCGTCCTGGAGATCGTCTACCGCCGTGGCCTGACCATGCACCGCCTGGTCGATCGCGATGAGAACGGACTGTCCAACTACGGCCTCGCCGCGCTGCGACCCAACAAGATGGCCATGACCGCCGATGAGGTCTTCGACTATGTCGCAGGCGTGTCTGAGGCATCCGGTGAGTTCCTGGAGATCGTCAACTACAACCTGGCCGGCCTGCAGTACGCGGTTGCCGGTACCCAGGCCGGTCTGACAGCACTGCGTGCCGATGCCGAGAAGCGTGCGCCGGGTCAGCGTGCCTTCATCATGATCCCCGGCATTGACGTGCCGTTCCACTCCTCCAGGCTGCGTGACGGTGTGGGTGCCTTCCGTGAGCACCTGGATTCCCTCATCCCGGTTGACCTGGATCTGGACACCCTGGTGGGTCGTTATATCCCGAACCTGGTGGCACGCCCGTTTGCCCTGGACAAGCCCTTCGTGGAGGCCATGGCTGAGGTCGTGGATTCCACCTATGTCACTGACATTCTCGCTGATTTCGACGCCGCCGCCGCGGATCAGCAGAAGCTGGCCCGCACCCTGCTCATCGAGCTGCTGGCCTGGCAGTTCGCCTCCCCGGTGCGCTGGATTGAAACCCAGGATCTGCTCATCCGCCCTGAGTCCCAGGGCGGACTGGGTGTGGAGCGCTTCGTGGAGGTCGGTGTCGGATCCGCTCCGACCGTGGCCAATATGATGGGCCAGACCCTCAGGCTGCCGCAGTACCGCGAAGCCGAGATCGAGGTGCTCAACATCGAGCGCGACCGCCCGGTGGTCTTTGCCACCGATGAGGTGGTCCGCGAGCTGGAGGCTGAGGTGTCCGGGGCAGCCGACGGCGCTGCCTCTGCAGCACCAGCATCCGAGGGCACCCAGGTGGCAGCCACCGCCGCACCGGAGGCCGCACCCGCGGCTGTTCCGGCAGCACCGGTAGCCACCGGTGGGCCACGCCCCGATGACATCGCCTTCACCCCGTCTGATGCCACCGAAATGCTCATCGCCATCTGGACCAAGGTCCGCCCGGACCAGATGGGTGCCACCGATTCCATCGAAACCCTGGTGGAGGGTGTCTCCTCCCGCCGAAACCAGCTGCTGCTGGATCTTGGTGTGGAGTTCGGACTGGGCGCCATCGACGGTGCCGCCGACGCTGAACTGGGTGATCTCAAGGTCACCGTGTCCAAGATGGCCAAGGGCTATAAGGCCTTCGGGCCGGTGCTCTCTGATTCCGCTGCCGATGCGCTGCGTCGCATCACCGGCCCCACAGGCAAGCGCCCGGCATATATCGGTGACCGCGTCACCGGCACCTGGCAGCTCGGCCAGGGTTGGGCTGACCATGTGGTCGCCGAAGTGGTTATCGGTGCCCGCGAGGGTGCCTCCCTGCGCGGTGGTGATCTGGCCACCCTTGCCCCAGCCGCACCGTCCAACACGGCTGAGCTTGATGCGCTTATCGACGCCGCCGTCACCGCTGTCGCCGCCCGCCTCGGCGTTGCGGTCTCCCTGCCTTCCGCAGGTGGCGCCGGTGGGGGAGTCGTTGACTCCGCAGCACTCGGTGAATTCGCCGAGCAGGTCACCGGCAAGGCCGGAGTCCTGGCTGCCACCGCCCGCACGATCCTCTCCCAGCTGGGTCTGGACGCCCCCGTCCAGGCTGCACTGGAGGAGACCGACTCTGACAATGAGCTCTATGAGCTGGTGTCCCATGAACTCGGTTCCGACTGGCCTCGCCAGGTGGCACCCAGCTTCGATGCAAACCGCGTGGTGCAGATCGATGACCGCTGGGCTTCTGCCCGTGAGGATCTCACCCGCGTGGCACTCGGTGAGCTTTCTGAATCCGATGTTGATGTCACCGGTGCCGGCGAGGCTGTTGCCATTCAGGCTGAGTACCTCGGCCTGAGCGCACTGGCGGAGCAGGCCCGCGACACGGAAGCACTCGAATACGCCGATGATGTGGCCGTGGTGACGGGTGGTTCGCCTAACTCCATCGCCGCTGCTGTCGTGGAAAAGCTTCTCGCTGGTGGTGCCACCGTGGTGGCGACCACCTCCAGCCTCAACCACGACCGACTGGAGTTCTACAAGAAGCTCTACGCACGTTCCGCGCGTGGCACAGCTGCGCTGTGGGTGGTTCCTGCGAACCTGAGCTCCTACTCCGATATCGATGCCATTGTGAACTGGGTCGGTTCTGAACAGACCGCCACCGTCAACGGTGCCTCCAAGCTGGTTAAGCCAGCCCTGGTCCCCACCCTGCTGTTCCCCTTCGCAGCACCGCGTGTGTCCGGGTCCATGGCGGATGCCGGTGGTCAGACCGAGGCACAGATGCGTCTGCTGCTCTGGTCCGTGGAGCGTCTCATCGTCGGTCTGGCACCGCTGGGTGCGGATACCCGCATCGGTCACCGCCTGCACGTGGTGATCCCGGGTTCACCAAACCGTGGCCGCTTCGGCGGCGACGGTGCCTATGGTGAATCCAAGGCTGCTTTGGACGCCGTGGTCACCCGCTGGCATGCTGAGCAGAGCGCCTGGGGTGCCCACACTTCCCTGGTTCACGCCCATATCGGTTGGGTCCGTGGCACAGGCCTCATGGGTGGCAATGATCCACTCGTGGCCGCTGCTGAAGAAGCCGGCGTGGAGACCTACTCCACCGAGGAGATCGCCGACAAGCTGGTCTCGCAGGTTGCTGACTCAGTGCGTGTGGATGCTGCAACCGCTCCGATCACCGTGGACTTCACCGGTGGGCTGGGCGAGTCTGATATCAACCTCGCGGAGATGGCCCGGGCACTTGCCGTGGAGCCTGCACCTGAGACGGAGAAGCCACGCACCATCGCGGCCCTGCCCACCCCGTACCGCCCGGTTGTTCAGACCACCCCGGATTTCTCCGGTCAGGTCTCCCAGTCCCTGGATGACATGGTGGTCATCGTCGGTGCCGGCGAGCTGGGCCCACTGGGGTCTGCCCGCACGCGTTTTGATGCCGAGGTCTCCGGTGATCTCTCCGCGGCCGGTGTCATCGAACTGGCCTGGACCATGGGCCTGATCCACTGGGACACCGATCCCACACCGGGTTGGTATGACGCCAACGATGACGCCATCGCGGAAGAGGATATCTTTGACCGCTTCCACGATGAGGTCATGGGACGCGTTGGGGTGCGCCGCTATAACGACATGGCTGCCTATGGCATGTTCGATAACTTCGCACCAGAGCTGACCACCGTCTACCTTGACCATGATCTGACCTTCTCCGTGGGCTCCCGCGAAGAGGCACTGACCTATGTGGAATCCGAGCCAGCCCTGACCGTGGCATCATTTGATGCCGAGGTGGAGGAATGGAAGGTCACCCGCAAGGCTGGTTCCGCCATCCGCGTGCCACGCCGCATGGCCATGACCCGGTTTGTCGGTGGCCAGGTGCCCAAGGACTTCGACCCGGCCGTCTGGGGTATTCCAGCCGACATGGTGGACAACTTAGACACCGTGGCGCTGTGGAATATCGTCTGCACCGTCGATGCATTCCTGTCCGCCGGCTTCGATCCGGCTGAGCTGCTGGCAGCCGTGCACCCGGCACGGGTGTCCTCCACCCAGGGCACCGGCATGGGCGGCATGGAATCCCTGCGCGGCATCTACGTGGACCGCATCCTCGCTGAACCCCGCGCCAACGATGTTCTCCAGGAGGCCCTGCCGAACGTGGTGGCAGCGCATGTCATGCAGTCCTATGTGGGCGGCTATGGCCAGATGATCCACCCGGTTGCAGCGTGTGCCACCGCCGCTGTATCTGTGGAAGAAGGTCTGGACAAGATCCGCGTTGGTAAGGCCGACTTCGTGGTCACCGGTGGTTTTGATGCACTCTCCGTGGAGGGCATCACCGGCTTCGGTGATATGGCCGCGACGGCTGATTCCGCGGAGATGGAAGGCAAGGGCATTGAGCACCGCTTCTTCTCCCGTGCCAATGACCGCCGACGTGGTGGCTTCATCGAGTCCGAGGGTGGTGGCACCATCCTGCTGGCGCGTGCCTCCCTGGCTGCCGATATGGGTCTGCCGGTGCTGGGCGTGGTTGGTTTCGCCGAGTCCTTCGCCGATGGTGCACACACCTCCATCCCGGCACCTGGCCTGGGTGCCCTGGGTGCTGCGCGTGATGGTGTGAACTCGCGTCTGGCTCGCTCTCTTGCTGAGGTGGGTGTGTCGGCGGATGAGATTGCGATCGTGTCCAAGCATGACACCTCCACCAACGCCAATGATCCGAATGAGTCCGATCTGCATGAGCGCATCGCCGCTGCAATCGGACGCACCCCGGGTAACCCGCTGTATGTGATCTCCCAGAAGAGCCTGACCGGCCATTCCAAGGGTGGTGCCGCAGCATTCCAGCTCATCGGCCTGACCCAGGTGCTGCGCTCCGGTATGGTTCCGGCCAACCGTGCACTGGACTGCGTGGATCCGGTGCTGTCCAAGCACCGCCACCTGGTCTGGCTGCGCAAGCCACTGGACCTGTCCGCCAAGGCACCAAAGGCTGGACTGATCACCTCGCTCGGTTTCGGTCACGTCTCCGCCATGGTTGCGGTTGTGCACCCGGATGCCTTCCACGAGGCCGTGCTGGTTGAGCGTGGCGCGGATGCAGCAGAGGCATGGCGTGCCTCGGCGATTGCCCGCGAGGAGGCCGGCCTGCGCCGCATCCTCGCCGGCATGCACGGCGGTGTGCTCTACGAGCGCCCCGTCGAGCGCAACCTCGGCGTCCACGGTGACGCCGCCAAGGAAGTCGAGGCAGCGGTGCTGCTCGACTCCCGCGCCAGGCTTGTCGACGGCGTGCTCAACCCATCGGGTTCTGAGGGATAAGCACAACACCAGATAGAGCGAAACCCGCTTCCTCCCCAAGTGTTCACAGCACTGGTGGGGGAAGCGGGTTTTTCATGGGTGGGATCTGCAGGAACGTGATTTCATCACCTCATGGGAACACTGTCCAGAGTGGTATCCGCAGCAGGCACCGGGTTAACCGGGCTAGCCGGGGTTGCCACCGACTTCTCACTCTTGCGGGTGAAGATCCTCCACAGGAATCCCACGGCCACGATGATCCACACAATTTCAGTGATGAGCAGGCCGGGGTTCAGGGGAGTGAGGGCGGTGTAGGCGAAACCCAGCGCACCCAGCGCATTCAGCGCCTGGTACAGCGGAGACTTCGGGGTCAGTACGCCGAAATTCATCAGAGCATACGCCAGTACCAGCAGAATGCCGGAGACGATGCCGATTTCGTGGGAGAAGATCAAAGGTTCCACGGTTCACGCTCTATTCTTATCCGCTACGCGGCGACAGGGGAGACGGGGTGCAGGGGCGCGATGAGCTCAGGTGTTGTTGGCACTGAAGGTGCTGGAACGATTTTCTGTGCGCGACGCTTTTTCCAGATGGTGATGATGCCGTAGAGACCGAGCAGTGCCCAGACCAATTCGGCCCAGAACACACCGGCATTCATGGGCTTGGCTGCAGAGGCAGCCAGGAAACCGGCACCGACGAAGTTGAGGATCTGGTACGTGTAGTGATCTGGTGTGAGCCTGCCCATGTTGAGCAGCGCGAATGCAACCAGAAGAGCAATTGAGGCCACGAGGCCAAGGAACACCATTGTTGACATAGCGGTGTCCTTCCTGTTTGAGGACTGTAGGGACGGCGCGTTGATAGTGCTGCCTGACAGGCAGCGTTCTCATCGGATTTTTTAGGGGAGATGTCATCGCTGTGGATGTCATCGGGGTTTTTCCAGTTCTCCTGATCATGGCAGGAGCAGCTGATCCCGAATGGATGGCGAGATCTCTGGTGGTCCCGGTTGTGAGGTGGTAGACCACACTTCCTGCAGGAGTGCGGCCAAGTATTCCCATGACCTAATCCTTATGCAACTTAAGGGGTGGAGAAAGGTGATGGGCGGAGTGAATCAAGGCCACGTGGAACTCTATAAGTGCACAGCAAGGCCAATTTCGCGCAGTGTGTGAGCTGGTGAAATAACCGGGAAATCCCCCTCATTCACCACCCCCGCGCGGCAGGTATGGAAGAGAGATTTCCGGTTCCTTCGTGTTCTATCCGAGTGTGGCCTTCAACCGGTCAGAGGCTGCGCCACCGGCCACACTCACGGGGGAATGTTGGTTTGACCACGCCGCCATCACATACGTCTGTAGCACTGATAGGATCTCCTGGTCGCACCACCACGTGTCTTGTTTCCGTGGGAGGTGGACCTACTCGCGCAAGCGCCATTGTTTAATTGAAAGGACCTGGAGCCTTCATGACCTCCAGTCAGACCAGTACTGAAACTGCCACGATCCCCAAGCCTGTTGTGATCATCCTCGCCGTGCTCGTGTTCACGGCGTTTGTGATGATGCTCAATGAAACCACCCTGGCTGTGGCGCTGCCTGCCATCATGGCGGACTATTCCATTGAGGCGAACACCGCCCAGTGGCTGCTCACCGGGTTCATGCTCACCATGGCCGTGGTCCTGCCCGCCACCGGATGGATCCTGGAGAGATTCACCACCCGTGTGGTCTTCATTTTCGCCACCATCATCTTCCTGATCGGCACCGTCATCGCCGCACTGGCACCGACCTTCCCCATCCTGCTCGGGGCACGCGTGGCACAGGCGATCGGCACCGCCGTGATCATGCCCCTGTTGATGACCGTGGCCATGACGGTGGTGCCCGTTCCGCGCCGGGGTGCGGTGATGGGATTGATCGCCGTGGTCATGGCCGTTGGTCCTGCATTGGGGCCATCCGTGGCCGGTGTGATCCTGAGTTTCGCGTCCTGGCACATGATCTTCTGGGTGATGGTGCCGCTGGTGGGTCTCGCGGCGGTGGTGGGTGCAGTCAAAATCGGTAACGTCAGCGAGCCACAGTCCACCCCCTTCGATGTGTTGTCCCTGGTGCTCTCTGCCTTCGCCTTCGGTGGTCTTGTCTATGCACTGAGTTCAATCGGTGCGATCCTGGACGGCGGGGAGGCCGCACGCAACGCCCTGATCATCCTGGCCGTTGGTGTGATCTCACTGGCGGTCTTCGTGTGGCGCCAGTTGTCGTTGGCCAAGGTGGACCGCGCACTGCTGGACCTGCGGCCCCTGGCCATCCGCAATTTCTCCATTCCCCTGATCGTGTTGCTGGCCTTGTTCGGTGCACTGCTCGGCGTGATGAACACCCTCCCGCTCTATATGCAGGGCTCCCTCCTGGTCTCCGCTCTGGTCACCGGCCTGGTGCTGCTGCCCGGCGGGCTCCTGGAAGGGGTGCTCTCACCGTTTGTGGGCCGGATCTATGATCGTCGGGGTCCACGGGCCCTGGTGATCGGCGGCATGATCGCAGTGGTGGTGTCACTATTCTGGCTGTCCACCGTGGATGACAACACCGGTGTGGGCATGCTGGTGGCCGTCCACGTGATCTTCTCCGTCGGCCTGGCACTGCTGTTCACCCCGCTGATCACCACCGCACTCGGCTCGGTGCCTCAACACCTCTACGGCCACGGTTCAGCGATCATGAACACCCTCCAGCAGCTCGCCGGCGCCGCCGGCACCGCCGTCATGATCGCGGTTTACAGCACAGTCAGCCAGTCGGCCATCTCCAGCGGTGCGACGGAACAGGTGGCGCTTGCTGACGGTGCGAACTCAGCCTTCTTCGCCTGTGCCTGCGTGGCAGTGGTTGCGCTGGCGTTCTCCCTGTTCATCCGCCCGGTTCCCGCCCAGGGGAATGAGGCAGAATAGACACCTATGATCACGATCGGAACCGACCTCGTCCACATCCCGGCATTCGCTGAACAGCTGGCACAACCCGGAAGCTCCTTCATGGATGTATTCGGGCCGGGGGAGCGCAGATTGGCATCAACACGCCTGGGCAGCCGCAACGCCGAACACCTGGCAGGGCGCTGGGCAGCCAAGGAAGCCTTCATCAAGGCCTGGTCGCAGGCCATCTACGGGCAGCCGCCCGTGATCGCGGAGGAGGATGTGCAGTGGGCTCTGATCGAGGTCCGCGCCGACCGTTGGGGGCGGGTGGCACTGCATGTGGCACCGTCCCTGGATACCCAGGTGCGGGGGAGTATCGGTGACTACACCACGGCGCTGAGCATCAGCCACGACGGGGATTACGCCACCGCCGTGTGTGTGCTCACTATCCGGTAGCTACAGAGAAGAGATAGGAGATGAGCATCCGCTTGATCTCCTCCGTGATGGATTCAAAGGCCTCGTCATATTCGGGCCCGGTTCCGATGTCACGCACCGCGTAGTTGAGCAGGGAACTCACGGTGTGCACGAGCAGGCCAGCCAGGGACATGCGCTCCTCATAGGAGGCACCGCGGGCCAGCGGCTTCATCACACCGGCGATGATCTCCAGCATCTCCTTCTCGGTGGCGGCGGCCGTGGCACGGGTGGCAGGTGTGGATTGGATGGCGTGCCATACCGCGCGGCGGGAGGGGTCCTCGCGCCACAGACCGGCGAGGTGGTCAATGAACTCATCGAGGATATCCGGCCACTGCAGTGCCGGGACCTGTTCGGAGAACTTCTTCAGCTCGGCGACAGCTTCCGCGTTGTCCACGCGGTCCAGCTCGCAGATGAGCACATACTTGTTGGCGAAGAACTGGTAGAGCGTGCCGATGGGCACCTCTGCACGCTTGGCCACCTCATCAAAGGTGAAGGACTCAAAACCGAGATCAACCAGTACCGAACGGGCCGCGGTGAGGATGCGGTTGAACCGCTCCCGGCTCCGTTGCTGGGCTGGGCGACGCCGCGGAACCAGGATTTCTGTTCCGTCGGGGGAGGCGTCAACCGTATCTGATTCTCTACTGGTGGGGGTCATGGGTGGTGCGGTTACGCAGCCTCAAGGTCGCGCAGGATACGGGCGACATGACCGGTGGCACGGACATTGTACTTGGCCACACCCACGGTGCCATCAGCCTCGATGACGAAGGTGGAGCGGATAACGCCCTGGACGATCTTGCCGTAGTTCTTCTTCTCTCCGAAGGCACCCCACGCGGTCATGACCTCCTTGTTCTCATCAGAGAGGAGCGGGAAGTTGAGCTGATGATCCTCGCGGAACTTCACCAGCTTGTCCACCGGATCCGGTGAGATACCGATGACCTTGATACCCAGATCATTGAGCTGGGTGAGGGAGTCACGGAAATCGCAGGCCTCCTTGGTGCAACCCGGGGTGTTAGCCTTCGGGTAGAAGTACACCACCACGCGCTCACCGGCGAAGTCGCTCAGTGAGGTGGTGGAACCCGAATCATTCGGGAGGGTGAAGGCTGGTGGGGTGTCTCCGGTATCAAGGCGCTGCGCATCAGTCATAGCTTCAACAATAGCGGGTTCAACTGTCATTTCGGGGATGGGCGTACGCTCAGTGCGGGAAGTAAGTAATATGGTCTCGCAGTAACGGGTTTGTGAAGACGCGTTAGAACAACATCCAAGTGATCGCAGATACACCCATCAGGAGTAGCCCCGTGGCACGCAACATTGAAGACATCCAGCGCGACATCGAACGCACCCGCCGTCAGCTAGCCAGCACCCTTGATGAGCTGGCTGACCGCAGCAAGCCGGCTAATCTTGTCGACGATGCCAAGACCCAGGCCACCGCGAAACTGCAGGAGCCTGAAATCCAGAAGATTCTTCTGGGTGTCGCCGGTGCCGTGGTAGGCGTGGTCCTGCTCAGCGTCATCCGCAGCCGCAAGAAGTCCAAGGACCTCAAGGAGATCCAGCGTCTGCTCTCTGAGCGCTAGATCCCCTCAGTGAAGACCTGGTTGCCTGATTTGTCTCTGGTGATCAGGTCTTCTTGTGCTGCCGGGAAGAATTCCTCTGCCCAACCCCCTACGATGGTGACCGCACGAGGCTGTGGGGGATTCCTCCCTCTCATCCATCCCAGCACTGAACCTGTAAGGATCCAGCACACACGATGCTTTATACCGCCCCTTCTGCAACCGAAGCCCTCATCGTCACCGGAGGCGTCACCAGGCGTACTCCGGAGAAGCCCTTCAAAATCGTCGCAGGCCGTGGCGTGTTCTGGATCCCCCTCTTTCAGCAGGTCAGAAAACTGAACCTGGGAACCTACAGCGTGGATGTCCGCATCACCGCGCAGACCGCCCAGAAGATCGACATCAATGTGGCTGCCAACGCCATCTTCCGCGTTGACCCCTCCGAGGAGGGCATCATCTCTGCGGCCCGGTATATCGAGAAGTCGGATGCTGAAATCGAGGACATCATCCGCAAGGAGTTCGACGGCGAGACCCGCAGCCTGATCGGCCAGATGTCGGTGGAGGACATCATCACCGACCGCATGGCACTGGCCAGCGAAGTGATCACCAACATCACGCCGAAGCTGTTGAGCATGGGCTGGAAGGTGGATAGTTTCCAGATCTCCTCCATCACCGATGACAACAACCACATCGCCAACCTTTCCAAGCCGGAGCTCGCGCGTGTGGAGCAGGCGGCAGCCATCGCCCAGGCGGAGGCCAATGCCCGGGTCATTGAGAAGGAACAGGAAGCCGAGCGGCTCACATCGCAATATCGTCGTGACACTGATCTGCAGGTGTCAGAGAACACCAAGGAGACCGCGAAAGCCCGCGCCGAGGCGGAGCAGTCAGGCCCCAAGGCGGAAGCAGAGGCCCGCATTGAGGTGGAGGAGAAGCTGAGCCTGTTGGCTGCTGCCCAGGCCAAACGACGCGAAGCTGAGCTGGAAACTGAGGTGATCAAACCCGCTGAGGCAGCAGCCCGTGAGCGCCTCATCACTGCGGAAGCAGATGCTGAGGCGCAGCGGAAGCTGGCCGCCTCCATCGCCTCTGAGAAGGGGATCCTCCTGGAGAAGGAGATGCTGGATAACCTGCCGGCCATCATGGAATCACTGTCCGGTGCGCTGTCCAACGGCAAGCTCACGTTCCTGGGTGATGGCGAGGACTTCAACTCATTGATCGCCAGGCTCGTGGGCACCGCCAGTACGTTGCGTGACACCTTGGGTGAGGCTTCCCAGGAGATCACCGATGGCCGCGGCGCAGGGGATGTCCAGGCTAGATAAGTTCGGCGCCGGCGGTGTGCATCTCCTCCAGGGCAGCATCGCCCGCCGGCACGTCCACGGCTGAACAGAAACCGGTGAGCACCCTGACCTTCAGCCCGGCCTTCAGGGCATCCAGTGCGGTGGCGCGGACGCAGTGTTCGGTGGCGATCCCTGCGATATCAACATCAGTGATCCCGCGGGACTGCAGCCAGTCGGACAGGGAAGAATCATCGCTGACGGCGGTGCCCTCGAAACCGGAATAGGCGGCCGAGTGCTGCCCCTTGCGGAAGAACTCGTCGATCAGATCCGTGCGGATTTTGTCATGCATGGCGGCGCCCTCAGAATCGGCGACGCAGTGGACAGGCCAGGAATCGATGAAATCGGGATTGTCCGAGAAGTGATCGCCCGGATCGATGTGCCAGTCCTGTGTGGCCACCACCGCATCGAATTGATCGGGGTGGGAGAGTTGGAAGGCCCCGAGTAACCCCGCGACCTCATCACCGCGACCGGTAGCGAGGGATCCGCCAGGGCAGAAATCTTTTTGAACATCAACAAGGATCAGTGCACGAGACATAACTTAAACGCCCTTTCGCATCTCTGAGTGTTTGTAGGGTCGAGTCTACGTTTTTTGATACGCCCCGGAAATGACCACGTCCCCCTCCCGCGTACAAGCGCGCGGGAGGGGGACGTGGGGCGTCGATAAGCGTTGTGGTTTTAGTTCTTTGAGCGGATCCAGGCCGCGGCCTCGGCGACGATCTGATCAACTGAATTGGCGATGTCGAACACCTTGGCGTCCTCATCCTCCGCGAGTGGCTCCAGGGTCTCGAACTGGGAATCCAGGAGGGTGGACGGCATGAAGTGGTCCTCGCGGGAATCCATGCGGGAGAGCAGCAGGTCATAATCGCCGTGGAGGTGGACGAAGATGGTGCCGGGGGCCTTGGTGCGGATGAGGTCGCGGTAGGAACGCTTGAGGGCGGAGCAGGCGATGACACCGTTCTCCCGGTCGCGGAGCCACTTGCCGATCTGAACAAGCCACCAGGCGCGGTCATCATCGTCCAGCGCCTGGCCGGATGCCATCTTGTCAATGTTTGACTGTGGGTGGAGAACGTCACCGTCCTTGTATTCAATGCCGAGTTCAGCGGCGAGATGCTCACCCACGGTGGACTTGCCACAGCCGGAGACACCCATGACCACGATTTTCATGCCGGTGGTGTCCGTCATGGTGGATTCCTTTCCTTGTGCAGCATCGACTGGGGCTGCGATTCCCTGGTGTTGGTGGTGTTGGTGGTGTTGAAGAGTTGAGGGGGTTCTGTTCGAACCGGTGGGGGAGGCGAGGTGCCTGCCAACTCCTTAATGGTATTATCATAACCCGTTGGTGGGAAGAAGTGAAGAGTGTCGATGACAAACCCGTGGTGTGATTACTCACACCACGGGTACTTGGGGCCCGGGGTTAAACCTCGGGTGTTTCAGCAGGAGGAAGCTCCGCGGACTTCTCCGGATACTTACCCCGGTAGGCCTCCACGATCACATCCACGATCTGTTCATAGGTCATGGAGGCGGTGTTGAGCACCAGGTCATAGTCCTCGTCCCTGTTCGGATTCCACCGGTACAGAGCCCAGGACATCTCCTCGCGGAGACGATCCTCCAGATGGCACTGCTCGGTGGCCTCCGAGGCGGACAACCCTGTCTTGTAGATCACGCGCTCCACGCGCTTACCCAGCGGGGCGACCAGCCGGACATGCAGAGTACCGAAGACGGGACCCAGTACCAGGGCACCGTTGCGGCCCAGCATCACTCCGCCATCCTTCACCGACATGAGAACATTCTCAGTGTTCTCCTGGGCGATCTGACGGTTGGCGGACAGATCGGACGCCGCAGCCATATCCGCGTCCTGGGTGGAACCGAAGGAGATGGTGCGCAGCAGACGGTTGAAACTGTTGTCGGAGATCAGGTCCTTCTTATCCACCTGGGCGAGCGTGTCAGAACTGAACTTCTGCCCGATATATGGCACACCGAGTTTCTCCGCGAGCATCGGGGCGATATCCGAGGCACCGGAACCACGCTGGCCGAAGATGGTGACAATCGGTGGGTGATCATCCTCCGGGGGACGGATCGTGGTGGTGCGGCCGTCACCGGTCTGGGTGATGCGCACGCGGTCAGTGGACACACCATGCTGATCCGCCACAGCAGACTGCATGCGGCGCTCGTTCAGGTCATCGATGACCCTGCTGTGGGCGTCGGCATCCAACTTGTAGAGCAGCATGATCAGCAGCGCGATGATCGCCAGGATCGCCGGGGTGGCACCGGTGGCGACACGGATTCCCTGAATTGCGGAATCGGACTGCTCTGCGGCCATGGAAACATAACCAAATCCAGCGATGATGGCACCACCCAACCAGCCGCCCACACCCTGTCCACATTTACGGATGAAGGACAGGACAGAATAGGAGCCACCCTCAGCACGGATACCGGAATTCCATTCGCCATAGTCCACGGTATCGGCCTGCATGGAGAAGATCAGTGCGTTGGTGCCACCGGTGCCCACACCGAGGAAGAACCAGGCGACGATGGCAAGACTCAAGGTGCCGCCGGGGATGAAGAAGATCAGGGTATAACCGATGACCGCTGCCACCGCCAGCATCACAAAACCATTGCGCTTACCAATACGGACCGTGATGGATGGAACCATTGTTGCGATAAGAATGGAACCAACCGTCTGTGCGGCCATCAGCCAGGTGAACCAGGCAGCATTACCGAGGACATCGCGGGCATAGTACATACCCACCGCGTTCATGGTGAACATGGCGGAGAGCAGGAAGAAAGTGCCAGAGCAGAGAATGATCAGCGGGCGATTCTGACGAATCATGCTGAACGTGGATTTGAAGGAAATCTTGCCCTGGCCACGTGGGACAACCTCACGCGAGTTGGCAAAACAGATCAGGTAAAGGGTGACCGCGATGACACCGAGGATCAGGCAGGTGATGGTGAACCTGAGGCGGACACCATCAGCTGTGGTGTCGGCGAACTGCGGTGCGACGACGGCGGAAAGGATCACTCCACTGAGCGCGGATGTCACCGAACGTGCACCGGAGAGCTTGGAACGATCAACCGGATCCTGTGTCATGGCTGCAGACAGTGAGCCATAAGGAATGTTCACAAACGAGTATGCGAGCTGGTACGCCGCATCGAAGAGCAGGATCCAGGCGACAACTGCAGTACCGCCCAGGCCTGCTGGAGCACTGAACAGCAGGACGAAGACAATAGCCAGGGGGGTACTGCCGAAGAGTATCCACGGGCGCAACCTACCCCAGCGGGTATCAAAACGGTCCACGGTCTGACCGGCGATCAGGTCGGCAGCACCGGCCCAGATCTTCGTGACACCGTAGATCATGCCGGCGATACCTGCCGACAGTCCGGCGATTTCCGTCATGTAGACCATGAGGAACATCGACGTCATCATGAACGTCAGGTTGTTCGCCACATCGCCGAGAGCATAGGTGAGCACACGGTGATTAGGTAGTGTTCCGGCCTTCTTGCCGGGCCCGCCGTCAGGCGGGGTTTTCAACTTCGTTGCCACAACATTCTCCTTGGAGTTTGACCAGTGGTGTCAGCATCCAGGGGGACAAGTCCCGATCAGAGTGGAGTCGATCGACCTGGCGTTGTGACACACAGTAGGGAATCAGTTTTATTGCCATGACCCCGCGTGGAGGCGACCGTGGTGGGTCCCCGCCGCGAAAGATCATGAGGGTGAAACAGGGGGTGGTGGAGGATCTGACAGTGCTCAGGAGAGCTCAGTGACCAGTGCGCGGATGCGTTCCACCACCTCCGTGTCTGTGCTGAGCTGCTCATCCAGGACCGCCACCAGTGCAGCCACCGGATCAGCTGCCTCCTTGGCTGCGGTGATCTCGGCGATCCGGGTGTCGCGGATCTCCCCGGTGGTGAGGACGAAGGCGATCCACGCCGCGATGGAGAAGGAAGCACCGCCGCCATCACGCCCCGCGTCCAGTTCAGCCTTGAGGATCGGCACCGCACGCATGCGCTGTTTGGTGCCACCGTCGATGGCGATCTGGGCGAGGTTGTGCACGATCCGGGGGTTCTCGAAGCGCTCGATGAGCTGTTCGCGGTAGTCAGGCACATTGAGGCCCGCTGTGGTGAGGTGGTTTGCCGCCTCATCCCACAGGCTTTCCACCCGGGCACGGCACTCCGGATCCGTGATGGCATCTGCCACGGTGGCGTGACCCCTGAGCTGGCCGAAGTATGCCATCAGCGAGTGGGAGCCATTGAGCAACCACAGCTTGCGACGCTCGAACTGCTCGATGTCATCCACAAACTGGACACCGGCGTTCTCCCAGGCTGGTCGGCCGGCGGGGAAGTCACCTTCGATGATCCAGGAAGCAAAGGGCTCGGTGACCACCGGTGCAGCGTCGTGGAAGCCTGTCTGGGCCTCCACCTCCGTGATGAGTGCCGCCTCGGTCGCCGGGGTGATGCGATCAATCGAGGTGGAGGGGAACGTGACATTCTCCCGGATCCAGGCAGCCAGGTCACGGTCAACCTGGTCAGCCATGCCCAGGATGGAGGCCCTGGTGGTGTCACCGTTGGCTGCGATGTTGTCGCAGCTCATCACGGCCAGGCCTCCCACACCCGCGGCACGACGCGCAGCGAGTCCGTAGACGATCCGGCCGGCAGCGGTGGCCAGTTCCTCCACCCGGGTATCACCCTGCGCGGAGGTGAGAGCGGCAATGTCCTGTTGCACGTCGGCACCACCGGTATCCAGCTCATCAGCTGCGTTGAGATGGTAACCGGCCTCGGTAACAGTCATGGACACCACAGCCACCTGCGGGTCTGCCATCAACTCCACCAGACGCACGAGATTGGATGCTGGCTGCGCCTCCACCAGCGAGGTGATCAGTTCCGGGGAATCCCCGTCACCAGAACGGGTGACCAGGGTGTACAGACCATCCTGGGGTGCCAGGGCATCAGCAACGCCGGTACCACGGCCGGTGAAGGAGACATATCCCCACTCAGGCTGGTCAGGGTTGGTTTCAGCATTCTGCGTGTACCAGATCTGGTGGGCGCGGTGGAAGGCACCGAGACCCAGGTGCACCAGGCGCGCCGGGGCGGACCGTGGGACATCGGCGTTGGCACGATTGAGTGGCGTGGTCATAGTTTGAAGACCCTTCTCGGGGATGCGTCGATCAGATCGACGATGATGTCGGAAGCGCGTTCCTCTGAGATACGGTGCTCGGCAACAAGTCGGGCCAGGTAGTTGGCCTCCACGCGGCGCGAGGTGTTGTGTCGCGCCGGGATGGAGCAGTAGGCGCGGGTGTCATCGATGAATCCGGAGTAACGGGAGAAACCGGTGGTACCAGTTGTGGAGGAACGGAAACGGTTCATGGCGTCAATCTCGTCGATGAACCACCACGGTGCGCCCGCGTAGGCGGCTGGGTAATACCCGGCCAGTGGAGCGATCTCACGGGAGAAGGCTGTTTCGTCGATGGTGAACATCACGAAGTGGAAGTCCGGGTTCTCACCGAAATCAGACAGCAGTGGCCGTAGACCATTGGTGTATTCCAATTGGAAGGGGATGTCAGCGCCGATGTCATTGCCGAAACGGTCCTGCGCGGATGCGGAGTGGTTGCGGTAGACGCCCGGGTGGATGGTCATGACCAGGCCGTCATCCTGGCACATCTCCGCGAAACGGTAGGTGGTGTTCGCCTCGAAGGCCAGCATCTCCTCCCGGGTGGCGGTGCCGGCGAAGCCCTTGTCCAGAAGACGCTGGGCATCCTCATGGGACAGCGGGGTGGTATCGGTGTTGTGCATGCCGTGGTCAGCTGAGGTTGCACCGTGGTCGATGAAGTACTGACGACGGTTGCGCATCGCCTGCAGGTACCCTTCCCAGCCGGACTTACCGTCACCTGCGGTGTCAATCAGCCTGGTGGTTTTCTCCGCCCAGCCGGGGTTGTACATCTTGGTGTAGGCATCCGGGCGGAAGGTGGGAAGAACGCGTGGGGAGAAGGTGGGGTCCTCCGCGAGTGCCTTGTGATCCTTCAGGTCATCGAGTGGATCATCGGTGGTGGCGAGGATCTCCAGGTTGAACTGCTCCGCCAGCGCACGGGGACGGAAGTCCGGCTTGGCCAGAATCTCGGAGAGCTGATCATAGATGTCATCGGCATTCGCGGAGCTGAGCAGATCGGGGTTGATGCCGAAGACGTGCTCGAACTCCTGCTCCACCCAATAACCTGTGGCGGTGCCGGTGTAGAGATCCCAGTGGGAGGCGAAGATCCGCCAGGCCTCACGCGGGGAGGAACCTTCGGTGCCCCCAACACGCAGATCCGCCAGATCCACCCCTGCTGAGTGCAGGATGCGGGTCAGGTAATGGTCAGGGCTGATGAGCAGTGACGTGGGGTCGGCGAAGGCCTCATCCTTGACAAACATTGAGGCTTCGAGATGGCCATGGGGGGAGATGATCGGAAGATCCTCAACATAGGTGAGGAGCCGGCGGGCGATATCGCGGGTTCCGGGATCCGCGGGCAGGAGCCTGTCCGGGTGTGCGGCGTGTGAAGTACTCATAACCCCCATGATCGCCTGCCGCGGAGAGGGTATTCAATTAGTTGCCAAAAGTTTCAGTGGGATGGTCACACATTTGCGCCCAAAGTGGCGGATTACACATTAATGCTTCAGGGTGGGGGAGCGTGGGCAAGATTTTGTGGCTTTTACCAGCCGTGATGGGTGACGGTGACCTTAAAGATCATGCTTCGGCCCCACCCGCAGGGTGGATTCGCGCACGATCAACCGCGTGGGCAACTCCCGTGGTTTGGCCATGAGCGGAGCTTTCATCCCCTTGATCAGGGCGATGAGATTGGCGGTGCCCACCCGTCCCACCGAGCGGAGTGGACCTGCCACCGTGGTGAGCGTGGGGGAACTGAGAACGGAGATCTCGGTGTTATCGAAACCCACCACCGCCACATCTTCCGGGATTCTGAACCCACTTCGCTGTGCCTGCTGCATGAAACCCATGGCGACCATGTCGTTGAAACAGATCACCGCGTCAGTGGGGTCCCTCGCCCAGACCTCGAAAGCGCGCCGGCCCCCCACGAACGACGGCTCCTCAACCGGGAGTTGTCGCACCACGGGTTTGACCAGGTTGCGCATGCGGGCGGGCTGCACGGTCACCGTGCGGGAGATCTTCAGTGAAGGTGCGCCGGAATTCTCCGTGAACAGGGTGCCCAAGGTGGTGGCCGCATCAACGATGCCCCGCCACCGGGTTGAATCCGACCAGGAATTGTGGGGTCCTGCGATATAGGTGATGGAGCGACAGCCCTGGTCCACCAGGTGCACAACCGCCTTCACCGCGCCGTCGTAATTATCCACCACCACGCTGGGAATCCCCGATACCGGACGACTCAACACCACCGTGGGCAGGGAACGTGCGATCTTCTGGATCTCCGCCGATTCCATCCGGGAAGACGCCAACAGCAACCCGTCCACAAATGGGGTGATCTTTTCTATCGCCTCGCGGGCCCGGGGCAGAGACTCATTGGTGTTGACCAGCGTCATCACCATGCCCTGGGCGGCTGCGGCATGCTCAGCGCCACGGAAGATCTCCACAAAGAAGGGATTGGAGATATCCGTGGCCACCATGCCGATGACACCGGTGCTCCGGGCATCCGGGCCGCGGTCGGAGATGGTTTCCAACACATGCCCGTACCCGACCTGTTGTGCCGCCTCCCGCACCTTTTCCGCCGTTTTGAAGCTCACGCGGCCCGGCTGGGAAAATGCCCTGGAGACCGTGGAGGGGGACACCCCGGCCAGGCGTGCCACATCGTAGATGGTGGCTTTCATCTGTGCGTCGGCGCCTGACTGCTCGTCCCCGCGTCCCCTTTGGTCCATGGGGCTGAGTATATCGCCGCGCGCGTACCTGGCCACCAGTGGCGGGCACGCGGGTGTGCAGGTTGACGGGCAACTGGTGGGGCGGGCTGTCGGGCCCGGTGTCTGCTGGGATTGCGATAGCAGGCCCACGTTTTTCCGTAGGGTGGCAGGCACTGACTTGAACTGATCCGACTATTCCACCTGTATTGAGGGACACCCCGATGAACACACACCCGTTGACCATGCCCATCCCGGAATATTTCGAAGAGATTCTGGATTCTGTCCGCGATGACACCTCAGGTGAGGTGGCTCAGTACATCTCTCAGCTCAAGAATGCCGACCCCAATCCGTTGGCGCTGGCGATGTGTACCGTCGACGGTCATATTTACGGGGCGGGGGATGATGAGCATGAATTCACCATGCAGTCGATCTCCAAGCCTTTCGCCTATGCTCTGGCACTCCAGGAGCACGGGCCGGATAATGTTTTCGCCGCCGTAGGTCTGGAGCCCTCCGGTGAGGCCTTCAACGAGCTGTCCCTCGACGGTGCCACCAACCGCCCCATGAATCCGATGATCAATGCTGGCGCCATCGCCGTCAATCAGCTGATCAACGGGGTGGAATCCTCTGTGGAGGATCGTGTGGAGAAGCTCCGGAGTTATTTCTCCCAACTCGCGGGCCGCGAACTCACCATTGACCGCCAGCTCAGCGAAAGCGAAATCGAAGGCGCGGACCGTAACCTCTCCATCGCCCACATGCTGCGCAACTATGATGTCATCGAGGATGACGCCCATGATGCGGTTCTCAGCTACACCCTCCAGTGTTCCGTGAAGGTGACGGCGCGGGATCTGGCGGTGATGACCGCGACCTTGGCGGCCGGCGGCATCCAACCACTCACCGGTGAAAAGCTTGTCGACGCCCGCGTGGCACGCCTCGTCCTTTCCATGATGGCGTCAGCCGGTATGTACGACGAGGCTGGCCAGTGGCTGGCCACCGTGGGCATCCCCGCTAAATCCGGTGTCTCAGGCGGGCTCATGGGAGTGCTGCCCGGACAGCTGGGGTTGGCCACATTCTCACCACGACTGAATAAGCAGGGCAACCCGGTGCGTGGTGTGGAGATCTTCAAGCGACTCTCCGAGGACATGGGTCTACACCTGATGTCCGCTGAGCTGCTCACCCAGCATGCGGTGCGTTCTATTGAGAAGAAGGGCCAGACCACCGTCATCCAGCTGCAGGGTGCCATGAACTTCTCGGCCGCGGAGAACTTCCTGTTCTCCATCACCGAACATGAGTTCTCCGGGGAGACCGTCATCCTTGATATCTCGCGCGTGCCCATGTTCCGCCCCATGGGCCGACGCATGATCAAGGAAGGCCTGCGCCGTATCCGGGACAATGGCTTCCGCGTCGCCATCTTTGACCCAGATGAGCTCCTCCCGGATCTCGAGTTCTCGGATGGCACGGAATGCAGACAGATCACCAGTCCCGAGCAGATGGGTGATCAGGTAGCTTTGACATGAACCAGGCATCACCACCACCCTTTTAAAGGAGCCCGCCATGAGCAAGAAGATCGTCACCTCCACAACCCTGCTGGCGGGTGGACTGGCCCTTGCCACCATGCTGAGTGCCTGTGGCAGCTCCGATGGTGTGGAGTCAGTGGAGGCACAGGGTGGATCCGCACTCCAGGAAATGCTGCTCACAGCCGATGAGAGTGGACTGACCGACGCCACCGCTGCCAATGACACCGTTCTGGAGGGGGAGAGCATCCCCCTGGTGGTGGTCGCCGAGGCGGAGAAATTCGACGGGGCCTGCGGTGAGGCACTCCAGGCGGCCGAATCCGCAGAGCTTCCGACCGTCGGTTCGGCAGCCCGCAACCTCGACCGCGGCGATGACACCGGTGTGGCCGTGGCCCTGTTCTCCGTCGAGGACACGGATGTCTCCCCGGCGGATCTCTACCGTGACATCGCTGATTCCTGCACCGACCCGATCCGGGATGAGGAAACCGGTGCGGAATACACCTTCACCCCATTGGATTCGGATGCGTCCGGATTCATCTTTGACATCACGGTCACGCCAGGCAATGAATCCTCCAGCGTGATGATGCTGGAGGATCTCGGGAACCACCACGTTCTGGTGGCTGGTCTGGGCACCGCGGAGGACGAGGTGAAGCAGGTCTTTGACGCACAGGTGGATAAGGTCACCTCGGGGCTGGCTGAGGTGGGCGAACCAGCATAACGTCACAAGGAATCCGGGACAACGGGGCCTTTGGCCCGGGGTGGAGCCGGTGGCGGAATGGGATAACCCCCATGATCGTGAAATTTCACGGTCATGGGGGTTATCTTGATGGTGCGTCATCAGGGAATCGAACCCCGAACCCTCTGATTAAGAGTCAGATGCTCTACCAATTGAGCTAATGACGCAGGTTGTCTGCTTGAGATGAACTTACCCGCAGTGACATTCAAGAAGCAAACCGCAGCCTGTGTAATACAGGCTGCGGTTCATTTCTTTACTGTGCGTCATCAGGGAATCGAACCCCGAACCCTCTGATTAAGAGTCAGATGCTCTACCAATTGAGCTAATGACGCAAGTCTGCGTGAGATGAAGACCTCGCTTGCAACGAGAGAAAATATATCAGCTGTCTTCGTTCCTTGTAAAATCTGCAGGTCAAAGCCGATCTTCGGCGCATGAAAGATGTAACACTTCCCCTCTGGCCCACGATAGGGGACGGGATACTTAAAATTTGTGATCTCCATTGCTTTTCATTTCGTTCCGCTAACGATTTGGGAAACTATTGGAATGGTCTAAATGATATTTGCGTTGAAGGGCTCGTGAGCTTGTAGCGTTATCCCATGATTGGCCTGTGGATCCTTGAACCATCAGGTCACGTGCAAAGCTTTATTGCCAGGAGGGCGAAAACAGTTGAAGAGGGTTCGTGGTGTTGTCACGGGTTCATTATTGGCATTGCTCACGGCAGGTTCACTGGTTCTGAGTGGCTGCACCATTGAACGCAATGGTCACGCACAGGAAGGTGCCGCTGCGGTGTCCTCGTCAGACACCGGCGACACGGTGGAGGCAGTAGCCCCGGTGGCCTCGGTTGATGATGATGCCACCGGCGTGGACCCGTCCGAACCCATCGTGGTGAGGTCCCTGGGTGATGGCCTCGAAGAGGTCACCATGGTCAACGAGCAGGGATACCAGGTCGAAGCCGAGTACGGCGTGGACGAGCGCACCTGGACCACCACGGAGGTGCTGGGTTATAACCGCACCTACACCATCACCGCCACTGACCGGAACGGTGAAACCAGCACCACGGTATTTGCCACGACGCAGCCGACAGCGACCACCTCTGTCGCATTGTCCCCGCTGGCTGATTCCGTGGTGGGCGTCGGTCAGACGATTGGCTTCCGTTTCGGAACCCCGATCACGGACCGCCGTGCCGCGGAGGAGGCGATCACCGTCACCACCTCACCTGAGGTTGAGGGCGGTTTCTTCTGGCTCAACAACAGTGAACTGCGCTGGCGCCCAGCGGAGTACTGGGAGCCCGGCACGCAGGTGACCGTCACTGCGGATCTCTATGGCACTGAACTGGGCAATGGTGTGTGGGGAGCCTCCGATAATGCCACCAACTTCAGTATCGGTAGCCGCGTGGAAACCGTGGTGGATGATGCCACCAAGACCATGAGTGTTTATGAAAATGGCGCCCTCCTGCGCACCATTCCGGTGTCGCTCGGTCGTGATGTGTCGGAGTGGGCAACCCCGAATGGCACCTACATCATCGGTGACCGGAACCCGTCGATGATCATGGATTCCACCACGTTTGGCCTGGGATATGACCAGGGCGGATATCGGACCCCGGTGAAGTTCGCCACCCAGATGTCCTATTCCGGGATCTATGTCCACGCGGCCCCGTGGTCTGCGGCGCAGCAGGGTAATTCCAATGTGTCCCACGGCTGCATCAACGTCTCCACCGAGGCGGCTGAATGGTTCCAGAACACCGTGAAACGCGGGGATATCGTCACGGTGAAAAACACCGTGGGTACCACCCTGAGCGGTTATGACGGGTTGGGGGATTGGAATATCCCCTGGTCTGTGTGGGGTGAGGGGAACGCAGACCAGACCTCTGCATGGTGATACCACCCCGGGGGTACCGATGACGCTAAGTCACTGCCCGGTTATTAATATTGCCTGCATCAATCGTCTGAACTAGACTGATTATCTGTTTTTCAACCGGCGGACAATCTCCGGCACCAGACGTTTTAGTCAGCGGTGCCACCAAAGGGGTTTGACTGCCGGTATTGCATGTTTTCACGCTTAAAAATTGTTCGAGCAAGACAGCCAAGGGGATAAAACTAGATGCCACTGTTGAGGCAGACCAGGGAGTGGGTGGACCGATTCGGTTCCACCCACCAGGAGCTGTCTCCAACAGTGCCCCCGACCTTTTCCGGTACCTCTCCACGGGTTCCGGGGCCGATTGAGCAGGCGTGGTCGCAGGCGCTCAGCGTGGGTGGTGAGCAGGCCGCCCGCCAGTGTGGCGACATGGCTGTCATCGCGCTCGCTCAACCCAATCCCATCATCACCGAGGACCCGCAGGGCAACCCTGACATGCGCCTCTACACCTGGGTGGTGGAAAGCCCCGGGGCCACGAATGTGTTGATGTGGGCCAATGGTGTCTTCGACCATGCCCATGTCCACGATTCAGAGATGCACCGCCTTGAAGGCTCCGATCTGTGGACGCTTACCCTCCGGATGCCGGCGGACTGGCGTGCCAGCTACACCATCACCTCCTGGGACCATGACGGGGTGCCGCCGTGGCGCGCATCCACCGACCGCGCCGAGGTCCGGCGGGCAGCCATGGCACATGGCCGTCTGGATGAGCGCAACATCGGTCGCGTGATGAACTCCTCGCTCGTTGAAGGCCCCGACGCGCCGGCTGACAGGTGGGGGAGGGCGTCGCAAAGCATCTGTACGCAGGAGCGCACGCTCGCCGGCGAGCGGTTCTGGGTCTACGCCCCGGACACGGACGAGACGACACCGCTGCTGATCCTGTTTGATGGCCAGCACTGGAACGGCCCGCTGGGGCTGCCGCTGCAGCTCGATGCGGCGATCCGCGCCGGGATCATGCCGCCCGTGCATGTGCTCATGCTTGATTCCGGGGACGTTGACCACCGCTGGGATAACCTCGGCGTGCCAGGTGGCCAGGTCGATGTGCTTATCGACGCCATCCTGCCGCACGTCCGCGCCAACTTTGCGGTCTCCCCGCGCGGGGAGGACACGATCATCTCCGGGGCCAGCTTCGGCGGCCTGGCCTCACTCTGGGCGCTGGCGCTTTCCGACGGTGACATCGGCCATGCCATCGCACAGTCACCGAGCCTCTGGCGCTTTGATATCGCCGATGCGCTCTCCGCTGCGGAGAACTGGGTCTCCATCAACCTGCAGGCAGGCGAATACGAAGGCGAGATGCTGCGCTTATCCCACAAGCTGGCAGAGGACCTCTCCGGTGATATCCGTGACGTCCGCGTGCAGGGCATCCGCGGTGGACATGACTGGGCCTGGTGGCGCGTTCACATGCTGAGTGAACTCACCAGGCTCCTTAATCACTCGAAATAGCTGGCGAACCGCGCGGTGGCACCGGCGGCATCCTCATCGCACTGCGCTGAGGTGGGACCGGGTTCCGCCACGAAGAATGAGCGACGGTAATAATCCAGCTCGCGGATGGATTCCACGATATCGGCCAACGCACGGTGCGACAGGCCCTTCTCCGGCTGCTTGTAATACACGCGTGGGTACCAACGACGCGCCAACTCCTTCACCGAGGACACATCCACCATGCGGTAGTGCAGGGCGGCATCCAGGCGTGGCATCTGCTCACGGATGAACGCGCGGTCGGTGGCGATGGAATTACCCGCCAGGGGAGCGGGGTGTGCGGGATCGCAATGCTCCTCGATCAGGGCGAGGACAGCATCCTCCGCCTCTTTCAGCGACACCGTGGAAGACCGGATCAACGGGGTGAGCCCGGAGGATTCGTGCATGTTGGTGACAAAGTCATCCATCCGCGCCAGTTCCTCGTCGGTGGCGTGGACAACCAGATCCACACCCTCGCCGATGATATTGAGGTTGGCATCGGTCACCAGGGCGGCGACCTCCACGATCACATGGTGTTCCAGATCCAGGCCGGTCATCTCCAGATCAACCCACACCAGGCGATCATCGCGTGCGGCCACGGGGGAGCGGTTGCTCCCATTAACATCAGACATGAAGTTCTCTTCCTAACTCATCTTCGAATAAACCCAGCCCATGACCGGCGACAACACTGCCGTCGGAGCGACCGTGGAGATCGCATTCATGGCCTTGGACAGGGGGCCTGGAACCACTCGACGTCGGTTCTTGGACAGCGCGCGGAGGGTCTCTGCGGAACAGGATTCATACGTGGTCCAGAGGAAGTCCGGCACCACCTTATCGATGATCGACTGCTCCTCCTCCGGCACCACCGAATCCCGCACCGGGCCTGGAGCCAGGAGGGTACAGGCGACACCCGTGCCACGGAGCTCGTAGTGCAGGGCCTCGGTGAAGGCGTTGACTCCGGCCTTGGTCAGGACATAGGTGGCGTTGTTCGGAATCGGTACGTTGCCGGCCGCTGACCCCACGTTGCAGATCGCGCCCGTGCCCCGCTCAACCATGCCATCCAGGACAGCCCTGGTCAGTTCAAAAACCGCGGTGGCGTTCAGATCAAACTGGGCGGTCTCATAGTCCCAGTTCTGATCCTTGAAGGGACCGAAACTGGCGATGCCCGCGGAGTTGATGATGATATTGATCTCGCGGTCCCTGATCTCTCCGATCAACTCCGCCCGCTGGGTGCGGTCCGCCAGGTCCACAGCCCGGATCTCCACCATCACGCCATGCTTGGATTCCAGCTCATCGGCGATCTCCTGCAACAGCTCCCCGCGGCGGGCCACCAGGATCAGGTTATGGCCGTACCGGGCGAGATCCCTCGCGATCGCCAGACCGATTCCCTGGCTTGCGCCGGTGACAAGCGCGCGGGCACTCTGGCTGGGAATGGGCAATGCCATGGACACTCCTTGATATTGATTGATCACTACCGGGCTAATGGTACGTCACAGGGCATGCAACCAGCTGAGTCCCTCGTGGGTGGCGCTGGCGGGGAGGTACTCGGCGCCGATCGGATCAGGCCAGGGGAGAGCGTCAATGAGCTGGGAGAGATGATGGTCATTGACTTCACCGGAACCAGGCTCCCTGCGATCCGGCACACTTGCGATCTGGATGTGGCCGAGCAGGTCGTCTTCGAAGATATGGGTGAGTCGACGCGTCAGATCACCATGGATGCGCTGGATATGGAAAATATCAAAGAGGATCTTCACATTGGGGATGCCCTCGATCAGTTCCACGGCCTGCTCAAGGCTGTGCAGATAGTACCCGGGGATGCTCTGACGGCTGATTGGCTCCACGACGATGAGGATGCCCTCGTCGGCTGCCAGGCGGGCCGCTGTGGTGATATTGCGGCGGTAGATGTCATTCGTGCGCGGTGATGGTTCGGCGATACCTGCCATCACATGAAGCTTCGGGGCTTTCAGCGCGGTGGCGTAGCGCAGCGCGAGTTCGATGGAGGCACGGAAATCTGCAGTGCTCTGGTCAGCAAGTGCTACCAGCCCGAAACTATCGCCGGGTGGGGCGTTGATGAGGGCGACTGGCAGGCCGGCTTCTTGGGCAATGCTGGTGAGTTGATCCAGGTCATGATCATAGGGAAATTGGAACTCAACAGCATCGAATAGACCG
This sequence comes from Corynebacterium faecale, assembly GCF_030408735.1. Classification (NCBI taxonomy): domain Bacteria; kingdom Bacillati; phylum Actinomycetota; class Actinomycetes; order Mycobacteriales; family Corynebacteriaceae; genus Corynebacterium; species Corynebacterium faecale. The sequence goes on along the minus strand of NZ_CP047204.1, from coordinate 2,344,859 downwards.
GTATCAGCTGCGGCGTGGAACCGCTGTTGGAAGGGGACCTCAGTGAACAGAAGCGACAGGTTCGCGGCGATCTTCGGCATGCAGGGGCTCCTCGTGACCAGATTCATAACACGTGTGGGAAAGTGTGGGCTGGCACCAAATCTAACCCGGAAACCGCGGCTACGGTGCAGAACCCACTGATTTTAGGGGCAATGAATCCCCGATGGCTTGACCCCGGGGCGCATCCGGCTTTTCTGAGAAAACTTAGGCGATGTTAGGGTGGGACACGGATTCAGTCCCATTTCTAGAGTGGGATGAGCGAGGGATTACCCCGCCTGGATCCGGTAGGGGCGAGGGCCGCAATCTGTAGGGGGTTGCGGTCCTCCTTGCATTTTCGAGCATGTCGAGGGTGGGGTCAGCACCATCACTGTGCCTGGCCCTTGCAATGGGCCTGGGACAGGCACACTTTTGTCCCTTAACCCCCAGGATCTGCCCACGCAAAAAGTCAGGGCACCTTCTCCGATTGGAGAAGATGCCCTGACTTTGTATTTCTTAGGGGTGGCTGACGGGGCTCGAACCCGCGACACCCAGGATCACAACCTGGTGCTCTACCAGCTGAACTACAGCCACCATTACCGCTTTGAAAGCAGCGAGATTAACTCTAGCCCACACTTGTATTTTTACAAAAACGGCAGGTGGGGGCACGTGAGCCGAGGGGAAGTTCGTAGATCGTTGCTGTGGCGATCAGTTGCATTGTGGTGCGGGGAAGTTCTTGCTGTGGTGGTCGATCACCCCATTTGAGGGGCTCTGCATGGGGTCTATATGTGGGCCCCTGTGGGTTGCGCATGATTGATGGCGCGAACTTATCGGAGCGGGTCGCGGTGATGGCAAGCCGGGGCTGGTGGCACTAGGTCTGCGCGCGATCTGGGGTGGCCACCCCAACATGTAGTATGTGTACCTATTTGTGTGATGTGATAATCCAATTGATTGGGTATAGGGTTCAGTTACAGCCGTGTAATTACACGGTCTTTCCCGAAACAAAGGACGGATGATGTTGTCGCCTGCCACCCACCAGGTCCCCACCTCTGCCATTGACACCGAGAATTTAGCGAAAGGGATCTCGGTGCTTAAAAAAGACGGCCGTGTGGTGGACTACCGCCCCCGCAAGATTCTCAATGACCTGGAATCTGCAGAGCGTGTTTTCGGTGTGGAGTTCCAGGTGCCCAAGGATCAGATTGTGGAAACCATCACCCGGCGTGCAGCTGAACACAACACGATCAGCAGCGTGGATCTCTTCCATATTGTGGAAGACACCCTGAGTCATTCCCCGGCGGTGCTGGCGGCTTTCCGTGAATACAAGAGGGGACAGGATGAATTGATTGACGCCTCCACCGATGTGGCCCGCGCAATCGCCCGGGTGGTGGAGCGGGATGAAAAGCTCCTGGCGGAAAATGGCAATAAGGATTCGAGGACGTTCACCACCCAGAGGGAAATCCTCGCCGGGGCGGTGACCACAGCCAAGGGACTACAGATGCTGCCGGAGGATGTCCGGCGTGCCCACATCAAGGGCCTCGTCCATGTTCATGACCTCGACCGTTCTCCCTTCGCCGCCATGCCCAACTGCTCCCTGCCGGATTTTGAGTTCATGCTCTCGCACGGTTTCACACTGGGTAATGCGCGCATCGAACCGCCACGTTCCATCGGGGTGGCCGCCACACTTCTGGTGCAGCTACTCGGCGCCATCTCCGGAGAACAGTACGGCGGTATCTCCATCCATGAGATCGATCGTCTCCTGGAACCCTATGCAGAGATGACCCTGGAGAAGAACCGTCGGTTGTATCTGGACGCCGGACTGACCGAGGTGGAGCAGTTGGCCAGGGGGAAGACCTCCCGGGATATCCATGACGCCATGCAGGCCTTTGAATACCAGGTGAACACCCTGACCACCTCAGCGGCACAGACCCCGTTCACCTCGATCTCCCTGGGCATGAGCACGTCCTGGTCCGGCCGGGAAATTCAGAAGTCGATCCTGGCGGTGCGGGAGCAGGGTATGAGTGGTGAAACCGCGATCTTCCCGAAGATCCTCTTCTTTGTGGATGAGGGCATCAACCACGCCCCCGGGGACCCCAACTACGACATCAAGCAGGCTGCCATGCGGTGTTCCATGCGCCGGATCTACCCGGACCTGGTGTCGGTACCCCGTATCCGGGAGCTCAAGGACGGCCAGCTGATCACACCCATGGGATGCCGTTCCTTCCTGCATCCGTGGAAGAATGCTCTCGGGGAGTATGAGCTGCTGGGTCGCAATAACCTGGGCGTGGTATCAATCAACCTGCCCCGCATCGCCATCTCCGCACAGGGGTCCATGGAGGACTTCTTCACCGGTTTGGATGAGGCCATTGACCTGACCATCCGGGCATTGAAGATCCGGGAGGAGGTGGTGCTCTCCGCGGACCTGGAGCACGCACCCATCATGTACACCCAGGGCGGCATGGGGGATCCCCGCAACAAGAACAGTGTGCGGGATTTCTACACGGGAGATAATCACAAAAGATCATCCATCTCCATGGGATATATCGGGATTCACAACGCCATGGTGGCGCTGACAGGGGAGCAGCACTGGCACACCACTGAGGCACACCGTGCCGTGTCCCGTCGGATTCTGATTCACATGAATGCCCGGGTCGCGTCAGTCCAGGATCAGTTTGCGGCCAATCTGTCGGTTTATGCCACCCCGTCGGAATCGCTCTGTGACCGTTTCGCCGAGTTGGACCGCGCCCGTTTCGGTGAGCTACCGGGTATCAACGACCGGAATTACTATGAAAATTCCTTCCATTTCCCCAGTTACCTGGATACCAACCCCGTGGACAAGATTGCTTTTGAAACTGCTTATATGCCCCTGACCCCAGGCGGTTTCATGTTCTACGTCGAGGCTCCGAACCTGTTGCGTAACCCTTCAGCTTTTGAGGCGATCTGGGATGAGGCTTTTGAGCATGTCGGTTATTTCGGCATCAATTCCCCGGTGGATACCTGTTTCCTCTGCGATTTCGAAGGGGAGTTCAGCTGTGATGCTGACGGGTATGTCTGCCCGGGTTGTGGCAACCGCGATGAGGACAAGGCATCGGTCACCCGCCGGCTGTGTGGTTATCTCGGGGCTCCGATGAAACGCCCGGTGGTCCAGGGCAAACAGGCGGAGATCAACTCCCGCGTCAAGCACATGTGAGGCTGCCGTGACATATCTCGAACGCGTCAGACGGATGGATCAGCGGTCCAGTACCTGGGCGCAGACCGACACCTTCCGTATCGCTGATTACAAACCCTTCCAGGTGCTCGACGGCGAGGGCCTGCGGTGTTCCCTCTATGTTTCCTACTGCCCGTTTAGCTGTCCGGGTTGTTATAACAAGGCCGCCCAGAAGAGGGGGTACGGCAATGCTTACACGCCTGAGCTGGAGGAACGCATCATGGGCGACCTGTCCAACCGGCGTGTGGCGGGTCTGACCCTGGCGGGCGGCGAACCGTTTCTCTCCGCGCGGCACCTCCTGCCGCTGGTGCGCCGCATCCGGAAGGAACTGCCGGAGAAAACAATCTGGGCCTACACCGGTTATTCCTGGGAGACCCTTCAGGTGTTCAGCGATGAGCGCCGCGCGCTCCTCCATCACCTGGACGTGCTTGTCGACGGCCAGTTCATCACCCAACTTCGTGATGAAGCGAATCCTCCACCGTTCGCCGGTAGCTCCAACCAGAGACTCATCCACGTGCCCTCCTCACTTGCCGCCGGAATCCCAGTGCATCACCGGGTTGTATCCTTGTCCCCATGAGCCTGTGGATTGATGCGAGCGCCGGGGTAGCCGGGGACATGTTGCTGGGGGCTCTGGTTGACGCCGGGGCAGACCTTAATCAGATCCTGCACGTGATCGATGCAGTGGTACCCGGTGAGGTGCAACTGACGTCCAAGGAAGTGCAGCGCGCCGGGCAACGATCCACCAAGGTGGAGGTTGTCACCACACAGGAACATCACCCGCACCGGACCTGGACCACCATCCGGACGATGCTCGAAGAGGCGGACATTCCGGAGCAGACCCGCGCCGATGCCCTGGCGGTGTTCGAACGGATCGCCATTGCCGAGGGCGCCGTCCACGGCGTGGATCCGGAGACCATCCACTTCCATGAGGTGGGGGCGCTCGATTCCATCGCGGATATCGTCGGTGTGTGTGAAGCCATGAGACAGGTGGGGGAGGGGGAGGTCTTTTCGTCGATAATCGCTCTGGGTTCAGGCCGCATCGCGGCCGCGCACGGGGATATCCCGGTGCCCGTGCCAGCAGTGGCTGAGCTGGTGCGTGGTTGGCCGACCACCACCGGGGGCGAGGGGGAGCTGTCCACGCCGACCGGTGTGGCGCTGATCAGGCATTTCGCGCAGGCTGCGGGGTCGCTGCCTGATGGTGTGATCACCAGGATCGGTGTCGGTGCGGGCACGAAGGATTTCCCCGGACGTGCGAATGTGACGCGTGTGATGGTGATTGATCAGGCCCAGACCAACCCCGACACGGGGCGATTCGTGCAGCTCGAGGCGAATATCGACGACATGGATGCCCGCCTCTGGCCAGGCGTCCTCGATCAACTCTTCGCCGCGGGTGCCCGTGATGCCTGGCTCACCCCGATCCTGATGAAGAAGGGCAGACCTGCCCACACTGTTCACGTGCTCACCGCACCCAGGGACGTGGAAACCATCAAACGGGTGCTGTTCTCCGAGACCACCACCTTCGGTGTGCGTTCCTGGGAAGTGGAGCGCGAGGGGCTGGACCGCCGGTGGGAAACTGTGTCTGTTGCTGGCGAGGCCGTGCGTGTGAAGATCGGCTCCCGGGGTGGTGTCGATCAGACCGCCCAGCCGGAGTTTGAGGATGTCAAGGCCGCGGCGCTGGCTCTGGGGATCAGTGCGAAAGAGGTGCTCCGCCGGGTCCCCACACCAACTACGACATCGCATCACAGACATCAGTAGGAAAATCGGCTTTTTGGGACTGATGTCTGCGAAGCGATGTCGTAGTTGGGGAATATGCCCAGGAATTACCGCAGGGTCAGCTCAACGGGCAGCGATCTGAGCAGCCAGATGCCCTGCTCCATAACCGTTATCGATGTTGACCACACCAACCCCCGGCGCACAGGAATTCAGCATGGTCAGCAGGGGAGCGATCCCACCGGAACCCGCGCCGTAGCCCACAGAGGTGGGGACCGCCACGATCGGACAGGACACCAGGCCCCCGACCACGCTGGGCAGAGCACCATCCATACCGGCGGCAATGATGATCACCCCGGCGCTCTGGAGCTCCGCCTCATAACTGAGCAGACGGTGGATGCCGGCCACACCAACATCAGCGATGAGCGACACGGATCGTCCCAGGTAGCGGGCGGTATGCATCGCTTCCATGGCTACCGGGAGATCAGAGGTGCCAGCGCACAGGACCAGCACCGACACCCCGCTCGGTTCCGGGGCTGCCGCCGGATAAGCGAGAAAACGCGCCACCGGATCATAGAAGACATCATCGAGCACCTCCATGACCGCAGCCGCATGCTCAGGCTTGGCCCGGGTGAACAGGGTGGTCTGCTCGATCTCACCAAGACTCACCGCGATGGCAGCCACCTGCTCAACGGTTTTGCTCTCGCAGTAGATGGCCTCCGGGTAACCGCGGCGGCGGACACGGTCGATGTCCAGATGGGCGAAATCCCCGACCTTCCGCGTGCGCTCGTCAGTCACAGAGTTCCCTTCGCATTGAGGATGGACAGCGTCATCGCACCCGACTGGATGCCACGCAGATCCACCACAGCGTACTTGAACCCTGCCCGGGTCGCGGCTGCTTCAATCTCCCGGGCTACCTCAGGGGCAGTGGCGCGGGACATTTCGTGGATGAGCAGTTCAATGCGCGCGATATCACCGTGGTGGCGCACGCGGGAATCGCTGAAACCAAGCTGGTAGAGCATCAATTCCACCGCCTCGATCTGCTTCAACTTCGCCTCGGTGACCTCGTGGCCGTGGGGGATGCGCGATGCCAGGCACGGCGCGGCCGGCTTGTCGGCTACCGGCAGCTGGAAGGCGCGCGCCACGGCACGCACATCGGCCTTGCTCAGACCGGCCTCCGACAGCGGGCGCAGTACGCCGTGTTCGGTCGCGGCCCGCGCGCCGGGCCGGTCGATGCGCTTGGAGTCATCGGCGTTTTCCCCGTAGGCGATGGCCGCCAGGTTGTGCTTATCGACGACCCCCTCATCAATTCGCTCAAACATCTCGTTCTTGCAGAAATAGCACCGGTCCACATCGTTGACACGGTAACCCTGAACCGCCTGTTCATCCGTCTGGATCTGGATGACCTGTGCACCGATGAACTCCGCGGTGTCCAGGGCCATCGCCTTCTCACGGGAGGCCAGGGAGGGGGATACCGCCATGATCGCCAGGGTGCGCTCAGGGCCCAGGACATGATGGGCGATGGCCAGCAGTGTCGCGGAATCAACACCACCGGAGTAGGCGATGCCGAGTCGCCCTGTGGTGGGCAGGTGGGCGGCGACACGCTCGATGAGTTCGCCAGCTGTGGAAGCTGGCTCGGGGAGTGGCATGGTGAAGTGACTCGGGCCTTTCGGTGAGCTGGGCGTGTGGATTAGTGCTGGGTTTCCAAGCGGTGGAGGATCTCCCCGGCGTGTTCGACGATGAGAGTGTCCGGATCCGCCTTGAAGGCCTCCCAGTCCAGGGTGTCCGGATCGGCATAACCGAGGTTATAGGCTTCGCAGACCTCCGGTGGCACCTGGGAGGCCAGGGTTATGTTGATGCGCAGCTTCTCCTCGCCGGTCTCCGGATCGAAGGTGCCCAGGCCACGGACGTGGGTGGAATGCGCAATCTCACCCCAGGGGTGGTCCTTGAACTTATCCCACTGTTTGGTGAAGTATTCGATGCAGTGATAACCGATCTCCCCGATGCCGGGGTGCATCTCGGAGATCTCGGTGATGTGCGGGGCATAGACGATGATCTCGCCACCATCGGCGCAGACGGGTTCCATCTTGTACACACCCTTGGCACCGGTCCACAGATCCTCGTACATCTCCGGGACCTTGGACACGATGCGTTTGAAAGGCTCATCCATCCACTTGATGTGGGTGCGGGAGGCCACCTGGGCGTTGGCTGCCCATGCGGAACGGGTGCCGCCGAAGGCTACGGAATGCAGGTTCGAACCACCGTCATCAGCGGAGGTGGCCACGTAGGTGACAGCGAGTTTCTCCCCCGTGATCATGTCGGAGGCGGTGTCGATCAGCTGGCGTACCGGGGTGATGCCTAAGGTGCCGATGATGTCGGATGCAGTGATCAGCGCCCCGACCCAGTGGGAGATATCGATGACATCGTGGACAGAGCAACCCGGAAAGAAGTACTTATTTCCGCCGGAGAAACCCACCACCTCATGCGGGAACACTGGCCCGACCACGAGGTTTATATCTGATTCCGCCACAATCTTGTTGATCTGCACCGCCATGTCACGGTCAGAGAGTAGTCCGTGGGTCAGCCGGGAGATCTCCTCCTTGGGCACGGTGCCCAGGGTGGCGATGGCCTCCGGGTTCTGCCAGTCATGGTTGAGTACCGTCGCCTTGGGGAAACGCTCACCGATGGTGCCAGAGGGCACATCAAGAAGGCGTGCGATGGCGGGTTCCGGCATGGCGGCGTGGGTGCCCAGGGCGATGAGAATGGTGATGGATGCCGCCCGATCCGCGAGGGCATCATAGGCCGCCTGGATCATCAGACCATGAGGGCCGGAGCGGGTGCCGTCCGGGATGATGATGCACACGCTCTTGCCGTTCACATCAGCGGTGGATACCTGCTCCAGGACGAAGCTGCGGGCCTGTTCATCAGTGAGGTGGTCGGTGGCATTTCCCAGCAATGCTGCGGACTCGGCGAGACCTTCTGGCACGGGGAGAGTGAGACTTTCCTTGTTCATATCACTAGTGTCCTCGGTGATCAGGCACTTTTCAAGGACTTGCCAGTTGTTGCAAGATCGACTTGCCCAGGTGGGTGTAAAGGAGGTCGCCGATGAGCAGTACCCCGTGGAATCACTCTTTGATGAAGATGGTTCCCGAGGGGCAGAGATGTTGCGCGCGGTGAACCGTAGGCCATTCTTCTGCTGGTGGGTGCTCGCAGATCAAGCTGACGAAACCCTCATGCTCCTTCAGGTTCTGGAACACCCGTGGGGCAATGAAGCCACAGTTACCTGAGGCAATACACGTGTCGTAATTCAAAGTGATCTTCATATGTTCTCTCTGATCTTTCAACCCCGATATTGACGGACCAATGGACAGGTGTAGAGATCGCGGTTTTTCAACCCGACCTGGTTGAGATAGGCGATGATGGTGGAAAAGGCATCCACCAGTGTGGTTTCAGTGTAGGGGATTCCCAGCTGTGAGCACTGTTCACGCACCATTTTCTGCAATTCGGGTAAATGCGGTTGGGCCACTCTTGGGAAGAGGTGGTGTTCGATCTGATACTGCAACCCACCCATGAGAAAGTGCACCACCCGGCCACCGCGAATATTGCGGGACATGTACACCTGTCGACGGAGGAAGTCTATCTCTGCATCATGAGGGACAGACGGCATGCCGATGTGGTTGGTGGCAAACGCCCCACCAAGGAGGAACCCGAAGACAAGAACCTGGACTAAGAGGAAGGCCAAGGCCAGCCAGAAGGGCAGAACGATAAACAAAAACAGTGGTAGACCGATCAGTCTTATGCTGAGGAAGATGATTTCCACCCAACGAAGTTTCATCTGACGTGAGAAGAAAACAGCGCGCACGGAGGAAATGTGCAGGGAAAAACCTTCGAAAGGAAGCAATAAGAGGAAGTAGAAACCTTGATATTGAGAGAGTTTGGCACGGAGGTCACTCCGCTGGTCTGTTGCTTCCGGCGTCATCGAGAACACCCCGGGGGTCACATCAGGATCCCAGCGTTCTTTATTGGGCTGCGCGTGGTGCCGGCTGTGTTTATTTGTCCACCAGCCATAGCTCAAACCGATGAACAGATTGCCCAGCACCCGGGCCGTCCATTCATTCCACCTGCGTGATGCAAATATTTCCTGGTGTGTGGCCTCATGGCTGAGGAATCCGAGCTGGGACATTGCCAATCCCAAAAATCCAGCGAGGATGAGCTGATACCAGGTATCGCCCAACAGGATCACCGCCCCCAAGGTGGCGATGCTGGACAAGGTCCAGAATAGGATCCGGGTCCAATAGAATCCTTACCTACGCCGCATCAGTCCGGCTTCATGGACCTGCTCGGATAAACTGAGGAAAGATGAGACATAAGGATTGGTCTTTGTCATGACCCCCAATATAGTGACTTGGGGCACATTGTGGCCCCCTCTTGGTCACGCAAACAGAGCACACGCTACGAGAAATTGGCTTACCCGCTCGATGGGCCTTGCCGGCCTGACCAGTGCCCGGGATGCGCCGTCTGGTCGGGTGATTTCCCGAATGATCTGGGCGGATTCACCCACGTCATGGGGTAGGGCGATGGGGATCAAGTGTGGTCAAGCGGGTTCACCTCGAACCCGGAAAACAAAAGTCAGGGCACCCCTTCGCCCCGAAAGAGTGCCCTGAACTGTATGAACTTTGTGCCCCCAGCAGGATTCGAACCCGCGGCCAACCGGGTAGAAGCCGGTTGCTCTGTCCACTGAGCTATGGAGGCGTCGGACTGCTCATGATCACCAATGGTAGGTGAACCAGCGTATCCAAGAAATACACTATATATGGTGCACGCAGGAAAGGTTCACTGACCCCACTGTGTGGCTGCCCACAAAACTGTCCGTTGAGGAACTTTAGCGCACACCCGGGTTCGGCTGCCAACCGGATTGCCCAACCTGGTCGACTAGGGATCCCGGCTGGGCGGGGTTAGATTGGGGGATATGGATGAGCAGGTCGCAGTCAGTGGCACCCCCGGGCAGTCCCCGGCGGCCCCTGATGGCAGTAGTGAAATGAACACAACCACCCCCAACGTCAGGGCACAGCAACCGGTGAAGAACCGTAGTGTCCGTTCCACCTGGCCGCTGTATGTCCTTTTCATCGTGGTGGCAGGCATCGTCGGTGGCACGATTTCGTGGGGTTTCCTCTCTGATTCCCTGGCGGCCCTCGGTATCCCTGATCCGGGGGCGCTGACCACAGCAGGTCTGCCATTCCTCCGCGCTGCGGGGTGGATGATTGCAGCGTTGTCGGTGGGTAGTTTCCTCGCTTCGACCTTCCTCATCAGTCCCCGCACCGTGGACGGGATCAATGATCTCCGTCGCTCTGAACTCAATGTTGATGGAATACTGGCGGCACGTACCGGTTCCATCGCTGCGATCTGTTTCGGACTGGTGGGCATCCTCATGATCCCGCTGGTGATGTCTGATCTGTCGGGTCAGCCATTTTCCACCGCGGTGCAGCCTGCGAACTGGGTGGTGGCCTTTGAACAGGTGGCGCTGGCCAAAGCGTGGGCATGGTGTTCCGGTTTCGCGTTTCTCACCGGTGTCGCCGGCCTGATCACACACCGTTGGTTGGCTCAGCCGTTATTGTTCATCGGTTCGATCGCCATGATCATTCCCCTGGGGTTGGAAGGCCACTCCGCTGCTGGAGGCAACCACGATTACGGCACCAACTCCCTGCTGTGGCACCTGTTGTTCATGGTGCTGTGGGTGGGTGGGCTGATGGCGCTGGTGGCGCACTGCCGACGCCTCGGACCGGACCTTGATCTGGCGGTCAGGCGGTATTCCAATATCGTCACCTTCGCCCTGTTCGGCATCGCCGCCTCCGGTGTTGTCAATGCCGCGATCCGGATTGAATGGTCGGATTGGCTCACCACACGGTATGGCCTGATCGTCCTGGCCAAGTCCATCGGCGTGATCATTCTGGCTGGTTTCGGCCTCATTCACCGTGCGGCGGCTCTCCCTAAGATTCGGAAGGATCCCACCAACTCCCGTCTATTCGCCAGCGTCGCCATCGTGGAGGTCATCGTGATGGCTGCCGTCGTGGGTATCGCCATCTCCATGGGCCGCACCCCGCCACCACCGCCACGTGATCCGAACATGTCCTATATGGCGATTGAGATGGGATATGAGCTCTTCGAGGAACCCACCCTCACTTCGGTGTTCACCATGTGGCGTTTCGATATCATGCTCGGCACCATCGGTATCCTGCTCGCCGGATTCTATCTCCGCGGGCTCTACGTCCTGCACCGTAAGGGCAAGAAGTGGAACCACCTGAGTACTTTCTGGTGGATCCTTGGCTGCATCACCCTGGTGGTCACCGTGTCCTCTGGTATCGGCATGAACATGCCGGCGACCTTCTCCATGCACATGATCGCCCACATGCTGTTGTCCATGGTGGTTCCGGTGTTCCTCGTGCTCGGCGCGCCACTCACCCTCATCATGGAATCAGTGGATGCCGGCGAGCCTGGTCGGGCGAATGTACATGACTGGGTGAAGGCGATGGTGAACAATCCGCTGATGAGCTTCATCATGCACCCGGCGGTCAACACGATCCAGTTCATTTTGATCTTCTACTTCCTGTATCTGACTCCGCTGTATGACCTGATGGTCTCGGAACATGCGGGCCACCTGATCATGAACTTCGTGTTCGTCATCTCCGGCTACATCTATTACTGGGAGATGATCGGCCCGGATCCCACCCCGGTGGAACGCACCCACGTCTCCCGCCTGGCCTGGTTGACCTTCTCCATGCCGTTCCACCTCTTTTTCGGTGTGTACCTGATGCAGCTGCAGGAGATCCTGGCGGAGGAGTTCTACACCCGTCTCGACCTGCCGTGGAATGTCGATCTGGCCTATGACCAGCTCGTCGGCGGTGGCATCGCGTGGGCGTCCGGTTCTTTCCCGCTCATCGTGGTCTTCGGTTATCTCTTCCGTGGCTGGCTGCGGGAGGAGCGTGTGGTGGAGCAGAAGTACGAGCAGCGCGCCGCGGAGACTGGTTTCGCTGACATGGAGGAATACAACCAGATGCTCTCCCGTATGAGTCAGGGGCATGATCCCCATACCGATTATTACAACACCGAATTCAAGAAAGAATAAAGAGCTTCTCGACGCCCCTTTGTCAAGCGCCCCTCGGGCGCGACGGCGTCAGCCTGTGGATAGACCGAAACGATCCACAGGCTGACGCCTTCGGTGTTTTACGGATCTTTCCTTTCCTGCCAGACTGCGCGGTGACACCACAAACAACACCGAAGAAGGAAGTCACGATCCACATGTACAACACACCAATCACCATCACCGGCCGCATCATCACCGATCCCGTTTACCACACCAACACCGACAAGACCGATGGCGTGCTCCGCATCAGGATCGCCTCATCCCGCTCCTACCGGAAGGGCACGGACTGGCAGAATATCGATCAGCTCTACATCAACGTGGAGGCCTGGGGCAGGCTCGGCATCAACGCCCACCAGGCGCTGGTGAGGGGAACCGCTGTCATCGTCCAGGGCATGCTGTACACCAATGAATGGGAAACCCCTCCGCCCGGTGCTGATCCTGAGGCCAAGGCCGTGAAGAATCAGGAGATCCGGATCAGGGCGATGTCCATCGGCGTGGACATGAACTACTACAAGGTCGGGTACCGGGATGCCCGCCCACCGTTGGAGAGCAACCTCGACGATGTCGAACTCCCCGCAAGCAACGATGCCGATTACCCCGATCCCAACCGTCGCGGGCAGTCGGAGAAGGAGGCACCCGTCCCTGACACCGAAAAGGAAACCTCAGGGGAGCAGAACAGGGAACTCGTCGGTGCCAGTACCGCAGGGGAGGGGGAGCAGCCGAATTACTAGGGTCACTCTGATGCCCTCAGGCCGGTGGTCTCGCCGCCGGCCTGGGAATCAGCCCGCCCAGGGTGCTTTTATCCCCCGTGCTCATGTAATCTGATGCGTTGAGTACTCAAACGCAATATCGCATTTAAGGGGATACATTGGCCGAGTTCATCTACACGATGAGAAACGTGCGCAAGGTCATCGGTGACAAGGTCATCCTTGACAATGTCACCATGGCATTCTACCCAGGCGCCAAGATCGGTGTCGTCGGCCCGAACGGTGCCGGTAAGTCCTCCATCCTGAAGATCATGGCGGGACTGGATCAGCCCTCCAACGGTGACGCCTTCCTGGATCCGGGTGCCACCGTCGGTATCCTGCTGCAGGAACCTGAGCTGAACGAAGAGAAGACCGTTCGCCAGAACGTTGAAGAGGGTCTGGGCGAGATCTTCGAGAAGAAGCAGCGCTTCGAGGCCATCGCCGAGGAAATGGCCACCAACTACACCGATGAGCTCATGGACGAGATGGGTGTCCTCCAGGAAGCCCTCGACGCCGCTGACGCCTGGGAGATCGATTCCAAGATCGAGCAGGCACTCGACGCCCTGCGTTGCCCTCCGGGCGATGAGCCGGTCACCCACCTCTCCGGTGGTGAGCGCCGTCGTGTCGCACTGGCAAGGCTGCTGCTGTCCGAGCCTGACCTGCTGCTCCTCGATGAGCCCACAAACCACCTGGATGCCGAGTCCGTCCTGTGGCTGGAGAAGCACCTCGCTGACTACAAGGGCGCCGTCCTTGCTGTCACACACGACCGTTATTTCCTCGACCACGTTGCTCAGTGGATCTGTGAGGTTGACCGTGGAAAGCTGCACCCCTACGAGGGCAACTACTCCACCTACCTGGAGAAGAAGGCCGAGCGCCTCGAGGTGTCCGGTAAGAAGGACCAGAAGCTCCAGAAGCGACTGAAGGATGAACTCGCCTGGGTCCGCTCCGGTGCGAAGGCACGTCAGGCCAAGAACAAGGCCCGTCTGCAGCGCTACGAGGAGATGGTGACCGAAGCCGAGAAGTACAGGAAACTGGACTTCGAGGAAATCCAGATCCCCACCCCACCACGCCTGGGCAACAAGGTCGTGGAAGTGGAGAACCTGGGCAAGGGCTTCGATGGCCGCACCCTCATCAAGGATCTGTCCTTCACCCTGCCGCGTAACGGCATCGTTGGTGTCATCGGACCGAACGGTGTGGGTAAGACCACCCTGTTCAAGACCATCGTCGGTCTGGAGCAGCCGGATTCCGGTGCCGTCACCGTCGGTGAGACCGTCCAGCTGTCCTATGTGGACCAGGGCCGTGAGAACATCGATCCGGAGAAGACCGTCTGGGAGGTCGTCTCTGACGGACTGGATTACATCATCGTCGGCCAGAACGAAATGCCGTCGCGTGCCTACCTGTCCGCCTTCGGTTTCAAGGGCGCGGATCAGCAGAAGCCATCCAAGGTCCTGTCCGGTGGTGAGCGTAACCGCCTCAACCTGGCGCTGACCCTGAAGCAGGGCGGAAACCTGATCCTGCTCGATGAGCCGACAAACGACCTTGACGTTGAAACCCTGAGCTCCCTGGAAAACGCCCTGGTCAACTTCCCGGGTTGCGCAGTGGTCATTTCGCACGACCGTTGGTTCCTGGACCGTACCTGTACCCACATCCTTGCCTGGGAGGGCAATGTCGCTGAGGGGCAGTGGTACTGGTTCGAGGGTAACTTCGAGGACTATGAGAAGAACAAGGTGGAGCGCCTCGGTGCTGATGCCGCACGTCCTTCCCGTGTCACCCACCGCAAGCTGACCCGCTAGGTCTTCCCGGATTGACACCTTCACCGCCCGCATCCCGAGTCCATGGGAGGCGGGCGGTGATATTTCCAGCTAAAGCTCCCCCGATGAGCAGTAACTCCGCAGTAGCTCCGCAGTAACTCCGTTGTAACTACACGGCGGCTATGGTCGTCGGTAGAATGCTTGCGAGACGCATGAACACCCTTTAAAGAAAGAGGCCGAGGCTAATCCATGGCAGCCAGCGAAGAAAATAAACTGAAATCCCTCCACACCGCGGAGGTCGAACTACGTTGGTCTGACTTTGACCGTTTCGGACACGTGAACAACGCGGCATTCATTGAAATCGCCCAGGAGGCGCGCCTGGCGTTCGCCGAGGATCAGTTCCGGGAGCGGGGTTATGAGATCCCGGCTGTGTTTGTCCGCCACCTTGAGGTCGATTACCTGCGGGCGATCCTTCCGGACACCACCACCGCCATCGTGGAGACCGTGGTTACCAAGATCGGCAACACGTCCTTCACCACCCGCCAGGAAGTCAAGGACCGCACCGGTCGTGTGTGCTGCGTGCTTGAATGTGTGCAGGTCACGGTGAATATCCAGACTGCGGCCCCACGATCCATCAGCAAGACTGAGCGCAAGGTCCTGACCCGTGTCGCCAGCTCTGAGGTTCAGGAGAAGGAGGCCCTGGAGGCCTAGTGGTTGCTCCAGAAACTCTCACCGTCACCGCTGGTGCTGCGGGCCTCCAGGCACTGGTGGCCCGTGCCGTGGGCATGGAATCCACTGCCAGCGCACGCTTCCGGCAGTTGACCCCCGATACCGTTGATGTGTTTGTGACCACGCCCTTCGGTGTGACCGCTTCACGTCGAATCAGCGGTGTCGCCGGGCGGGACGGTGCCACGGTGGGTGCAGCGGACTTATTGCAGGCCCTGGCGCACACCACTACTGAAGTCGGCCCCGCACGTGATGCCAACTGGCCGGGATCATTGCCGCCTGCGGCCGGATTCACCTTCGTTGATGATATCCCGGTCACCGTTGTCCGTCAGCTGGCGGATCAGGGCCAGGCCCTCGCCCGGCAGTTCTCCGGTCCGATGGGGCCGCCGTCCTCGCTGATGGACCAGGAGGTCATCGCGGTTGACGGCAATGGGCAGACCGCACACATCCAGATGCGGACCATTTTCACCTGCACCTCCCTGGGGTTGATCCCCGGTTTCGCCGCTCCCGATGATGTGCCCCGCCATCTGCGGGTCTCGGTCAATGGGCGGTGGACACGGGTGGATGCCCCCTTCGGCACGGTTTATCATTCCTCCAGTCTGGGGCTCAGTGTATTCTGAGTTCTAGAGCAGTATCCATCCCGCCAGGGCAGATCCCACTGCGATCGCCCAGGGCGGGATTTTCCATTTGGCCAGGCCCAGCCAACACACCGTGGCGATGGCCAGTGAAGCCACTCCGGTGATGCCGTGGGTGAACACGGGATCGTAGAGTGCGGCGCCGAGCAGTCCGACCACACCGGCGTTGACCCCGCGCACCGCCGCCTGCAGCGTGGGGTGGGTGCGCCACCGTCCCCAGAAATGCAGACCGGCCAGCATGAGCAGGGCACCGGGAAGGAAGATCAGCACCGTGGTTATCACCGCCCCCGCCACACCGGCGTGGAGGGCACCCAGGTAACTGCCGAAGGAGAACATCGGGCCCGGCACAGCCTGAGCCGCTGAATAACCGGCCAGGAATTCTGTCTGTCCGATCCATCCGGGCACCACCAGTAGTTGTTCCAGGACGGGCAGCACCACATGGCCGCCACCGAAGACAATGGAGCCTGCCTGGAAGAAGGCAGGGTAGAAACCGCCGGCGAGCACCGCCGCCACCAGGCCGAGGGCGAGGAGCACCAGTGAGCCCACACCGGCCCAGGCAGGCACCGGCCGGGTTCCGGTGCCCTGATCAGCGGTAGGGGCAGTGGCAGCCCGCAGCAGCAGGGCGCCCAGGATGCCAGCGACCACGATCACCGCCAGGTGCGTGATCGTGGAGGGCACCACCAGGACGGTGATCCCGGCCGCCACGGCGATGGTGGCGGTGATCTTTGTAGACGCCATCGATTTCGCCATGCCGCTGACCGCGTGGAACACCACGGCGACCGCAGCCGCCAGCAGACCCATCGTCCAGCCGGCGGAGGGCGCGTCGAAAAGCATTGCGAACGCCGTCATCAGCACGGCCGCGGGCAGGGTGAAGGCGAACCACGCGGCCAGCAGGCCGCCGAAACCGGCGCGGTGATAACCGAGCGCGAGGCCCACCTGGGAGGAGCCGGGGCCGGGCAGTAGTTGGCTGATGGCCACCACTTCCGAGTAGTCGGTGTCGCTCAACCAGCGGCGCCGCACCACGAACTCTTCCCGGAAATACCCCAGGTGGGCGGTGGGGCCACCGAAGGCGGTCACTCCCAGGAGACCAAAACTACGTAACACTTCAAGGATCCGAGTCATGGACCCTGACTCTAAACCCGGATTACTGTCCCCGCTCTACTCCCCGCGCTCATGGGGATCAGGATTGGAATTGATGAGCATATCGGCGGCACGCAGCATGTGATCCCAGATGGCCGTGCGCTGATCGGTGGTGAGAGTTCCCTCATCCAGGCTGTCCAGGGCGTTGCTCATCAGGTCCAGCCACCGCTGCGCGGCGGTGTCACCGATGGGGTAGTGGGCATGCCGCATGCGCAGGCGCGGGTGGCCACGCTGTTCGGAATAATCCTTGGGCCCACCCCAGAACTGGACCAGGAACATCTTGAGGCGCTGCTCCGCGCCCTCCCAATCATCCGGCGGATACATCGGACCGAGGATGTCATCGGTGCGCACCTGCTCATAAAAACGGTGGACGATGAGGGAAAAGGTCTCCTCGCCACCCACGCTGTCATAGAAATTCTCCGTGCTCGTCATACCCCCAAG
This sequence comes from Corynebacterium faecale, assembly GCF_030408735.1. Taxonomy (NCBI): domain Bacteria; kingdom Bacillati; phylum Actinomycetota; class Actinomycetes; order Mycobacteriales; family Corynebacteriaceae; genus Corynebacterium; species Corynebacterium faecale. The sequence continues at coordinate 2,327,349 of NZ_CP047204.1, read as the reverse complement.
TCTATGCCCGCTCCCCGGGCAGGTGGATTGATAGGGTGAACACCATGCCCCACCAACCCGCCGATTGTCTGGTATTCGACGATGTCACTGTCCGCCGCGGTTCGAAACATCTGGTCACTGATATCAATCTGCGCATCCCCCGTGGTTCCCACTGGGCGGTGCTCGGGCCCAACGGTGCGGGGAAGACCACCCTGTTGAATATGGCCGGCACCCATCTCTACCCGTCTGAGGGCACGGTGGATGTGCTCGGTCACCGTTTCGGGCGTGTGGATACCCGCATGCTGCGCCGCCACATCGGATATGTGGATCCCAAGCAGCGCCTCGATGACATCCCCGCCCACGAGGCCGTGCTGACCGGACTGACCGCCTCCAGCGGATTGCTCGCCCGGTGGGACCCCACCACGGCAGACCTGATCCGGCGGGATGCTCTCCTGGAGCTGGTCGGCATGACCGGCCGCGCCGACCGGCGCTGGTCTGCCATGAGCCAGGGCGAACGGGCACGGACGTTGATCGCGCGTGCACTCATGCCCTCGCCTGAGCTTCTGCTTCTCGACGAACCGAGCACCGGCCTCGACCTTCCCGGGCGTGAGACCCTCCTTCGCGTCATGGACACCCTCCGGGCGGAGATGCCGGAGCTGACCACGGTGATGATCACTCATCATGTCGAGGAGATCGCCGCCTCCACCACCGATGTGCTCATGATGCGGGATGCCCGCGTGCTGGCGGCAGGACCGGTGGGGGAGGTGCTCACAGCGGACAACCTCGCAGACCTCTACGGGATTCCGGTGCATCTGGAGCAGGTGCGGGGGCGCTGGTTCGCCTTCGAATCATGAGGCCCTGAAATTAATGGGGGCGGGTTTGGAAATAAATGGACAGCTTGGTCTATTATTGCGCACAGCCCCGCAGTTTATATTCAGGAGTTGATCCAACTTGTCTACCAACCCCACCAACCAGGGTTTTTCCACCGCCTCGATCCATGCCGGATATGAGCCGGATGATTACTACGGCTCGATCAACATCCCGATCTATGCGTCCACCACCTTCGCGCAGAACGGCCCGAACGAGTTGCGCCGCGGTTATGAGTACACCCGTGTCGGTAACCCGACCATCACCGCCCTCGAGCAGACCGTCGCAGCCCTTGAGGGTGCAGAATACGGCCGCGCCTTCTCCTCAGGCATGGCCGCCACCGATATCCTCTTCCGCATCCTGCTCAAGCCACAGGATCACATCATCCTGGGCAATGACGCCTATGGCGGAACCTTCCGGCTGATCGACACCGTCTTCGCCGCCTGGGGTGTCGAGTACTCAGTGGTGGATACCTCTGATGTCGCCGAGGTCAAGGCCGCCATCAAGGACAACACCAAGCTGATCTGGGTGGAGACCCCCACCAACCCTGCCCTGGCCATCACCGACATCGAAGCCGTGGCAGCCGCCGCTGAAGGCACCAACGCCAAGCTGGTGGTGGACAATACCTTCGCCTCCCCGTACCTGCAGCAGCCGCTGAAGCTCGGTGCCTACGCCGTGCTGCACTCCACCACCAAGTACATCGGTGGACACTCCGATGTGGTCGGTGGCCTCGTGGTGACCAATGATCAGGCACTGGATGAGGAACTGCTGTTCATGCAGGGCGGCATCGGTCCGATCCCGAGCGTGTTCGATGCTTATCTCACCGGACGTGGGCTCAAGACCCTCGGTGTCCGCATGGATCGTCACTGCGACAACGCCGAGAAGATCGCTGAGTTCCTCGATGGCCGCCCGGAGGTGGCACAGGTGCTGTACCCGGGCCTGGAAACCCACCCCGGCCATGAGGTGGCCAAACGACAGATGAAGCGTTTCGGCGGAATGATCTCCGTCCGTTTCGCCGGTGGCGAGGAGGCAGCCAAGAAGTTCTGTACCTCCACCAAGCTGATCTGCCTGGCTGAATCCCTCGGTGGTGTGGAGTCCCTGGTGGAACACCCGGCCACCATGACCCACCAGTCTGCAGCTGGATCCCAGCTGGAGGTTCCCCGTGACCTGGTGCGTATCTCCATCGGTATTGAGGATGTGGAGGACCTGCTCGCCGATGTTGAGCAGGCCCTCAATGAACTGACATAAAACAGTGGGTTATTGCCCGAGGACCTTTTCCACATAGGCGATCCGGGACTCCACGATGAAACCGAAGAGTTCGTCAGCGGTGCTGACGGACTCTTTTGTTGCCTTACGGGCCAGGGGAGCATCCACCTCGGGGTGCTGATCCAACCACGGCTCGGGAACCGGCTGGAAGGTCATGGCGCGGGTCTGCTCATCACGCCTGCCATAGTGGTAATCAGCGGTGAGTGCGAAACTGAACAGGTCTGCCATGAGCATCTCATTCACCACAGTGGCCTGCCTGAGGGAAAGGCCGATGGAGGTGAAGAAGGTGAGGGCTTGTTCCACCACCGAGATGCGCATCGGGGAGGTGCCAGCTGATGTGATGTGCTCATCCAATGCCACGAGGAGCAACCGTGGGTATTTTTGGAACTGTGTGCGGAGGGAATTCCACAGCACATGGAAGGAATCCCGCCACTCGTCGGTATCCAGTTCAGGGAGCGTGACCTCATTGATCATGCGGACCCAGACGCGGTCCACGATCTCCTGGCGGTTAGCCACGTGGTTGTACAGGGCCCTCGGGGTAACACCCATGTCCCGGGCCAGGCGGTTCATGGTAACTGCGGCAAATCCCTCTTGGCCGGCGATGGCGAGGGTACGGTCAACAATAGAATCAACAGTGAGAATTCGTTGGGTTGGACGTCCGGGACGACGGCCGGTTGACCCCGTGGTCGGGGACGCCTCGGCTGCGGCGACAGGCTTTAAAGTTTCGCTTGGCATGATTAATCAGGTTACGCCTATAAGACCATCAAATCCATAGAATTGCTTCTACCAGATCGATGTGTTTGTTTAACCACCTATTTCAGGGTGGGAAAATAGTTTGGAAAGGAATCGCTTTGTCTAAACCGTTGGCTGTTGTAACCGGAGCGACCGGGGGAATGGGCGTGGAGATTGTGAAAAATCTTGCCCGGGACCATGAGGTCTATGCGCTTGGGCGCAACAAGGATGTGCTGGAAGAACTGGCACAGCTGGACAATGTTGTGGCCGTGGACACCGATATTGTGGCAGACGTATTGGATGGGGGAGGGATTGAAGAACTCAGAGGTCTGGAGCGGGTGGATGTTCTCATCCACGCCGCCGCCATCGCCCATCACCATTCTGTAGAGACCGCCCGCAGGGATGACTGGTATAAACACCTGGATCTGAATGTGGTGGTCCCGGCTGAGCTGACCCGTCAACTCCTGGAACCGCTGCGCAGCGCGCAGGGGCAGGTGGTGTTCATCAACTCCGGTGCCGGTCATGGTGCACACCCGGGCAACACCGTGTATGCGGTGAGCAAGCACGCACTGCGTGGCCTGGCGGATGCCCTGCGTAAGGAAGAGTCCGGATATGGGGTGAGGGTGTCCACCGTGAGCCCGGGGCCGACGGACACCGCGATGCTGCGCGGCCTCATGGAAGAAAAGAATGCCACCTACCAACCGGAGTTCTATATCGACCCGGTGGAGGTGGCGGGAGCCATCCGGTTCGTGGTGGACGCAGGTCCCACCACCCAGATCACCAACGTGGACGTGCGCCCACGGGTGGAGCTGGCCGACCGGAATTAAGCACTGACTAGCCGGCCAGTGCGAGTACCTCGGCGCTGACTGCCGCTGTGGCGGCGTCAACCGCGTCGAGGAGCTGTGTCAGCTCCTCCTCGGTGGTCACCAGGGGAGGCGCGATGTGGAAACGGTGGCCGGAGATCATCGGCCAGACACCGTGTTCCTTGAATGCCGCGGCACCCGCGGCCATGGCCTCGGCACCGGCAGGGGTCTTGGACTCCGCATCCGTGACAAATTCCAGGGCCCAGAAGAAACCGATGCCACGGACATCTCCCACGGCGGAGTGCTTCTCTGCGATTTCTGCCAGGCGTGGGGCGATCATGTTTTCCCCGAGGGAGGCCACGCGCTCGAAGATCTTCTCCTCCTCATAGACCTCCAGCGCGGCGAGCGCGGGTGCCACGGCCAGTGGGTGGCCGGAGTAGGTCAGGCCACCTGAGTAGGCCTGCTGGCCGAAAGTATTGCGGATGGCCTGTGTCATCACCACACCACCGAGCGGGGCGTAACCGGCGTTGATGCCCTTGGCGAAGGTGATCATGTCCGGCTGCAGATCAGCGCCACCGTGCTCGTAGGCGAAGAATTTTCCAGTGCGGCCCAGACCCACCATCACCTCATCGGCGATGAAGAGAATGCCGTGCTGATCGCACAGGTCACGCACACCCGCGAGGTACCCGGCAGGTGGCACGATGATCCCGGAGGAGCCCACCACGGGTTCCAGGATGATGGCCGCGATCATGTCCGGGCCCTCGAAGGCGATGGTGTCCGCCAGGTGCTTCAGTGCGCGTTCGCATTCCTGTTCCTGGTTCTCGGCGAAGAAGGAGGAGCGGTAGAGGAACGGAGCCCAGAAATGATAGATATCACCGTCGGTGGTGGGGTTGCCCAGGCGGCGGTTCTCACCGGTGAGCATCATCGCGGAACCGGTGGCGCCGTGGTAACTGCGGTAGGCGGAGAGGATCTTGTTCTTACCGGTGTGCAGACGCGCCATGCGCACCGCATGTTCGATGGCATCGGCACCGCCGTTGGTGAAGAACACGTGGGAGAACTCGCCCTGTGCCTTGTTCACAATCTGGTCCGCAAGTTCGGAACGGATGTCATTGGCAAAGGCGGGGTTGAGGTTGGTGATTCGTCCGGCCTGAGTGCGGATCGCCTCGACCAGTGCCGGATGGTTATGGCCCAGGTTGGCGCTGACCAGCTGGGAACCCATGTCCAGGAAGGCTGTTCCCTCATAGTCATAGAGGGTGGCTCCCTGTGCGGTTGCCCAGGCCTTCGGTGTGATCTTGTCCTGGGCGGACCAGGAATGGAACACCCGCTCCTTGTCCAGGGAGGTGGTGCGTGCCTCCTCTGCCAGGGCCTCGGGAGAACCGAACTCGATGACATCGCCGTTGAAATTTGTATAACCGGTAGGGGTTTTAGACATATGAAAAGTTCACTCCTGGGAAAACAACTGGTTGTTTAAAGGTGGGCGTGGGTAAAGGGCCCAACCCCCGACTCTATCCCGGAGGAGGCACTATTTCAGTTTGCGCTTATATTAAGCCGATACGGCGGAGCAGGTTCATGGCAGTTTTATCGGTCTCCTGGAGCATGAGTGGATCAGTACCCGGCATGGGGGAGATGGTGGTGTCAGGCAGCTGTGCGTAGGTGGGGATGCCGATCAGTTGGACACGTTTGTCCACGTCGCCGTTGGGGTGGATCAACAGGCGGGTGGTGGGATCCACCTCCGGGGAACCGGAGGGAGCTGCGGTGCCATCGGTGGTGTAGTTATTGAAAGCGCGTACCCGGCCATCGGCCATGAGGGATTGGCCGAGGGGATCACTCGGGACACGGATATCGGGGCTGTGCATCCAGGCGTCGATAAGCGTGGTTGAGCGCAACGGGCGATCACCGGTCGTCGGAGAGGTGAGCTGCCAGGTGGCGGCGTTCCCGTCTGTTTGCACGCTCACCTGTGGGCGGGCGCCGGCGAAGGTGGCCAGGCCGGCATCAACGAGCGCGAGTAGCTCGCGGGTGCGGAACAGCGGTGGGCCAGAGCCGACCATCTGGCCGATCGCCATGACAGCGGCGTAGCGGCTGCGGCGTGACTCAAAGGTCAGGCGACCTTCCGCACCGAGGATGCCGCTGGGTTTGCGCGAGGCGGAAATGGACCACAATGCGGATTTCAACGGGCTGTCCCAGGCAAGCTCGGCATGCCGGATGTCGGCGGCCATGCGGTCGGCGATGCGTGCGGTGAGCTCCTCGATGGTGCCGTTGGCACCTGCGAGCGGATACTCCCAGGCATGCAGGTCGAAGACGTGGGCGGGCGAGGTGACGTGGGCGCGGAGTGCGGTGGGAAGCTTATCGACGTCCACCTCATCGATCGTCACCGTGATGGCCTCCAATGATGTGGTGATGGCCTCGGGGGATACGCGGTGGAGATTTTCGTAGAAAGCCTCATAGGCATCGCGGGCTACTGCCGGCCACACTTCCGTGTCATAGTTGATGCTGGCCAGCCCACGGTTCTGCGCTTTCAGGGCACCGATGACAGCCTTGAGTCGGGCTAGTTTTGCACCCGGCGGCAGTGATTTGTAATCAGATTTGGGCAGGTAGGGATAACCACGCCCCGAGGAGATGATGAAGTGCGGCTCGTTGCCGGAGGGCTCATAGCGCAGGCCGGACCTGGTGGAGGGATCTTCGTGGAAGACGCCGCCACGGTCAATGGTGCTCAGGGCCATGATGTCGAAGAAGCCCATCCCTAAGCCCCTGACCAGTACCTTCTCTCCTGCAGGGATGTCCTGGTGATTCTGCTCCACGGGGTTGCCGGGGCGGATCCAGGTCAACTCAGGATAATCCTCGGTGGCCTGTGCCAGTGCCTGTTCCTCGGCGTTGGCGGCAGGGGTCTGCCAACCCACAGCTAGTACGGTGGCGTCGGCGGTGACCATCGTGGCATCAGAGAGAGTGATGATGTCGCGCTCGCCGTCTTCACGGATGTTCACTGCGCGGGCATGGTGCTGTTCCACCCGGACCCAGTTGGGGAGAAGTGCAAGGGCAACGTCAAAAGCCCAGCGCAGGTATGCGCCGTAGAGGGCGCGTGAGGGATTGGACTGGGGGAGGGTCTGCTCGAGTTCTTCACGGAAGTCCTCTGCGACGTGGGTAGCCGGTGGATGATCACGGAAGAGCTTCACGGCCGCTGACGGAATGTCGGTGAGGGTGTCCTCGGCATCACCGCGGACCAGTCGGATCCAGTCGTATTGGATGGGGCCCTCCACGACGGGGGCGGTGACGGTGGATCCTGGTTCGGTGAACAGGGTGACGGCACCGGCGAGGGTATTCATGCACAGCGTGCGGGTCTGGTCGGTGCGCCAGATGTTGCCGGCACCCATCTCGGAATCCTCGATGAGGTGGAGGATAAGGCCCTGGTCGGGCTGGCTGTTCTGGTGGGCTGCGTTGAGTGCAGCGGCGATTCTCTCAATGACCGAAATGCCCCGGGGGCCGACGCCCACGATCGCAACCTGGGCAGGGGGCGTGGTGGTGGGCGAACTCGAGGGCGTATTCACGGGAAGCTCCTGCTCAAAGAAGAAAATGAAACAAAACAGACTGTTCGGTCTATCGCTATAATACCGATCTGTCTAAAAATGTGCTATCTTTCAGTGCATAAATTAGCTGATAAGGAAAGTAATTAACGAATCCATGGAGGAAACCCCAGTGTCAGGACAGCGCACGCATGGTAAAAGCCATGAACGGGCGAATGAACCGAGCGGTCGGCACAAGCATACCGCTCGGTTTAGCAGACTTGCCGGATCGGTAGCCGCCGTGGTCACCAGCCTGGCCGTACTCGCCGGATGCACGAGCGCACCCGCCGAAGAAGGGGAGCGCGACCGCCTCACCTATCTGGAACCCGGATTCTTTGCCACGCTCTACCCGCCATCAGCAGGGTTCTACCCCAACGGCGCCGTGGTCAACAACATCACCGACCGCCTCCTCTACCAGGACCCGGAGACCCTCGAGCTCAAACCGTGGATCGCCACCGCCCTGCCAGAGATCAACGACGACGCCACCGAGTTCACCTTCACCATCCGCACCGATGTCACCTACTCCGACGGCACCCCTCTGACAGCTGAGAACGTGGTCAAGAATTTCGACCTCTACGGCAAGGGCGATCCAGACCGCCGCCTGACCACCTCGGAGCAGATCACCAGCTATGACTACGGCGAAGTGATCGACGAGAACACCGTCCGCTTCCACTTCTTAGAACCAGCACCAGGCTTCGCCCAGGCCACCAGCTCCTTCAACGCCGGCCTCTACTCCGACGACACCCTCGACCTGGCCACCGAACAGTTCGCGCCGGGCAATGCCGAGAACGTCATCGGTTCCGGCCCCTTCGTGATCACCGGTGAAACCCTGGGCACCAACCTCACGCTGACCCGCCGTGAAGATTACAACTGGGCACCACCAGCCCGTGAACATCAGGGACCTGCCAAACTCGAAGAGATCGAATACGTCCTGGCCGCTGAGGAATCCGTGCGCACCGGTGCACTGGTCTCCGGGCAGGCCGACATCGCCCGGCAGATCGAGGCACCCGTGGAGGCACACCTCCTGGATCAGGGCCTCGACGTGGTCTGGAACTCCACCAGCGGTGTAAACAACGGATACTTCTTCCGTTTCAAACACCCCATCCTGCAGGACATCCGTGTCCGCCAGGCGCTCATCCACGGCGTGGACCGGGAAACCATCATGGATGTGCTCTTCAGCTCCTCCTACAAGCTGGCCACCTCCACCCTCGCCTCAAACGCGCTGGGTTATAAGGAACAGGTGGATGCCTATGTCTATGACCCTGAAGCTGCTGAACGTCTCCTCGACGAGGCCGGCTGGGTCATGGGTAACAACGGCTGGCGTGAAAAAGACGGCCAGATTCTGGAACTGACCTTCAACGAAGCCGTCCCGCAGCCCCGCTCCCGCGAGGTGACCACCATGGTGCAGGATCAGCTCTCCGAAATCGGAGTCAAGGTCAACCTCAACCCGGGTGACCATGCCACCCAGACCGCCGATTCCCTGGACATGGACAACATCCAGGTGCGCCATTCCATGGTTGGCCGCGCTGACTATGACGTGTTGAAGTCCAAGTTCTACTCCACCAACCGCAACGCCTTCCTCAACCTCACCACGGAAGCCGACGGCACCGAGGACATCGGCGATCAGAGGCTGGAGGAACTGCTCTTCGCCATCGCCTCCAGTGCGAGGGAGGAAGACCGCGCCGCAGCATCCGCCGCCGCCCAGGACTACATCACCGAACAGGCCTATGTGCTGCCATTGTTCGAAGAGCCCGTGGTCTACGGTCTGCAGCCCTATGTCAAGGGCTTCGCGCCTGAGGTGATCGGTCGTCCGGACTTCTATGAGACCTATCTGGACTTTTCGGAAGACAGCGCAGATGACGGCTCAGATGACGGCACTGATGATGGCACCGATACCGATGCTGCATCCGGCGTCAATGGAGAAGCAACCCTCAAGGAGGAGGACTAAATGAGCACCGCACAGATTCTGCGCCGTATCGGCCAGGCGGTCCTGGTGCTGCTGGTCACCTTCACACTGGCATTCATCCTGTTGTCTGCACTACCCGGTGACGCCGTCACCGCGCGTTATGCCAGCCCGGACCTGGGACTCTCCCCGACGCAGCTGGAGGAGATCCGGGAATCTTATGGCGCTGATCAGCCACTGATCAGTCAGTTCTTCCTGTCTCTGGGTGGTTTCCTCACCGGTGACTTAGGATTTTCCGTTCAATTCGGAACCCCGGTGGCCACCATGATCGCTGAGGCCTTCCCCGGAACCTTCATCCTGGCGATCCTGGCCTTCGCTCTCGCGGTGGTCCTGGCGCTGGGCATCTCCATCCTGGCAACGCTGGATCGTTTCGCCTGGATCCGTAATATCTTCAACGCACTGCCACCGCTGTTCATCTCCCTGCCCAGCTTCTGGCTCGGCATCATGCTGATCCAGGTGGTGTCCTTCCGCCTGGGTTGGGTGCCGGTGATCGGTGCCTCCACCGGCCAGGCACTGATCCTGCCCACCATCACATTGTCCATTCCCATCGCGGCCCCACTGGCTCAGGTATTCATCCGCTCCATTGAGGAAGTGAAGAATCAGCCGTTCGTGGCTGCAGTCCGGGCACGGGGTGCCAGTGAGATGTGGATCTTCTTCCGCAATGTGCTGCGCAATGCGCTGCTGCCGACCCTGACCATGGCGGGCATCCTGTTCGGTGAACTTGTCGGTGGTGCAGTGGTCACGGAAACCGTCTTCGGACGCGCGGGTATCGGTGCGATGACCGTCAATGCGGTGGCCAATCGCGACACCCCGGTGATGCTGGCCATCGTGGTCATCGCCGCCGCCATCTACGTCCTGATCAACCTCATCGTCGACCTGCTGTACCCGGTTCTCGATGCACGTCTGCGTCGCAGGGAGAGGGCATAACCCATGACTAACGCACAGATTCCCAAGAAGCTGAAGTTCGGCAACCAGCGCACCGGTGCCACCGATCCGGGGCGCAAGCGCCGTTTCACTGTCAATCCGTGGACCCGCCCCGGCGCGATCATCTCCATGGTGGTGCTGACCATCGCCGTCCTCATGGCATTGATCCCGGGATTGTTCACTGCCCAGGACCCCTTCCACTCACAGACCACCGCGCTGTTGGAGCCGAGTGCCTCTCACTGGTTCGGTACTGATTCCGTGGGTCGTGATCTCTATGCCCGTGTGGTCTATGGTGCGCGCGAAACCCTGCTGGGTGCGCTGCTCGCCGTGCTCGTTGGCCTGATCGTGGGCACCCTGATCGGTCTGCTGGCCGGTTCACAGAAGGGCTGGGTGGACACCCTGCTCATGCGTTTCGTGGATGTGCTCCTGTCCATCCCGGCGCTGTTGCTGTCCCTGTCCGTCATCATCCTGCTGGGTTATGGCACCATGAACGCCGCCATTGCGGTGGGTGTGACCTCGGTGGCTACCTTCGCCCGCCTGGCTCGTTCCCAGGTTATGACCGTCGCTGGTTCTGACTTCGTGGAGGCCGCCTATGGTTCCGGCGGTACGCAGACCCAGGTGTTGTTCCGCCACATCCTGCCCAACTCCCTGACCCCGGTGCTGGCCTTGGCGGCGCTGCAGTTCGGTTCCGCCATTCTGCAGCTGTCCATCCTGGGCTTCCTGGGTTATGGCGCACCGGCACCGACCCCGGAGTGGGGTCTTCTGATCTCCGATGCCCGTGATTACATGGCCACCTCCTGGTGGTTGACCGTCCTGCCTGGTCTGGTCATCATCGCTGTTGTCCTGTCCGCTAACTACCTCAGCCGAATCATCCGAAAGGAGGCGTAGAGCATATGAGTACCCCGATTAGCTCGAAGCAACCCCTGCTGGAGATCGATGATCTCGTTGTCTCCTACGGCACCGCCAAAGGTCTTGTCCACGCCGTGAATAATGTCAGCCTTCAGGTGCACGCCGGCCAGATCACGGCCATCGTCGGAGAGTCTGGTTCCGGCAAGTCCACCACGGCGCAGGCGGTCATCGGGCTGCTGGCGGACAATGCTGAGGTGGATTCCGGTGAGATCCGCTTCCAGGGTCGTTCACTGGTGGGGCTGAAACCCCGCGAATGGAAGGAGATCCGTGGCACCAGGATCGGTTTGATCCCGCAGGATCCCAACAACTCCCTCAACCCGGTCAAGACGATTGGTGCCTCGGTGGGGGAGGGGCTGGCTATCCACCGCCGCGGCATCGCCGAACAGCGGAAGAAGCGGGTCATTGAACTGCTCGACCGCGTGGGCATTGATAACCCGGAGGTCCGTTACAACCAGTACCCGCATGAGCTCTCGGGTGGTATGAAGCAGCGTGCTCTCATCGCTGCCGCCATAGCCCTGGAGCCGGATCTCATCATCGCTGATGAGCCCACTTCCGCACTTGATGTCACGGTGCAGAAGATCATCCTGGATCTGCTCGAGGAGATGCAGCAGGAACTGGGACTGGGCATCCTCTTCATCACCCATGATCTTGCCGTGGCCGGTGACCGTGCGGATCAGATCGTCGTCATGCAAAAAGGCGAGGTGCGGGAGAGTGGCCACGCCGCGTCCGTGCTCACCGACCCCCAGGATGCTTACTCCCGCCAGCTGCTGGCGGATGCGCCGTCACTGACCACCGGGACCATCCCGGCGCGCATCCCCGCTGTGGATCCCGAGGTGGCCCGTGAGAAGGGTCCGTTGCTGGTGGTGGAGAACTTCCGCAAGGAATACCAGCGTGGCAAGGGGGATGTCTTCGTCGCCGTGGATGATGTTTCCTTTGAGGTGCTCCCGGGCACCACGCATGCGGTGGTGGGGGAGTCCGGTTCCGGCAAGACCACCATCGGCCGTGCCATTTCGGCGTTCAACACCCCCACCTCCGGTTCCATCACGGTGGCGGGCAAGGAGATCACGGGGTTGAACAAGACCCAGCAGCGTGAACTGCGCCGGGAGATCCAGTTGGTGTACCAGAACCCCTATTCCTCCCTGGATCCCCGTCAGACCATCGGGGCCACCATCGGTGAGCCACTGCGCAACTTCACCAAGCTGTCCAAGATGGAGATCTCCAGCAAGGTCAGCCACTATCTCGATCTGGTTGCGTTGGATCCCCGCATGGCATCACGCCGCCCGCGTGAGCTGTCCGGTGGTCAACGTCAGCGAGTGGCCATTGCGCGTGCGATGATCCTCGAGCCGGAACTCGTGGTCTTTGATGAGGCCGTCTCCGCCCTCGACGTAACCGTCCAGGCGCAGATCCTGCGACTGCTGGATGACCTCCAGCGGGAACTGGGTCTGACCTATGTTTTCATCTCCCATGACCTCGCGGTGGTACGCGAGATCTCGGATACCGTCTCGGTGCTGAGCCGTGGCCAGCAGGTGGAATACGGCCCAACCGCTGATGTATTCAACAACCCCCAGTCCGACTTCACCCGCCAGCTCATCGACGCGATCCCCGGATCGCGCTACCGTGGTGGCGACCTCAACCTAGGCCTTTGAGGGCCTTTCAACAGGAGAGATTCACGTGGCAGATATTATCGATATGCTCATCGGCACCGACCTTCCGGAGCTGCGCGACAACCGCCCGCAGGCGCGCGACAACGCCCAGACGAGTTTCGAATCACTACTCGAGCCGATCAACCCCGGCACCTTCAGCTTCGGTGAGCGTTATGCCGTGGCCACCTACGTGGCCGGCCTCCACCAGTTTGAACCCGCCGTAGATATGTACTCTGAGCTGCTTCTCGACGATGCGCCGGCGTCCCTTGCACACGCCATCACCGACGCTATTGCGGCAACCCTGTCTTCTGGTCCCTACGGCACCTACCGCGAACCTGGTCTGGCAGCAGAATCCCAGCCGGGTGGCTCGGTCCGCAACGATGCCGGTGTGCTCGGCGAGCGCTTGGCCGCAGCGTTTGATTACGCCCATCTGCTGGTCTTCCACCCACGCGATTCACGCCCTGAGGTGCTGGGACGTCTGTCTGAGGCAGGGTGGAGCGCTGACGATACTGTCTCCCTGGCACAGCTGGTCAGCTTCCTCACCTTCCAGCTGCGCGTGGCCTATGGCCTGCGCACCCTCAACGGCGAGGATCTCAAAGTAAAGATCAAGGGACGTCTGGAGGGTTCCGAGGCGGAATGGACCCTGTCGGACAGGGGTTTCACCATCACCACCTATGAGGACCTCAACCGCCCCGACACCTTTGTCAACCATGCCCTCGGCTGGAAGCCCTGGGTGGAGCCGGTGGCCAAGGCGGACCTCACTGAGGAACAGATTGATTCCCTCATCAAGCCTGAGCGCGCCGACATGCCGTATTTCCGTCTGCTTGCCCGCGATCCGAAGGCACTGAAGGCACGCACCCTCACCGACCTGGATATCTTCTACAACACCGAAGGTGCAGGTGTGGGCCGCGCCGAGCGTGAGATCGCCGCCACCGTCACCTCACGGTTCAATGGTTGTGTCTATTGCGCCTCGGTGCATGCTGGTCGCTCCGTGGAGGAAGCCCCCGAGCGACTCGAGCACGTCAACGCACTCATCGACCAGGGCGTGGATGCCGATCTCGGATCCGAGCAGTGGAATGTCATCCGAGACGCCGCCCGCGCCCTCACCGCCACCCCGATGGCCTTCAACCAGGGGTGCATTGAGAAGCTCCACGGTGTCGGTTTCGCCGACCTGCAGATCGTGGACCTGATCAACTCCGTGGCCTTCTTCAACTGGGCTAACCGCCTGATGCTCTCCCTCGGCGAGCCAGAGGTGCCTAAGCGGTTCCTTTAAAGCGCTTCTCGACGCTTAAACCCCAGCCGTGCCCCGGACTTTATTCCTGGGGTACGGCTGGGGTTTAAGCGTTCTTCAGGGCATGGACCCTGGAACGGAGAAGATCCGCATGCAGGTAGAAGTTTGCATAGGTGTCGGCTGCTTTCTGGACATGGATGCACAAGGGCTTCCTCGAATCATGATCGCCGCACTCTATCGAACAGCATTTCTTCCCTGAGCTGGAATCAGAACTCGGTGACCACCCGGATGGAGGCGGCATCGGAGCGGAGCACATCCTCGGAATATTCGATGATCTGCCCGCCCGCAATTTCAGCCACCCGGTGGATGCGCAGGAGCGGGAGGGAGGTGCCCACCCCGAGATGCTGCTGTTCAAACGGGGTGGCCACACCGGGAGCAATCGTTTCCTTCTTGCGCACAGGGGCGAGGGACCACTGCTCCCCCAGAAGCTCGTGGACCGATCTGCCCAGATCCTGATCCAGCATCCCCGGAACCGAGTGCGCGGGAAAATAGGAATCCTCAATCAGGATCGGGGTGGCATCAACCGTGAGGAGACGGACTATCCGCGCCACCGGATCACCTTCAGTTATCTGGAGCCGGGTGGCCACCAATGCTGAGGCCGGAATCTCCTCCGCCAGCAGAACAGTGGAATCTGTCTGGTGTCCACGGGAACTGAGTTGGAGCCTGAACCCGTCGATGCGGGTCAATTCCAGGATCGGCCTGCTGCCGAGCACGAAACTGCCACCGGTGCGGCCCCGTTTGCGGCCGATCAGACCATCCATCTGTAACTGGTCGAGTGCCTGACGCACGGTCATCCGGGCGACCCCGAACTCCTGCGCGAGTTCCCTTTCTGCAGGCAGACGGTCACCGGGCGCGAACTGCTTGGCGTCAATGCGCGCGGTGATCGCGGTGGCAATCCGCGAGTATGCGGGACCAGAACTCGGACTCATGCCCTTATAGTGCCGTCAACGGGTGACTTCCGCAGTGTAAAGCAGCAGGCCCCCTGAGTTCGCAGAGCGACGAGAGGTGGCCTGCTGCTCAACTAGCGTGCATCAAACTCGCGGTTGCGCAGTGCGCGTGCCACGCGGTCACGCTCCTCGGAGACCACACGCTTGAGGCCGGCGGGATGGTCGCCGGTCAGGAAGGAATCCGCCAGGGCCAGCGCTCCATTGGACACGTTCCATGAGGGGTACAGACCGGTGAGGATCTGCATGGCGATCTCATTGGAGAAGGTCTCCCACACCGTCGGGGCGATCTCAAAATAGGTGCCGGTGTAGTTATTGAGCAGGTCGGCGGAACCGGTGAAGGTCAGCCCCTCAATGGTGTGGCGCAGCTCAAGGTTGCTCAGTTGGTTCTCGGCTGAGACCGCTTCCCCGTAGATGCTGGCTTTGTTCTCCGCGGTGTTCACCGCCGCCTGCGCGCGCAGGGCGGACAGCGCAGAGGCGGAGGAGCGGTCGCGGGTGAGCTCATCGGCGATTGCCCCGGCCACATCCTCCACCGCTCCATAGGCGATCAGCGCGGTCAGTGCCCACCAACGCAGATCAGCATCCACGTCGATGCCCTCCTCCGTGCCATCCAGAAGCCCACGGAAGAACACCGCCGAATCCTCATCCAACGCCACCTTCGCCAGCGCCTGAATGAAGGCGAGCTGGGCGTCACTGTTGGCGTCCGCCGCGCGGACCCCATCAAGCAGGAGCTTTGCGACGACCCGCTCACCCTCCGCCTTCACCCACATCGGATCTGCATAGTTCTTCAACGCCGATGTCGCCTGAGCCAGGATCCTCTCCAGAACGGCGATCTCTGTCTCTGCCGCGGCACCGCGTTCCACCAGGGCGATGAAATCCCGGGCACGCATCTGACCCGACCGGGTCATCTCCCAGGCAGCCGACCACGCCAGTGTCCGGGGCATCGGATCAACGAATTTATCAATATGGTTGACCACGAAATGCAGGGAATCATGATCCAGATCCAGCAGCGCGTAGGTGAGGTCATCATCATTGACTATCACGACATCAGCCTTGTCCACGCCGATCAGCTCCGGAACGTCAGTGGAGGCATGGTCGATGTCGAGCTCGATGCGTTTGAAACGGGTCAGTTGGTCGTCGATAAGCGTATAGAGGCCCACCGCAATGCGGTGGGTGCGCAGCTCACCCGCGCCGGGCACCGCACCCATCTGGGTGACATGGAAGGAGGTGTAGGCACCGTCCTCCACGGTGAACTCCGCACCGAGTGTGTTGATGCCGGTGGTCTTGAGCCACTGGCTCGCCCACCCGGAGAGATCCCGGCCCGATGCCTGCTCAAGTGCGGAGAGAAGATCATCGAAGGATGCGTTGCCCCAGGCATGATTGGTGAAATGGGTGCGCACACCCGCCAGGAACTCCTCACGGCCCACATAGGCCTGGAGCTGCTTGAGCACCGAGGCGCCCTTGGCATAGGTGATGCCGTCGAAGTTCTGCTCGACCGTCTCGATGTCATCACTATCCGAGAACACCGGATGCGTTGAGGGGAGCTGATCCTGGCTGTAGGCCCAGGACTTCTCCACGTTGGCAAACGTCACCCACGCACTGCTGTATTCAGTTTCCTCCGCCTGGGAGATCGCGGCAGACCAGGTGGCGAAGGACTCATTAAGCCACAGATCATCCCACCACCGCATGGTGACCAGATCCCCGAACCACATGTGGGCCAGCTCGTGGAGGATGGTCTCCGCACGACGCTCGTAGCGGTAGCGGGTGGCCTTGGAGGCGAACACGTATTCATCGCGGATCGTCACCGCTCCGGCGTTCTCCATGGCACCAGCGTTGAACTCAGGCACGAAGATCTGGTCATACTTGCCAAACGGGTAGGCGAAACCGAAATTCCGGTGATACCAGTCAAAGCCCTGTTTGGTTTCGGTGAACAGACGCTCGGCATCCAGGTGCGGCGCCAGGGAGCGACGGCAGAACAGGCCCAGCGGCACAGTGAGATCAACGGGCTGCCCGGCACCCGTCTCCGGATGGTGGGTCAGCGTGCCCGTCCAGGTATCGCGGATCTCATGATAGCGACCGGCACACACCGCGATGAGGTAGGTGGAGATGGGATAATCCACACGTGATTCGTGGATATCATAATCCGGATTCTGCGTGGACACGTCCTGCTCCGCGTTCGAGATGATCTTCCATCCCTTCGGCGTGATGATGTTGAAATCATAGGTGGACTTCAGATCCGGCTGATCAAAACAGGCGTACATCCGCTTGGCATCGGCGGTTTCAAACTGGGTGTACAAATAGACCTCGTTATCCGCCGGATCCACCATGCGGTGCAGGCCCTCGCCGGTGCGGGAATACGGAATGGTCGCCGAAACGCGCAGCGAGTGCATCCCGGGCGTGAGATTATTCAGTGCGATGCCGTGAGTCTCGTCATAACCATCCCCATCCAACGTGAGGGCATCGGCGTGGATATCCTTCCCATCCAGACGGACCTCATCCACGGAGGAGGCACGGAGATCAATGAAGGTATCGCCCGCTTCACGGACGGTGAAGCTGACCACCGTGATGGAGGTGAAGAACTCATCCCCGGCATTGAGATCCAGGGAAATTGAGTAGTTCTCCACGCTGAGCATCCGTGAACGTTCGGCGGCTTCCGCCCTGGTGAGATTGGTGGACGTCATGTAATGCTCCTTGGTGATGGGAATGAGGTCAGACTGACATTCAGTTGTGTGGGTGGCTTGGGCGGTTGCTGTGGGCGATGGCTTGGGCGATGGCGTTGGCCAGGGCCCAGGGTAGTCAGGGCGGGAACCCCGGGTGGGGGAAGCCCTGGTGACTGACCACCAAGGCACCGAGAGCCTGTGAACGAGGCCCACGGCACCGGGCACCCAGACTGAATCCAGTGATGACACCACGATAGTTCCGGCCTAGTCTTGGGTGCTACGTACACGCCCGACACCGATAGTTAGGAAGATCTACATCATGGCTGAAAAAGTCACTTTTTGGTTCGACACAAGCTGCCCTTTCTGCTGGGTTACCTCCCGCTGGATCAAGGAAGTGGAGAAGGTCCGCGACATCGAGGTCACCTGGGTTCCCATGAGCCTTGCTGTGCTCAACGATGGCCGTGACATCCCTGCGGACTACGCCGACAGGATGAAGGCCAACTGGGGGCCAGGCCGTGTTTTCGCAGCAGTGGCCACCAAGGAACCAGAGAAGCTCGATGCCCTCTACACAGCCATGGGCACCCGCATCCACAATGAGGGAACCCCGGAAGAGCGGTCTGATTACGGCGCCTACAACGGTGTGATCGCGGAATCCCTCGAAGAAGTCGGCCTGGACGCCTCCTACGCTGAGGTTGCCGACACCGAGGAATGGGATGATGCTCTGAAGAAGTTCCATCAGAGCGCCATGGATGAGGTGGGCGATGACGTGGGAACCCCGGTGATCAAGCTCGGTGACACCGCCTTCTTCGGCCCGGTGATCACCCGCATTCCGCGTGGTGAGGAAGCAGGAGAGATCTTCGATGCCTCCGTCACTCTGGCCGGTTACCCGCACTTCTTTGAGATCAAGCGCTCCCGCACCGAAGGACCGCAGTTCGACTAATCCACGGCTTCTCTCCTTCGGGGTTTCCGCTGCAGTAGACTGACACCCATGCGCGTATACCTCGGAGCTGACCACGCTGGTTTTGAAACAAAGAATGCAATCGCAGAGCACCTCAAGGCCCATGGCCATGAGGTCATCGATTGCGGTGCCCACACCTATGACCCGGACGATGACTACCCGGCATTCTGCATTGAAGCAGCCAACCGAACCGTCAACGATCCGGGTTCACTCGGAATCGTCCTCGGCGGTTCCGGCAACGGCGAGCAGATCGCGGCGAACAAGGTCAAGGGCGCACGCTGCGCACTGGCCTGGTCCGTCGAGACCGCCCGTCTCGCACGCGAACACAACAATGCCAACCTGATCGGCATTGGCGGCCGTATGCATTCCCTGGAGGAAGCACTCGAGATCGTTGATGCATTCCTGGACCAGGAGTGGAGCAACGCTGAGCGTCACCAGCGTCGCATTGATATCCTCTCCGATTTCGAACGCACCGGTGTGGCCCCGGTTGTTCCCAATGAGTAATACAAAGAAGAACTAATAGTCCTTCCGGGTTGTAGGTGAACCCGGAGGTGAACATCGATGAAGGCCGGAGGGATATGATCCCTCCGGCCTTCAGTGTTGAGCTATTTTATTTTTCGGCTTGGTGTGGGCTGCGCCGCGCTCGGGGAGTGGGGCTAGAAGTCGAAGTCGAATCCGCCGTCGAACAGACCCCCGCCGTCACCGCCACCATCGCCACCGAAGAATCCGCCTCCGCCGTCACCACCCATGTCGCCACCCGCATCGCCCATGTCTCCGCCGGCGTCACCACCTGCGTCACCACCGGCATCCGCCAGGCCGTCTTCATAACCTTCGCCGTAACCGCTTTCAAAGGCCTCGCCGGAGTAACCAACACCAGCCATCCCGCTAAACAGAGCGGAGAACATGAAGACGGAACCTGCGGTCCATATGCCCGTGCGCAATGCGCTGGCCCACCAGGGTTCGGAATACCAACCTGCAGGAACTGGACGACCCGCCACATTGCCACCCGGGTAATAATTCGGGGTCTGATCAGAAGCCTCGGGAGATGCCGTGATGGATCGGCCATCCTGCTCAATGGTGCGAGTCTCTGTCACACGACCGGCATTGCGCTGGCCCTCCAATGGAGGCAGCTCTGGGCCTGCGGGCATTCCCATGATCTCACGGGCAGCGTTCATATAATGGAGACCCTCCAGCGCGGACTCGCGCGCCAGCTCAGCCTGACGGGTGGAGTCTGCCGTACTGATCTGCGAAGAAGCGGCGGTATAGCGCTCCGAGGCATCCGCGACTGCCTGCGATGAGGCTGCATCATTACCAGCAATGGTTAAGACCTGGGACCCCAGCCGCTCGATCCAGCGCCGCGCATCCGCTTGAGCGTCCGCGAACTTCTGTTCTTCCATCTTCTTATTGTTGTTACCCGACATCTTGGACGCGATGAACACGCCACCACCGACGACGATTGCGATAAGGAGTAGTGCTTCCACTAGAACTCAACTCACTTGTTTGTAGCGGCCGAAAACGATGGGCGATTCCACAGACAATCGCTCACCTACGGCGAAATAGTCATTACACCAGTACCAACGGCTCCGAGATGGAGAAAGTTCCCCGGAGAAGCCTGAATGAGGCCGAGCGACGACTGATCGATGGCTGATGAAGAGGCGGATCATGGGTGGGGAACATGGGTGGAGATCATGGTTAGGGTAACGAAAAAGCCATCGAATTCAATTTCTTGAATTCGATGGCTTGGTTCGAACTGGGGGGACCGAATTAGGTGGCGACCGGAACTTCTTCTCCGACACCCACGGTGGTAAGTCCCTTGTTACCCGCTGCTCGTTCGTCGACCCATTCACGAATAGTCTGTGAATCCCATAGGGTAAGGCCATGCAACTTTGCTACTGGCTTTGGTGCCCGTCCACGTCCGGCATAGCTCGTGAAAGTGCCGCGCGCGGTACCGGAGAACTCGGCGCATTCGATCGCGGTCCACAGCTCTCTTCCTGATTCAGCATCAATGATCTTTGGCTTCATGACCGATAGAATACGCCACCAACGTGCCCTGTGTCGAAAACATGGCCCAAGAGTGTGCATGGCCTGCGGGAAAGCAAGATATCACAACTAAATACATGCACTGAGCATGGGATATAAGCAGAGAGTAATGTTCAGTTTCTGGGCTCCAGTTCGGCGGCCATCTCCGGGGAGGGGGGCTTCAGTGGAGCGTTTTGAGCACTGGTCGCGCAGTGGGTGAGGGGTGGCTGGGCGGCGATTTCATGGAGGGGAAGTCGGGTTGTCACAAGCATTTAGGGTGGGGCATCTGATCATATGTTCAGTGAATCTTCTACCAGGTTAAAGCCCCTTTTGGGGTGCCCCACTCGTTGGGGGCTTTAGGGTTGATACTGAAACTGTCTTAGATTTTATAAAGCCTTTATTAAGTAAATATCGTAAGGGCATTGACGATCTTGGGGGAGGTGTCGACGTTCGATTGCCTCTCGTGCTGGCTGGGACCTTAATTGCAAACCGTCAATGAACCTTATGGCCTGCGGATTTTTAGAAAATGGTGATGTGGGATAACATGAGCGCAGACCAAATCAATAGATCGTCTTTTGGTTATTGGGAATGTCGTATAATGGCTATTACCTCAGCCTTCCAAGCTGATGACGCGGGTTCGATTCCCGTCATTCCCTCCATTTGAAACCTCTCAGCATGCAGACTCTGCCGGCTGGGAGGTTATTTGTTTTTGGGATTACGCGTAAGTTCCGAGGGTTCTGGGGTGCTCGAGGTTTGTTGGAGGGGTCCGCGTTCTAGGGGCATGGGACGGTATCGGGCGGTTCTGGCCGAAAGATGGCTTTGCTCGGTGCGTGAGCCGATTCCCTCTATCTCTCTATAGGTTGCTGCATTGAAGGTTATTGAAGGTTTCCCTGCCGGCATCTTCTCCTCCTCTATAGGCGCTTGTGGGAAAAGATTCGGAAAGTCCGGCGCTGTAGTGGGATGTTCGCTGGAGGCGGGGGATTGCTGGCATGGGGATGGGACTGGGACTGGGGCTGGGTGCTGGTCAGCGTAAAGATGTTCGCCTGCCGGGGAATTGGGCGTGGGAGTCGGGATATTGGCCGTAACCGTCAGGTTTCCAGTTAGCTCGAAATGTTCAGAAATATGCCCTGAACTGCCATTATGTTGAATCTTTCGGGGGCGTTTAGGTGAAATCAGGATCAGCATGTACACTTTTGAATCGAACCAAGGAGCACAGCAAAGTTCCCCACTGGTTAACAGTGGTGTATCTTAGTGAGAGTTCCTTTGGGGACAAGTTAATATCGGGGCGTGGCGCAGTTTGGTAGCGCACCTGCTTTGGGAGCAGGGGGTCGCAGGTTCAAATCCTGTCGCCCCGACTTGAGGACGAGCCCGGTTTCGGACGAACGCGAAATAATCGCAGATCGTCGGAAACCGGGCTTGTTTTTGAATTTACTGAGTCTTTTCTAATCCGACCCCCAGGAGATTTCCTCGTGAAGAGTTCCGTCGAGCAGCTGAGCGACACCCGTGTAAAGATCACCGTTGAAGTTCCTTTCGCTGAACTGAAGCCTGAAATTGACCAGGCATATGCTGCCCTCGCGCAGCAGGTCCAGGTTCCTGGTTTCCGTAAGGGTAAGGCTCCACGTCAGCTGATTGATGCCCGCTTCGGACGCGGACCGGTTCTTGAGCAGGTTGTCAATGACATGCTTCCTGACCGCTACGGCCAGGCCATTGAAGAAAATGACATCAAGGCCATCGGCCAGCCTGAGGTTGAGGTCACCAAGATCGAGGACAATGAGCTCGTAGAGTTCACCGCTGAGGTCGATGTCCGCCCAGAGATCACCCTTCCGGATTTCTCTGAAATCAACGTTGAGGTTCCGGCCATCGCAGTTGACGATGCCGCAGTCGACGCTGAGCTTGAGAGCCTTCAGACCCGTTTCTCCACTCTGAAGGATCACAACCATAAGCTGAAGAAGGGTGAGTTCGTCACCATCAACCTGTCCGCTTCCGTGGACGGCGAGAAGGTTGAAGAGGCAACCACCGAGGGCCTTTCTTATGAGATCGGCTCCGGCGACCTGGTTGAGGGGCTGGACCAGGCACTGCTCGGCCAGAAGAAGGACGACACCGTCGAGTTCACCACCGAGCTGGCCAACAGCGAGTACCAGGGCAAGGAAGCAGTGGTCACTGTCGAGATCACCGCCACCAAGCAGCGCGAGCTGCCGGCGCTTGACGACGAGTTCGCACAGCTCGCATCCGAGTTCGACACTATCGAAGAGCTCCGCGAATCCACCCAGACTCAGGTTGAGGCCCGTTTCAAGAACGAACAGGCCGGCAACATCCGCGATGAGGTCCTCAAGGCCGCACTGGAGTCTGCAACCTTCGCACTGCCAGCATCCATCGTTGATGAGCAGGCACACTCCCAGCTCCACCAGCTGCTCGGCGAGCTCGCACACGATGACGCCGCACTGAACTCTGTTATTGAGTCCCAGGGCCTCACCCGCGAAGAGTTTGAGCAGCAGAACCGTGAGGACGCCGAGAAGGCTGTCCGCACCCAGCTCTTCCTCGACGTTCTCGCTGAGACCGAAGAGCCAGAGGTCTCCCAGCAGGAGCTCACCGACCACATCCTGTTCACCGCGCAGAGCTACGGCATGGATCCGAACCAGTTCATCGGTCAGCTCCAGCAGTCCGGCCAGATCGCGAACCTGTTCTCTGATGTCCGTCGTGGCAAGGCACTGGCTCAGGCCATCTGCCGCGTCAACGTGAAGGACTCCGAGGGCAACGAGGTTGACCCGAAGGCCTACTTCGGTGAAGAAGAAGTTGAAGAGGAAGCAGCAGACCAGGAGTAGTTTCTCCTAGTTTCCAGGCCCAGCAGACATCAGTGTGCTGGGCTTTTCCCATACCAGGATGAAGTTGCGGCACCGTGCTAAACGCTGATAGCGAACAGAAGCGGTGTACCGGAAATACGAGGGTAGTCTGGTGACATTGAACCTGACGAACCCTTTATTAGTCGAACGTAGGAGTTGACACATTCATGAGCGAAAACCTCAAGATGACAGCACCGGGCACTGGGCCTGGATACAGTGGCGACATTTATGATCGCCTGCTGCGCGAACGCATTATTTTCCTCGGCAGCCAGGTTGATGATGAAATCGCCAACAAGCTGTGCGCGCAGATTCTCCTGCTGTCAGCAGAGGATCCAACGAGGGATATCTCGCTGTACATCAACTCCCCAGGTGGCTCTGTCACCGCGGGCATGGCCATCTATGACACCATGAAGTACTCCCCATGCGACATCGCCACCTACGGCATGGGACTTGCTGCCTCCATGGGTCAGTTCCTGCTCTCCGGTGGAACCCCCGGTAAGCGTTATGCGCTGCCGCACGCACGAATCATGATGCACCAGCCATCCGCAGGCGTCGGCGGCACTGCTGCAGACATCGCCATCCAGGCGGAACAGTTCGCCCAGACCAAGCGCGAAATGGCCAAGCTCATCGCCGAGCACACCGGCCAGACCTTCGAGCAGATCACCAAGGATTCCGACCGCGACCGCTGGTTCACCGCCGAGCAGGCCAAGGATTACGGTCTCGTCGATCACGTAATCACCCTCGCTGAGGGCCCGATCAGCAACTAGGCGCACGGAAAACTTAAGGAGAAAATTTAAATGAGCAACGGATTCCAAATGCCTTCGTCCCGTTACGTGCTGCCTTCCTTCATCGAGCAGTCCGCCTACGGCACCAAGGAAACCAACCCTTATGCCAAGCTGTTCGAGGAGCGCATTATCTTCCTGGGTACCCAGGTCGATGACACCTCCGCCAACGATGTCATGGCACAGCTGCTGGTTCTCGAGGGCATGGACCCTGACCGAGATATCACCATGTACATCAACTCCCCGGGTGGCTCTTTCACTGCACTCATGGCGATCTATGACACCATGCAGTACGTCCGCCCCGATGTTCAGACTGTCTGCCTCGGCCAGGCAGCTTCTGCAGGTGCCGTTCTTCTGGCTGCGGGTGCACCAGGCAAGCGTGCTGCGCTTCCTAATGCTCGCGTTCTGATCCACCAGCCGGCAACCCAGGGCACCCAGGGCCAGGTTTCTGACCTTGAGATCCAGGCTGCTGAGATTGAGCGCATGCGCAAGCTCATGGAGCACACCCTGTCTCACCACACCGGTAAGACCCCGGAGCAGATCCGCATCGATACCGATCGTGACAAGATCCTCACAGCTGAGCAAGCCCTTGAATACGGAATCATCGACCAGGTCTTTGATTACCGCAAGCTCAACAACTAAGACTGTCCGATAAGGCCCTCATCAATTTGATGAGGGCCTTATTTGTTTGTCATCCAACTATCCCCAGGACACGGCTTAAGCACAAAGCGTCGTCCGATGAGACTGAGCTCCATCGCCGGATAACGCGAGGGATTGCAGCAGAGGATGATGCAATGCGGTGTCTTCATCTATTCGTCAATCCAAGGCCGAATTAACAGATCCAGACTTGTTCAGGGAGAACTAAAGGAGCAGGCTCGTAGCGGCACAGCAGGCAACAAGCTCGTGTCACCGTGGAAGAGAAGAAGACCGTTGGCAGCGTATTGCTGCCAACGGTCTAATGTCTTCTCACAGATCACCGTGATGCTTGTACTTTCATCTGCTCAGGATTCTCCAGTTTCAGGTGAACCTGGCGGAGGTGGATCGAACAGATCTTCTTCTTAGACGCGTGCTGGTGTCGGTTCGACGGTGATAGCCACGCTGGTCTCTGCCGGGGAGCGGGGGATCAGGCCGGTGCAGATGGCACCGATGACTGCAGCGCCAGCGAAGATGAAGAATGCGTAGGTTGGACCGAAGCCTGCACCGATGATGACACCACCGATGACGGGGCCGAAGATACCACCCAGGCGACCGAAGCCTGCACACCATGCGACACCTGCTGCTCGGCAGGCGGTGCCGAAGTAGTTGGAGGTCAGGCCGTAGGTGAGGACCTGGGTTCCCAGGACACCGATGCCAGCCAGGGCGATGGCGGTGTACATGAGTGGCCAGGAGGAGATGAACGGCAGTGATGCGAGGCAGATGGCGGCGAGGAAGAACGTGGAGGTGATGATGGTCTTGGCACCGATGCGATCAGCGAACCAGGATGCGATCAGACCGCCGAAGACTGCGCCACCGTTGAGGAACAGCAGTGAGTAGAGCGAATCGTGGGAGCTGGCTCCGTTGGACTCCATGATCTTAGGCAGCCAGGTGTTGAGACCATAGGTGGACAGCAGTCCGATGAAGCTCATTGCTCCGATCAGCAGGGTGCCGGGCAGGTAGGCGCGGGAGAAGATACCGGCGAAACCGGTGCGTTCCGGGGCTACAACTGTGTTGGTACGGGCAGCGCTGGTGGTCGGGACAGACACTGGAGCTTCTGCTGGAACGAAGTCCGCGGCGGGGAGATCGTAGCGGTCACAGAGGGCGAGGGCTTCCTTGCGGTGACCACGGCTGGCCAGCCAACGTGGTGACTCGGGGAGTGCGAAGTAGGCCAGTGGCAGCAGGAAGAGGATCGGGGTTGCACCGATGAAGAACAGTCCGCGCCAGCCGATCTGATCCTCCAGGAGGAGTGCCAGGAGCGAAGCCATGACTCCACCGGCAGGAACACCCGAGTACACGATGGCGTTGAAGAGGTTTCGGCGGTTTCGTGGAGCGAACTCCGCGATGACTGCTCCGCCTGTGGCCACGATCATGCCCACACCGAGGCCGGTGAGGAAGCGCAGGAAACCGAACATGGCGATGGAGTTGGCCATTGCGGTGAGAGCCATGCCGATGGAGAACCAGGCGATGGCGGTGAGCATTACCTTGCGACGGCCCAGTTTATCGCCGATAGCGCCGGCCGTAAGGGCTCCGATCATGACACCGATCATGGCGTAGGAACCGAGGGTTCCTGCCACCGCAGGGCTTAGCGCGCCGATATGTGATGGGTCATCCAAAAGGGTGGAGAGGACTGCGCCGTAGATGACGAGGTCGTAGCCATCGAAAAGGATCGCGATACCGACGATGCCGAGGACTGAATACACGGTGCGTCGATGCTTGGGGCTTTTCCAAACATCAGGGGAAGTGGTGGCCATGACGCCCTCCTAGGTGCTGTGAGATACAAGTTCATCACCAGTGATCGGTGATCTGATTCACAAGTCAATCCTGCGCAAACAATGTTTGAAACTAGGGAACACCCTAGTCCTTTCTAGGGGGTCATTGTGCGATGGCATCGGTGCTGATAGAACACCCATGCCGTGACAACTCGTATGTCACAACAGGGTCTCATCTAACGAATGAAGGGAAAATTCCCACGAATGAGAGGCGGTGTGGCTTGATTGGGTTGCACAGAGATGGCCGCATCACACAACAGAAAACCAGCGGCACCGCGGGGAGAAGGCCTTCTCACCTCATGCGTTTAAGAAGAACCTAATTCGAATCGTGGTACTTCTTCAATGCCTCACCCAGATCCATGCGGGTTCGTATATGGAGCTTCCTGTACACGCGGGTGAGGTGGTACTCCACCGTCTTGGGGGAGAGGAAGAGCTCATGGGCGACTTCACGGTTGGAATTGCCATCAGCGACCAACAGGGCGATCTCATACTCCTGGGGGGTGAGGCCACCGGCCTTTCCGGAACGGGGACCGAGACCACCCACGCGGCGTTCACGATTGGCCATGGACACCAGGGCTGTCGCACCCATCTCCTGAAACATCGACGATGCGCGGGCAAAGATCTCATCAGCGCGTCGCCGTTGTCCCTGGCGCCGGAGAGCCTGACCGTATTCGAAGAGGATCCGGGATCGGTAGAACGGTAGGGTGAGCCCATCGAGCATGTCCAGGGCCTCATCGAAACGGGCCAGGCCTTTACTGACGTCACCGTGGTGGATCATGAGCATGGCTTCCGGCACCGCGATCTTGGCCTTGATCGACATGATGCTGGTGTCCCGGTAGCTGTCCAGAGTGGATTCCACCAGCGCGGTGGCCTTGTCGATTTCACCCAGGCGGATGAGGTTGGTGGCATGGATGTCTTCCCAGGGCCAGAAACCTGGCTGGCCGACATTCTGAGCTGCGGCGATCTTCTCCAGGGTGTTGCCGGCGAGTTTGGCGGCAGCCATCTCATTTCGTCGAGAATAGACCCACATGCGACACATCGCTGAGGGAATGGACTGGACCACGAAGGAATCCTGATCTGAGGTCAGTCTGCTGAGATAGTGACGGGCCAGATCCATGTTGCCCTTGGCTGTGGCCACGGTGGCTCCGGTCCACAGAAGCAGAGGTTCAAGAAACCTGATGCCGAACTGTTCTGCGCGGGCCAGCCCGATCTCCACCGTGCGCATGGCGGAGTCCCATTCACCCAGGATGAGTTGGGAACGGGCGAGCCATGCATCCTGCCAGAGGCTGATGCGCTCAGATCCGCTGATGAAGGTGCGCCTCTCAAGTTTCTGGCGGGCAGTGATCGGATCATCATGGATCAGGTTCAACCATCCCATCGCCATGTGTCGACGCTGGGCGTGGAGGGTGGTCTCTCCTGAGATCGGTTCGTCCTCGGGGAGGGTGCCGTCCAGGATGGAGCGCCCGATGAGGGAAATGGCCTGGGCCTCGACCTTTTCGCCGGCATCCTCATCGGACCAGGCGATGGCACGATCAGCCCAGAGAAGAAGTTCCTCCGGCTCCCAGTCCAGGAGATTGAGCAGAACCTTGCGGGCAGCCAGGCGTGGTCCATGGACCGGATCGATGGGATCCTGCGCCAGGATCGCCTGGGCGGTGCGGTCGAGTAGGCTCCTGGCCTCTGACTGCCTGCCCTCATGGATGGCCAGGTATCCCAGCATGGAGTCCTGCTGGATACCGTGCTCACCCAGGTCCAGGGTGGCTGCCCGAATGCGTGCCTGGGGAAGATCAGATGCGGAGATCAGTGAATCGATCGATTCCAGCATGTACTGATCCGCCTCATCTGAATGGGCGGTACGGTTTGCAGCGAGGGACAACGCGTGGGCTGATTCCATCCACCGGCCACTGCGGCCGAGGTCATAACCGCGCATGGCCAGTGCTTTCACTGCCGAGTTGTTTGGTTCTGTGGCGGCGAACGCCTCGTGTTGGAGAGCCTGATCAACCTGGTCGAAGGACCGGTAGTAGGCAGCCACCTTGAGGTGGAGATCGGTGAGAATCTTCAAGGGGGTCCGGGATTGGATGACGGCGCGATCCGTGGGCAGAACCAGATCAAGGGTCGGGGGGCCATCCGTGGGCAGGATCGTGAGTAGGTCGTGCCGCACCGCCTCATCACAGGTGGTGCCATCCGGATCGTCGGCAAGCATCTTGATCAGGTCAATCGGACCGCCGCCGGGGAGCACCGAGGTGGCCAGCAGGACAGGCCACAGGCCTGTTCCATCAATGCGACGTGAGAGACTACTCCACCAACTCTCCGGAATCGGGACGTTGGGGTTGGTTTGTTTCCAGTGGTCAGGGGAGACGGCGTGGAGTACTTCCTGGACGCGTCCGAAGATACCACCGGTGATTCTCTGGATATCGGTGGCGGTGGAGGCAGTGATGCGGCCACGGACCATGGTGAGGGCGATCTGGCGGATCTCCTCGATACTCATGGGCGGGAGCACGTAGGTGACGTCGGCGAGATCACGGAGGTTGAGGGGCACTCCGGAGGTGTTGAGGTTTTCGCCTTCCAATCCAATGAGGATGAGGACAAACCTTCCAGACACCATGCGGCGAGTGAATTCAATGAGTTTGTGCAGTGAATCAATGTCAGCCCAGTGGGCGTCATCGATGAGAACAACCGTTGACGCCCCTTGTCGGTCAATCACACCACGAATGGAATTGGAGGACGAGGCCCCTAGTTTTTGACCGATATGGGTGAGCAGTGAGCGCTCTGCGTCCTGTAACCAGGACAGAGCAGAAACCTTGACCATCGACCAGCCCGGCAGCATGTCGATGAGGCTGTTGGCGAACTCAGATTTGCCCGCACCGTGTTTTCCCCCGATGTAGAACATCCTCCCCTCGCATTCAGGAAGCGTGAGAATGTTAGATGACATCTGCTGCAGAATAATTGAACTCCGCGGCAGAAAAGTCTGTGAGGATGACGGGGTGAACGGTACGGACGAAACCATGAGGTCGATCCTATCCTTGGTCGCCTCCGCCCACGGGCAATACTGTGCCTGTGATGTAGGAAGCTTCCTCGGATGCGAGGAAACAGATCGGTGCGGCCTGTTCCTCAAGGGTGGCGTAACGACGCATGTGGCTGGAGTTGATCGTCTGATCAACGATCGCCTGGTACCACTCCTGTTCCTGATCACCTTCCGGACCCGGTCCGCGTTGGACCTTCCGCTCAGGCGCCAGGGTGCCACCCGGAGCGGTGGCGACCACACGCACATTATGTTGGGCTGCCTCGTGGGCGAGTGCGGACACGAGGCCGTTCACACCACCCTTGGCTGCTGCATATGGCACACGGTTCACGCCACCGGTGGCAACTGATGAGACGTTCACAATCGTGCCGCCGCCATTCTTGATCAGGCAGGGCAAGGTTGCGCGGCACATCCACAGGGTGGGGAACAGGCTCCGCTGGATCTCCTTGGTGATTTCCTCCTCGGAGTACTCTTCAAACGGCTTCGCCCAGATCGTGCCCCCGACATTGTTGATCACAATGTCGAGGTTATTGAACTTGGTCCTGGCGAAGTTGATTGATTCAAGAGCCCCTTCGTAGGTCTCCAGATCCGCAGTGACAGAATCAACCGTGCCTTTTCCCACACCCCGCAGCTGTTCAGCTACCTCATGGACCAACTCAGAGCGGTCAACCAGCACGAGGTTGCCGTCTTCGTAGGCGATGCGGTGGGCAACGGCCAGGCCGATGCCCTGAGCGGCACCGGTGACGATGATGCTCTGTCCGAAGAACCGCTCATGGGTGATGTGGCTGGGAGCACCGGAGATACCCTGTCCTACAGGTGCACTCATGCCGTCTCAGCCTTCTTCATGGTTTCGATGCCATGCTGGGCGTGCGCACGGATGAGGTCGCGGGCGCGGTCCACATCCTTCGCAGCCACGGCATCAACCAGTTCCAGGTGCTCGGTGGCAATATTCGGGTCGATCCATTCCGCACCGGGGAGAGCCTTCTTCATTTCAGCAACCACGGTGAGGCTCTGGTACGCACCCAGCAACGCGGCGTTATCAGCGCGGCGGAACAGGAACTCATGGAAGTCGGCGTTGGCCTCGGTGAATTTCACGGCATCGATGATGCGTTCTCCGTCGATGAAGGAGTTCGCGGTTTCTGCCAGGTTGCGGAAACGCTCGATGTCGCGGTCGCCGAGCTTGCGGATCGCCAGCTCCAGTGCACCCAGCTCCAGTGCCATGCGTGCTTCAAGCTGTGATGTCGACGCTGGGTGGGATGCGTGGATCTCGCCGGTGGACATGCCAGGGGTGGAAATCTCCACGACTGAACGTGCCTCGCCGTCACGGGCATCGTCGATGGTCTCGGTGGTGACCTCAACCTCGGTTTTGCCCGGGGTGCCCGCTGCGGAGGTGAACTTCTCGTAGTAGAAGTCCAGTGGCGGGTTCTCCAGGGTGCCGAAGTACTGGCGTACGGCCTCCACCATCGGTGGGGGACCACAGAGATAGACGTCGGTGTCCTCGTCTGGCTCGTATTCGTCCGTCAGGTGTGCCGGGACGAAGCCCTTGCGCGCATGGTCGGATTCCTTATCGGAAATGACCGTGATGTAGTCGAAGTCAGCGATTTTTTCCTTGAAGGAATCCAGTCGCTCAAGCTCCACCAGGTCATGGTCGAAAGTGGCACCGTAGACCATGCGGATTGGGACGTCGAGAAGCTCATCGATGGCCAGCTTCTCCAGGATGGCCAGGATCGGGGCCAACCCGGTGCCACCTGCCAGCAGCAGGATCGGGCGGACGGGCTCGCGCAGGAAGAAAGAGCCCATCGGTCCGGTCAGTTCCAGCTTATCGCCGACGGCGGCGCGCTCATCCAGGTAGGAGGTCATGAGACCGCCCGGGGTGTTCTTGATGAGGAAGCTGACCTGATCGTCGGCGATGCTCGAGGAGAAGGAATAGGAACGGGTCTGTTCCGTCCCTGGGACCAGAATATTCATGTACTGGCCAGGCAGGAACGCGAGATCGCTTCGGTTCTCCAGCTTGATGGTGATGCCGAAGGTGGAGTCGGAGAGGCGGTCCAGTTTGACCAGTTCTCCGCTGAATGTAGCGGCGCCGGTCTTGGCCAGAACGGAGGTGGTCGCGATCTGCAGGATCAGATCGGACTTCGGGAACATCTGGCAGGGGAGGCAGTAACCCTCATCGGCCTCGTCCTCGGAGAGGGCGTCGTCGATGTAGTCACCCTCTTCATAATCGCCGGATTCGCAGAATGCCTTGCAGGTTCCGCAGGCACCGTCGCGGCAGTCAAAGGGGATGTTGATGCGGGCCTGGTAGGCGGCATCAGCAACGGTCTGCTCGTCTTCACATTCGATGAAGCGGGTGATTCCATCTTCGAAAGCCAGTGCAACTTGGTGGGACATTTTTTGGCTCCTAGATGTGATAGATATCGATGACGTGGTGAATGTAGTCGTTCTGCAGAACGACCTTCTTCTTCACAATCTTCATTGCTTCCGCGCTGGTATCGATGGTGAGAAAGGTGTTTCCGTAGTACATATCGGTGTGGTTGTAACGGAAGTAGTTGGTGATCCAGTTGAAGCGGATGTCTACTTCACCGTCGCGCTGTTCGAGGACCTCCACGTTGGAGATGTTGTGAACGGTGCGTGGCTCCGGCAGGGAGGTCGCAGAGGAACGCTCAGTGCGGATGCGGAACACGCGGTCTTCGAGGCCACCACGGTTCGGGTAGTAGATCAGGGAAATTTCGGACTGTGGATCTTCGGTGAGTTCACCGTTGTCATCCCAGGCTGGCATCCAGAATTCCGCGTCTTCGCGGTAGCACTGGATCCAGTCTTCGAAGCGGCGGTCATCGAGCAGACGGGCTTCGTAGTAGAGGAAATCTTCAATATCGCTGCGGGTGACCTGGGCTGCAGTGGTGGTCATGGGTTTCTCCAATGAAAGTGTCGGAATGAGGGAGGAGGATGACAGGAAGCGTGGAGGCTATTAGCCGCGTGAGCGGCGACGACGGCGTGGCTGATCCGAGGAGCTGGACTTCGCCGCGGCCTTGGCTGCCTCGCGTGCCTCAGCGGCTGCGCGGGTGACCTCAGCGGTGGCGGAGTCGTCGCTGGTTTCCTTTTCCTGGATGCTCTGGGTCTTAACGGCCTTCTGCATGAGCTCGTGCCAGTAGGTGTGCTGGATTGGGTAAAGTCCCTCATCCTCAGTGCGTGCGCCGGAGGAGAGAACCTCGTTCATGCCGAGGCCCTTGGCTACATCGTTTGGTCCCTCGATCTGGTGGCCGAGTCCACGGGTCATGTCGTTCCATGGGAAACCGGTGGCCAGGTAGGTCTTCTGGCAGGAGCGGAACTCCTCCAGGTCATCCGGGGTGGCCATGCCGGTGGCGTTGAAGAAGTCCTCGTACTGACGGATGCGGTTCGCGCGTGCCTCTGGTGCTTCGCCCTTGGGAGCGATGCAGTAGATGGTCACCTCGGTCTTATCCACCGAGATTGGGCGGATGTGGCGGATCTGTGAGGAGAACTGGTCCATGAGGTAGACGTTCGGGTACAGGCACAGGTTGCGGGAAGCGCCAACCATGAACTCGCCCTTCTCCTCACCGAACTTCTCCTTGAACTCTTCGCGACGGTCGTAGAGTGGGCGATCCTCTGGGTTGCCCCACCACATCCACAGCAGCATGTGTCCGTGTGGGTAGGAGAAGTAGCCGCCGCCCTGCTTGCCCCAGGTGCCGGCATCCATGGCCTTGGTCTCGTTGGCGGATTCGCCGGTGCCACGGCGGGAGGTGGTGGCTGCGTAGTTCCAGTGGGTGGAGGAGACGTGGTAGCCGTCTGCACCGTTCTCGGTCTGCAGCTTCCAGTTGCCATCGTAGGTGTAGGTGGAAGATCCGCGGACAACCTCGAGGCCGTCTGGGGACTGGTCAACCAGCATGTCGATCACGGTGCGGGTGTCGCCGAGGTGCTCTTCCAGGGAAACCACGTCTGGGTTGAGGGAGCCGAAAAGGAAACCGCGGTAGGACTCGAACTTGGGCACGCGACGCAGGTCGTGGGAGCCCTCCTTGTTGAAGTTCTCCGGATACGCGCCTTCTTTTTCATCCTTGACCTTGAGCAGTGCACCATCGTTGGAGAAGGTCCAGCCGTGGAATGGGCAGGTCAGGGTGGTGCGGTTATCGGTCTTGCGGCGGCAGAGCATAGCACCACGGTGGGAGCAGGCGTTGATGAGGCAGTTGAGCTTGCCGTCCTTGGAGCGGGTGATCATGATCGGCTGGCGGCCGATGTAGGTGGTGAAGTAGTCACCTGGGTTGGGGATCTGTGACTCATGTGCCAGGTAGATCCAGTTGCCCTCGAAGATGTGGCGCATCTCCAGATCGAAGATCTCAGGATCGGTGAAGATGTTGCGGTTAACCCGGACAATGCCCTCCTCGGGGCGATCCTCGAGTGCGCGGTCCAACGTGTATTGGACGCTGTCAAGGTTGAGGATAGGGGTGGACATGTTGTACCTCCAAGGGCTTGTTCGAGATATGGATTGCCAACCGGTGTCATGTTCCGCGTAGCAGTGAACGCGGTAGGTGACGGTGTCGAGCTGAAAATAGTTCTTCGGTGGCCTGATACTCAAGCATGCCCTAACGATGATGTGAATCACACTAGGGAAGTTCCTAGGGTTACCTCTGGGGGTTGCGTTCTCTGGGCGAACATTTTGGCTACCAGGCGAACATTGACCAGCACATATGCGAACATTGGTGGCGGTGACGTGCGATAAGTGTCATTTAAGGCCCGGGGGCAGGTGTTGACTCAGGCGATGAATGGGGCCACAGTATGGGTATCCAGTTAAGCGAATCACATGACGGGTCACAGTGTCAGTGAATTTCGGAAGCTGACTGGTATCAGCCACCAGGTGTCTGGGGTTAGCAGCGGTCCAGTCCCCGCCGCCCCCTAATTAGCACCCCCGCCCTGCCCCCACTTTGAGGAGTATCGAAATGACTTCAGTCGAGAATCAGACAGCCGAGGCAACTGCCCACGACTCAGGCAACAAGGCCACTGACAAGTTCAAGGCCAACCGCGTTTCCTCGGACACCTCCAAGGAGCGCGCCAACGCGATCTACACCGACCTGCTCGCCGCAATCGCTGAGGTTGCTCACAAGCACCAGGTCACCTACGAAGAGTACGCAGTGCTCAAGCAGTGGATGATCGACGTGGGCGAGTACGGCGAGTGGCCACTGTGGCTCGACGTTTTCGTTGAGCACGAGATCGAGGAAATCAACTACAACCGCCACGATTACACCGGCACCAAGGGTTCCATCGAAGGCCCTTACTACGTTGAGAACTCCCCGAAGCTTCCTTGGAACGGCGAAATGCCGATGCGCGACCAGGACAAGGCCTGCACCCCACTGTTCTTCGGTGGACAGGTCACCGACCTCGACGGCAACGGTCTTGCCGGCGCCGAGATCGAGCTGTGGCACGCTGATGAGGAGGGCTTCTACGCCCAGTTCGCGCCAGGAATCCCTGAGTGGAACCTGCGTGGCACCATCGTCACCGATGAGGAGGGTCGCTACAACATCAAGACCCTGCAGCCTGCTCCTTACATGATTCCTCACGACGGCCCAACCGGCTGGTTCGTTGAGTCCTACGGTGGACACCCATGGCGTCCAGCCCACCTCCACCTGCGCGTTTCCCACCCGGGCTACCGCACCATCACCACCCAGCTGTACTTTGAGGGTGGAGACTATGTTGACAATGACGTTGCAACCGCTGTGAAGCCAGAGCTCGTTCTGCACCCAGAGGCGAAGGAAGACGGCAACCACGTCCACTACCCATTCGTTCTGGACAAGGAAGACTAGAACTCTCCCCTCCGTTCCCTGAAGTCCCGATCACCGTTTTTAGGTGTCGGGACTTTAGCCAATTGAAAGAGATTTTATGGCTGATCTGACAATTAACCGCGTAGAGACCCGCATCCTCGATGTTCCCCTCATCCGTCCGCACGGCTTCGCCACCACTACGTCCACTGTTCAGCACATCCTGCTGGTCGGTGTCCACCTGGACAACGCTGTGGTCGGATACGGCGAGGGCGTTGTCCCCGGCGGCCCCTGGTGGGGCGGCGAGTCCGTTGAGACCATGAAGGCGCTTGTCGACGGCTACCTCGCCCCCGTACTCGTCGGCCGCGAGGTCTCCGAACTGGCTGGCATCATGGCTGACCTGGAGCGCGTCGTTGCCCGCGCCCGGTATGCCAAGGCTGCCGTGGATGTGGCAATGCATGATGCCTGGGCACGTGCCCTCGGTGTGTCCGTGCGTGACCTGCTGGGCGGCACCGTCCGCACCTCCCTCGACTGCACCTGGGCGCTCGGCGTCCTGCCTCTTGATGTTGCAGTCGCTGAGATCGAGGAGCGCATCGAAACCTGGGGCAACCGCTCCTTCAAGCTCAAGATGGGCGCCGGTGAGCCAGCCGAAGACACCCGTCGCGTGGCGGAACTGGCACGTGAGGTCGGCGACCGCGTCTCCTTGCGCATTGATATCAATGCCCGCTGGGATCGCCTCACCGCACTGCGTTACCTGCCTGAGCTTGCCGACGCCGGCATCGAGCTCTTCGAGCAGCCCACCCCGGCCGATGACCTGGAAACTCTGCGCGAGATCACCCGCCGCACCAACGTCTCCGTCATGGCTGATGAATCTGTCTGGACCCCGGCCGAGGCACTTGCCGTGGTGAAGTCCCAGGCAGCTGATGTCATCGCACTGAAGACCACCAAGCACGGCGGCCTGTTGGAATCCAAGAAGATCGCCGCCATCGCCGAGGCCGGCGGACTGGCCTGCCACGGCGCCACCAGCCTGGAGGGCCCGGTCGGTACCGCAGCATCCCTGCAGTTCGCCGCCTCCACCAAGGCAGTGTCCTATGGCACCGAGCTGTTCGGTCCGCAGCTGCTCAAGGACACCTACGTGGTCCAGGATATTGAGTACCGCGATGGTCAGGTCATCGTCCCTGAAGGCCCCGGCCTGGGCGTTGAGCTGGACATGGACAAAGTCAACTTCTACACCCGCAACTAAGGAGCTTCAATGCTGTTTCACGCCCGTATGGACGTACACTTCCCGGAATCGATGACCCCGGAGGTCATGGCTGATTTCCAGGTTAAGGAGAAGGCCTATTCCGGTGACCTTCAGTCACGCGGAATCATGAAGGCCATCTGGCGTGTGGTGGGCGAGTACGCCAACTACTCCATCTTCGAGGTGGATGATCACGATGAGCTGCAGGCGATCCTCAGCGGATTCCCTATGTTCAAGTACATGGACGTCAAGATCACCCCGCTGGCAAAGCACCCGAACGCTCTGGAGTATTACCTGAAGGGTTAAACCCCGGCAGAGCTGTCCAGATATGACAGGGGGTCACACCGGCACGATCCGGTGTGGCCCTCTTTCGCATTGTTGGAGCGGGAATCCCTTATCCACACCCCTGGTTAACCCCTGGGTACTGGCAAAGCTGCAGGTGACATTGCGATAGGAAGCCACCAGGATGTTCGGTAAGCGAACCACTTGTCTGAAAGGTTTCCACCCCCTACTTTGAGATCTATATCACTGGACTAGAAAGGCCCTACTCAATCCAATGGAGATCCCACACTTCGCACCGACGGCAGGGCAGTATTCACCCCTCCACTTCCCTGAGTACCGCACCACAGTCAAGCGCAACCCCAGCAACGATCTCATCATGATCCCAAACCGTCTGGGTGAGAGCACCGGCCCGGTCTTCGGCGACCGGGACCTCGGCGGCATTGACAATGACATGACCCAGGTCAACGGCGGCGAGGCCATAGGCCAGCGCATCTTCGTCCACGGACGGGTGCTCGGATTCGATGGCAAGCCGGTTCCCCACACGCTGGTGGAGGCGTGGCAGGCCAATGCCGCCGGACGTTACCGCCACAAGAATGATTCCTGGCCGGCACCCCTGGACCCGCACTTCAA
This sequence comes from Corynebacterium faecale, assembly GCF_030408735.1. Taxonomy (NCBI): domain Bacteria; kingdom Bacillati; phylum Actinomycetota; class Actinomycetes; order Mycobacteriales; family Corynebacteriaceae; genus Corynebacterium; species Corynebacterium faecale. Next base: position 2,289,814 of record NZ_CP047204.1, on the reverse strand, counting down.
CGGAGTGGCCCGCACGCTGACCGACAAGGACGGCAACTACAGCTTCTACACCGTCATGCCGGGTAACTACCCATGGGGTAACCACCACAATGCCTGGCGGCCAGCCCACATCCACTTCTCTCTCTACGGGCGTCAGTTCACCGAGCGTCTGGTCACCCAGATGTACTTCCCCAACGATCCACTGTTCTTCCAGGATCCGATCTACAACGCCGTGCCCAAGGGTGCCCGCGAGCGCATGATCGCAGCTTTTGACTATGACGAGACCCGCGAGAACTTCGCACTGGGATACAAGTTCGACATCGTCCTGCGTGGTCGCAACGCCACCCCCTTCGAATAACCACACGCTTGCTTTAGCCACAACCCCGAGAGAAGAAACAGGAATCATCGCAATGATTGATACAGGGAAGAACGGCGAGTTCCGTTATGAGCAGTCCACCCTTGTTGACCAGGATGATGCCGAATTCGGCATCACCCCCTCCCAGACCGTCGGCCCCTATGTCCACATTGGTCTCACACTGGAGAACTCCCACCACATGGTGGACCCCGGCACCGATGGTGCCATCGAGCTGGAACTGACCGCCACGGACGGTGACGGCGCCCCCATCGCGGATGCCATGTTTGAGATCTGGCAGTCCGATGCCGAGGGTGTGCACAACTCCGATCTGGATCCATCCCGCTCCACCCCGGCCACCGCCGATGGGTTCCGTGGCCTTGGACGTGGCATGGTGGATGAAAACGGTACGGCCACCTTCACCACCCTCACCCCGGGAGCCTTCAATGATGAAGCGGCCCACTTCAAGATCGGTGTTTTCGCCCGCGGCATGCTGGAGCGACTCTACACCCGCGCCTACCTGCCGGAATCAGACCTGGAGACCGATCCGGTTCTGAACGCAGTGCCCGAAGAGCGCCGCCAGCTTCTCATCGCCACCAAGACCGAGAAGGGCTACCGTTTTGATATCACGGTCCAGTCCGACACCGGGGAAACCCCGTTCTTCGGCCTCTGAGCCGATACCACCCACCCTCCGAACAAAGAAGACGATGACCCGCTCCCTCTACTCTGACCTCGCCGGCGAATCACCCGCCCACCGTCATCTCTCCGATGAGGACTTCCTCCGGGGTCTGCTCACCGTGGAATCAGCGCTGTCCACCGCGGCGGCCCACGCCGGCGCCATCTCTGAGGCCGACGCTGCCACGGCCAGGGAGACCATCCAGGGCTATCACCTGGATGTAGAGGAGATCTCCCGACAGTCAGCAGACGGCGCCAATCCGACCATCCCGGTGGTCACGGCACTCAAGGCCATCGATCCCACTGGTATCCACCCCGGTGCCACCAGCCAGGACATCATTGATACCTCCCTGATGCTCTGTCTCCGCGACGCCACCGGCGAGATCATCACCACGCTGAGGGACCTCGCCGGACTCCTCGCGGAGCTGACCCGCACCCACCGTGACACCCCGATGATGGCGCACACCCTGGGCCAGCAAGCCGTGCCCACCACCTTCGGTTGCATCACGGCGGGCTGGCTCCAGGCGATCATGCGGTCACAGCAGGCACTATCTGGGCTGCAGTTCGAGGTCTCCTACGGCGGCGCCGCAGGCACCATGACCGCCACCCACCCGCACGGGTTCGCCATCCAGGATGCCCTCGCAACCGAGCTCGGTCTGCACAACTCCGGACTCATCTGGCACAGTGACCGCATCCCGGTCACCACCATCGCCGCAGCTCTGGCCACTGCAGCAGGGGCGGTCCGCAAGATCGCCGGCGACATCATCTTCCTCTCCGCATCGGAGATCCTGGAGCTGCGCGAAGCACAACCGGGCGGCAGCTCCGCCATGCCCCACAAGGCCAACCCGGCCGCGGCGATCGCCTGCGACGGTTATGCCCGCCGCGTCCCCGGCCTCCTATCGACGCTTTTCGACGCCCTGGACTGCCGTCTCCAACGCGGTACCGGCAGCTGGCACGCCGAATGGCAGACCATCCGCGAACTCGCGGCGGCCACCGCCTCGGCAATCAGCAGATGCCACCGCAGCCTTGATGGCATCGTGGTGGATACCCACCGCATGGGCACCCACCTCAGTGGTACCGATGTGGGACATGCCCCCGGGATCGCCGACCGCGTGCTCGAACTCTATGAAAGGAACAACCCCCGATGAGCCTGTATGACGACGGCCGTGAAGCCGCCTATGACACCGGAATGACAAACCGCCGCGCGGTTCTGGGCGACGCCCATGTGGATGCAGCCCTGGAGAAGCAGACCGATGTAACCAAGCCCTTCCAGGACTTCATCACCCGCACGGCCTGGGGGGATGTGTGGGAGCGCGATGGACTGGACCATACCCAGAGGCGTCTGCTCACCATCGCCATTCTCACCGCGGTGGGTAATCATGGGGAGCTGGACATGCACATCCGTGCCGCCCTGCGCGCCGGGGTGGAGTCAGAGATCATCGGCGAAACCCTGCTGCACACCGCGATCTATGCGGGTGTACCCAACTCCAACCATGGTTTCCAACTGCTTAATACCGCGGTGAAAGAACTCAGCGGTAACTAGAGGGGTTCAGGCGTGGCGTCGATAAGCAGGTTTTAAGCCTCAAGCGCACGGCGGAGCTCAGCCCGCCCACCCACGTTGAACTTCTTGTACACACGCGTCAGGTGGTATTCCACCGTCTTGGTGGACAGGGAGAGCTCGCGGGCCACGTCGGAGTTGCTGGCGCCTTCGACCACCAGGGCGGTGATCTGTTCCTCCTGCGGGGTCAGGCCCTGCGCGGAGCGGCGGGAACCACCCAGGCCGCTGACCTTGCGCTCACCGGCGCACCGGGCGGCGAGGGTCACCGCACCCATGGCGTTGAATACCTCCTCGGCGCGGGTGAACATCTCGGCCGCCTGACTGCGGCGGCCCATGCGGCGTAGCACCAACCCGTATTCGAAGAGGATGCGCGCCTCATAAGCGGGCATGTCCACCGAGGTGATGGCGTCCACAGCCTCAGCGAGCATCTTCACCCCGCGGGCGGAGGAACCACGCTGGATCTCGATGATCGCCCGTGGCACCAGATTGCGGGCATGCAGGGACACAATGCCCGACGCCTCCTGTCGCTCCGCGTTCTCCTCCATCACCATGGCCGCGGTATCCACCCGCCCGGAGCGGACCAGCGACAGGGCGTACATGTCCTCCCACGCCCAGAAACCGGGCTGCTGGGTGTCCGTGTCATAGACGATCGATGCCAGACGGTCACCAGCCGTGGCCGCGGTGCGGGTGTCCGACACCATGGCGGCCACGATCATCCGGCCCATCGCCGCGGGCAGCTTCTGGATCATGAAGGCATCAGCAGGAACGGTCATCCGGGACAGGTAGTGTGCGGACAGCTCGCCGCGCCCACTGAGGGCAGCCACCTGGGCGCCGGTCCACAGCAGCACCGGTTCCAGCAGGGGGGTGCCGGTGCGGTCGCCGGTGGCCAGACCACGTTCCACCACGGCTGAGGCTTGAGAGAACTCACCGAGCACATAGTGAGTGCGCGCCAGGAAGGCGGCCTGCCACAGCCCGATGAGTTCAGAATCCCCGTGCCGTCTGCGGGACAATAACTGCCGGGCCCGTGCGGGATCGTCGTACACCAGCATCAACCAGCCGGTGATGAAATCACGGCGTTGCTGCTCAAGGACGGTGTCTGGTTCTGTCACATAGGTGGGTTGTGGCCAGGGGCGGGCACCATGTTCGAGGGCATCTGCCAGGAGCCGGAAAGTGGCCGCATCGTGCGATTGACCACCGGCGAAAGCCCGCATGCCTTGCGGATCCCATCGCGCCAGACTGTGCAGCGCGGTGATCAATGAGGGCTCCGCACCCTCCAACAGAGTGGCTGTGGCCCGTGACTCCCCGGCATAGAGGCGCAATTCCGGCCGATCACGAGGCAGGTGCTGGGCGTGGATCCGTGCCAACGGCAGATTGCCGCGCGCATGGAGCGTGTCCACCACCCGCTCATCCGTCTGCCACGTGGTGGTATCCAGGTTGTGCTGAAGTTTTCTGGCCCTACCCGGAGGCGTGGCGGATCGCACCGCAGCACGGATCTCGGGGCGGGCGAAACGGATCTGGTCAGAGGCTGTGACCAGCAGACCACGGGCAACCTCTGCATCCAGCTCATCCACCAACTCATCGGGGATGTTGCTCAGTGGTGCGCCCTCCAGCGGGAAGGAGGCCACCAGTTGCAGCACCTCACCGGAATAACTGCCCCAGTGTTCCGGGATGATGATGGAGGGGTGATCCTGGGACCAGTGGTCAACCGGGGATGCGGTGAGCAGCTCACGGACCAACTGGGGAAGACCACCGGAGGCATCATGGAGCCGGTGGGCGGTCACCGGGGTGCACCGTCCCACCACCTGCACCGCCAGATGCCAGACCTCGTCCACCGTCAACGGGGGCAGCGGAACCACATCCGTGGCATCGTCCATCCGGTGTGGGGCGGTGCCCAGGATGATCAACCGGGGCGTGTTCGGAGCATGGAGGGCCGCCAGTACCTCGGTGAGGTTCGTGGCATCCTCAACATGCTCCGCCACGATCACGGTGGGGGAGATGGGGGCGGTGAAACCGGTCAGCGCCGGCTGGTGGAGTACCTGGTACTCCGTCAGCTGTGTGGCCAGTTCACGGATGAACTGGCCCTTGTTCACCCCTGCCGGTCCCGTCACCAGCAGGAAACGGTTGCGGTCATCGGAGACGATGTCGGCGAGAATCCTCTGCTGAAGTAACAGACGTCTGGGAAGGAGACCGGTGGTGAACATAGCCCCTATTATTACTTGAAGTGCTGCGCGAGCAGTGCGCTTACTTCCTCTGGGCGTTCAATGGTGGGCACGTGCGCGCCGGGGGAGAGCACCTCGGCGGTGGCGGGACCGGAGACACCATCGGCGATGATCTGGAGGATCTCCGGTGGGGTGGAGGGATCATCCGCACCGGCGATGGTGAGTACCGGCACGGTGATCTCAGCCAGGCGATCGGTGAAGTCCCAGGTGGCCAGAGCCTCACATGCCTGGGCATAACCCTCGGCGGGGGTGTCCACGACCATGTGCTCATAGTGCTCGCGGGAAGCCGGGTTGGCCTCGAGCCAGGTGGGGGAGAACCAGCGCTCGATGACGGCGGCTGCCAGGGAGGCGGTGCCGTTCTCACGGGTGGCGGCGGCGCGGTCATACCAACCCTGTGGCTCACCGAACTTTGCGGCGGTGCACAGGAAGGCAGCGGCGGTCACACGTGGGGAGGTGGCGGCCAGGTACTGCGCCACCGCACCACCCAGGGAGAGACCGATCACGCCGAAGTCCTCCACACCGAGTGAGTCCAGGGTCTCCAGCACATCGGTGGCCAGATCAGCCACGGTTGGGGTGTCCTTCACCAGCGGGGAGCTGCCGTGTCCGCGGTGGTCCACTGCGATGACGTGGAAATCACGGTGCAGGGTGTCCAACTGCGGCAACCACATGTCGGTGGTGGAACCGAGGGATCCGATGAACACGAGGGTCTTCTTGTTGTCTTCGCCGTAGGCGACATGGTGCAGAATAGGCATGTTTAGTTCTCCTTCTCAAAGATTGCTGCCAGGCCCTGGCCGCCGCCGATGCACATGGTGGCCAGGCCATAACGGGTGTCCTCGCGCTGCATGCGGTGGGCGAGGGTGACCACCATGCGGGCACCGGTGGCACCCACCGGGTGGCCGAGCGAGATGCCGGAACCCAGTGGGTTGAGGCGCTCATCATCCCAGGAGATGTCCCACTCGCTCAGCACCGAAAGTGCCTGCGCGGCGAAAGCCTCATTGAGTTCGATGGAGCCGATATCATCCAGGGTCAGCTCCAGGCGGTCCAGCACCTTCTTGGTGGCAGGAACCGGGCCGATGCCCATGGTCTCCGGTGGCACAGCCGCCAGAGCCCAGCCGGCCAGACGGATGACGGGGGTGAGGCCGAGCTCCTCAGCCTTGGCGCGGGTGGTCACCACGACGGCTGCAGCGCCGTCATTCTGACCGGAGGCGTTGCCGGCGGTGACGGTGGCCTGGTCATCCTGGCGCCCCATGACGGCGCGCAGGGAAGAGAGCTTCTCGACGGTTGTTTCAGGGCGTGGGTGCTCATCCCTGTCCACCACGATCGGATCACCCTTGCGCACCGGAATGGTGATGGGAACGATCTCATCCGCGAAGTGTCCATTGTCATGGGCGGCACCGGCACGCTGCTGGGATGCTGCGGCCATCTGGTCCTGGGTCTCGCGTGGGATGTTGTACTCGCGGCGGAGGTTCTCAGCGGTCTCGATCATGCCACCCGGGATCGGGTGGTCGCGGCCACCTGCGGTTTCACGGGCTTCCGCCAGACGGTCACGCAGCTGCATGTCCCCGCCCTTGACACCCCAGCGGATATCACCGGAGACGGTGTACTCGGTGCGGCTCATGGATTCTGCGCCGCCGGCGATGATCACATCGGCTGCGCCGGCGGAGATGTGTGCTGCGGCGGTGACGATCGCCTGCAGGCCGGAACCGCACCGGCGGTCCAGCTGCATGCCGGGAACGTTCTGCCCGAGCTTGGAATCCAGTGCCACGACACGGCCCAGTGCCGGTGCGGAACCATTCGGCGAGCCCTGGCCCAGGATCAGGTCATCCACCTGATCACCGGTCAGACCGGTTTTGTCCACGATCGCGTTGACCACCGCGGTGGCCAGATCCTGAACCGGAACACTGGTGAAGGCGCCACCATAACGGCCGACAGGGGTGCGCAGTGGGGAGCAGATGACAATATCTTGAGGGTTCATTGTTTCCTTCTACTAGATGGTTGCTGAGAGATCGGTGGAGATGGCCCGCGCGGTCTCAATGATGTGGGGCAGGAACTCCCGACGGACATCCTCGATGGAGTTGGAGGCCGACTGCGTGGAGATGTTGATCGCCGCCACCACACGGCCGCTGGCATCGGTGACCGGAGCCGCCAGGGAACGCAGTCCCGGCTCGAGCTCCTGGTCAACCAACGACCATCCACGCTGGCGGGCGGCCTCGATCTCCGAACGTACCGCCTGCGGTGGGAGTGCGCGGGCGGTGAGCTGTACCGGCGGGGTTTTGATGAGCAGGGCTTCCAGCTCCTCGGGAGCCAGCGCGGCCAGCAGGATGCGTCCCATGGAGGTGGCGTATGCGGGGAAGCGGGTGCCCAGCGTGATGGAGACCGTCATGATCCGGCGGACCGGGACACGGGAGACATAGATGATGTCCGTGCCGTCGAGCACCGACATCGAACTGGATTCGCCGACCTCACGGGACAGAGCCTCCAGGCGTGGCTGTGCGATCGCGGGCAGGGTCAATGCGGAGAGATAGCTGGTGCCCAGTTCCAGCACCCTGGGGGTGAGTTGGAACTGCGAGCCGTTGGTCACCGCGTATCCGAGATCCACCAGTGTGTGGAGAAACCGGCGCGCTGTGGCACGTGACAGGCCAGTGGCGGTGGCGACCTCCGACAGGGACTGAGACGGGGAGTCTGCGCTGAAACTACGGATCACGGATAGTCCCCTGGCGAAGGACTGCACGAAGTCCGGAGAGGTTTGTAGCATTTGATCAACTCCTTAAGGTTCGCATTGCGAACTGTTGTGCATTCAATGAACATTACGATAGCATGGCTGTCATGATAAACAAGACCCTTTCATCCACTGCTGAAGCTGTGGCCGATATCCCGGACGGTGCTTCCATCGCCGTCGGAGGGTTCGGCCTCGTAGGAATTCCGACGCTGTTGATCAACGCGCTGCGTGATCAGGGTGCCGGCGAGCTGACGATCATCTCCAATAACTGTGGCACCGACGGCCAGGGCCTCGGGCTGCTTCTGGAGGACGGCAAGATCATCAAGACGGTCGGCTCCTACATCGGCTCCAATAAGGAATACGCACGCCGTTACCTGGAGGGCGAGCTCACCGTGGAGTTCACCCCACAGGGAACCCTCGCAGAGCGCATGCGCGCCGGTGGCGCAGGCATCCCCGGGTTCTACACCACCGCCGGTGTGGGAACCCAGGTTGCTGAAGGTGGCCTGCCACAGCGTTACAACACCGACGGTTCCGTGGCTGTGTATTCCAAGCCCAAGGAAACCCGTGAATTTAACGGCCAGCTCTACGTACTGGAAGAGGGCATCCGCGCAGACTTCGCCCTGGTTCACGCGCATAAGGCAGACCGTTTCGGCAACCTGGTCTTCCGTAAGACCGCCCGCAACTTCAACCCAGATGCCGCAATGAGCGGCAAGATCACCATCGCCCAGGTCGAGCACCTGGTTGATGAGCTTGACCCAGACGAGGTGCACCTTCCAGGCATCTACGTCAACCGTGTGGTCCATGTCGGCCCACAGGAAACCGGAATCGAAAATAGGACGGTGTCTAACTAATGACCTGGGACCACAACCAGATGGCTGCCCGCGTAGCCCTCGAACTTGAAGATGGCCAGTACGTCAACCTCGGCATCGGCATGCCCACCCTCATCCCGGGCTACCTGCCCGAGGGGCTTGAGGTCATCCTGCACTCGGAGAACGGCGTCCTTGGTGTCGGTCCGTACCCGACTGAGGACGAGCTCGATCCGGAACTGATCAATGCAGGCAAGGAGACCATCACGGTCAATCCCGGCGCCTCCTACTTCTCATCCTCCGATTCCTTCGCCATGATCCGCTCCAAGTCCGTGGATGTAGCTGTCCTCGGCGTGATGGAGGTATCCCAGTACGGTGACCTGGCCAACTGGATGATCCCCGGCAAGCTGGTCAAGGGTATGGGCGGTGCCATGGACCTGGTCCACGGAGCCTCCAAGATCATTGCGATGACCGATCACGTGACCAAGAAGGGCGCCCCGAAGATTCTCGAGGCCTGCCGTCTGCCACTGACCGGAGCCAAGTGCGTGGACATGATCGTGACCACCCACGCGGTGTTCGATGTTCACCCTGAAGAGGGCCTCACCCTGATCGAGTGTGCTGATGGTGTGACCGTGGCTGAGCTGCGTGAGATCACCGAGGCTGACTTCAAACTAGGTGAAGGCATCACCGAATAGTTGGAGACCACGCGGGTCGGAATGACCCGCTATGACCCGCAACCACATCCGGAGACCCCGGCGCGATAAGATGGAACAACCCCTTGCCAATATTGTTGGTTAGAGTTGTAAGCAGTAAATCTTTTCGAAGTGGAAGCGGGTCTCACACTCTTATGGCACGAATGCAGGAAAGCGCCGATCTGCTCAAATGCTCTTTCTGTGGCAAGAGTCAGAAACAGGTCAAGAAGCTCATCGCTGGTGGTGCCGTCTACATCTGTGATGAGTGCATCGAGCTTTGCAATGAGATCATCGAGGAAGAACTCGGTCAGGCTCAAGGGCAGGAGGAGGAGCGCAGTGAGCTCCCCAGGCCCTCTGAGATCTCTGCCTTCCTGGACAAGTATGTCATCGGCCAGGATCAGGCGAAACGGGTGCTCGCCGTGGCGGTGTACAACCACTACAAGCGTTTGCGCGCCCATGAACAGATCGGTGGTCGTCGCCGGAAGGAAGACGAAGAAACTGAACTGATCAAGTCCAATATTCTCATGTTGGGCCCCACCGGTTCCGGTAAGACCTACCTCGCGCAGACCCTGGCCAAACTTCTTGATGTCCCCTTCGCCATCGCCGATGCCACCTCGCTCACCGAGGCGGGTTATGTGGGTGAAGATGTGGAGAATATTCTGCTCAAGCTCCTGCAGGCCGCGGACTTTGATGTGGAACGCGCCCAGCGTGGCATCATCTACATCGACGAAGTGGACAAGATCTCCCGCAAGTCCGAGAACCCCTCCATCACCCGTGATGTTTCCGGTGAGGGTGTGCAGCAGGCACTGCTGAAGATTCTCGAGGGCACCGTTGCCGCGATACCGCCGCAGGGTGGTCGCAAGCACCCCAACCAGGATTTCATCCAGCTGGACACCACAAATATCCTCTTCATCGTCGCGGGCGCTTTCTCCGGGTTGGAGAAGGTCATTGCTGATCGACGTGGAAAGAAGGGCCTTGGTTTCGGTGTGGAGGTGGCCTCGAAGAAGGATGAGGAGCAGGAGGATATCTTCAAGGATGTCCGTCCGGAGGATCTGGTGAAGTTCGGTCTCATCCCTGAGTTCATCGGGCGTCTGCCGGTGGTGGCCACCGTGGCCAACCTTGATCAGAAGTCTCTGGTCCAGGTTCTGACCGAGCCCCGCAACTCACTGGTGAAGCAGTACCAGCGGCTCTTCGAGATGGACGACACCCTGCTCACCTTCACTGATGATGCACTCGAAGCCATTGCGGATCTGGCCTTGGAGCGCAAGACCGGGGCCCGTGGCCTGCGTGCCATCATGGAGGAGATCCTCGTTCCCATCATGTATGACATCCCCGATCGTGATGATGTCACCGAGGTGGTCATCACCGGAGACGTGGCCCGCGGGACGGCAGAGGCAGAGCTGCTCACCCGTGAAGCTGAGGAGAAAACAGCCTAAGTGACCGGTGTCATCACCGGTTTTGCCATCATCCTCTCCGTCATTGCGGTGGGCTTCCTGCTGGCTAAAACCGGAGTAATCTCTGACGATAAGCAACGTCTGGTGCTCAACCGCATCGCCTTCTATGCGGCGACACCGGCGTTGCTGTTTTCTGTGGTGGCGAACTCGGATCCGCAGGAACTGCTGTCTCCGGTGATTGTGGTGACTTTTTTCGCCACCCTCGCCACAGCAGCGCTCTACTGCGTGATCTCCGCACTCTTCTTCAAAAAAGATATCGCCACCACCGCTATCGGTGCGGCCGCGGCATCCTATGTCAACTCCAATAACATCGGGCTGCCGGTGTCCATCTACGTGTTGGGAACCGGCGCCTACGTGGCCCCCGTGCTGGTGATGCAGATGGTCATCTTCGCACCATTGATCCTGGCGGCACTGACCACCGGCGAGACCGGTGGATCACGGGGATCAAAGATCTGGGCGGCGTTTCGTGGTTCGCTCCTGAGCCCGGTGGTGTTGGCCTCGATCGCGGGACTGGTGGTGTGTCTGACTCAGGTTGAGGTACCGGCTGCGGTCATGGAGCCGGCAACCATTCTCGGTGGTGCGTCCATCCCGCTGATCCTCATCAGTTTCGGCGCGTCCCTGCCCTCGACAAATGTGCTGTCCTCCCAACCTGACCGGGCGAGTGCGATCACCGCCACCGCCATCAAGATCGTCGGCATGCCGCTGATTGCCTGGCTCATCGGCCTGGCCTTCGGGCTTGAAGGGGACATGATGTATGCGGCTGTCATCCTGGCTGCATTACCTGCCGCGCAGAATGTGTACAACTACGCCGCCACCTACCGGCGCGGCGAGATCCTCGCACGCGATACGGTTTTCCTCACCACGTTCCTGGCGCTCGCCGGCATGCTGGGGATAGCGCTGCTGTTCGGCCGGTGATGAGAAGGATGGCTTCAGGCTATTCTTCGAAAGGGTCGCTGTCGAAGGAGTAGAGGTCTGTCTCCTGCTCCGGGGTGATGAGGCTGTCCCGGGTGGTGAGATAGCTGGATTGCTCCGGGTTCGGCAGGTTTGAGGTGAGGAATGCCAGCACGGTGTCCACGACGAGGCGACGCATTCCCTCCGTATTGGATTCCGAGCTCAGATCAACATCAAATATGTGGTCCATGGACAGCTTGTTGGACACCCTGAAGTAGCCGAGTGAGCTGATGAGGACAAGGACATCCTCGGCGGAAATACCCGGGCGGAAAGCTCCGGCATCCTGTCCGAGCATGAGAAGCTTATCCAGATTCAGCAGCAGGTTGGATTCGTCATTGATGGCTGCAGCACTTTCCAACCCACCATGGTTGTTGATGTTTTCCATCAGCAGCAGGCGGGTGGCTGCAGGGTTTTCAATGATGCAGTTGTATACGGCCTCAACGGTCTTGCGGACACCTTCCACCGGGACGGAGGATTCCAGCTGCATGGATTCAGACTGGGGGCGCAGCAGAACCAGTGCGTGGGCGATGGTCTTGACGTAGAGACCCTTCTTATCGCCGAAGTAATAGTGGATCATCCGTTTGGACATTCCGGACGCCTTGGCGATCTTCTCCAGTTTGGTTTCGGTGAAGCCGTGTTCAGAGAAGTGCTTGAGGGCGGTCACGACCACATCATCAGGGGTGGCGGTGTGTCCGGTGTCCGGATCGGTGAAATCGCTACCGTTATCCTCTGGGTAGTGTGAACCCTTGTCGGAGTTAACCATTGTCTCTTTGGTCCTTTCGGGTAACGATGTTCCACACGCAGAGGTGGGTGCGCGGGGCGGGTGCGGGTCTCTTGCAGGTATTCGACGAACGTGAAAAAGGTAACACCTTTGACTTAAACCCAACCAACACTACCAAATCGTGCCCGAAAGTCGTGGGAAATGCTCGCCTTCACGCGGGCGGAGCGGGAAATACCTGAGAAAATTCAGGTCAGGGGTACAGGAAACCCGCCAACGGGGGTGATGATAGGCCTGGGCCTGATGGTGAAATCGTCCGCTCAAACACTGGTAGGAACCTCAAACCGGGGATAGCATGGAAGACGTAGTGGTAACCCTGACGCATGAGGGTGTGAAGTTGAGGGAATCACTAGTTTGACCCCATAGGCAAGGCAACGTTCAACCATTTAAGGATTGAGGATCGTTTATGAATTCCCCAAAGAAGATCACCGTCACCGGAGCTGCAGGACAGATTGCTTACTCCCTGCTCTGGCGTATCGCCAGCGGTGAGGTTTACGGAGCTGACACCCCCATCGAACTGAATCTCCTGGAGATCCCCGAAGGTCTCGGAGGCGCCGAAGGCGTTGCCATGGAGCTGTCCGATTCTGCATTCCCCCTCCTGCACAACATCAATATCACCACCGATGCCAACGAGGCATTCGACGGTGCCAACGCCGCCTTCCTGGTCGGCGCGAAGCCACGTGGCAAGGGTGAAGAGCGTGCAGCGCTGCTCTCCAACAACGGCAAGATCTTTGGACCACAGGGCAAGGCCATCAACGACAATGCGGCTGATGATGTCCGCGTCCTCGTGGTGGGCAACCCCGCCAACACCAACGCGCTGATCGCCATGGCAGCAGCCCCGGATGTTCCGAACTCCCGCTTCAACGCCATGATGCGCCTGGACCACAACCGTGCCATCTCCCAGCTCGCTGAGAAGACCGGCCGCCTGTCCTCTGAATTTAAGGACGTTGTCGTCTGGGGTAACCACTCAGCCGTCCAGTTCCCGGACATCACCTACGCCACCGTCGGCGGCGAGAAGGTCTCTGACCTGGTTGACAATGACTGGTACGTGAATGAGTTCATCCCTCGCGTGGCCAAGCGCGGTGCGGAGATCATCGAGGTCCGCGGCAAATCTTCAGCAGCGTCTGCAGCATCCTCCGCAGTCGACCACATGCGTGACTGGATCCAGGGCACCGAAACCTGGGCGTCCGCCGCAATCCCATCCACCGGCGCGTACGGCATCCCTGAGGGCATCATCCTCGGCCTGCCAACCATTTCCCGCAATGGTGAATGGGAGGTTGTGGAAGGTCTGGACATCAATGATTTCCAGCGTGAGCGCATCAACGCCAACGTCGAGGAACTTCAGGCTGAGCGTGAAGCCGTGAAGGATCTGCTCTAATCAACTGCAGGGTTTCAAAGTAACAAGGTGCCGGATTCGGCTACTTAAGGGGGTCGTGGCCTCAACGCCCTGCTGGCCACGGTCACCACGAAGGATTCCGCCCCGGTGATCGTCGCACAGCGCCTGCACAAAGGCTCGTGTGGCTCCCCGCGTGGGGCCGACCGGTTGATTGCCGATGCGATCAACACCACCAGGCGGTTACCGGGACTCCAGCACCAGAAGTTGCTGGTGCTGGCGGATTCCGCGTTCTACGGTCGTCCCAGCATCCATGCTGCGATCAAGGCTGGGGCGGGTGTGTCGGTCACCGCGCGGATGACGCGCAACATCCGCCACGCGATCACCACGATCCCGGACACGTCCTGGGAAGCGATTGAGTACACCGATGCGCTTTTCGATGAGGACACCCAGCGCTGGAACTCCTCGGCAGAGGTCGCTGAAATACCATTCGTTGCGTTTGCCTCGAAGCCGGAGGCCGATCAGGTTCCCGGACGGTTGGTGGTGCGCCGGATACCGGAGTTGAACAACAAGAACGTGGATCAGCTGGGACTGTTTGATCTGCACTGCTTTCACGCAGTGTTCACCACCGCCGACCCAGACCTCCTCGATACCGTGGCCGCGGATAAAACCCACCGAAGCCACGCGGTGATTGATCAGGTCAACGCCGACCTGAAAAACAGTGCTCTGGCGCATATGCCTTCGGGGAAGTTCACCGCGAATGCTTCCGCGGCTGGTGCTGGCGGTCATGCCTTCAACTTCACCCGTACAGCCGGGACCATTGCTGCGGGGTCGATGGCCAGGGCCACGACAGCCACGATCCGGCACCGGATCGTGGCTGCCCCGGCCAGGGTGGCGCGTCGATCCCGGAGATTAGTGCTGCACCTGCCGGAGTGCTGGAAGTGGGAGTCGCAGTAGCGGAGGCTGTTCGATCACGGTCACTTCCCGCCGGTGGTTGTTTCTTCCTGACCATCTGAGCTGAACTCCTTCGGCCCGAGCTGACCTATCAATTCGTGGAACACCAGACGACGAGGTGATCTGGGGATCACTCTTGCCCGAAATCCTCGACGGTGCCCGACTCCGAGATCAATTGATCACCGAAGGACCATCGGCGGATCCAGGCTTAGATGACGTGATTAATGCTCACGCCGCCATCGACCTCGATGCGCACGGAAGCGATGCCGTCACTGTCAATGGTGAGGGTTTCAGAAACCTCGGGGCCATGGAACGGCTTGATCTCAGCGGAATCGACGTCAGTGATGGCTGGATCAAACGGAACCTTGACCTCACTGATCAGTGAGATATCCCCCGGGCTGCCATCAGCATTGAGGCTGGTGTATTCAACGAAGCGGAACCAACCCACATTGTGCGCGGCACGGTAGCGGCGGGTGATCACCACATCACGGTCAGCGGTATCCGGGGTGATCAGGGGATCAAAACTTACGGCATGGCCGGAATCGAATTCACGGAACACGCCGATACCGCGGGCGATTCGTTCCTGCAGATGGAACCCTGAGGTGGGATCTGCGGCGATGGCCAGCCCCACGGCGGTGGATCCGCCTGGGAAAGGGGACCGGTGAACCCTGCGACCGAAACGCTCACGCAGCATGCGGGGCACCAGGGGCAGGGCGGAGGCGCCGCCGACGAGGTAGATTCCCGCAACCTCGGAGTCACTGAGATCATCTGCACCGATGAGCGGGGACATCACATCCAGTGACTGCTGGATCAAAGGGGTGGCCGCATCGTAGAAATCAGCAACCGGAACGGTGACGTCCTTGTTGGCTACTTCCACGACAAGTCGACGGGACTGCGGGACAAGTGCTTCCTTGGCGGTCCGGGCTTCGTCGATAAGCGATTTTTTGGCGCGCGCGCCAAAGGCATCGTCGTGCCTACCTGCAATGTTGAGGGCGCACCCTGCAAGCAGCTCATCAAAGTCATCGCCACCGAGGTGGGAGATGCCCACAGATCCGATGACCTTGTGGTCTTTGCCGTCCACGCGGATCAGGGAGGAATCGAAGGTCCCACCGCCCAGGTCGTAGATGAGGATGTGGGAGCGCTTGGAGTTCAGGGTCTGGGCGTGGCGGTGGGTGTATTCAAAGGCCGCGGCGCTGGGCTCATTGATCAGACCGAGGACCTTCACGCCGGCTTCGCTGAAGGCAGACAGAGTGAGCAGACGCTGCGCGGAGTGCGCGTTAGCGGGGATGCCCAGCACGACCTCGATGGGGGTGGTGTCCTTGATGCTGCTCTGGAAAGCTCGCAGCGCTGTAACCACGGTGTCGGCGTAGGCACGTAATACCTCACCGAGCGGGCGCGTGACATCGCCGAGGAGAACCGGGGTGGCAGCGGTGACGGACTGATCCGACATGATCCGCTTGAAGGAGCGAACCAGGCTCGGGTCATCCGGTCCCAGCTTCATTGCCTCCCAACCGGCAACAAGGCGATCCCCGTCCAGTGCCACCACTGAGGGGATATATTCCTGTGCATCGCCGAGGTAGTCCTCCACGGTCACAACTGGATAGTTTCCGCGGTCGACTACGGCCGCAATTGTGCGCGTCGTTCCGACGTCGATCCCAAAACGCATGTTTCTGACCCTAGCAGTATTTTCAGCTTGTGCAGGCTAATGAAAGAGTTGATGTGGTATCTGGCAAACTGACCCAAAAATTGGGGTGCTTTGCCCCAGGTGAGCTACACCCGAATCCGATTGTTGTGCCGGAAAATCATGATGACACCAGGTAGGAACCCGAGGATCATCAACACGATGGCGTAATAACCCCACACATCCCTAAAGGCGAAGGCGGACAAATAGAGGAAGATAAATGCCCCTGCCCGGAGGGCACGGCTGCGAACAGGATCCTGGTGTGCGCGGCCGTAGAAGTGGGGGAGACCCCGGTCAGGGTTGGCCTTGATCAACTGCCGGCTACTAATCACCGCCAGGAGGACGCCCACCACCCATGCCATGGCACCCGCATACAGATATATAGCCATGGGATGACCCTAACCGGTAGCCAGCCCAGCTGCAGCAGATCACAAAAGCACAGAAACACCTGCATATAGCAAGCAGCACCCCAGGGGTTATGATGGTCTGCGTGACTGACCAGAATAATGAGAACTCAAGCCAGAACCGCGCAGACAAGCTGCCTAAATCCTGGGATCCCAAGTCTGTAGAGGCGGATCTCTACCAGGGTTGGGTGGATGCCGGTTATTTCACCGCCGATCCAGCTAGTGAGAAGCCTGGCTACTCCATTGTTCTGCCACCTCCGAATGTGACCGGCCAGCTGCACATGGGCCATGCACTCGACCACACCCTGATGGATGGTCTGGCTCGGCGCAAGCGCATGCAGGGCTTTGAAGTTCTGTGGCTGCCAGGAATGGACCACGCGGGTATCGCCACCCAGACCCGGGTTGAGGCGATGCTCAAGGAGACCGAGGGCAAATCCCGCTATGACTTCTCCCGCGAGGAGTTCATTGAGAAGGTCTGGGAGTGGAAGAAGGAATACGGCGGCAAGATCGGCGATCAGATGCGCGCCATCGGTGATTCCGTCGACTGGTCCCGTGAGCGCTTCACCCTGGATGAGGGCCTGTCCCGTGCTGTGCAGACCATCTTCAAGCAGCTCTATGATTCCGGCATGATCTACCAGGCCAACCGCCTGGTCAACTGGTCCCCGGTGCTGGAAACCGCTGTTTCTGACATTGAGGTGGTGTACAAGGATGTGGAAGGCGAGCTCGTCTCCATCCGTTATGGCTCCCTCAACGATGATGAGCCACACCTCGTGGTTGCCACCACCCGTGTGGAAACCATGCTCGGTGACGTCGCTGTGGCCGTCCACCCAGACGATGAACGCTACCGACACCTGGTGGGAACCACCCTGCCGCACCCTTTCCGCGATGACCTCACCTTGAAGATCGTCGCCGATGATTATGTGGATCCTGAGTTCGGTTCCGGCGCGGTGAAGATCACCCCGGCACACGATCCGAATGACTACGCCCTGGGCCTGCGCCACAACCTGGACATGCCCACCATCATGGACAAGACCGGTCGCATCGCTGATACCGGCACCCAGTTCGATGGCCTGACCCGCGAAGAGGCACGCATCCAGGTCCGCGAGGCACTGGCTGAGCAGGGTCGCATTGTTAAGGAGGTCCGCCCGTATATCCACTCGGTCGGCCACTCCGAGCGTTCCGGCGAAGCCATCGAACCGCGCCTGTCCCTGCAGTGGTGGGTCAAGGTCGAAGAGCTGGCGAAGATGTCCGGCGACGCCGTCCGCACAGGTGACACCACCATCCACCCGAAGTCCCTGGAGCCCCGCTACTTTGACTGGGTTGATGACATGCATGACTGGTGCATCTCACGCCAGCTGTGGTGGGGCCACCGCATCCCGATCTGGTACGGACCAGACGGCGATGTCATCTGCGTTGGACCTGATGAGCAGGCACCGGAGGGCTACACCCAGGATCCGGATGTTCTGGATACCTGGTTCTCCTCTGCACTGTGGCCATTTTCCACGATGGGCTGGCCGGACACGACCCCGGAGCTGTCCAAGTTCTATCCCACCTCCGTGCTGGTCACTGCCTATGACATCCTGTTCTTCTGGGTTGCGCGGATGATGATGTTCGGCACCTTCGCAGCCAAGCAGACCCCTGAACTGCTGGGCGAGGGCACCGATGGTCGCCCACAGGTTCCTTTCACTGATCTCTTCCTTCACGGCCTGGTTCGTGATGAGCACGGCCGCAAGATGTCCAAGTCCCTGGGCAACGGCATTGATCCGATGGACTGGGTCGAGAATTATGGTGCGGATGCCCTGCGCTTCACCCTGGCTCGTGGCGCCAACCCCGGTGTTGACCTTCCCGTTGGTGAGGATTCCGCTCAGAGCTCGCGTAACTTCGCCACCAAGCTGTTCAACGCCACGCGCTTCGCGCTCATGAACGGCGCTGTCTCCCAGGGCCTGCCGGCACGCGAGGACCTCACCGATGCCGACCGCTGGATCCTCGACCGCCTGGAAGAGGTCCGTGGACATGTTGACGCGTACCTGGATAACTACCAGTTCGCCAAGGCCAATGAGGAGCTCTACCACTTCGCGTGGAATGAGTTCTGTGACTGGTACCTGGAGATCGCCAAGGTCCAGATCCCACGTGAAGGCGAGACCGAACAGGGACGCAACACCCAGCAGGTGCTCGGCCATGTGCTGGATGCCCTGCTGCGCCTGCTGCACCCGGCCATGCCGTTCGTCACCGAGGTGCTCTGGCAGGCACTGACCGATGGCGAATCCATCGTCATCTCCTCCTGGCCGACCCAGGAGGACACCAACGGTGGGGCCGCCGTGGACGCGGATGCGGCAAGGCGCATCGCGGACGTCGAAAAGCTTGTCACCGAGATCCGACGCTTCCGTTCCGATCAGGGTGTCAAGCCCTCCCAGAAGGTTCCGGCCCGCCTGGACTTTACTGCCTGTGACCTCACCGACCTGGAAGGTGCAGTTCGCGCACTGGTCCGGATTGAGGAACCAGCCGCGGACTTCGAAGCATCCGCAAGCCTGGAGATTCGTCTCAGCACCGCTACAATCACCGTGGAACTGGATACCTCCGGCACGGTGGATGTGGCCGCTGAACGCAAGCGTCTGGAGAAGGACCTGGCCACCGCAGAGAAGGAACTCGAGACCACGGCGAAGAAGCTGGGTAATGAGGCATTCCTGGCCAAGGCCCCCGATGCCGTGGTGGAGAAGATCCGTGGCCGCCAGCAGGTGGCACATGAAGAAGTTGAACGTATTAACAAGCGACTGGAGGAACTGGGTTAGTGGCAACACACGATGAGCGTGAAGTCGGAGATTTCGGAGATGTGACGCTCAATGAGGCGGGGCTGTCCCTGCCGCTCGATCTCGGCGATGACCTTGAGGAAGCACGCGAAACCCCAGCCTCCCTGGAGATCACCGCGGAGGATCTGGTCAACCTGGCGATCGTCGAGGCGGAACTTGATGGCCGCTGGCTGGAGACCCAGATCGACCCGACCTTCAAGCGGATGTCCCATGTCATGGACCTGATGGGTAACCCCCAGGACACTTTCGCCTCGATCCACATCGCGGGCACCAACGGCAAGACCTCCACCACCCGCATGGTGGAGTCGTTGCTGCGCGCTTTTCACCGTCGTACCGGTCGCACAACCAGCCCCCACCTGCAGTTGGTCACCGAGCGTATCGCCATCGACGGCAAGCCGATCCACCCGCGTGATTTCGTGCGCATCTACAACGAGGTCAAACCGTATATTGAGATGGCGGACGCCCAGTCCCTGTCCGAGGGTGGCCCCCGCATGAGCAAATTCGAAGCCCTGGTCACCCTCGCGTATGCGGCTTTCGCCGATGCCCCGGTTGACGTGGGTGTGGTCGAGGTTGGTCTCGGCGGACGCTGGGATGCCACCAATGTGATCAACGCCCAGGTCGCGGTGATCACCCCGGTGGGAATGGATCACACCGACCGCCTGGGCAACACCATCGGTGAGATCGCCGGCGAGAAGGCAGGCATCATCAAGGCCCGCCCGGTCACCGATGATGTCCTGGCCCCACAGGAGAACGTGGTCATCGTGGGCAAGCAGGACCCGGAGGCCATGAAGGTCATCCTGGAGCAGGCTGCCGCCTCCGAGGCCGCGGTGGCGCGCCTGGGCATGGAGTTCGGTGTGGTGGATTCCACCATCGCCGTCGGTGGTCAGCAGCTCACCCTGCGTGGTCTGGGTGGCGAATACGCCGATATCTTCCTGCCGCTGTCTGGTGCTCACCAGGCTGATAACGCCGCTACCGCGCTGGCCGCGGTGGAGGCCTTCTTCGGTGCTTCCGCCGACCGCCCCCTGGACATGGACACCGTCCGCCAGGGATTTGCGCAGGTGGAATCCCCAGGCCGGCTGGAGCGCCTGCGTTCCGCCCCGACGGTGTTCATCGATGCAGCCCACAACCCCCACGGCGCCGCGGCGCTGGGTGCGGCACTTGACCGCGACTTCGATTTCCGTCGTCTCATCGGCGTGATCGGCGTGCTGGGGGACAAGGATGCCCGTGGCATCTTGGAAAGCCTTGAACCCTACCTCCACGAGGTGGTGTGCACCCAGACCACCTCGGAGCGTGCATTGGACGCGTATGAATTGGCCGAATACGCTCGGGGGATCTACGGCGATGAGCGCGTGCACGTCACCGATACACTGCCCGGTGCTGTGGAGCTGGCCATCGAATTGGCTGAGGACACCGATGTCCAGTCAGGTTCAGGCGTGGTCATCACCGGTTCCATCGTCACCGCCGGCGATGCACGCACCCTGTTCGGAAAGGACCCTGCATAAGAATGCGCGAAGAAACAGCGGACTACGGACCACTTGGCCCCGGCCATGAACCCCTCAAGGATCCCATGAAGGGTATCCGCGGTGTGATGGCTGGCACCCTGGTCATGGAGGCCATCACCATGGGGCTCGTGCTCACGGTGATCCTGCGGGTAGATAACGGCGCCTACTGGACGACCTTCAACTGGGTGTACGTGACCGCCGTTGCGGTGGCCATGCTCCTGGCGGCCTTCCTCCAGCGTTTCAGCTGGGCGATCCCCCTCAACATTGCCCTGCAGGTGTTCGCCCTGGCCGGTGTGTTCATCCACTATTCCATGGGCATTGTGGCCGTGATCTTCATCCTGGTCTGGGTCTACCTGTTCTACCTGCGTAAAAACATGATGGAACGCATGAAGCGCGGTCTGCTGCCCACCCAGCACACCTAGTCTTTTTTGCTTGACGACGCCCAACCCCGGCGCACCACTTCGGTGCGCCGGGGTTTGTGCTTGCGCCTTTGAGGGCTAGCGCTGCATCTCCTTGACAAAAGCCTTGTCATCCTCGGTGCCGGCGCGGTAAGCACCGTCATAGCCCTTCTTCTCCACATGACTGTGGACGAAGGGGCACAGACCCACCACAACCTGCCCGGAGGGGAAGGTGTCCTCGAGCGCCTCGGCGATGAGGATGGAGGCCAGGCCACGCCCACCGTAATTATCATCCACCTTGGTGTGGAAGAAGATGCGGTCATTGTCATTGATCAGGTAGTCGGCGAACCCGACCACTTTGTCATTGTCCGCATAGGTGATCTCGTAGCGGCTGTCGGCCTCGTTCCTACTGACACGGACCTCATTGTCCTTCTTATCAACCAGAGTCATGGTCTTGTCCTCTCTTGATGGTGTGGTGCGCCCCACTGTATGGAAAAGTTTCACCGGTCGCCGTAATCTGCTGGGTATGAAGAACCCCATGACCAATCTGGCTTTCTCACTTGCAGCGCTGTTCTGCGTGGTCGCGGTGATCACCCGGATCGCCGGTTCGCCCGTGATCGTCCCCATCCTGGCCATCGCGGTTGCTGCTGTTGCCCTGGTGCTGGGGATGCGTTCCCGCGCCGCCGGACTGACCGTGGACCAGCCTGTTGTGTTCACCGCCGACCAGGTGAATCAGCTGCAGGAACTGAAAAGTCAGGGGCAGGACAGCGCTGCCATCCGTCAGGCCCAACTGTGGAGCAGGGGAGCCTCGGCGGAGTCTGTGGCGGAGGCTGTTCGTAAGCTCTAGGCCACAATCCCCGACCTCGTTGCGACAAGACGGGACCCGTTGGGTAGAATCTGCGAACATGACTGAACGTACTCTCATCCTCATCAAGCCAGACGGCGTCACCAACGGCCACGTCGGCGAAATCATCGCCCGCATCGAGCGCAAGGGCCTCAAGCTCGCCGCTCTGGATCTCCGCGTCGCTGACCGCGAGACCGCTGAGAAGCACTACGAGGAGCACTCCGACAAGCCGTTCTTCGGTGAGCTCGTCGAGTTCATCACCTCCGCACCACTGATCGCCGGAATCGTCGAAGGCGAGCGCGCCATCGATGCATGGCGTCAGCTGGCCGGTGGCACCGATCCAGTGTCCAAGGCCACCCCGGGCACCATCCGCGGCGACTTCGCTCTGACCGTCGGCGAGAACGTGGTCCACGGCTCCGACTCCCCTGAGTCCGCTGAGCGCGAGATCTCCATCTGGTTCCCGAACCTGTAAAACACAAAAAACTGCACCCGCCGTCCCCCTTGGACAGTGGGTGCATTTTTTATCCCTTAAAGCAGCGGGTGACCACTGGCGATGGACACCCGGTTGAAGGCATTGATCATGATGATCGCCCACTCCAAGGCTGCCACCTGTTCCTCGGCGAAGACACTGCAGGCGGTACGTGCCGCCAGATGGCCTTCATTGCGGTCCAGGAGGGTCAGCGATTCGGCCAATTGCAGGGCGGCCTTCTCCTCGGCGGTGTATTCATCCACCATCCGCCAGGCCGGCAGCGCGTCGAGCTTCTTCTCGGGTACACCGGCCCGGCGTGCGGCGGGTACATGGATGCTCAGGCAGGTGCCACAGCCGTTGATCTGGGAGACCCGCACGCTTATCAGCTCAATGAGGGATTCCGGGAGATCCACCTCGGGGTAGATCTTCTTCAAGGTCTTGGATACCTCCACCAACTGCTTATAGGGCTCGGGGTAGAACTTATCGATGTACGGTCCGTGCTGGGAGCGCATTTAATCAATCCTTAAATCTGGTCGTGCGGTTGGGTCCGGATTCACCCTCGCCTTGATGGAGGCGTTGGGCAGTTTCGGAGCGGGTAGGCGGTGAAGTCCATCAGTGTGGTGGCTGATATATCCATGGGTGGTGCCGAAGCGCTCATCCTCTGATTCCCATTCGGCACGGAACTGCTCAATCTCGTCGTGGTTGCGTCCGATGAAGT
Organism: Corynebacterium faecale; assembly: GCF_030408735.1. Taxonomy (NCBI): domain Bacteria; kingdom Bacillati; phylum Actinomycetota; class Actinomycetes; order Mycobacteriales; family Corynebacteriaceae; genus Corynebacterium; species Corynebacterium faecale. The sequence continues at coordinate 2,266,521 of NZ_CP047204.1, read as the reverse complement.
TCCACCACATCACGATGTCCTCGGTGAAGGGTTCCCCACCGATGAGTAATACCAGTGCCGGGGTGTCGCCGGTGTTGCGGATCCGTAGCACCGTTTCACCCACACCGGTGTAGGCGAGTTCGCGCGGGGCCACGGTGACGCACTCCAGCTGAATGTCGCCGGAATCCACGAGAAGACCGTGCTCATGATCGGGGTTGACCTCCAGGGACATGGTTTCACCGGGGTTCACATGCAGCTCCGCACCGATCAACGGGGTGAAAGTGGTGACAGGGGAAGATTCACCCAATAGATCGCCCAGGAAAACCCGCGCCGTGCCACCCTCGACGGTGATCTGCGATGGAGCGTAGTGGTCGAATCGGCGTGGACCGTTGCGGTCCTTATCCGGTAGGACGGTCCACAGCTGCACACCGTGGAGGGTGGTGACTGGCGTGGCTGAGACCTCAGAATGACAAATGCCTGCGCCGGCGGTCATGAGGTTGACTTCGCCGGGCAGGACCACCGCGTGGTTGCCACCGGAATCGTGGTGGGTGACCTCGCCCTCGAAAAGCCAGGTGACTGTCTGTAGGCCGGTGTGGGGGTGGGGTGGCACATCCATTCCGCCGGTCTCAGAGACATCATCGGGGCCATAATGATCCACGAAGCACCAGGCTCCGATGAGGGTGCGTTGACGCTGGGGGAGCGTGCGGTAAACCGTCATGGCGCGCGGTCCACCGAGGGGAACTTCGCGTGCGGTGATGATCTCCACATCGGCGCCACCTTCACACTGTGGGTTCATCGGAGTGCCGGGCTGTGTGCTGGGCAGGTCATATTCATCAGGGTGGGGATCAAGATTGGACATGAATGTGGCTCCTGGGCTGAGGATGTCAGAACGTTGCCTCAAGTATAGTCACAAAACTTGTTGATGTATCTACAACTTAGCGTCCGCGGTGCAGTTCTCTCAACAGCACCACACCTTTTTCGGTCAGTTCCACATAGATCTTTGTGGGATCCCCACCTGACATGATGGTGGAACGACTCGTGATCCCACGCTTATCCAGGGGGCTGGCCACCTCGTGAACCTGCTCCACACTCCAGTCCAGAACCTTAGCCAGCTGGCGGGCCATCACGCGTGTGCCATCAATGGCACCATGGGCCAGGAGTGCTCTGCCCAGTATCCGTGGTTCGGGGTGGTCCAATGCGTCCAGGTTCGAGGTGGTGACCTCATCCAGGGAGGAGTTGCGGAGGATCAGCTCGATGTGTTCGCGGGTTTTACGGCGGTATACCGCGGTGGTTCTGGTGGCGGCGAATACAGTGGAGACCCCGAATGTCACGCCAAACGCAATCGAGGACACCAGGGGTGGAAGGCCCAGTGAAGAATCGTCGATAAGGATATTTCCCCCGAAGGTCGCGGCGGGGATCACCGTATGCATCACCGCATAGTTCTTATCCGCCTGTGTGAACGGTGCGATCTTCCAGGAATCAATGTCCTTCGGGTAGTTCTGGGTGGGGATGGCCAGGGAAACGATGCCAATTGCCATCAGCGCGATGCTGAGCACCATCTGGATATCCCAGAAGATCAGGCCGATGGATAACAGGGCCGCGCTGGGGATGTACTTCCACAGGGGTGTGGGTTCCATCCCGGCACGTCTCTCAATTTCTCCCATGGGTTCGGATCGTACCCCGGCGGATTGTGTGGTGGGATACGCGCCTGACGTTGTGGATGTGGAACAATGGTGCGCATGGGTTGTTGGAAAACTGCCCGAACATTTTTGAAAACTTGTACATAGACGATAAAGATCGCACCACCACCTGTGTGGCGGCGGCAGTGGAAGACCGCGGATTGCATTGAATAAGGTCACCTGCCAGCGCCCGGGAGTAGCGAGTGCGATCACGAGATAAGAAAATAGGAGTACGCCTTGGTTAAGAAAAAGGCTTCTACCACCCCATCGGATGCGGAAGTATCCCCGTCGGCTGTTCTGGCTGCGGATTTTGATCGTGCACAGCTGGGGGAGAAGACCCGTGTGCACCACCTGGCCAAACAGCTGGGACTGATGTCCAAGGATCTGGTGCTGGCACTGGATTCCATCGGACTGGTCAAGGTCGCCCAGTCCACTCTGAGCCGGGATGAGGCGACCAGGCTGCTCGATACCCTGGCCAAGCCTGCCCAGGAAGCTCCCGATGAGCTGGTTCCTGAAGTGGCACCGGTGGAGAAGATCCGTCGCCGGGTGGAGAAGAACGTGGCCAATGAGATCCAGCAGATCGAAGAGAAGATCGATCGGGAACTCGCGGAGGTTGCTGAATCCACCCCCCAGCCGCAGGAGCAGGAACCAGCCGGGGACGAAGGCATCCGTCGCCGGGTGGAGAAGAACGTGGCCAATGAGATCCAGCAGATCGAGGAAAAGGTTGACCGCGAACTCGCTGAGTTAGCTGAATCCACCGATGCTGAACAGTCACAGCCGGAACCCGTTGACCTGGTTGCCGCCGCCGAGGCTGAGGCGCACGCTGAACTGCTCGAGGACATCATCCCCGACATCACCCCGCCACCCGCGGAGACACCGGTGTACGCACCGATCTTCGTGGCACCGGAGTTCACCCCCACCGAGGACATCCACCAGACCGAGGATCCCCAGGTGCAGGAGCGCGCGGCGCGGAAGCGCCGTGGTCGTCGCGGTACCGGACGTGGCAAGGGCACGGACGCTGTTCAGCAGGGTGCGGAAGAGGAGGCGTCGACAAGCATCGTTGAGGCCCCGGAACCCGAGGTGGTTGACGAGCCCGTGGGCATCAAGGGATCCACGCGTCTGGAGGCGCAGCGCCGCCGCCGCACGGAGCTGCGCGAGGAGGGGCGCAACAAGAAGCGCCACGTGGTGAGCACCCGTGAGTTCATCGAGCGCCGCGAATCCATGGAACGCCGCATGATCGTGCGCGAGCGTCACCGCCATGACAACGCCGGCCTGGTCACCCAGGTGGGTGTGCTGGAGGATGACCTGCTGGTGGAGCAGTTCGTCACCTCTGATTCACAGTCGTCGATGGTGGGCAACATCTACCTCGGACGCGTGCAGAACGTGCTGCCGAGCATGGAAGCCGCCTTCATTGACATCGGCAAGGGGCGCAACGGTGTGCTCTACGCCGGTGAGGTTGACTGGAAGGCCGCAGGTCTGGGCGGTCGTGGCCGCCGCATTGAGCAGGCCTTGAGATCCGGTGACAAGGTGCTGGTCCAGGTGACCAAGGACCCACTCGGGCACAAGGGTGCGCGTCTGACCACCCAGATCTCCCTGGCCGGCCGCTACCTGGTGTACGTCCCCGGTGGCCGCAGCGCCGGTATCTCCCGGAAACTACCCGGGCCGGAGCGCAAGCGTTTGAAGGAGATCCTCGGACGCGTCGTGCCACCACACGGCGGCACCATCATCCGCACCGCCGCGGAAGGCGTCTCGGAGGAGAACATCGCCGCTGATGTGAACCGTCTGCACACCCTCTGGGAGCAGATCCAGGATCGCACCAGGCAGGAGAAGAAGTCCCGCAACGCCAAGCCGGTCACCATGTACGAAGAGCCGGACATGCTGGTCAAGGTCATCCGTGACCTCTTCAACGAAGACTTCACCTCCCTGATCGTGGACGGCGACCGCGCCTGGAACACCGTGCGTGCCTATATCCAGTCGGTGGCCCCTGACCTGGTCAGCCGCGTCGAACACTTCGAGCGTGCTGATTATGACGGCAAGGATGCATTCGAGGCCTTCGGACTCAACGCCCAGCTGGATGAGGCGATGTCGCGCAAGGTGAACCTGCCGTCGGGTGGTTCGCTGATCGTGGACAAAACCGAGGCCATGACCGTCATCGACGTCAACACCGGCCGCTACACCGGCAAGGGCGTGGGCAACCTCGAGGAGACCGTCACCCTCAACAATATTGAGGCCGCCGAAGAGATCGTCCGCCAGATGCGCCTGCGTGACATCGGCGGCATGATCGTGGTCGACTTCATCGACATGGTCCTGCCCGAGAACCAGGAACTGGTACTGCGTCGCCTCACTGAGGCACTGGAAAACGACCGCACCCGCCACCAGGTTTCGGAGGTCACCTCCCTCGGCCTGGTTCAGATGACCCGCAAGCGCATCGGTGCCGGACTGCTGGAGACCTTCTCCAGCGAATGTGAGCACTGTGAAGGCCGCGGACTGGTGATCCATCAGGATCCCGTGGACACCGTTGATGAGCGCGTGGAGGCCAAGGCAGAGGAGCGATCCAACCGGCACAAGCGCCAGCAGGAGGAGTCCACCCAGAGACCTGAACGCAATCCGGCCCAGCACCCCATGGTGGTGGCCATGCAGGACCTCGTTGATGACGAAGACCGCGACATGGACAAGGAATTCGAGGATCTCGCCGCATCGGTGATCATCACGGATGATTCTGTCGACGAGTCAGAATCCTTCGACGAGACGATTGGCACCGAGCAGGTCATCTCCACCGTGGAGCCGGAGGAGGGCCCACGCCGTCGTGCACGCAGGCGCCGGGGCCGTCAGCCAGAGGTTGCCGGCGGGGCTGATGATATCGCCGCGATTGCCGCTGCTGCTGTGGACATCGCCAACACCGAGGATCCTGATGAGCCGTCGGGTTCTGATTATGTAGCTGATGCAGTGGAGTCGGACACCCTGGCCCCGTCCACGGACAGCACCTATGAGCAGGCACGCGCAGTATTCGAAGCCAGCCCGCGTCGTCGCCGCGCCACCCGTGGTAACTCCCGTTCTGATCACGCGCCGAAGCCGGAGGACTTCAAGTCCGAACCAGCACGCCACGAGGTCGAGCCGATCCCGGTTGAGGAAGTGGATGAGGTTGAGAAGGTGCAGGCCTCAGAGAAGCCACGTCGCCGCAGCCGCGGTCGCGGACGGAGTCAGCGCCCAGCGCCCCTGGTCGAAGAGGTTATCCAGGAAGCCGTTGAAGACGATGTGGTGGAGGAGCCACGCCGCAACCGTCCGAGCGAGGTCGCAGCCAGCGCCCCCGCAACGCGCCCAGGACGTGGCCGCCGCCGCGCCGTGCGCAGGTCGAGTGGCCTGATCGAAGCGCTTGACGACGCAACCCCCACCACCCCTCAGCCCGACATCAAGGGTGAGGAAGAGGTGCGGGAGGCATCGCAAAGCGATAGTCGTCGTCGCCGCCGCCGCGCTGTTCGTGTCTCAAGTGATGCACTCGCACAGCCTGTTGCGCAGCCCTCTGCTCAGTCCTCTCCTCAGCCACTCGAGGAGAAACAACCGGAGACACAACCGGATTCTGCTCCCCGTAATGTCGGTGGTCGTCGACGCAGGGTGAGCCGTAAACCCCAGCGTGGATAGGGCATGAGCGCGGTTTGTATTTGAGCCGCGTTTAGGGGTAGTCTTGGACAGTCGCTGTTTTAGGCTATGTACGTCAATGCCCATTAGCCCATTTCACGGCGAATGAGTGCGTGACATCGTGCCCTTGTTTGGCTCATGCATGCCCAAAACGCAATTGTAAACGTAAGTCCCATCAGGCGCTCCCCGAACAGGGGGAAGCCTGAGCCGAGAATCAGATAAGGGGTAGCCCTCTATGTATGCGATCGTCAAGACCGGCGGAAAGCAGTACAAGGTTGCCGAAGGCGACCTCGTAAAGGTCGAGAAGATCGAGGGTGAGCCGGGTGCCTCCGTAGCTCTCACCCCGGTTCTGCTCGTCGATGGTGCCGATGTAACCACCGCTGCTGACAAGCTTGCTTCCGTCAGCGTCAACACCGAGATCGTCGAGCACGCCAAGGGCCCGAAGATCAAGATCCTGAAGTACAAGAACAAGACCGGTTACAAGAAGCGCCAGGGACACCGTCAGAAGCTGACCGTCCTGAAGGTCACCGGAATCAAGTAAGCCTGTCGGCTTTATTTCCTTTGAAGGAGGGAATCCAGAATGGCAACCAAGAAGGGTGCATCCAGCTCCAGCAACGGTCGTGACTCTGAGGCCAAGCGCCTTGGTGTTAAGCGATTCGGTGGCCAGCAGGTGAACGCAGGAGAGATCCTCGTTCGTCAGCGCGGCACCAAGTTCCACCCGGGCGAGAACGTCGGTCGCGGTGGCGACGACACCCTCTTCGCTCTGAAGACCGGTGCAGTCGAGTTCGCTACCAAGCGTAACCGTCGCGTCGTGAACATCGTCGAGAACGAGTCTGTCGACGCATAAGTCACTTCACAGTGCTGTCACTGCCCGTCACTCTCAACCTGGTTGAGGGAGGCGGGCAGTTTCTTGTGCTTTGTGAGTCTTCGGGGTGCTGGGGCCTGGCTGCTCGGTGGTGCTCGCAGATGAACAAGGTTGGGTGTTTCGCCCTGTTTGAGGCCTGGAATGGGGTGGTTTGTTCACCTGTGAGCAAAGGGGGGTTTCGCACAAGGCCCCTCGGTTTTCCCTGCCTCCTAACTTCTGGGGTCTGGGTGCCCGGTGGTGCCCGGTGGTGCTCGCAGATGAACAAGGTTGGGTGTTTCGCCCTGTTTGAGGCTTGAAATGGGGTGGTTTGTTCACCTGTGAGCAAAGAGGGCTTCGCACAAGGCCCTTCTGGTCTACTCCGCCACATCTTTCCAATCGTGGCCAGCTCCGAAGTCCGCAGCACCCTCAAACCAACCGGTGATCAAGCCGATCACATCCTTTGGAGTTTTAACCGCGGTGCCCTGTGCCGTGTTATCTGCCCCTGAGCCGTATTCCACCAGCCAGTTCTTCTCGTCTGAGCGGTACAGGGTCTGGATGAAGTGGGCGTCATTGGCTACGCGGGTGACACGGAGGTAGGGGACGCGGGAATCTTTGAGGCGCATGACCTCGAGAAGCAGGTGGGGGAGACCGTATGCAGAGAATCCGGGGGAGAAGAAAGTGTCGGTCTGGACCACGGCGTCGGTGTCCTCGTCACCGAACAACAAGATCGCATCGGAGTTCATGTCGGCGAGTCCAAGGCCGTAGTCGATGGCCACGTCGGTGAGCCACGCCGCTGTGGCTTCAGCGTCGTTGTAGTTGGTGGCCACGTAGAGGCAGCGGTCGCCGGTGAGCTGGATCGGATCGTCATCGTCGAGGGCGATACCAGTGGGAACGGTGTCACCGAGGCCGGCTGCGAGGGATTCCAGGACCGGGGTGGTGGCGGGTTCGGCGTAGTCGATGCGCTCGGTCAGGGGGGATTTGGAGATGCGTGCGTTGCCGGGGTCGCCGTCGGTTTCGAAGAGGACGAAGTCATAACTCATGGTTTCCAAGCATAGAGCTGCCCCCACCGGCGATCACACCGCCCCCGGTTCCGGAATAGAGTGGGCGCAGTAGTTTTTCGTATACCAATCAGGAATAAGAGGATCAACGTCATGTCGATTGTAGGTATTGGCCAGTTTTTCGGTTCACCCGAGGAGGAACGTGACAAGCTGCTCCAGGCTCTGATGGGTGGGAAGAGGCAGACCACGAAGCCGGCGGACATCCCGCAGGTGAGGTTGAATGATGGGAACACCATTCCGCAGTTGGGTTTTGGTGTGTTCAAGGTGGATCCGGCGGAGACTGAGCGGGTGGTCAGTGAGGCTCTGGAGGTTGGTTATCGCCACATTGATACCGCGGCTTTCTACGGCAATGAGGAGGGTGTGGGTCGCGCCATCGCCAACTCTGGCATCCCCCGGGAGAAGCTGTTTGTCACCACCAAGTTGTGGCCGAGCCGTTTCGATGATGCGGAGGCTGCCTTCACTGAGTCCCTGGATAAACTCGGCATGGATTATGTGGACCTGTTTCTGCTGCATTGGCCCGCGCCGCGCAACAACAACTTCATCCAGGCCTGGCAGGCCCTGGAGCAGCTGGGTGAGCGGTCGCGGTCCATCGGCGTGTGCAACTTTCTGCCTGAGCACCTGAGTGCGCTTATCGACGAAACAACGATCGTCCCCGCCGTCAACCAGATCGAATTACATCCTGCTCTTCAGCAGCGTGATATCCAGGAGGCCTCGAAAGCGGCGGGCATCGCGATTGAATCATGGGGACCTCTCGGCCAGGGCAAATACGATCTGTCCAAGGAAGCTCCCATCGCCGCCGCTGCGCAGAAGCACGGCAAGACCCTGGCCCAGGTGGTTATCCGCTGGCATATTCAGCATGGGTTCATCGTGTTCCCGAAGACGGTGAGCCGGGCGCGGATGGAGGAGAACTTCGCGGTTCTGGATTTCGAGCTCACGGCGGAGGAGATGGTGGCCATCGATAATCTGGAGCGTGGGGCCCGTGGTGGGTCGCACCCGAATGACATCAATTAGCGCATGAAAAAAGGGCAGATTCCGAAAGGAATCTGCCCTTTTTGGGGTTTAGCTCATGAAATCGGTGTCGGTGAACTTCCGGTCGAAGGCGGTGCGGGCAGGGTTGGCGTCTTCGAGGACGATATCGAAACGGTCGTTGGCGATCTCGATGATCTCGCTGAGTGATTGGCGGTGTTCCTGCTCATCGGAGTTATCCAGGCGACGCAGACCTTCGGCGATCACATCATCGACGGTGTCGGTGGTGTCGAAATAGGCCACATACGGCATGGAGAAGCGTTCGCGGTACTGGTTAGTCACGGTGGTGAGCTTCTCGCGGTCCACGTCATCGAGTTCCTCCAGACCGATGGAACCACGGTCCTGGGAGATCAGGGCGGCCTCGTCCTGGTCGGCGAGCAGGAGCTGGGCCATGTCGGGATAGTCGTGGATCAGATCTTCACGGGCCTGGATCGGTGCGGTGAGAACAGCGATCTGGATGGCTTCACGCAGTTCGGTGACATTGGAGAACGGGCGGGACTCCCACGCGATCTCCAGGGGCCAGGTCTTGCTGTTGAACAGTGGGGAGAGGGTATCCACGAACTGGTCCTGTTCCATGCCGTTGACCTGGTCCAGCGTCAGTTTCTTTCCGGAACCGGAGGTGGCCACATTGGTCCCTGACTGGCGGCCGATGTGGAAGAACAACAGGTTGAGGATGATCGCGGTGATCGCACCGACGGACATGCCTGAGGAGACAAAGATCCGTGCCCATTCAGGGAAGGCCTGGGCGATGTCGGGGCGGAAGGTGACCAGCATGGCCAGGCCCAGGGCAGAGGTCACGATGACGGCGTTGCGGCTGTCACGCAGGTCGGACTTGGCGATGGTCTGCAGACCCACCCAGGCCACATTGGCGAATAGTGCCAGGGACGCACCGCCGAGGACAGGGGAGGGAATGGAGGCCACGATGGCACCGGCCTTGGGCAGGACACCCAGGATGATCATGAACACCGCAGCGGAGGCGGCGACCCAACGGGACTTCACACCGGTGATACGGACCAGACCGACGTTCTGCGCGAAGCAGGTATACGGGAAGGAGTTCATGATGCCGCCGATGAAGGTGGAGAGGCCATCGGCACGCAGGGCGCGGGTGATGTCGTAGCGGCGGGTTCGCTTGCGCACGATTTCACCGGTGGCGAAGACATCGCCGGTGGTTTCCACCATGGTGATGATCATGACGATGATCATGGAGAAGATCGCCACCACGTTGAATTCAGGCAGACCGAAGTAGAAGGGGGTGGTGATTCCGAAGGCATCGGCGTTGCCGACCTCGTCGAGGTTGGCGTCGCCAAGCAACAAGGCCGTACCCGTGCCGACCACAAGGCCGAGCAGCACAGCCAGGGTACCCAGGAACCCGCGGAGGAAACGCTGCGCGAGGATGATGATGAACAGGGTGCCGAAGCCATAGGCGAGGTCACGGGGCGCGGGGACGCCATCGGCGTAGTTGACGAAGTCATTGGCTGATACCGACAGCAGGGATGTACCCATGACCAGCAACACCGAGCCGGTGACTACCGGTGGGAAGAAGCGCAGGAAGCGGGTGAAGATGGGTGCTGCGAAGAAGGTGAACAAACCAGCCACGATGACGGCGCCGTAGATGGCGGGCAGGGAGGCCACACCACCTTCACCGTCGGTGACACCGAGGCCGATCGCAATGATGGGGGCGACCGCGGTGGTGGTCACGCCCTGGACGATCGGGAGGCGGACACCGATGTGCTTGCCGATGCCGATGGACTGGATCAGCGTTGCGATACCGCAGGTGAGCAGATCAGCGTTGATGAGGTGAATGGTGGTGGCCGCGTCCAGGTTGAGCGACTGTGCAATGAGCAGCGGCACGATGACCGCACCGGCATAGAACGCCAGCACGTGCTGCAGGCCCAGAGCTGCCATTTTAGGTGCGGGTGGCACCTGATCGACCGGATGTACATTCCGGGTTACTGTTTGAGTGGTCACGGCGGTTCGGGAGTGTCCCTTCGTCCTCGATATGAAATTAATCCTCTGTCATTCTGCCCTTCTGGGAAGCACCAGCAAAATAAGTTTGGTCAGGATCACATCCGCAGCTGTCAATTGTGGTATTGGCACTGGTAGGATCGAAGAACCTTAAGGCGCAGTCAGTACAGGCGCCAGAATTACCTTTGATCAGGAGTGACACCGAATTTATGAACCGCTTTATTGACCGCGTTGTTCTTCATCTCGCCGCTGGCGACGGAGGCGACGGCTGTGTCTCGGTGCACCGTGAAAAATTCAAACCCCTCGGCGGCCCCAACGGTGGCAACGGTGGACATGGTGGTGACATCATCCTCGAGGTGAGCCCCCAGGTGCACACCCTGCTGGACTTCCACTACCACCCGCACGTGAAGGCTCCACGTGGAACCAACGGTGCAGGTGCTGACCGTCATGGTGCCCGCGGAGAGAACCTCACCCTCAAGGTGCCGGCCGGCACCGTCGTGCTGGATGCCAAGGGCGAAACCCTCGCAGACCTGACCACCGTGGGCATGAAGTTTGTTGCCGCAGCAGGTGGCCAGGGTGGTCTGGGTAACGCAGCCCTGGCCTCCCGTGCCCGCAAGGCCCCCGGTTTCGCACTCAACGGTGAGCCGGGTGAGCAGCATGATCTCATCCTGGAACTGAAGTCCATGGCTGATGTCGGACTGGTGGGTTTCCCATCGGCCGGCAAGTCCTCCCTGATCTCAGTGATGTCCGCAGCCAAGCCGAAGATCGGTGACTACCCCTTCACCACGCTTCAGCCGAACCTGGGCGTGGTCAACGTGGGACATGAAACCTTCGTCATGGCTGATGTGCCGGGTCTGATCCCGGGCGCATCCGAGGGCAAGGGCCTGGGACTGGAGTTCCTGCGCCACATCGAACGCACCTCCGTGCTGGTACATGTGGTGGACACCGCCTCCATGGATCCCGGCCGTGACCCCATCTCTGACATCGAGGCACTCGAGGCGGAACTGTCCGCCTACCAGTCCGCCCTGGATGAGGACACCGGACTGGGCGATCTGAGTGAACGTCCCCGCGTGGTGGCTCTGAACAAGGCTGATGTGCCTGAGGCGGAGGAACTCGCGGAGTTTCTGAAGAAGGATATTGAGGAACAGTTCGGCTGGCCGGTGTTCATCATTTCCGCGGTCGCTCAGAAGGGCTTGGACCCACTGCGCTATAAGCTGCTTGAAATTGTCCAGCAGGCCCGTAAGAAGCGTCCGAAGGAGAAGCTGGCGGAGAGCGTGATCATCACGCCGAAGCCGGTGGATGGCCGTCGTCGTCGCGCTGAGTTCGAGATCAAGAAGGACCCGGAGAACCCCGGTGGCTTCCTGGTTGTTGGTGAGAAGCCGGAACGTTGGATCCTGCAGACCGATTTCGACAACGATGAAGCCGTGGGGTACCTCGCTGACCGTCTGGCCAAGCTGGGTGTGGAGGACAAGCTCCGCAAGGCCGGCGCCCAGACCGGTTCCGAGGTCACCATCGGTGGCGTCACCTTCGAATGGGAGCCGATGACCTCCGCTGTGGATCTCGGTGCTTCCCCGCGTGGTACGGATATGCGCCTGGAGCAGACCGACCGCATCTCTGCTTCCGAACGTAAGCGTGCCTCCCAGGTGCGTCGTGGCCTCATCGATGAATTTGATTATGGCGATGGCGAAGAGGCTTCCCGCGAGCGTTGGGAAGGCTAGTTACTCCCAACCTGCCCGTCCCATGTCTGGATCCCGGACGTTGACACTGATCGGTTGACACTCATCTGTTGACCGCCACGGGGACGGGAGTGAGGGGCAGCGCCCCACCCGGTAGAGGGTAGAAAACTGGAGTTCTGTTACAACTGCCATGACATTTCCGCAGGCCGCGGGAAACAGGCGGAGACAGAACTCCAGTTTTGCTTTTTCGCCAGGCCCACATGGTGCGGCGCAGGGGTTATGCATCGATTCTTAAATCTAGAGACACCCCAGCTGCCCGCTCGTTGGCTCCTTCCGGCACTTCCCCTCAAAGACAACCCTCGCGACCCCATGAAACCGCTGCTCACAGTCGGTACTCCGCGCCCCACACACCCACTTAGGGCCATGGAATAAAAACCGTGGTCAATCCGCCTGCGCGTGGGATAATACTGTCAACCAAAGCATATCGGTGTATACGATGGGATTGCTATGAATCAACTGACCCCTTCTCAGTCCGAGGCCGACGAGCCTTCCGATATTCCAGATTCCGTCCGGTTGCGTGATGAACTCCCCACGCCCACCCCGGTGGGTACGGTCACGGGACTCCCTGTCACCCCTTACCGACAGGAGGACAGTATCGGTGCCAGCTTCCCGGCACCGTCACCGGGTACGGAGGAGAGCGCAGCATTCGGCCATGAGTCCGACATGCGTGAGCGAATCGCCAATGCCAAGCGAGTGGTGGTGAAGATCGGTTCCTCATCGCTCACCAGTGATGAAGATGGCCACACCGTTGATCCGAACCGCATCAACACCATCGTCAATGCCCTGCAGGCCCGCATGGAAGCTGACTCCGATCTGATCGTGGTGTCCTCCGGTTCCGTGGCCGCGGGTATGGCACCACTGGGGTTGACCACCCGCCCAACAGATCTGTCCACCAAGCAGGCGGCAGCGGCTGTGGGCCAGGTCCACCTCATGCACCAGTGGGGACGCTCCTTTGCTCGTTATGGCCGCCCCGTGGGGCAGGTGCTGCTCACCGCGGGTGATGCGGGGCAGCGTGACCGGGCGCGCAATGCACAGCGGACCATTGATCGTCTGCGCATGCTGGGTGTCATCCCGATTGTGAATGAGAATGACACCGTGGCCACCACCGGTGTGAATTTCGGTGACAATGACCGTCTGGCGGCCATCGTCGCCCACCTGGTCAGCGCGGATGCCCTGGTGTTGCTCAGTGACGTGGACGGACTCTTCGACCGCAACCCGACTGACCCCGGTGCGCGGTTCATCTCCGAGGTGCGTGACGGCAGGGATCTTAAAGGTGTGATCGCCGGTGACGGTGGAAAGGTCGGCACCGGTGGCATGGGTTCCAAGGTGTCCGCGGCGCGTCTGGCCTCCCGCAGTGGTGTGCCGGTGCTGCTGACCTCGGCTGCCAACATTGGCCCTGCACTGGAGCATGCCCAGGTGGGCACCGTGTTCCACCCCAAGGAAAACCGCCTGTCCGCGTGGAAATTCTGGGCCCTCTACGCCGCTGATACTGCCGGAAAGATCCGCCTGGATCAGGGCGCTATGGAGGCCGTCACCTCCGGTGGAAAGTCGCTCCTGGCGGTCGGCATCACCGAGATCGTTGGTGATTTCCGCGCCGGGGAAATCGTGGAGATCCTCGGGCCCAGTGGGCAGATCGTCGGTCGTGGTGAGGTCAGCTATGACGCGGAAACCCTTCTGCCCATGCTGGGAATGCAGACCCAGGAACTCCCTGATGATCTACAGCGGCCTGTGGTGCACGCGGACTACCTCTCGAATTACGCCAGCCGGGCGTAAGTGCTGAGGGTGGTGGGGCTTTTCGTCGATAAGCATTTTTTGGCTACCTTGGTGCATACCGCAACCTAAGGAGTAACCATTATGAAGTTTGTCATGATTCCCCATGTCTGGGAGGACACCGCCGCCGCGATCGAGGCCGGCGGGCACCAGCAGGTGACCGATCTGAACGACGCTGACCTGCTGTTCTTTAACGGTTCCGCGCCGGAGTTCCCCGAGCTGCCCGACAATATCAAGATCGTGCAGGCCTCCATGGCTGGCATTGATGCGCTGGTGCGCCGCGGTGTGGTCACCGATCAGGCACGTTGGGCGAACGCCGGTGGCCTCTACGCGGACACCGTGGCGGAATCCTCCGTGGCGCTGCTGCTCGCACAGCTGCACCGCCACAACATCACCGCACGCCGCAAGACCTGGGCGCGCGGCGAGGTGCAGCGCACCAAGCAGTGGCTTTACGACGAAAAAACCGTCGCCATCATGGGCGCTGGCGGCATCGGACTGCGTCTCATCGAATTATTGAAGCCCTTTGGTGTGCGCATCATCGCCGTGAATAACTCCGGCCGACCCGTCGAGGGAGCCGATGAAACCTTCGCCATGTCTGATGCAGATCATGTGTGGTCCGAGGCTGATTATTTTGTCATGCTCATGCCGCTGACCGAAGCCACCACGGGCATTGTCAACCGCGAGACCCTGGGCAAGATGAAGCCCACCGCCGTGGTGGTCAATGTGGGCCGTGGTCCGCTCGTGAACACCGATGACCTGGTGGAGGCCATCCAGAACGGCACCATCGCGGGTGCGGCACTGGATGTCACTGATCCCGAACCCCTCCCGGACGGACACCCGTTGTGGGACCTGGATGATGTGGTGATCACCCCACACACCGCGAATACCTATGAGCGCATCCGTTCCCTGACGGGGCCGCTGACCGTGCGCAACATTGAACTCTTCGAGGCCGGCGAACAGATGGAGACCGAAGTGGACGTGGTCGCCGGGTACTAGGTGGATGTTTCCCCGGGCTGGTTACGGTGATCTGGGCGGTGCGGGGAAGAGGTCAGCGCTGAGGTTGGACGAGACCGGTTGATAATCAGCGTCCCGGGTGGGAACAACCGGGGTCGTGGGCTCCGCCGGGGGACTCTGCCTGATCACTGGCGACACCAGCGCGAGAACCAACAAACCAACCGCCATGAAGACGATGATGGCGCGGGTGATTCCGGTACGCATGGTGGCCAAGTCCATCTCCTTCACTGCAGGTGCGGGGTGGGTGGGACGGAGCGGAGATGCAGTCTCATCTCTTCCCCGCAGACTAACCCAACGATCCCCCGACTGGTTTGATGTTATCCAACTGTGAACAGACTGCGATGCAGGAGAGATGAAGGCACCGGGATGATCACTGGGGCGATCACTGGGTGGTCATGGGAATGATCACTGGGGCCTTGCTGCGGAGATCAGTAGATGTACACCACCGCATCGTTTCCACCGGAACAGGCCATGAGCCTCTCACTGCGCTGCTCGCAGGTCAGATTGTAGGGTTCTCCCGTGACGGGGCTGGTCACGGTGATCTCTGGTCGGAGATTCTGCCGAATACTGTCCATGGTGGGGTTGAGGCCCTCAATGAGCTCCTGATGCACCTCGCTGACGAACTCACAGCTGGTGTTGGCGTTACCCGCCCAGATGTTGGTTCCCCAGCCATCCCCGTAGATGCAGATGGTGGCTGTCTCACCGGCGATGGTGGTGTCCTTGCCCACGGGGTCCGGTGGGAGCTCATCCCATCCCGGGATGTCTGTGGATGAGGCGTTGTTGGTTGTTGCAGGTGTGCCGGGTGCCTGTCCGGGGGTGGTGGGTTCCGCGGTGGCCGGGTTCGTGGGGGCGGTGTCGGTCTGGTCGCCGGAGATGCCGGGGGACGTGGCAATCGGGTCGGTGGTGAGTTCCGCGGTGGCAGTGGGAGTGGTCTCGGTGACCATGGTGGCGGATTCAACGGGGGCAGTGTCATCTGATGAATCCGAGGTACATCCGGCGAGGGCGAGGCCACCGACTGCCAGAATCACTCCGAGGGTACGAAAGGTGTTCATGTCTTCCTCCTCCCGTGTGGGGGATCCACACGGTATGTGGCGTGCTCTGCGCACGCGGTGTGCCTGCAGACTAATCCACACGAAAGGTAGGTGGTTGATCGATAACAAGTAGTTATCCAACTGTGAGCGCGTTGAAACCGGATGCGGGTGCGCCCGCGGGCTTCATACCCCGGAGGTTCCTCTACCGCAGCGATGCGTTAACCGCCTGGCAACGCTTATCGACGCCCCTTAACCTTCCGGCCCTCAGCGGTGGTTTCAGCGTCTGAGTCTGTCGCGCCCCCGGGTATGTGGCACACGTGGGTGGAGTGATTCCGGACGCGATCCTGGGGGTGGTTCCCTACGAGGTCTGTATGGTTGGAGAATATGACTTCACAGAACTCAGATACCCGTATCCGTGAAAATGAACGAGAAGAAGTACTGGCCAAGGCTGCAGCCGCCAAGAAGGTAGCCCCCGAGGTCGCCCAGCTGGGCACCGGTGTGAAGAACCAGATCCTGCTCGCAGCAGCAGAGGCACTCATTGAGCGCTCCGCAGAGATCATTAAAGCCAACGAAGAAGATATCGCCTCCGGTCGTGCCAACGGACTGGAAGAATCCCTCATTGATCGCCTGTCCCTGGACAATGACCGCATCGAAGGTATCGCATATGGCCTGCGGCAGGTCGCTGGCCTCACCGATCCGGTCGGTGAGGTGTTGCGTGGGCATGTCATGGAAAATGGCATTCAGATGCGCCAGATCCGGGTGCCGCTCGGAGTGATGGGCATGGTCTACGAGGCCCGCCCCAATGTCACCGTGGATGCCTTCGGCCTGGCACTGAAATCCGGCAACGTGGCCCTGCTCCGTGGTTCCTCCACCGCGGTGCACTCCAATACCGTCCTCGTCGGGATCCTGCAGGATGTGGTTGCCAGGTTCGATCTGCCACGCGAGACGGTTCAGTTGCTGCCATGTGAGACCCGCGATTCGGTCCAGGACCTCATCACCGCCCGTGGTCTGGTGGATGTTGTGATTCCCCGTGGTGGCGCAGGTCTGATCAACGCGGTGGTCATGGGGGCAACCGTGCCCACCATCGAAACCGGTACCGGCAATTGCCACTTCTACATTGATGCCGAGGGTGATCTGGATTCGGCCATCGCCATGCTCATCAACGGCAAGACCCGCCGGTGCAGTGTCTGCAATGCCACGGAAACCGCCCTCATTGATGCCGCGCTCCCTGATGCGGACAAGCTCAAGATCGTCCAGGCACTCCAGGAGGCCGGCGTGACCATCCACGGTCGTGTCGCTGAGCTTGAGGCCTTCGGTGCCACCGATGTCATCGAAGCCACCGAGACCGACTGGGACTCTGAGTACCTCTCCTTCGACATTGCTGTCGCAGTTGTGGATGGGGTGGATGCTGCGATCGATCACATCGAGAAGTACAGCACCCACCACACCGAGGCGATTGCCACCAGCAACGTCTTCACCGCGCAGCGTTTCGCCGACCGCGTGGATGCCGCGGCAGTGATGATCAATGCTTCCACCGCCTTCACCGACGGTGAGCAGTACGGCATGGGCGCGGAGATCGGTATCTCCACCCAGAAGCTGCACGCGCGTGGCCCGATGGCACTGCCGGAGCTGACCTCCACCAAGTGGATCCTGCAGGGCACAGGCCAGACCCGCCCATAACATCCTCTCGCCCCGTTCACCCCAGTGAGGGGGCGGGGTGCCCCCAGTTCCTGGATCCGCAGGCACGCCGCCATATAGTTGTCAGTTATGCATAAGGTGGCGCGTTTCCTGACTGGTATCCTCCTGAGCGCTCTGGTGTGTGCGTCCGCACCCATTGCGAGCGCGGGGGACATGGGGTTCGATGTCCCCGTGGCGGACTGCCCCTCCACCGTGGTGGTGGTTGCGCGCGGTAATGATTCCCGGGATAGCGTCACCCCGGTCCGGTACAGCCCGCAGTCGGATTTTGTCTCCACCGGCTGGGAAGGCGAGAACATCCGCACCTTCCTCCAATTTGCGGAGAACCGTCACGCGGCGGCCAACCAGGGACAATCCCTGTTGGCGGACACCTATGTCCTCGGCTTGAGCGAGGAGTACTACCCGGCTGATGTCAGCATCCCCGAGGTCACCGATGCCGCGGATCTGGGAGCCGTGCTTCCCCAGCTGGGCGGGTTGGTGACTGACACCGTCTCGGGTCTCAAGAACAGCCTCGACGTGTCCATCCCCGGTATCCGTACCGCCATTGAGAATTATGAGACCAGCTCGGGATGTACCCCGGGTTATATCCTGATCGGCTATTCCCTGGGAGCGACTGTCCTTTCGTTCCAGGAATCCTGGCTTGCGGAGAAGGGGCAGCTGGTGGGGACCCTGTACCTGGGCAGTGTGCACCAGTCACCGGGAGACCCTGCCGTGATCGGAGCGATCGCCAGCGCCGGGGGAGTGCTCGGGCGACTGCCCTATAACTCCCTGGAGACAGCACGCAGCCCCAACCGGATCATGTACTGCATCCCCGATGATGTGGCCTGCGATCCCACACCCACCGCTGTGCAGCGGGCGGTTGATGAAGCCAGTGACAGTCCCCATGCCCAGTATTTCCTCGATCCGGAGTCAGAGGTGCATATCGGTGAGGTTGCTGACAGGTTCAGCAGCTGGATTGTAGAAGAACACGGGAAACCTGCGCACCCAGCAGGCCAACAGACGATACATTAAAGGCCATGAGCATATTCGGTTCTGTGATGAAGTCAGCTGTTGCCGCCCTGTCAGCAGCCCTCCTGCTGGCAGGTCCGGCAGGGGCCGTCAGCAGCGGATCGTCCGGGTCCTCCGGGTCCTCTGCCTCCTCCGCTGTGGATTCGCTCAGCAGTGGCTCCAGTAACCTCCTGGACAGGCTCTTTCCCGAGACTGACGAGCAGTTCCTCGAACGGGTAACCAAGCCGCTGGATGATTCCTATATCCCCCTGCACCCGGTGCTGCAGGAGGAGCTGTACTACCAGGTTTTTGATCCACCACAGATGGGGGAATGCCCCGCCGTCACGGTGATTGCGGCGCGGGGCAGTGAACAGAACTCACAGATCCGTCCTGCCAGGTACAGCGAGGAAGCGCCGTGGACCTCCAACGGGTTCGAGGAACGCAACCTCCGGCACTTGTTCGGTCGCATGGAACAGCAGCATGTCCGGGATACCGGGGAGTCCCTGATGAAGAATGTTTATGTCATGGGGTTGAGCCATATCGACTACCCGGCGGCCATGCCACTGTCCTCTGACGGGTCGACGGCCATCGAATTCGGATCATCGCTCATCACCGGACGGGAGAGCGTGATGGAGGCCATCGACCGGTTTGAGATGGAGACAGGCTGCCGATCGCAGTATCTACTGGTGGGTTATTCCCAGGGTGTGCTGGTGGTGGATGGACAGGAACCTGAGTTGATTGACCGGGACCAGTACGTGGGAACACTCCTGGTTGCCAACCCCGCACTCCGTGCTGATGATCCCACCATCATCGGTCATAGGTCGGCCGCGGGCGGTCTGATCAGTTCGGTCGATGAACCCACCCTGCATCATCCCAATAAGATCAACTATTGTCTGCCCGGTGATGTGGTGTGTGACCGTGATGGTGAGCAGTTCTCCACATCTGGATCCTCGCTGGCAGGGGCGTATCTCAGCACGGGAGAATCCCGTGGGGGCAGGGCGCATCTACAGTACTTTGTCACCCGCCAGATCTGGGATGAAGAGGTCATGTCCACGGTGTCCGGTTGGATCTCAGACGCCGTCGCCCGCGCCGGGTAAACACAAAACGATATACTTTTCCCCTATGACTCCTGACACACACCGCCGGAGGAGAATCGGCATCATGGGTGGCACCTTCGATCCGATCCACCACGGACACCTGGTCGCCGGTTCGGAGGTGGCTGACCGATTCGGCCTGGACATGGTGATCTATGTGCCCACCGGCCAACCGTGGCAGAAGGCTGACCGGGTGGTCAGCCCCGCGGAGGACCGGTACCTGATGACGGTGATCGCCACCGCCTCCAACCCGAGGTTTCATGTGTCCCGGGTGGATATTGATCGCGGGGGTGACACCTACACCATCGACACCCTGACCGATATCCGCGCGCAGTATCCGGATGCGGACCTGTTCTTCATCACCGGCGCAGATGCCCTGGCCATGATCGTCACGTGGCGGGACTGGGAGACCATGTTCGACCTGGCGCACTTCGTGGGTGTCACCCGCCCGGGATATGAACTGGATGATGACATCATCCCGGAGATGCACAAGGATCGGGTGTCACTGGTGGATATTCCCGCCATGGCGATCTCCTCCACGGATTGCCGGGAACGGGCCCGGGACGGGCACCCTGTCTGGTACCTGGTGCCGGATGGGGTGGTTCAGTACATCACCAAACGGCAGATGTACCAGGCGGGCACACCGACCGCTGAACCGTAACCAGCGGTGGAGGTGGGCGTCGATAAGCGCGGGTGATGCGTCCGAAAGTTCCAACTTCGCCGCAAAAGTAGGTGAAAACACGTCCTTCGTGGAAAACTGGGAGAGGTTGACGTCCGGAATCGATTCGGTGCGTCGGTTCTCCCTGTTCCAGGGGAGGGCTACTACAGCAGTTTTAAGGATATTTGTGTCTGCAACTAATGAGTCAATCCGTCTTGCCACCATCGCGGCTAAGGCGGCCGATGAGAAGAAGGCTGAAGACATCGCCGTCATCGATGTCTCTGACATGGTCGCCATCACCGATGTTTTCGTCCTGGCCTCCGCTGACAATGAGCGCCAGGTCGGCGCCATCGTCGAAGAGGTTGAGGCGGAGATGACAGCGGCTGGTTTCGAGCCGAAGCGCCGCGAGGGCAACCGCGAGAACCGTTGGGTGCTCCTTGATTACGGCATCCTGGTCATCCACATCCAGCGTCAGGCTGAGCGTGAATTCTATGGCCTGGATCGTCTCTACCGCGATTGCCCGCTCATCGACGTGGAGGGCCTGGAGACCATGCAGCGCCCCGCTTCCTGGTCTGATGAGACCGACATCCGTACCGTGGATTCCATCGAGGATCTGCCACCCGTTCCGGCTGAGTACGAGCCCGGGTACGAGGACGACTAAGATCTCCGGCATCACCGACGAGGGGACGAGACCATGACGCGCCGCCTGATTCTGCTCCGCCACGGGCAGACTGACTACAATGCGACCTCCCGCATGCAGGGCCAGCTGGATACTGAATTATCCGAACTGGGGATCCGCCAGGCGGAGGATGCCGCACGCGTGCTCGCTGGGCAGAATATCGCCCACGTGGTCAGCTCCGACCTCACCCGCGCCCACAAGACAGCGCAGGCGGTGGCGGACCTCATCCAGGCTGATGTGACCACTGATCGCCGTCTCCGGGAAACCCACCTCGGCGAGTGGCAGGCCAAGACGCATCAGGAAATCGATGCGGCCTACCCGGGGGCGCGCGCCAAATGGCGCCATGACCCCCAGTGGGCCCCGCCCGGTGGCGAGTCCCGCATCGAGGTGGCCCGACGGGCCAGGCAGCTTGTCGACGAACTGATGGTCACCCGTTCCGATTGGAACAATGGCACCGTCCTCATCGTCGCCCATGGTGGAACAATCAACGCATTGACCTCCAATCTGCTTGGTCTGGAGTTTGACCAGTATCCGATGTTCTCCGGGTTGGGTAATACCTGCTGGGCGCAACTGACTGCCCGCCCCCGTTATTACCCGGGCAGTGAGAATCCCGAGGATGATCTGAAGAATTCCACGGTGAACACCCCGGGACCTGTTTTTGATCGCAATAATGTGGGTAATGCCCAGTGGTATCTTGACGGGTGGAATATGGGCGTCACCAACAGTTAACGGTTGTCAGTGTTATGGTCGCCGGCCTCCTGCAGGAGGCCGGCCACCATTGAGCGGATTTAAGGGAAGTCGGTTGTCATGGCAGTTCGCGTCATCACGGATTCATCAGCGTGTCTGCCCGATGAAGTGGCCGATGAACTCGACATCACCGTCATTGATCTGCACATGATGCAGAACGGGGAGGAACGCACCACCTCCGGGCTGTCCTCCCTGGAACTCGCGGCAGCCTACGCCCGTCAGTTGGAGCGCGGCGGTGACGCCGGGGTGCTGGCACTGCATCTCTCCAAGGATCTGTCCTCCACCTGGTCCGCCGCGGTCACTGCCGCTGCGGTGTTCGCCGAGGGGGCTGTGCGCGTGGTGGATACCGGGTCGCTCGGCATGGCGGTGGGTGCCGCAGCCATGGCGGCCGCGAAACTGGCCAAGGGCGGTGCTTCACTGGAGGAGTGTTATGACATCGCCGTGGACACCCTGAAACGCTCCGAGACCTGGATCTACCTGCACCGCATCGATGAGCTGCGGCGCTCAGGTCGGATCTCCACGGCCACGGCGATGGTGTCGACGGCGCTGGCGAACCGTCCCATCATGCGTGTCCATGAGGGGCGCATGGAGATCGCCGCAAAGACCCGCACCCAGTCCAAGGCCTTCGCCAAACTGGTGGAGCTCGCCCAGATCCGTGCTGAGGATGCCCCGGTGTTCGTGGCCATCGCCCAGAATGAGGCGCGCGAGGCAGCCAAGGCTCTGGAGGAGTTGCTCACTGATTCTCTTCCGGAGGGGTCGAGTTTCATGATGGTGGATGTTGATCCCACCCTGGCGGTGCATTCCGGACCGGGTGCGATCGCGGTCTCGTGTGTGTTCAGCGCCGAGGATGGGATCTAAAAGAGCTCTCCACGTGCTGGAGCGGTGAGGCACCCGGCCTCACCACCGCTTCGAGGGAGAAACCAGATTATTCAGCGATGACACCACACGCCAGGCGACTGCCGGCATCACCGGTGCTCAACGTATCCTCATCCGCGCCACCCTCGGTATAACGGTCCGGGATATTGGCGTAGTTGTCAGGTGTGGAGTGGATCATCAGCGCGGAGCCGTCCTCATCCTCCAGATCCTCCAGTGTGAACCGGTCAGTTTCGAACGCGAGCATGGCCTCACCGGATTCCTTCACCAGCAGCTGTGGCAGATCACCGGGGTGATCCGGGTGATCGGATTCCCCGGACCCGAGGTGGCTGCCCGCGGAGAGGAAGTCACCTACGTTCTCTGGATCATCCGGGGCGGCGCTGTCGGTCTCACAGAGTCCGGTCTGGTGGATGTGGAGGCCGTAGAAACCCGGCTCCAGATCACTGAATTCGACGGCGATGCTCACGGCATCGTCATTCTCCAGGAAGTCCACGGTGCCGATCTCCGTGCCGTCAGCATTGTTGACGGTGGCGGTCAGCCTGGAATCATCGGCGACGGTGGTGTCGGTGTTGTTGTCCACGGTGTTTGTGGCCTGGGTGGCCTGCTCTGCGGTGGTGGTTGCTGCACTGTTGTCTGTGTCATCCTCCGTTGCACATGCACTGACTGCAAGAAGCCCGGTGGTGGCCAGGACGGCGATGATGGAACGTGGCAGGGATCTTCTGGTATTTGATCGGGATGCGGTGGTCATGATGGTCATGCTCTCCTTAGGTGGCGGCCCAGTGGGGCAGATACCGGGGGAGATGCCCATTTCCACAATGGTGCACAGACGCAACCCCGGTCGGACCTTCTTGGGCCTTCTCGGTTCTCGTGTGGCCCCACGGTACAGAGCGCGGGCGATGGGTGCGGCGGTTTTCTCCATCACCCCAGGTAGGGGGCGTGGAAACGGTGGTTGCGCGGGGAAGGCTACGGGGTCATCCGAGTCGGCTTTTGTGGTGTGTGCCACAGGGGATGTGGGTGAAGGCGGGTGGGTTATCCACAGCGGATAGTTGACCGCCTGATCCATCCACAGGGTGGGGAACCCGCTGGTTGTTCACCGTTGGGAGGGCGGTTTAGCGTGTGTGGGTATGAAGCCCGATATCGCAGCCAGGTTGAAGGACCTGACACGTCCGACGGGGACGGAGGATCTGTTGGATGTGGATTACCCCACGCCCAGATTCGCCGTCTCCCTCCGGCACGCAGCGGTGGTGGCAGGCGTCGCCGTGGTGGGTGCGGGCGGGTGGTTTCTCCTCCGGGAGGATCCCCATGAGCCGGTGACGGTGACGGCGTTGGCACAGTCATCGGTCCAACAGACATCCAGTGAGCAGGACACCGGCATTGTTGTCTCTGTTCTGGGGCATGTGAGCAAACCCGGCCTGGTGACCCTGGCGCCGAATGCCCGGGTGGCGGATGCACTGGCCGCTGCCGGTGCGCTCCCGGATGCCGAGTTGACCACCTTGAACCTGGCGCAGGTGCTGGAGGACGGGGTGCAGATCGTGGTGGTGCCGCAGGGGCAGGCGCCACCGGAGTCGCTGCCACCACCCCCTATTGCCAGTGGCACGGGGATCACGGGTGGCGTGGATGCAGGCGGTCTGGTCTCCCTCAACAGCGCGACGGTAGACGAGCTGGTCACTCTCCCCGGGGTGGGGGAGAAGACAGCCCAGGCGATCCTGCAGTACCGGGACACCAGTGGTGGATTCACATCAGTAGATGATCTTCTCAACGTCAAGGGAATCGGCCCCTCCAAATTTGCGCAGTTGTCAGAGTCGGTGAGGTTATGAGGGAGCTGCGGCTGCTTCCCGCAGCATTGTTGTCGTGGCTGGTGGTGTTATCGGTGATTATCACCCGCCAAGCCTGGGTGGCGGTCGCGCTGATCGCCATTGCGGTGGTGCTCATGGCGATGCTGAAGCAGTGGGGACAGGCAGTCACAGTCAGTGTGTTGGGGGCGGCAACTGCACTGGTGGCCAGGGGACGGGTGCAGGCCGCGGAAAGGTTTATCTTTCCTGAGGCGATCACGGGGACGGTGGAATCATCAAAGAAACTGGGGGAGGGGCTTTCCATCATCCGGCTCGGGGTGGAGGGCTATCCGACGGTGGTTCCGGTGATCATCAACGGACCTCAGGAGGTGCCCAGATCCGCCCGGGTGCTGGTGGAGGGATCAGCAGCGGACAGCAACCGTCCGGGCCTGGGGACCGTGCTCATCACCACCCCTGAGGTTGAGGTGCTGCAGGAGGCCCACGGGTACGCAGGCTGGGTCAACAGGGTGCGGGATTCCTTTGCGGAATCGGTGGTGCGTCACGTCGGGGATTCCTCTCAGGGACTGATCCCTGGGATGGTCCTGGGTGATACCCGCCTGCAGGACACCGTGGAGGAGCAGACCTACATTGACACGGGTCTGTCCCACCTCTCGGCGGTGAGTGGGGCAAATGTCTCCATCACCACCACCTCCGTGATGGTGGTGCTGGCACTATTAACGATCGGGCCACGCATCCAGCTGGGATGGGCCGCAGTCGCACTCGTGGTGTTTGTCTCCCTGGTGGGGACGGAACCCAGCGTGCTGCGTGCGGCGGTCACCGGCATGGTGGGCCTGGCTGCCGTGGTGAATTCCCGCCGGATGGAACCGGTCCATGGCTTATGCCTTGCGGTGATCGGGTTGTTGTTCTGGGATTCCGATCTGGCTGTCCAATACGGATTCATTCTCTCCGTGGTGGCCACGGCGGGCATCGTGATGCTGTTTCCCCTGCTCTACCGGGCGCTGTCTGGAACCGGATGGCCGGATATCCTCGTGCGGGCAGTGGCTGTGGCGATCGCAGCGGATGTGGTGACCATGCCGATCATCGCGGTGATGGCGGGCCGGGTATCACTGGTGGCGGTGCTGGCCAATGTGCTGGTGGCGCCCGCCGTGGCACCGGTGACCGTGGTGGGATTGATCGCGGTGATCCTCACCCTGCTACCCGGTGGCCTGGAGCTCCTTGCGCTGAAGGTGGTGGAGCCGTTCACCTGGTGGATCCACCACGTGGGTGTGTTCTGTCAGGGATTACCCATCGCCACGGTGGAGGTCGCCGAGGGGGTGACCGGGATCCTGTGGGTCGTGGTCATCTGTTGCTGGGTGATCGTGGGCGTCCACCTCCGCCTGGTGAAGGTCATGGCACTGGCTCTCGTGGGTGTCCTGGTTGTTCAATGGAACAGCAACCGGCCACCGGCGGTGGTGGATCCGGCCACGGTGGGGTACGTGGTCGTCGACAAGCTCCCTGAAGCCGTGCCACCCGGCACGGGGCTGATCATTGTCACCGACCCGGACGGGGAGGCTGCGGACAGGCCGACCGCAACGCGGGAGGGGGTGCCGGTGATGTTCCCGAACCGCGACGGGGAGGTGACGTTACATGTGGATGGTTCCCAGCATGCAGCTGACGGGCGTTTCTGATCGCTGATGTGGCACGATGGATCCCGTGACTAATGCCCTGACCCCACCTGTACCCATGATTCATCTCATCGTTGGGGATGATGAATTCCTGGCGGAACGTGCACGCCAGGGCATCGTCAATCAGATCAAGGCGTCGCTGCCGGAGGGGGAGGATCTGCCCGTCACCGTGATGCGCGCCGGTGAGGTATCGGAATATGAACTGATCGATCTGCTGTCGCCGTCTCTGTTCGCAGAGGATCGCGTGGTGGTGCTCACCCACATGGATCAGGCGGGGCAGGAACCGGCCAACCTCGTGCTCAAGGCGGCTGTGGATCCCGCGCCGGGAATCTACATGATCATCGTCCACTCGGGAGGTGGTCGCACCAAGCAGATGGTGGCCAAGTTCAAGAAGATCTCCGTGGTGCATGAGGCCACCAAACTGAAAGACCGTGAGCTGCCCGGTTGGGTGATGCAGGAGTTCCGCGGTCATGGTGTCAAGGTCACACCGGATGTGGTGCACGCGGTCCTGGAGGGAGTCGGATCTGATCTGCGGGAGCTCGCCTCAGCCGTCGGCCAGCTGGTATCCGACACCAACGGTGCCGTGACCGTGGAGAAGGTCCGTGCCTATTATGTGGGTGTTGCGGAGGTTTCCGGTTTTGATGTTGCTGATCTCGCGTGTGCCGGGCAGGTGTCCAAGGCGGTGGCCAGCACCCGCCGGGCGTTGCAGCTCGGTGCGAGTCCCGTTGCACTGGCGGCGGCGTTGAGCATGAAGGTGGGGCAGATCGCCCGGCTGTATTCCACGCGCGGCCGCATCGACTCCGGTCGCCTGGCCGGGGTGCTGGGGTTGCCGCCGTTCGTGGTGGAGAAGGTGGCCAAGCAGGCCCGCACCTGGTCCGGTGACGCGGTCAGTGACGCGGTGATCCTCATGGCGGAGCTGGACGCCGCGGTGAAGGGCCGGGGCGGTGACCCGGAGTTCGCCATCGAATCCGCGGTGCGACGGGTGGCGGAGCTGGCGCGCAAGTAGGTGCGCCCGCCGGCTTGCGCTGGGCGTGCACACAGGCGCTTGCCGACGCACAACCCAGCTCGCCAGGAGACGCCGGGTAGGATGTCCTTCCATGACGGATTCACAACTGCCAGATGATGTACAGGAGCTGGTCACACGGCTGTTCGGCTATGCCCGTTCAGGAGGCGAGGAGGCCACACAGGCGCTGGATCTCTACCTGCAGAACGGACTTGACGCCAACCTGAGCAACCAGGATGGTAATTCCCTGCTCATGATCGCCGCCTACGGTGGCAACTTGGATATCCTGGACGTGCTGATCAAGCACGGGGCGGATGTGAACAAGGTGAACAACCGCAACCAGTCCCCGCTGGCTGGTGCGATCTTCAAGAAAGAAGACGAAGTCATTGACCGCCTTCTGGACGCAGGGGCGGACCCTGCCTGCGGAACACCCAATGCGGTGGATACAGCCCGCATGTTCGGGCGTGAGGATCTCCTGACCCGCTTCGAAGCATAATCCGGTGGATTGGGCTGCACTTGGAACCCTGATCCTGCTCAACATCGTGGGCAGTCTCTCCCCGGGGCCAGATACATTCTTTCTTCTCCGACTGGCCACCCGTTCGCGGATCCACGCGATCATGGGTGTCAGCGGAATCGTCACCGGACTCACCGTCTGGGTGACCCTGACCGTGGTGGGTGCGGCGACCCTGCTCACCACCTACCCCTCCATCCTCAGTGTGATTCAGCTGCTGGGCGGAGGTTATCTCACGTGGATGGGATACAAGATGGGGCGCGGGGCCATCAGGGAACTCCTTGATGCCCGGGCATTCCAGTTCAGCAACCAGGCCCGGCCCATCCCGGACGTGGGCGCCACCCTGGGGACCCCGGCGCAGGCCTACCGTCAGGGGCTGGCCACCAACCTGTCCAACCCCAAGGTGGTCATGTATTTCGCGGCCATCCTCGCACCGCTCATGCCTGCGAACCCCTCCCTCACGGTGGCGCTGATCATCATCTTTGCCATCCTGATCCAGACCTGGGTGGTGTTCAGTGTGTTGTGCGTGATCGTCTCCACCGAGAGGATCCGTACCGCCGTGCTCCGGGCAGGACCTATCTTTGACCTGGTGGCCGCCGTGGTGTTCGTAGCCGTGGGCGTCACCTTGCTCTTCGAGGGTTCTACCCAGCTGATGTTCGGTTAGCCAGCAGCACCGCGGCCAGACCGGGAAACCCACCCCGCGCGGCAGGTGGTTTTATGGACCGTGGGGCCGTTGAGCTCTCGGGTTCCCAAGGCGGAGGGACACGAAAAACTCCGAACCAGTTGATCACCGGTTCGGAGTTTCTACGTTGGTGCTGAAATTAGCCGAGCTTGTTGAAAGCACGTGCCAGGGAAGACTTCTTGTTCGCCGCGTTGTTGCGGTGGAAGACACCCTTGGTGACAGCCTTGTCCAGTGCACGGGAAGCAACGCGCAGCTGAGCCTCAGCTGCAGCCTTGTCGCCACCTTCGATTGCAGCCTGGAACTTGCGCAGTTCGGTGCGGACGGAGGAGCGGACGGTCTGGTTACGCAGACGTGCCTTCTCGTTGGTCTTGTTACGCTTGATCTGAGACTTGATGTTTGCCATCGGACTACCTCTTGAACTTTCTAGTTAAAGTTGTGTACAAACCCAGTCCCGGACATCTCCCCGCATCACATGGGAACTCCCAGGTAAAGCTTCGGTATGACGTGCTGCGAACCCAAGGTCCTGCCCGCATGCGCGTCCTACTGTTTCCGGAAATGGACAACAGCCTACAAGGTTATCACCCTGCACCACTGACGTACAAAAACCGCAACCTGCGGGATGGGGTTTGCAGGAAACCGGCGCGAAGCCAGCAGGGGATCTTCAAGCTGGGCATCTGTATGCGGGTCATCTGCATGGGTGAGCTGGCGCGGAAGTGCCTGGACTGGAGAAGCACCTGGGCTGAAAGAACGCTAAGCCCAGCTGAATTCATTACGCAGGCGGTTGGCCAGGCGCTCAAAACGGCCACGGGGGATCACGGTGCCCTGTCGGCGGGTACCCAGCTCGGATACCTCGAGGATGCGGTCGACGCGGACCCAGCTCTGGCGGCCGCGTTCGTCCCATCCGCCGGCACCGATATCAATCCAGGAATCATCTCCGCGATGTTCAGGATTGCAGGAGATCAGCAGGCCGAGAATGGTGGATCTTGTTCTGCCCACCACCACCATCGCGCGTTCACGGGGTGGGTTGCCCACACCATCGGTCGGGGCCCAGATCCAGACAACTTCTCCCGGGTCAGCCTGGCCGTCCATATCGGGGGCATAGAAGATGGGGCGTGCCATAGATTCGGTCGGAACCACGTTGATCTCAGTCGGGGCGTGGAACATCTGGGGCCCACTGGAACGGGTGTGATCACCGTCGTCGGAGGTGGCATCGGTCTCATCGATGCCCAACCCGTCACGGATGACGGCGAGGCTCTCATCGACCTTGGTTTTCTGGGGCTGGGTGAGGAATCGGAACGCGCGTCTAAACAGGCCGGGACTCCCTTTGGGGTGACGGTCTCCCGTGGAACCACGGGAGTAGCGTGCGAGCGTGGAGCTCATATCTCACCTGTTTTCCTGCTTATGCACGAGGGGTGTGGCGTGCGGAACGATCCGTTAATCCTCCCAAACCCATTGTGGGATCTTGTGTTGTTTATCGCAAGACGTTTGTATGTGTTACATCACATGGGGGTAGGTGGTGTGGGGTCGGAGGCGGGCCATCCGGATTTGCCTGGGCTCCCTGTTGCCCCACCAGGCGCCCCAGCAGTTGTCCCAGCAAAAAGCGTATTCTGAAGTTGTTCAGACACTGTTTAACAGGAGGCCACCGCTCAGGTAGAGTATGGGTCGTTATTTAATTGAAGGGACCCCTGACGCATATGGCAGAGAAATTTGCAGAAAAGACTTTTACGGATCCATCTATGATCCGTAACTTCTGCATCATCGCCCACATTGACCACGGAAAGTCGACGCTAGCCGACCGCATCCTCCAGCTCTCGAATGTTGTGGATGCTCGTGACATGCGTGCGCAGTACCTGGACAACATGGATATCGAGCGTGAGCGCGGTATCACCATCAAGGCTCAGAACGTCCGCCTTCCCTGGGTGCCCCGCACGGGCGAGTATGAAGGCCAGGAGATCGTCATGCAGATGATTGACACTCCAGGTCACGTCGACTTCACCTATGAGGTTTCCCGCGCTCTTGAGGCCTGTGAGGGTGCGATCCTGCTGGTTGATGCCGCTCAGGGCATTGAGGCCCAGACGCTGGCCAACCTGTATCTGGCCATGGAGAATGATCTTGCGATCATCCCCGTGCTCAATAAGATCGACCTCCCGGCGGCGGATCCGGATAAGTTTGCCCTGGAGATCGCCAACATCGTCGGTTGTGAACCCGAGGATGTGCTGCGGGTCTCCGGCAAGACCGGCGTGGGTGTTCCTGAGCTGCTGGACAAGGTGGTTGAGCTCATCCCTGCACCATCCCGTGGTGTGTCCGAGGATGCCCCGGCCCGTGCCATGATCTTTGACTCCGTCTACGACACCTACCGCGGCGTGGTCACCTATATCCGTGTGATGGATGGCAAGCTGACCCCGCGCCAGAAGGTCCAGATGATGTCGACCGGCACCACCTATGAACTCTTAGAGATCGGCATTGTCAGCCCCACTCCGAAGAAGTGTGAGGGGTTGGGCCCCGGTGAGGTCGGTTATTTGATCACCGGCGTGAAGGATGTCCGTCAGTCCAAGGTCGGCGATACCGTCACCTGGGCGAATAAAGGTGCTGTTGAGCCGCTGCAGGGGTATAAGGAACCCACCCCGATGGTGTATTCCGGTCTGTTCCCGATGTCCCAGGCGGATTTCCCCGTCCTGCGTGATGCGCTGGAGAAGCTCCAGCTCAATGATGCATCGCTGACCTATGAGCCTGAGACCTCTGTGGCCCTGGGCTTTGGTTTCCGTTGTGGTTTCCTTGGGCTGTTGCACATGGAGATCACCCGCGACCGCCTTGAGCGCGAGTTTGATCTTGATCTGATCTCCACGGCACCGTCGGTGAATTACCGGGTTGTCGATGAGGCCGGCCAGGAACACTTTGTTCATAACCCCGCTGACTGGCCGGGTGGCAAGCTCACCGAGGTCTATGAGCCGATCGTGAAGGTCACCATCATCGTGCCCGCTGAGTTTGTGGGCCCCACGATGGAATTGTGTCAGACCAAACGTGGTCAGATGGGTGGCATGGACTACCTGTCCGAGGACCGCGTGGAGTTGCGCTACACCATGCCGCTCGGTGAGATCATCTTCGATTTCTTCGACATGTTGAAGTCCCGCACCAAGGGTTATGCCTCACTCAACTATGAGGAGGCCGGTGAGCAGACCGCTGACCTGGTCAAGGTGGATATCCTCCTGCAGGGTGAGCCCGTGGATGCATTCTCTGCGATTGTCCACCGCGACAACGCCCACTGGTACGGCAATAAGATGACCGTGAAGCTGAAGGAACTCATCCCGCGTCAGCAGTTCGAGGTGCCGATCCAGGCCGCGATCGGTTCCAAGATCATCGCCCGTGAGAATATCCGCGCACTGCGCAAGGACGTTCTGGCCAAGTGTTACGGCGGTGACATCTCCCGTAAGCGCAAACTGCTGGAGAAGCAGAAGGCCGGTAAGAAGCGCATGAAGAACATCGGTTCGGTGGAGGTTCCGCAGGAGGCGTTCGTTGCAGCGCTGTCCACGGACGAGGGCTAAAAACAAAGAGCTTTTCGACGCCTGTGCTTGACGCACAGGGTTCGTCGGGGAGCTCTTTTGTTGTGGTGGGGGCGCTGGGGGAGGGGTTCCCGGGCGTCTCCATCCGGGGGGAACTGACTGAATTTAATTGTTATGGCAACGATCGGTCAGTACGGACGTTCTAAATGATCGTATCTAACCCTAAATTGGGGTAAAAGCATCATCGTTATGCAAGGTCAGCTCATGTGCGTAGCGTGAAGAGTGTTACTTCAATTCACCCTCTGTTAATCTGCCCACAATCAATGGTCATTCCAAATCCATCCTTTTTCGCTCGGAATCGATCCGGTAAGGCCATTGGAACACGTGGATAGATGCTGTGGCGTGTTTGGGGATCAAGGTTGTGCATCTCCGGGCCACCTGCAGTGTCATCTGAAAAGATTTGGAGAATAAGCCCCATGCGAACCCGTGCTCCCGCAGTGGTCGGCCTTCTGGCGGCAGCCAGTCTTGGTCTGACCGCCTGCGCAGACCTCGGTGGCCTCGACCTGGAGTCTGTCGGTGATGAAGGGAAGACCACCTACATCAAACTGGCTCTGAACCAGGCGGAAACCCACCCCAGTTATATTGCTCTCGCGAATCTGTCCGACCGTTTTGAGGAAGCGACGGATGGACGCTGGAAGATCGAGGTGTTCCCGAATGAACAGCTCGGTTCCCAGCAGGAGGTTCTCCAGTTTGTGAAATCCGGTGCCATTGAAATGGCCATTGTGTCCGGAACTCAGCTGGAAAACATGAACAAGGACTTCCAGGTTCTCAACATGCCCACCACCTTCAGTTCCATTGAGCACCAGATGAATGTGATCCGGGACCAGGATCTCATGGAACCGCTGTTCCAGAGCCTTGCGGATACCGACAATATCTCGGTCATCGGAGGGTTCACCCAGGGCACCCGAAACCTCTACACCAGTGATGGTGGAGTGGTGACCCCGGCTGACCTGGCAGGTCAGAAGATCCGTGTTCAGGAATCCGCCATGCATATCCGCATGATTGAGCTCATGGGCGGCTCGGCCACCCCGCTGTCCTACGGCGAGGTCTACACCGCCATCCAGTCCGGTGTCCTCGATGGCGCGGAGAATAACGAAGTCAGTTATGTCACGCAGAACCATCACGAGGTGGCCCGCTTCCACAGCAACACCGAACACCTCGTCGGACTCGACTACATGGTGATGCGTGATGATCTCCTCGATGCCATGGATGATGCGGACCGTGAACTGTTCCTCCAGGAATGGGACGCGGCGATGGATGAGCACACCGATCTCTGGAACTCCGAGACGGACGCTGCCATTGAGCGTGCCAAGGCATCCGGCGCGGAATTTGTGCAGGTTGATGAGCAGGCCTTCGCTGAGGCCCTGGCTCCGATCCGGGATGAATTCCTCACCAATGATTTCCAGCGCGGTCTCTATGACGCGGTCCGTGACGCTGACACCGGGGAGAATGCATCATGATCACCATGAAAGCTGTGCTCACCAGGTTCCTGGGTGTGGTCAGTGTCATCCTGTTCGCCATTCTGGTCTGTGTGACCGTCTGGCAGGTGTTCACCCGCCAGGTGCTCAATGATTCATCCACCTGGTCTGAGGAACTGTCCAAGATCCTCTTCGTCTGGCTCGCCTTCAGTGGTGCTGCGTTCCTCTTCGGCGAACGTGGCCATATCGCCGTGGATTTCCTCGCGCGCAAACTGCCGGTGGCCACGCAGCGCATCCTGCAGATGGTCGTTCAGGTCATCATCATGGTCTTCGCTGTTCTCGCCATGATCTGGGGTGGCTACCTGGCTGCCTCCATCGCGTGGAACCAGCAGATGACCGCACTGCCACTGACCCTGGGATGGGTCTACGTGGTCATTCCGATCGCGGGTGTGTTCATCGCCATCTTCGCTGTGGTGGACCTGATCTCGGTTGCCACCGGTCGCGAACCCGCCTACCCGGAGATCGATGAGGGCGAGGAACCCATCCACATGGAAGAGCTCGAGGGGCACGATCCCGCGCACCCCGATGCCATCTCCTCTGAAAGGAGGGACTCCTGATGTTGTCACCAGCAGCTGTCGCTGCCATGATCCTTCTGATCGGCATCGTTGTCCTCATCGTCGCCTCTGTCCCGGTCGCCATCGCCATCGGCCTGCCCTCGTTGTTCGCCGCGATGGCGGTGCTCGGTCCCGAGAACGCCGCGCAGGCTGTCACTCAGCGTATGTTCACCGGCACCAATTCATTTACCCTGCTGGCCATCCCGTTCTTCGTGTTGGCAGGATCCCTGATGAACTCCGGTGGCATCGCAACCAGGCTTATCGACGCCGCCAAAGTCCTCGTCGGCCGCATGCCGGCCTCCATGGCTAACACCAATATCGCCGCGAACGGCATGTTCGGTGCCGTGTCCGGAGCTGCGGTGGCCGCCGCCTCAGCTGTGGGTACCGTCATGACCCCACGCATGAGGGAGGAGGGTTACTCCCGGCCATACGCTGCCGCGGTGAACGTCGCCTCCGCCCCGGCCGGCATGCTCCTCCCGCCGTCCAACACCTTCATCGTGTACTCCCTGGTCTCCTCCACCTCCATTGCCGCGCTGTTCATGGCGGGTGTCGGACCGGGTCTGTTGTGGCTGCTGGCTGTGGCCATCGTGGGTACCTTGTTGGCACGCCGTGAGAATTACAAGCGCGCCACCGATCATCCGACGTTCCCGCAGGCTCTGCTCATCATCTGGCGCGCGGTTCCCTCACTGCTGATGATTTTCATCGTCGTCGGCGGTATCCTGCTCGGTTGGTTCACCCCGACGGAATCCGCCGCCATCGCGGTGGTCTACTGCCTGGTCCTGGGTTTCGCCTACGGTGCCATCCGGGTACGGGACCTGCCTGAGATTCTGCTCAAGGCAACCCGCACCACCTCCATCGTGATGATGCTGATCGCGGTCTCCTCCGCGCTGTCCTGGGTCATGGCTTTCGCCCGGATCCCGCAGATGATCTCTGATGGTCTGCTGGCGGTCTCGGATTCCCGTGTGGTCATCCTGCTCATCATGATGATCATCCTGTTGCTGATCGGTACCGTCATGGATCCGACTCCGGCGATCCTGATCTTCGTTCCGATCTTCCTGCCTGTGGTCATGGAGCTGGGAGTGGATCCAGTCCACTTCGGTGCCATGGTGGTGATGAACCTGTCACTCGGTGTGATCACACCGCCGGTGGGTAACGTCCTCTTCGTGGGTGCCCAGGTTGCCGGGCTCCGGGTGGAATCGGTCATCGGACGCCTCTGGCCTTACCTGGGTGCGATCCTCATCGCGCTGTTCCTGGTGGTCTTCATCCCGCAGATCTCCATGTGGCTGCCGACCGTGATGGGTCTGGTGGGAGGCTGATAGCCACCTTGTCCACTGGCATGGTCAACTTTGTGTGAGCCCGGATTCCCGAAAGGGGATCCGGGCTTAATTTTTCCCTGATTCAAGAAGTTTTCTGAGAAAAAACACCGAAAAACTCAGGTGTGTCTAAGATCTCATTTTCTTCTCAGGTTTTAAAAGCGCAGCTCAGGGGGCATCTTCCCCTGAGCTGCTGATATGGCAACATTCTTATTTAAAAATACATAGTAGTACTAATGATTCTCTCAGTCTAAGCTTAGGTCAGACCAAGAAAGTATCCCTGAGGATTCCAAAGGAGAATCATGTTCCAGTTCACCACCAAGAAGCTCGGAGCTCTCGCAGCGACCACCATCATCGCCGCCACCGCCATCCAGGGTGTCGTGGCAGCACCGGCCCAGGCATTCAGCTCCTCCGGTTTCGGCACCACGGTCATGCAGGACGCCGCCCCGTATGCCGGCACCACCCAGGTGTCAGCAGATGCCCGCTATGTGCTCGACCTGATCAACGCCTACCGCGCTGAGAACGGTCTCCGCCCGGTTGCTCTTGATGGTGGATTCGCTAACGGTGCAGGTCAGTGGGCCCAGTACCTCGCAGACAGTGGCATGGGGCCACATCACCCGGAGGGTGGAAACTTCTGGGAGGCAGTCGCTTATGCCAACTCTGCGGAGCAGGCCATGCAGTCCTGGAAGAACTCCCCTCCACACAACCGGATCCTCCTGGAATCACAGATCAGCCACGGTGCAGTCGGACTGGCGGTGCGCCCCAACGGTCAGCAGGTCTTCGTGTTCCGTGGACTGTGGGAGCCTGCTAATGCCACCAACAGCAAGGGCCACCCAGGCTGGTAAGAAACTGGCTCAAAGCCAACCTGCACTGACGTTCATTCCTGAGTGAGTATAAGAGTCTCTCAGTATCTAGGTGGATTCTCAGAAGATAGCACCAGCGGGTTGGATGAGCTTTTCGTCGACAAGCAAAAACCGGTATCTCACGGAGATACCGGTTTTAATGTTGGTGCCGCAGCGTCAGGTTAGAAGCGGATGAACTGCTTCAAGGCGGGGAACGCCGCCAGAACCTGCTGGAGGATGCCACCCAGGGCACCCATGATGCCGAAGACACCGAGGATGCCGGCGGACAGGGCACCCACGGCGCTGCCGGCCGCAAAGCCGGTGGTGGAACCGGAGGTCTGATTGCGGTCATCGTCAGCTGGCACATCGCCACAGGAATCGGTAGTCACGATCTCCTGTGCGGAGCGGAGGCTGATGCCACCGTAGACGGAGTCATCGGCCCACAGGTGGTTGGTGTACGTGGTCTGGGTACCGTCGATGCACGCGCCTTGTGCGGTGTGGGACGCGTAACCCTCGTTGGCGAAGTTGCCGAGGTTGGCCGGGCGGGCGTAGATACGGTCATCAGCTTCCGTGAGTGCGGTACCATCCCAGGTCAGGAACTGGGATGCGCCTTCGCAGACTTCATCGCAGAGCACATGCAGGGTGCGGGTGGAAGCGTTGTAATCCATCGCCATGACGCCCTGGAACTCGGACTGGAACGTCTGGATGTGTGCAGGTTCCTGCTCTGAGAGGTCAACCACGATGACCTCACCGGTGCCTTCAACACCCACGGCGAAGATATCGCCCTCGAGCTGGGTGATGGTCTCCAGGCCGGAGTTGGCACCGATCACGCCGGTGAACCCGGAGAGATCCCATTCCTGGGTTGCGGTGAGCTGACCGGAGGTGCCGGTCGGGGCGTCGAAACGCAGGACGGATGGGCGTGAGGTGCTCTTATCATCGTTGTTGCGCTCGGTGGCCAGGTAGATGGAACCGTCACTGGTGACAGCGATGCCCTCGCCGTCCGGGGTGCCGGTGCCACCTGGGTAGGTGACCTGCCAGTGGCCCGCCGGGGTGTAGGTGTCGGTGTCCACATCATGGTCGAGCAGATAGATGTCACCGGCGTCATTGTTCACAACCCAGGCGCGACCGCTGGCATCGAAATCGGCACCGGACATGTCCTCGATGGCGAAGTCCCCGCCCAGGTTGAGGTCGGTGATGGCGATGTCGTGATAAGGAAGGGTGGCGTTGGCAATCTCCTCGCGCTCCCCAGCAGGAACATTGATGCCGTTCCTGCTGCCTTCGCCGGTGACGGCCCATTCGGGATCCTCACCTGGGAAGCGCCCCAGGGTGGTCTCTGCGTGGCCGTTCCAGTCAACAAAGTCCACGATGCGGCCCTCACCGTCAAACAAGGTGACGGAATCGTTGCCGCCGAGGCCGAAGCCACCGGTGGACTCGGTGTAGAAGGAGATATAACCACCGGACTCCACGATGGTGCCCTCGGGGAAGTAATACGGGGTGTGGGTCGGGTCATTGTCCACGAAGGACCAGCCGGAGATATCAAAGGAGTTGACGATATCCGTGTTGTGCAACTCGATCCAGTCACCAACCGGGTCACCGTTGGATTCCACTTCATTGATCACCACGGACTGTTCCGTTTGTGCCGTCGCAGTCATGGTCTGCAGTGGGGACATGGCGATGGCCAGGGCGAGGGGCCCGGCGAGGAGGAGACGCTTATTCACTTCAACTACTTTCAGTATCACTGCTCCCGCCACGGTATGGGATAAACCGGGAGGCGGGAACTCTGATGTTCTTGGGACACAAGAACCGTAGGTGTCAGTAATGAGCGACGTCTTACCACTGGATGAATAGTTGGTTAATGCATCAACTATTCACCGGGCTTCTCTTCGGGTGCGGCAGTGACCGCCACGGTATCCCCTCTGAGCAGGTTCTCCAGCTGGTGTGAAGCTTCCAGCACCACATCCCATCGGAAGGCCGGGGAGAGTGGGTGTGTGGAGATATAACTGTTGGACCAGGCGGTGTTGCCGGTTCGGTCGGGAAGTCCCAGGCGCGACAAGGCGATATAGGTGGCCGCCTCTGACTCCTGGATCCGTAGTTTTCCTGATGGAACGGAGTCAGCCTCCCAGAACTGTGGGTGATAACCGGTGAAGATCTCCGCCACGCACCTGATGATCTCCGGGACCTGATTCTCACCCAGCGACTCAGAAATCTGAATGTGATACCAGCAGTTCTGCTCATCCATGAGTGGGAAGGGTTTTTCCCCGCCCTCCGGTGTGTTGATCACATCGCAGAATCCCAGTTTGCTCTTGGTGTTCCGTGTGACCACCACGCCGATCTTCCACAGGTTGCCCAGCATCCGGACGGCGCGTTCAGCATCACCGGGGCCCGTGAACTCCTTGTATATAAGGTGCTCCTCCGTGGCTGTCCCGAGGCGGTTGCGCCACATGGCCTGATTCTCCTGGAAGTCCGGCACTGCAGCCTCCGGATCCTCCGATGCGACATCGGAACGCAGGTAGAAGATCTCAATCTGGGGGATCGCCACCATGAGGGGATGCGCAGTCTCGACGGGGTGGAACCCGAAGGAGTGCCATTCGGCATCGCTGCGGACTTCCAGGTCCGCGGTCATCTCGGCGAGCGCGTTGAAACCGCGTGCCTGCATGATCGGTGAGCTTGTCGACGTGTTTCCCGAGGAATCAGCGAATTGGAGTGCCTCAAGCAACTGGATTGATAGGGAAGCGGCCTGCTTGGTGGTGAGGTTGGGCAGGCTGCGGACAACTTCCACGATGAACTGTTCCACGCGTCCCCGCGAGGAGGGGTCCTGCTCCCTCCGGATGCGGTCGATGGTGGTTTCGAAGTCGTGCATGCCATCTCCTATCCATTCAATGACTTCTATATGTAGCTGTCCCCAGCATAGGTACTGAACTGAAAACCTGATGGAAAAGCACAGCTTAAGCGGTATTATTCACCACTGGGGGTGATGGTCATCACCTTACTTTGTTTTCGTGATGGACATGGCAATTCGGCACGGCGGGGGTGCTGTGACCTGGGGTTTTATGGATTATCGTGGCTGAATATTTATCCCATCCATGGGTGCGGGTGGGGGTGCTGGGCAAAACAATTGGCTTCAACCCACTACCAAGGCACTTCTGGTTATTGTAGATTGCTCTTAGATGAACTAAGGTTAACGCTAGGTAAACAACCGGGGGTTGGAAAGTAAACTCCCTCGGGAAAAGAAAGGAAACGACAATGGCTATCAAGAACGCCGCACTCCGCTCGGTCAAGGCAGATCACCTGTGGAGCGTCCGCGAGGACCTTCATGCACGCTTCGCCGGCCTCGTCGAGCCTCGGACCGTTGATGAAGTCTTGGACTCCATCGCCTCCCGCCGTGACGCAAAGGTCACGATGTTCAGCAAGATTTTCATCGAGAAGGAAGCTGCTGCAGCCCTGCAGTCCCTGGATTTCAGCTCCCTCGATCACGGCCCAATGGCCGCCTAAAAACTGGCCAGCTCCCAGTACGTCGGGCGGGTACACCACACACGGTGTACCCGCCCTTGGGTTTGAGGGGGAAAAAGTGGGTTCTTGCGGGCGTGAGCGGAGGGGCCGTACATAACGTCACAAGATTTCCGAGAATATGGGCCGCTTTCTCTAAAATCTTGTGACGTTATGCACGGACAGAGGCTGCTTGAGGCCCTCATGGAGGATCTGCGGGGAGCCCGTGGATACCGGAGGTTGTCTCCGCCCTTGGGTTTTTCGGGAGTTCACTAGACTGGCGCCATGACAACGACGTGGTTTATCTCCGATCTCCACCTGGGGCACAAATTCCTGTCTGACCTGCGGGGTTTTTCCACCACCGGTGAGCATGATGAGACGATCCTGGCCAACCTCGCTGAGGCGGTGCGCCCGGGGGATGTCCTCTGGGTACTCGGGGATCTCTCGAGTGGCCGGTCCGAGGCGGAGGAGCGTGCGTTGACGCTGATCGATGACAGGCTCCCGGGAGTCGAGAAGCACCTGGTGCCGGGAAATCACGATTCCTGTCATCCACTGTTTAAGTCTGCGTTCAGGCGCCAGCGTAGATTCCTGGAGGTCTTCGATTCGGTCCAGGCGTATCAAAAGATGAGATGGGATGGCGAGGATGTCTATCTCTGCCATTTCCCACGACCGGGTCAGGACCATGTGGGTATGCCCTCACGCTATGACGATCTCCGCCTCACTGTTCCTTACCTGATTCACGGGCATCTCCACTCGACGTTCCCGGTGACGGGCCGGGGCCAGGTTGACGTGGGGGTTGAGGCGTGGGATCTGAAACCTGTGCCGCTGGAGATCCTCCGCGAGACACTGTGGGGTTCATTGTCGCGGTATCCAGATTAAAGGTGATGTCTTTGACCATCGTGGCCAATTCACCGATTTCATCGAGGGGGATCCTGCGGTTGGCGTTGGTGGTGCAGTAATCAAGAAGGGTGTAGCCCGCGCGTTGGATGCGAAGGTGATCCACCCAGTAGGCATCAGAGTCTCCGGGTGAGTTCACGGCACGGGATTGTGCGCCCCGGCGTTCACTGAGCAGCTCAAACTGAAGGTCACGTCGTTCCGCCAGTGCCTCCGAAGGTTTGGTCACCAGGACGCGGCCCAGTAGTGCCGCCATGGCGTCCTGTGCGCGACGCACCAGACGGGCATGATGCCGGGATTCCGCCTTGGGAACGAAGAACCAGAGCAGCAGCAGGGCGAAGATGATGGATAACAGCACCTCCACGGAACGCGATACCACGATCTCCCCGAGCGGCTCTGTAACAGCATTGCCCATGAGCAGCGCCAGGGGAGTGGTGAAGATGACGCAGATCGCATAATTGCGCACCACAAACACTTCGGCGAAGAATTGGCAGATGGCCAGGGCGATGAGCAGGGACCAGCCCTCCACGCCGGCCAGGTGCAACAGTGCGTAGAGGCCAACGCCCACGATTGAGCCCACCATGCGGTGCAGGCCACGGATCGTGCCGGGGATCCGGTCAGGTCCCCATTGCAGCACGAGCAGCCCGGAGACGATGGCCCAGTCGGGCCGCCCCAGTCCCAGGGCCAGGCCTGCGACACCCATGAGCAGCGCAGAGACCATCACCTTGCCGGCTGTGATGGTGGCATGGCTGTCC
The DNA here is from genome assembly GCF_030408735.1 of Corynebacterium faecale. Taxonomy (NCBI): domain Bacteria; kingdom Bacillati; phylum Actinomycetota; class Actinomycetes; order Mycobacteriales; family Corynebacteriaceae; genus Corynebacterium; species Corynebacterium faecale. The sequence continues at coordinate 2,225,515 of NZ_CP047204.1, read as the reverse complement.
AGGGAGGCGCTGCGGTAGAAGCGGTAGGTGATCGAGGGTCGGGCATGCGGGATGGCTGTTCGGGTGAGGTCAACATAGTTGTGGCTGTCCGAGGCTTCGCCGATCGGTTGGCCATGCACCCGGGTATTCAGGATCGCGAGTTTGGTGTGTGCGCGCTGGACCCGGGCCACCAGGTCCGACTGGGCACTTTTTCGCACCTGACCCCCGGAGAGAATGCCCGCATCCGATAACGCGAACCAGGCATTGGACAGGGCTGTCTCTGCCTGGTGGTTCTTGGCCACGGCAGGTTGTGGTGCCTTCTGGAAATCCTTGAGCGCCTTTTCCAGCACGTCCACGGACTTCTCTTCGGGGCCGTGTGGTGAGATCAGCGCGGGAAGCATGCCCAGGATTAATCCGGTGGCCACGCCGATCAGTGCCCAGAGCCCCACTTCCACGGGATTGAGTCCGAGTCGGGCCACCATGGTGGATCCACCGGCCACCATGACGATGAAGAAGCTCCCCGGCGGAGGAAGCCGGAGGGCATTCTGGATCCAGGTGCCCGTCGTGGCCAGTGCCGTGACGAAGAAGACGATGAGAAGCATCCACCAGAGGGAACCGCCGGCATTGATCTGTCCCCAGACCAGTTCACCCACAAAAGCTCCGGTCATGGCGCCTGATGCCAGGAGGACGCCGGCGGTCAGCATCACTGACAGCCGTTTGCGGTAGGGGTGTCCCTCACCGTAGATCACGGTGAACCCGCCGGCGGCGATGAGCAGCATCTCCGTGTCAAAACCGAGCAATAACGCAACTGCGCCGGGAATGAGTAGCGCCAGGGCAGCCCGGAGGGCGCCGGGCCACCGGGGGCCCGGCGTATGGAAGGCGGTGAAGAGCTTCAAGGGGTTTTGGCGCTGTGGGGGTCTCTCATCATGATGCTGGGTCAAGGAACTTCTTTCGTCACCTTGGTTCAAGGCGTGATCATGCTCGGTAGGAATAGGGAAGAGTATGTCCAGTCTAGGCCCGGATGTGCGGTTATGAGGCCTGGAGAGCTCTTGGTGTGATCAAACAATCGGTGATGTGCCGGGGTGACGGGGAAGGCTTGGGGGAGGGGTCGTGAAGAAGCATCACGCACGCGGAACACCCCCGCCAGCGGTGTGCTGGCGGGGGTGTTCTGTGGAAAGAGTTGGCCCTACGGATTGAGTACCCAGTGGGCCGGGGGTTGTTCTTAGTGAGCAGCCTCGAACTGGGACTCCTCGGTGGAGCCCTTGAGGGAGGTGGTGGAGGAGTTTGGATCCACGGTGGTGGCGATGGTGTCGAAGTAGCCGGCACCAACCTCACGCTGGTGCTTGACTGCGGTGAAGCCGCGCTCTTCGGCAGCCTTGAACTCACGGTTCTGCAGGTCGACGAAGGAGGTCATGCCCTCGCGTGCGTAGCCGTAGGCAAGGTCGAACATGCCGTAGTTGAGGGAGTGGAAGCCAGCCAGGGTGATGAACTGGAACTTGAAGCCCATGGCTCCCAGCTCCTTCTGGAACTTGGCGATCTCATCTGCGTCAAGGTGTGCGGACCAGTTGAAGGATGGGGAGCAGTTGTAGGAGAGCAGCTGGTCCGGGAATTCTTCGTGGACAGCCTCGGCGAACTGCTTGGCCAGAGCCAGGTCAGGAGTACCGGTCTCCATCCAGATCATGTCAGCGTAAGGAGCGTAGGACTTTGCACGGGCGATGCAGGGCTCAATGCCGTTCTTGACGTGGTAGTAACCCTCGGCGGTGCGCTCACCGGTGATGAATGGCTGGTCGCGCTCATCAACGTCAGAGGTGATCAGGGTTGCTGCCTCTGCGTCGGTACGTGCGATGACAACGGAAGGAACGTTGGCAACGTCAGAAGCCAGGCGAGCAGCGTTCAGGGTGCGGATGTGCTGCTGGGTCGGGATGAGGACCTTGCCGCCGAGGTGGCCACACTTCTTCTCGGAAGCCAGCTGATCTTCCCAGTGGGTGCCAGCGGCACCTGCACCGATCATGGCCTTCTGCAGTTCGTAGACGTTCAGTGCGCCACCGAAGCCGGCTTCGCCGTCGGCGACGATTGGGACAACCCAGTTGTCGACGGAATCGTCACCCTCGGTGCGGGCGATTTCGTCAGCGCGCAGCAGTGCGTTGTTGATGCGGCGGACAACGCTTGGAACGGAGTTCGCAGGGTAGAGGGACTGGTCAGGGTAGGTGTGGCCGGAGAGGTTGGCGTCACCTGCAACCTGCCAGCCGGAGAGGTAGACAGCCTTGAGGCCGGCGCGGACCTGCTGAACTGCCTGGTTACCGGTGAGGGCGCCCAGAGCGTTGATGTAGCCATCGCCTTCTGCGGAAACTGCATCCCAGAGGATCTCAGCGCCGCGGCGTGCGAGGGTCTGCTCCTCAACGACAGAACCCTGAAGCTCTGCAACCTGCTCTGCGGTGTAGTCGCGGGTGATGCCGTTCCAGCGTGGGTTGGTGTCCCAATCCTGCTGAATTTCCTGTGCGGTGCGTGGCGTTCCAACGTTTGACATCTGAAGTCACTTCCTTCTTGGTAATGCTGAGGCGCATTCGGTCTGAGTGCCGTTCGCCAGTGGTGTGATGTGCAACTCCGGGTAGCTGGTGGAGTGATTCACAACCTCTGTTGCGGTGGCATGCTTCACACAATGCTGCATCGGGCATGGGGTCGTCAACGCATTTGAGTTTTTAAGTTTTGTGCGGGGGTGGCTACCCCTGTTGCGAATCTTGTTAAGAAACATCCGCCACACTTTGTTCGTGACCTTCGTCACCAGTACGTCTGTACTGGGCAAACGGTCACGATTCGAGAATTGCCCGCTCACCGGCCTGTTCTGCGAAGGTGTGGCAAAGTCACTGGTGTGACCAAGCTTTCACGGGGGTAGTGACTGGGTAAAGTTCGCAAACCTATTGGTCAAGTGATGGCAATCACTTAGTCTGGTCACATCGCACGTACCCGAAGGGGCAAAGCGAGGACATCACTGTTGATGCCCACACACCACCAGACCTCTTGCTTTAAAGGAGCCTTCCATGAACGATCAGCAGATTCAGACCGCTGACCAGACCGAGCGCGTTACCGTCGGTGGAATGCAGGTCGCGAAAGTACTCCGCGATTTTCTGAACGAATCCGTCCTGCCCCGCGTGGGCGTGGACGCAGGACGGTTCTGGAATGGCTTCGGTGACATCGCCCGTGACCTCACCCCACGGAACCGTGAACTGCTCGCCCGCCGTGATGAACTGCAGGGCCAGCTCAATGAGTACTACCGCGACAACCCCGGCCAGCAGGATCCAGAAGCCTATGAGGCCTTCCTGCGTGAGATCGGATACCTGGTTGATGCGCCGGAGGAAGCAGAGATCCGCACCCAGAACATCGATACGGAAATCGCTACCACCGCCGGTCCGCAGCTGGTCGTCCCGATCCTCAACGCCCGCTTCGCCCTCAACGCAGCCAATGCCCGCTGGGGTTCCCTCTACGATGCTCTCTACGGCACCAACGCCATTGCAGACGAGGATGGCGCAGAGCGCGGCAAGGGGTACAACCCTGTCCGTGGACAGAAGGTCATCACCTGGGGCCGTGAGTTCCTCGATTCCGTCCTTCCCCTGGACGGTGCAAGCCACGCTGATGTGGATAAGTACAACATCACCGACGGCAAGCTGGCCGCCCACATCAACGATGGCATCTACCGTCTCAAGGACAAGAACGCCTACCGTGGCTTCACCGGCCACTTCCAGGACCCGACCACCATCCTCCTGCAGAACAATGGCCTGCACATTGAGCTGCAGATCGACCCCACCCACCCTATCGGCCAGGATGACAAGACCGGTCTGAAGGACATCATCTTAGAATCCGCCATCACCACCATCATGGACTTCGAGGATTCCATCGCAGCCGTTGACGCCGAGGACAAGACCCTCGGTTACACCAACTGGTTCGAGCTCAACACCGGCGAGCTGACCGAAGAGGTTGCCAAGGGGGACAAGACCTTCACCCGCAAGCTCAACGATGACCGCAAGTACATCGGCCGCAACGGTGCGGAGATCACCCTGCACGGTCGTTCCCTGTTGTTCGTCCGCAATGTCGGTCACCTCATGACCAACCCGGCGATCCTCATCGACGGCGAGGAGATCTTCGAGGGCATCATGGATGCCGTCATCACCGCTGTCTGCGCCATCCCGGGTATCGCCCCGCAGAACCAGAAGAAGAACTCCCGCAAGGGCTCCATCTACATCGTGAAGCCGAAGCAGCACGGTCCTGAGGAAGTCGCCTTCACCAATGAGCTGTTTGCACGCGTTGAGGATCTTCTGGACCTGCCACGCCACACCCTCAAGGTCGGCGTGATGGACGAGGAGCGTCGCACCTCCGTCAACCTGGATGCCTGCATCATGGAAGCCGCTGACCGCCTGGCCTTCATCAACACCGGATTCCTCGACCGCACCGGTGATGAGATCCACACCTCCATGGAAGCCGGCGCCATGGTCCGCAAGGCTGATATGCAGACCGCTTCATGGAAGCAGGCCTACGAGGATAACAACGTCGATACCGGAATCCAGCGTGGGCTGCCGGGCAAGGCGCAGATTGGCAAGGGCATGTGGGCCATGACCGAACTCATGGGTGAGATGCTGGAGAAGAAGATCGGCCAGCCGAAGGAAGGCGCCAACACCGCCTGGGTTCCATCACCTACCGGAGCCACCCTCCACGCGACCCATTACCACCGGGTCAACGTGTTCAAGGTTCAGGACGAGCTGCGCGCCGCCGGCCGCCGCGATACGCTGAGCAGCATCCTGGAGGTGCCACTCGCCGCGAACACCGACTGGTCTGATGCGGAGAAGCGTGAGGAACTGGACAACAACAACCAGTCCATCCTTGGATATGTGGTCCGCTGGGTTGAGCAGGGTGTCGGTTGCTCCAAGGTTCCGGACATCCATGACACCGCCCTGATGGAGGACCGTGCCACCCTGCGCATCTCCTCCCAGGTCCTGGCCAACTGGTTGCGCCACGGAATTGTCACCGAGGACCAGGTTCTCGAGTCCCTGGAGCGCATGGCTGTTGTGGTGGATGAGCAGAACGCCGGTGATCCGAACTACCTCAACATGGCACCGAACTTTGATGATTCCATCGCCTTCCAGGCCGCCAAGGATCTGATCTTCAAGGGCACCGAATCCCCATCCGGTTACACCGAGCCGATCCTCCACGCCCGCCGCCGCGAGTTCAAGGAACTCCACGGCATCAAGTAACTCCACGGCATCAAGTAGAGCCTGGCACTGAGAAGGCCACTTTCATGGCCATGGGCCCCACGGACTGCGGTGATCCCGCAGCTTTCCCGGCGGGGCCCATGGCCAGACATCAAAGGGTGGACGCACTCCGACATCAATGGAGGTGCGTCCACCCTTGTCAGTTTCAGTTGGCGGGAGCTCAGCCCTCGTCCCTGGCGGCCACCTTCACCTCCATGCCGATGCTGACCTGCTCACCGGGTGCCACATCCACGCCCTTCTGATCAGGGCCGAGCAGGGCCGGTTCGATGCAGACGAACTCACGCCATTCCTCATCGCCGAGATCCTCCATCGTCGCAGCCTTCTCCGCGCCTGGGTTCCAGACCACCGTCGCGTCATGCCCGCGGCCAATGACTGTGATGGTGCGGGAGCCGTCGTCGATAAGCATCTCGGGGGTGCCCAGCACCACCCGGTCAAATAACTCGTCGAAGGTGATCGCACCGTCCTGCGTGGTCACGCCGTCTGTGACGCGGTCGAGCACGTCGGTGCCCTCTGCGCCGGTTACGGCTGTCTGGTCGATGTCGGCGACGCGGAAATAGGGGTGGAAGGCGAGCTGAACGGTCTCGGTGTCCCCGGTGTGGTTGGTCAGTGCGAGGTTGGTCTCAAAACCCTCATCGGTGCGCCAGACGCTGAGGGTGAGTTCAATGCCGTCCCGGACCAGGCCGGCACTGATCTTGTCGCCGTCCATGGTCTCCCAGGTGCTGGTGCGTGCCCAACCGTGCTGTGGTTCTTTGCCCAGCAGCGTGCCGAACCACGGCGCCACGATGGGAACGCCACCTCGGATGGCATTTCCTTCACCAAACCGGCTTTTGGAACTGAGGAAGAGAAGGTCACCGGTGGGGGAATCCACCGAGGTCAGGTGAGCTCCGACGGGGGAGAAGGTCAGTGGGCCAGAAGTAATCAGTTCAGTCATGGCACCCCATGGTAGACACGAATTGATCCAGGCCGTTGTGAATCGATAGTGTTGGATCCGCCACGTACCCAGGGCATCACATTCTATATATTTTCTGTGCCCACCCCACAGCACGGTTCCTTCTCATTCAAGTTCTCATGATTTTGGAGTGGTCCCCGTGACGCGTGTCCCCTCTGGCCCGGATTCTCCCGGCCCTGAATCCCCTAACACCAGCCCCACCGGGCAGGTCACCGAACCGCAGGTTGAGAAGAAGGAAGACCGTTCCGCGGCTTTCATCGTCATCGCCTTCCCTGCGTTCATTCTCATCGGCGCCATCGTGGCGTTCATGTTCCCGGCGACGTTTGCGCCGCTGACCAATTACATCAACCTCTTCCTCACCATCATCATGTTCACCATGGGCCTGACGTTGACGGTCCCGGATTTCCAGATGGTGCTCCGCCGACCATGGCCGGTGTTCATCGGCGTGGTGGCACAGTTCGTGATCATGCCCGGACTGGCGGTCCTGGTGGCCAATGCACTGGGCCTCAACCCGGCGTTGGCGGTGGGTCTGCTCATGCTCGGTTCCGTCCCGGGTGGTACCTCATCCAACGTGATCGCATTCCTGTGCCGCGGGGATGTGGCGCTGTCGGTGACCATGACCTCGGTGTCCACGATGGTCTCTCCGATCATGACCCCCATGCTCATGCTGATGCTGTCCGGTACCGCCACAGAAGTGGACGGTGCGGGCATGGCCTGGTCCCTGGTGCAGACGGTGCTGCTGCCCGTCATCATCGGTCTGACGCTGCGAATCTTCCTCAACCGGTGGATCAACCGCATCATGCCGGTGCTGCCGTGGTTGTCCATCCTGGGCATCGGCGGCGTGGTCTTCGGCGCGGTGGCCAACAACGCAGAACGCCTCATGACGGTCGGTCTCATCGTCTTTGTCGCGGTGATCGTGCACAACGTGCTGGGTTATGTCCTCGGGTACTTCACGGGCCGTCTGTTCCGCTTCAATGAGGCGGTCAACCGCACGATGGCGATTGAGATCGGCACGCAGTCCGCCGGCCTGGCATCCGGCATGGCGGGGCGCTTCTTCAGCCCTGAGGCCGCGTTGCCCGGTGCGGTGGCCGCCGTGGTCCACAACATCACCGGCGCGGTCTACACCGCGATTGTGCGCAACCGCCCCCTCGAGCCGGCGCGTGAGCCGGACAAGGTTGCGGTCGGCTGACCTGTGCTTTGCGACGCCCACCCCGTCCCTCCCATCATCCCGTGGGTGTACAAATCGTCCCGGGGGTCTATGATGATCAGCGATGATGAACGCACATGATTTCGAAGCTCAGGTCGAGTACCTGAACCAGATCTTCGAGGTGTCCGAAGAGCATCTGCTCTCCCCGGACATCCTCCTCCAGATCACGTCAGGGTAGATTCTCAGCAACCTGCGGCGCCCGCGCATCCGGATGAGGATGCCTCGGGCGTCTTCACCTGTTTCCGGGTGGTATTTTACGCGGGCACGGTCGTGATTCGGCGCTATTATGGCTGCATGAGACTGTTCGCTGCGATCACGCCACCCATGGAGGTCACCGAACATCTTGTTCGGGCCCTCCGCCCCCTCCGTGGTGATCTTCGATGGGGCGATCCGGACAACTGGCACATCACGTTGGCCTTCTACGGTGAACAACCGGAGGGTGCTGTGGAGGATCTGGTTGATCACCTCAGCGTGGCCGCCCGCATGAATGAAGATTTCACCGTGTGCCTCAAGGGCGCGGGGTCATTCAACAACCGCAATCTCTGGATGGGTGTCGGCGGGGAGACCCGTCAGCTGCGCAACCTGATGGCTGACTGCCTCCTCGACCCGGAAGAGCGCAAACGTCAGCGAGCACACCTCACCGTGGCCAGGCCTTCGCAACGCATGCGGATCCGCGGCTGGGATCCCGTGATCCCCGACCTGGTCCGGGCGCTTTCTGTGTACGAGGGGCCCGACTGGCATGTCAGTGAAATCGAATTGATCTCCTCGGAACTGGGGAGGGGCCGTAGTGGAGGGGCGCTCCATGAAACAGTGGCCACGCTGGCATTGTCCTCCGCCGGCAGGTTCGTCTGAGAGTAAAACCTGGCGTTTGTGTGATGCACAGTGCGCAGAACTCCAACTTTTATTCCCCGACTCAGAGGCGTGGGACCGCCTCCAGGAGAACCCGGGTGTAGTCCTGCTGCGGATCGGCATACACCAGATCCACCCGGCCACGTTCGATGATCCGGCCCTGATCCATCACCACCACGGTGGTGCAGACATGGCGGACCACCGCCAGGTCATGGGAGACGAAGATGAGGGTGATGCCGTACTCGTCCACCAGTGTCGCCAGGAGATCCAGCACCTGTTTACGAACGGAGACATCGAGGGCGGAGACGGGTTCGTCGGCAAGCAGAATGGCCGGCTTGGGGCCGAGCGCACGCGCAATGCAGATCCGCTGGCGCTGACCACCAGAGAACTCGTGCGGATAGCGATCCACCACCTCGGGGCCCAGGCCCACCTCACCGAGGACCTCGATGACACGCTCGCGCCGGGCGCCCTCACTCCATCCGATGAGGGGTTCGGCGACGATGTCGAGGATCCGCATCCGCGGGTTGAGGCTGGACTGTGGATCCTGGAACACCATCTGGATACCACCATCCACGGACACCGCGCCTGAGGTTGGTTTGTCCAGACCCGCGAGGATCTTCAACAGCGTGGTCTTGCCCGATCCGGAACCGCCGACGATGCCCAGCCGCTCACCGGAACGCACCTCCAGCGAGATCGAATCCAGGGCGGTGGTGCGCCGGAACACCCGGCTGACCTCATTCACCTGTACCACCGGCGCACCACGGAGGTCCTCGATCGCAGGGGTGTCCAGCACCGAGGCCGCCAGCAGTTTCCGGGTGTACTCATGGGTGGGTTCACGCAGCACCGTGGACACCGGGCCGCGTTCGACGATCTCACCCGCCTTCATCACCAGGACCCTCTCGCAGGTGCGGGACACCAATCCGAGGTCATGGGTGATGAACAACAGTGAGGTTCCGCGGGACTCGGCTAAGCGCAGCAGTAGTTCGATGATCTGTTTCTGCACCGTCACATCAAGAGCGGTGGTGGGTTCATCGCAGATGAGCACATCGGGATTATTCGCCATCGCCATGGCGATCAGAGCGCGCTGGCGTTGACCACCGGACAACTCATGCGGATAGGCCCGGGCGGCGCGTGCGGGGAGTGCCACATCCTCCAACATCTGTGCAGTGCGGGTGGCGGCTTCCTTTCGGCCCACACCGTGGATCCGCATGATCTCGCCGATCTGTTTGCCCACCCGCATCAGGGGATTGAGCGCGGTCATGGGTTCCTGGAAGATCATGGCGATCTTCTTCCCACGGCTGGTCCAGGATGCCACGCCATCGAGCTGGGTGACACCACTTCTGGGGAGATCGGTCAACCCCATGATGGCCAGCGCGGTCAGGGTCTTGCCGGAACCGGATTCGCCGATGAGACCGACGCGTTCACCGGGGGCGATCTCAAAGGAGATCCCATCCACCAGACCGTCGCCGATCGTGAGATCCTTCACCTCAAGCACGGCCCACCTCACGTTTCGGATCGATGGCGTCCCGCAGGCCGTCGCCAAGCAGGTTGAACCCCAGCACCGTCACCGCGATGGCCACACCGGGCCACACTGCCAACATCGGGGTCACACCCAGGGACGCCTGGGCGGTCTGCAGCATCCGGCCCCAGCTGGGGTCCGGCGGGGGAGTGCCCAGGCCCAGGAAGCTGAGGGCGGCTTCGGCGAGGATCGCGAGTGCGAACGCCACCGACGCCTGGACAATGAGGATACTGGTGATATTGGGCAACACATGCCGCAGAGCGATCACCGGGGCGCTGATCTGTGAACTGCGTGCCGCCTGCACAAAATCCCGGCTCATCACCTGCAGCGTCCCGGCGCGGGCCACACGGGCGAAACCGGGGATGCCGGCGATACCGATGGCCACCATCGCGCTCAAAGTGGAAGCACCGAACACCGCTCCGGACACGATCGCGAGCAACAGGGCCGGGAACGCCAACATGAGGTCAGCTCCTCGCATGACAAAGGTCTCCAGCCAGCCGCCGCGCATACCGGCGATCACACCGAGCGGGGTGCCCAGCACACCCGCGATGGCCACGGCAATCAGACCCACGAACAAGGTGATGCGGGAACCGGCCATGATCTGGGAGAACACATCCCGGCCATAACGGTCGGTGCCGAAGAGATGCGACTGGGAGCTGCCCTCGAGCCGTTCCGCGGGAAACACCTGGACCGGATCATAGGGGGTCCACACCAGGGACACCGTGGCCATGACCACCACCGCGGCCACGATCAGGGCGCCGATCCTGCCGGACAGCGGCAGTCGCTGAAATAAACCACGCATCCGGGTCACCTCCTGATCCTGGGGTCGAGCACCTGATAGAGAAGATCCACGATGAGATTGACCAGGAGCGTGAACACCACCAGCAGCATGACGATGGACTGCACCGTGGTCACATCCCGGTTGGAGACGGAATCAAGCAGCATGGACCCGATACCGGGAATGACAAAAACCTGCTCGATCACCACCGCGCCGATCACCAGTGACGTTAGCTGCAGACCCGTCACCGTCAACACCGGCAGCGCCGCATTGCGCAGGCCATGCACCCGCAGGGCACGCCCCAGGGACATACCCTTCGACCGGGCGGTGCGCATGAAATCCTCGCTCATCACATCCACCACGGCGGAGCGCACATAACGGGTGAGGATCGCCGCCTGCACCGCGGTCAGCGCCAACACCGGCAGGATGAGCCGACGGATAAATCCCAGGAAATCCTGATCCGGGGGGATCCACCCATTGGCAGGTAACCAGCCCAGACCCACCGCGAACACAGAAATCAGCAGGATGCCGGCGAGGAAACTGGGGATCGCGATACCCACCTGGCTCACCCCGGAGATCACCACGCCTCCGCGCCGGGCAGCCAACACCCCCAAAGGAACCGCGATGATCAGGGACAACACGATGGAACATCCCACCAGAATCAGACTCACCTGCATGCGGTCCAGGATCAGCGGGGACACATCCTGGCCTGAACTGAGCGACATACCGAAGTCCCCGGTGAGCAGCCCGCCCATCCAGGAAAGATACTGCACCACCAGTGGTTGATCAGTTCCCAACTGCGCACGCAGGGCCGCGAGGCTCTCCGGGGTGGCGGTGATTCCGAGTGCCACCGCCGCCGGGTCGCCGGGGATGACGCGGATGAGCAGGAAGATGATGACGCTGGCGATCCAGATGGTGATCACATAGCGCAGCAGGGTCCGGAGAAGAGTGGAAGCAACGGTCACTGGGCTTCCTCCCCGGTGAGTGGGGGAGCGGCGCCGGGCTCAACGGAGTCAGCAGTCTGATCCCGCCCGATCCGGGCGAGGTCGAGCGCACCGGAAACCACATTGGGATCCACGCCGGTGATGCCGGGTTCCATGACAACGATATTGGCCACGTTCATCAGTGTATTGGCGGCCGCCTGCTCCATGATGGAGTCCACGGCGTCCCGCATGAGTTGCACCTCGTCATCGGAGGAATCCGCCTCGGAAAGGAGAGCCTGCGTCTCCGGGTCGTCGAAGCCGAGGTAATAACCAGGGGAGAAGAGTGTGGGCACATCGCGGGGTTCCACATGGGTGATGAGCGACATGTCATAGTCCTTCTGACCCATCACCTGGGCCAGCCACACGGCGGGGAATTCGGTGGATTCGATCTCGGGTTCAAAACCCACCTCACGCAGCTGGGAGTAGAGGATCTCGGACACCGCCTGGGCGTAGGGGAGGCTGGGGATGGACATGGTCACCCGGGTACCCACCGCGCCGGCGTCCTCCAACAGGGTCCGGGCCCGGTCAGGGTCGTGCGGGTAGAGATCAGATTCCTCGAACCAGGGATCGGTGGGCGGCACGGGAACACCTCCGGTGTCGGTGCCGTATCCTTCCATCGCGGTGTCAATGATGGCCTGCCGGTCAATCGCGAACATCACCGCCCGGCGCACACGCACATCGTTGAATGGTGCGCGCTGGTTGTTCATGGACAGCAGCATCTCGCCGTTGGTGGTGCCCACCGCCACGGTGTAGTCCTCCAGGACAGCCAGCTGCTCCGGTGCCTGCATGGCCCAGATCATGTCCACATCCCCACTCTGCAGAGCATTGGTGGTGGCGGTGGCATCACTGAAATAACGGATGGTGGCGGCATCATTGGCGGGGCTGTCCCCCCAATAGTCAGGGCGCGCAGAAAAACCGATGGCACGCCCAACCGACCAGTGCGTGACCTCATAGGGGCCGGTGCCCACGGGAGTGGTGGCGAGCTGGTCTACGCCGTCCTCGCTCATCATCGCGCCGATCGAGGTGCCCATGTTCCACAGCCACTGATTGGAGGGGCGGGCCAAGGTCACCCGGAGCACGTGATCATCCATCACCTCGGTGGACTCCACCACATCCATCCCCGATTTCAAACCATTGGTCCAGTCGGTGGGCACCCGGTCGATGGAGAACTTCGCGCTGTGGGCGGAAAACGGTGACCCGTTGGAAAACCCGACCCCCTCCCGCAGAGTGAAGGTGTAGGTCCGACGGTCCTCCGACAGCTCCCACCCGGTGGCGAGCCAGGGTTCAATCTCCCCGTCCGAGGTGATCCGCACCAGGCCCTCATACACATTGGACATCAGTGCCTGGGGGATGGCGGCACCTGAGGTGCGGGTGAAGTCCAGGGACGCGGGTGCCGAGGTGGTGGCCACCACGATGGAGGACTGATCCACATCGGGCGGCACCTGATAGGCGGTGGAACCTGCGGAACACCCGGAGATCCCCAGGGCGAGGATCAACAGTGGGGTCGCCAACCACAGCGATCTCCCTGGCCGGTGCGCTGTGCTCATGACCATTGAGATTAGCCGTTGCGGTACCGGAACATAAATACACCGAAAGTCCAGAATTCATGGTGGCCTTGCGTAGCCTTGGTGATGAGAACCCGATCGCAGAAAACCGATCGCAGAAAACCGATCGTAGAAAACCAGCCGCTCCAGTCCAGTCGTTCCCGCGAGGCCACACATGTCCCACGCCCAGCTCCGCACCGATATGACCACCCGTGCCGCCTATACCTCTGATGCAGGTATTTTCCGTCGGGTGCCGGCTGCAGTCACAGAGCCCAGGACACTGCAGGATATCCGTGATGCGGTGGCGCTTGCTGTGGCGCGGGGCTGGTCCATTGTCGGTCGCGGTGGCGGTACCTCCGTGGCGGGCAACGCCATCGGTGAGGGCCTGATCATTGATACCTCAAGGCACTTCAACCGGATCCTGGACATCGACTCTGAGAACCACACCGCCACGGTGGAACCCGGTGTGGTCTGTGATGCTCTCCGCGCCGCCGTCGCGGAATACGGACTTACCTTTGGCCCCGATCCCTCCACCCATAACCGGTGCACCATCGGCGGCATGGTGGCCAACAATGCCTGCGGTCCGCATTCCATCGTTCACGGCACCGCCGCGGATAACCTCGTCGATATCACCCTCATGCTCGCCGACGGCAGGGAAGTCACCATCGACGCCGATGGGTGCGATGACCCGGACATCCACGCCAGGCTCATCGCTTTGGCGAGTGAACACGCAGACCTCATCCACCGGGAGCTCGGGCGGTTTCCCCGCCAGGTCTCCGGTTATGGTCTCCACCACCTTCGCACCCACATGGCCCGGGCGTTGGCTGGATCAGAGGGCACCACCGGAATCATCACCCGGCTCACCGTCAAACTGGTGCCCACACCCAAACACACGGTGCTGACCGTGCTCGCCTTTGACACCGTCTTCGACGCAGCCCGCGCGGCACAATCGCTGCGACTACCCGGTGTGGCCACCATCGAGGGAATGGGCGGTGACCTTCTGGCCGCCCTGCGCACCACCCCGGGACAGGAGCATGCGGGGAAAGATCTACCGGGCAGCCACCATGGTCTGGCCGCCGGCGGCTGGCTCTACTGCGAGATTGGTGCAGACACCCTCAGTGATGCACTCAACGCTGCCCGGGCGCTCACCACCGCTGTGCCCACCATCATTGATCACCACATCACCGGCGATCCCACTGAGATGCGCCGCCTGTGGCGGATCCGTGAAGCTGCAGCGGGGATCGTCACCCGGCTCCCCGATGGGGGAGAGGCCTGGCCCAACTGGGAGGATTCCGCCGTCCCACCGGAGCACCTCGCTGATTACCTGCGCGACCTTTATGCCCTGATGGAGAAATTCCACTACCGCGGCATCCCTTTCGGACACTTTGGGGAAGGGTGTGTCCACCTGCGCATCAGTTTTGATTTCACCACCCCGGACGGCATTGATAACTTCCACCGCTTCATGGGGGAGGCAGCCACCCTGGTCACCTCCTATGGGGGCAGCCTCTCCGGTGAGCATGGTGATGGCCGTGCCCGTTCCGCTCTGCTTGACCGCATGTATTCAGCGGAGATGCGGGAGCTCTTTGAAGAGTTCAAACTCATCTTTGATCCGGACCGGATCTTCAACCCCGGCGTGCTGGTCTGGGCAGATCCGATCACTGCGGGTCTGCGCATGGATCCGGGGCAGCGCGCCCTGGACATCACCCCGGTGCATAAGTTGGATGAGGACAACGGTTCGCTGGTCACCGCCGTCAACCGATGCGTCGGTGTGGCGTCCTGTAGATCTGCGGATGGGGCGATGTGCCCGTCCTTCCAGGTCACCGGCGATGAGGTGCATTCCACCCGCGGCCGCGCACGCATCCTCTCGGAGATGTTCCGCGGCGAGTCCATCACCGATGGTTACCGCAGTAAAGAGGTCCATGAGGCTCTTGATCTGTGTCTGTCCTGCAAGGCCTGCGCCTCGGAATGCCCGGTGACCGTGGACATGGCCACCTACAAGGCTGAATTCCTCCACCATCATTACCGCGGCCGCATACGGCCACGCGACCACTACGTGATGGGGTGGTTGCCGTTGCTTGGTCACCTGGCACACAAGGTGCCCGGGGTGCCTGCGCTTATCGACGCAACCCTCACCTCACGCGTCATCTCTCCCTTATTGAAGAAACTCGGTGGACTGGCTGACCGCCCCCTGATTAGTTTCGCCCACCGCTCTCTGCGGAAGCTGCCCAGGACACAACCCAGGTCACCCAACACGGGTGAGACAGTGGTGCTGTGGCCGGATTCTTTCACCACCAACCTGGATACCGGCCCGGGTGAGGCAGCCATCCACACGCTGGAGGCCCTCGGCTACACCGTGGTGATCCCCTCTGAGTTTGTCTGCTGCGGTCTGACCTGGCATTCCACCGGTCAGCTGGGTATGACCCGGAAGGTTCTCGAACACACCGCAACGGTGATGAAACCCTACCTGGATCACGGGCTGACCATCGTGGGTCTGGAACCGTCCTGCACGGTGATGCTCACCGACGAAGCCACGGGATTAAGTGATCACCCCGACCTGAAGCGACTGGCTGAACTGACTAAACCTTTTGCTGAGGTTATCGCCCCGAAGGTTCGTGGACTGGTCCAAGAAGGAAAAATCCAGCCAGCATCCACCACCGCACTCACCCAGGTTCATTGCCACGAACGCTCCCTCGGTGATCCTCAGCATGCAGCACTCATCCTGGATGCCTTCGGCATAGAAGAGGAGCAGATTGCCACCGGCTGTTGCGGATTGGCCGGAAACTGGGGTTTTGAGAAGGACCACGAACAGATGTCCTTTGAACTCGGTGAACGGGAGCTGTTCCCCAAAGTTCGTGCCGCTGAAGGCCATGTGATTGCCGATGGCTTTTCCTGCAGAACACAGATTGAACAAGGCACCGGCACCAGGGCACAGCACATCGCTGAGATCGTCCGGGACATCCTGGTGGATAACGGCATGGCAGAATAACCATCCATGCAACAGGTCCTTCTCGGGTTCACCGTCGTATTCCTGGTCATCGGCGTGGGAGTGATCCTGGGGCGCACGGGTGTACTGGGTCCGGATGCCCAGCGGTCCCTGGGGTTATTCGTTTATTATGTGGCCACGCCGGCCCTGTTATTTGATCAGGTCACCGACGCTGATCCGGCGCAGATCTTCTCCGCCAACTTCGTGGTCATCGCGGTATCGGCGCTGATGGTGGGAATCCTGTTTTTCCTCCTGGCCAGGTTTATTCTCAAGCGCACCGCCCCGGATGCCATCGTGGGAATGCTGGCCTCCTCCTATGCCAACGCCGGCAACCTGGGTATCCCGCTGGCGGCCTATGTGCTGGATGATTTCACCGTGGTGGTGCCGGTCATCTTGTTCCAGGTGGCGTTCTACGCCCCGGTCACCCTCACCGCCCTGGATATGATGCACAACCCGAAGAGCACCAACCTGGTGAAAAACCTCATCCTCACCCCGCTGTCCAACACCATGGTTCTGGCGGCGATCGCGGGCATCATCGTCTCCCTGGCACAGCTCCCTGTTCCCACGGTGATCGCCCAACCGGTGTCCATGCTTGCGGGTGCATCGGTGCCCCTGGCGCTGGTGGTCTTCGGGATATCCCTGGCGCATGCCCGCATCCTGCAGAAGGGAGAGGTGGCGCGCCGGGATGTGTTCCTGGCGGTGGGGTTCAAAAATGTCTTGCATCCCATCTTCGCGCTGATGCTGGCACTGGCTTTTGGCATGGAGGGGCCCGCCCTCATGGCTGCGGTGGTGCTCGGTGCGCTTCCCACGGCGCAGAATGTGTACACCTACGCCCTTCGTTTCAATACCAGTGAAACGATGGCCCGGGATACAGGGGTGGTTTCCACACTCGTTTCCTTCCCCATAATGGTGATTATCTCAGTGGTTCTGGGTTGACACGGATACGATAAATGCTCATGAAGGCAGTGAAGGTCCGCACGGGCACAAAAGCATTGGTCACCTCGAAGGCCATGATGACGTGTGTCCTCTTTGTGCTCATTTGCGTTTCCTTCCTGCTGTATTTTTTCATCGCCTGGACTGATGTCACCGGGACCATGCGCACCCTCGTGGGCATAGCTGCTGCAGCGCCAGCGTGTGGCCTGGTTGCCGCGCTGGGGTCGATGTTGGTGGTGTGGTTGCGGCGTCGTAAAGCGGTGTTGGTGGTCGGGGAGACCGTGATCATTCCACGCACCGGGATCTCCTTCCCGGTGGCGGACCTGGCCACGGTGCAATTGTGGTCAGACCGCTCGCCGCGCTCATATGTGGCGTTGTTGCCCGCGCACGTGCGGGAACGGGCGAACACCACCGGCGTGCGGTCCATCCAGCCCTATGTGGTCGAATTTCCCAAAGGCGCGCAACCCCAGCCGTTTGAATTCGCCGATATCCTGCTGGAACGCAAAGGCGATATCACGGTGGACAGGCTCGGTGCGCTCTAAAGTCCTTATTGGGTCGCCTGTGAGGAAGAAGATTAACAAGCCTGTGCTTGTCGACGCCCCCGTCGCTGCCACTCACCGTGGCAGCGACGGGGTTTCTGGTGGTGCGGTGGTTTCGGTGATTATCACGATGGTGAGACATCACACGGGTGGACCGTGAGCCTGGATCTGGCTAGTTCCCACCAATGCCGTCATTAACCCCTGCAGTCGGGATGCCCGGGCTGCAGGGGGTTGGTGATGTTTTAGCAGGCTCTTGTGTCATGCAGTCCACATTGCGGGATGCCAATGACAGATGACAGCACCGAACTGGCAATCACGGGTAATGCGACGGCCAGGTAGAGAAATTCCTGCAGCTGCTGGGGAAGAACTGAGGAGAGCATTTCCGTGGTGAATGCTGGTGCAGGAACCTCAATAGCCGTCTGGGCCTGGACGGGTGCGATTGCGGTGCCGGTGGTGATCAGGGCTGAGGTTGACAGTGCCACCACAGCCAGGCGAAGGCGGCGATTCATGGAATCCTCCTCGGGGGTCGGATGAATAGGAAACGTTAACTTCAAACCTATCAGTGTAATAAGGTAAAAGATATCGTCTCGGCGCCACAAAATGGAAGAACCACCACAGCAGACCAGGTGGGGAACCCCGGGGACTGCGGTGGTGGTTTCAGCATGTGGAGAATGCAGTGTGTCAGCTGCTGAAGCGGCTGAAGAAGGACAGGATCCAATCGAAGATGGACTTGAACATTCCACCGATACCGGACAGGACGCTCACGATGCCGTCGAGGACGGAACTACCGGTTGAGGAGCCTCCCGGGTCTGGAGTCGGATCCGGTGTTGGTGTTGGTGTTGGGGTGGGATCTGGGCCCGGGTCGGTCGTGTACAGGGTCAGGATCAGATCCAGATGCTCTGGTGGGACAGGCAGTATGTCGGTCCATGCCAGCTCAGTGCCATCTGCTGCGAGATATCCCGGTGCGGAAGCACTCACCCGGTAGAAACCGGGGACGGTGTCCCAGGAGAAGCGGCCTTCAGAATCAGTGCGATCAGGGTTGGTGCGGTTACTCGGTGAGAGCAGGGCGCTACCATCAGGGATCTGTTCAAAGGGGCCATCAGGATTATCGGAACGGTAGATGATCACCTCAGCATCCACGATAGGTACCCCGTCCTGATCCACGACCGTTCCCGCAGGATCGATGTAGATATCAAAGGTGGTTGGTACTCCATCGACGTAGATGATCACCTGGGCCAGTCCCGTCTGGGCCTGGGCTCCCAACAGGCTGGGCACGGTTGTGGTGAACAATCCGGGTTGAACCAGGCTCTCTGAGAAGTCCCCGGAGAGCAGAGTGCGTCCATCCTGGACTATCTCGAAGGTGACGGTGGCACCCGGAGCTGCCTCATGCCTGATCACGAAAGGAGAACCCCAGGACACTGACGGGACACCGGAGTTCTGTGGGAATCCCTGGTCGATCGTGGTGTCGGCGGGGATGGTGCGGGGCCCGGTCAGGGTGAAGTTCACCGTCAGCTCGGTAGAAACAGCGGTGGTGACCGACTGTGCGGGTGCATCAACTGAGAGACCGCTCGGTGGGCTCACCCGAACGGTTGCAGGTCCTGTGCCCAGACCGCTGAGTGCGTAAGTGCCGTTCGGTCCGGTGATGGTGTTGGAACTCCACGACCCGTCCAGCGCGATGATGGACACGATGGCGCCGGCAACGGGTTGCCCTGATTCATCAGTGACGATTCCGGTGACATTTCCCGCGATGACGGCAGAACCATCACCACGGATCTGGAAGACATATCGGCCCGGTGTGCTCAGCGATCCGAGACTGTTGGTGAACAGTGAACGCTCACCACCGTCAGTCATCGCGGTGGTCACTCCCGAGCCGGCAAGCTCAAAGAATGTTCCCTCGGCGCCGGTTCCCAGGGAGTATCCTGCACGCACCGGGCTGCCACCAAAGCCGCCTGAGCCACCTGATGCACTGCCGGTCTCCCAGCCGATGGAACCGTAGTTGAAGGTGATGTCGAAGTCACCGTCGTTGTAGCCCACACCGGAACGTTGGGTCAATACCAGCTGTGCTGAGATGAGCTTATCGCTCTGTGCACTGTAATAACCGACATCAACCCAGTTCACCACGAACTGGTTACCATCCGGGCTTGCTCCGTAGGTGACCAGCATGGAATTTTCGCCCCGGGTATCAACATCTGCGAAGAACGGGGCGATGATCGGGATCTGGGTGGCACCGGTCAACGCGAACGGGGTGTAGGTGGGCATCGGGGAGTTGAAGGTGACATTACCGTTGTTGTTCACAAACAAGGCGGAGTACTGATTGCCGAAGAAGTTGATGGGGAACGGCAATGTCACCAGTTCTGACGATCCGTCATCATTGGCTGGAATCTCATTCAGGGCCCACCCCTCGGTGGATATCAAAGCTGGCGCCGCGGGCCGGTCAGCCAGTGCATTGAGGGTAAAAGCGAGAGCCTCTGCGGGATCTTCGTCCTGGCTGATGAGTGAATCCCCATCGGACTTAAAGGATTCTTGAGCCTGGGCGACATGGAGACCCATGAACACGAGGAGAACCGCAGAAAAGAAAGCGGTGAAAAGCAGGAATGGGACAGGGATGGTGGATCGGAAAGCTGAAAAAGTGGAAGGACTGTTGTGTAGGGACACAGTAACCCCTTAGCTTGTATGCGCTCACAGTTTCTCGCGCAGGCATTCGGAACGTGAAGGTGTTCAGTCATGCCGGCAGGCGTTCACATTTAGCAGTCAGGGAATGTGTCCCACAGGCATCACATATCGCTAGCCTATTGAGACGTCACAGTCAGCGGGAGACGGTACTAATGGGGTTATTGACAGGCTTTAGCCAGTGAAGTATAAGCTTCGGGTTGCCAAAGCCCCGTCCCGGGATCCCGCTTGAGAACTAGTCCGTGATCCAGGTGTCCGCGAGGATCTCCATGCTGCGTGCTGTGGTCTCAGTGTCCGGGGACTGCAGAGAGATCATGAGCTCATCAGCCTGAGCGATCTGGGTGAAATCCTCCAGGAATTCCTTCACCTCTGCTCCGGTACCGATGGCGGTGTAACGGAGCATGTCCACGATCTGGCGGCCGGAGGGGGAGTCCATGATGGCATCAAGCTGCTCATCGGTGATGGTGCGTCCACGTGCCGCCATACTGCGTACCCGCGAACGGGCGACATCCGCGAAGTGCTCCTGCGCGGTTTCCACAGTGTCCGCGGCGGTGACGTTGACCGCCGCGATGACATACGGTTCCGGATGCTGCTCGGAGGGCTGGTAGGTCTCCCGGTACGTGGAGACCGCCTGCTCGAGGTGGGTGGGCGCAAAGTGTGAGGCGAAGGAATAAGGAAGTCCGAGCTGGGCAGCCAGCTGCGCCCCGAAGAGCGAGGAACCAAGGATATACAGGGGGACATTGGTGCCCTTGCCCGGGATCGCCTCCACACCGGGAAGACGGGAACGACCAGCCAGGTAGGAGTGCAGCTCCACCACATCCTGGGGGAAGTACTCGGCTGAGGAGGGTTCACGCCTCAGTGCACGCAACGTGTTCATATCGGTGCCGGGGGCGCGGCCCAGGCCCAGATCAATCCGGTCCGGGTAGAGCTCAGCCAAGGTGCCGAACTGTTCTGCGATTACATAGGGGGAGTGGTTGGGCAGCATCACACCACCCGCGCCCAGACGGATGGTCTTGGTATGTGCACCGATATGGGAGATGAGCACCGCCGGCGAGGATGAGGAGATGCTCGGCATGTTGTGGTGCTCCGCGTACCAGATGCGTTTGAAACCGAGGGACTCTGCCTTCTGTGCCATGGCAACTGAACGCCTGAAACTATCACCCGGCCGTTCACCTTCGAAGATGGTGGCAAAGTCAATGAGTGAAAGCGGCACAGACATGGAGATCCCTTCAGAACTTTAAGTGGTTACGGCAGCTTTCTCTTCAACCTTCGAGCGGTCCCGATTATTCCAATCGGCCACCATGCCAAGTGCGGACATGAGGGCGACCGGTACGACCCAGCCCAGCTGCATGCTGTGCAGCGGTGCCCAGTCAATGAAGGGGACCAGCACGGGAACACTCATGAACAGGGCCCACACCACTGCGGTCCAGATGCCGAGCAGGAAGGTGTAGCGGAAGTGGAAGAGCACCGGCTCCAGCAATGTCAACGCCACCAGTGTGATCGCAGCCGGGTAAATGAAGGTGATGATCGGCGCGGCGATCGACAACACGGTATCCAGGCCCAGCGTTGCCACACCGAAGGAAATCAGGGAGAAGACCACAGCCCACACGTGATAACTGATACCAGGCAGCAGCGAGTTGAAGAACTCAGATGTCGCGGTGATCAGACCAACTGCAGTGGTGAGGCAGGCGAGCACCACGATGATGGTGAACACGATCCGACCAGGTCCACCCATGGTCTGCTCAGCTGCGTAATTGAGGATCTCGGTGCCGTCCGAATGATTACCACCAGCAATGCGGCCAATGGCGCCCAGACCGAGGTAAACCGCGGCCAGGAGGGCACCGGCGATGAGGGCTGCGTAGACCGTGGCGGTGCGGACCTTCTCCACCTTCTGGTACTTGAACGCTGAGATCACCACGATGCCGAAAGCAAGAGCAGCGATGGAATCCATGGTCATGTAGCCCTCGAACAGGCCAGCACCCACAGCTTGCTCCGCATAATCGCCTCGAGGCTCACCCGGGGTGCCGCCCAACATGGACAACGACAACACCACCAGGAGCAGAATCAACGCCAGCAGCGCCGGGGTGAGCCACTTACCCAGCTTGTCTGCCACTCCGTTCGGGTTCCATGACAGCGCCAGGGCTACACCGAAGAAAACGAAGTTGAAGATGCCGGAGTAGAGAACACTGTCCGTGCCCACAGCAGTTGAGTAACTCACCGCTCCGGTTCTTGGGAGTGCGTAGAAGGCGCCGATGGAGAGATAAGCCAGAATGGGAAAAGCAATACCGAAGACTTTTCCGGCACGACTGGCCATATCTCTGACGTCATTTCCAGAGACCACCACCGCGATGATTGCGATGACGGGTAGTAGGACGCCTGTGGAGAGGAAACCGAGGATCGCCGGTAGGTAGGCGGTACCCGATTCCTGTCCGAGCATCGGTGGGAAGATGAGGTTTCCAGCTCCGAAGAACATGGAAAACAGCATCAGAGATGTGACAAGTACGGCTTTTTTCATTTAGAGAACGCTGGCGATACGGCGCAGACCCTCCTCAAGGGTTTCCCGGGAACATGCGAAATTCAGGCGCGCGCAGTTTTTGAAATCGCCGAAGGCCGCACCATCGTTCAGCATGACTTTACCCTCCTCACGCATAATCAACGAAGGGCTCTTCTCAATCTTCGTTCCGGAGAAGTCCAACCACATGAGATAAGTGGAGTCAGGCACATGCACCTTAACTCCGAGTTTCTGCAGTTCAGAGGCTGCATAATCCCTATTTTCCCGCAGGAGTTCAAGCTCCTCATCGAGGTAGGAATCACCTTCGCTGTACACCGTTTCTGCGGCGATCAAGCCCAAAATAGAAACACCATCCCGCGTAATCCCGGAAAGTTTCTTCCACGTCTTCACATCATCATCATTGGTGAAGAAAATCTGAGCACACTTGAGTCCCGCGGTGTTCCACGCCTTGGAGGTGGCGGTGATGGTCAGGCATGCATTGGCTGCATTGGTGGATACCCCGGCGGCAACCACGTGGGTGCCTTCATAAACCAGGGGAGCGTGGATCTCATCAACAATGACCCGGGCCTCATATTCAACCGCGAGATCAGTGAGGTCGCGGATGAAATCCTCATCGAAGACAGTTCCCAGAGGATTGTGCGGGTTGCAGAACAGGATCGATCCGGCGCCGTTGGCGAAGGCCTGCTCAATGTCACGGAGGTTGTACTTCTCCGCGTCCAGATAAACTACCTGGCGCCCGGTAACCTTCGGCAGTTCAATAAACGGTGGGTAGGCAGGGACCGGGACGATAACCGCTGAACCTGGTTTGGTGAAGTGCTCGATGGCCAATTGCAGACCCCGAACCACATCGGGAATGGCGAAAACATTCTCTGGCTTCGGCGCATAGCCATAACGGCGCTCATAAAAACCAACCAGGGCGTCGGCAAGGCCGGTCTCATCTGGTGGATAACCAAAAACCTCACGCTCTACAGCGTCAGCGAGGGCCTCCTTC
Source organism: Corynebacterium faecale (assembly GCF_030408735.1). NCBI lineage: Bacteria > Bacillati > Actinomycetota > Actinomycetes > Mycobacteriales > Corynebacteriaceae > Corynebacterium > Corynebacterium faecale. The sequence goes on along the minus strand of NZ_CP047204.1, from coordinate 2,201,818 downwards.
AGAGGAGGGCAGGTACCAAAATCACTCTCGGCGACCCACAGCGGGAGGACATCCTCGGGGTACCGGGTCCATTTGAGAGTGCGACGGTTTTTCAATTCTTCGAGTTCAGGGAAGCGCATACGCTCTAGGCTAGTAAACTTTCGACAAGTACCGATGAATATGAAGGAGCCCGGAGTGAAGTTGAGGATTTTTCCTGTGCTGGCAGCAGCTGCACTTTTGGCAGGTTGCTCAGGTGAAAACGCCGATGAGCAGGCTGCCGACACACCGACTGAATCAATTACAGTCACCACTTCGGAGACCCCAACTTTTGAACCTCAGCAGGTAGAGACCGTCATTCTTGAAGATGGTGAGGATTCTGCCGAAGACCCCGGCCTGAATATTCGGGTTCATTTCCAGGGAACCGGTTTTGGCACCAACGGTGGATCTGTTGTTTATGTTGCCGTCACCAACCTCAACGAAATCCCCCTCCCCACCGATGCTATCGAGCAGCCAACTCTGCGCATTGTTGACTACAACGGTGAGTTAATGGATATCGAACCCATCGATGGCGATGACAATATCCCCTTGGATCTACCCCTTGGGGTAGGAGCCACCACAAACCTGCAGTGGGCCTACAACACCTCAAACGGATCACTGTGGGCTGCACAGTTTGAGATCGGCAACCTGCTTTTCGACGGCAATCTCAACAATCTTTAAAAACTTCTCCATCCCACGGAACCTTCCCCCAGCTTTCGCAGTCTAAGCAACTGAGTACTTCTTCGTATTCGCTACGACAATGAAATCCTGGGGGTTTTCCCATGCACCGATCCTGGTCAATCCTTTTGGCCACCACCGCTTTACTCGCAGGCTGTTCATCGGGGAGCAGCACACCTACAACTGTCACCGTCACGTCTCCAGCGCCCTCTGGGGATTCATCTGTGGTGACTGACCGGCATCCCACCAACACGGACCTTTTCTCCAGCCAGTTCCACCCGTGTGAAGTCTTCACCGAGGAGCAGTTCGCCCAGGCGGGGTTAGGTAAACACCTGAATACCACGGAGAACCCGGGTAGCAACGTTCAAACCTGCGGTTTTAGTCCTGTTGATCTGGAAGATCTTGATGGAACCTATCTAGTCGCAACTGATCGGACTAATCGCAGTCAAATCGAGAATCAGCGACTTCTAACTTTAGATTGGGCGCAATCAGGAACAGAAGGAATTTACGTTCATGAAATGCCGAGCGAGGTTAGGCAGTGCACAGCGGCTATAGATTTTGATTGGGGGCGTTTTTTGGTGGGATATAGGGAGTTGGGTCAGGGGTGGGAACCCGAGGCTCTTTGCAGTGCGTCAGTTTCAATATTGGAATCTTTGATTTCACAAGCAGGGGGAAGAAATGCAGCTCAGGATTGATCGACCATCCGTTGATGGCGTAATGGCAGAACTTGACGAGTTAATGCGGAAGTCAAACTCAATTGCGCATTCTGCGGAACTAGATGTGCTCAACGGCGCCTATTCCACCGTCTCCGGCCTCGACCAGCTGGGTGATGGCCACGGCAGGGTGATGCATGGTGGCGCAGGATCAGCAGAGGCTGTCCTTGTTTCCTACTCTGAGCAGATCCAGTGGCTTCGAGATGCACTCAAGGCATCCGTCGAGGCATTGAACAGTCAGGATGAGTTGTTCGCACGGGGGATGGATATTGCGGATACCGGTGGGCAGGTGGGGGACGGGGCAGTCTCGTTCCCGGTTCGTCCAGCACCAAGGTTTGACTCGTTCAGCTTCACTTCGCCTGTGGTGAGGGCGCCAAGTTCAATTGATGAGCTGTGTAGTGACTTTTCCGGAACCAACTCGGGGGCGGTTTCGGCGGCACAGAGTTCGTGGACCACGATGTCGTCCACGATCTCTGAGGTGTCTGAGTCACTGCGGCGTGTAGCTGGTGAGCTGTTGGACAGTAATGCCGGTGAGGTGTTTGAGCAGGCATCATTGCGCATTACTGAGGTGGCTGAAGCTGGGTCGGTTTTCGCCGGTAATGCCAAGGAGATGTCCCGTTCGGTTGGAACGCTGAACAGTATTTACACGGGGCACAAGATGAGTGTGTTCATGGCTGCGCTGTCGATCTCCATGATCAAGGAGCCGGCGGAGCGGGCGGCGGCGGAGAGCACTTTCTTAGGGTCGTTTGAATCGGCGTTCCAGAGTGATGTGAGGGCGGGTGTGCCGGGGATCGATAATCTCATGCGGGTGAGGTCCTCGGATGGCAGCGGCGGGGGAATCGCCCTGGGCATGTCGGAGATCAGCGGCAGCGGGGCTGCGTTCAACACCCAGGGTCTGACTCCGCAGGGGTTGTCAGCCGCAGGTGGTGGGGTGGCATCAGCACCTGCAGTGGGCGCGGGCAGCTTCGGAACAGTCGGGGAGAATCTTGACGGCATGGAGGTGTCTGACCTGAAGACCTCTGCTGCGTCTGTGGGGGCGGGTAGTTCCACGATGAGCAACACCGCAGGCATGGGTGGTGTGAATCCACTGGGTTCCGGAGGTGGCGTCGCGGGAAGTACGCCGATCATGGGTATGACCGGCAGACACGGGATAAATGGGGGTATTACCCGGTCCTCCAATGCTGGATTGAGTCCGTTGATGAATGCCCGCACCCAAAGTGCCTCCGCGATGGGGCCGATGGGCCCGATGATGGGAGCTGCCGGTGGTGGAGGTGTCGGTGGTGCCGCCACTACAGGCGCGAACGGGGCGCGTGGGGGAGTGAAGCAGGCTCTGGCACAGTCCGGTCATGGGGCATCAACCAGTCCTACGCAGTCTTCGTCCGGGTTGACGGGAGGGGCGGTGGGGAAGGCGTCGCAAAGCACAGCGCGCCCGATGATGCCGATGATGCCCATGTCGGGCGCGGGAGGCGCACCGCAGCGCAACACCGGCAAGGTGAAAACGGTGACATCCGCGGTGGAGCAGGATGCAAATATTGCGGCGCTGCTGGGTAACCGGGGGCCGGTGGTGCCGGGTGTGATCGGTGATTGGGTGAGGCGGTAACCGCGGCATTGCTAAGCTGATCGTTATGACAAACGAGGAAGAACTGGTTGTACTCGCCGACGAAGAGGGCAATGCCATCGGCACGGCCCCCAAAGCCACTGTCCACACCACGGACACACCCCTGCATTTCGCCTTCTCCAGCTACATCCTGAATCCACGGGGTGAGCTGCTGGTCACCCGCCGTGCCCTGAGCAAGAAGACCTGGCCGGGCGTGTGGACCAATTCCATGTGCGGTCATCCCGCACCGGATGAGACGAACGCGGATGCGATCCGTCGCCGTGGTGGGGACGAGCTGGGACTGGAGAGGGATTCCTTCCTGGATGTCCAGGTTGTTCTTCCCGATTATCAGTACCGTGCGGTGGACTCCTCCGGCATCGTGGAGTGGGAGTTCTGCCCGGTACATATTGTCCGCCTTGCTGTGGGGGAGTTCGTGGAGCCACTGCCGGATGAGGTGGAGGAATTCGCATGGGAGGAGCCACAGAAGATCTTTGATGCTGTGGATGCCACCCCGTTCGCGTTCTCCCCGTGGATGGTGGATCAGCTGTCCAACCCGGAGCTGCGCCAGGCGATCCTGGAAGCTTTCGACGACCAGGTATAAAGAACCAGCCAGAACAACCAGTCCTACCTGGAGGGCGCTTGCTGATGCTTAAGCAAGTGCCCTCCTGACCGCTCCGATCGGGATATGTGCCCAGTCGGGGCGGTTGTTTATCTCATAAGCCACCTCATAGAGCGCCTTGTCCAGGATGTAGGCATTGAGAAGATCCTGGTTCCCATCCGTGGCACCGTAACCCTCGAGGAACGCTGCGGTGGCCTCTGCCCCCCACCGCTGATGCACGCCATCGAAGTGGGCTGCGTAGTCGATGGATCTGATCATGCCCGCCACATCACGGAGCGGGGAATCCGGGAGTTTGCGATCAGCCAGTGGGCGGGCTGGTTCACCCTCGAAATCGATGAGAATGTAGCGGTCATCGGTGCGCAGGGTCTGGCCGAGATGGAGATCCCCATGGATGCGCTGTAGTTCCATCTCTCCCTCAAGACCCTGGTAGATGTCCACAGCAGCTTGGCGGAACTGTACCAGTTCAGGAACTGTGGCGATGAGACCATCAAGGCGGGTGATCAACCCGTCGGCCACGGTGGACGCGGGAACCACGGTGGTCCCGAAGGCCTCGGCAAGGGCGGTGTGCACTGTTGCCGTTGCTGAACCCAACAGCCGCGCATCATCAGCAAAACTGCTGGAGGTGGTGGACAGGGCGTGTACCCAGCCATCCTTGCCGGGCATGAACCGCTGGGCCATCACCAGGGTGTAGTCATCACCATCGAGATCCACGGCGGAGTATCCCAGTACCGGTGCCACATTCGGGCAGTCGGGAATCCTGCTGAGCAGTTCCACATCGGGATTCAACCCGGGTTCAAGTTTGCGGAAATACTTCACCATCACATCACCGGCCACCAGTGAGGTGTTGGACTGTTCACTGTTCAGCTTCCGGTAGGGGCCGGGTGGGAAGGGGGCGGGGGAGTTCCACGTGCCCAGGCTTTCCCCCACGTCGTGGACATGATCCGGAAGAACATCCCGGCCATCCTCATTCACCAGGAGCTGGTAGAGGGCATCATTGACCCGCGCGATCAGCAGGGTGTTCTCACCGACCTGCTTCTCCACCACGATGTCTACTTCCGTGATGGTGTGCGACTTGGCTCCGTAGAAGCGTTCCTTCACAATGTGTTCGGCGATGCTCACTCTTCTTCACCGCTCATATCGAGCCAGAAGAAACCGTGTGGGGCGAGGGTGAACACGCACTGGCGTTCGCCGATGGTGGGGAAGTACTGGCCACCGGACACCTCACGCGGGGTGATGCCGGCGAATTCGCTGAGATCCAGCGCCACGGCCTGTGGGAGCTTGGACATGTTGTTCACGCACAGGATGGTCTGGCCCTTGTACTCACGCAGGAAGGTGAGCACTGCTTCGTTGGTGGAGTCGATCTCCCGGTAGGTGCCCTTGCCGAAAGCCCGGTACTGCTTACGGATCATGATCTGGTTGCGGATCCACTGCAACAGGGAATTCTCCTGCGTGAGCTGTGTTTCCACGTTGACCTGGGCATAGCCGAAGCGGTCATTCTGGATCGCCGGGAGGTAGAGGCGTTCGGGATCAGCCTTGGAGAAGCCACCATTGCGGTCATTGGACCACTGCATGGGGGTGCGCACACCATCACGGTCAGGCAACCAGATATTGTCACCCATGCCGATCTCATCGCCGTAGTACAGAACCGGGGAGCCAGGCAGGGACAGCAACAGGCCGTGCAGCAGTTCGAGCTGGTTGCGGTCGCCGTCGACAAGCGGTGCTAGTCGACGCCTGATACCCACGTTCGCACGCATCCGAGGCTCGGGGGCGAACTGCTGGTACATATAGGCGCGTTCCTCATCAGAGACCATCTCCAAGGTCAGCTCATCATGGTTGCGCAGGAAGATAGCCCACTGGGCGGTCTTGGGGATCGGAGGTGTGTGTTCGAGGATTTCACTGACCGGGGTGCGGGACCCCTGCCGGACACCCATGAAGATGCGGGGCATGAGAGGAAAGTGGAAGGCCATGTGGCACTCATCGCCCTTCTCCTTCTCACCGAAGTACTCCACCACATCATGCGGCCACTGGTTGGCCTCGGCCAGGACGATGCGTCCCGGGTACTCCTCATCAATGACAGCGCGGCAGCGTTTGAGAAAATCGTGTGTTTCAGGCAGGTTCTCACCATTGGTGCCTTCACGCTCGAACAGGTAGGGCACGGCATCCAGGCGGAAACCATCCAGACCCAGATCCAGCCAGAAGCGCAGGACATCAAGCATCGCCTCCTGCACCGCCGGGTTGTCATAGTTCAGGTCCGGCTGGTGGGAGAAGAAACGGTGCCAGTAATACTGCTTGCGCACCGGGTCATAGCTCCAGTTGGACTCCTCGGTGTCAATGAAGATGATCCGGGCTTCCTTATACATGGTGGGATCATCCCCCCACACGTAGAAGTCACCGTAAGGGCCGTCCGGATCGGTGCGGGACTGCTGGAACCATGGGTGCTGATCTGAGGTGTGGTTCATCACCAGGTCCGTGATTATTCGCAGACCACGACGGTGGGCCTGGTCCACCAGTTCCACGAAATCATCCACGGTTCCAAATTCCGGGAGGATCTCACGGAAGTTGCGGATATCATAACCACCATCACGCAGCGGGGAATCATAGAACGGTGGGACCCAGATGCAATCCACACCCAGCCACTGGATGTAATCGAGCTTTTCCGTCAGTCCCTTGAGGGTGCCTGATCCGGTGTTGCCCGGGTCATGGAAGGCACGAACCAGTACTTCATAGAAGACCGCGTCTTTGTACCATTCGCGGTCGTGTTTTTCCCAGGGTTGTTCACCGGGAGCAGGTGCCGGGGTGTTGTATTCCTCCGACTCGTGCTCAACAATGAAGCCCTCAGCATCTACCACCGGGCGGGCGGTACTCTCCGGGATCAGGTCCTGATTCAGCGGGGTAGTGTCAGTCATACCCACTAGGGTAGAGATATTTTAGGGCTCTCGCTGCTCATGCTTTTGTGCTATAAGTGCTGCCAACAGGGCCACACAGAACCCCTCCAACGCCCCTCCGGCACTCCTCCAGCGCCCCTCCAGCCGTTACCACCCGCCGAGCCCCCCGGCGAGGATTTCTACCCACCCAGCCCGTCCACCGCAGGGCCATCCTGCTGGAGGAACGAGGTCCGCACGATATTCAACGGATCGCGCACCACCTCTGGTTCGCCATCCACCAGGGACAACGCCGCTCGATCCTCGGGTGAATATTGCGGCCACGAGGGTGTTTCACCCCGGGCGAAGGACGCGATGATGCGGTGCGCTTCAGAATCCCTCTGGAAGATCTCACTGAGGTCATCGCAGTGACGTCCGGGGAATTCAATCCACCAGCCTTTCTCTGTCTGGGCGACATAGCGGCGGATCATGGAATCGCCGATCATGCGACCGACCACACGGTCATCGATCTTCCGGGCCTTGGTTATGTAGGAGGCGGGCACGCTGACCCCAAGCAGCCGCGAAGCCAGGGCAGCCCCCACCTTCCGCTGGTCAAACCATTGCCCGATGCCGTGGTTGTACATCTCATCCCGGGTGGAGGTGATGATCAGATCCACATCAGCGAGCTCGTCCGGGTCATAACCTGCGGGGCCCAGTGCCAGGTCATGGAAGTACCGTCGGGCGAAGCGTCGATAGCCACGGGTGAGTTTCTGCGGGTCGGCTTTCGCCAGGGAGTCACGGGTGATGGGGAGGGAGAGGGAGCGTCGTAAAGCGCCTTTGCGTTTGGCAAAGGGACCGCGCGGGAAACTGGGGGAGAGGGCGACCACGCGGCGGAACGCGCCGCGGTAGTGGTCCAGGCGCGCGAGCCAGAGGACGATGCCGCCGCCGGCGGACTGGCCGATCAGCGTGACATTGGTGGGATCACCACCGAAATGCTCAATGTTCTTCTGCACCCACTCCAGCGCCAGCACACAGTCATCCGTGCCGCGGTAGTGGTGGGGTTCATCATCATGGAAGGGCACGAACCCCTCCAGCCCCAGGCGGTAGGAGATCTCCACCACCACAAACCCCTGGTTGGTGAAGAATTTGGGATCGGTGCGGGGATCAAACCGCGAACCATTGACGTACCCGCCACCGTGGATGAACACGATCACCGGATAGTCTGCGCCGAAACGGGTCTCCGGCGTGGACACCGTCAGATGCAGACCGGGGTGCGTGCCCCGCGCATCGATCTCCAGCGGTTCGAGTTTCTCAGCATTCTGGAAGGGCCGTGCCCTGGCGTAGGGGATCGAGCGGAAATAGGGGAACTCAGGTGTGCGCGTGGTCTCGCGCGCTTCAGGGCCAGTCTCAGAACCGGCGCCAGCACCGACGCCGGTTTCAGCGCCAGCACCGACGCCGGTCTCAGCGTCAGCCGCAGCGCCGACACCCGGGCCAGCACCAGCTCCGTGCGCAGTGAAAGAGACAAGTTCCCCGGTGATATTACCGGCGGGGCAGGTGACCGTGACAGACATGAGCCCAACATTAGCAACCCGGGTGGTCAATCCCCGGCCAGATCGGTGGGGACCGCGATCCCCACCGTTGCTGGGCACTCATCTAGGATCGATCTCTATGAGTGTTGATGCCCTGCTGACCCCAAGTAACCTTCCCTACCAGCTGCCTGATTTCGCAGCCATTAAGACGGAGGACTTCCTCCCCGCCTTCGAGATCGCCCTGGCTGAGCACAAGGCAGAGATCGAGGGGATCACCGCTAACCCGGATGCCCCGAACTGGGAGAACACCATGGAAGCCCTCGAGCGCGCCGGGTTGCCACTGAACCGTGCGGCGTCGGTGTTCTTCAACCTGCAGGGCACCGATTCCTCCGATGAGCTGGATGCCATCGCGCAGGAGATCGCCCCTAAACTGGCCGCCCATTCTGATTCGATCTATCACAATTCCGCGCTGTTCCAGCGCATCGAGGCACTGCAAGCACCAGCCGATGAGGAGTCTCAGCGTCTGCTTGAGCAGACCACCAGAGCTTTTCGACGCCGCGGTGCCGCCCTCGATTCAGCCGGCAAGGCCCGGCTGTCTGAGATCAACCAACGCCTCTCCGCCCTGTCGGAGGAGTTCGGCCGCAACCTGTTGAAGGACACCCGTGAGCTGGCGGTGAGCTTTGATGAATCCGAGCTGGAAGGCTTCAGCCCATCCCGTGTGGAGGCTGCTGCCGCCTATGCGCAGGCAGTAGACCGCGAGGGCTATGTGGTTCCCCTGGAACTGCCCACCGTGCAGGCGGAGCAGGCGGTCCTGACCTCTTCCGAGGCCCGCGCCAAACTCTATGAAGCCTCCCAGCAGCGCGGCCAGAACTCCAATGCCGAGGTGCTTCTGGAAACAGTCCGCCTGCGTGCCGAGCGCGCGGAACTGCTCGGCTACACCACCCACGCCGAGTATGTGATCGAGGAGGAGACCGCCGACGACGTGGATGCTGTCCGCGGTCTGCTCTATGACCTGGCACCCAGTGCCGCGTCCAATGCGAAGGCGGAGTACAAGCTCTCAGCGGAGGAAGCCGAATTCTCAGGCGAAAAGGTGGAGGCTGCTGACTGGCCGTTCTGGGAATCCAAGGTCCGTGAACGCGATTACGCCCTGGATGATGCGCAGCTGCGCCAGTACTTCCCACTGACACGTGTGTTGGAAGATGGCGTGTTCTATGCCGCTAACCGTCTCTACGGCATCACCGTGGATAAGCGCGAGGACCTGGTCGGTTATGCAGAGGGCGTGGATGTCTGGGAGGTCAAGGACCACGATGGCACCGGCATCGGTCTGTTGCTCACCGACTACTTCGGTAGGCCCTCCAAGCGCGGTGGCGCGTGGATGAGCAGCTTCGTGGACCAGTCCCACCTGCTGGGCACCAAGCCGGTGGTGATCAACGTCATGGGGATTACCAAACCCACCTCCGGTGAGGCACTGCTGTCTCTGGATGAGGTGACCACCATCTTCCACGAATTCGGACATGGCCTGCACGGACTGCTGTCTGATGTGCGCTACCCAAGCTTCTCCGGCACCTCCGTGCCGCGTGACTACGTGGAATTCCCCTCCCAGATCAATGAGAACTGGGCCTTTGATCCTTCCGTGGTGCGCAACTACGCCCGCCACCATGAAACCGGTGAGGTCATCCCCGAGGCGATGCTGTCCGCCATTGAGGCATCCCGTCAGTTCGGCCAGGGTTTTGCCACCTCCGAGTACCTGGCTGCCTCTATCATTGACCTGGCCTGGCACTCCCTGACCGCTGATGAGGCTGCGGCCGTGACCGACATCGAGCAGTTCGAACAGGACGCCCTGCAGCTCGCCGGGTTGGACGTGGAGAAGGTGGCCCCACGCTACCGTTCCACCTATTTCAACCACATCTTCGCCGGTGGTTACTCAGCAGGTTATTACTCCTACCTGTGGGCGGAAGCCCTGGACGCGGATGGTTTCGACTGGTTCGAAGAAACCGGTGCCGCCGGCGACGCAGCCTCTGCTGAGTCCGCCCGTGAGGCAGGTCAGCGTTTCCGTGATCTGGTGCTGTCCCGCGGTGCGGCCGCCGATTACACCCGCTCCTTTGAAACCCTGCGTGGCCGGGCCAAGGACATCGGACCACTGCTGCGTCGTCGTGGCCTGGCGGGTGCGATCTGAGGTCTTAAGATTTGAGGTGGGCGGTGTATGGTTTTAAGCCATGACCGCCTTGCTTGACTGGATCTCCCAGCAGTTGACCACAGCCCCGCTGTGGATACAGTCACCCATCGTGATCCTCGGAGCGGTGCTGGTCTGTGCCCTCATGGCGGTGCCCTTACTCCGGTTCGTGGATCTCCTCGGAATGTGGGTGTCAGGCGCCACCCGGGTTAAGCGGGGCAGCTTCCCACCTGCCGGACAGGCTGTGCGCACCACAGAGGGCGGCACCCGAATCATCAGCGAATCACAACCGAGCTAAGGATAAAAAGAGACACTCATGGCTAACCCAGAAGAGCTCCGCAAACGCGACCAGGAACTGCCCAAACGCAGGCGCAAGTACCCGCAGTCACGCGTCACCCAGGCACTGGTGGCATTGCTGGTTATCGTGCTGATCGCCTGGTTGGTTTCACTATTGTAAATAGCGGTATGGGATTAGCTACCCCCGAACGGGGGAAAATTAAACATTTTTGAGACTTTAAGAGGAAAGTGAGTAATTATGGATATTGAGAATTGATCCACAGTAAGAGTTAGCTTGTTTCTAACTCCGATTGCTCCACCGGCGTTGGCTTCGTGCCACGCCGGTTTTCTTTTTGAAGGATGGATACATCGTGCAGATTAATTACGTTGTAGGAATTGACGTTGGTTCATATTCTGTGGGTTTGGCTGCTGTAGAGGTGGATTCGACAGGCCAGCCGGTGGGCTTGCTAAGCGCAGTGTCCCATATTCATGATTCCGGTTTAGTGCGCCCGTATGGTGATTTGAGACAGGGTCTAGTAGTACTTCGTTAGCTCTTGTGGAGTGATCTTTATGGGGCGTAATGTTTGATCATGAACGCAAAAACCATCACTCACACCCCAAGTGCTCTCCAGGATTTCGTCGCCGAAATCTTTGCCTCCCTGGTCCGCAAGGACCAACGCGCCACCTCCAGCTACTACCTGCAGGGGTTGATGTTAGAGGGGCGTCGGAAATCTATGCAACCCATGGCCGAACGACTTGGGATTGATCATCAACGACTCCAACAATTCGTCTCCACCTCACCCTGGCCAGTCGAACCTGTCAGAAAAGCCCTGGCCACCAGGGCCATCGATCTGATCCACCCCGATGCCTGGGTTGTTGATGACACCGGCTTTATCAAAGACGGATCAGCATCGCCTGGAGGGTGCTGTTGCAAAGTTGGGCGGAGAGCAGCGAAGACTCAGTTTCTCATTCCCTGATGGCCGCTGCGTGTGGGCGTTCTCAGGCCGTCTCGAAGACCCGGTTGACGATCACCGCGTCCGGGTTCGGTTGCCCGTAGGCAAACATCGTGCCTTGCCCTTTCCGCAATGAGTGCATCGCCTCCATCCCTTTCAACGTCCGATATGCAGATGTCCGGTTCTTAAACGCGCCTTTCGGCCCGAGGATCCGCTTCAGCCGACCATGGTCGCCTTCCAGGATGTTGTTGAGGTATTTCACCTGCCGGTGTTCCACTGTTGGCGGGCAGATTCCCTCTGACTTCAACTCGGCGATTGCCCTGGCTAGGGAGGGTGCTTTATCGGTGTTGATCACTCTGGGATACCCGGCTGACGCATTGGATCTGAGGGCCTTGGCCAGGAAACGCTTCGCTGCGGCCACGTTCCGCTTCGGAGAGAGGTAAAAGTCCAGGGTCTGGCCACCGGCGGTGATCGCCCGATAGAGGTAGCACCACCTGCCGCCGACCCGGATATAGGTCTCATCCACCCGCCAGGAACTTAGCCTGCCAGTCAGGTACCTGCCGGTACCACCGTGTTTGCTTGTCCAGCTCAGGGGCGTATTTCTGGACCCAACGGTGAGAATCGTGGTGTGATCGACCGGCACGCCCCGCTGAAGTCATCATTTCTTCCAGGTCTTAGGTCAGCTCACCCCGTAGCGGCAGTACCACCGCACCACCCACAGAATGATGTCACGGGGGAAATGGCGACCCGAGAAGATGCCCATGGTTCTAATTATTTCACGCCGGTATTCCTACTGCCCCAACTTTGCAACAGCACCCTCCAAAGCGAATCCATCCTGCGATTCCGAGGGGCTCCTCGGAGATGAGAGAGATTGCCAACTAGTCAGCACCTACTGTATGGTCAGCACATGCTGACTATTGCTTCCCGTCTTGATGTAATGAACCGCTTGGGCCGTGCCATGGCTGATCCCACCCGGTCCCGGATCCTGTTGTCCCTACTCGAATCCCCCGGGTATCCGGCCCAACTGGCCGAAACGCTGGGGTTGACCCGGACGAATGTCTCCAACCACCTGGCCTGTCTACGCGACTGCGGGATTGTAGTCGCCGAGCCGGAGGGGCGGCGTACCCGCTATGAGATCGTCGACGCACACCTGGCCCGCGCGCTCAATGCCCTGGTAGAGATCACCCTCGCCGTTGATGAGGATGCCCCCTGCCTAGACCCTGCCTGTCTGGTCGCCGGCTGTTGCGATACAGAAGGAGGCCAGCAGTCATGACGTCTGCCTGTGGTTGTGAACCATCTGCACCGATGGCCAGAGAAGAGGAGCACACGCCCTGGTGGCGTGATCGGGCTATCCTCCTTCCTGTGGCCTCCGGTGTATCGTTGCTGGTTGGTCTGATCCTTGAGTGGTTCGTTCCCAATGCCGGGATGATCGCCCTCGTCTTATTCTGGGCCTCCCTGTTGTTGGGTGCCTCCCAGTTCGTTCCTGGGGCGCTGAAGGGGTTGTTTACCCGGGGAAAACTGGGTATCGGGTTGCTGATGACGATCAGCGCCACCGGTGCCGTCCTGCTCGGGTTCATCGAGGAGGCCGCCGCCCTAGCCTTCCTCTACTCCATCGCAGAGGCGCTGGAAGATAAGGCGATGGACAAGGCCCGCTCGGGCCTGCGGTCCCTGCTTGCTCTGATCCCCTCGACCGCGACCATTCTTGTCCGCGGGTCTACCCGCACGGTGCCGGTCGAAGACCTCGCTCCAGGGGATGTGTTGCGCCTGGCGGCCGGAGATCGCTTGGCCACCGATGGAATCATCCGGTCCGGGCACAGCAGCCTGGATGTTTCGGCGATCACCGGGGAATCCATCCCTGTGGAGGTCGGCCCCGGTGACGCGGTGCTGGCTGGCTCAATCAACACCACCGGGGCTCTCGAAGTTGAGGCCACCGCCGGAGGCACAGACAATTCCCTGACCACTGTGGTCGCGCTGGTCGAGCAGGCGCAGAGTGAGAAGGGCCAACGCGCGCGTATCGCCGACCGGTTGGCCCGCCCCCTGGTGCCGGGGGTGCTCATTCTGGCCATCTTCGTTGCCGTGATCGGGTCCCTGTTCGGGGATCCAGGTGTGTGGATTGAGCGTGCCCTGGTCGTGCTGGTCGCGGCCTCGCCGTGTGCGCTGGCGATCTCGGTGCCGGTCACGGTCGTCTCTGCGATCGGGGCGGCCAGCAAGTTCGGGGTGGTCATCAAGTCCGGCGCCGCTTTTGAGCGCCTCGGTGGCATCCGCCACCTGGCCCTGGATAAGACCGGTACCCTAACCCGCAATCAGCCCACTGTTGCGGAGGTGCTCACCATCGATGGCATCAGTCGGGCAGATGTCCTCGGCTGGGCTGCCGCGCTCGAGGATCACTCCACCCACCCGCTGGCCGCCGCTATTACCGCCGCAGCACCCCAGGCGCCGACTGCCCAGCAGGTTGACGAGACTGCGGGGCAGGGGATCACCGGGGTGATCGACGGGACGCAGATTAAGGTCGGGAGTCCCCGCTGGCTGTCCCCTGGCCCCTTGGTCGGGCAGGTCGAAACCCTGGAGAGCCAGGGTATGACCGTGGTCATCGTTTACCGTGACGACCACCCGGTCGGTGCGGTGGGGGTGCGCGATGAACTCCGTCCGGAAACCCCCGAGGTCATTCAGTCCCTGACGGACGAGGGTTTCGGGATTACCATGCTCACCGGTGACAACCGGCGCACCGCCGATGCTCTGGCCCACGAGGCCGGTATTACGGATGTCCGGTCCGAGCTGCGCCCGGAGGATAAGGCTCAGGCCGTGGCTGACCTGGCAGGCCGGGGGCCGGTGGCGATGATCGGTGACGGTATCAACGACGCCCCCGCCCTAGCTACCGCCGATATCGGGATTGCCATGGGAGCGAAGGGATCGGATGCGGCGATCGAGTCCGCGGATGTTGCCTTTACCGGTGATGACCTGCGTCTGATTCCGCGTGCCCTGCACCATGCCCGACGGGGGCGCACCATCATCAACCAGAACATCGTGCTGTCCCTGGCGATCATCATCGTGCTGCTGCCGCTGGCGATCACTGGTGTGTTGGGACTAGCTGCGGTTGTCTTGGTCCATGAGGTCGCAGAGGTTATCGTCATTGCCAATGGTCTACGCGCTGCCCGGACCGCAACTACCGCACGGCCAGTGGCTGCTGGCACACTGTCTACGTCGGAGCTCACCCATGCCGGCCCTCATGTGTGACCTGGTGACCATTGTCCCGATCATCCTGGTCGCCCTGATGGTGTTCACCGGTCCTGACCGCCCCGAGCCTGAAGGCCTGACCGGGGAGAGCGTCCCAATTGAGCTGCTGGTGCGAGAGGACAGTCCACGCCTGTCCGACGGCGAGGAGGACCGCCAGGCAGTCAATGAGTGGATCAGGAACTCAGGTGAATTCGACGCCCTTGCTGATTACGAGGCTGCGGTCCGCGACCCCGACAACCCGAGCAGGCTCCTTCCCGCATTCAATCCGGGCGACAACCTACATCCGAATGACGAGGGCTACGCGGCGATGGTCGACGAACTAGATCTTGAGGAGATCTGCGCCAGCTGATCGGTCAGCTATTGGCTCCGCCACCTATACCCAGAACATGAGCTACTGCACTGCTATTGGCAGGTCATCGACCGGTTCCAGCCCGTGCTGGAGTTGCTGCGCCCGACCTTCGAGGGCGATCGTGGCATGATGTCGGTCAGCCACGGCACCGCGATCCGCACCATCACCACCTACACCACCGGGGTGGACGGCGGCTTCTCCGGATACATGACCAACTGCCGCTACATCGTGATTAAATCCGGCGAGGTCGGCTTCGGCCAGGGTGACCTGGTCCGGTGGGCAAATACAGGCAGCAAATAGATTTAGCGGCCCGCTGGTCACAGACCTGTCAGCACATCGCGAACCTGTGGCGGTAGGGAGCTAAACCACTCAGCTTCCCCGCCGGGCTCGGGCAAGAGCTGGCCGTATTCGGTCATGTTCGCACCGGGGATCTCATTGACGTAGACCCAGAGGTGGGCCGCCGGTATTCCCAGTGTCTCGGCGCCCCTGGCGGTGAGCTGTTTTAATAGCCCGGTTTTCTGCTGTTCGGTGCGCCCGGAACGGATATCCGCCCGGATCCAGACGTGGTCCTGAGAAACTTCCTGGCCGGCGAGGAATAACTCACCGGGTGCAAGATCGTTGAAGAGCACCTGAACCAGATAGCGCGGGGCGGACGTGACTTCGTGGTGGAGGTCGGTGATCAGCTCAGCGAGTTTCGGGCGCTGCCCCGGTCCGATTGTCCCGGCGGTGGATAAGACGGTGTAGGTCGGCATGAACCTCAATCTACCTACCCAGCACAAAAGCGGCACCCGCATCTAGTATCAGGTGCCGCTTCAGGCGTATTTTAGCCCCACTTGAACTGCGGCGCAGCACCTCAACAGTGCACTGTCGTAAAACGAAGAGACAGCCACATCGATCCAAAGGGTGCTGTTGCAAACTTCAGGCGGAGAGCCGTGACGACCCAGTCTTCATCCTCTGATGCTCGCTGCGGGTCGGCGTTCTCAGGCAGCCTCGAACACCCGGCTGACGATCACCGCATCCGGGTTCGGTTGCCCGTAGGCAAACATCGCGCCCTGGCCTTTGCGCAATGAGTGCATCGCCTCCATCCCTTTCAACGTCCGATATGCAGATGTCCGGTTCTTAAACGCGCCTTTCGGCCCGAGGATCCGCTTCAGCCGACCATGGTCGCCTTCCAGGATGTTGTTGAGGTATTTCACCTGCCGGTGTTCCACTGTTGGCGGGCAGATTCCCTCTGACTTCAACTCGGCGATTGCCCTGGCTAGGGAGGGTGCCTTATCTGTATTAATCACCCGCGGGGACCCGGCCGACGCGTTCGCCCGCAGCGTCTTCGCCAGGAAACGCTTCGCTGCGGCCACGTTCCGCTTCGGAGAGAGGTAAAAGTCCAGGGTCTGGCCACCGGCGGTGATCGCCCGATAGAGATAGCACCACCTGCCGCCGACCCGGATATAGGTCTCATCCACCCGCCAGGAACTTAGCCTGCCAGTCAGGTACCTGCCGGTACCACCGTGTTTGCTTGTCCAGCTCAGGGGCGTATTTCTGGACCCAACGGTGAGAATCGTGGTGTGATCGACCGGCACGCCCCGCTGAAGTCATCATTTCTTCCAGGTCTTAGGTCAGCTCACCCCGTAGCGGCAGTACCACCGCACCACCCACAGAATGATGTCACGGGGGAAATGGCGACCCGAGAAGATGCCCATGGTTCTAATTATTTCACGCCGGTATTCCTACTGCCCCAACTTTGCAACAGCACCATCTGCAAGAGCACCAGAGGAATGCTGACCGGTTAACCGGGGCTGGCGCATTCGAAAAGGCGATACGCTAGGGTATGTCCAACGTACTGCAGATCGACGGTGCCCGCTCTGAGATGTGCCAGGAATACTCCATGGCGGAGGCTGGTCTGAACGAGACCGAGCACCTGGAACAGTGGATCGTCGACCATCCCGAGCTTATTGATGCGTCCATGATCATCGTGACCACCCAATTCAATCGCTGGGCCGCGAAAGAGGCCACCGCCACCGAACGCCTCGATGTCCTCGGCCTGGCCAGCGATGGCAC
Organism: Corynebacterium faecale; assembly: GCF_030408735.1. Lineage (NCBI taxonomy): Bacteria > Bacillati > Actinomycetota > Actinomycetes > Mycobacteriales > Corynebacteriaceae > Corynebacterium > Corynebacterium faecale. The sequence continues at coordinate 2,184,766 of NZ_CP047204.1, read as the reverse complement.
GCTGGTCGTCATCGAGCTCAAGAGCGTGCGGGATAAATCCGTTCATCTGCAGGCCCTGACCTATGGAGCCCTGGTCTCGAGCTTCACTCTCAGACAGCTGGCAGAAGCACACGCAGCCTGGCTCAACAAGGATAAAACCGAGGATGCCGACACCGTCCGCCCCGAGCAGACGCTTGAGATCCTGCGGAATCACCTTGAACTGGAGCCGGAACAACCCGACCCCATCTTCGCGCTCCCGAAGATCGTCCTCGTGGCACCGAGTTTTCCCGCCCAGGTGCTCACCACCGTCCAATGGTTGCAGGAGATCACCCCGGAACTAACCATTGAATGCCACACGTACCGGATCATCAACGTGGCCACTAGGGACGACACCGAGGCAGCATCCTTCCAAAATCTGGTGGCCAGCTTCAACCGACTGTTCCCGGTTATGGACATCGACGCCTATCGCCTGCGTGCGCAGTCCCCGCGCATTCAGGAGGCTGTCGACCAGAAGATCCGAAAAGCGAACGTGGTGGACCTCATCCTGACCGGTGACCTCCTCCCCGATGGAGCGGCCCTGGCCTTCCACCCGGCGAGGGAACACCAGGGAAAGGCCAAGGCAGTCGAACGCTGGCTCGATGAGGACCCGAGCCGAAGGAAGTTCTCCTGGGATGCTGACTCCCCGAAGCCGTTTGTCTGGGGGTGCGAACCGGAGAAGCGCTGGAGCTCCGCCAAACTGGTCCAAGAGATCTTTACGCGGGCCGGGCAAGCAATCGACAGCCCCGGTACCCGTGCTTGGGCCTACGAAGGACGCAGCCTACCGGACATTGCCTACGGGCACGACTGAGTTTCCTCGAAGGGTGCTGTTGCAAAGTTGGGGCAGTAGGAAGATTGCGCCCGTATGGTCCAGCAACAGCAGACTCTTGAGACCGCGGCGACTGCTATGCACCTAGTGGAAACCAGTGCTCTTACCGGACAAGGAAGTGAAGCAGCAGTGTTCCTCCCGGAGCCGGATGCCTCCATTGACCCGGGGCCTCCGCGAGAAGACAAGACCCCTCTTGCCCGTTCATGGCAAGCGGTACAAGACAGTTTCAACGCCAGCATCGAAAAAGCCAGACACGACCCGGAGACCGCCCGCGACTTGTTCCGTTTCATGACCTACGGCCACACCGACGAGAAATCTCTTCACCGTGTCCGAGATACTTTTGCCCTGCTCAGTATTCCGCTGGAATTTCTGTCACATTAATCGTTTTTGGTAGCGTTCACGTGACATAGGTAAAATAACGCGTTAAGTGACAAAATTGGTTTTTTCGACCTCGCGCAACATTTTTCCGACGTGTGTCACGCAAACGATCGTTTACGTCACACGCATCGAAAAAATATCGTTGTCAGGGTCAGAAGGCGATTGCACAAACACGGCCTGGTCAGCAGGGCTGTGCACACGCCTTCTGACCACTATCTGGTCACTACCTGCGCGAACAAGACGACAAGTGTCAGAAGTCCCGTTCACCAACCCTCACCGCAGGCTGGGGTTCGAGGCGTCAGGGATGTCTGCGGCGGTGTGGGTCTCCACCGGCCGGGGTGGCAGGTGCCGGTAGAGACTGGAGCGAGTGATGCCGGTCTTCTCCACAATCTTGCTCATCGAGTACCCCTCATTGCGCAAGTGTGCTGCGTAGCGAAGCTTGTCCGGGTCCACCACACTGGGCCGGCCCACCCGCTTTCCCTTCGCCTCGGCCACTGCCCGGGCATGGGCCGCGCGCTCGACGGCGTAGGTGCGCTCCATCTGCCCGAACAGCGAGAGGATCACCACCGCCAACTGCGCCATCGGATCATTCGGGTTCGAGGAATCAACCTTGATGGGATCGGCCAGGGTGCGCACCCCGACCTCACGCTCCTGAAGGTCATGGATCAGGTTAAGAGTGTCCCGGACGGTGCGGCCCAGCCTGTCGAGGGTGTGAACGACGATGACATCACCCGCGCGGGCTTGCTCAAGGGCTTGCTGGAGTCCGGAGCGGTTGGTGGTGGATCCGGATTTCTTATCGACGTAGATGTATTTGTCCGCGATACCTTCTTTGCGTAACGCGTCGATCTGGCGGTCGAGGTCTTGTTTCGCGGTGGAAACCCGGGCGTAACCAATATCCATGACCCACAGCGTACCGGAAGTCTATTCTGCAGCAGGTTTCGTGAGTCAATTCGTTGGAATAGATTGTGGAACAGTTTCGTCCTGGGGCTATGTATTTTCACTTGGTTCCATTAAGGGTGTCCCACTTCCTTGGAAGTGGGACACCCTATGGGCGGCCGTGCAGACGACTTCTGAAAACGACACCCAGACCCCAGTCTGGCGTGGGATCAGTCCTTGTTCAAGGTTTCCATCCGCCATGGCATGTTTCCAGCGGTGGATAGATTTGGGATTGATGCCGTGTTCGATCAGGTACGTCGTTTTCGTGCCGTGGGGGCCGGAGAGATAGGCGATCACGTGCTCGCGTTTGTATTCCGGGGTCAGGTCCTGAGTGTCCTGGGATGGGATGGTCACTGTCATGGTTGTGGTCTCCTTACGTGGTTAACACCACTTCACAACTAGACTGGCAGAGAGGGGGGTACACCGATTGCTCACCCACGCTCACGCGCCGCCGGTAACTGTCCCTGCCTAACCACCTGAACCGAAGTCCTTCGGCCCGAGCTGACCTACCAGTTCGTGGAACAACTAGACGACGACGTGATCTGGGTATCATTCCTGCCCGAAAATTTTGGTGGTGCCCGCAGCAGAAAACAACCGATCACCGACGGACCATCGGCGGATCGAGGCTAAGTGTTGCATTTTCCCAACAGTCCGCCGAAGCCTTCGGTGGACTATGTGAGAGCTACCTTCCCTACCCAATACAAAACTCCCACTATCCCTAGGAGGAAGAATACTGTGTTCATCGCTCCATTGGCGTAGCAGAGTTTCAAGCAAAACTTGCCCTTCTCGATCGGGTAGAAGATTTGGATAGGCTGTTTGTTCAGTAGATCAAGGAGAACATGGGTGATGAACCCTGCGGCAAAGGCTGCCGTCAGTGGTGGGCACAGCAACCAGACTCCTGCGCTCAACGAGACAAGTCCGAGCAAAGAATGTGTGAATGTCCGATGCGATGTAAACCTACCGAATATAACCAGCGCAATCAGAATGGCAGAGCCTGCGATCAATCGCTGACTACTGCTTTGCAAGACAGAGCTAATAATTGGTCCTTGGGTGATCACATCCACAATGAGAAAAACCATGGTCAGCCCCAAGACAATCAAGCGCGCGTGTAAGGCATCTCGAAACTTGGAATTTGAGCGAACCTCCATGTCGGAAATGATTCCGCCAGTAGCTCCGCCGATGACCGCGACTGAGAATCCTTCGAGGGTAACAGGCTGAGTGACCAAGAAAGCGGTTGCAACCCCAACGCTGATGTGAGTTTTCCCCATCATGGCAGCTTCTCCCTGAAGTATTCATATTTTAGAATAGTCATGACCCCAGATTAGCCTGCGCCATCGCGTCGCCTGGGCGGGAGCAATTCGCCGCTGCGGGCCTTAGCCTGGATACACCGATGTGATTTAGGGGCGGCGTGGGAAAAGAGAAATGCCCCTCTGACATGGGATAATATGACTTGTCGAAGGTCTATATTCGCCATCCAGGACGTCATCTCTCAGGTGCAACTATCTCGCACTCCCGCAGCACTATCTATCTCATTCGATGATCCCACCCTCGTGTCGACCGCGGGGCCTGGTCCCGGTCATGCGCCTGGCCGACACTGCTGGCCTGTCGGCCCTGGCCCAATACCGGGTGACCATCGCAGGCGACAAAGGCGCGGAATGCCGGGGCGAAGATCCCCTCACTGGTCGCCAGCATGGTCGCCGGTGCCGACTCGATTGACGATATGGACCAGCTGCGCCACGGCGGCATGAACCGACTGTTTAGCCGGATCTACGCGCCCTCGACCCTGGGATCCTTCCTGGTGCTGTTGCAAACTTCAGGTGGAGAGCTGTGACGACCCAGTCTTTATCCTCTGATGCTCGCGGACCTGACCCCCGTTTGGTAGACACCTAACATCCCAACAATCTGGGACTGAAAGGTAATCTCCACACCATGCCAAGCAAGACCTACACCGAAGAGTTCAGACGCGATGCCGTCGCGCTCTACGAGAACTCCCCGGGCACCTCGCTCCAGACCATCGCCACTGATCTTGGGATCAACCGTGCCACCCTGCATAACTGGCTGAAAAAATACGGCACCGGTGCCCGCACCAAGATCAGCTCTAAGGATTCACCTTCCCCGGCCTCGGTGACGGAGGCTGAGCGCATTCGGCAGCTGGAACGAGAAAACGCCCGGTTACGCGAAGAGCGTGACATCCTGCGAAAGGCCGCTAAATATTTCGCGGAAGAGACGAACTGGTGATCCGCTTCCAGTTCGTTGACGACGCCCAGAAAAACCACTCGGTTAAGCGGATATGCGAGGTCCTGAAACTCAACAGGTCCTCCTATTACAAATGGAAAAACAGCAGCTCAACCCGCAGGAAACGACTCATATCCGACGTGATGCTCGGGGCTCGAGTCAAGACTGTCTTCACCGCCGAAAATGGTTGTTACGGTGCCAAGCGGATCACGGCTGAACTCAAAGACCAAATCGGCCATGACCCTGTGAATCACAAGCGGGTTGCCCGAATCATGCGCTCGTTGAAGCTGTTTGGCTACGACCGAAGAAACGCAAGGTCACCACCACCGTGTCCGATCAGAAGAAACCAGTGTTCCCTGATCTGGTGGTACGTCAAATTCACCGCCGACAAGCCGAACCAGGTTTACGTCGGGGACATCACCTACCTGCCGATTGCTGATGGATCGAATATGTACCTGGCTACAGTCATTGACTGTTATTCCCGCAGGTTGGTGGGCTTTTCTTGTCAGCAGATCACATGCGTACTTCCCTGGTGCAGGACGCTTTGCTCATGGCTAAGGGCCAGCGCGGAAGCCTGACGGGGGCGATCTTTCACTCGGATCACGGAAGTGTTTATACGTCGAATGCATTCCAGGACACCTGCAAAGATCTTGGAATTGAGGGCTGTCAATGGGATCAATCGGCACCAGTGCGGACAACGCGTTAGCGGAGTCTTTCAACGCTGCGATGAAGCGGGAAGTCCTCAAGGATTCCAAGACCTTCGAGAATCAATTGCGCTGCCGCCGGGATGTGTTCCGCTGGTGTACGTAGTTCACAACACGGTGCGCCGGCATTCCTGGTGTAGTTATCTCGCTCCTGCGGTGTTTGAGGAGCGCGGTTCTGTTATCCTGAGATCTGCTTCCTGATCAAATCCTCCGTGTCTACTATCCGGGGGTCGGGCCCAACAGCCAACGTACTACTATAAGCTTGGGCTTCAACTTTACGGGCGTTAAACATCTGGCCGATGAGTTCGTGGGTTGCTGTCCCTATACTTTGCGCCCAGTCTTCAATACGGTCCCGGTTCCACTTGGTGGCCAAGTCCTTATGTTTTTCCGGAACATGATCATCGAGTGTGGAATACCCCATGTTCGCAGGCATGATGGAATGAACAGCAATGGATTCGTTGTCAGCGAAGACCTCTAGATGATCATCGAAAACCTGAACATCAACGAACCTGCCGGCGTACTCCCAGGGCACAGAGTAGAAGTGCTTATTGACTCTGATGTGGTAGTTCATCCCTGCTTTTGCTCGCCGCCACGTGGACCACGACCACCGCGGCACTGGTTGGGTGTTGAGTGTGTGTTGCTCATCGGCGAGGAAGATCTCCCGTCGACTGGTGTCGGTGCCCCGAAAGCCTGTCCTGTCGTTGATCCAGTCCACCTGGGTGGTGATCGCGGTGTTGAGAGACTCGAAACTGTAGAATTCCCGGTCGTTTAAATATTCGATCACCCAGGTTTGGATGATGTCAACGGCCTTTTCCACATGGGCTTTATCCCGTGGCTTCAGCGGCCGGGCAGGGGTTATTCCGATGCCGAAATGTTGGCTGAATCGGAAATACTCCTCGTTGACGTCACGGACATGGACCCCCTTAAACAGCTGATTGGTGGCAGTAGAAGCGTTATCCGGTGTGACTTTGACTGGCCGTCCCCCGAAGTAGTCGAAGGCCTCCTGGTGACTTGATAGCCACGCCCGCATCTTCGTATCTGGTGTTGCCAGGGCAAAGACCATTCCTGAGTGCGGCAACGATGCCACGAAAATGGCTGCTTCAAAGCGTGCTCCGGTGATCGGATCGATGACCATCATGGAGTCCCCGGACCAGTCCACATACATCTCATCCCCAGGAAGGTGGGTGATCTGGGCGGTGAGATCATTGACATCGATGTAGTGGTCGTAGAGCTTGCAGAATTGCTTATACGTGTAGTGCTGTTGTCCCGGCCGCACGGGTTGTTGGCAGTACCGGTGATGTTCGACCTTGAGTGTTACTCGTTCACCGCGTCGTTGACGTGCGGCGATAGCAGCGAAATTCGGCGGGAGGAAGTCTTCTTCCTTGCGGTACCGGTTATCGGGGAATAACTCGGTTAGCTGGGGTGGTGAGAGAGACATGATCGCGGTGGTGTCGAACCCATGGGTTCGAATAGTTCGTGACGCCTTATCGATAGTTCGTCGCGAGCAGCCGAAGTCGTGGGTGATTGTGGTCCATGAATCACCGCGACTCAGGGCGAGCATGATGGCTTGGTAATCGGTGGCCATCAGCACTCCTTTCAGTAGGTAGCGCGGCTTGTGCGTTCGTGTGCCAAGCCGTCATCTACTACAGTGCCAACGAATATCACCCCCGGTACCCGATACGGCGATTGATCGGTACCCGATGCGGGATTACCGGTACCAAACGCCGACGCGCGTCATACGTATCCTCGCGGCCCGGGAAGTCTACCAGGGGAAATGAGAATTGATCCCCAGCGCTGGCTCGACCGTATACAAGCGCACCAGGAAGTCTACCAGGGGAAATGAGGTTAAACGACAAGCTTAGCTTTATTCCTCATCCTCCACAGGCGCGTCACCGGTGAAGCCGAAGGACCGCAGCTTCTGCCGGTCGGCCTCGGCGGTGGACTGGGTCAGACGCAGCAGTTCGGCGTAGATGCCACCAGAGACAGCCAGCTGGGCGGGGGAGCCGATCTCATCGACCCGGCCGTCGCGGATGGTCACGATGGTGTCCACGTCCGCGATGGTGGAGAGCCTGTGCGCGATCATCAAGGTGGTGCGGTTGGCCATGAGCTGCTCCAGGCCTTCCTGGACGGCACGTTCAGACTTGGTGTCCAGGGCGGAGGTTGCTTCGTCCAGCACCAGCACCGGGGCATCCTTGAGCATCGCGCGGGCCACCGCCACACGTTGCTTCTGGCCTCCGGAAAGTTTGAGGCCGCGTTCGCCGATCACGGTGTCATAGCCCTGGGGGAAGGCTTCGATGAACTCGTGCGCATTGGCTTTCTTGGATACCTCCACGATTTCGTCCATGCTGGCGCCGGGTCGGCCGTAGGCGATGTTTTCTGCGATTGATCCGGAGAACAAACTCGCGTCCTGGAAGACCACCCCCACTGAGGCGCGGAGCTTCTCGGCGGTCAGTGACTTAACATCCTCCCCGCACACGGACATGGAACCGGCACTGGGCTCATAGAGTCCCAAAAGGAGATTGACCAAGGTGGATTTTCCGCCACCGGATTCACCCACCAGGGCGATGCGTTCACCATGCCTGGCCTCGATGGTGACATCCTTGATCACCGGTTTGCCCTCCTCGTAGGCGAAGGTGACGTTCTCAAACTTCAGGGCAGACTCGGCAGCAGTCAGCGGCGTAGGTACGGCCAATGTCAGTGATGGGGTTTCCGAGGTGGCAGTGACCTTGACCAGTTCCTTGTTGGCGGTGGGTTCTACCTCCTCGGACATGACGGCGAAGTAGTCCCGGGAGCCGGCGATGGCGCGCTGTGCGGCGTCCACGATGAAGCTCATCATGAACACCGGCTGTTTGGCCATGTTCACCAACTGGATGAGCATGACCATGTCACCCAGGCTGAAGTGCCCGTTCAGGGTGCGGGAGAAGAGCAGCAGATAGATCCCCAAGAAGATGAGGTTCAGGGCCGCTCCGCGCAGGAAATCCATGCGGTGCCACCACTGGGACTGGGGGCGGGCAACGGAAACCACCGTGCCATAACGGCCGCCGAAGTCATCTAATTCACGGGTTTCAGCGACGAAGCTTTTGACCACTTTCATCTGGCCGACCACCTCAGCGAAGCGACCGTTGGCCAGGTCAATCTGTGCGTTCTTCTCCCGTTCCCACTTCTGCCAGCGCACCGAGGTCAGCGCCGTGACCCACATGTAGATGGGGAAGAGGAGTGCTAGGAGAATGGTCAGCGGCCAGTAGTAGATCGCCGTGATGATCAACACCGCCACCATGGTGATGAGCATGGGGAAGAAGTTGTTGGAGAACCCCTTCATGAACTGGGTGATGCCCGTGATTGAGCGGTCCAGGCGGGCAATGATGGTGCCGGTGACCTGGTTATCGAAGTACTTCTGGGGCAGTGCCAGCAGTTTGGCGTAGTAGCGGGTGGAGAGGATCTGCCGCATGCGCTCGGACATGATGTCGCCGAAATAACCACCCACGTTGGACATCAATGTGTTGAAGATATCCGCCACAAACAGGATGACCGCCAGGATGACGATGGTCTGGGTTACAGACGCAACGGTCACCTCACCGCTGACCGCGGAGACGATCGTGTCGGTGGCCTCGCGGAGAATGAACGGGGAGACCAGGGACAGGCCGGCGACCACGATGGAGGCCAGTACGATGCCGAGGTAGTAGGGCCAGAGGGCGGACGTGGTTTTGAGGATTCGTCCAAGCAATCGCATGAGAGTGGGGTGGCCTTCTTGTTTTGAGATTGATCAAAGAGATGACCTCATTGTTTATCACAGACCCGGGGATCTCAACACCGCCACCCCGCAACGCCGCACGCCCGGGAGGGGGACCTCCCGGGCGTCGATAAGCGCAGTGTTTCTAGTCGCGCGTTGAAGCGTCCGCGACGGTGCGGTAGAGGGGATGATCGCGCAGCGTCTCGATGGTGATGGGGGTGCCATCGTTATCGCAGAGTGGGACGCACCAGTTGGGGTACATATCGCGGGTGGTGCCTGGCTGGTTCTGGGCACGCTTGTCACCGACCATGTCCACCAGGGATACACAGGTCAAAGCGGACGGGGTGCCGGCCACGAAACGGTGCAGGCCTTCGAGCAGCCCGGCGAGCTCGCCGCGGTTGGTACGGGCCAGGCCAACGAAGCTGCCACCCTCGGGCCGTTCCAGGATACCGTCATCGGCCAGGACATCGAGGATCTCTGCCTGCCACTGCAGATCCTCTGCGTCCTCAACGGAGGCGTCGCGGGTGAGCACACCGAGGCGGTCGCGCAGTTCGATGTGCTCGCCGGCGAGATAACCGGCGGTGGGTGGGAGGTCATGCGTGGTCACAGAAGTCAGCGCCAAGGGGCGGTACTCCTGCTGACGGCGGGGGCCTGGCTGGCTGGGGGAGTGCTCGAACCAGAGGATGGAGGTGCCCATGATGCCGCGGCTGGCCAGGACATCCTGCACCCATGGCTCGAAGGTACCCAGATCCTCGCCGATGACCACGGCATCGGCAAGCTCAGCCTCAAGTGCGAGGATGCCCACGAGCGCATCGTGGTCGAACTTGAGATAGGTGCCGGTGGCGGGGGACTGCATGCGCGGCATCACGAAAAGACGGAACAATCCCAGGATATGATCCACCCGGATGCCACCGGAGTGGCGCAGAACCGTGCGCAGCAGGTTACGCCAGGGGAGGTAACCTGCCTCCGCCAGGTAGGTCGGATTCCATGGTGGCTGGGACCAGTCCTGGCCCTGCTGGTTGTAACCGTCCGGTGGCGCACCCACGGAAATATCCGGGGCAAGCACATGGGCGAGGTTCTGGGAATCCGCGCCGCCCGGGTGCACACCCACAGCCAGGTCGGCCATGATGCCGATGGACATACCTGCATCCACCGCACGCTTCTGCGCGGCGGCCAGCTGCTCATCACACAGCCACTGCAACCACATGTAGAAGGTGGTCAGTTCATCACGGTCCGGTTCCTGGCGGTGCGCGGAAGCGACCTGGGAGATCTCACGATCAGCACACCAGGTGGCGAAATCGACCAGGCCCCGGCCCTCGCGCTCGACATAATCGTTAAAGGCCTGCTCACGCTCAGCGGTGCGCTTAACGCCGAAGATCTCATGCAGGACCTGCAACTTCGCCTCGAAGATGGGATTGCGTTCGATGATGTCTGCGCTGTAATTCAGCTCGCGGAACTCATCGGCGATCTCTGCGACATCATCACGCAGCTCCACATCCAACTGGTTGAACTCCGGCACATCCTCCACGCGGATGTAGATCGGGTTGATGAACCGACGGGTGGTGGGCAGGTAGGGGGAATCCTCCGTCGGCGGTAGCGGCTCAGCCGCATGCATCGGGTTGATGAGGAGGAAATCTGAGCCATCCTTGGCCAAGACGGATGCGAGATTGCCCAGATCGTTGAAATCGCCCATGCTCCAGGACAGGTTGGAACGCACTGAATAAATCTGAGCCATCACACCCATGCGTGGTGATTCCAGGTACTTATCCGCGGTGGACAGACGCGCCGGCGTGATAATCAAGCCACACGTGGCCTGCTGATCCCCTGCATCCAGGTGGATCTGGTGCCATCCGAGCGGGAGATCCGCAGGCAGTTTGAAACTCGCCTCGCCCCAGGTCACCCCATCCACATCACGTGGCTGGGTCCAGTTATCCACCTGCTGAGCCTCATGGCGTTCACCCGAATCCAGTTCAATGGTCACCGCAGCCGGTGAGCCATCATGCACATGAACCGGGAACACCACCTGATCACCCTGCACAGCCACCACACATGGGGGCAGCGGACGGGAGAATTCGCGGTCATGGAAGCGGTCAATGGCGGCGGTGAGCACCTCATCCGAGGGCTCACCCTCACCCAGATCCCCCTCACCCAGATCAACATCAAGGGAGCGCAGAACCTTGATCAGCGTATCCTCGCTGACCTCAATGTTTGCACCGCGATAGTCAGTGTAGGAGGTGGAGATTCCGTAGAATCCGGCCAGTTCTTTTAAAGGTCCTCGAGCAGTCACAAATCAACATCATGCCACTGAACAGCACTCCCGACAGCGTAACTGGATTGAAATCATTGAAGGGGTGAAAACTGAGGTGGTCTCCAGGGTATGTTCATTCCCGTTTCGCGCCTGGTTTCTGTCTGGTTTGTGTCTGGCTTGTGTCTGGTTTGTGTCTGGTTTGTGTCACGAAATCAGATGAGCGGGTAGATTTGTAAGCAAACTTTCAGGTGGTTTTTCGGTGCCTCCCCAGCCAGGTGCGTCTCATGGACGGGATTGGTGAAGGCTGGCGCGGCTGTGCTCCCGTGGTCGAGAGCGTGATCGTGTTGCCGGGGGTATGTCGGGAAACTTCTACTGCACCACCATTGAAACACCGGTCTGCTGCCAGCCGATAGGCTCGAGAGCACCAATAATTAAGGAATCAACCCCAACGCAACATGGAAGGCGGGAACCTCTGATGACTTCAGCGTCCAAGCCCAAGGAATTCTCGGTCAAGGCGGAGTACACGATCGGTAAGAATGAGACCTGCCTGACCGCATTGATTGATCAGGTCAAGGCCCGCCCCTACGGCGTGCTTTTCTCACGTCCCGCCAACTTTGAGTGGGTCAATGTCACCGCCCAGGAATTCCTGGATGAAGTCTTCGAGGTAGCCAAGGGCATCATCTCCGTGGGTGTGGAGCAGGGCGACCGCGTGGCCCTGCTGGCCAACACCCGTTATGAATGGTCCGTCCTGGATTTCGCCATCTGGGCTGCCGGTGCGGCCAGTGTGCCCATCTACAGCTCGTCCTCGCTTTCCCAGGTTCAGTGGATCATCGAGGATTCCGGTGCGGTCCTGGCCATCACCGAGACCGCTGACCACACCGATCTGATGAAGCATCTGGTTCTCGGTGAGGACGGAACCCCGGCGCTCAAGGGATCCAACTCTCAGCTGCGACGCATCCTGGAGATCAATTCCTCTGCCATGGAAACCTTGAAATTCGAGGGACGTGGGCTGGCTGATGAGCTTGTCTGGGACCGCATCAACTCCACCGAATCCTCTGATCTGGCGTCGCTTGTGTACACCTCCGGCACCACCGGGCGCCCGAAGGGATGCGAACTCACCCACCACAACTGGCTTTCTGAGGCACGTTCCCTGCTCAGTCATCCTGTTGGTGCCATCGCGGTGCCGGGCACCCGCATGCTCACCTTCCTGCCACTGGCGCACGTGCTGGCCCGCGCGGTATCCCTGGCTTTCACCATTGGTGGTGCCACCCAGTCCCACTGGTCAGATTTCTCCACCCTCGCACTGGAGCTGCAGCGTGCACGCCCGAACCTGATTCTCGGTGTACCACGAGTCTTTGAAAAGGTCCGCAACTCCGCCGCAGCCAACGCCTCAGACGGTGGTCCGGTGAAGGCGGCACTGTTCGCACGCGCTGAGAAGGCGGCCATCGACTACTCCCGTGCGATGGACACCGAGGAAGGCCCCGGTCGTGCTCTGCGTGCTGCCCACAAGGTCTTTGACAAGCTGATCTATACCAAGATCCGGGCTGCCGTGGGCGACTCCGTTGCCTACGCGGTGACCGGTGGCTCCGCCATGGGCCACGAACTCCTGCACTTCTACCGTGGCATCGGCATCCCGATCTATGAGGGATACGGACTCACCGAGACCGCCGCCGCCTCTGCCATTGACTTCGATGACCAGAAGATCGGCACTGTGGGCAAGCCACTGCCCGGCATGACCATCCGAATCAATGATGACGGAGAGATCCTGCTCAAGGGCGAGATGATGTTCCGCGGTTATTGGAACAATCCGGAGGCCACCGCTGAATCAGTGGTGGACGGCTGGTTCAACACCGGCGACCTGGGTGAGCTTCTGGATTCCGGCCATCTAGTGATCACAGGCCGGAAGAAGGATCTCATCGTCACCGCCGGTGGCAAGAATGTTTCACCAGGACCGATGGAGGACATCGTCCGCGCCCACCCACTGGTCAGCCAGGCCATGGTGGTCGGCGACGGCAAGCCATTCGTGGGCCTTCTGGTCACCCTGGATCCAGATTCCCTCAAGCGGTGGAAACTCAACCGGAACATCCCGGAATCACGCACCATCGAGGAACTGGCCACCGATCCCGCCCTCCGCGCCGAGGTCCAGGACGCCATCAACAACGCCAACGCCACCGTCTCCCATTCCGAGGCGATCAAGCGATTCTTCATCCTTGACCGTGACCTCACCGAGGAAGATGATGAGCTCACGCCTACCCTGAAGGTCAAGCGCAATGTGGTGCACCGCCGTTACGCCGACGCCATTGAACACATCTACCGACGGAAATAAACGGAGAAACACGTGGAAGATATTCAGTTCGACTGGGATGGTGCCGCCTGGCAGCGTTCCGAGGTGGGTTCGGAGCCTGAGGGTTTCGCACTCGGAGTGATGGATGAGTTCGCCTATATCGCCGCCACAGGTTCGGAGGGGGATGAGGAGTTTTTCACCCTCGGTTCCAATCCCGGCCTGGCGTTCGGTGATCCCGAATGGCTCTTTGCCCAGGACAACCCCGCTTATGTCGTGGAATGCCTGGGACTGCCCGCAGACCGGGAGCCTGCGGTGACCAAGGTGGTGGATAAGTATCTGTCCAGGCTGGATGATACTGACGCCCGAGGCGAGCCCGCAGAGATCCTGAGCGCCTTGGTGTCCGCCATGGGCCTGCCACCACTACCCAGGTAGAAAGCACAGGAGACCCATCCTCAGGCCCGTCGGTCACACTGGAGTTGGTGCAGTGCCGGCGGGCCTCGTTGTGTCACGGCGCGGTGTTGATCGGGGAGCAGCCCTGGGTTCTCATCTGGGGTCCGCTCGGGGTTGCGCACATGGATCAACCTGGGGGTCAGTCGCAGGTGTAAGTGGCGGCCTGAGAACCGCTCGGGGGATGGACGACACGCGGTGCGGGGGTGTGTCGGCGTGCCTAACGGGAATTCCAAGCCAATTCACATAGAGTCGAAACCCGTTGGACAAACTCTCAAGTGTTACTTGAGGGTCACGTGTGATTCCTGAGGCTGAATGTAAGAAAGGATGTGTGCTGGAGAGCATGAGCACTTCCACCGCGCAACTGCGTCACCGCGAACTCACCCAGGAGATCTACAATATCGGTGATGAGGTTGCCGAGTATATCGAACACCTCATGGAGGCGATCTCTGACTGGGATGCCGAACTGGTCGATGACTGCCTCGCGGAGTTCGAGGAGATCGTCGCAGAGGCCCGCAACGATTCCCGGGCGGTGGTCGCTGAGCTCTCCGGCCTCCGTCACGCTCTGACCTCCGGACTGCGTCAGGGAACGGTCAGTGTGAGGTCTGCTGTTCTGGTCAGCGTCACCCAGCCGGAACGTATCACCGCCACAGATTTGGAGCGGCTGTTTCCCATCGAGGATCTGGTGATGGTCCCGGAGATGGCTGCCGCCCTTGGTGCGCGGACCGAAGGTGTGGTCAAGCACTTGGAGCAGGTGGTGGACTGGGTGCTCATGCAGACCGCCGGTGTGGCTGAGGATCTGGATTCGGTATCACTGCCCATGGTGTACGGACGTGTCGCCGATGATGTGTGCACCTCCACCCGCGCCTGGCTAAATACGGTTGCTGATGCCCACCCTGATTATGTACGGACCATGCGCGGCACCAACCCACCCGGTTTCCTCCTGGAGCGTGCCCGCATCGATGCCATCGTGAACCGTGTTGCGGAAAAGCTGGAGCTGAAGCGCGGGCAGGTTTCCTAACCGTCCGACGCCCCTCACTTCACTGGCGCAACTGGCAGACACCCCACCGCACGGTCGGGAGGCTCATGCCGGCTATAAACAGCAAAACCTGGAGTTCTGTGAGCGTCATCCTGGCTGTATGCAGATTTGAAGCGTGCAGAACTCCAAGATTTACTCTTCGCAGGCCCCTCATGATGCAAGCCAACCAGCACTCAGCGGCACAACAGTGGACCGACCAGCACAGCTGCTGCCACTGCCACTAACACCCAGTCAGTGGGGGATTATTCCTCGAAGAGGAACGCCATGAACGGCAACTGCGGGAGCCTGAAGGCAATGTTGGAGATCAGGCTGAATAGTGGGGAGGAATTCTCAACCGGATCCATCTTGGGGCGGGAGTATTCCACCGACACGGTGAAGGTATCAACAGGCTCATCACCATCGAGGACGGTGAATACCGGGGCCACCTTGGCGGCGGCGGAAAAATTCTGGGGAACCGAGACCACGATGGACTGATCAGACAGCACGGTGGTGCGGAATGACTGGAATGGTGCAGATACCTCGACCTGGAGATCATCGAAGGTACGGTCGCCCTCGAAGTTCACGCGGATGGTTTCTCCACGCTGGGCTTCCAGATCAGGCCAGTAGTCCTGGTCATCGCCGTTATCTGCGGAATCACTGTGAGCCGCGGTGGTGGAGGAGTCAGCGGTGGTGGTGGGTGATGTGGGCACAGCATCAGCAACCGCGGTTGCGGATACGGTTGCGGAGACAGCCACGGTGGAGGCGCTGGTGCCAGGGGCGACGGTGGCGGTGGCGACAGGGGTTTCCTGCGCAGCGCAGGGGGTCATGCCCACCAGCAGAGCTGTTGTCAGCGCTGCGATTACCGTCATCCGTTTCATAGTCTGCACTCTACTACTTTCGTGGCAAAAGGGTATAGCCAACCTTGGTTAAAGCTGAAAATTCTGCTGAAGATACCCCACGCACTACTGTTGGGTGCTATGTCAGTATTCCGCTCAGTCTTCGGTGTCTATGTCCATGTTCCGTTCTGCTCCACACGGTGCGGATACTGCGATTTCAACACCTATACCGCGGGTGAGCTGGGAAGCACCGCGGGGCCGGATACCTACCTGGATGCCCTGGAGGTTGAGTTGGAGATGGCTGTGGCCAAGCTCACCGAGGCTAAAAGCCAGGATTCCAGCCATCCGGGGCCCCGCCCGGCGGATACCGTATTCATCGGCGGGGGCACCCCCTCCCTGATCGGTGCGGATGGATTGGGCCGCGTGCTCACCGGAATCCGTAATACCTTCGGACTGGCACCGGATGCGGAGATCACCACCGAATCCAACCCGGAATCCACCTCGCCGGAGTTTTTCGATGCACTGCGGGAGTCCGGATACAACCGGATCTCGCTGGGGATGCAGTCGGCGTCGTCAAGCGTTTTGCGTGTGCTGGACCGCACGCACACCCCGGGCCGCCCGGTGGCGGCGGCCAGGGAAGCCCGCGCGGCGGGGTTCGAGCATGTCAACCTGGACATGATCTACGGCACCCCGACCGAGACCGATGATGATGTGCGCAAGACCCTCGATGCCGTGCTGGACGCCGATGTGGATCATGTCTCGGCGTATTCGCTCATCGTGGAGGACGGCACCGCCATGGCGCGCAAGGTGCGTCGCGGGGAGCTGCCGGCCCCTGATGATGATGTCTACGCCGACCGCTATGAGCTG
Organism: Corynebacterium faecale; assembly: GCF_030408735.1. Taxonomy (NCBI): domain Bacteria; kingdom Bacillati; phylum Actinomycetota; class Actinomycetes; order Mycobacteriales; family Corynebacteriaceae; genus Corynebacterium; species Corynebacterium faecale. The sequence goes on along the minus strand of NZ_CP047204.1, from coordinate 2,168,239 downwards.
ATTGATGCCCGCCTGCGTGCGAATGGTTTTGACTGGTATGAGGTGTCCAACTGGGCGAAACCCGGCGGGGAGTGCCGCCACAACATGGGGTACTGGGTGGACGGTGACTGGTGGGGTGCCGGCCCCGGCGCGCACTCCCACATCGGGGATCACCGCTTCTTCAACGTCAAGCACCCGGCCAGGTACTCAGCGCAGATCGCCACCGGTGAGCTGCCCATCATGGAGACCGAGACTCTCGCGCAGGCCGATCACCACACCGAACGTGTCATGCTGGGTCTGCGTCTCAAGCAGGGGCTGCCGGCGGATATCTTCAGCGCGGCGGCGCACCGCGAGATCGACCGCCACATTGACCTGGGTCTCCTGCACCGCGTAGGCCCCAACGTTGCGGTCACCGATTCCGGCCGCCTGCTTGCCGACGGCATCATCACCGACATCCTTCTCGCCGAAGACACTGCTGAAGACTCAGCCGAAGACACTGCTGAGGGTGCCGGAGAAACCCAGTAAGGTGACTGTCATGGTCAGTGCAACGGAGAAACGCAGATATGAGGTTTTGCGCGCCATCGTCGCCGATTACATCGCGTCCCAGGAACCGGTGGGATCCAAGGCGCTGCTGGAACGACACAAACTCAATGTCAGTTCTGCGACGATCCGCAATGACATGTCAGTGCTTGAATCAGACGGTTATATCGTCCAGGAACATGCCAGCTCAGGGCGGGTACCCACGGAGAAGGGCTACCGCGTCTTCGTGGATTCCATCCATGACATCAAGCCGTTATCCCTGGCGGAGCGTCGCGCCATCCTGGGGTTCCTCGAAGGGGGAGTGGACCTGGAGGATGTGCTGCGCCGCTCAGTCCAGCTCCTATCCCAACTGACCCATCAGGCCGCCGTGGTGCAGTTACCCACCTTGAAGACATCCCGGGTGAAGCACTGCGAGGTGGTGCCGTTGTCCCCGATGCGTCTGTTGCTGGTGCTCATCACCGACACCGGCCGGGTGGATCAGCGCAATGTGGAATTGGATGAGCCCTTGGAACCCGCCAAGGTCACCGTGCTCAAGGATCTACTCAATGGTGCGCTCGCGGAGAAGACCCTCACCGAGGCCTCTGAGGCACTGCAGGAACTCGCACGCAAGGCCCCCTCCGATATTCGCAGCACCATGGAACGCTGCAGCGGTGTGCTGGTGGCAACCCTGGTGGAACAACCCTCGGACCGTTTGATCCTGGCGGGTGCCAGCCACCTGACCCGCCTGCCCCGTGAGGCCCCGGCGAGTGTGCCGATGGTGCTGGAGGCACTGGAGGAACAGGTGGTCATGCTCAAGCTGTTGTCCAATGTCACTGATCTCAACCACGTGACCGTGCACATCGGTGAGGAAAATGAGGACGTGGAGCTGCGCAGCGCGTCGGTGGTGACCACCGGCTACGGATCCTCCGGCACCACCCTCGGTGGCCTGGGAGTGGTGGGCCCCACATACATGGACTACCCGGGAACAATTTCCAAGGTGTCCGCTGTTGCTAAATATGTCGGCCGGGTTCTGGCGGGCGAATAAGCCCGCTATACTAGGCCATTTGTTCACCTATTCTCGATAAATCTTCACCAACAAGGGAGAATCACCGACCGATGGCACGTGATTATTACGGCATCCTCGGAGTCGACCGCAATGCAACCGACTCGGAAATCAAGAAGGCCTACCGAAAGCTGGCCCGCAAGTATCATCCCGATGTCAACCCGGGTGAAGAGGCCGCGGAGAAGTTCCGCGAGGCCTCGGTGGCACACGAGGTGTTGACGGATCCGGATAAGCGCCGCATCGTGGATATGGGCGGCGACCCCATGGAGCAGGGTGGTGGCGCAGGCCATCCGGGTGGTTTCGGCGGCAGTGGCGGCCTCGGCGATATCTTCGATGCCTTCTTCGGCGGAGGTGGAGCCTCCCGTGGGCCCAGGTCCCGTGTGCAGCCGGGCAGCGACACCCTGTGGCGCACTTCCATCACACTTGAGGATGCCTACACCGGCACCAAGAAGGACCTCACCCTGGACACGGCCGTGCTGTGTACCCACTGCCACGGATCAGGATCTGAATCCGGCAAGAAGCCACACACCTGTGGCACCTGCCATGGCTCCGGTGAGATCCAGGAAGTTCAGCGCAGCTTCCTGGGCAATGTCATGACCAGTCGCCCCTGCCACACCTGTGACGGCACCGGCGAGGTCATTCCCGATCCCTGTCAGGAGTGCTCCGGTGACGGTCGCGTGCGCGCGCGCCGTGACATCGTGGCCAACATCCCGGCAGGTATCCAGTCCGGAATGCGCATCCGCATGGCCGGTCAGGGCGAGGTGGGCTCCGGTGGTGGTCCCGCCGGTGACCTCTACATCGAGGTCATGGTCCGCCCACACGCGGTGTTCACCCGCGACGGCGACAACCTCCACGCCAGCATCCGTGTTCCCATGATCGATGCGGCCCTGGGCACCGAGCTCGAGGTCGAGTCGCTCACCGGCGAGGAAGTCACCGTCACCATTCCGGCAGGCACCCAGCCCAATGATGTGATCACGATGGAAGGCGAGGGCATGACGCGCCTGCGTTCCGAGGGCCGCGGCGATCTCATGGCCCACGTGGATCTCTTCGTCCCCACCGAGCTGGATGAGCACACCCGCGAACTCCTGGAGAAGATCCGCGACCACCGCAGTGACAATTCCTCCGTCCACCGCGAAGGCGATGACAACAGCGGATTCTTTGACAAGATCAAGAACAGGTTCCGCACCAAATAATGTCGCTGCCCGTCTTCATCTCCGACAGTGACGCGGTCGTCGGCAAGCACATCACGGTGACCGGCCCGGAAGGCCGGCATGCGGTCACCGTCAAGCGCATCACCCCGGGTGAGCGCGTCATGCTTATCGACGGCTCCGGCACCACCCGCACCTGCCTGGTCACCGCCACCGGCGGTAAAGACCGAATGGAGGTGGTGGTGGAATCCATCGAGGAGATCCCCGCCCCGAACCCACGGGTGACCATCGTGCAGGCCATCCCCAAGTCAGAACGTTCTGAACTCACAATTGACCTGCTCACCCAGGGCGGTGCCGACCGGATCGTGGCCTGGCAATCACAACGCACCATCGCGCGGTGGACGGGCAAGGAAGCCAAATCTCTGGCCAAATGGCAGACAGCCGCGGAGACCGCAGCCAAACAAGCCCGGCGTGCCACCATCCCGGAGATACTCGGTGTGGTAGACGCAGCGGGCGTGGAGCAACTCATCGCGGAATCAGATCTGGCGATCATCCTGCATGAGGAAGCCAGTTCACCGTTTAGGGAATTAACGTTCTCCGGCAGTGTTGTGGTGATCATCGGCCCCGAGGGTGGGGTGGCCCCGGAGGAGGTGGAACGCTTCACCGCAGCAGGAGCCCACACCGTCAAACTGGGGCCGGAGGTGCTCCGGACCGCATCCGCCGGGATGGTTGCCCTCGCTGCCATCGGCGTGCTGTCAGACCGCTGGTAAAGTTTCCCTCAATATACTTTCGTATGTCCCCACGGCCCCTTAAAGCCAAGCAAGTTCAGAAAGCAGGCAGATACAGCACTGTGACCAGCCCGCGAAACACACGCCCTGACGTGGTGTCCACCGTCTACAACCTCCAACGCGAACTCGCACCGACCGTTTTGGGTGTCACCGATGACAACCTGAAGGTCCTGGACAACCAGGTGGATGCCGATTTCCACGCGAGGGGCAACCGCATCGAGCTGACCGGCCCCGCACACGAGGTGTCCCGCGCCGGCAGGATCCTGGACGAGCTGCAGGCCATCGCCCGCCGTGGCCATGTGATCAGCACGGATACCGTGAAGAACGTGATCAGCATGATCAACGTGGAGACCCCGCAGTCCGTGTCCGAGATCCTCACCGGTGACATCATCGCCCGCCGCGGCAAGATCATCCGGGCCAAGACCCTGGGGCAGAAGGAATATGTGGATGCGATCGATGAGAACACGATCGTGTTCGGTGTCGGTCCCGCAGGTTCCGGCAAGACCTACCTCGCCATGGCCAAGGCCGTCCAGGCGCTGCAGACCAAACAGGTCAGCCGGATCATCCTCACCCGTCCCGCGGTGGAGGCCGGCGAGAAGCTCGGCTTCCTGCCCGGCACGCTGAATGAGAAGATCGATCCCTACCTGCGCCCGCTGCATGACGCGCTGCGTGACATGGTCGAACCCGAGGTGATCCCGAAGCTGATGGAAGCCGGGATCGTCGAGGTCGCACCACTCGCCTATATGCGTGGCCGCACCCTCAACGATGCCTTCGTGATCCTGGATGAAGCCCAGAACACCACCCCTGCGCAGATGAAGATGTTCCTCACCCGCCTGGGCTTCGGTTCCAAGATGGTGGTCACCGGTGACATCACCCAGGTGGACCTTCCAGGAGGCCAGAAATCAGGCCTGCGCCTGGTCCGTCACATCCTGCGCGGTGTGGAGGATGTGCACTTTTCCGAACTGACCTCGGAGGACGTGGTGCGACACCAGCTGGTCGGCCACATCGTCAACGCCTATGACGACTACGAGGAACTGCAGGAAAAGCGTGAATCAGAACGCCGTCGTGCCCGTGAGGAACGCGAGGCGGATCTGCGAGCTCAGACCGAACGTGAAGCCAGGGATCAGGAGAAACTGTCATGAGCATTGAGGTATTCAACGAATCCGGATGGGAGGGCGTGAACGAGGAGATGCTCATGGATGTGCTCTCCTTCGCCCTCGGCGAGATGGACATCCACCCCGATGCGGAGGCCTCCATCCACATCGTGGACATGGACACCATCGCGGATCTGCATGTGAAGTGGCTGGACCTGGAAGGTCCAACCGATGTGATGAGCTTCCCCATGGATGAGCTGACCCCCGGCTACTCCAGGCCTGACGGTGCCAGCCCCGGCCCGGCGATGCTCGGCGATATCGTGCTGTGCCCTGAATTTGCAGAGAAGCAGGCGAGCAAGGCCGGCCATGATCTGCCCCATGAACTCGCCCTGCTCACCGTTCACGGCTGCCTCCACCTGCTGGGCTATGACCACATGGAACCCGCAGCCGAGCGGGAAATGTTCGCCCTCCAGAATGAACTGCTGGCTGACTGGTATGACGACGTGGACAAACGCGGCGTGGTCTACCAGCCCAAGCCCACCGGACCGGGTGCATTCCCCACGGCCGCGGAACGCATGGAACTGGACAGGAAAATGACGGGCGAGGCTTCCGAAGCTGATACCCCTGGCATTGAGGAACAGCCCTAGATGGGCGACACCGTCTTATGGCTGACGCTGGCAACAGTGGGCTCCCTGCTGCTCTCCGGACTACTGGGGGCCATTGAGACGGCCGTATCCACCGTCTCCCGTGCCCGCGTCGAACAGATGCACAAGGACGAGATCAGCGGATCAAAAGCTCTGCTGCACGTCATAGACAACCGAGCCACCCACATCAACATGCTGGTGATGCTGCGCACCCTGCTGGATGCCACCGCAGCTGTGCTTGCCGGTGTGATCGCAGTCCACGTGGTGGTCAATGATGCCTGGGCGATCATCGCCGCAGTGGCAGTGGTTTCCCTGCTCACATTCGCCGTGGTGGGGGTGTTCGGTCGGACCGTTGGACGCAAGAACCCCTATACCGTCTCACTGCGTAGCGCCATGGTGCTCAGTGGAGTGGAGAAGATTCTGGGGCCGGTCGCCCGCCTGCTGATCTGGGTGGGCAATGTCATCGCCCCGGGTCCCGGTCTGCGCAACGGACCCTATGCCACAGAAGTGGAACTGCGTGAGATGGTCGACATCGCACAGGAACACGGCATCGTGGAGATCGAAGAGCGACGGATGATCCAATCCGTGTTCGACCTGGCCTCCACCACCGTGCGCCAGGTAATGGTGCCACGCCCGGAGATGATCTGGATCGAATCCGGCAAGACAGCCGGCCAGGCCACCGCACTCTGCGTACGCTCAGGCCATTCCCGCATCCCCGTCATCGGTGAAAACGTGGATGACATCCTCGGTGTGGTCTACCTCAAAGACCTGGTGAAGGAAACCTACTACGCCACGGATGGCGGACACTCCGTCACCGTGGATCAGGTCATGCGCCCCACCAAGTTCGTTCCCGATTCCCGCTCACTGGACACCCTTCTCCAGGAGATGCAGGAGGAACAGAATCACATCGCCCTCCTCGTGGATGAATACGGCGGCATCGCGGGACTGATCTCCATTGAGGACATCCTCGAAGAGATCGTCGGTGAGATCGCCGATGAATACGACAGCAATGAGGTGGCCCCGATCGAGAACATCGGTGACCGCACCTTCCGCGTCATGTCGCGGCTGTCCCTGGAGGATTTCCAGGACCATATCCGGGATGAACTGGATCATGAGATTGAATTCTCCGATGAGATCGAAGACCAGGTGGACACCATCGGCGGACTCCTCGCCTATGAACTCGGCCGCGTCCCACTGCCTGGTGCCACCGTGGAAAGCTCCGGTCTGAAGCTCACCGCCGAAGGGGAACGTAATCGCCGTGGGCGCCTGCGCATGCACTCTGTCGTGGTGGTGGTCTCGGAAACTGAAACGTCGGAGGATTAGGGGCAGGAGTGCTGGCTTGTCGGGGTGCTGATTGATTGGGGCCTGCTCATAGGGGTTGGGGCGGGATATCAGATTGGCCAGTGAGTAGTTGATGTGTTGCTGTTTCGTGATACCGGTCGCAGGAATAGGTGAGGCGATCGGTTGCTAACGATCCGGGTTCTGGATGGCGGGATAGCCCGGAGGAGGGTCTATGCTGGAAAGATCCAAGGAATCCAGACCTGAGGTCGCGTGCCCCCTCTTTTTGCAGCATGGGGGATGTGGCGTGGAGCTGGATCGATCATCCCAATATGTGAAGTTAGAGGATTTATGAGTTTCACCGATATCCCGGAGGGTTTCCGTTCCGGCTTCGTCAGCTTCGTCGGCCGACCCAACACCGGCAAGTCCACCCTGACCAACGCGCTGGTGGGTGAGAAAATCGCCATCACCGCTGATCAGCCCGAAACAACCCGCCACCCGATCCGTGGTCTCGTGCACCGCGATGATGCCCAGATCATCGTGGTGGATACCCCCGGTCTGCACCGCCCCCGCACCCTGCTGGGTGAGCGACTCAATGAGTCCGTCAAGGAGACCTATTCCGATGTGGACCTCATCGGTCTGACCATCCCGGCCCATGAGAAGATCGGGCCCGGTGACCGGTGGATCCTCGATGCTGTCCGCACAGCTGTCCCGAAGACTCCGATCGTGGGCATCATCACCAAGATCGACAAGGCATCGCGTGACCAGGTTGCCGCTCAGCTGATGGCTGTCCACGAGCTTCTCGGTGGCACCAGCGAAGTGGTTCCGGTGTCCTCCACCACGGGTGAGAATGTGGATACCCTGGCCACCGTCATTGCCGGTCTGCTCCCCGAAGGCCCGAAGTTCTACCCGGATGATCACATCACCGATGAGGACACCGAGACCCGGATGTCTGAACTGATCCGTGAGGCGGCACTGTCCGGTCTGAAGGATGAGCTGCCCCACTCCATCGCCGTGGAGATCGATGAGGTCCTCCCGGATCCGACCCGCCCCGGCACCCTGTCCGTCCACGCCATCATCTATGTGGAGCGGGTCGGCCAGAAGGACATCATCATGGGATTCAAGGGCCAGCGGATGGGACGCATCATCCACAACTCCCGCCTGCAGATCATCAAACTGCTCGGCCAGAACGTCTACCTGGATCTACGCATCAAGGTGCTGAAGAACTGGCAGTCCGACCCGAAGTCACTGAACCGCCTCGGGTTCTAACAGACCCTGCGGTTCGGATCACAGCCGGAGTTGGCAGGGGAGTGAAAGGGTAGGCGCGTGCGCAGGGAAAGTTACCGGGATCGTGCCCTGGTGGTGCGTACCCATGACTTCGGGGAGGCCGACCGTGTCATCGTCCTGCTCACCCGCGACCACGGCATCGTCCGGGGCGTGGCCAAGGGCGTGCGACGCTCCAAATCCCGGTTCGGCTCCCGCCTCCAACTCTTTGTGGAACTTGATGTCCAGCTCTACCCGGGGCGCAACCTGTCCACCATCTCCGGGGCGGACACCGTCGGTTACTACGCCTCCGGCATCATCGACGATTTCAAACGCTACTCAGCAGCCTCCGCTGTCCTGGAGATAGCCTCACACATCGCCCCCATGGATGAGGGGCCACATCTTTTTGATGCCACCGCCGGGATTCTGCAACGGATGCAGGGTGCACCTCATCCGGTGCTCCTGCTTGATGAGTTCATGCTCCGCTCCATGGAGCACGCCGGCTGGGCCCCGAGTCTCTTCGACTGTGCCCAGTGCGGGCGCGCCGGCCCACACACCGCCTTCCATCCGGGGGCCGGTGGTGCGGTCTGTCTCTACTGCAGGCCACAGGGCAGTGCAGAGATTCCTGCTGAGGCCCTCCACATGATGTGGCTGCTGGCCAGGGGAGCGGGTGACCGTGTGCTGGCAGAACACCCGGAGCTCACCGGCACCATCCACCGGCTCACCACAGCTCACCTGCAGTGGCACCTGGAACGCAAACTTCCCACACTTGAGGTACTCGACCAGGTGTGACAATCCCGGCATGGCACAATGGATCATTGTGAGCGAACTTGTACCCCCCAACATTCCCGCCCAATTCCTCCCGGAGCATATCGCCCTGGTGATGGATGGAAACGGTCGCTGGGCGACTGAAAAGGGCATGAAGCGCACCGAGGGCCACCGACGCGGCGAAGCCGTGCTCATGGATGTGGTCGATGCCTGCCTGGCACTCGGGGTGCCCTACCTCTCTGCGTATGCCTTCTCCACGGAGAACTGGCGCCGCTCCACCGATGAAGTCCGGTTCCTCATGGGCTTCAACCGCGATGTGCTGCGCCGCCAGCGTGATGAACTCAACCGGAAGGGCGTGCGCGTACGGTGGGTTGGTCGGCGTCCGCGTCTGTGGCGTTCGGTCATCCGTGAACTGGAGGCAGCTGAAGAGCTGACCAAGGACAACACCACCATGACCCTGGCCATGTGTGTGAATTACGGTGGACGCGCTGAGATCATCGATGCGGCCCGCGAGATCGCCCGTCTGGCGGCTCAGGGTGAACTCCGCCCGGAGCAGATCACGGAGAAGACCTTCCCGAACTTCCTCGATGAACCGGACATGCCGGATGTGGATCTCTTCCTGCGTCCCTCCGGTGAGAAACGGACCTCCAATTTTCTCCTCTGGCAATCGGCCTATGCGGAGATGGTGTACCAGGATAAACTCTTCCCGGATTTCACCCCGCAGGATCTCTTCAATGCTGTGGAGGAGTATGCCCGTCGCGACCGTCGTTTCGGTACCGCCTAGACTCGCTTCCTAGACAGAGGGGATGACCGCGTCCACAGTGAGATCCTGTGGAACGTCCCTTCAGAAGAGGGACTGCACATGAGCGACGATCCGACGAGGACCATTCCTGAAAAACCCACCCCTGATCAGCTTCGTCGATGGCGTCGGTACCTTGCCAATGAACGCGCGGAAGCCGAGGTCTACCGGGAGCTGGCGGGTAAACGCACGGGTGAGGAACGCGAGATCCTCCTGCGCCTGGCTGACGCGGAATCCCGGCACGAGGCGCACTGGCGTGACCTGCTCGGGTCTGAGGTGGGGCAACCGGGTAAACCGGATCTGCGCACCCGCATCCTTGGAGGGTTGGCCAGGAATTTCGGCTCGGTGTTCTCGCTTGCGTTGATGCAGTCCGCGGAATCGCGGAGCCCGTACACCAATGATGCCGATGCCACGGATCAGATGAGTGCTGATGAACGCATCCACGCAGAGGTCATCCGCGGATTGGCCACCCGCGGCAGGGAACGGATGAGTGGCAATTTCCGCGCCTCGGTGTTCGGGGTGAATGATGGGCTGGTGTCCAACCTCGCGTTGGTGATCGGCGTGATGGCATCCGGGGTGGCACCCCAGATCGTGTTGCTGACCGGTGTGTCCGGTCTGCTCTCCGGTGCGCTGTCCATGGCCGCCGGTGAGTACATATCGGTGCGTTCACAGCTCGAGTTGCTTGATGCCTCCACGCCCGATCCGGATGCCCAGAAGGCCATCCCGGAACTTGACGTGGATGCCAATGAGTTGGAGCTTGTCTACCGCGCGCGTGGCCTGGGGGAGGGGGAGGCGGCGGCGAAGGCAGCGGCGGTCTTTGCCCGCCTGGGTGAGCTTGACGACGCCCCCCTCATCCCCACCGAAGACCGTCCCGAGACAGGAAGCGCCCGCTCAGCCGCTCTGTTCAGCTTCCTCAGCTTCGCCGTAGGTGCCTTCATCCCGATCATCCCCCACGTGATCGGACTGACCGGACTGGTGGCCGGCGTGGTGTCACTCATTCTCGTGGGTGTCTCCCTGCTGCTGACAGGCGGAATCACCGGTGTGCTGTCAGGAAGACCACCTCTGTACCGTGCCCTTCGACAGCTCGGCATCGGATTCGGGGCAGCATCCGTGACTTATATGCTCGGCCTCGCCTTCGGGATGATCCTATAACCGGGTCAGTTATTCCGGCACGCGGGGCACAGTCCGAAGATCTCCGCTTCGTGGCTGGTCACGCTGAAACCATGGGAGTCTGCCACGTTCTTAGCCCAGGATTCCACCGGGCCACCATCGATTTCCTCGGTCCTGCCGCACTGGGTGCACACCAGGTGATGGTGGTGTCCCTCATCGTGGCATTGGCGGTACAGGGTCTCACCACCGGTGACGTTGAGAACATCCACCGCGCCGATCTCCGCCAATGACTGAAGTGTGCGGTAGACCGTGGTCAACCCAACCGAATGTTCGCGGGAATTAAGCTCAGCATGAATGGCCTTGGCAGAGGCGAAATTATCTATCTCTTCCAGGATCTCCACCACAGCCTTGCGTTGCCTGGTGCTGCGCACACCGAGTTTTGGTGTGGACTTCTCACCGTGTCGATTCAGGCTCATCGCCGTCCTCCTCACCACTCTAGGAAAAACCGCTGTGATTACCGCTGATACTACTCGGAAGTCTTGTTTGCAGCTTCCAACGCCAGCTTGAGCAGGTCAATGGCCATGGGCTGGGCAAGCGAGTAGGACATCTGGCGACCCATGCGATCAGCGTTAACCAGATTCACACCTTTGAGCACCTTCAGATGCTGACTCACCAGTGGCTGGGAACTACCCACGAGAGCGACAAGTTCAGACACATAGTGTGGACGCTCATTCAGGGCAATCAACATGCGGATACGCAGGGGTGAATCCACGGCACGGATCAGCGAGCTGATGGCTGCAACATTTTCCGGGGAGCCCAGATCGGTGGAATCCGTTGTGGTTCTGGTAGCGGGATAGGAAGAAATGGATTGATCCACTTCATCTTCCAACGGCGCAATGAAACTGCGGGTTGAGTCTTTTACCATGGAGGTCTCCTTCCGGGCCGGAAACCCTGGGGTAGAGCCCCCGGAATTGGCAACTTATCTGTTACTATAGCCGGTTACCCTGGCGTAATTGGCATTTTGTAAATACCCTAGGCAGCATCTGGGGGTAACCGTGGGGCATTAATTTCGCCGCTGTCCATATGTCTGCTTAACCCCTTGTGATGTATTTACGGATACGGGTAGAAGAATCTGCGTTGTCGGGGCCGAGCGGTGGTTATTCCACCTGTTGGGCTAGGATTGTCAAGGTCTGTCCTTTTAGATGGGGACACTTGAATCAGCAATCGACCTGGAGGAGAGCATCCGACGTGGCTCAGCAATCGATCATCGACACCGTTGTTAATCTGTGTAAACGACGTGGACTGGTGTACCCCTGTGGTGAGATCTACGGCGGCACCCGCTCCGCATGGGATTACGGCCCCCTCGGTGTGGAACTGAAGGAGAACATCAAGCGCCAGTGGTGGCGCACCATGGTCACATCCCGCCCGGACGTGGTTGGCGTGGACACCTCTGTCATCCTGCCTCGTCAGGTCTGGGTCACCTCCGGCCACGTTGAGGTCTTCACCGACCCCCTGGTGGAGTCCCTCCACACCCACAAGCGTTACCGCGCTGATCACCTGCTCGAGGAGTACGAGGAGAAGCACGGCCACCCACCGGTCAATGGTCTCGCTGACATCAATGATCCGGTCACCGGCCAGCCGGGCAACTGGACTGAGCCGAAGGCCTTCTCCGGTCTGCTCAAGACCTACCTGGGCCCTGTTGATGATGAGGAGGGTCTGCACTACCTGCGTCCGGAGACGGCACAGGGCATCTTCGTCAACTTCAAGAACGTGATGAACTCCTCCCGCATCAAGCCACCGTTCGGCATCGCCAACATCGGCAAGTCCTTCCGTAATGAGATCACCCCGGGTAACTTCATTTTCCGTACCCGAGAGTTCGAGCAGATGGAGATGGAATTCTTTGTCAAGCCGGGCGAGGATGAAGAGTGGCACCAGTACTGGATCGATGCTCGCCACCAGTGGTACATCGATCTGGGTGTGAACCCGGAGAACCTGCGCCTTTACGAACACCCGCAGGAGAAGCTGTCCCACTACTCCAAGCGCACCGTTGACATCGAATACGCCTTCAATTTCGCCAACACCAAGTGGGGCGAGCTCGAGGGTATCGCCAACCGCACCGACTACGATCTGCGTGTCCACTCCGAAGGCTCCGGTGAGGATCTGTCCTACTTCGATCAGGAGACCGGAGAGCGCTGGATCCCGTTCGTCATCGAGCCTGCCGCGGGTCTCGGTCGCGCGATGATGGTCTTCCTCATGGATGCCTACCACGAGGATGAGGCTCCAAACTCCAAGGGTGGAGTGGACAAGCGCGTCGTGCTGAAGCTGGACCGTCGTCTGGCTCCGGTCAAGGTCGCCGTCCTGCCACTGTCCAAGAAACCTGAGCTGTCCGGCCCGGCCGAGAAGCTGGCAGCTGAGCTGCGCCAGTTCTGGAACGTTGACTACGACACCTCCGGTGCCATCGGACGTCGTTACCGTCGCCAGGATGAGATCGGAACGCCGTTCTGTATCACCGTGGACTTTGACACCCTGGAAGACAACGCTGTCACCGTCCGTGAGCGTGACACCATGGAGCAGGTCCGTGTTCCACTGGATGAGCTCCAGGGTTACCTCGCACAGCAGCTGCTCGGCTGCTAGGCATCAGAAGTAGCGCTGTGTAAGCAGTGGAAGAGGGGAAGCACCGGCTGGGTACAGCCGGTGCTATTCTGTTTTCATGACCACGAAGGATCTCGCCGTGACCGAGTACACCTCCTGGGGCAAACGCACCAAGATTGAGGGCCAGATTTCCACCGACCTCCTCCGCGGGGATGAACAGGCACAGCTGGGAACCTTCGGTGATTCCACCTCCAAGGCTTTCACCTCCACAGCTGTGGTGGGGGATCAGGAGTGGCAGTTATCCTTCGATATCGATGGCACAGCCTCTGCAACTCTGCCCGATGGCAGGGTGTTCACTGCGAACCCTGGCGAGAAGGGCTTTTCCAAAGCCAAGAACGTTGATATCGACATGGATGGCGTGCACATGGTGGCCATCAATGAGAACAAGGCCAACTGGATCATCGATGATGCCAATTCTGACAAAGTAGGTCAGTTCACCGGTGTGAACAACGGACTGCGCCGCGCAATCCTGGAGTTCGAGGAGGGAGTGCAGCTGCCCCGCGAGCAGGAAGTGTTCCTCTCCTGGATCACCCGCAAGACCCTGGAATCCCGGATGCTCGGTTCCAGCTGGGGCCTGACCATCTTTTTGATTGTGCTCACCCCGATCATCATCTTCTTGATGTTCACCTGATCCCCTTCGCCGAGGTAATTGAAGCCCCAGGTATTTCACATGGACAAAACGAAACGCCCCAAAGCGGGCATCTTCGGAGCGCACACCCGGGAAACCTGGGCATGGCTCGGCAATGAGCTTTTCGACGAATCCGGTGAGATCATCGCCGATGTCAGATCCGATGTTCTCTACGTTGCACATGAACGCCTCCTCATCGAATCCACCCCCGGCGCGATGAGATTCCGGTGCCGGGCAACCACCTCCGATGGCTCGGTGTACACGATTACCCAGGAATCCTTCTCCGTGAGCGAACTGGTCGCCCGATGCGGCGACCGCGTCTATGAACTGCGGAGGGTCTCTCCGTGGCGCAAGGAACGCATGATCACCAATGGAGGCGTGGAGGTGGCCCGCATGCGTCCCATGACGAGCGGGCGCGTGGAATTCCAGGTGGGCACCGCAGGGGAGGAGAAACTCCCCTTCGTTGATGCGGTGTTCCTCAGCTGGGGTTGTGTGTTGGTGGATTCGGCTGTGAGACGACCGAGGATCTGACCCCGGGGTTTCTTAGAAGCGGCCTCCGCGGAACCCGCCGCCTCCACCGCCAAAGCCGCCTCCGCCACCGAACCCGCCGCCTCCGCCAAAGCCACCTCCTCCGAATCCACCGCCTCCAAATCCTCCACCGCGACCACCGCTGTTGAGGATGGAGTTGATCACCATGCCGGCAACGATCGCACCACCGGTGCCACCGGAGCGGTTCTGACGGTTCATGCGGTTGTTGTAATCGTTGATATCAGAACGAGCGGACTTGGTGGCACGCTGGGCCGCCACAGATGCCTGGCGCGCATATTCGGTAGCTGCGCGGGTGTCGGAGACCCGGCTCTGCTGCGCCATGGCGTGCAGTTTCCTGGCGTTGGCCAGGTGGGTCCGGGCATCGGACTTCACGATGCGCCCACGGGTGGACACCAGATCCTCAGCACTTTGGATCTGCTTGGTGGCAGCCTCCAGCTGCTGATCGAAGACACGGAGTTGACGCTGCTGGTCTGCGGCGGTGGCTCGAACTGCATCGAGTTGGACATCCAGGTCGGAGTCGATGTCGGTGAGCTCGGTGTAGGTGCCCAGGGGGTCTGTCTCTGCGTCGGCACGCGCGGTGGTGAGCGCCTCGGCCGCGCGGCGGACCGCATCGTCGAGGGCATCCCAGTCTGCCCGGGTTCCGTCCTGGCTGGCCTGCCTCTTCAGCTGCGCGGCTTCGGCGATCTCCTCCTCGATCTCGGTGATCAGGTCGGAGACATTGCCTCGCGCCACCGCGATGTTCTCATCGGCGTGTTCCACACCTTCGAGCATGCGGTCGGCGGTGGCCACGGCGTGCTCAGCCTCCCGGATGGCTTCGACCAGGCCACCCTGCTGGCCGGCGGGTTTTGCCTGCAGTTCGCGTGCGGTGGAGAGGACCTTCTCTGATTCATCAAGCGCTGCGGTGGCCAGTTCCACGTTGTCATCGATGCTCTCCAGAACGCCTGAGCTGTAACGGGTACGCAGGTCTTCCAGGGTGGCGGACACCTTGGGTAGGCGGGTGCGCACATCGATGGTCTTCTGGGTGATCTCATCCAGTTTGGATTCGGCATTGACCAGGAGATTGCGCATCTCTGCGAAGTTCTCCGCCTCCGCGTCCAGGGCGTCATCCGCCTGGCCGCAGGAGGAGATGATCTCCACCAGCATGGCGCGCTTTTCGGCCTCTGATTCCGGAATGGAATCGTTGAGCCGCTGCTGAAGCCCGAACGCCTTCTGCAGGGTGGACTGGGAATGGTTCATCGCGCGGGTGAAACTGCGGGTGCGCTCAGGACCGAACTCCGCCTGGGCGATCTCCAGTTCCTCCTTGCCGCGGCGGATGGATTCATCAGTGGATGCCAGTTCCTCCTCAGCCAGGGATTCCAGGGTCTCCATCGGCAGCTGCATCAGGCGGTTGGTGTCACGGGGGTCGATGTTGCGGGCGTCGGCAAGCGTTGCTGTGTTTTCCTTCTTCCGACGGTTGCGGTTGTAGGCCCACAGGCCACCACCGGCGGCCACCACGCCAGCGCCGGCTGCGCCCAGCCAGGCGAGCGACTCACCGGAGACCTCGGAGCCTCCTGCGCCGCCGGTGACAGACTCCGCAAGATCAATGGCGGACTGGACGAAGTCGCCTTCAACAAGCTGTGCATAGGTGGCGTTGTAGGCACTATCAAGTTCAGCATCGGTCCACTGCTGGCCAGCCTGGATGCCAAACAGGCCTTCATCAGGAGCTACCGCGTAGATGAGCACGTTGCCACCACCGTTGGTGGTCAGTGCCTGCTGTGTCCAGGCATCCGGGTCCGCCCCGTCAAAGGAGTTGAGGAACACCACGAAGATCTCCCGCTGTTCCTCAGTGCGCGCGGTGTTGATGGCCTCTTCGATGGCGGAGATATCCGACCCGGACAGCGTGCCGGTGTAATCGGTGACCCGCTCCGAATAGAGCTGTGGTGCCTCGGCGAGCACCACCTCGTTGGCGGACACCGGGAAGGTACCAACGAGGAGCACCCCACCTGCGCCCAGGGCTAATGCGGCCGCGGACGTGGTCATCACCCGAGCCATGTACTGACGGACATTCTCCACACGCTTGTTCATGCGCACCACAATACCGACACAATCACCAACACCCCTGGCACACTGGTGAAGGTGAGAAAAATTCCCCGTGTGTTGTTGGCATCGATTGCCGTGAAGTGTGTGTTGGTGCTGCAACCGATCATCCGCAGTCAGGCTTATGCACTGTGGCGTCGTCCCAATGACCGGCATGAGATCACGTCCATCCTTGTTCTGGGTACCGCTCAATATGATGGCCGCCCGTCACGGCAGTTCGCTGCGCGTCTGCGTCATACCGCAACGTTGTGGCGCCAGAATGAGTCCCAGCGGGTCTATGCCGTGGGCGGTAAACTGCCCGGCGACCGTTTCACGGAGGCCGAGGTTGCCCGTGAATACCTGCTCAAGGAGGGGGTGGATCCGGATCTGATCTTCCTCCAACCCACGGGCAATGACACCCGCACCTCCTTCGACCCCCTTGATCCGGCAGAGGTGGGACGGGTGCTGGTGGTCACCGACCCCAACCACTCCTACCGGGCGGTGCGCATTGCGCGCCGCATGGGCTTTGACGCGTACCCTTCCCCGACACCGCACACACCGGCGACCTTTCCGTCGAAAAGCTTCTTCACCACGGTGGCACACGAATGGGGTGGGATAATGGTGCTTGATGTGTCGGCGGTGTTCGGCCAGCGTGCGGCCGATCCGCTGGAGGATGCGTTGCGGACGGTCCAGGCGTGGTTGCGGCCCTCGCGGCGTGCACGGCATGAGGAGCTACGGAGGTTGAGGAAATAGATGTACCCCTACGATGAGACGGATGCGCTGCGGCTGCACCGCGAGCCGCCCAAGGCCAGTGAACTGCGCCTGAGCGAGGCCGACTTCCGCAGCGACTTCTCGCGCGACCGGGCGCGCGTGCTCCACTCCGCTGCTTTACGACGACTAGCCGACAAAACTCAAGTGGTGGGTCCCCGCGATGGAGATACCCCACGGACCCGACTGACCCATTCCCTGGAGGTGGCGCAGATCGCCCGCGGCATGGGCAGCGGTCTGGGCCTGGACCCTGATCTCTCTGAGCTGGCTGGTCTGTGCCATGACATCGGTCATCCTCCCTACGGGCACAATGGTGAGGTGGCGCTCAATGAGGTCGCCGCTGACTGCGGAGGCTTCGAGGGTAATGCCCAGACCCTGCGCATCCTCACCCGCCTGGAACCCAAGGTGGTGTCGGAGGAGGGCACAAGCTTCGGACTCAACCTCACCCGTGCCGCACTGGACGCCGCCTGCAAATACCCCTGGACCAAAACCAATCAGGACGGATCCATCAACCGTAAATACGGAGCCTATGACGAGGACGCGGAGATCCTGGCCTGGATGCGTGAAGGCCATGAGGACGTCCGACCCAGCCTGGAAGCACAGGTGATGGATTTCTCTGATGACATCGCCTACTCCGTCCATGATGTGGAGGATGGCATTGTCTCCGGACGCATCGACCTGAGCGTGTTGTGGGATCTGGTGGAACTGGCAGCCCTGGCGGAGAAAGGCGCCCGCGCCTTCGGGGGAGACCCCGGAGAACTGATCGAGGGTGCCGCACAGCTGCGGGAACTGCCCGTGGTGGCGGCCGCCACGGATTTCACGGCCACACTGTCGTCCTACACGGCGCTGAAGGCAATGACCTCCGAACTGGTGGGTCGATATGTCGGTTCCACGATCGGTGCCACCCGGACTGCAGCCCTGGAGGGCGGCATCGATGTCGGAAGGATGCACGGTGATCTGGTCATCCAACCCGAGGCCGACCGAGAAGTGAAACTACTCAAAACCCTGGCGGTCCTCTACGTGATGGATGATCCAGGCCACCTGGCCAGACAAGACCGACAACGCGACCGTGTCTTCCGCGTATATGACTACCTCATGCTCGGCGCGCCGGGGTCCCTGGATCCGATGTACCGGCAGTGGTTTTTGGAAGCCGATGGAGATGCCGGACGGGCCCGGGTGGTGGTGGATCAGATTGCATCGATGACGGAATCACGTCTGGAGCGCATGGCCCGGAACGCAGCGGATATCTCGGGTTTCCTGGGGTGATGTACTGCTTGCCACACCGCTGAGAATCTTGGCAGGAAACTCTACGTTTCGCGTGGGGAAACACGAGATTCCTTTCAATCGACAGGTGTCGTTTGGGCAGATAGACACATGTTTCCGGTGGTCAGAAACATGAAGAAAATTTCTGCCCTTTTCAGGTGGTGCGAGAGATAAAACCTGATGTACAGTTTCGGGAATGTGTGGAATTGTCGGATACATTGGCCAAGCGGGTGACACCCGCAACTACTATGCGCTGGACGTAGTTCTCGAGGGACTCCGTCGGCTGGAATACCGCGGATATGACTCGGCAGGCGTGGCTGTCTACTCGGACGGGGAGATCAACTTCCGGAAGAAGGCAGGCAAGGTCGCTGCACTGGACGGCGAGATAGCCCGCGCTCCGCTGCCGCAGTCGATCCTCGGAATCGGCCACACCCGCTGGGCCACCCACGGTGGACCCACCGATGTCAACGCCCACCCGCACGTGGTGGCCGGTGGACAGCTGGCCGTGGTGCACAACGGCATCATCGAGAACTTCTCCGAACTCCGTGCCGAGCTGGTGTCCAAGGGCTATAACTTCGTCTCCTCCACTGATACTGAGGTGGCGGCCACCCTGCTGGGAGAGATCTACAAGACTGAGGGTAACGGTGACCTCACCCTGGCCATGCAGCTGACCGGTCAGCGCCTTGAAGGTGCGTTCACCCTCCTGGCCATCCACGCTGAGCACGGTGACCGGATCGTGGCCGCGCGCCGCAATTCACCACTGGTGATCGGCCTGGGCGAGGGGGAGAACTTCCTGGGCTCCGATGTCTCCGGTTTCATTGACTACACCCGCAACGCTGTGGAGATGGGCAATGACCAGATCGTCACCATCACCGCCGATTCCTATGAGATCACCAACTTCGACGGCACCCCGGCGGTAGGCAAGCCTTTCGCCGTGGAGTGGGACGCCGCCGCTGCAGAGAAGGGTGGATTCCACTCCTTCATGGACAAGGAGATCCACGACCAGCCCGCCGCCGTGCGCGATACCCTCTTGGGCCGCCTCGACGAGGAAGGCAAGCTGGTCCTGGATGAACTGCGTATCGATGAATCCGTACTGCGGTCCGCGGACAAGATCATCGTGGTTGCCTGCGGCACCGCGGCCTACGCAGGTCAGGTGGCACGTTATGCCATCGAACACTGGTGCCGTATCCCCACCGAGGTGGAACTGGCCCATGAGTTCCGCTACCGGGACCCCATTGTGAACGAGAAGACCCTGGTGGTGGCACTATCCCAGTCGGGTGAAACCATGGACACCCTCATGGCTGTACGTCATGCACGTGAACAGGGCGCCAAGGTCATCGCCATCTGCAATACCGTCGGTTCCACCCTGCCCCGCGAGGCGGATGCCTCCCTCTACACCTATGCCGGACCGGAGATCTCCGTGGCCTCCACCAAGGCGTTCCTGGCCCAGATCACCGCCTCCTACCTGCTCGGTCTCTACCTGGCGCAGCTTCGTGGCAACAAGTTCGCCGATGAGGTGAGTGTGATCCTGGATTCCCTGCGTGAGATGCCCGCAAAGATCCAAGAGGTGATCGACAACGAAGATCAGGTCAAGCAGCTCGGACAGGCCATGGTCGATGCCAAATCCGTTCTCTTCCTCGGACGCCACGTCGGTTACCCGGTGGCACTGGAAGGTGCACTGAAGCTCAAGGAGATCGCCTACCTGCACGCAGAGGGATTCGCAGCCGGTGAACTCAAGCATGGCCCCATCGCCCTGGTGGAAGACGGTCAGCCGGTCTTCGTGATCGTCCCATCCCCACGTGGCCGTGATTCACTCCACGCCAAGGTGGTCTCCAATATTCAGGAGGTCCGTGCACGTGGTGCCGTCACCATTGTCATCGCGGAGGAAGGCGATGAGGCTGTCAACGAGCACGCCAACTACATCATCCGCATTCCGCAGGCCCCGACCCTGATGCAGCCGTTGCTGGCCACCGTGCCACTGCAGATCTTCGCCTGCGCCGTGGCCACGGAGAAGGGCTATGACGTTGATCAGCCCCGCAACCTGGCCAAGTCGGTCACCGTGGAATAAGGCTTAAATCCCCAGAGGTACCTCACCCTGCGTGATTTAAGTCCCCGGGCAACCTCAGCGACACACCGAGATCCTCACAGATCCGGTGGAGCGTTGAGGTTGTTTTCTTCTCCACTGCCCAGGACCCGTGAACGGTGATTTTTTGTAGGTGGGTTTCCCGGATCAGATCGGCCAGCCCGTCGAAATTGGTGGGGGAGGGGCGTTCGAGACCCCAGGCCGCCCTGCCAATCAGACCGAAGAAATCCTGCCGGTCATGGAACGTGCCTCTGATCACGATGTCCATGGTCTAATTCTCCACGCTCTCAGCATCGGTGATCTCACAGAAGCTCTCATAGTGATCCTCGGTGAAATACCAGACCTCCGGGTCGGTGGCCTGGGTTCCGCCGGTGACGATACGCAGCGGCCCACGGTGATTCAGCCCTGGGGTTTCCACCGTGTACTCACGGTAGTAGTTGTTGGACTCATCGGGGAGGATGCCTTCATAGTTTCCGAAGCGCACCCCATCATTATCGGGGTAATCGAAGGGGCCTCCGGCCAGGATGTCCCCGATGACCAGATCGGCCTGGTTGGGCAGTTCCAGCGTGGTGCAGGTGGGCAGACCGCTG
The DNA here is from genome assembly GCF_030408735.1 of Corynebacterium faecale. Classification (NCBI taxonomy): domain Bacteria; kingdom Bacillati; phylum Actinomycetota; class Actinomycetes; order Mycobacteriales; family Corynebacteriaceae; genus Corynebacterium; species Corynebacterium faecale. The sequence continues at coordinate 2,147,198 of NZ_CP047204.1, read as the reverse complement.
ATGGTGTTCTGCCCGGGGCTGGCGGTGGTGGGTTCGGGTGCGGGCGTGCTGGTGTTCTGCCCGGGCAGGAAGGTGTTTGCCGTGGTGGGCATGCTGGTGGGAGTTGGTGTGTCAGCGGAGTCATCTCCGCTGATATCAAAGCCCATCCAGGCGGCGGCGAGGATCAGCCCGGCTCCGATGAATCCGGCTACAGTCTTGTTTCCACTTCTCAGCATGCGTTCCATCTTGGCATAGTCCTCGCATGGGAACGATGTCCGGATGAGGGGCTAGAGTGTTCACCATGGCTAAGGGACGCATACCGGAAAGCGATATCCAGGCAATCCGTGAACGAACCCCGATCGAGGAGATCGTGGGTGATTATGTGCAGCTTAAAACCGCTGGCGCAGACTCACTCAAGGGACTCAGCCCCTTCAAGGATGAGAAGACACCGTCGTTCCACGTTCGACCCAACCGTGGGTATTACCACTGCTTTTCCACCGGCAAAGGCGGTGATGTGTACTCCTTCCTCATGGAGATGGAGCACATCACCTTCCCCGAGGCGGTGGAGGTCTGCGCTGAGAAGATCGGCTTCCAGATCAACTATCAGGGTGGTGGCCCGGGGCGGCGTGAGGAACCGGGCACCAGGCAGCGTCTCATCGCGGCCAACAAGGCTGCCCACCAGTTCTACCGTGAACAGCTGGAAACCCCCGAAGCCCAGCCCGGCAGGGACTTCCTGCTGCAACGGGGGTTCAGCAAGGAACACATCTACCAGTTCGAATGCGGATACGCCCCGGCTGGTTGGGACACCCTGACCAAATATCTGCTGAAGAAGGGTTTTGAGTTCAAGGAACTGGAGGCCGCCGGCCTGACCAAGATGGGCCGGCGTGGTCCCATCGACCAGTTCCAGCGTCGTCTGTTGTGGCCGATTAAGAACCTCTCCGGCGATGTCATCGGGTTCGGCGCCCGGAAGCTTTTCGACGACGACAAGATGGGCAAGTACATGAACACGCCCGAAACGTTGTTGTACAAGAAGTCCAAGGTGCTGTTCGGTCTGGACACAGCCAAACGGGCCATCGCCCAGAGCCACCAGGCCGTGGTGGTGGAGGGATACACCGATGTCATGGCCATGCATGCCGCGGGCATTGAAACAGCCGTGGCATCCTGTGGCACCGCCTTCGGTGAGGAACACCTGCAGATGCTGCGTCGACTCATGCTCGATGACAACTATTTCCGCGGTGAGCTCATCTATACCTTTGACGGCGACGAGGCGGGACAGAAGGCCGCCATGCGTGCCTTTGAGGGAGACCAGAAATTCACCGGCCAGTCCTATGTGGCGGTCGCCCCGGAGGGCATGGACCCCTGCGATATGCGTTTGGAACGCGGTGACGCCGCGGTGCGTGACCTGGTCGCAAGCAGAGTGCCCATGTTCGAGTTCGTCATCCAGTCCATCATCGCCGACTACTCCCATGACACGGTGGAAGGCCGCCTGTCAGCTTTGCGTCGCGCGGTGCCCATCGTTGCGGAGATCCGTGACAAGACCCTGCAGTCCGAATACGCCCGTCTCCTCGCCGGCTGGGTGGGTTGGCCCGACCCGGCTGAAGTGCTGCGCCAGGTCCATGAGGAATCCCGGCGCCCCCGGCAGCAGAAGAAACAGATGCGGGCAACCCGCTTTGATACCCAGCAGCTGGAGGATCAGAGCCGTCGACCGAACATGACCATGCCCAATCCCCGCAACCCCGCGCTGTGGCAGGAGCGGGAATCCCTGAAGATCGCGCTCCAATATCCTGAACTGGCGGGTTCCTACTTTGATGGTCTGGCGGTGGACTGTTTCACCAACCCCGCCTACCGGCTGGTCCGTGATGCCATCGCCGCCGCGGGCGGTTGTGAGCAGGCCACGCCGGGAGTGGACTGGCTGCCCAGCGTGTCAGAGAACATGGCCGACATCCTGGGTACATCACTGGTATCAGAATTGGCGATGGAACCCATCGAGGTTGAAGCGCAAGACGTGGAATCCTACACCGATGGTGTGCTGTCCCGTCTACAGGAAACCCGCGTGGGCAACCAGATCGCGGTGCTGAAAAGCCAATTGCAACGCATGCGACCCTCCGATGATGAACAGGCCTACAACTCCCTGTTCTCTGATCTGGTGGCCCTGGAACAGGCCCGACGGGAACTGCTGGCCCGGGCGTTCAGAGGATAGCCGGAACCGAGGCTAGTCCTGGTCTGGCTCCAAGACGGTGTGACCATCCTGTGTGCGGAGGTTGCGCACTTCCTTCATCCGTGGCTCCGGGTCGAGCCTGTTGGCAATCGCCCGACGCGTGGCATTCACCGCTGACTTGGTCACCGGTGAATTGATGGCGGTCTCGTATCCCTTTTTGATCTGGTGGTATCGCTTACGCCCGGCCTTGGTGCCTAAGACGTAGCCAGCGGCAGCGCCGATCACAAGCTGGATCATGGGTGGATAACTCTCCCTAGAAGATATTTGAGGTGCATCGGAAGGAACACGGTACAGCCTACCTGTTCCGGGCTTCCTCAAAATTGATGGCGCGTGCCGCACTGATCAGGCCGATGTGGGAGAAGGCCTGTGGATAGTTCCCGGCCATCCGCTGATGTGAGGTGGAGTATTCCTCCGCCAGCAGACCGAGTGGACTCTGCACCGAGAGGATACGGGCCATCATTTCCTTGGCATCATCCAACCGCCCGGAAATAGCGTACTGCTCCACCAGCCAGAAGGAACAGATGATGAAGGGGTACTCATCGCCAGCCAGCCCATCGGAGCCGTCCGTGATGTAGCGGTGCAGGAAACCATAGTCATCCAGCAGCTCTTGCTCAATGCGGGCGACAGTGCTGAGCATCTTCGGGTCGGTGGCGGAGATGAAACCGATCTGGACCAGGTGCAGGAGTGAGGCATCCACCTGGGTGTTGTCATAACACTGGGTGAAGGACTGGATTTCCTCGTTGTAACCGTGTTCCATGATCTCAGCGCAGAGGCGGTCGCGGAGCTCCCGCCAGTGTTCGACCGGGCCATCCAGACCGTATTCTTCTACTGCCTTCACGCCGCGGTCGAAGGCCGCCCACATGGAGGCACGCCCGTGGGTGAAGTACTGGGGTTCCGAGCGCATCTCCCAGATTCCCTGGTCCTTGCGGTCGTAATTCTCCTCCTGGAACTGCAGCATGGCCTTCTGCATGCCCCAGGAGAACTCATCCTCCTTGCAGCCGGCGCGGCGCAGTGTCTCCAATGCCACCATCACTTCACCGACAACATCGGCCTGGTACTGCTCGGCGGCCCCGTTGCCCACCCGCACAGGCACCGAGTTTTCATACCCACGCAGGTGGGGTAGTTCCCGCTCTGGGAGGTGCCTCTCACCGCCGAGTCCGTACATGATGCGGAGGTTTTCCGGATCACCGGCGATGGCGCGCAACAGCCAGGTTCGCCACTGCAGCGCGGCACGTGAAAAGCCGTACTCCACCAGGGACTCAATGGTCAGGGCGGAATCACGCAACCACACAAACCGGTAATCCCAGTTGCGGACACCACCGAAATCCTCGGGGAGGGATGTCGTCGGTGCGGCCACGATGCCACCTGTTTTCAGATCCGTGAGGGCCCGTAGGACGAGCATGGAGCGGCGAACCTCGGCGTCGTAAAGCTTCTGTTGGGGCAGGTCTTCCACCCAGGAGGACCAGAACGCCAACGTGGCCTCAAGGGAACGTGAATAATCCGGCAGCGGCGGATGTTCATCGAAGGACGGTGACCACGTGAGCACCCATTCCAGGGTGTCGCCCTCTTTCATATGGAAGGTTCCAGCGTGGCAGTCCCTGGCAGGGCGGTGTGGCATTTTCGGGCCACGGACATAAACCGCGTTGGGGCCGGCGACCGCCTGGACCACACTCATGTCATCCAATTCCTCGGTCCGGAAATACGGTGTGGCCTCACCATAATCAAAACGCAGACGCAGTGTGGCCTCCACATCCACCTCACCTTCAATGCAGTGGATGGTGCGCACCAGGTCAGTGAGAGTATCACCGTGACCGTGGATAGGCATGAAATCCACCACGCGCGCCGTGCCGGTTTCGGAACGCCATACGGTCTGCACCACAAACGAATCACCCAGGTAGGCATGGCTGATCACTTCACCGTCCGCGACCCGCAGGCTCCAGTGGCCATGATCATGGTCTCCGAGGAGCCGGGTGAACACCGCCTGCGAATCAAACCTGGGTAGACACAGCCAGTCGATGCTGCCATTGCGTGACAGCAGGGCACCGGTGTGGGTGTCTGACAACAGCGTGTAGTCCTCCAGTGGGGTATCCAGCGGTACGGACTGTGCTGTGCTCGTGGTTTTTTCCATGCCTGCCAGGGTAGAGCGTGACGTGGGAAGTGACAATCATGGGGGCGCGGCACCGCATGGGTCAGGGCCGAGGGTTAGGGCCAAGTTGAGGGGGCTGCCTATGGTGCTGCTGTGACAGTGGTGCTGGCCTCGACGCCATGGTTGAGGGATGTTTTCACCGTGCACAGAATGCCGATGGACCTCTCTGCAGCTGCGATGAGTTTCTCCCTGCGTTCAATATCCAGTGAGGACATGTCCGCGGAAATCAGATTGGTGAGACTGGTGATGCGGTTCGTGTCCGCATCATGGGTGAAGTCCACGACAGAACTTACTTCTGCATTCTCACCCAGTTTGTTCACCAGTTGTGCCTCGGCGGACAGCGCCGCGCATCCGGCGAGTGCCGCCTGGAGTAATTCGACCGGGGAGAAGGCCCCGTCGGCGCCCTCCAGACCGATATCAACAGTGGCGCCACGGCCATTGTCCACGGTGTAAGTCCATGATCCGGTGCGGGTGGCGGTCAGCGAAAAAGTGGTGGAGGAGTCTGTGCTCATGGGCCCACGGTACGTGAGGGTAAAACTTGGAGTTCTATAAAGCTGTCCTGGGGTTTTCCAACGGCAGAAGCAACAGATCTCCCACTTTTACTCTCGGCCAGTCTGTGCGTCCGGAGAAACCGGGTCAACCCCAACCCCCTTTAAGCCCCAACCCCAGCGCCCAGCGCCCAACCCCAGCCGGACGACGAAAAAACCCACCGAGAAAACTCGGTGGGTTTCAATCTTGCTCCTCCAACTGGGCTCGAACCAGTGACCCTTCGATTAACAGTCGAATGCTCTGCCAACTGAGCTATGGAGGAATAAGTCTGTTGTTTCGGTAGCGGCTCTGTGCCACTCCCTTGCAACGAGAATTAACTATAGCCCGATGGCTTCAAAACACGCAAATCGTATGGTCAGGAGGTAAATCCGGTGCCATAAACCCAGTCCAAAGCGATTGCTGTGGAAACCGGTGAATCAGGGCGGGTGATGTCGGCGACGCGTATCCATTCCATTCGCACGGCATCGGGAGTGAGGGAGGCGATCGCATAACCATGGGCATCCAGATCCACGTGTCGGACGTGGGAGGCGTTGTGTCGGATGAAGTTTTCCAGGTTGAGGCTGACGGGGCTGTTCTCTGGGAGGTTGAGGAAGTCATCCACGTTGGGGGAGGAGATGGAACTGCACACCAGTTCAGCGGCGATGTGGCGACCATCGTGACGCAGGGTGCTGCCCCATTCGGAATGGATATCACCGGAGAGAAACAGTGTCGGCCGACCAGTGCCAGCCAGGACGGAGAGCAACCGGTCACGTTCACGGGAATATCCATCCCACTGATCCAGGTTGGCGGGCAGCGGGTCAGGCAGTTGGATCAGTGGCCCGCCGGTGACCTGCATGGGGGCGAACATGACGGAACTGCCGATAATGTTCCACCGCGCCGAGGAGGTTTCCACCTGGGTTTTCAACCAGGTGAATTGATCAGTGCCCATCATGGTGGTGCCGCGCATTCCGTTCAGCCACTCGTGATGTGTTGGTGGGGCATCCCGGAAACTGCGCAGATCCAGCATGGACAACTGGCCGAGGTCGCCGAAGGTGAATGAGCGGTAGAGAACGGAATCTGTGATGACACGGATGGGCATCCAGTCCAGGTAGGCCTGCAGTCCTGCCTGCCTGCGCTCACTCCAGGGGCCTTCGTGTGGCTGATGGTTCTGTGCACCGTCCCGCCAGGAGTCATTGGCGGTCTCGTGATCATCCCACATGACCACCCACGGCAGCGCGGCGTGCGCGGCCTGTAGATCCGGGTCGGACCGGTGGTGCCCGTAGCGCTGGCGGTACTGGGACAGCGTGATGATCTCCTCCGCTGGCTGCGTGGAGCGGATGACACCGTTTTTGCCCACGAACTGCCCCTGTCCGTATTCATAGATGTAATCCCCGAGGAACACCACCAGGTCCAGCTGTCCCGCGTCTGCGCGCCGGGCGATGTCACCGAAGGCGGCGAAGAACCCTGATTCCCAGTTCGAGCATGAGGCGACGGCGAAATTCAGGGAGGCGAGGGGGGCGTCATCAAGCGTCAACGTTGCGGTGGTGCCCACCGGCGAACGCGTGCCGTCTGGTGCGGTGAAGCGGTAGAAATAGCGGGTGGCGGGCTCAAGCCCGCCCGGGTCCACGTGCACGGTGTGATCACGGCCCGGCCCGGTGATCACACTGCCGGAGGCGACAACGGTGCTTATCGACGCATCCCTCGCAACCTCCCACCCGATCTCCACATCGCCCCCGATCCCACTTCCGGGGGTGGCCCCGGGGATCGGGGTCACCCGTGTCCAGAGGATGACCGAGGTGGGGGTGGGATCCCCGGATGCCACACCATGATGAAACCACGGTCCCTGTTGTCCCTGTTGTCCCTGTTGTCCGGCGCTGGCATCGCTGGTGTGAACCACTGTGGTGGCTGTGGTGGCTGTGATCGCGGTGGCCTGCAGGAAGCGACGGCGAGTGAGGGTTCTTCCGTGCATGGAGCAACCTTTTCAATGCAATGGGGAGATGTGTTTCACATGATAATGCGCCATGAAGCGGGGGTCGGCATGTTGGGGCGACGGGGGATGGGTATAATAAGCGCGTTGTCCAAAAGGCAACGGTGAGGGGCTATAGCTCAGTCGGTTAGAGCCACGGACTCATAATCCGTTGGTCGCGGGTTCGAGCCCCGCTGGCCCCACGTTTAATGATCGTCGCGTCTGGTGCGCGGCGATTCATTCATGTCTGGGGATGGTGTCCGAAGAGACGATAGTAACCCTATGGTTGAATTCTTAGACTCTGTGGGGAATGCATGTGCGCTGCATGATACGGTTTTTAAAGAATCCTTCTTCGTGCAGGGAGTTAGAGAAAACCTCCCTCGATGAGGGGCGAATATCAGAGGCGGCCGTCGACCATTGAACATCTTGATCATTTCGCATCACTGGTATCCCGAAAACGGCGTTCACCAACGCCGTTGGACATGGCTATCCAAGGTGCTTATTGATGCAGGACATCAGGTCACCGTGATCACGCCACCGCCCCATGGTCAACGGGCGGGATCAACCCGGGAAGGGTTGCGCTCCTTCAAACTTCTCAACGCCGAGGCGGAAACCGGGCAATCTGGGGAGTCGATCATCAGGACTCCGTATCTGCCCAGTAACAACTCACTGATCAGCAGGGGATTCAGCCAGGTTTTTGTGGCAGCGACCTCGTTGATCACCGCGCTGAAGCGCTCGCGTGGCAGAAATGGCCAGAAACCTGACCTGATCATAGGAACGGTTCCGGCTCTCCCCACATCGGTTATCACCTACCTGGTGGCCCTCTTCCAGCGCAGGCCCTACATCATCGACCTCCGAGACGCGTGGCCGGACCTCTTGGACCAGATCACCTCCTGGAATGAGGGGGTCAGTGAGACCAGTCGGTTGGAGAACCTCGTGCTCAAGGGACCGCTTAACCTCGGTGTCGGAATGATCAGAAGGATTGTGAACAACATCCTGCGGATGTCCTCCGGGATTGTCGTCACCGCAGAGAATCTTGAGCATCACCTCCGGGAGTCCACCGAGCTGTGGCGCAATAAACCCCCGGTGGACATCACCACCGTGCGCAATGTGTTTCCCGCGGAGACGGATTATCTGGCCACTGACAAAAGTTCCCGACCGGATAATGAACTGCGGGTGCTCTACGCCGGTACCCTCGGGCGGGCGCAGCATCTCCAGAATGCGATTGAGGCCGTCCGCATCGCGGAGGAAAAGGGTCTGACGGTTCATCTGCGCATGGTGGGGGCGGGCGCCACCAGGCAGGCACTGGTGAAGCATGCACGTGAGGTCGATGGTGCCATTGAGATCCTCAGCAGGAAACCCGCCGATGAACTCAATGCCGACTACGACTGGGCAGACACCGCTTTGGTTCACCTCACCCATTGGGAGCCACTGACCCGCGCTGTGCCCTCAAAGACCTATGAACTGATGGTCTCCCGGATACATATCAGTGCAGTCGTCTCAGGTGAGGCGGCGGAACTGGTGAGGCAGCAGGGCGCAGGCGATGTGGTGGACCCCGCCGACCCGGAAGGGTTGGCTGATCTGTGGATACAACTGGCTAAGAACCGTGACTGCCTGGCCATCAGTGGACGGGGATCTGACTGGGTCAGCCGCGAGCGGGAGACGATTGCTCCGCAGCGCCTCCTGAAGCTTGTTGATACAGCCGTGCAGGTGGGCAGGCACCCTTTCCGCAAGAAACGGACCGGTGGGAACTAGTATTCCCGGCGGCCGGTGAACCTCAGCAGAGACCCTCGCCGCTTAGTTGCTGATTAATGACTGATGCGGGTCTTGAGCTCTGCATACATCTCGGCGTAGCGCTGGCCGATGGCGTCCCAGGTGCGCTGCTCCAGGAAGTCTGTTGCATCGACCGGGGCGGCCCGGAGAGCCTTGTTCACCGCAAGGGCCAACGCCTCGGGATCATCAGCCTCTGCATAGACCCCCAGGTTTCCGGTCACTTCCCGCAGGGCAGGAAGATCTGAGGTCACCACTGGGATACCTAGCGCCAGTGCAGCCAATGGTTTGATCGGGGTGACTGTCCTACACACCGGGGTGTCCTTGCGCGGAACCACAAAGACATCCAGTGCGGCGTACCATTTCCAGGCATCGACCGCCGGGACACGTCCCGGGAATATGACGCGATTGATCACCCCGCAGTCCGCGGCAAGCTGTTTCAATGCGGGGAGTTCCGTTCCATCACCCACCAGGATCGCCGTCAGATCAGACAACTGCGCGAGGGACTCGATCAGGGTATCGAATCCCTCATAACCAACCATCGCGGAAACAGATCCCACCAGCGGGCCAGTGGGCAATCCGAGTTCCTCGCGGAGCGCGTCCCTGTCTGTGGATTTCCCGATGAGGTCAGAGTCCACGGCGTTGGGGATCACGGTGATCTTCTCCGGGTCCACCCCACGCTCGGCCAGTTGTTCTGCAGAGACACTGCTGAGAGCCACGACTGCATCTGCGCGCATGGCCAGTGCCGTTTCCTGCAAGCGTCGACCCTGGAACAGGGAACTATGGGCGGCCTGTTCCACATCGAGGGGAGTGGCAGGGTCGAAACGGCTCAACCATGTCAGTTCGGGTTCACCCCGGACCTCGTAGATCCAGGGGATGCCCAGTTCCCGTGCAGCATGCTCCGCGGCCAGAGCATTCTCGAAGGGGGTGGTGGTGTGGATGGCCCACGCATCGGTGCTGCGCGCGATTCGAATCAAGTCTGCGGCGGTGTGTCGAACCACGGAGAGGGAGGAATTCGGCATCACCCAGGGCAGAAGTCGGTGGTAGGCAATTCCCTCCACCAGTTCCTGCTGAGTGCGCGATAGTCGGCCCACGGTAACCGGATAACCCAGCCGTGTCACCGCCAGGGCCGAAACTCCTACGCTGCGCAAGGCGGTCAACACCCCGTGTGAGCGAAGGGAGTACCCCGAATTGGTGTGGGGCAGGGAATTGGTGAGGAGGTGGATCACAGGTCCGGTGTGCTCACCCGGGAACGTCGGAGTGTGATCGGGCCTATGGGATAGAAGGGAACGGAGATTACGGATCCGTGCTGTTTGTGGGGCCAGCTCCAACTGGCCGAGCCTCTCATGATCCGACACTGCCGGCATCCGCTTTATCATTGCTGCAAGCGGTGCCCCCAAGGGTGACTCCCGGAAACGCTGGGCCACCTTCTCCACAAAACTCCCGGGGTTCCGGAGGAGAAATCCGCCAGACCCGGTGATAAGTGTGGTCGCGGTTTTCAACAGGTGGGGGAACTCGAAGGGGGTCACATCTACACAGATTACATTTTCCGCACCGCAGGCGACATGTCGCACCGACGTCCAGGTTGAAGGTGTTGCTAGGGTCTAGGCCATGAAGAGCTTGCAGGCATTGGATTCATGGCCGGTGGATAACGTCGCTGGCAGCGTCATCGTGGACGGCGCTGTGACCACCCACGGCGATGTTGATGAGGTCTTCGAGATCATGAGCGTGACCAAACTGGTGACCGCCTACGCATTCCTTCTCGCAGTGGAGGAGGGGGTATTCGAACTGGACACACCCCTGGGCCCGGAGGGGGCGACGGTTCGACACCTGTTGGGGCATTCCTCGGGTCTGGCATTTGGTAGCCCCGTGGTGCAGCGTCCGGTGGAGGACCGACGCATCTACTCCTCGGCAGGTTTCGATGTGCTTGCTGATGCGGTGGCGGAAGAAGCCGGGATGCCCTTCGCGGAGTATCTGAAGGAAGCGGTGTTGGATCCGCTCGGCATGGATTCCACTGAGCTGCATGGTTCGGCGGGGCACGCGATGCGTTCCACCGTTGCGGACCTGACCCGGTTTGCGCAGGAATTGGTTGAGCCGACCCTGCTGTCACAACAGACACTGGATGAAGCATTCACGGTGCAGTATCCGGATCTAATCGGAACCGTCCCGGGATACGGAATGCAGAAACCATGCCCGTGGGGCCTGGGTTTTGAAATCAAAGGCACGAAGGATCCACACTGGACCGGCCCCGGGATGCCCGAGACCACCATCGGCCATTTCGGTTATTCCGGTACTTTCCTCTGGGTGGTTCCGGGTTCCGGGCGTGCCTGTGTGGTGTTGACGGATCGTTTCTTCGAGGACTGGGCCAAGCCGTTGTGGTCAGACTTCAACGATGCGCTCTGGGCGGAAATTCAAGCGTAGGGATTACTTGTATCCAGCTGCCATGGGGATGGGATCTGGCTGGCCGGGAGGGCCGCTCGGAGCCCAAAAAGCGTTCTGAGCTGGTCTCGGTTTGGTCGGATAACGGGGAGTCTAAAGTTAAGCTTTAGGTTTAATAATCGGGGGCTAAAGTGTTGGTTCAGGGTTGCCGGTGGGGCGGGAGTTAACCAGAATCGCCTGTAGCAAGTCGTTGAAGATGAATGACGCGCACACGAGGCCGTTGGGGAAGACGATCCTCGTCTTACAACACCCGGCTCTGGGGGAATCCATCCTGGAGAGTCGGGGGTTGTCAAGTGTTGCCGAAGGAATCCGACATGACGAACAACGCATTAACCGTGCCCACCCGGACCCGTCATCAGGCGGAACTGCTTTCGGCAGACTTCTGGGAGGACATGGGGCTACCCCAACTGAAGACCTCCGTCGCTGGTTCTTATGAAGACGTGGCAAAGCCTGCGCAGACCGCTGTTCTCACCATCAGTGGGATGCCCTGTGCGCTGCGCTCCACCGTGGAAGCAGCAATGGTTGTGTGTATTCCGAGTCCCTCCGAGCTTTTCGCCTCGGGGTCGGACCCGCTCACCGCACACTGGTTCACGGCCTGGCGTCGTGATCCTTTTCAGCTCGGCCTCGTCGAGTGTCGTGAGGTGATCACCGGAACACCACGCGAACTCTCTTATCTGAGGGAGATGCTGGTTAATCTGGCGGATGAACACAGGTTCGAGGTTGAGCTCCGCATCGTCGATTAGACGCATTCGGGTTACACCAGGGGGAATGGACTCAGTCCTGCGGCGCCTCCCTAGAGGAAGGGGGAGGCGTCGCAGGACTGTTGTCTTAATGAGTCACCTCTCGGATTCTGCTGAGCCGGTTGGATCCACGGTCAGGGGAAACGGCTTGGACCGGTGATGCTCAAGAAGCTCGTGACCATCGCGGCCGTGTACCACTGGCACACCCTGCCCGCCATTGGTGGTGATGGTGGACAACGCACCGGTGGTGCCATGGGACAACACGTGCTCCCCGGGGGAGAGTTCGCGGATGGCCACACCGGCGATCCGGTCCGGATGCTCAGCGACGGCCTCATCAAAGATCAGCGGGTCATGCTGCCCATCATCACCGACGAGAATCCACTTGATGTCCGGATAATCAATGAAGAGGTTACGCAGTTGGACCTTCTTGTGCTCCTGTCCTGAACGGAATAGCCCGGTGGGGGTGGGGCCCCAATCGGTGAGCAGCATCGGCCCGTCGGGGAGGTTATGCCTGGTCAGGAAGCCACGCAGTGTTTCGAAGGTGTTCCATGCCCCGGTGGAGAGGTAGAACACCGGCGCGTCCGGGTCATTTTTGAGCAGCTCGGCATAGAACTCAGCCATGCCGGGAACCGGTTGGCGGGTGTTGGTGTGGCGGATCCAGGAATTCCAGGCAGCCAACAGGGCGCGGGGAAGCCAGGTGACCATGACGGTGTCATCGATATCAGAGACCAGCCCCAGTCGCGCCGAAGGGGACACGATGAGCACCCGCGCCGTGGCTGGTTGTGCACCCTCGGCCTGCACCGTCACATCGTGCCAACCGGTAGCCAAACCGTGGTCCTCGATGAGCAGGTCAAGGTAACCGTTGGAATCGGTGTGGGTCTCCACGATGGTATCGCCGATACTCACACGCACGGGGTGTTCGGGGATCTGGATGGTGAAGAACTGGCGCCACCCGCGCTGTGCCTGTTTACCCAGGGACACCGGTGACTGGTATTCAGCCCCGGAGGGGATGCTCTCCGGTTTGTCCGGGTTGGTCATGAGCACCCTCGCGAGTACCCGGATCCGTCGGTCGGTTCCATAACCGGAGAAACCTGTCACCTCAGGGATCCACCCTTTGCCGGTGGACCATTTCATGGCGGCCCGGTTAGAGGCATTCTCGCCCTTGCGCACAATGTCTGATATCGCCATGTTCTAGACAGTAGACACCGCACCGCCGATGCGCAGGAAACAACACCGGCGGGGACAATAATTCATTCAGATATCAGCTCTCCTCGGAGAAACCGGTGGCCTTTTCTGCCGGATCATCCTCGAAGAAGGATCCGTCGCCGAAGGGGTCATCCCAGTTTTCGGCGATGTCGGCGATGGAATCAACCACCATGGTGGGGCGGAAGGGGTAGCGTTTGATTTCCGCCTCATCGGAGATCCCGCTCTTGACCAGAACCGTGCGCATGCCGGCTTCCAGGCCTGAGATCACATCGGTGTCCATGCGGTCGCCGATCATGACGGTGTGTTCCGAATGCGCGCCGATGGTGTTGAGCGCACTGCGCATCATCACGGGGTTGGGCTTGCCGATGAAGTAGGGTTCTGCGCCGGTGGCGGCGGTGATGAGGGCGGCAACCGAACCGGTGGCCGGCAGGATTCCGGTGGGGGAAGGGCCGGTGACATCCGGGTTGGTGCAGATGAAGCGGGCACCGCGCAGAATCAGGTTGATGGCGGTGGTGATCGCCTCGAAGGAATAGGTGCGGGTCTCACCCAGGACCACAAAATCAGGGTTGGAATCAGTGAGGATCCAGCCTGCTGTGTGGAGTGCGGTGGTGAGACCGGATTCACCCACCACGTAGGCGGTGCCCTCTTTCATCTGTGATTTCAGGAAGTGGGCGGTGGCGGTCGCGGAGGTCCAGATGCGCTCCGGTGGGATCTCCAGACCGGAGGAGCGCAGGCGTGCGGAGAGATCACGGGGTGTGAAGATCGAATTATTGGTCAACACCATGAACTCGATGTTGTTGTGGGTCAGCGCCTGCAGGAACCGGTCCGCACCGGGGATCATGTCGCCTTCCCTGATGAGGACGCCATCCATATCGGTGAGATAAGAGATATTCACAGTCATAAGACCATTGTGCTCCCAAAGCGGCGCATTGTCCGGAGGCTATGAAATATCTAACAGTGTCAGGCGGCGGGACGGTGGGTCTCCACGAAGGTGATCACATCACCGACAGTGGAAAACCCCTGGACATCGGCATCTTCGATGCGCACGCCGAAGGCGTCCTCCACCAGTACGACAGCCTCGATGAGGTTGAGGGAGCTGATGGCCAGATCATCACGCAGGCGCGAGTCGGTGGTGATGTCATCGCTGTCCACGCCACCTACATCGGACAAAATGGTGATCAGGGTGGTCAGCGTCTGTTGTGTACCGGACTGGGAGTCAGATACATCGGCATCATTCGGGGTGGGGTTCAGGCTCATATCACTTAAAGTTACCGACATGCCCGCATGTGAGCCAGTCAGCTCCCCTTGTACGCTGAAGGGCATGGCAATGGGTACCATCCGGTTACGGTCGTATGCACGAAGCACAGCTTTACGTCTGACACAGTCAGGCAGGCGTCGATTAGCGCTGCAACACGCCGCGCTGCACAGCCACACCCGGCGGCCCGGGTTGGTGCACGTTGACGTGGAAACCGTCGTCGAATCCGGCGGCATCCCGATCCAGACCTACGTGGTCGGCCCCCCGGCCGCAGAGGCCACCGTGGTGTTCATCCACGGCTTCACCCTCGCCGCCGAGGTGTTCTACATGCAGGTTGACTACCTGCGCGCGCACTTCCCGCACGTTAAAAGCCTGCTTATCGACGCCCGCGGCCACGGCCGCACCGGACGTGTTGCGCCGGAGTCCTGCACCATTGACGGCACCGCTGATGATGTCCTCGCAGCCATCACCACCCACGCGCCGGAGGGGCCACTCATCCTGGTGGGACATTCCCTCGGGGGCTTGACTGCTCTCAACCTGGTCAAACGTGCTGATCCCGAGCTGCGTGAGCGGATCGCCGGTGTTATTCTCGCCGCCACCTCCATCGAATCACTCTCCGCACAGGGACTGCCACAGATCCTGGCCTCTCCGATCGCTGAGAAGGTCCGGGATGTCACCGAGGCCTCACCCGATGATGCCGAGGCATTCCGGCACTATGCCTCCCAGTTCATCGCCCCGGCCCTGTCCACCGCGGTGTTCAAACGCCCCATCAATGATCAGGTGGTGGAGTTCCATGCCGCCATGATCCATGAGACGCCTCTGGATACCTTCGTCGGGTTCTTCGATGACCTGCAGGACCATGATGAGCTGGATGCCGCCGAAGCCATGTCAGGTATCCACGGCTATGTCCTCGCCGGGGAGAATGATGATGTCACACCGCTCAGTCAGTCCGAGCGGATCTGCGAGTTATGGCCGGAGGCCAGGTGCCAGATCGCGGAAGGGGCGGGGCATATGCTGCCGCTGGAGGCCCCTGGCATCCTCAACAACACCATCCACAATCTTCTCCGCAACGTGCTGGAAGGCTGAAGCTTTTACTTGCCGAAGACCTGCTCCCAGAATCCCAGGGGCTCATTCGGGCTCTTGGTGATCACCTTGAGCGTGGAGGCACGAGACACCCCGGTGAGGATCACCCGGGGAGCGCCCGGGATCGGATTGGTGGTGTCCACATGGAACTCCGACCAGTTCTTGCTGGCGATCTGGACATCCACGTGCACACCCGGTGGGACCACGATGGTGGCCGCCGACATGTTCATGGAGATGTCAATGGTCACCACCGGTGCCGAGGCTGTGGCCCTGCGCAGATCCAGGTGCAGATCCGAACCATTGAGCTTGTAGGAGGAATATCCGGGGACGACCCATTCACCGGTTTTCTTGATGCTGCTCATGGTGGATTGCTCCACGTCCTGGTGGGGTACCGCGGTGTACTGATGGGGGTGTCCCAGGTGCTGCCCCATCGGGATCCCATCAGGAGCATGGGGATGGGGCGGCTGGTTGGGGTGCCCATACTGGTAGTTCTGATGATGCTGCGCCGGAGGTTGCTGCGGCGGCTGCTGGTAGTGCTGGGGGAGGGGCTGCGGGGGAACCGGGGAACCCTGCTGTTGAACGGGCGGCCCACCGAAGTAGCGGGCACGGATCTGCATCAGATCAGTGTTATTGTCCGTTGACCATACGATATCCACCAGATCCTGGTAGGTGGTCAGATCCAGGCGACCCTGCCCGACGAGTCGGGTGAGTTCAGCCTGGAGGAATTCGCGGTCAGAGTCACTGGGCTTTCTTGATGGCACGTTCATGGTGGATACCACTCTAGCGTCGCGCTACTTTCCGTGCCGTCTATTTATCGCAGTCTCTTCGGCGGCCTCTTCATGCTGTCCACGCTCACGTTTAACTGCGGTGCTCACCTGGGGCACCCACACACCCCTCGGATTTACCCATATGACCTACGGGGACAGTAAGTTCAAAGGTGAGAATCATCTCACACTGGTGTTTCTTGAGTCATAGTCATAAAACACCCCTCGGGCCCTTAGAAAAATTTATTAGGAGATGTGCCATGTTCTCTTCCCGTTCGAAGATCTTCGCCGGCATCATGACCGTCGGCGCGCTCGCCCTGGCGTCCTGCGCCGACGAGTCGGATGACACCACCGCCACCTCCGAGGGTGGGGAGTCCTACACCATCGGCATCAACCAGCTGGTGCAGCACCCTGCGCTCGACGCAGCCACCGACGGCTTCAAGCAGGCTTTTGACGACGCGGGTGTGGATGTCACCTTTGAGGAGCAGAACGCCAACGGTGAGCAGGGAACCGCCCTGACCATCGCCCAGCAGTTCGCCTCCGATGATCTGGATCTTGTGCTCGCAGTGGCCACCCCGGCCGCACAGGCGACCGCCCAGAACATCACCGATATCCCGGTTCTCTTCACCGCGGTCACCGATGCGGAATCCGCTGAACTCGTCGATTCCAATGAAAGCCCGGGCGGAAACGTCACCGGCACGTCCGATGTGGCGCCGATCGATGAGCAGCTGGAGCTCCTCCAGCAGCTGGTGCCAGGTGTCCAGAACATTGGCATCGTCTACGCCTCCGGTGAGGTCAACTCCCAGGTACAGGTGGATGCTGTCGAAGAGGCTGCGGGCCCCCTTGGCATCGAGGTCTCGACCCAGACCGTCACCACCGTCAATGAGATCCAGCAGGCCGTGGACGCACTGGGCGATGTGGATGCCATCTACGTCCCGACCGACAACATGGTGGTCTCCGGAATCGCCTCCCTCGTCCAGATCGCAGAGCAGAACCAGATCCCCGTGATCGCCGCTGAATCCGGCACCGTCGAAGGCGGAGCGGTTGCCACCCTCGGTATCGATTACACCGAGCTCGGTCGCCAGACCGGTGAGATGGCACTGCGTATCCTCCAGGATGGTGCTGATCCAGCAACCATGTCTGTGGAGACCGCCACCGAATTCACCTACGTGATCAACGAGGACGCCGCTGAGCGCCAGGGTGTGGAAATCCCCCAGGAGGTCCTGGACAAGGCTGAGCGCGTATGATCGGCGCCCTTGAAGTCGGACTCATCTACGGTGTGATGGCACTGGGGGTCTACCTCACCTTCCGTGTTCTCAACTTCGCCGACCTCACCGTCGACGGCAGCTTCACCACCGGTGCGGCAACCGCGGCGATGGCGATCATGGCCGGATGGCATCCCGTCCCGGCCACGCTTGCCGGATTTGTCACCGGCTTCATCGCGGGCCTGATCACCGGTCTGCTGCACACCAAGGGCAAGATCGATGGACTGCTCGCCGGTATTCTCACCATGATCGCCCTGTGGTCCATCAACCTGCGCATCATGGACGGTGCCAATGTGCCCCTGCTCCGGCAGGACACCATCTTCACCCCGCTGCGTGACGCCGGATTGTTGGGCACCTGGGCTGGTCCGGGAATCCTCCTGGTCGCCGTGGTGCTGCTCGGTGCCGTGGTGGTGTGGTTCCTCAACACCGACCTCGGTCTGTCACTGCGTGCCACCGGAGACAATGGTCCCATGGTGCAGTCCTTCGGTGTGTCCACCGACTTCACCAAAACGTTCACCATCGCCCTGTCCAATGGTTTTGTGGGCATGTGCGGTGCGCTGGTGGGGCAGTACCAGGGCTTCGCCGATATCTCCATGGGCATCGGCCTGATCCTCGTTGGTCTGGCCTCTGTCATCCTCGGCCAGGCGCTGCTGGGTCAGCGTCGGGTGTGGATGGCCATCATCGCCGTGATCATCGGTGCGGTCCTCTACCGCCTGATCATTTTCGCGGCGCTGCGCGTTGGTCTTGATCCCAATGACATGAAGGCGATCACGGCACTGTTGGTGATCATCGCGCTGCTCCTGCCACGCTGGAAGGGAATGACCTCCAGATTCCGGAGGTCCCCCGCGATCCCAGCGGCAGCGGTGGCCACTGAGAAACCCACAGAGCCCCTGACTGTTGGAAAGGACGGTTGATTCATCCATGTTGACCATATCCACCATCAGCAAGACCTTCTTCCCGGGCACCGTCAATGAACGCAAAGCGCTCACTGATCTCAGCCTGGAGATGAGGGAGGGTGATTTTGTCACCGTCATTGGCTCCAATGGCGCGGGAAAGTCGACGTTGCTCAACGCGGTTTCAGGTCGTCTCTTCATGGATTCCGGCACCATCACCATCGCCGGGACCACCGTGAACAGGATGTCCGAGCATAAGCGTGCCCGCTTCGTGGGCCGGGTGTTTCAGGACCCACTGGCGGGAACCGCCCCCAACCTCAGCATTGAGGAAAACCTGTCCCTCGCGCTGCTGCGCGGCAAGAACCGCGGACTCGGTTCCGCGCTGACCTCCAAGCGACGCGAGCTGTATAAACAGGAACTGGCCAAGTTGGAGCTCGGCCTGGAGAACCGCCTCACCGCCAAGGTGGGTCTGCTCTCCGGTGGGCAGCGCCAGGCGCTGTCCCTGCTCATGGCTGGGTACACCCAGCCCAAAATCATGCTTCTCGACGAACACACCGCCGCCCTGGATCCCCAGCGTGCGGAGCTGGTCACCACCCTGACCCAGAAGATCGTCGCCGAAGGTGGGTTGACCACCCTCATGGTCACCCACAACATGGAACAGGCCATCCGCCTGGGTAATCGGCTGATCATGATGCACGAAGGACGCATCGTGTATGAAGCTGATCAGGAGACCAAGAGCAAACTCACCGTGCGTGATCTGCTCCAGGAGTTCGCCAACATCAAGGGAGCCACGCTCTCGGACAAGTCGATGCTGGGATAACCAAACCCTCACCTGAAAACCCAGAAAACCCAACCGGAGCGAGATGCGCCGGTTGGGTTTTCTGGGTCAAGCGTGGTGGTGCTTTTTACCGAAGTTACTCGATGGGAGCATCCGGATCCACGGTGACCGAGGTCGGATCAGACAGCTTGAACTTCTCAGCTGCCTGGGCTGCCACGGACTCATCGATGGTGCCTTCGCTGGCCAGGCCGCGCAGGACAGCCACAACGATGGACTCGGCGTCGATGTTGAAATAACGACGCGCGGCGGGGCGGGTGTCGGAGAATCCGAAACCGTCTGCACCGAGAACGGTGTAGGTGCCAGGAACCCATTCACGGATCTGGTTCGGCAGATCGGTGGCGAAGTCGGAGACCGCGACGTACGGGCCGGAACCCTTCTTCAGCTGGGTGGTCACGAACGGCTCATCGATGTCCGTGCCTGGGTTGCGCAGTGCCTCGAGGTTGCGACGTGCGCCATCGCGGGCCAGTTCGGTCCAGGAGGTGGCGGAGAAGATATTGGCCTTGATGCCGTAATCCTCATCCAGGATCTCCTTGGCACGCAGTGCCCACTGCATACCCACACCGGAGGCGAGGATGGAGGCCCGGTGGCCCTCGCCCTCAGCCTCGGAATAGAGGTAGATGCCCTTGTGCAGACCCTCGACGTCCAGATCCTCAGGCTCAGCAGGCTGAGGGGTCGGTTCGTTGTAGATGGTGATGTAGTAAATGACATTCTCACCATCCTTCGAGCCATACATGCGGTCGATGCCACGGTGGACCAGGTGCGCGATCTCGTAGGAGAACGCCGGGTCGTAGGACTCCACGCCCGGGTTGGTGGATGCCAGGATCGGGGAGTGACCGTCCATGTGCTGGAGGCCCTCACCGGTCAGCGTGGTGCGACCAGCGGTGGCACCGAGCAGGAAACCACGTGCCATCTGGTCAGCGGCAGCCCAGATGCTGTCGCCGGTGCGCTGGAAACCGAACATCGAGTAGAAGATGTACAGCGGGATCATGGCCTTGCCGTGGGTGGCGTAGGAGGTGCCGGCCGCAATGAAGGATGCGACGGAACCTGCCTCATTGATGCCCTCGTGGAGAATCTGGCCATCCTTGGCCTCACGGTAGGACAGCATGAGGTCGTGATCGACCGGCACGTAGTTCTGACCGTGCGGGTTGTAGATCTTCAGGGTCGGGAACCAGGAGTCCAAACCGAAAGTGCGGGCCTCATCCGGGATGATCGGGACCAGACGCTCAGCCAGATCCTTGTCGCGCATGAGTTCCTTGAATGTACGCACCGTGGCCATGGTGGTGGCGATCTGCTGCTTCGCGGATCCCTTACGTACGGAACGCAGCTTGTCCAGTGGTGGAACCTTCAGTGGTTCGTAGTTCTCGCGGCGCTCCGGCAGGTAACCGCCGAGAGCCTTCCTGCGTTCCTTCATGTACTTGATCTCCGGTGCATCATCACCCGGGTGGTAGTACGGAGGCAGGTAGGGATCCTTGTCCAGTTCCTCATCGGAGATCGGCAGACCCTGCTTATCGCGGAACTGCTTCAGATCATCGAGGGTCAGCTTCTTCATCTGGTGGGTCGCGTTGCGGCCCTCGAAGTTGTGACCGAGGCCGTAACCCTTGATGGTGTGGGCCAGAATCACGGTTGGGCGATCCTTGGTCTCCAGGGCGCGCTTGTAGGCGGCATAGACCTTACGGTAATCGTGTCCACCGCGTGGCAGACGCCAGATCTCATCATCGGTCATGTCCTCGACCAGCTTGGCGGTGCGGGGATCGCGGCCGAAGAAGTGCTCACGGACATAGGCACCGTCGTTTGCCTTGAAGGTCTGGTAGTCACCATCGGAGGTGTTGTTCATGACCTCGACGAGAGCACCGTCCTGATCCTTCTCCAGCAGATCGTCCCACTCGCGACCCCAGATGACCTTAATCACGGACCAGCCGGCACCACGGAAGAAGGATTCAAGTTCCTGGATGATCTTGGTGTTTCCGCGCACAGGGCCGTCAAGGCGCTGCAGGTTGCAGTTGACCACGAAGGTCAGGTTGTCCAGGTTGTTCAGCGCAGCCTGGTGGATGAGGCCACGGGACTCCGGCTCATCCATCTCACCGTCACCGAGGAATGCCCAGACGTGCTGGTCAGAGGTGTCCTTGATGCCACGGTTGTGGAGGTAGCGGTTGAAGCGGGCCTGGTAGATGGCGTCCATTGGGCCAAGACCCATGGAGACGGTTGGGAATTCCCAGAAGTCGGGCATGCCGTGAGGATGCGGGTAGGACGGGATTCCGCCACCCTCGTGGGAGACTTCCTGACGGAAGCTGTCCAGGTCCTCCTCGGTGAGACGACCCTCCATGAAGGCGCGGGCATACATGCCTGGGGAGGCGTGGCCCTGGAAGAAGATCTGGTCACCGCCACCTGGGTGATCCTTGCCGCGGAAGAAGTGGTTGAAACCGACTTCATACAGAGGGGCTGCGCCGGCGTAGGTGGAGATGTGTCCACCGACTCCGATGCCCGGGCGCTGTGCGCGGTGCACCATGATCGCGGCGTTCCAGCGGATCCACCGGCGGTAGCGCTTCTCCATCTCCTCGTCACCGGGGAAGTCCGGCTCCATGGAAGTTGGGATCGTATTCACGTAATCGGTGGAAGTCATCGGCGGAAGCGGAACACGCTTGGCGGATGCTCGCTCCAGCAGACGCAGCATCAGGTAGCGAGCACGCTCCGGAGAGGACTCCTGAAGCAGACCATCGAGGGAATCCATCCACTCGTTGGTCTCCTCCGGATCGGTGTCGTTCAAATAAGATGCAACACCGTCACGGATCATCGCGAAGTTGGTGTCATCCGTGGGCTTGCCACCAAGTTTTGCTTGATTGGCCATTTCCACACCTCCTGTTGGAATGTCTTAATTTCGTTCATGCGACCGGCTGGGCCGGTGACCGTCTCCGTAGAACCCCATGGGGAGTAGGTCGCAGGGAAATCCACCTGTCCGGTGAGAGACGGTGGCCTTTCAGAAGAAGCCGTGATGGTTCATTCCGACGTATCTACATTCCATGAGGAAAGGTGGCGACGGTACGCACACAAGTTGACACAAGGATACGCACAAATGTGGCTTTGGTTTAACAAACCCTTGCAGATGCGCGGGTTTTGCCAGCTGAGGCGTGGGGGTTATGCGGTTGAAGCGCTTGTTCTGAGGGTCGTTGTGTAGCGATGTGTGGAAAAATCAGGTACTTATTCGGAGGAAACAACTGGTGTAATCAAAGACACACCTCGCCCTCTTTCCGCTATGTGGAAAGGCGTTTGGTGGAATGTGAAGTTTCTCTCACGTTCGGGTCGGGGGCGAATAAAAAGGAGGTCTGATGTCGCTGGGACGCTCCTTTCAGATCCACTGAAAAGATGTTGGTAGGTGGTCCGACATGAGTATGTTGGTCATCCGTCGAAAGGATATTCTTCAACTTTCCGGGGGAGATTCCGAAATAATTGCCAGTAAATATGGGAACTTCGGCACCGTGCGCGGTAATGTGCTTGATGTAAACGTAAATAGCCCTCTGGAGGTGGTTCCTAGTGTGAATCGCCCCATATCTTTATTGAGGGTTCAATTCACAGGAGGAACATACAGTGGCCGACGCTCCGGGCACAGTTAAGCAAGGTGCCCAGGATTATGCTCAACTACTCGGCATTGAATCGGGTCAGTCCGTCCAGGAGATCGGATGGGATGAAGATTGTGATTCGCTGATCAGTGAGTCTGTCGAGGAGGTCATCGGCGAGGAACTCCTCGATGAGGACACCGATGAGCTGTGCGATGTTGTGCTGCTCTGGTGGCGCGAGGAGGACGGCGACCTGGTCGACGGACTCGTGGACGCCATCCGTTCCCTCGCGGAGAATGGCCGTGTGTGGCTACTCACGCCTGGGATTGGCAAGGACGGCGCGCTTGCTCCGGGTGTGATCTCCGAATCCGCGCAGCTGGCCGGCCTGGTGCAGACCAAGGCCGAACGCCTCGGCTCATGGCAGGGGTCCTGCCTGGTTCAACGCGGCACCAAGAAGGCCTAAGTTTGTGGGAATGCGCCACTGGAGGGGCTGATTTTTAGCTCTGCTCGGTGGTGTGTTAATATCTTCCTCGTTGCTTCAGCGGGTCACGTGATCCGCGTGGCACGTGCGCGCCTTTAGCTCAGCTGGAAGAGCAGCTGGTTTACACCCAGCAGGTCGGCGGTTCGAGCCCGTCAGGGCGCACAAGTATAAATGCAGGTCATCGGAGTTCATCGCTTCGGGTGGCCTGCATTTTTTCATTACCAGGATCCGGAGGCATCATGACCCCAGCGGTGGGCATCGTTCTGGGCACAGTCGCAGACCGCATAATCCCTGATCCGCCTGGGGCAGTGCATCCAGTCGCCATCTACGGATCATATGTGTCCTGGTTGGAAAACCGCCTGTACCGCGGTTCCAGGGGCCGGGGCGCGCTGTTCTGGGGCGCCGCGGTGATCCCACCCGTTGCGGTCACAGCAATGCTGCACCGCAAGTGGCCGATCACCATGACGGCGCTGGCGCTGTGGGCCTCACTGGGTGGGACTCTGTTGGAACGCACGGGTGAACGGATGGCAGGCCGGCTCGATGCCGGAGACACGCAAAAAGCCCGCGAATTGGTGCCGTGGTTGTGCTCCCGCGACCCTGAGCTTCTCGACGCCCCGGGCATCGCCCGCGCCACGGTCGAATCCCTGGCGGAGAACACCTCCGATGCCGCGACCTCCTCGCTGTTCTGGGCAGGGGTGGCGGGAGCACCCGGAGTGGTGGCCCACCGGTGTATCAACACCCTCGATGCCATGGTCGGTTACCGAAACGACCGCTACCGGGACTTCGGATGGGCATCGGCCCGGATCGATGACCTGGCCGCCTGGTTCCCCGCCCGGCTCACGGCGATCATCCATACCGGAATAGCTGCAGTCGAGGGCAGGGGAGCGGAGGCGGTGCGGGCCTGGCGTGAGGATGCACCGCATCATCCCAGTCCCAATGCAGGCCCTGTGGAAGCCACCGCTGCGGCGGCTCTGGGAGTCACCCTGGGCGGCCGGACCGAATACGCCCACGGGGTGGAACACCGTCCGGAGATGGGCCGCGGCCCCACACCCGATGTGGCAACAGTCAGGCGGGCTGTGGTGCTGGCCCGTAAAACACAGATTGCCAGCGCCGTGGTATCCACGGGGCTGGCAATCATACTGAGAAGGAGTTAGAACCGCTCCTCATGGCGTTTAGCCATGTCACGGTAATGATCCGGGTGCTGGTCCCCGTACCTGGAACGACGGCGGTGTTCTGATGTGGCGGGTGCGGCTGGGGACGACAGGGACGCGGAAGGTGCGGCAGCAACCGCGAGGCTTGGTTCTTCATCAGCGTGTGCGGTCTGCACCGACATCTCCGCGCGCTCAGCCTTGTCGCGTCGACGTTCGCGAAGTTCAGCCCAGATGAAATAACCCAGGCCGAGCGGCGCCATCACACCGAATGCGATCCACTGCATGCCGTAGGACAGGTGACTGCCGCGATCGAGCTGGGGGATCGGCATGGCATTGAGCACACCTGGCTGATCCTCAAGCAGCTGCACATAATCCTGTCCGAGGTCGAGCCCCACGACATCACCCACCTGCTGCGTGTTGATGCCATAAACCTGCTGGTAACCACTGTCTTCCAGGGGCTGTTTATCCGGCAGGACCTCATTGCGCCGGGCGAGCCCGACGATGGTGACCGGGGTGGACGGTGCAGGTGACATCTCCGGCACGATGGTGCCTTCAGAGATGACGAAACCACGGTTGATCAACACGGTTGGGCCATCGTCCAGCTGGAAGGGCGTCAGGGACTGGAACACCGGGGTGGTTTCCACCGGACGAAGACGCAGCAGCGCTTCATTGTCCGGGAGGTACTGCCCTGTCAATGAGACCCGGTACCACTCATTTTCCGGAAGTACGTGGCCGTCGGCATCAAAGACCTCGGAGTAGGGGACAACCTCGCGCTCATAACCCTCGCGGATCTGAACATTGCGCTGGGTGATGTCTTCATCCTTGTTCAGCTGCCATGGGGCGAGCATGGTGAAAGCCGCGTAGGAGAACGTGATGATCACCGCCAGGGAGAGAAACCATCCCGGTGTGAGGAACTTCTTCAACCCACCTCTGGGCTTCCTCCGACTGCCGTCAGGTTTGTTGCCGATGGTGGTCGCCCCGCCTTCTGAATAGCGGGTGCGCACACTTCGGTCCCGGGTACTGTCGCTGTGCCCGTTATCCGGGCCCGTCACCTTGCTTTCCACAACTCACACCTTAGAACCAAATGTTGTAAAGACCTAAGCGAAAGTTCGACTTCTACCTGAAAACCCCAGGATCAGCCGCGGTCAGCGGAGTGAAGTGTGATCCATTCGAGCACACCAGGCATGGCATTCTCCACGTTCTCCCGCACGAGGGAAAAATCCCTGTCGGTGCCGTAGTAGGGATCAGCGACATCATCGGTGGGGTTTGATTCCGGGTCGAAGGACCGGAGGAGCCTGATTCTGTCATTCGGAGCTCCTGCGGCGGCCAGTTCGTGGGCATGACCTGAATCCATGGCGACGAAGAGATCAGCACGTTTGTGTTCGGGACCCAGCTGGGCTGCGCGGTGGGTGGAACCGTCATAACCGCCAGCCCGGAGTTCTGCGATGGCGCGGCGGTCGGCTAGTTGGCCGACATGCCAATCACCCATGCCGCAGGAGGAGAAGATGACATCGTTGCCCAACCCGGCTTCCTCCGCTTTCTTCCTGGCAATGATCTCCGACATGGGGGAGCGGCAGATATTACCCGTGCATACAAAAACTATCTCCAACGGCCGGTTGAATTCAGACCCAGTCATGGATGATCCTCTCCAGTTCTTCAGCATCTGTCACGGTGTAGCGGGCTGTGGCCCATTCCTCCGGAGTTCCATATCCCCAGGTTACAGCGACACAATCGATACCGAAGTGGGCTGATCCTTCAATATCGTGGGAACGGTCACCGATCATCAGGACATTGCGGAGCCGGGGATCCCCGTCGGTGAGTTTGACACTGTCAATCACATGGCGGATCACTGATGCCTTGTCCCGCCGGGGGCCGTTTTCTTCCGCGGCCCCCATGAACTCGAAGAGATCGAACATGTCATAACGGCGCAGGACCTTCTCTGCGAAGTACTCACCCTTGGAGGTGGCGGTGCAGAGTCGGAAACCCTCATCTTTCAACCGCACCAACAGATCCCGCATCCCCGGAAACTCGGTTGAATTTTCCCAACCGGTCTCCCCATAGCGGTCGAGGTATATCTGCAGTCCCTCCTTCGCCAGCTCCGGGGACATGCCCAGGCTCTGGAGTGTCTGTTCCATCGGCGGACCGGGAATCCGATTGATCCTTTCCTCGGATGGGATGTCCCAGCCCATGACCTCAAGAGTGTGGATGAAGGATGCACGGATTCCGGGGAAGGAATCCACGAGTGTTCCATCCAGGTCGAACAGGATTGTCTTCAAGGATTGATCAGTCACGTCACCAACATTGCCAGAAAGTAGTATGAAGCGCGTGACCACCACTTCTCATGATGACCTTCCCGATGATCCTCTGCGCTACCACGGAGACCAGGCAGCTGTTGACGCTGAACTGGACTTCGCCGTCAATGTGCAGGCCGACACCCCACCGGGGTGGCTGCGGGAGGTGGTGGCGGAGGGCGTCGACAAGCTTGGTTCCTACCCGGATCATCAGCTGCACCGTGAGGCGACCGCCGCTGTGGCCGCGTGGCACGGGGTGTCGCCGGACCAGGTGCTGCTGCTCAATGGTGCCGCTGAGGGGTTTTCGCTGCTGACGAAGCTGCGGCCCGCATGGCCGGTGATCATCCATCCGGGTTTCACTGAACCGGAGGCCTGTCTCGTGGAGGCCGGCATCGATGTGGACCGGGTGATTCTCACACCACCGTTCGATCTTGACCGGGCGGTTGAGGTGCTCGGTTTCGGTGGTGTGCATGATGAGGCGGACCTGGTGGTGATCGGCAACCCGACGAACCCGACGGGGCGCCTCTACCCGGTGGAGGAGCTGTCCCGGCTGGCTGAACCCTGGCGCCACCTCGTGGTGGATGAGGCATTTCTGGATGTGAGCGAGGGACAGTCCATGATTTCCCGAGTGGGGGAGCTGCCGGGATTGATCGTGCTGCGGAGCCTGACCAAGACGTGGTCCCTGGCGGGTCTGCGCTGTGGTTATCTCATCTCTGATCGCGAAACAGTGGCGCGTCTGGCAGGCGGGCGCCCACGGTGGCCGCTGGGCACCCTCCAGCTGTTGGCCATCCGTGCGGTGATGGAACCCGGAGGCCGGGGTGAGACCGAACTCCCAGGAATCAGCGGGAGGATTGCGAGTGATCGCGAGACCATGGTGCTGGCCCTTCAAGCGGCTGGTTTCACCGTTCATCCCTCGGCCGCGCCCTACCTGCTGGTGCAGCCTCCGGGCGGTGCGCAGGCCGCGGACAGACTCCGGCTGGGCCTGGCCGCGCGGGGCATCACCGTGCGCAGATGCGACACCTTCCCTGGGCTAGACTCGGGATTCTGGCGACTGGCAGTACGCGAGCCAGCCAAGGTCGCAACACTGCTGCAGACCATTGACGAACTTAAGCCCACCCACAACGACCAGGAGAGCAATCCGTGACTGAACTGACCGTTGGCCACATCCGCCACATATTGGACCAGGCCTATCCGCCGGCCCTTGCGGAGAGCTGGGACAAAGTGGGGTTGATCTGCGGTGATCCGGCTGCCTCGGTGGAGAAGGTGGCCCTTGCACTGGATTGCACCCAGGAGGTCGCTGACCGTGCGGTGGAGCTGGGTGTGGACATGCTCATCATCCACCACCCGCTTCTGCTCAGAGGCGTGACCTCCGTGGCTGCTGATGAACCGAAGGGCAAGGTCATCCACACCCTCATCCGTGGTGGGGTCGCCTTGTTCTCCGCCCACACCAACGCTGACTCAGCACGCCCTGGAGTAAATGACAAACTTGCAGAGCTGGTGGGCATCACCCCTGGACGACCCATCGCCCCGCGTCACCTGGATGCGATGGATAAATGGGGTGTGCAGGTCATGGAGAAAGATGCCCACCATGTGAAACGCTCCCTCTTTGAGGCCGGCGCCGGTGAGATCGGCGACTACCGCGAATGCTCCTTCGAGTTCAACGGCACCGGCCAGTTCCGCCCGGTCGGTGACGCCAACCCCACCGAGGGCAGCGTGGACGAACTCTTCCGGGACCTTGAACTTCGTGTGGAGTTCGTGGCCCCACGACGTTTGCGCGCACACCTTCTGGAGGTGCTCCGGTCCGCCCACCCCTATGAGGAACCCGGTTTCGACATTGTGGAAATGCCCACCACCACACCGCTGGAGACCGCCTACGGCCTCGGCAGGGTGGGGCAACTACCCGAACCGATGCGTCTGTCTGATTTTGTCCAGCAGGTAGCCGATCAACTGCCCGCCACCGTGTGGGGAGTGCGCGCCACCGGCGACCCTGATCAGATGGTATCCACCGTGGCGGTGTCCTCCGGCTCCGGTGACAGTTTCCTCGATGATGTCCGGCGACTCGGCGTGGATGTCTTTGTCACCTCTGACCTCCGTCACCACCCGGTGGATGAGTACCTGCGCGCTGGTGGCCCCGCCGTGGTGGATACCGCCCACTGGGCCAGCGAATTCCCCTGGACATCCCAGGTGCAGGAACTCCTGGAGGATCAGGCCCCGGAACTGTCCGTGGACATCCTCAACATCCGGACTGACCCCTGGACGATGGCGGCGAAGCCTCAGGCATAGGTGGGCTCACCACTGGTCCTGCGTTTGCTTGGGGCTGTGCTTGCTTGAAGCTTGCGCTGGGAGCTTGTCTGACTTGGCGCAGGCGGGTGTTGGACAGGCCAGTTCGGATCCGCCCGCGTGCTTGCCGGCGAGCGCGTGTCCACCGCTGGCACCGACACCGCCCTGGCGGGCGCGCGCCGGGATTATCAGGATGCGGCAGCATCAGGATCGCCGTCGACTGTAGTTTTCACTCTGCAGGTGCATAGACTTTAATGGCAGAAGGAATGGGAAGGCAGCCACTACAGCCAGTCCGGTGGTTGTGGGCGCGTCGTATGCTGGACAACAGGTAGAAAAACTTCCAACGTTGTCAGAATCCCAAACTTCCGGACAGTGCCACGGATACCCACCGGCCGCGTGATGTGACCCAAGGACCGGACTGCTCCCGACGAGGGGGTTGCGTTCCGAGGTGGACACACCCACCAGTCAGCTGCCGACATGAGGCTAAGATCAGCCAGCTTGTGTAGTTAAGTAGTTATTTAGGAGAAAAAGATGAAACTAGATCAGCAACAGCAAAAAACCCTCCTCGAGCTGGCCACCGCCGAGCGTGCGCTCAATGCCGGTGCGTACAGCAAAATCTCCCCGGAGCAGGATGCTCTGGATAAGGCACTCGCGGAGCAGACCCGCCTGCGTGATGCCGCCTCAGCCGCACAGATGGTGGTTGATGATATGGAGAATGAAATTCTGCGTATCCAATCCGATGAGCGCAAGCTGCGCCGCCGTAAGAAGGACAGCCAGGACGCCCTCGGTGCAGAGACTGATGAGGAACGCCGCCGCGATCTCAACCACGATCTCTACACCGCGAAGTCCCGCATTGCGGACCTCATGAGTGAGCTGCAGGAGGCTCACAATGAGATTCACGCACTACGTAACAACCGTGACCTCTCACAGTCCCGCGCCAAGGATGCCGAGCGCATCGTGGCGGAGGCACGTGCCGCACTTGATGCAGCCAATGCCTCTGCCGCAGGTGATGAGGATCCCCGCGAGAAGATCGCCCGCCTGTCTCAGGAGATTCCTGCCCCGGCTCTGGCTGAGTACCACGCGCAGCGCGATGAGAACGGTGTGGGCGCTGCACAGTACAACGGTCGGTCCTGTGGCGGTTGCGCCATGGTGCTGCCTGCTGGTCTGCTGTCTGAAATCCGCAATGCACCAGCGGATGAACTGCCACAGTGTCCAGAGTGCGGTTCCTACCTGATCCGCGATATCTCCTAGTCTCGAGTGAGCAGGGCTCCAAAAACCGTGGTTCCACAAACGGTGTGAAGCCAGATTCAAGCAGACCTCAGAGAACCATCCCCGGGGAAACTGCGGGGGAGTGGGCGCTGGTTTCCCGCAAGGGGTCAGCCGGCACGCCTGGCACAACTTTAGAGGGCCCATGGGTGCGCCGGTTGCATGATCGCGACCAGCACCTGGCCCCCGAACCATTAAGGGACATGATTTCTCAATGAAGCTGATTATCGAGGCCGACGGCGGTTCCCGCGGAAATCCCGGTATCGCCGGCTCCGGCACCGTGGTGTACACCGACAACAAGGAGAAGATCCTCCGGGAGATCGCCTATGTGGTGGGCACCAGATCCACCAACAACGTGGCGGAGTACCGGGGCCTGATCGAAGGTCTGCGGGTCGCGCGGGAACTTGATGCCACCGAGGTTGAGGTATTCATGGATTCCAAACTGGTGGTGGAGCAGATGTCGGGCCGCTGGAAGATCAAGCATCCGGATATGAAGGTTCTGGCCATCGAGGCCAATAAATTAGCTTCGGGGATCAACAAGGTCACCTACACCTGGATTCCGCGTGAGAAGAACAAAGTTGCCGATCATCTCTCCAATGTGGCCATGGATGCCGCTGCCGCGGGTAAACCGGAAGGCCCGATCGACGATGGCACACCGGTGGTCGCCGATATCAAGGCAGTCGCAGAATCCGCAGGCCTGATCCCCTCCAGTGACCCCACCTCCACTGGGATGGAGGACTCCGCCGGTTCCGATAAGCGGGAGGGAGAGGACCTCAACTGCCCCAATACCAAACCGTCCAATTGGAATGGTGCCACCACCGATCCCACCCGCCTGCTCCTGTTGCGACACGGGCAGACCGCGATGTCGGCGGCCCGTCAGTACTCGGGTCGCTCGAACCCGGAGCTGTCCGAACTGGGGCAGCAACAGGTGGAGGCGGCAGCCATCGCACTGGCTGAACGCGGTGGGATTGATGCGATCGTGAGTTCCCCGCTGCGTCGCTGTGTCCAGACCGCGGAGGCGGTGGCCAGGCGTGTGGGACTTGAGGTGCGCATCATTGATGATCTGATTGAAACTGATTTCGGGCTGTGGGACGGCAAGACCTTCTCGGAGGCGAATGAAGCGGATCCGGAGCTGCACCAGCAGTGGCTCACCGACACCTCGGTGGCTCCTCCCGGTGGGGAATCACTCCAGCAGGTGCACCGTCGGGTGAAGAAGGCACGTCAGCTGATTGAGAAGGACTATGGCACCGCCAACGTGTTGGTGGTCAGCCATGTGACACCGATCAAGTCGATTCTGCGTCAGTCACTGGATGCCAGTCCCGCCTTTTTCAAGAAGACCCACCTGGATCTGGCTTCCCTGTCCATCGCGGAGTTCTACTCCGATGGGCCCACCTGTATGAGACTCTTCAACGACACCTCACACCTGGATAGTTAAGAGCACGCTGCCGCACTGACAACCTGATGGTTATCAGTAATCCACCTCGCAGGGGTAGAGTTAAACGTTGCGAATGAGTCGGTCAAGGTGATCGCGTCTGATGAACCGGGTGGCTGGATCACCCAGGCATCAGCCGAGGAAAGTCTGGACTCCACAGAGCACGGTGGTTGTTAACGGCAACCCGGAGCGATCCGCGGGAAAGTGCAACAGAGAGTAGACCGCCATCGGTTTCGGCTGGTGGTAAGGGTGAAAGGGTGCGGTAAGAGCGCACCGGCAGATCAGGTGACTGATCTGGCCAGGTAAACCCCACCGGGAGCAAGGCATGAGGATGCACCGTCAAGGTGTGTCTGTGCAGGCGTTCAAGGCTGCTCGCCCAGCCTGCAGGTAGCTGCTGGAGGTAGTCAGCGATGGCTATCCGAGATGGATGTTCACCGCCCACAGCTGTGGGAACAGAATCCGGCTTATGTACCGACTCATTCGCCCTGCACGTATTTTCGCGCTGTGGAACAATTGGAGCGCATGAAGCTTTATGCCGCGGTTCTCGACTTTGACGTCATCGCAGAGGAATTCGGTGTGAGCCGTGATTTCCCCGATGAGCTGCACCGGGAGGCCGAGCATGCGCGGGATCGATTCGCGGAAAAGCGGGAGGATCTCCGCGATGTCCCGTTTGTCACGATTGATCCGGTCGGTTCGCGTGACCTGGATCAGGCCATCTATATCGAGCGCCTTCCCGCCGGTTTCCGCGTGCATTATGCGATCGCGGATGTCGCAGCCTTCATCACCCCGGGCAGTGCCCTGGAGCATGAATCCATCCACCGCGGACAGACCATCTACCTGCCTGATTCCCCGGCGCGGTTGCACCCGGAGGAGTTGTCGGAGGATTCGGCGAGCCTCCTGCAGGGGCAGGAGCGGCCGGCGGTTGTCTGGTCAATCGATCTGGATGACAACGGCGAGATCGCCCACACGCATGTGCGCCGCGCGCTGATCCG
This sequence comes from Corynebacterium faecale, assembly GCF_030408735.1. Classification (NCBI taxonomy): domain Bacteria; kingdom Bacillati; phylum Actinomycetota; class Actinomycetes; order Mycobacteriales; family Corynebacteriaceae; genus Corynebacterium; species Corynebacterium faecale. Next base: position 2,114,664 of record NZ_CP047204.1, on the reverse strand, counting down.
TTCGCGTGCGCGCCTGGATTATGACCAGGCCCAGGCTGACCTGGATGCGGGCGTGCTCCACCCCAGCATCGAGCACCTCCCGGCCGTGGGCCGGTTGCGGCAGGAGAGTGCTTTACGACGAAACGCCATCAACCTCTCCATCCCCAGCCAGCGGGTAGCCCGCGTCTCCGATGACAGGGCTGGCGAACACTTCGAGATCATCATCGAGCCCCGGCACCCGATCATGGACTACAATTCGGAGATTTCCCTGCTCACGGGAATGGTCGCCGGCACCATGATGGTGGAGGCCGGTCATGGTCTCCTGCGCACGCTGGCCCCAGCCACCGCGGGGTCGGAGGAGACCTTCCGTTTCGAGGTCACCGCGTTGGGATATGACCTGCCCGATGATCAACCCATCGGGGAGTTCCTGCAGTCCATCGACCCGAATAACTCCACCGGGATGGCCGTGCAGCGTGAGGCCCAGAAGCTGTTGCGTGGTTCCGGCTATGTGAGCGTAGCTGTGGAGGAAGCAGAGATCCACAATGGCGTGGGCGGATACTATGCGCATGTCACCGCACCGCTGCGCAGGTTGGTGGATCGGTTCGCCACGGAGCACTGCCTGGCCATCGCCGGGGGTTATGAGGTGCCTGACTGGGTTCTGGCCGCCGAAGAGCAGGTGCTGGAATCAATGAGACGAACCTCGAGCCTGGCCAGCCAGGTGGATAACGCCTGTCTGGATCTCACCGAGGCGACGGTTCTGCAGCCGTGGGTGGGGCAGAGTTTTGACGGTGTGGTGCTCTCCAGTGATGAGGAGCGTTCCACCGCCAGGCTCTTCATCGTGGATCCCCCGGTGTTCGCCCGGAGCCTGGGTGCTCCGCAATCCGGAACCCGCAAGAAATTCACGCTCATCACAGCAGATCCGGAGACCCGGGCCGTGCAGTTCGCATGGCCCGCCGATTAGTGGTGTGGCTAGAAAACCTTTTCTGCGATCACACCGTGTTGGAGGGGAACCACCAGCAGACCGTCGTCGGACAGATCGGCTGAGAAGTTGGGTGCTTTCCGGGCGTCGACAAGCACAATCACCCCGTGGGTGATGCCCGCGTTGGTGTTGCGGGCGGACAGTGCTCCCCGGGTGAGGCAGAGTTCCGCGACTGCCTGATCAGTGCCGGATAGTCCGTGCAGGCGCATCAGCTCCCGCTGTGAGACGGCGAGCAATTCACCGATGTCCTGGAGGCGGCGTGAACGCAGTGCGCTGCACAGGCGTTGTGTGCGGAGGGTTTCAGCTTCCCAGAACCCCAGCCAACTGCGGGCCTGGTCAACAGTGGGCAGGTCACGGCGCCCGGCGACCTCGATGACCGCCTGCAGCCAATCGATGACGCGGGTTGTGGCATCCGGGAGCAAACGCAGTGATTCCACACTGAAAGCACGGGTGGCGGCATCGATGAATTCCTGCCTGTGGCGTGTCTGTCCGGAATCAACAGATAAGGTTCCGGGGCTGGGCGTGCGCACCGCAAAAGCCTCCAGCCCTGCGGACTTCCCCACGGGATGTGGGATCTGGGTGACGGAACCATCTGAATAATCGATCACCGACATCTTCCCGTGCTCCCCGCGCAGCGCCAGAGTATGACGGGCACGCAGCGGGGTGATCTCCGCGAACATGTTCGCGGACTGGGAACAGACCTCAGCCAGGCGTGCACGGACCGGTGGGTCACAGGTCTCGTCCGTGAACAGCGCCAGCGCCGTGGCCACCTCTGCTGCCTCGGCCTCCCCGAGTCCGATGCCCACGGGGATCGTGGACACCACGGTGATGTCAAGGCCCTGGGTGTCACGCGACAGCATCTGACGGTGGATCATCGACCAGGCGATACCACCCAGCCGCGCGGCGATACCTCCCTCCGGAACAGGTGGGGACACTGGCCTGGAATTCGCATTCACGGTTGTCTGCTGAGCCACAGCCCGCGCTGCAATCTCAGCTACAGGCAGCGAGTGCTTTTCCACATGAGCCGCGGTGGCCGCTGTGTTCGCTGCACCCGCTGTGTCTGCTGCGCCCTGGGCCACCACCGCCACATTGATCACACCCTGGGTGTTGGAACCGACCGTCACCGCGGTCGTCCACTGTGCGATCGTCCCCACCACCACGCCGCCACTGTAATCGGTGTGTTCCCCCATCATCGTCCACGTCGCGGGCGCTGTGGCACCACCCGTGGGATCACCGGCGTAGAGAGCCCGGTGGTGGGCACGGGAGGCGGCAAGCAGCCCTCGGGGTGTCATCATCGCTGCGGTGGCGTCTGCAGGATCGGTGAATGTCGGCTGCCAGATGGGCATGGGGTAGCGGGCCTCCCTGGGCTCGGTGGAAAAAGATTGATGTTCAGAAGTTGCTGAACAGATACACTCTAGCCTCTCCCGGTTGGCACTTGATCCCCACCTGTGTGCGGTGGGCGTCACTATAGTGGTGGGGACTAAATGCTCAACGGCGATTCTTGGAGGAATGAGGACATGGCTGACAGCGACATGAAGTGGTTCTATGATTTATCCACCGGACAGGTGACTCAGGGTAAGGCGACCGGGTTCGAAACCCGCATGGGCCCCTATGACACTGAGGCCGAGGCACGGCACGCCCTGGAGCGGGTCAACGCCCGCAACGAGATTGCCGACGACTGGGATGAGGCCGCCGAGGACTGAGCCCCTGGGATGAGTTCTAAACCACCGAGGTAGGGAGGGGCCCTCTCGGTGGTTTATTCATGAGCGTGCCAGGTCGGTGTTATTTCTTCTTCTTGTCCTTCTTATCCTTCTTGGCGGCCTTCTTCGCTGATTCCTTGACTGCGTCCTTGGCCAGTTTGCGCGAGGCATCCTCGAGCTTGTCGTAGGCATCCGCCACCGACGTATAGGCATCGTTATAACCTTCGAGGTATATGCGGGACTGGAGCTTCTCATGCTGGTAGAGCACTCCGTAGGCGAAGGTGTCCCGTCCCTTCCTGTGGGCGATCTGGGACCTGCGCAGCAGCTCATCACGGGATGTGACCGCATCCTGGAAATCACCCAGGACTGACTGCAATCTACTGCACGCCTTGTAGAGCTTCTTGGTGTTGACCGGGGTGGCGTCGCCGACAGCTTCGGCGCTGTAGCGCAGCTTCTTGATGGCCTTGCGGACGTTGTGGAAATTCTCCTCCCTTTCCAGAACGGGGACGTCCAGATCATCCCACTGCTTCACTGCCTTCTTGTGCAGTTTGACCACCTTGGCGTGGGTCTTGTCCAGGTGTTCCAACAGCACACGGGCGGCATCCACCTTTTCCCCGACGGCAGGTGCAGGATCGTCTGAATCCTGTGAAGTGGACTCTTCAACCTCTTCTGTCTCTTCAATCCCTTCAACCTCGGAGGTGGCTGCTTCCTCCAGATCCGTCGGTACGCCTACAGCTGTGTCATCGTTGCTGTCTCCATCACGGTCTTGCAGCTTGGCAACCGTGTCACCGATCTGGTCACTGATCTCATCACTGTGATCCAGCTGTGCGACGATGTCGGCTGCGACCCCGTGGTCGTCTTGGGGTTCCTCTTCCTGTGGGTCTTCTGATGGAGTCGCTGGGATTGTGACCAGCGGTGGATTGACCAGTAGATCCTCCAGTGAACGCAGGAGCCTGGCGTAGCGCTCATCATCGAGGGTTGCCACCACGCGTGCATGTTCACGCCGGTAATCACGGCTGAGATCATCGAGGAGATCCTTCTTGGTGTCCTCATCAATCACCTCGCCGACTTCGGTGTCGATGAGCGCAGCCAGGCGTTCTTCAATGACCTCGGCGTCGCGGGCGCGGCCGAGAATGGTGGCCAGAAGTTTCAGTTCCTTTTCAATCTGCAGATAATCCTCGCCACCGAGGATGCCCTCGAAGGTCTGCATGTGGCTGCGCAATTCGCGGGTGGCCACACGCATCTGGTGGACTGAGTCCCATTCATCTGCCCTGACCCGGGGATCATATTCGGCGATCTTGCGGGCATTGGCCTCGATGGCGGCCAGCACCGCATGGGCCGGATCATCTTCAGGCAACTGAGCGGTTTGTGGAGGGACAGGGGCATAGCGGATGGATTCACCCAGAGCCGACACCAGCTTGGACGGGCTGTCGGAGACAAAAGCTCCCGCCTGGGTGAGAACATCAGCGGCTGAGGCCAGAAGCTCCCACCCTGAATCATCAGTGCTGATGTCCCCAGCCAGTTCGAACTCCCACTCACGCCACTGTTTGCGGGCACCACCGGGAAGATACGAGATCGTGGAGACATGGTCATCACAGAACTCCGCGATGAAGTCTCCTAGTTCATTCTTCAGATAAGTGGCGTGGCGTTCGTTGGCTACCTCAGCGATCGGAGTGAGCTGGCGTCCCTGGAGCATCGCGCGGACATGCCCGAGTAGTGCGGTGGGTGGGGTGGTCTCATCCGCGCCGGGAGCATCCAGTTCGGCTTGAAGCTCTCTGCGTCCGAAGGTGTCGGGGAATTTGATGTGCCAACCTGCATCGTGGCCGCCGGTGCGGCGCCGGAGCGTGATTTTGGCTCGTGTGAGCCTCAGGTCCTCGGTGTCGAAATAGACGGCCACGAGATGATGGGTCTCAGTTCGATCCACCTCCGCGACACCGTGAATCCCTGTGAGTTCGGGAACCTCGGTGGTTTCGCTAACGGAGAATTTGGTTTCTACTTCCAGATGCTGAGTCATTGTTTGTCCCCTCTATCTACCCAATTTAATGGGTTTCAACGGGCACCGATGGAGAGATTCCCTCCCTCGGTGCCTCGCCCTTCCACCTGCTGGGTTGACTTCCTTTTTACCTTCTTCCAATATTACGTGGCTTACTCATCTCACCAGTCCCAGGTTTCAAGTGACCGTTGTCCTCCCAGCCCAGATGAGTCCCCACCGAGGTGGGAATTACCTGCCGCTGCGTACCCGTCCTGGTAACCCAGAGGATTGTTCGCACTGACCTTGAGGTTCCGGGTGTGGGGAAAAATTGACTGCAGGGTCTGGTGTGCCTGCCTGCTCCGGTCCTTCAGGATCGGCAGCACAGTGTCGGAGGCGCAGGGGGCTGTGTCCTGGAGATCATTAAGCACCTCCTCGCTCGCACGTTTGAGCAAGGCGCCGATCCGGGTGGCATAGGCGATCATGAAACTTCGCCGGTAACTCGAGGTCTCACCCTGCTCCTGTGCGGTTTTCGCTCCAGCCGAAGTGCGCATGAAATGAGCTCGCTGCCGGTTCAGGCTGTGAAAGAGATCCAGGACGTGTTCAACGTCATCGCGGGTCCCGAATACCGTGGCGATGCCAGAGCTGGTCAACAGGAGTGATTCACAGGAGTTGGCTCGGGCCACGGTTCCCAGGAGTTTCATCTGGTAGCTCACCCACGGGGAATGTAGATGAACCCTGGAGGACACGACCTGATTCTGTGTTCCCTTCTCTGCATAGGAATCTGCCAGGAGTGTCTCCACCCGGTACTGCTGGCGCAGTGATTCTGCCTTTTCGACCAGCGCCTCTGCCTCCTTCTCGAAGGGGGTTGATTCAGCCTTCTTCAACAGGGCCTGGATGCGGTCGTGGGCTTTACGTTGTTCGGGGGACAGGCCCTCCCGGTATCTCTCTTCCCGCTCCTCGGTGGATTCACCCATGAGCACAGTCCAATCCTGCAGCGAGCCCAGGAGAGGCAGGCGTTTGACGATCTTCTCCAGGGCAGTCACGCTGAGGGCGGACACCGGTGAGGGCCTGGTCTGGCTGAACCAATGGTCGAGGAGTTCATCGGGCACATTGTGGGTGACACCGGACAGTGCATGGAACAGCAGGGGATCGATCTGGGCGGTGAACTCGTGGCGGAGATCCGCGGGTGTCCACCCGTTCATCGCGCATTCGGTGATCCACAGGACAGCTGAATCGACCAGCGTCCGGTGGTAGTGGTCTTCCGCCGCCTTGCGCCTACTCCACTGGTGGGTGTCATCGGACGTGGTGGCTGAAGCTGAGTGGTGGTGGGTAGTCATGACAAACTCCTTGCATTAGTAATTGTGTTCTAAATTCCTTCAGTCATGAGTCAATCAGTCGCAGTGGACACCCTGTACCCCCATTAGTCTCAATATGGAGTTAACCAGCGGTTAGTCTCCGTTTCTTTACCCCCGCAAACCGTTGCTGTAGGGGAAAACGCAGTTCGTGTCCAGACGCTGCGTAAATTGGTGGACATGAACAGCCAACAGGAATTTGTGCTCAGCACCATCGATGAACGGGACATCAAATTCGTCCGACTCTGGTTCACTGACATCGTCGGCCAGTTGAAATCGGTGGTGGTCGCCCCCGCAGAGTTGGAGTCCGCCTTTGAAGAGGGCATCGGATTCGATGGATCAGCAATCGAAGGATATGCCCGGATCTCCGAAGCGGACACCATTGCCCGGCCGGATCCCTCCACCTTCCAGATCCTCCCACTGGAAGCGGAAACCTCACGGCTCCAAGCTGCCCGCATGTTCTGTGATGTCACCATGCCTGATGGCCAACCGAGTTTCTCTGATCCCCGCCAGGTACTCCGGAGGCAGGTCCAACTGGCAGCAGATGATGGTTTCATCTGCATGGTCTCGCCTGAGATCGAGTTCTTCCTGGTACAGAGTTTGCGCACTAATGGTCAACCGCCGGTACCCACGGATAATGGCGGTTATTTTGACCAGGCCACTTTCAACGAGGCACCGAATTTCCGTCGCCATGCCATGCTCGCTCTTGAAGAGATGGGCATCCCCGTGGAATTCTCCCACCATGAGACCGCGCCGGGACAGCAGGAGATCGATCTTCGTCACGCCGATGCCCTGACCATGGCGGATAATGTGATGACCTTCCGTTATCTGATGAAACAGGTGGCCCGCGATCAGGGTGTGGCAGCCACCTTCATGCCGAAACCCTTCGCTGACCATGCAGGTTCCGCCATCCACACCCACATGTCCCTGTTTGAGGGAGGATCCAACGCTTTCCATGATCCAGATGATGAGTTCAGGCTCTCCCGTACAGCCAGGCAGTTCATCGCAGGTATTCTGCGTCATGCGCCGGAATTTTGTGCAGTGACCAACCAGTGGGTGAACTCCTATAAACGAATCGTCTACGGGAATGAAGCACCCACCGCCGCTACCTGGGGAATGTCTAACCGCTCTGCTCTGGTCCGAGTCCCCACCTATCGTCTGAACAAGGCAGGTTCCCGTCGTGTGGAAATCAGAATTCCTGATTCAGCCTGCAACCCCTACCTGGCTTTCTCGGTTCTCCTCGGCGCCGGGTTGAAAGGCATCAAGGAGGGATATGAACTGGATGATCCTGCTGAGGACGATATTTCATCCCTGAGTCTCCGTGAGCGTCGTGCCATGGGGTACAACGATCTCCCCAGCAGCCTCGACCAGGCTTTGCGTCTGATGGAACGGTCCGATCTGGTCGCAGATATCCTGGGTGAGCATGTCTTCGAGTACTTCCTGCGCAATAAATGGCGTGAGTGGCGTGACTACCAGGCACAGATCACACCCTGGGAACTCCGCACCAACCTCGATTATTAGATCTGCAGCCAGCCCGCGAAGGAAGGTGAGTTCTCTGTGACTGATCCGTTGATCCATGGACGCAAGGTGATGGGGTTTGTCCGTGACCCGTTGCCCACCGTCGGCGCACTCTCATTGAAATCAGCCAATGCCAAGGCCGACCTTGAATGGTTGGGATGGCGCAATGTGGAGTCCATTCCGCTGCTGTGGGCGCTGTCTGGTGCCGGTGACCCCGATGTGGCCCTCAACCAGTTGGTCCGGATGTATCAGACCCTGGAGGAGCGGTCACCGCAGGCCCGGGATGAGTTTGATCAACGGATCCGATCTGATGAACCCTTCCGCATTCGCCTTGTGGCGCTGCTCGGGGGATCCACGGCCATGGGGGATCACCTGGTGGCCAACACTGAATTGTGGACGCTGCTCGGTGACGAGGCTCCCACCGCGGAGGACATGTTCACCGACATGCTTGAATCAGTCGGTGCCGTCCCCGCCGAGTTCGCCGTGGATGATGCGCCTGATCTGGTCAACACCGCCACGGAGGATCTCACCACACCGGGGACCTACCGGGCGGCGATCACCGGCGTGGAGGCCGAGCGTGCCCTGCGATGGACCTACCGGACCCTCATGATGCGCCTTGCCGCCCGTGATCTGGCTGGAACCTATCCCAACGATGCCCGACGGAGGTCCCAGCCGCGGGTGGGTTTCACCACGGTCACCCGCAGCCTCAGCGACCTGGCGGATGCGGCGCTGACGGCTGCACTCGCCGTGTCGGTTGCCGGTGTGTACGGCGAGAAGCCAGTGGATGCCCGCCTGTCTGTCATGGCCATGGGCAAGTGTGGTGCGCAGGAACTCAACTACATCTCCGACGTTGATGTCATCTTCATCGCCGAACCCGCCCACGCCAAGGCCACCAGGTTGGCTGCGGAGTTCATCCGCATCGGGTGTAATTCCTTCTTCGAGGTGGATGCAGCCCTGCGCCCGGAGGGCAAGAGCGGCGCTCTGGTCAGGACTCTTGATTCTCACGTCGCCTATTACAAACGGTGGGCGGAAACCTGGGAATTCCAGGCCCTTTTAAAAGCTCGACCCATGACGGGCGATATGGAACTGGGGCAATCCTATGTGGAGAAACTCGGGCCACTGATCTGGACCGCAAGCCAGCGGGAATCCTTCGTCGATGACGTCCAGGCGATGCGACGTCGGGTGCTGGACAATGTTCCCGCGGAACTCCGGGACCGGGAACTCAAGCTCGGCCGGGGTGGTCTGCGGGATGTGGAGTTTGCCGTGCAGCTCCTCCAGATGGTCCACGGACGCTATGACGAGACGCTACGTGTGCGGTCCACGGTGGAGGCCCTCCAGGTTCTGGTGGACCAGGGGTATATCGGGCGCGAGGATGGCCAGAGCCTCATCGAGTCCTATGAGTTTCTCCGCCTCCTGGAACACCGGCTGCAACTGGAAAGGGTGAAACGTACCCACACCCTGCCACGCGGGGATGACCGCATGAATATGCGGTGGCTCGCGCGCGCCTCCGGGTTCACCGGCTCCGGAGAACGAAGCTCTGCGCGTGCGATGGAGGAACATCTGAGACGGGTGCGTCTCCAGATTCAATCGCTACACAGCCAGCTGTTTTACCGGCCACTGCTCAATTCTGTGGTCAATCTCAGCGTGGGTGCTATGAAGCTCTCACCGGAGGCTGCGAAACTCCAGCTGGGAGCACTGGGTTATCAGCATCCCGTGCGTGCCTATGAACACCTCACGGCGCTGGCGTCGGGGACCAGCCGCAAAGCCAAGATCCAGGCGATGTTGCTGCCCACACTCATGGAATGGCTTTCCCAGACTGCCGACCCTGATGCCGGCCTGCTCAACTACCGTAAGCTGTCCGACGCGGCATATGACCGCAGCTGGTTCCTGCGGATGTTGCGTGATGAGGGGATCGTGGGGCAGCGCCTCATGCGTATCCTGGGCAGTTCACCGTATACCTCGGCGCTGATCATCTCCACCCCTGATTTTGTCACCCAGCTGGGGGATGGGGCGACAGGACCCAAACTGTTGGAGACCGCACCTGAGCGGGTGGGCAAGGCGCTGCGGGCCACCGCCGCCCGACATGACGATCCTGACCGGGCCATCCAGGCAGCCAGGTCACTGCGCAGGCAGGAACTGGCCCGGGTCGCGTCATCGGACCTGCTCAATCTGCTGAGTGTGCAGGAGGTGTGCCACAGTCTCTCGCTGGTATGGGACGCGGTGCTGGATGCGGCCCTGTCAGCGGAAATCCGTGCTGCCGTGGCTGACCCCGCCAAACCAGATCAGCCCATGGCCACGATCTCTGTCATCGGGATGGGGCGCCTCGGAGGTGCGGAATTGGGATACGGATCTGATGCGGATGTCATGTTCGTGGCGGAGCCCGCACCAGGGGTGGACGAGAATGAGGCCATCGCCTGGGCCATCAACATCTGTGATTCCATGCGGACACGTCTGGCCACACCCTCAGGTGATCCACCACTCGAGGTGGATCTGGGGCTGCGTCCGGAGGGTCGTTCCGGTGCCGTGGTGCGCACCGTTGAATCCTATGAGAACTACTACTCCAAGTGGGGCGAGACCTGGGAGATCCAGGCGTTGCTCCGGGCTGCGTGGGTGGCGGGGGACAGGGAGCTGGGCACCAGGTTCCTGGAGGCAATTGATAAATTCCGGTATCCGGCCCGTGGCGCCTCCGACACGCAGATCCGTGAGGTGCGTCGTATGAAAGCCCGCGTGGATGACGAACGGCTGCCCCGGGGAGCTGACCGCAACACCCACACCAAACTGGGGCGTGGTGCGTTGACCGATATTGAATGGACCGTCCAGTTGCTCACCATGCTCCATGCCCATGAGCATCCGGAACTGCACAACACCTCCACTCTTGAGGTCTTAGATGTTGTGGAGGATAAGAAGATCATCAATCCCACACAAGCGCAGACCCTGAGGGAGGCCTGGCTGACTGCGACGGCCGCCCGCAATGCCCTGGTGCTGGTGAAGGGTAAACGCGCTGATCAGCTTCCCCCACCGGGGCCTCAGTTGGCGCAGGTTGCCGGGGCAGCGGGGTGGGACCCCACCGAATACCAGGAATATCTGGACAACTACCTCAAGATCACCCGTAAGAGTAGGCAGGTGGTGGAGGAGGTGTTCTGGGGTCTTGATTCCATCGATCCGTTGAGGGGAGTGTAGGTCTTTGACCCCTCAACTCCCAGGGGGACCCGGGATGTGTCAGGGAGTACCCTGATCTTTGCCCTGAAGAGGTTTACACACTCCCCAACCGGACGTAGTCTCGGAAGAGAAACAGCAGCGTGAAACCCCCTCGACGGACAGGACCTTGCTCTCATGGCCATCAAAATCACCATTGACCTCTCAGAAGCCACCTTTGCCGAGTTGTCGGCTGTTATCGGTTACGCACATCAACTGGGTGCGGATCCGGATGAAAAGCTCACCTTTGACGGTGGTGTCCTCACCATCGAATTTGACGGCGATCTGCAGCATGATGATCTCTTCACCGCCTTCGGTGAGGGCTTGGATGAAGATGATATTCAGTTCGATTCACCAGAGGATCTCGACGGCCCCCTGTACGTGGAGGATTTTGTTGATACCGATGATTTAAGAGATCACTCCGGGCGCGATGAGTACCGTGGTCGCCGCTCACATCGGGACTCCTCGCCTGCAGACGATGTGATCAATGACATCGGAGAAGCAGTGAACAAGCTTGTCCAGGGTTTCATGGGTGATAGGGATGGCCATGGCGGACGCGGTGGACGCGGCCGTGGTTACGGTGATTTCGGTGGCTTCGGAGGACCTGCCGGTCCATTCGGGCCCTTCGGTCCTTTTGGTCCCCGCAACCGTTTCTAGTCAGTAACCCGGCGATGAGAAACTCCCGTCGGAGGGATTTTCTCATCGCCTTTCCGGGTCGGATGACATGGCGCCCCGTCGCACGATTCTCAGACATACCAGATAGCCCACGGCCCCCAGCAGCCACACGATGCCCACCGCTGTCCAGGCGAAGCGGAAATCACTCCAGTCGTAACCGCCGCCATCGGCATGGACATCCAGAAGGAAACCCAGCAGCTGAGTGGCCAGCATGGAGGCTGTGAATCCACCCATGTTGGCGAAGCCGGTGCCGGTGACCATCACGGACCGATCCAGTTGCTCGCGGACCGTGTCAAAACCATAATTGGCTACCGGGCTGATCAGCGCCGATAACACCAGAATCACCGAGACCACCACAAACGCGTGCTCATGCGGTTCCCGTGGCAGGAAGAGCACCGCCCATAGGCAGATTTGGACCACCGCCACCCCCAGACCGGCGACGTTGCGTCGCAGGCCCAGGCGCGCTGAGACCAGCCCGCACAGCGGGGCACCGATCACCGTCGCCACCGTGTACAACGTCAACACGGCGCCGACCTGAGCGTCGTCAAGCCCAAGACCGAGACGCATCGCCGGCACGCCCCACAGCATGAGGAATACCATCACCGGCATCATGTTGGTCCAGTGGGTGAACAATCCCTGCCATGCATAAGCGTTGGTCAGGACGATTTTCAGGTTGCGGCCCACCCGCCGGATGCTTATCGACGTTCCACCATCACCGCTGGGCGGTGCCGCGTGTGCTTCCCCATCTGCCGCAGGTGGTGCGTCGCGGACAACCACCGCCGCCGCAAGCGCGATGATCGCGCCCGCGGAGCCGAGAGTGATGAACGCCGTGGTCCAACCGGAGACATTGAGCAGATACAGAAACGGCACCGCGGAGATGAACTGACCGACCTGCCCGAGGGCGCCTGAAATCTGGGAGAAGATCGGGGTGACCCGCATCGGGAACCAGTAGGGCAACAACCTCATCACGGAGAGAAACGCGGTGGCATCGCCCATGCCGATGAGCACGCGGGCGAAGATGGCCACCGGATAGCTGGTGGTCAGGCCCAGGAGTACCTGGCCCACCGCCATGAGCAGCGCGCCGGCAAGGAGGGTTTTCCTGGCGCCGAACCGGTCCACCACCAACCCCGTTGGAATCTGGGCGAGCGCGTACACACCCAGCTGAACTGAGGCGAACACCGCCACCCGGGAAGCATCCACCTGAAAGCGTTCCACGGCCTCGATTCCCGCCACGCCGAAGGAGGTGCGCCCGGTGATGGCCACAACATAAACCAGGACCGCTGCCAGCCACACCAGCAGGGCCCTTCGGGAAATCTTCCCATTTGTCACTTAGTCTTGGCCGTTACCTTTCTTCACGATGATGAGATCAACGGTTCCGGAGTTGTTCAACCATGCGCCTGCCGGGACCACCTTTGAGCCGGGCGATGAAGAAGCCCGCGACACCGATGGCCCAGATGAGGAAGACTGCGGCGTAGGCGATGCGGAAATCAGCCCAGTCATAACCGCCGTCGGTATCCACGACGTCGAGAAGCACACCGACCAGCTGGGCGGCCGCCATGGAGGCGAGGAAACCGCCCATGTTGGCCAGGCCGGTGCCGGCCGCGAGGATGGAACGGTCCAGCCGTTCGCGGATGGTGTCGAAACCATACCCGGACATCGGGGTGGTCAGGCCCTGGATGATGTTGATGATCACGATGGCGATCAGGCCACGGGGTTCCTCGGAGGAGAGGAACACGAACCACGCGATCGCGGGGACGAACGCCATGAGGATTGCCACCACATCTCGCCGGTGGCCGGTCCGGGCGGAGATGACACCGACGAAGGGGCCTGCGATGACGGCGAACAGGGTGTTGATGCTGAGAATCAACCCAACCTCAGTAACACTCAACCCCATGCCGAGCGTCATCAGCGGGACACCCCACATCATGGTGAAAACGTTCTGCCACAGCATGAGCAGGTAGTGGATGAAAAACCCCTGCCAACAGGTGGGGTTCTGGATGATTAGTTTCAAACTGGTCCCCGGTGATGGTTGGACCGGGGTGGCGGATGTTTCCGGGGGCATGGCGGCACCCTTTTTCACCCGTTGCTCCGGGGCATCCCTCACAGCGATGAGCGCGGCGAAGGCGATCAGGGCAACGGCCGAGCCGAGAGTGACAAAGGAGGTTGTCCATCCCTGTGCGCCGAGCATCGCCATGAAGGGAACTGCGGACAGCACCTGTCCCAACTGGCCGAGTGCGCTGGTGAGCTGCCCGAATAGAGGTGTTTTACGCAGTGGGAACCAGAAAGGCAGCAGCCTCATCACAGAGAGGAACACGCTGGCGTCGCCGGCGCCGATGAGGACACGGGCGAAGATCGCAACACCATAGACGTCGGTGAGGCCGAGAACGATCTGGCCGGTGCCCATCACCAGGGCACCTATCGCGAGTAGTTTGCGCGGGCCGAACTTGTCGATGGCCATGCCCATCGGGATCTGAGCCAGTGCATACACGCCGACCTGAACCGAGGTGAATACCGCGATGCGGGTGGCATCAACCTGGAAGCGTTCGATGGCATCCACACCGGCGACACCGAAGGAGGTGCGGCTGGTGATGGCGGCGATATAGACCAGAACCGCGGCGATCCAGACGATCAGGGCACGCCCGGTGACCTTCTCCCTCGGATTCGGCGAGGCTGCCTGAAAGTTGTTAGACACAATCCACAACCCTAGGCCTCCTACCGGATTATCGGCAGGTTAGATGCGTGTAAGCGGGCAAAAACGTGAGCAAGCAGTGCGGGGAGCTGTAATGCCGAACCCGTCACTGCCGTGGTGTGGCTAGTGGAACATGGTGGGCTCGGTTAGAAACCGAAGGGATTGTTGGCGTAGAGCAAGGTGTAGATCTCCGGGCCGAAAATAACCATGAGTGTAGCCAGAATCGTGCAGCCGATGAGCACATAGAGATTGTGCTTGGACACGGGGGCAGGCTCCGGCAGTGAACGGCTACCGCTGGTTGGGAGGCCGGCAGCGCGATCCATGGTCAGATCCGCCTGGGTGTCAGTGGTGGATTGGTGTGGTGCGGTCATGTTGGGCATCCTCAAAGCAGGCAAAATAGTGATTGGGAACACTCTAGATGGTGGTGTCTTCAATGTCACGATTTCCCGAATTTGAGGGGCATCCGGGGGAGTATTGTCCCACCCCTTGGGCTACGCTGTATTCCGTGGATTACATTTCGACGCGTGATACCAGCCGCACCCCAGCCCGCTTCAGCGATATCCTGCTCGGTGGCCTCGCCCCGGACGGTGGACTCTACCTGCCGGTCGAGTACCCGCAGATCAGCCAGGACACCCTGACTAAGTGGCGCGAACTCCTCGCCACCGATGGTTACGCAGCTCTGGCTGCAGAGGTCATCTCCCTGTTTGTCAATGACATTCCGGTTGAGGACATCAAGGCGATCACCGCCCGTGCCTACACCCATCCCAAGTTCTCCTCTGAGGAGATCGTCCCGGTGACCGAACTTGAGGATGGACTCTGGATCGGCCACCTCTCCGAGGGGCCCACCGCGGCCTTCAAGGACATGGCCATGCAGTTGCTGGGCGAGCTGTTTGAATACGAGCTGCGCCGCCGTGATGAAACTATCAACATCCTGGGTGCCACGTCCGGTGATACGGGTTCCTCCGCGGAATACGCCATGCGTGGCCGCGAGGGCATCCGGGTGTTCATGCTCACCCCCGCAGGACGGATGACCCCCTTCCAGCAGGCGCAGATGTTCGGACTGGATGACCCGAATATCTTCAATATCGCCCTGGACGGTGTCTTCGATGACTGCCAGGACGTGGTCAAGGCCGTGTCCGCCGATGCAGATTTCAAGCGTGAACAGCGCATCGGCGCAGTGAACTCCATCAACTGGGCCCGCCTCATGGCGCAGGTCGTCTACTACGTCTCCTCCTGGATCCGTGTCACCGAGTCCAATGATCAGAAGGTCAGCTTCTCTGTCCCGACCGGGAACTTCGGTGATATCTGCGCAGGCCACATCGCGCGTCAGATGGGTCTGCCGATCGACCGACTCATCGTGGCCACCAACGAAAATGATGTGCTGGATGAATTCTTCCGCACCGGTGACTACCGGGTCCGCAGCTCGGAGGATACCTTCGAGACATCCAGCCCCTCGATGGATATCTCCCGTGCCTCCAACTTCGAGCGCTTCATCTTCGACCTGCTCGGCAGAGATGCCGCCCGGGTGAATGATCTCTTCGGTACCCAGGTCAAACAGGGTGGATTCACCCTGTCCGAGGATCCAGCCTTCCCGGATGCGACGGCAAAGTATGGTTTCGCCTCCGGCCGATCCACCCACGCCGACCGTGTGGAGACCATCCGCGATATCGCTGAGCGTCTCAATGTGGTTATCGATCCCCACACCGCAGACGGTGTGTTCGTGGCACGTCAGTGGCGCGACGAGATTACCACGCCTATCGTATGTCTGGAAACTGCGCTGCCGGTGAAGTTCGCTGACACCATCAGGGAGGCCACCGGGCAGGATCCTGATATGCCGGAACGTTTCGCCGCCATCATGGATGTCGAGCACAAGGTCACCGACCTGCCCAATGACACCGATGTGGTCAAACAATTCATCGTGGACTCCATCGCCACCACCAGCGTGAAATAAGCCCCGCTGGCTGCAGTACCCAATAGACCTGACTTTTGTTCTCCTGTTATCAGGGGTGCAGAAAGTCAGGTCTTCTTGTCTAATCGACTACCGCGATGGCGTCGATCTCCACGGTGGCGCCATAGGGGAGCGCGGAGGCTCCGACGAAACTGCGGGCGGGACGCGACTCCATGAAATGCTCCCGGAACTGCTCATTGCATTCTTCGCGGAGGCTGATGTCGGTGACGAAGTAGGTTAACTTCACCACATCTTTCAACTCACCGCCTTCGGTGGCAAGCCGTTCACGCATGCGTTCCAGCGCGGCGTCAACGGCTTCTTTCCGCCCGGAGACCGGTTGATAGTCACGGTCAACGGAGAGGGCACCGGAAACATAGATGTGGTTTCCAGCACGTTTGGCTGGGGAGTATGGATGATCAGTGGACATGATGCCACCTTAGCTAAAAACTCCAGGCCAGCTGTGGATCTGCGCGCAGTTCCCAGAGGGGGTTGCCTAGAGATGGGGCAGTACCTCAGAGCCGATCTGATCGATGATCTCTTCGGCGGGGCGGCCAACGGGGTTGAGGATGACGTGGTTGATCCCCATCTCGCGCATGGTGTGCAGGTGTGTGATCAGGCCCTTACTGGTGGTTCGGATACCCAGCTCCACGCCATCCGTGGAGGAGCGCTCAGTGAGTTCCAGGCCCATGGAGGAAATGAGCAACGGGGTGGGGTTTGAGGGATTCTTGATGGTGTCCCGTGCCTGATTCCACAGATCGAGTCGTCCGACCTGCTGCTCGGCGGGGCGGTAGTAGGTGGCCCAGCCGTCGGCATTCCGGACGATCCACTGCACCGTCTGTCGGGCAGATCCCACGGCGATCAGTGGGATCGTCGCCGGCGGGGGAGTGGTGGGTGCATGGCCTCCGGTGAACTCCTCCAGTGGGTCGCGCTCAGGACCCTCTGGGGACAGTGCAGCACGCAACAGTGTCCACCCGTGCCGGATGGCATCCCGACGATCGTCAAGGTGCTTGCCGAAAATCTCGAACTCCTCGTGTCTGTCCCCGGAGCCGATGCCCAGGATGAAGCGCCCGCCGCTGATCCTGTCCAGAGTGAGTGCGGATTTGGCCACATGCAACGGGTGGCGCAGGGGCAGGACGGTGGCCGCGGTGCCGATACTGATCGTGGAGGTCGTCTGCGCCATGGCACCGAGAATGAGGAAGGGATCGTCCAGGAACACCGCCTGCTGGTTCTCTGGGGACAGCCCCTGTGGGATGGCTAGGGGCACATCACGTACCCACAGACCACGGAAACCTGCCTGTTCCGCTTGTTGCGCCAGCGTGATGCTACGTTCCACGGGCACCATCTCACCACGGGCAGTCTCCGGTCCGATCGGGGTCATCAGGCCCAGCGTGATGTTGCGTGCTTTCCCTGTGGCATCCGGGTCACCACCGAGCAGGTGTGTGAAACCACGGTTGAAAACTGGTGTCGTTGGTTGCTCCATGGTGCCCACCTTAAACATCAGTGCCGGGGATTGACCTGTGTCTGCTGACCTGATCCGGGTGACGTAGCCTGAGTGCAAGAGTTGTCTACCGGCCCGAACAAGAAACGAGGGATCCCGTCCATGCCAGTTCCGGACTTCATTCTCAACATCCGTGAGCGGATCGGCCACGATCAGCTCTGGTTACCTGCTGTGACCGCCGTGGTGATCCGGGATGTTCCGCCGGGATCCCCATTCCACGTGACCCCGGACGTGCTGTTGGTCAAACGGGCGGATAACGGTGAGTGGACCCCGCCGACGGGTATCTGCGATCCGGATGAGCAGCCCCATGTCACCGCCGCCCGTGAGGTTCTGGAGGAGACGGGGCTGGAGGTCACCGCTGATGCGCTGCTCGGTGTGGGCGCGGTCGGGCCGGTGACCTACGACAATGGTGATGTGTCCAGCTATATGGATACCGCCATGCGCTGCACCGTGGTGGGCTCTGATGTGCCGGTGCTCGGCGATAATGAGAACACGGAGGTCGGCTGGTTCCCGATCTCGAAGATGCCGGTGACCAATCAGCGGTTCCGGATGGTGATCGCTGATGCGGTGGCGCAGCTCAAGCACCCGCAGGGTTTCCGTCCGCGCATGGGGTATGAAAAGCGAGCCAGGTAGCACGCGTTCCTTTCAGGCCATCGTCGACAAGCTTGTGCTTGTCGACGATGGCCTGACTGTTTTCCTGAGACAGCACTCCCATGACCTGTCCACCCAGTGGGACGGGTGCCCCCGCATTGTCTGGTTTGCCACATAAATGCCCGAATCTAAACATGAACAAACCCTCACCTTTCCCATTTTGGGGGTGGTTTGGGGGTATTTTGGCCAGGGTTTTCGCTCTTCAACTTCGTTTTCTTGTTCCCGGTGCCTAGAATGACTAATAACGCAAACAAGTGCAAAAGTGATCCAGTCCACAATTAGGGGGCTGGACATTCTTGAAGGAGAGGAGCTGGTCATGGGTCTGCAAATCCGGGCGAATGAAATGAAGGTGTGGGAAACCTTCACCCTCGAGCGACAGCTCGAATGCATCATCAACGCCGATCACCTCCTTCTCTTCCGCGGCAACCCACACGGATCAGTCAGCTTGTCCGATGTGATCGCCTCCGAGCTCATCGGGATCTAAACACCTCTCACCACAGACTGAAGCCACCGACCTGATCAGGTCGGTGGCTTCAGTCTGTGTCTGGCTCAGGGAAGAAAACTAGCAGTCGTAGTACAACTCGAAATCGAGTGCAGTGGGACGCAGGCGTTCCTGGGTGATCTCATTGTCATGTTTATAGGCCACGTAGGCCTCGATCAGATCATCGGTAAACACATTGCCCTCGGTGAGGAAATCATGATCTTCCTCAAGAGCCTTCAACGCCTGTTCGAGTGAGGTTGGTGCCTGGGCAACCCGGGCGGCCTCCTCAGGGGGAAGTTCGTACAGATCCTTATCCAGCGGCGCATCAGGTTCGATGCGGTTGCGGATACCGTCCAGGCCGGCCATCATCGACGCGGTGAATGCCAGATATGGGTTTCCGGAAGGATCCGGAGTGCGGAACTCGATGCGGGTCGCCTTGGGGTTGGGGCCACTGGCGGGAATGCGGATCGCAGCTGACCGGTTCTGCTGGGAGTAGGCCAGGCTCACCGGAGCCTCGAAACCGGGCACCAGGCGGTTGTATGAGTTCAGCGTGGGGTTGGTGAAGGCCAATACCGACGGTGCATGTTTGAGCAGACCACCGACGTAATAACGGGCCATGTCCGACAGGTTTCCATAACCCGCCTCATCATGGAACAGCGGCAGACCGTTCTTCCACAGTGACTGGTGGATGTGCATTCCGGAACCGCCGTCATCAGCCAGCGGCTTGGGCATGAAGGTGGCGGACTTCCCCACAGCCTTGGCGGTATTCTTCACCACGTACTTGAAGGTTTGTAGATCATCCGCAGCGTGGAGGAGGGTGTTGAAGCGGTAGTTTATCTCCTGCTGACCGCCACTACCCATCTCGTGGTGGGAACGTTCGACGGTGAAGCCGATCTCCGCCAGGGTCTCGCCGATGGTATCGCGCAGATCCTGGAAGTGGTCATAAGGGGCCACGGGGAAGTATCCACCCTTTTGCCGGACCTTATGCCCCAGGTTCCTACTGCCGTCCGGGTTTTCCAGGGAACCACTGTTCCACCAACCCTCAACGGAATCCA
This sequence comes from Corynebacterium faecale, assembly GCF_030408735.1. NCBI lineage: Bacteria > Bacillati > Actinomycetota > Actinomycetes > Mycobacteriales > Corynebacteriaceae > Corynebacterium > Corynebacterium faecale. Next base: position 2,094,972 of record NZ_CP047204.1, on the reverse strand, counting down.
CCTCATGGAAGGCCGCGTTGGTCTGGGAGCTGAACCGCACCGAATCGAAGATGTAGAACTCCGCTTCGGCGCCGAAGTTGCAGCTGTCGGCGAAGCCGGTTGAGGCCAGGTATTCCTCTGCTTTACGGGCGATATTGCGGGGATCCCTGGAGAAAGGCTCACGCGTATACGGGTCGTGGACGAAGAACTTGATGTTCAGTGTCTTGGACCTCCGGAACGGGTCAATGAAGGCCGTGGACAGGTCCGGCAGCAGCATCATGTCTGAGTCATCGACGGTGGTGTAACCACTGATCGATGAACCGTCGAAAGCCAGGCCATTTTCCATGGCGGCCTCGTCGAAGGCTGCGGCGGGGACGGAGAGGTGCTGTTCAGTTCCAGGGACATCAGTGAATTGAACATCAACCCAGTTGATGTCATTGTCCCGGATGAACTTCATGATGTCAGCCGGGCTGGTGGTCGGGCTCGGGGCCACGATAAATCATTCCTTCAAGAGAATGGGAGATTGGGGTTGGAAGAGATTGTCGGTCTATGTCAGGAGGGGCGCCCCGCAGATTGAGAGTTCGGTTCCGGCCCCTCCTTTTCGCAGTGTTCTCAGAAAGGCACCAGCCAGATAGCCGCGACCCTGAGCAGGCGTCAAGACGCCGATATCGGGGGTGCTGGGGTAGGGCGAGCTCACTTGGACCTTTCCACGTGGGGTTTAAGCGGCGTTCCCTGAAAAGACGGGGACCGCCGTGAAACCCGACACTGCATCTCGAGCGGTTATGTCTTCAACTCACGAGGATACATAAGGAAAACCTGCTGGCAGGGGAGAATTCACAGGTTTTTCACGATAAGTGGTCCATGATTCAGGGAATAAGGCGAGGTGAGCCATGCAAAACCCGACATCAAAAATCCATCATCCCAGTTCACCCCCGGAAGGGGGCTGGAGGGAACGGTGAATGGGCATCCCGCAGCCTGTGCTGTCACGGTATCTGGGACTGAGCGTTTTCACATCCGAACATAACGGGCACGGGCGATTGAATACAGGCCATAGAGGGCCAGACCCACGCCGATGATGATGAGAAGGATACTGCCTGCGGGTTGTTCCCCCAGGGTGCGCAGGGCGGCGTCGAGCCCAGCCGCCTGCTCCGGATCATTGGCCCAGCCGGCCCAGATAATGAGCCCGCCCAGGACGGAGAAGGCGATACCACGGGCGATATAACCGACCATGCCTGCGAGGACGATGGCTGAACCGACCTGGCCGGCTTCTGCTCCTGCTTCCAGCTCTTCCCGGAAACCCTTGGTGGCGCCAGTTTTGAGGTTGTACAGGCCCACACCCACCACCACCAGCCCGGCTATCATGACCGCGATATCGCCCCAGGGTTGGGCCAGCACCGTGGCAGTGACATCCGTGGCGGTCTCGCTGTCAGAGGTGCTTTCCCCGCGGGCGAAGGTGGCTGTGGTGAAAGCCAGGGACAGGTAGACCACCGCGAGGACTGCGCCTTTGCCCTTTTCCTTGAGATCCCGGCCGGTGACCACCTGGCTCAACCGCCACAATCCCAGCGCTGCGAGACAGAACACCGCGGCCCAGAGCAGGATCTGCCCACCGGGGGCTTCAGCTACAGCCGCCAGGGCACCGGTGTTGGAGGCCTCGCCGCCACCGGATCCCGTCGCGATCTGGACAGCGATCCAACCGATGAGAATGTGCACGATGCCGAGGACGATGAAGCCGCCTCGGGCCAGCATGGTCAAGGCAGGGTGATCGGCTATCTTGTTCATCCCTCTATTCAACCGTGCTGGAGACCACATTGCCAGGGTAAAGCTACCAGTCTGCGAACGACCACGATCAAACTATGTGCAGGTGCGCTGTGCTGATTCCCTCTGACAGGCCGGGCTCGCCGGCCTGCGGGCAGAGAGCTTTTCGACGACCGAATGCGGGACCACCATCCCTGGACACGGCTGAATTGCGGTGCGGATCTTCCATCCACGAAACCCTGCTTAACGGACTCGTCGATGTATCCGGAATGCCCGCACTCACTGGTGCACCAACCGCGGGTGTGAATCCCCGTCGATTTACTTCAGAACTGGGACATCCCACAGATTCAGAGAGGTACCGATGCCCTTTTCCAGAGCGTTGTGGTAAACATCGTAGGCCCAGGCGACATCTTCGACGGGCATGCCGCCGATGGAGTAGCAGAAGATCTGCTCATCATTGATCCGTCCGGGTGCCTTACCCGAAGCGATGTCACCGATGTTGACCAGCCGCTCTGAGGCAAGGGTGCCTTCGACGGACATATCCCACCAACGGTTACCGGGGATACCCAGTAGCTGCTCGTAGGTGACGTCTGGACCATTTTCGTGGAACCACTCGGAGTACAGACCGGTGTAATCAACCACGAGGTTGGCTTCATCGGATGTAATGAAATCATCGTCGAAACGTGCAGCGGCAGGGCACAGGATGAGGGCACCCGGCTTGATCCACTCGCGTTTGAAGTAGGGGAAGCCCGAAGGACCATCCGGTGAGGTGGATGTTCCGGCGATGAGGATATCGGAGCCTTCGATCGCAGCCTGTTCGGTGTCCACGACGTCTACTGATTCAAGCTGCGGGTAGTTCTCACGGAACCATTCGACCACACGCTGGGTGGATTCAGGGGAGCGTCCCTTGATCTTCAGGTGCTTGATGCCCGGGCGCTGGGACAGGGCGGAGGCGAAGATGGTGCGACTCATCACGCCGGGGCCGATGATGCCGACAGTTTCGGCATCCTTGATGGCCAGGTGCTTGACACCCACACCAGGAACGGCACCGGTGCGGTAGGCGGACAAGAGGTTGGCCGACATGATGGCCTGGGGCGCACCGGTGTCGGCGTCGTTAAGCACAAAAACGTGGATGGAACGGGGAAGGCCACGCTTGCGGTTCTCGGTGTTGGAGCCGTACCACTTCACACCAGTGGAGCGGAAACGACCACCGAGGTAGGCGGGCATGGCCATGAAACGACGGTCAGGACCGTCGGCGGGCATGCCGTCGTGCTCCGGGTTTTCCGGAAAGTTGATCTGTGCGCCGTGGGAGTTCGCAGACGCGCCTGCCATGCGGTAGTCACCATCAGCCAGGAGGATGAGGGTCTCTTCCATCGTCTCCACACAGCGGGCGGAGTCGGTCACACCTGCTGCAACCATGTCCTCTTCATTGAGATAGAGGAAATCAATACGGGTGTTGTTTGCGTTAGGGGAGCTCACATATACCTTTCTAGGCGGGGTTCAAGTGACGCTCCCAGGCACGCTTCAACGGCCGCGCCCTGAAGACGGGGACCGCCTTGTAACCCGAAACTGCATCTCGCGCGGTGATGTCTTCAAACCCTGAGACTACATAAATAAAACCTGCTGGTCTGAGAAAATTCATTGGTTTTAACTGATAAGCATTGGTGGACGTGGGGATAAGACAAGGTGAGGCGGGATAAACCCGGTGCCGTAGCAGCCACTCATCACCTCACCCCCGAATGGGGTTTTCGAGGGGACTTGGATGGGTTCCTCCCAGATATGTGGCTGCCACCACATCGAGGAACATTCCTGCAGCTGAAGGCTCACACAGGACTATTCTTAAACCTTCCCCACGAACCGCTCGCCGGGGTAGGGGTGCCGGCCTCAAGGCGAATCTGTATATCTCACCATGATGATGAGAGCAGTACACCGCCTGCAGGTTGTATGCAGAAGTCTCTGGTGGTCGGATCACCGGGGGTGTAGTTCCAGCAGACCGGTAGATAAGACAGCTGCCCCTGTCTCTCAGGAAAAATACCTGTGAAACACGGGGGCAGCTTATGGTGTGTTCCCCGGTAGCCCGGGGAGAGTCGCTCAGTACTACTGGTGGGCTTCTTCGAAACGAAGGAACTTCATCGCGTAGTCAAAGATCTGGGTGACAGCCCGGTCATCTGCAGCTCCAGTGGAAGCCACGACCAACAGCTCAGCCAATTCCGAGTCAGACTTGCCCCCGAGGAGTTCCTGCTCAGGGTGATTTTCCAGGTAGCGGCGGAAGTGCCCGGCCAGAGCTTCCTGAGGAACGTCGCGGAAAATATCCCACATATCAATGTGTGCCATGGTTCTACTCTTTCGTGAAACGGGGTTCTGTGATGGACGGGGAAAGCCACCCGGGGTGGTACTCCCCGGGGAATGAGGGCATCGGGACTAGATATCCAGGACTAACTTGTCACCGCAACGGCCACGGGAAACGCAGGTCATGAGTGCGTTATTCTCACGCTTTTCCTTCTCGGAGAGAATGACATCATGGTGCTCCGCCTCGCCGGAGATGATTCCCACCTCACAGGTGCCACAGATACCTTCACGGCACTCCGCATAGAGATCTTCTCCGGCTGCCTCGAGTGTTTCAAGCAGCGTCATGTTTGCGGGAACCTCGAATTCCTCGCCCGTGGAGTTCTTGACCACGGTGAAGGCCTTGTTCTTGGATGCATCGACCAGGGTGGTGGCGGTGAAGGATTCCCGACGGACGGTATCCTCCGGCCAGCCGGTGGTGGCTTCAATAACAGCGTTGGTGAAACGATCCGGGCCACAGGTCAGAAGCTGGACTCCTTTTTCATAACGTCCGGCGAACTGGGAGACATCCATGCGGGTTCCCTCGTCGGAGATGTAGAACTCCGCGGTGCCACCGTGATCACGGACGATGCGCTCCATATAGGCCATGCTCTGCTTCGAACTGCCTGAGTAGTGCAGTTCATAATCAATGCCTTCCCGCTTCGCTTCATCTGCCATGGCGAGCATCGGTGTGATGCCAATTCCCGCGCCGACGAGGACCAGCTTGTGGGCGTTTTTATTGAAGCGGAAATTATGACGTGGTCCGCGGACCTCCACCAGGGAACCAGGCTTGAGGTTTTCATGGATCCACCTGGAACCGCCACGGCTGTCCTCCTCCAACTGAACAGCAATTTCCCACTCATTTGGTGTTTCGTTCACCAGTGAATACTGGCGGTTGAGACCGCCGGCGTTGATCTCAATGTGGGCACCGGAGAAGGCCTTGGGAAGATCGGTGCCATCCATGTTGGTCAGAGTGATCCGACGGATGCGATCAGTTGAGTCCTGGGTGGCGGAAACCACCATGGTGCGGGTGCGCAGTTCACGCCCCGGGCCGTTGTAGACGATGGTCGGGTTCTGCTCCGAAACCGGGCCGAAGTTCTCCGGGTTGATGGAGGCATCCCAGGTTGCCTTGATGGACTGTGGCCCACGGAAGGAGATCGAGGGCAGGCGTCCGAAGTCCTGATCTTGAACGATGTTGATGTGGGGGAGACGCTTGAGGATCTGCTGGAAAAGAATCTGCATCTGCATGCGTGCCAGGTTGCGGCCCATGCACTGGTGGATGCCATATCCGAAGGTCATGTGCTTGGTCACGTTATCGCGGTACAGGTCGAAAGTATGCGGATCGGGGAAGACCTCAGGGTCACGGTTGGCCACTGATGTCACCAGGAGAACATCCTCGCCGGCGGGGATGGTGACTCCGCGAACCTCGACCTCATTGACGGTCTTGCGACGCCAGGCATGTGAACCACCGTTGAGTCGCAGGGATTCCTCCACCGCGTTGGGAATCAGCTCAGGCTTCTGCAGGAGCAGCTTCCACAGGTCAGGGCGTTCGGTCTGCAGGAAGATAAACAGGTTGGACGCGGAGTTGGAGGTGGTGTCATGCGCGGCGGTGACGGCGGACATCGTCTTGGACCGCAGGTAGTACATCGGAACAGCATCCGGGTCTTCGCGGTGTGCGCGGATGGAATGGGGCACCCAGCCCTCTGCGTTCTCATCGGCCATGAGCTTGGCCAGCACCTTTTGGGAGTGCTGCCAGAACTTACCGTTGGTTTCTGCGACCTTGATGTCCTCGCCGGGTGCAGGTTTGCCCCAGGTACTGGTGGCGTGGGCCATTGAGTACTCATGGATCTTCGCCATATCCTCCGCAGGGATGCCCATGAACTGCAGGGCCACAGTCAGTGGGGAGATGTGCAGGAGGTCCTTATAAAGGTCAACTTCACCATCGGCGATGAACTGGTCGATGTAGCTGTCGACTGTCTTGCGGGCAACCCCTTCCAGTTTGCGGAGCTGCTCAACCTTAAAGGGCTCTTCCAGTGCGCGACGGCGGGGAGTGTGGATAGGTTCATCGGTGTTGACGATGGTGTCGCGGAAATCGTATCCGTATTCATCAAGAACATCCTTGGCTTCATCTGACAGTGGCACCGCCTTCTGGAGGGCGTTGGTGGCCGAGTAATTCTCGGTGTCCTTGAAGATCTTCATGATGTCTTCATAGCGGGTGACCACCCAGTAGCCCAGCTTGTGGGAATAGAAGACCGGCTCGTTATGGAAGGACCACTCGGTATGTCCCCAGGGATCGTTGACGAATTCAGCACCCAGGGCATCGAACTTCTCATCGGAGAGGCTCTTGCGATTACTCAGGGCCTCGAGATCAACCATCTCACCGTTGAGGTATGGGCAGGCGGACGCGTCTGCTGAGGGGTTGGCCAAAGTATCAGTCATATTTGATCAGTCCTAAGTAATCCAGAGGGTGGAACGTTCCCTCACCAATGCATGGTGTGGGGCGCTGTGCATCACCTAGGACGGTATGAGTGATGAACATTACAAACAAATAGCGATCCCGGTCATGCATCTAAAGATTGACCTAATGTGAGTGTATTAACAAGACTTTATTAGCCAGATTCACATTCCGATTTTCAGGCATTCTGCATTGTGGAGAGTGGTCGGCGGCCAAAATCACCCCTATCGGGGGTTCTTTGACTGTCCTGGTGTTAAGAACTGCTGCCGTTGGGTTTGGGATTATCATTGGGTATGGAAATGGTGGGTTTGAGCCGTTTCGGTGCTTTACCAGCGACTTTCGGTGATATTCAGTGGGTTCGGCCCCAGGGGGGTCCCCATACTTGGTTAGGGGGTCAGGGTATGTACCCCGCGGTGTGGGTTGATGTGGAATCCACTCCTTTTTGGTCTTCGCCTGTATTTGGGTTCCTAAAAGCGCTGTGATGGTCCATTTTCGAGATGTGCACCCCCGCCCAATTCGGGCATGATCCCACATGGGGGAGGTGGATGGGGTGATCCAAGGTATCGGGGGTATATAGCAGCGGTGTGGTGATGGAGGGTGAGCTCAATCCCATGCAGTGCGTGAATCTGACACACGATGAACGGGATGGGAAAATCCCCGCCAGGAAGCCCTGGCGGGGATTGGTTAACAGGTGGGGAAGGTGGTGTTACTTCACCGTGCCGGTCTGGCGATCAGAGAATTTGCGCAGCGGGAACCTGTGCAGTTTATTGTCCGGGGTGTCGAAGTCGCCGGGGGCCTTGCCCTCAACCACGTCGCCACGGGCGTGCTTACCCGCAGAGTCAGCCCTCTCGAAGTCGCCGGGGGTCTTGCCCTCAACGACATCGCCACGTGTGTGATCGCCCGGGCCATCGGCGGGATAGCGCTCATTGTCGTCCGCCACGGCAGGTTCTGATGCGACGGTGGTGTCCGCATCGGACCGTACGGCTCCTCCCGGAGCGCCTCCGCCCACCCCGGAGTTGGCGGCGTTGCTCGGTGATGTTTCAGACACGATGTTGAAATCCGCTTCCTTGTGGGCATGACCGGGTGCCTGGTCGCGGGGTGGATCCTGCGCATCGGCAGCGAGGTCCGCGTCCCTGCGACTGGTGGGATCAGTCTGGGTGAGAGGGGCATCTGCATGGGTGCCGTCCAGGTGGAAGTAGTCGGCATCCTGGGCCTCGGACAGGCCGTAGTGTGCGTAGACCCTGTCTTCCTCATGGGCGGTCAGTCCATTGTCTGCGTCGATGTCGGGCGCGTCCTTGACGGCGTCCTTGCTGAAACCGAGATTGAGTGACCCTGCACTGAGGGAGGAGCCCCTGAGTGGAACCAGGCTGGAGGACAGGCCGAAGAGACCGTGGTTGACCTCCACGAATTTCGGCTGACCACTCCTGTCGTCCAGAAATACCTCATTGACCGAACCGAGCTTATCGCCTGATCTGTCATAGGCTGTGGCATCAAAAAGTTCGCGGATCTCGTTCTTGTTGGGCATTGCGTCTGTCATGTTCTTTCCTTTCTCGAAGGGGGTTACCACGCTGGGAATCGTGATGGTTATTAGAAGTTTCCGGTGTGTTCTTTAGCGCCTGAATTTGCTGAGACGGATTCTCTCAGCCTCTGCCCGGTCATCGGCTGCGTCACGCGCCGCTGTGGTCGCATCATGGGGAGCCTCTGCACGGTTGACCTTGTCCGCATAGGGATCACCTGAATCGCCGGGGCCGGCGCTATCAGCGACTGGGGCCTTCAGACCCACTTCGTCGCCATCAGGGAGTTCAGGCATGACAGGGTGGAAATAATCGGCTGCAGCCTCCTTGCTCAGACCGTAATGAGCAAGAATCGTCTCGCGTTCTTCACTGCTCAATCCGAAGTTCGGATCGATATCGGGAGCATCCTTGATGGCATCCTTGGAGAACCCGAGGGTCAGGGTGTGGCCCTTCAGCCGGGATCCGCGCAGTGGCACGATTCCAGTGTGTCTGCCGAAGAGCCCGTGGTTTACTTCCACGAGGACTGGCAGCCCGGTCGAATCGTCGGTGAAGATGCCGTTGACCGCTCCCAGCTTGTGTCCATCCTTATCATGAGCGATGGCATCCAGGAGGGCGACAATCTCATACTTGGTTGTATGTTCAGACATGATCTTCCTTTGTTCGCGGGTATCCGTTAACGCCACCGTAGGCTCAAAAGCAACTGTTATTAATCCGTTATGCCCATTTAGTGTCTGCATGACTGGATACCGCAGAAATACGATCTGAATAAAATCAAATTGTGACCTGAATCATGGTTGGGTGGTGTGGCATCTCCCGGGGCAGGCTGGAAAACGACCGCCGACAGCCACGGCGTCAGTGCGATCAGGGAAGAGGAACCCCCGTAGAAACCTCATCATCGCCGTGTGGTTCGACGGTCGGGTAGACAGGGAGGCGTGAAGCGTCTCTTGGCATTGGCTCTTGTCGTCCCCGTTCTCGTGGCCTGCAGCGGTGAACCCTCCGGCGAGGCCGGGAACGGGGTGGCGGGGGAGGCGTCGTTAAGCTATGCGGCCTTGGGGGATTCCTTTGCCGCCATGGGTGGACGTGATCAACCGCTGCGGGGCGAACCATTCTGCCTTCGCTCGGCGGGTAATTATCCGGAGCTCGTCCATGCAGATGTCACTGACATGTCGTGTCAGGGGGCGGTGACCGATGATCTTCTTCGTCCCCGAGCAACCCCTGATGGACAGCTGCCAGCACAGCTGGAAGCGCTGGATGTAACCACCACGCTGGTGACCCTTTCCATCGGCGGAAATGATCTGGGGTTCGGGGACGTAGCTGGATGTATCAGCAGCCAGATGCGCCAGACCGGACCGACACCGTGCGTGGAGCAGTGGGAAGCTGTGATAAACCAGCGGATGGAGGCAATTCCGGACAAGCTGGACCGGGTGCATGAACAGATCAACGAACGTGCTGGACATGCTCAGGTGGTGGTCACCGGTTATCTGCCTCTGGTGGCCGCCGGCGACTGTCCGGAGTTGGCAGGGGTGTCTGAAGCTGATCAGAACTGGGCCGTTTCCCTGACCGCGGAGATCAACCGGGTGGTGGAGGAAGCTGCGCACCGGCACGGCGCGGACTTTGTGTTACCCGACTCTGCAGAGGATCACACCGCCTGCGCCGCTCCCGAACAGCGGTGGGCGGATATCCGGGGTGCGGAGACAGATGCCTATCCTCTTCATCTGACCTCCACCGGGCACGAGGCGATGGCTGAAGCAGTGCGGGCGGTCCTGGACAACTGACGAAAAAACCGCTCCGGCAACGAGAATCCTCCCATGGATCACACGAGAATCACATGGGAGGATGAGAAGTAGCTAGCGGCGCTCAGTTCTGTCTAGCAACGTCTAGCAGCGTCTAGCGGCCGGAGAACCTGCGGAGACGGATTCTCTCCGACTCCGCTACGTCGTCGGCGGCATCGCGCTGAGCAGTCTTGCCATCTTCTGGTGCCTCGGCGGCTTGTCCCTGGGCTGCGAAGGTATCGCCTGGCAGGGCGGTGCCGGTGGACTGATCCAAGATGCCCACATCCGTGGCGTCTGGCTGCTCGGGGATCTCCGGGTGGAAATAGGAGGCATCCTCGGCATCGGTCACGCCGTAATGCGCGAAGACATCATCCTGCTCGATGGTGCTCAAGCCATTGTCAGGGTTAATGTCCGGGGCATCCTGGATGGTGTCCTTGGCGAACCCCAGGTTCAGTTTGCTGGCTTCCAGTCGGGCACCCCTGAGTGGGACGATGCTGGAATTGCGCCCAAACAGTCCGTGGCTGACTTCCACAAACGTGGGTAAACCTGTGTCGTCGTTGAGGAATACGCCTTCAACGGCTCCCAGTTTGCTTCCGGAGTTGTCATAGGCGTTGGCCTGAAGAAGAGAAACAATCTCATACTTGTCGGTGTGCTCTGACATGAGTTTCCTTTGCTGTGGGGGATGGATAACCCCACCATAAACAGATTGGTGCCGACCTTTCCCCTGGCATTCCTGCATCCAGCAATGGAGCTGTTGTCACCCCGTTAATAAGCGGGTGGATCTGCTTCTACCGGAGGTGGAGAACATCAGTGGTGAGACTTCTTTTCTGCCCGCCGGACATGTTGAACCCTGGGTCATGGCACGGGGTGGGGCGGCGGTGGTGGCGCGTCTTCCAACAGTGAATAAAATTGCTCAACTGGGAGTGTTCGTGGTCACATTGCAAGAGATGGCTGGTGCGCTCGGTGTGGTCTGCGGTGTGGCGCGGGGCCTGAAAACGGCGACATGCCCCACTCCGGCCCTGTGGGAAGGGCGCGTTATCGGAGAGGGGCATGCGCGCCGTGAGGCGGGATGTCTAGCAGTCGAAATACATCTCGAATTCCTGCGGGGTCGGGCGCAGGCGGACCGGGGTGATCTCGTTGTCATACTTGTACTGGATGTAGGCCTCGATGAGGTCCTCGGTGAACACATCGGACTCGGTGAGGAAGTCGGAATCCTCCTGAAGGGCCTTCAGTGACGCCTCGAGTGAGGTCGGGGCCTGCGGAATGGAGGCAGCCTCCTCCGGCGGGAGCTCATAGAGATCCTTGTCCACCGGTGCATGGGGCTCGATGCGGTTCTTCACACCGTCCAGGCCGGCCATCATCATGGCGGCGAAGCCCAGGTATGGGTTGCCTGATGGGTCCGGAGCACGGAACTCAATGCGCTTGGCCTTCGGGTTGGAACCGGTGATTGGGATACGCACGGCAGCGGAACGGTTGCGCTGTGAGTACACGAGGTTGATCGGAGCCTCGAAGCCGGGAACCAGGCGGTGATAAGAGTTCAGCGTCGGGTTGGTGAAGGCCAGGACGGCGCCGGCGTGGTGCAGGATGCCGCCGATGTAATAGCGGGCGATATCGGAGAGACCCGCATATCCGGACTCATCGTGGAAGAGTGGCTTGCCGTCCTTCCACAGGGACTGGTGGGCGTGCATACCGGAACCGTTGTCACCAGCCAGTGGCTTCGGCATGAAGGTGGCGGCCTTGCCGTGCAGAGCGGCAGTGTTCTTGATGATGTACTTAAAGGTCTGGATATCATCAGCCGCATGCAGCAGGGTGTTGAAGCGGTAGTTGATCTCCTGCTGGCCACCGCCGACCTCGTGGTGGAAACGCTCGAGGTGGAAACCGGCATTGCGCAGGTTGCCCACCATCTCATCGCGGATGTCCACGGTCTGGTCATAAGGTGCGACGGGGAAGTAGCCACCCTTCATGCGGTTTTTTGAACCGGTGTTCGGGGTGCCGTCCAGGTTGGTCTCACGTCCACGGTTCCACCAGCCCTCGTTGGTATCCACCTGGTAGAACGCGGCGTTGACATCGGTGGAGTAACGGACGGAATCGAAGAGGTAGAACTCTGCCTCGGCGCCGAAGTTGCAGGTATCCGCAATGCCGGTGGATGCCAGGTACTGCTCGGCCTTGCGCGCCACATTCCGTGGATCGCGGGAGAATGCTTCGCGCGTGAAGGGGTCGTGGACAAAGAACTTGATGTTCAGTGTCTTGGCCTTGCGGAACGGATCAATCTTGGCGGTGGCCAGATCGGGCAGCAAGTTCATGTCGGATTCATCGATGGTGGTGAAGCCACGGATGGAGGAACCGTCGAAGGCCAGGCCCTCCTCCATCGCATCCTCGTCGAATGCAGAGGCCGGGATGCTGAAGTGCTGCTCGGTACCGGGAAGGTCGGTGAATCGAACGTCCACGAACTCAACGTTTTCATCCTTGATGAACTTGGTTACTTCTTCCGGGGTGTTAAACGCCACGGTAACTCCTCATTGACATGGGCGGTCTGGATATCTGCGCGCCGGGCAAGCTGACGTGCATCTGGTCTGGCTTAGTAGACTCAACTGCAAACGTCGTCCTTGTGACAGAAACCAGTATAGGGCATTATCTGTCGATCTATCAAAACTTTTTTGAGAACCTTCGCTGACCATCGTATACAAGCTCAATCTGAGCGAGCCGGCATCGAGAGAACCATCCCTTCCCCCTACCTCCAGTCAGTGGTGGGATGCGTCGCATTATCCCGTTTCCCCCACGATGCGTTTCCTGTTTGTCGTTCCGTTGGATAGATTGAATAGCATGGCGAAACCGAGAAGAAGCTGGCTCGATGGTCCCGAGATTCCGGCGGATTATGATGATCCCGATGCACCCGGACGGTGGCCCGGTGAAAAACTCGGCCTCCCCGAAAAGGGGAAAGGATCCCTGGTCTCTGTCGCGCGCAGAATCGGTGGTGTGTGCATCGACTGGGGTGTCTCCTGGATCCTTGCCATCGTGCTCACCAACTTCACCGATTTCCTCGGTGATGTAGCCACCTCCACCCTCATCATCTTCGTGGTGATGGGTTGGCTGAGCGGCTGGTTCTTCGCCCGCACCCCCGGCCACGCGATGCTCGGCATGGGTATCGCCCGCGTGGATGCCGTGGACCGCGTGGGCTGGTGGCGTGCCCTGGCGCGTTCGGTGCTCACCATCTTCATCCTGCCCGCAGCCATGGTGGATACGGACGGACGCGGCCTCCACGATAAGGCCACGGGCACCGCGATCATCCGCGGTTAAAAACCGCTTATCGACGCCTAACCACACCCCCCCGTGGCAGGCAGATCTATACGAGAAGAAACAGCAGTACCTGGGCTGCGATGATCTTGGCCACCATGGCCAGTGGATATACCGATGTATAACCCATGGCGGGAAGTTCATTCCGGGTAGTTTCCGAAACATAACTCAACACAGCCGGGTGCGTCTGGGTTCCCGCGAGGATACCCGCGGTCTCCCCGAAGGGGATGCGCATGATTTTGTAGCCGACCAACAGCACCACCACTGACATGAACAGTGTGAGCAGTGCACCCGCCCCGATGATGAGCAGGGATTCCGGATCGCCGAGTGCGGAGCGGAAACCCGCTCCGGCGGTGGTACCGATTGCAGCCAGGAACAGGGTGATCCCCAGCTGTCGCAGAGCCAGGTTCGCACTGTAGGGGATTTGCCACACCACCTTTCCGGTGCGACTGAGTGCTCCCAGCAGCAACGCCACCAGGAGGGGGCCACCTGCGTTGCCCAGGGACAATGCACTGCCACCGGGAAGCGGGAACTCGACCATTCCCACCAGCACACCGAGCGCCAGACCCACCACCAGCGGGATGAGATTGAAATCAGCCAGGCGCCGGTAGGAATCACCGAAGATATGGGTGGCTTCATCAATCCTCCCGGTGGGAGCTACCACGCGTACCCGGTCGCCCAGCTGCAGGGTCATCTCAGGATGGGCAACCAGGTCGGCATCACCACGCCTGATGCGGGTGACCAACATGCCGCGCATCCGGTGACGAAGCTTATCCAGCGGCACCCCCACCATGGATTCATCGGATACGAAGATACGCCGATAATCCAGATCCACATCACTATAGGGGTCACCGTTGGCAAACTCGCCGATGTGGGATATCGCCCGATCCAGTTCCTGGGCGGTGCCCACAACCGTCAGGATATCGCCCCGGCGGGTGCGGTCACCCTCCTCAGGGATGAACTGCTCATCCTCGCCGTCCCGTTCCACACGTGAGACGATCACCTCCAGGCGGAGCAGCTCCGGGATGTTGTTGATGGCGGGGAGATCATCACGGGTCACCCGGATGCGTCGTCCATAGAGCTCCTGAACAGCCACACCCGCATCCTCTGCTTCCTTTTGATGATTGACCTTGAAGATGCCGCCGACGATGGCGATGGCGAGGATGACCACCAGTACGCCCAGGGGATAGGTCAGGGAATAGGCGACAACAGGAAGTTCGAGGATACGAGAGGTTTCGCCTGTATCGGCGTGGATAAGCGCCGGTAGGGCATCGACCACCGCGGCCATGGCCGGAGTGTTGGTCAATGCACCGGTGAGCATGCCGGCGCCCGTTGCCGCTTCGAAGTCGAAGAGTTTGATGAGCAGCCATGCCAACGTCGTGGTGGCCACGATCGCCCCGAGCGCCAGGCCGTTATTGCGCAGCCCCGTGGACCTCAGCGACTTGAAGAATTCTGAACCGGACTCCAGGCCGATTGTGTACACGAACAACGCCAACCCGACCACATAGATCAACGGCGGAACAGTGATGTCCGGTTCAATCGTGGAAAAGGCCAGACCGACGAACAGCACCGCAGCCACCCCGAGGCGAAACCCGAAAATTTTGATTCTGCCGAGCAGGAGTCCGATGCCCATGATTGCGACCAAAGCCAATAGTTGGTTTTCTACAAATAAGCTCACGGCATCAATGATCGCATGTCAGCGGCATTATTTCGCCCGATCGCAGGTCTGATAAAACAACATGGGACGCACCCCCCACGATGGAGGGTGCGCCCCATGAAACCAGGCGATGACGCGGAGGGTGGTAGCCCTACTGCTCGCCCTTGCGCTCAGCCTGACGACGTGCGCGACGGTTCATACCGGACATGCTGGCACCCTTGGGTAGCGGCCCCTTCGGCAGGGCAGCACCCGGGGTGTTACCGAGGTTATCCATGGCTTCGATGCGTGCCGCCAGGGATGCCACTTCGTTCTTCTTGTAGTTGCGGGGCAGCTTCACCAGTTCCCGCTGCAGCTTCGCGATCGGAGTTTCCCCCTCACCGGTACCTGTGATGATCTCATAGACCGGCACACCCGGTGCGACACGGTTGAGACGTTTGCGCTGCTGCGCCATCAACGGCTTCAGACGGTGGGACGCACCCTCACCGACCAGGACCACACCGGCCAGACCGATGACGCGGTGTACAGCATCCATCTGGGTGGTGACCGCAACAGCTGTCTTGGTACGCCAGGTCATGCCAACACCCGAACGGAGGTTCTCCACAGCCCAGCCTGCGGCACCGGCCTGATCCTCAGCGCGCTTGTACACATCCCGTTCCACCCGGCGGGTGAAGATGAACATCGCTGCGACGATACCGGCGACAATGCCCACCGGGAGCATCCACCACTGGCCACCCCAGATCATGCCGAGGAGGAAGAGGATCAGAGGGATACCCAGGATCGCCAGCAGCATCAGCGGGATAAGAGCCTTATCCTGCTTGCGCTGCATGTTGAAGACCTGCCACATCTGTGAGCGGGTTTCCTTACGACGGGCCCTCTTTGCTGCTGATACTTCTTTTTTGGCGGCCTTGGCCGCCTGCTTCTTCGCGTCTGCCATGCCCTTAACAATAGGTGATGGAATCGGGCTTGCGAAAACAGGGACACGCCAACCCACCTGGGAGGTGTGGCTGGGAGCGATAACCCCGGAATGGGAAACGCTCCCTTCTCCGTTGTGGGGAGAGGGGAGCGCCGAACAACCAGAGAATTAGTTGCGTGAGACCACCGGAACGTCCGTGGAGGCGCCGTAACGCTCCAGCAGGGAGGACGCTTCCTGGGTGGTGGGGCCTTCCGTCGTTTCAGCAAGGTGGGAGAGATTCTCCGGGAGGACCTCACCACGGAACTTCAGGGCCTGGGCGTAGAGCTTGCCGGCGCGGTAGGACGAGCGGACCAGTGGCCCAGACATGACTGCGGCGAAACCAAGATCATAGGCCTCCTCAGACAGCTCGACGAACTCCTCAGGCTTGACCCAACGCTCAATGGGATGGAACAGGGGACCCGGGCGCAGGTACTGGGTGATGGTGATGATGTCGGTTCCGGCAGAGTGCAGATCACGCAGCGCCTCGGAAATCTCCTCGCGGGTCTCGCCCATGCCCAGGATCAGGTTGGACTTGGTGACCAGACCGAAGTCCCGTGCCTGACGGATGACATCGAGTGAGCGATCGTAGCGGAACGCCGGGCGGATGCGCTTGAAGATGCGGGGCACGGTCTCCAGGTTGTGGGCAAACACCTCAGGACGGGATTCGAAGACCTCCTGCAGAAGATCCTTCTTGCCGGAAAAGTCCGGGACCAGGTTCTCCACACCCGTGTTCGGGTTCAGCTCGTGGATCTTGCGGACAACCTCGGAGTAGAGCCAGGCTCCCTCATCAGGCAGGTCATCGCGGGTGACACCGGTGATGGTGGAGTAGTTCAGACGCATTTCACGGACAGACTCAGCCACGCGCAGCGGCTCACCACGGTCCAGCGGCTCCGGACGGGCGGAGTTGATCATGCAGAAATCGCAACGACGGGAGCAGTTGGCACCACCGATGAGGAAGGTGGCCTCACGCGACTCCCAGCACTCATGGATATTGGGGCAACCGGCTTCCTGACACACCGTGTGAAGTGAGGAGCTGGCGACCCGCTCCTTCATGTCTTGGTACTCAGGGCCGTTCTTGACCTGGTTCCTGATCCAACGGGGCTTGGTCTCAATCGGGGTTTCCGAGTTCCTGGCCTCGACGCGGAGCAGTCGACGTCCTTCAGGTGCGATAGTCACAGAAGCAACCTTACATCTTTCAATATCGGTTAATAATTCAGGATGGTGGCGCTGGCACTGGTAGGCACCACGGTCACCATGGGGTTTAAATAGGTTCAACGTTGGGACGATGCCCGGGAATTCCCCCGGCTACCCCCGTTTAGGCTGCACCCTGGTGGGGTCGGGGGCGGTGGCGAAGCTGTGATCCGCCACGATCAGACGACCCGCCAGGGCATCATCCAGGGCATCAATCAGCGGTTGGATGGGTTCCGCAGTGGTGACCTCCCGGTCGAGTTCCCGCGAGAGTGTGGTCAGACCTGCATCCTCGATCCCACAGGCCACGATGTGCTCATAGAACTCCAGGGTGTTGTCGCAGTTCAACGCCAGACCATGCATGGTCACCCCGCGCGTGACGCGGATTCCCAAGGCGGCGATCTTGGAATCGTCCGAACCATCATGGGCGGGAACCCACACACCGGAACGTCCATCCACCCGTCCGGCATCGGGGATGCCGAACTGACGGACCACCTGGATGAGCGCCTCCTCCAGCCGTCGGACATAATCCACCACATCGATGGGCTCAGCCAGCTTGATGATGGGGTACATGACTAACTGACCGGGTCCGTGCCACGTGATCCTCCCGCCACGGTCCACATCAATGACGGGGAGTCCGTTGGTTGGCCGATCCTCCGGCTGGGTTCGCTTTCCAGCGGTGTAAACGGAGGGGTGTTCCAGAACCAGGATCTGATCATTGATCTCATCGCGGGCCCGCTTCCCGGCGAGCTGTGCCTGGATGTCCCAGGCCTTCTGATAATCGATGGTTCCGAGGTGCTGAATCTCGATGGGGGAATCGGAGGCCCTGATGGACCGATCAGCAGGGAAGAAAGGGTCACGTGGTGCAGTCATGATGGATTCCACACTACCCGGTGAAGGTGATCAGACATCAAAAGAACCGCTGGCCATCAGGCCAGCGGTTCTTTTGAATCAGCGTGTGACGTGCTGGTGGGAGACTAGAGCTCCAGATCGCCCTCGAAGTTGGCGGTCTCCAGGCGGTCCTTGATGGTGGTCAGGAAACGACCGGCATCGGCGCCGTCCACAACCTGGTGGTCGTAGGTCAGCGGGAGGTTGACCATCTGGCGGATGGCGATGGAATCGATGCCGTCCTCGGTGATGACAACCGGACGCTTCACGATCGCACCGGTACCCAGGATTCCAGCCTGTGGCGGAACCAGGATCGGGGTATCAGAAAGCGCGCCCTCAGAACCGATGTTGGTGATGGTGAAGGTGCCACCGGACAGATCGTTCGGCTTCAGCTTGTTGTTGCGGGAACGGTCAGCCAGATCCACGATGGCCTGGGCGATCTCCGGGAGGGAGAGGTCCTGGGCGTTGTGGATGACCGGGGTAAGCAGGCCGGCAGGGGTGTCCACGGCGATGGCCATGTTCACGGAGGCATGGTAGGTCATCTCCTTGGTCTTGGCGTTGTAGGACGCGTTGACGTTCGGGTGGGCAACCAGGGCCTCAACAACTGCCTTGACGAAGAACGGCAGGTAGGTCAGGTTCAGACCGTGCTTCTCCTGGAAAGCTGGCTTGCTCTTCTTGCGCAGCTCGGCCACACGGGTCATATCAACCTCATGCAGCTGGGTCAGCTGTGCGGAGATCTGCAGAGCCTCGACGGTCTTCTTCGCGGTGATCTCGCGGATGCGGTTGACCTTCTGGGTGGTGCCACGCAGCTTGGCCTTCTCCGGATCCACAGACTTGGTGGATGCAGCGGACTTCGGTGCGGCGTCCTTGGCAGGTGCGGACTCGCCGGAGGCGGCAGCCATGACGTCCTGCTTACGGATACGGCCACCGATGCCGGTGCCCTCGACAGTGTTGAGATCCACGCTGTGCTTCTCAGCCAGCTTGCGAACCAGAGGAGTCACATACGGGACATTGTCGCCGGATGCGGAAGGAGCAGCCTTCGGAGTTTCCTTCTTCGGCTCCTCGACCTTCTTGGCCTCATCACGGGTCACGTCAGGGGTTTCGGCCTTGGGGGCTTCTTCCTTCTTGGGCTCTTCCTTCGGTGCTTCTTCCTTGGCAGCTGGTGCTGCGTTGGCATCGCCGATGCGGGCGATGACGGCGCCGACGTCCACGGTGTCGTCCTCGTCAGCGAGGATCTCCACGATGGTGCCTGCTACTGGGGAAGGGATCTCGGTGTCGACCTTGTCGGTGGAGACCTCGAGCAGTGGCTCGTCGACCTCGACGGTGTCGCCAACAGCCTTCAGCCACTGGGTGATGGTGCCTTCGGTAACGGACTCGCCAAGTTCTGGCATTTCCACGTCGGTGGCGTCGCCGGAAGCGGCCGGTGCGTCAGCCTCTTCCTCCTTAGGCTCAGGGGTTTCGGCCTTGGGGGCTTCTTCCTTCTTGGGCTCTTCCTTCGGTGCTTCTTCCTTGGCAGCTGGTGCTGCGTTGGCATCGCCGATGCGGGCGATGACGGCGCCGACGTCCACGGTGTCGTCCTCGTCAGCGAGGATCTCCACGATGGTGCCTGCTACTGGGGAAGGGATCTCGGTGTCGACCTTGTCGGTGGAGACCTCGAGCAGTGGCTCGTCGACCTCGACGGTGTCGCCAACAGCCTTCAGCCACTGGGTGATGGTGCCTTCGGTAACGGACTCGCCAAGTTCTGGCATTTCCACGTCGGTGGCGTCGCCGGAAGCGGCCGGTGCGTCAGCCTCTTCCTCCTCGGGCTCCTGCTCTTCAGCAGGTGCTTCCTCTGCTGGAGCTTCCTCTTCCTCTTCCTCTGCGGCTGGGGCATCTTCGCCCTCTTCGCCGATAATCGCGATGATGCCACCGACGTCAACGGTGTCGTCCTCTTCTGCCTTGATCTCAAGGATCACGCCAGCAACCGGGGAAGGGATCTCGGTGTCGACCTTGTCGGTGGAGACCTCGAGCAGTGGCTCGTCGACCTCGACGGTGTCGCCAACAGCCTTCAGCCACTGGGTGATAGTGCCTTCGGTTACTGATTCGCCCAGCTCGGGCATCTCTACGGAGAACGCCATTATTTAAGACTCCTCGCAAGTCATGTCGTTAAATCGGAAACTAATACCCAAAGAATACCGACTTGGTTTGTCCAGTGTGGACTTTGGGTCATTTGAGGCCACGAAGTTGCCCCCTACAATTGGATACGTGTTCAACTTATTCGGCCGGAAAAAGCCTCGTTCCAATCTTCGCCCCGCCCGCGGTCCCGGGGACACTGTCCGCCCTGAGGACCTTGCGTTCCTCCAGGAATGGCTCCGGGGCAGGCCGTTTGTGGAAGCCTTCGTTGAGCCAGAGACGCTGGTCAATGAAATGTCGGTAGTTTTGGTTGATGAAACAGGAAACTTTGTTCGTCGCCGCATCGGTGGACCGAAGGGTATCGATGTGATCATCAAGAAACTCGGCATTCCGGTGTACGACGTCGAAGAGACAGGTTACCCCCAACGGATGCGTGAAAGAATTGAGTATGAGCGCATCCTCCGCAAACGTGAAGAGCAGAAAGCCCGCCGCGAGAAGTTTGATCGCGGCGAGCATCCGGGCTTCTAAGGGAGTTTAGTTCTCCGCGATATCGCTGAGAACCTGAACAAAGGTGCGGACTGGTTGTCCGGTTGCCCTCTTGGGGGTGTAGCCATAGGGGGCAGCGGTGTTGAATGCTGGACCTGCAATATCGACGTGGGCCCACTCGATGCCCTCGCCGACGAACTCCTGAAGGTAGCGGCCTGCCGCGGACATGCCCGCGAAGCGGGAGTTGGTCACGTTTCGCAGGTCTGCAACGGGTGACTTGACCTCTTCATCAAGCTCCTCCGGCAGCGGCATGGCCCAGGCCTGTTCGCCGACGGCACGACCGGTGGCGGCCACCGAATCACGGAATTCTTCTGTACCCATGACACCGGAGGTGCGCCCTCCGAGTGCAACCAGCTGTGCACCTGTGAGGGTAGCGGCGTCGATGAGGTAATCCGGGTTGTCCTCCGACGCCAGGGCCATGGCATCAGCCAGGATCAGACGGCCCTCAGCATCGGTGTTGAGGATCTCAGAGGTGATGCCACCGTAGTGGGTGATCACGTCACCTGGTCGGAATGCATCACCGGATGGCATGTTCTCCGCCATGGGGACGGTGGCGGTGACATTGACCTTCAGGTTCAACCGGGCAGCGGCGATGATGGTGGCGATGACTGCGGCCGAACCACCCATGTCGGAGATCATGTTGTCCATGTTGGCACCCGGCTTGAGGGAGATACCACCGGTGTCAAAGGTGACACCCTTGCCCACCAGGGCGACATGCTTGGATGCCTTGCGGTGCTTCCAGGTCAGGCGCAGTAGTCGTGGTTTACGGGAGGATCCGTTGCCCACCGCGAGGATGCCGCCGAAGCCCTGGGCAAGAAGTTGCTTCTCATCGAGGATCTCAGTCTCCAGGCCGTAAGCGGCAGCCTCATTGGCAGCGATGACCGCGTAAGACTCTGGGTAGAGGTGGGAGGAAGGGGAGTTGACCAGATCGCGGGCCAGAACCACGGACTCAGCGATCACCTGGGCTGCGACGAACTGATCCTTGTCACCGCCCATGAAATGGATGGCCAGTGGCTTATCTGCGTTGTCGTCGCCGTTCTCCTCATCCTTAGCCTTGCGGAGGCCCTTGTAGGAATAGGAGCCGAGGGCGAAACCGGTGACAGCAGCCTCCAGGCCCAGGTCACCGACAGTGGTGGCGACGTTCTCGAAACCATTCAGTGCACGGGCTGAAGTTCCTGTGGCACGACGGAGCTTTTCGTCGTCAAGCTCCTCGGCCTTGCCGAGGCCGATTGCAACAACCGGCGCACTGTCCTCGGCACCGGGAATGCGGGTGACCTCGTTGGCTTTGCCTTTGGCGCCGATCGACTCCAGCTGCTTGAGGATGGCGGACTGCTGCTTGGTGTTGAAGATGGAGTCAAGCGCGGCACCCCCTGCGAGTTCGAGGGAACCACCTTCACCGGCGAACACAGCAACGATGACGGCATCGGTGTTCTTGGGGAGTTTCTTGGTCAGTTTGAGGTCGGCGACACGACCACGGACCGGAATGGTGGCATCCTTGGAAACCTTGGCAGGTGCTGCGGTGCTAACGGCGTTCTTTGCCATAAAAGTGTAAATCCTCTCAGATAAAGCGGAGAGCCGCGTGGGTGGCGGCCACTGATTCTATTCTCCCAGCCTAGCCATAATCCCAACTGTTGAGACGGCAGGGCAGGGGAGGAACCAGGGAATGGGCAAGGATTTAGAGACCATCTGCTGAAGCTCTTCAGACGGCGGTGTAACTTAAAGACCATGACGTCTATTGAGTTCACTGTGACCCGTACCGAAAATCCGACGTCACCCGATCGCCTGAAGGAAATTCTTGCCGCACCGACGTTTGGCAAGTTCTTCACCGACCACATGGTGACCATCGACTGGACTGAGGGAAAGGGCTGGCATGATGCCGAGGTAGTGCCTTATGCTCCGCTCCCGATGGATCCCGCCACCACGGTTTTCCACTACGGTCAGGCGATCTTCGAAGGCATCAAGGCCTACCGCCATGAGGATGGCTCCATCAAGACATTCCGTCCGGAGGAGAATGCGCTGCGCATGCAGCGTTCCGCAGCTCGGATGGCCATGCCTGAACTCCCGGTTGACACGTTCATCAAATCCCTGGAACTCCTGGTGGATATTGATCAGGACTGGGTCCCCGCTGCCGGCGGAGAGGCATCCCTCTACCTGCGGCCCTTCATGATCTCCACGGAGGTGTCACTGGGTGTCAGCCCGTCGAATGCCTACAAGTTCATCGTCATCGCCTCCCCGGTCGCCGCGTATTTCTCAGGTGGCATCAAGCCAGTCTCCGTCTGGCTGAGCGAGGATTATGTGCGCGCAGCTCCCGGTGGCACCGGTGCAGCTAAGTTCGCTGGCAACTACGCAGCCTCCCTTCTCGCGCAGGCCCAGGCCCAGGAGAAGGGCTGTGACCAGGTGGTCTGGCTCGATGCGATCGAACACCGCTACATCGAGGAAATGGGTGGCATGAACCTCGGGTTCATCTACCGCGACGGCGATAAGACCAAGCTGGTGACCCCGGAGCTGTCCGGATCTCTTCTTCCAGGTATCACCCGTGACTCCCTGCTCCAGGTTGCCCGCGACCTCGGATACGAGGTGGAGGAGCGTCGCATCAGCACCAAGGAGTGGGAGGAAGACGCCACCTCCGGTGCCATGATTGAAGCATTCGCCTGCGGCACGGCAGCTGTGATCACCCCGGTGGGTACCGTGAAGTCCAATCACGGTGATTTCACCGTGAACAATAACGAGGCTGGCGACGCCACCCTGACGCTGCGTGAAACCCTCACCGGTATCCAGCAGGGCAAGGTCGAGGATCAGCACGGCTGGTTGTACACCCTGGTTAAGTAGGTTTGGCTGAAACCTTCACCGGTTGCCTGCATCGGTGGGCCTGCATTGGTGGGCCTGAATAACCCCACCCAGGGGGTTTCTTGGAAACTCCCGGGTGGGGTTTCTTTAACCCTGTGAACTGGTGTTTTGTGGTTTCGAGGCCCCCTTGTCAGTCCTGTGAACAGGACCGATGCGGTTAAAATCTGTCAGCTGTGTCCACCCCTCATGGCATTGTGGTCAGCATGACTGAAAATGAAAGCAACTCTGTAGACGACTCTGCTCCCAAGACCGCACTGGTTACCGGTGCATCAAGTGGCATCGGTGCAGCGGCCGCCCGGGCCCTGGCCGCCGATGGATGGAACGTGATCGTGGCTGCCCGCCGCATGGACCGCCTGGAGGAGTTGGCCGCGGAGATCGGAGGGACCGCCCACGCGCTGGACGTGACATCAGATGAGTCGGTTTCTGACCTCGCACAAGCAGTCGGAACTCTGGATCTGCTGGTCAACAATGCTGGCGGGGCAAAGGGCCTGGACAGCATCAGAGATGCCACGCTGGAGGACTGGCAGTGGATGTATGACACCAATGTGCTGGGTACTTTGCGCGTGACACGGGCTTTTATGGATTCCCTCGCAGAGCGGGATGGTCTGATCATCAACATCGGATCAATCGCAGGCCACACCCCGTACGTGGGCGGTGCTGGTTATAACGCGGCCAAACACGGTGTGGCCGCCATGACCAGGGTTCTGCGTCTGGAAACCCACACCCAGCGTCTGCGTGTCACGGAGATCGATCCGGGACGTGTGGACACCGAGGAGTTCTCACTTGTCCGTTTCGGCGGAGATGAACAGCGCGCCCGGGCTGTGTACCAGGATGTCCTCAACCTCACTGCGGAGGATATCGCCGAAACCGTCCGATGGGTTGCCAGCCTGCCCGCACACATGAATATCGACACGATGAGGGTGGTGCCGCGCGATCAGGTGTAGCGCGCCGATCAGGTGAGCGCCAACCAGCCTGAGACCGCAACGGCAAAGAGCACAGCGCTGACGGCGGTGCCGAGGTGAATGCCCGCCCCGATGCAGTCACCGTTGATGCCCTGGAATCTACGGGAGAGGTGTCGCGCACCAACCTCGGTGATCAGACATGCCACCAGTCCTGTCATCCCGACCACCCAGGCCAACGAGGCAGCGCCTCCCGCCACGGCAGCCACCACGGCCAACACGGTGAAAATCAGCCACCACGCGATGATCCACCTTGGTTTGACCGTGCCCACGACCAGGGCCCCGAAACCGGTGGGGGACAGTGGAATTCTTCCTGAGCGTGCCACCACCTGGCCCGCCACCCGGCCCAGGGGCGGGAGGAAGAACACCAGCCAGGACACACCGTTGTCGATCAGGGACATCACGGCCGCAATCTGGAGCAGAAGAGAGAATGCCGCGGCGGAAAAGCCGAATAGCCCTGTGTGTGGATCGGCCAGAATCTCCCGTGCCCGCTCGGGGGCCGCGTAGGAGCCAAGCGCATCCGCCACGTCTGCTAAACCATCCAGGTGCATCAGACGGCTGAGCAACTCCCACATGATGACCACCAGCACCGCAGATAACAGCGGCGCCACACCCAACAGCCCCAGGAGCGATAACAACGCCACGGCGCAGAGCCCGAATACCACCCCCACGATGGGGGACGCGGCCATCATCCTCGCCCCGGTCACCCTGTCGAAAGCGGTGGCTCCGCGAAACGGCAACACGCTCAGCCAACTCAGGGCGGTAGTCACCCCTTCGATCACGGCCGGGCCGTGTTCACCCTCCTCAAAGGAGGCCTTACCCGACATCTAGGCGATCGGTGTTCCCGTGGCAGTGATGCTTGTCGACGCCCCGGCCTCTCCGATGGCCGCCGTCTCCCCGGTGTCATCTCCGGCATCAGTGCGGTCGTCGACGTTGGCGGATTCCATCGTGCTCATATCGATCATCAGATCAACAGCTGCCTTCACCAACGGCAGGGAGGCCGCAGCCCCTGACCCCTCACCGAGGCGCATGCCGAACTCCAGCAGGGGGGTCAGTCCGAGAGCGTCCAGTGCCACGCTATGCGAAGGCTCAGGGGAACGGTGGCCGGCGATGAACCAGCGGCGTGCTCCGGGGGCCAACTTGTTGGCCAGCAGTGCCGCAGAGGTGACCACCGCGCCGTCGAGGATGACAGGGGTCCGGCGGACAGCTGCCTGCGCGATGAAGGCAGCCATGGCGGCCAGGTCGGGGGAGGAGATCGTCCGGGCGACAGCAATCGGATCCTGACGCAGGTGGCGGGCACGGAACATGGCATCACGGATCGCGCTGACCTTCCGCTTCCATCCCTCATCGTCGATACCGGTGCCTCGACCAACCACCACCACCGGCTCAGCGAGGGTGAAGGTACCGATCAATGCTGCGGCCGGGGTGGTGTTGCCGATGCCGAGATCACCGGGAATGAGAAGATCAGCTCCGGAATCAATCTCCTGGTCCGCGATGCGCTTGCCGATCTCCAACGCATGGATGACCTGTTCTTCTGTCATCGCGTCCTCGACGTCGATGGAACCGCAGGAGCGGGAGACCCGTTCATCCCCGAAGGCCTCATGATCGAGTGAAATGTCTACAACACGCACCGAGGCACCCGCCGCCCGGGCAAGGACGTTGATCGCGGCGCCCCCGTTGTGCATGCTGTCCGCCATCTGCAGACTCACAGAGGACGGAAAGGCGGACACACCCCTGCTGGCCACACCATGATCACCGGCGAACACCACGATGCGTGCCCGTTCGATTCTCTTCGGTGGGACCTGCCCCTGACACGCCGCGATGAAACAACCGATCTCCTCCAGCCGCGACAGGGAACCCACCGGTTTGACCAGTGTGTTCTGATACTGCTGGGCCTCAGCAAGAACCTGCCGATCAGGGAACTCCACACGCGCAAAAAGTTCTGCCGGAACCATCACTAACTCCTCCACATCGGGCAAGATATTAAACCGTTTTCAACTCTAGTGGCAGGCCCGCTACCACGAGCACCACCCTCTCGCATACGGCCGCCAACCGCTGATTCAGGGTGCCGATCCGATCACGGAACACCCGCCCCGACCGGTGTTCCGGGATCACCGCCAGTCCGACCTCGGGACTGACGATCACGAGGTCCCCGCCGGAGTAGGTGGTAACCCGGTCCACCAGAGCGTCTATTCGGGCATCAAGCTCCGCGGAGTCCTGCTCCCAGGCTGCAGAGCCACAGTCATCCGTGGTGTGGGTCAGCCACGTGCCCAGGTCGTCGACAAGCATGGTTGTGGGCGTGGGAACGCCCAGAAGCGTGACCAGGTCGCGCCGGTCTTCGGTGATCCAGCTCGCCGGACGGCGGGCGGCGTGCAGGGCGATGCGTGCCGCGAAGTCCGCATCCCCCGGCCACGGTCGGGCTGTGGCCACATAAACGACGGGGCCGGGCCCGGCGATGTCTTCCGCGAAGACGGATTTTCCGGACCTGGCCCCACCGAGCACCAGTGTGCGCATTATCTAGACGTCAGCGCCCAGCTCAACACGCGGGCGCGGGGTGCGCCACTTGCGTGGCTGCACCGCGCGGGAATAGGAGTAGTAACCCAGGCCGAACCCGGTTTCCGTGGTGTCCGGGAACTTCGCACGCACCGCCTTATTCACACGACGGCCGATGTTGATGCCCTCGATGAGGAATACCAGCATCAGCAGCATCGCGAACATGGACGCCGTGGCGGCGAATTCTGGGAAGAAGTTTCCAACGAGCATGATCACCAGCAGGGCCAGCGCCACCGGCATCACGAAGTTGGCGACGAAACGACGCGCATCCACCCAGTCACGGGCGAAGCGACGTACCTCGCCCTTATCGCGGGCCATGAGGTAGGCATCTTCACCGCGGTCCATGGCCGCCTGGTGCTCACGCTGACGCTTGATCCGAGCGTCCTTTTCCTGCTGCTTATAGGCCTTGTATTCGTCCTTGGACATGGAGGCCTTGAACTCCTTGCGCTTCTGACGCGCCTGTCCGTAACTCTCTGCGGGGGCCAGCGACTGACCACCGATGATGCCGCGTTCCAACTCCACATCTCTACGCCTCGGAGTGGGACGTCCCTTGGGCGGGGTGTAGCCCTTGGGTAGCTTCTGCTCTCCGGCGCCCGGATCGGTGCCAGGACCGGTGGCTGCATCGACCTGGTCGGCTGAAGAAGCGGCGGAGGCATCGCCCTTCGTGCCTGATGACTGCTTGTTTTTATCCCACGGAAGTTTCACACACATCAGGCTACAAGGAAATGTGGTGAATCCGGGAATAGGGGTGTCATAAACGCTGTTGGAAGGAGACAAGGATCAAGGGATGCGCCGATCGAGGACATTATCCCCGACACCTATCGCAGTAATAATTAAATGCGGAGAAACTCTCATTTACTCTGCCCTGTGTGGTGGGTAGTCTGGGAGTCATCACAACTTCAATGGCCTGGTCTGCATGTTCTCAGCAGTCAACCTCGCCCACCGAAACGGTGGGCGGCGATGATACCCAGGCCGGGGGAGTAGACTGCATGCCAACAAAGATGTTCAGGCCCCGGAAGGGGTCAAAAAGTTTAAGGAGACTACAGCGATGACCGCTCCATCTACCAATACCGGCGTTATTATGACCGATGCTGCCGCTTCCAAGGCGAAGGCTCTCATCGACCAGGAGGGTCGCGATGATCTGGCTCTACGCATCGCCGTTCAGCCAGGTGGCTGCTCCGGTCTGCGTTACCAGCTCTACTTCGATGACCGTGCCCTTGATGGAGACAAGGAAGATGAGGTCGGTGGTGTCCGCCTGGTCGTAGACAAGATGAGCACCCCGTACCTGCTCGGTGCCCAGATCGATTTCTCCGACACGATCGAAGCACAGGGGTTCACCATTGACAACCCGAACGCCGGTTCCTCATGTGCCTGCGGTGACTCCTTCCACTAATTAAGAAGCCTCCCAGGTTCAGGTGGCTGCCTTCGCCGCCTGCCGGGAATGAAAAGACACTGCTCCTCCACCCAGTTTTCTCGACTATGGGTGGGGGAGCAGTGTCATTGGTACAGGGGCATTAGCGCAGTGTCATTGGTGCAGCGTCTGCCCGAGGTGTGCTGGGGTTGGTGCGCTGGGGTTGGTGCGCTGGGGTTGGTGCGCTGGGGTCGCCCCCGCGCGGTCCCAGCGGGCCGCGGGATTCGCGCACCACCTCAGGCGTGGGGCTGCGCGCTACAGCTCGACGGGGTAATCGCGTTCCTCGATCTGGGGATCGATACGGTTTTCCACGAAGATTCCATGCCAGACCATGAACGCCAGGACGGTCCACAGGCGGCGGGAATGGTCGGAGACGCCAGCACGGTGTTCGTTGAGCATCTCCAGGACAGCCTTCTTATTGAAGATGTCATCGGTCTGCGATTCATTGATGGTGTCCTGCGCCCAACCGAAGAGTTCATCACCGGCGAGCCAGTGACGCATCGGCACAGGGAAACCGAGCTTCTTACGGTGCAGAACATGTGGAGGGACGATCTGCTCAAGCGCCCGACGGAGAGCGTACTTGGTGGTTCCGTTGGCGATCTTCAGATCATGCGGGATGGTTTCGGCCACCTGGAACACTTCCTTGTCCAGGAAGGGAACACGCAACTCCAGGGAGTTGGCCATGTTGATCTTGTCAGCCTTGACCAGGATGTCACCGCGCATCCAGGTGAACAGATCCAGATGCTGCATGCGGGCGACAGGATCCATGTCCTTCGACTGGGCGTAGATCGGCGCAGTCACCTCACGGTGATCCCACTCCCTGCGCGCCCACGGAATGACCCGCTGCAGCTGCTCGAAGTTGAAGGAACGGGCATTGCCGTAATAGCGCTCCTCCATGGTCATGGATCCGCGCTCCAACAGTGATTTGCCCTTCATCCCATCAGGAAGAACACGTGAGAGGCGACCCAGGCCGCGACGCAACGGAGTGGGGATCTTCTCGAAAGGCGCGAGGGAGAGCGGTTCCTTGTAGATGGTGTAACCACCGAAGAGTTCATCTGCGCCTTCACCGGACAACACGACCTTGACGTGCTTGCGCGCTTCTGCTGCCACGAAATACAGCGGGACTAGTGAAGGGTCAGCTACCGGATCATCCAGATACCACATGATCTTCGGGATTGCGTCCGCGTATTCCTCGGGCGAGACAATCTTCACGATGTGCTCTGCGCCGATGGCCTCGGCGGACTCAGCGGCCACATCAACTTCCGAATAACCCTCGCGTTCGAAGCCTGTGGTGAAGGTGAGGAGGTTCGGGTTGTGCCGTTTGGCCAGGGCGGCGATGGCTGTGGAATCAATACCGCCTGACAGGAAGGAACCCACGGTGACATCTGCACGCATGTGCTTTTCTACAGAATCTTCAAGCACACGCGCGATCCGGTCGAAGAGATCCTGCTCCTTGCCCTTGGGGACAGCTTTCACTGGGAACCTGGGCTTGAAATAGCGCTTTTCGACGAGTTGCCCACCCGGAGTGATGGTGGCTGTACATCCCGACTCCAGCCGGCGGATTCCAGTGTGGAGGCTTTCAGGTTCAGGCACATACTGCAGATCCACATAATGCTCGATGGCCCGACGGTCAAGGCTCAGATCCAGACTCAGCTCTTCAGCCATCTCGAGGATGGACTTTTTTTCGGAGGCGAAGACGGTGCCGGCATCCGTTGTGGCATAAAACAAGGGCTTGATGCCAAACTGATCGCGCGCAAGGAAGAGCGAACGTTCCTTGGTGTCCCAGATGGCGATACCGAACATGCCACGGAGATGTTCAACAACATCTGGTCCCCAGTGGTGGAAACCAACCACGATTGGCTCTCCGTCACCTTCCGTGTTGAACGTATATCCCAGCTCCGTCAGGGTCTCACGCAGCTCAATGTAGTTGTAGATCTCACCGTTGAATGTCATCGCATATCGATCAGGCTCATCAACTGGACCCCAGCGAAGGGGCTGATGTGAATGCGCGATATCGATGATGGACAGCCGATTGAAACCAAATGCGGCATCGGCATCGTGCCAGGTGCCCGCATCGTCAGGCCCGCGATGACGCATGCACGGAAGTGCACGTTCGAGTGCGGGGACGAAGTCAGCTGCGTTCCCGTTAGCAGTCAGAATGCCTAAAAGGCCGCACATGTGTAAATGTCCTCCTGGGAGAGATAACGCACCGTATTTAATAGGGCGTGTCCGCGACTGCGAAACAGGGGCCGAGGGTGCATGGTGATCAACCTCTGCAACGATACTGGCGTGAGCGAGGTCCTGCGAAACCGGCTCGCCGGAAGTTTCTGCGAAATGGAAACGGGGAAGAACCCCGAACATTGACCTCAGGAAGAACTCGGGGCGCCGCAGCTGGCACGGTGGAGGGGCTGGCTGAGGGCCGGAACAGAGCCCGCACGGGTGGGTAAAGAGACCCCAGGTGGGGGCTGGGAAGCAGTTCCGGATGGGTAATGGACACTGAATATGCAGCTCATTCTCGAAACTCATGATGAAAGTGGGGGTAATGGCAGGCGGATTTCAAGGGCAACCAAAAGATTGATGGTGTGTGACGTGGGCAACAGGTGGGAAGGTGGCTTTGAGGCAAATGCTAGAAGAATCCCAGGTGTCCCTGCAGTTGAACGTCCTTTGAGACCCTTTCGTGAAGCTTTTCATCAGTAGGCTTCCGGGAAATGGAAGATATGGAAACGGCAGGCAAATAGGCTATTCTGCGTAGATAGAAATGACCGTAAGGTCTCTAGTTTTTGTGTGGACAGGAAGGCAGAACACACGTGGAACAGCAAAATAAGCGTGGTTTAAAGCGCAAGGCCCTGCTCGGCGGCGTCTTGGGCTTAGGTGGCCTCGCCATGGCAGGCTGTGATGTTGCCGCCCCAGGTGGCACTTTCGGCTATTTTCTCCGCATGGGTTGGCCAGACGGCATCACGCCCGAGGCGGTCTCCATGGGCAACTTCTGGTCATGGGTCTGGGTTGCTGCCTGGATCATCGGTATCATCATGTGGGCACTCATGCTCACCGCAATCTTCGCTTGGAATGCGAAGAAGGCCGAGAAGCGTGGAGACGGGGAATTCCCGAAGCAGCTCCA
Organism: Corynebacterium faecale; assembly: GCF_030408735.1. Lineage (NCBI taxonomy): Bacteria > Bacillati > Actinomycetota > Actinomycetes > Mycobacteriales > Corynebacteriaceae > Corynebacterium > Corynebacterium faecale. The sequence goes on along the minus strand of NZ_CP047204.1, from coordinate 2,063,647 downwards.
GTACAACGTTCCTCTCGAACTAGTCCTGACCATCGTGCCGATCTTCATCGTCATGATTCTGTTCTTCTTCACCATTCAGACCCAGGACAAGGTTACTGCCCTGGACAAGAACCCTGAGGTCACCGTTGACGTGACTGCGTATCAGTGGAACTGGAAGTTCGGTTACTCCACTGTTGCGGCAGACCTTTCTCCCGGCGGTCAGGAATACGTCGGTGTTGATGAGGCTCGTCAGGCGAATGCTGAAGCGTCCAAGGAAGACCCGGCTGGCAACAACCCGATTCACGGCAACTCCAAGTCGGACGTTTCCTACCTCCACTTCAACCAGATTGAAACCCTCGGTACCACCGACGAGGTGCCAGTCCTGGTTCTCCCAACCAACACCCCAATCGAGTTCAACCTGGCATCTGCTGACGTTGCGCACTCCTTCTGGGTTCCAGAGTTCCTGTTCAAGCGTGATGCATTTGCTCACCCTGAAGCGAACAAGTCTCAGCGTGTGTTCCAGATTGAAGAAATCTTCGAAGAAGGCGCCTTCGTCGGACGCTGTGCTGAAATGTGCGGTACCTACCACGCAATGATGAACTTCGAGATCCGCGCGGTTGACCGTGACTCTTTCGCTGAGTACCTCGACTTCCGTGACGCCAACCCTGAGGCAACCAACGCCCAGGCTCTTGAGCACATCGGTGAAGCTCCATATGCTACCTCCACCAGCCCGTTCGTCTCCGATCGCACCGGAACCCGCGACGGCGAGAACTTCCAGACTCCGGCATAAGAATAGGAAGAGCGAAAAATGAAGTCTTCATCAAAGGTCATGTACAGCCTGACCGTCTTCCTGGTGGCAATGGCAGTCATCTACATCGTCGCCACCATGCACGTGGATGACAGGGGCTCCGTCCCGGGACTCGAGTGGGCAGGTGCAACCGCATTGGTCCTTTCCGGCGGCCTCACCCTGATGCTCGGTGTCTATCTTCAGTTCACCGAACGACGCACCGATGTTCTCCCAGAGGATTGGGAAGAGGCAGAGGTTGCAGATAAGGCAGGAACCCTGGGTTTCTTCTCCCCAGGTTCCATCTGGCCGGCCGCTATGTCCGGTGCAGTCGGATTCCTCGCATTCGGTCTCATCTTCTTCCATTACTGGATGATTGCTGTTGGCGCTCTGCTCCTCATTTACACCGTGGCAAAGCTCAACTTCCAGTACGGTATTCCACGCGAAAAGCACTAGCCACTACTAGATAGTGCTGCCTGATTAAGCCGTGGGGCCGGGATGTTCATCATCCCGGCCCCACGGCTTTTCTTGTTCTCCAGCCGCACATGACTTAGTGGGGGAGCTGCCGCTTCCGGACAGGTGGTCAGGGACTCGGGGGCCTAAAGATCACTGTGACACTTCACGCGGCCACCCTGGGGGAGCGCGGTCCGGGGGACTCTGCGGGCTCGGTTAAGGGTGGGCTGTGGATATCCTGTGATGACTCGAGGGGCAGTGATGTCCGCGCCATAGGCGACTGGGACTGTCTCATCCGGTGATGTCGGTGGATGTGCCGAAAAGTTCCCGGCACTTCGAAGAAGTATGGAAACTGGGGGAGCGCGGTTTCAATTTGGGTCTGACACCATGCCGTTAAGCTGCAAAGACGCAGGATAACGGGGGTCAAACGAAAGTTGTAGTCAGTCAGGAAAGGGACTCAACCAAGCTGTGACTTGTCTCTCACAGGTTTTGCTGCGAAATGAAGAATCTTTGATCTCGCGACGTTGAATCCTGTGAAAAGCCGTGAAAAGGTGAAAATGTGGGCCAGCTGGGAGCCTAATGACCTGCGATTATGTACTAGTCGGATGCGACGCGGTTTAAGTTCCCGGAAAATTCAACAAATAAGTGAAATGTGGCAGCTGAAACCCCTAAAAAGACGGGGTTCAAACTTTCAATTGAAACGGGGGGCATGAAGTGACTTTGCCATTTCGACCGGCCATACTAGAGAGCGTGACGAGCGCAGTTGGAAATACAGGTATGGCAGCACCACAACGTGTTGCGGCACTGAACCGTCCGAATATGGTCAGTGTCGGCACCATTGTGTTCCTGTCTCAGGAATTAATGTTCTTCGCCGGACTTTTCGCGATGTACTTCGTGTCCCGGGCGAACGGACTGGCTAACGGATCTTGGGCTGAACAGACGGATTACCTCAATGTGCCTTATGCACTGGCAATCACGATCATTCTGGTCTCATCCTCCGTTACCTGCCAGTTCGGAGTTTTTGCGGCTGAAAGGGGTGACGTATACGGTCTCCGCAAGTGGTTCTTGATCACGACTATCCTTGGCTCAATCTTCGTGATTGGTCAGGCATATGAGTACATCACCCTGGTTGGACATGGACTGTCCATTCAGAGCAGTGTCTATGGCTCAGCTTTCTACATCACGACCGGCTTCCACGCCGCTCACGTTATCGCGGGTGTGATTGCATTCGTGGTTGTTCTCATGAGGATCCAGAAGGCGAAGTTTACGCCGGCGCAGGCAACAGCAGCAATGGTGGTGTCCTACTACTGGCACTTCGTTGACGTTGTCTGGATCGGCCTCTTCATCACGATCTATTTCATTCAGTAGGCCTCGGGATTGCCCGGTAGGTGAGAAATCATCTGCACACGGACAATCCAAAGCCCTTCACTTCCATAGTCGAGATTCAAAGGGAAATGATGGAAACCAATCCGCAGACCTCCGAGGCAGCCGGCAAGGCTCAAGCTTCGGCTAAGAAGGTCAAGAATCGCCGCAAAGTACGGCGCACTGTCGCTGGCGCGATGGCTCTCACCATCGGCTTGAGCGGTGCTGGAATCCTCGCTACCGCGATCACTCCAGATGCACAGATCGCTACAGCTCAGCGTGATGACCAGGCTCTCATCTCAGAGGGCAAGGACCTCTATGACGTTGCCTGCATCACCTGCCACGGAGTCAACCTCCAGGGTGTCCAGGACCGCGGTCCTTCACTCATCGGTGTTGGCGAAGGTGCAGTTTACTTCCAGGTTCACTCCGGTCGTATGCCAATGCTCCGTAACGAGGCACAGGCTTCTCGCAAGACCCCTCGCTACACCGAGGCACAGACTCTTGCAATCTCCGCCTATGTTGCCGCCAACGGCGGTGGACCAGGCCTCGTTTACAACGAGGACGGCACCCTCGCCATGGAAGAACTCCGTGGCGCCAACTTCGATGGCCAGATTGACCCGCTCGACGTCTCACGCGGTGGTGACCTCTTCCGCCTGAACTGCGCTTCCTGCCACAACTTCACCGGTCGTGGTGGCGCCCTGTCGTCCGGCAAGTACGCACCTGTCCTGGATCCTGCCAACGAGCAGGAGATCTACCAGGCAATGCTCACCGGTCCGCAGAACATGCCTAAGTTCTCCGATCGTCAGCTCTCCGCTGACGAGAAGAAGGACATCATCGCCTTCGTCAAGGCATCCAAAGAAACTCCGAGCCCCGGTGGTTACTCCCTCGGCGGCCTCGGCCCAGTTTCTGAAGGTCTCTTCATGTGGGGTATCGGCATCCTGGTTCTGATCGCTGCTGCTATGTGGATTGGATCGCGTTCATGAGTAACAATACGAATAAGCAGTACACCGCCCAGGAACTCAACTCGATGAGCAATGATGACCTCGCTCGTCTGGGTACTGAACTTGATGACGTTACCATTGCCTACCGCAAGGAACGTTTCCCAATTGAGAACGACCCAGCTGAGAAGCGTGCGGTTCGTGCAGTTGGAATCTGGGCAGCGCTCGGCATTATCGGTGGCATCGGTTTCCTCGCCACCTACCTGTTCTGGCCTTGGGAATACCAGGGTCACGGTGACGACGGCCTGATCTGGTACACCCTGTACACCCCGATGCTCGGCATCACCTCAGGTCTGTGCATTCTCGCTCTGGGAATCGCCGGCGTTCTCTATGTCAAGAAGTTCATCCCGGAAGAGATCGCAGTCCAGCGTCGTCACGACGGTCCTTCTGAGGAAGTTGATCGTCGTACCATCGTCGCCCTGCTGAATGATTCCTGGCAGACCTCCACCCTCGGCCGCCGCAAGGTGCTGCAGGGGCTGCTCGGCGGAGGCGCCGTGCTTGCAGGTCTGACGATCGTCGCTCCTCTCGGTGGCATGATCAAGAACCCTTGGAAGCCTAACGAAGGCCCAATGAGCGTCATGGGTGACGGCACCCTGTGGACCTCCGGCTGGACCCTTCAGGAGAGCGGTATCAAGCTCTACCTGGGGCGCGACACCGGTGCGATCGCTGAGTCCCACGTTGGCGAATCCGGTCAGCACTGGATCACCACTGGTGTGTCCCGTCTGGTCCGTATGCGTCCAGAGGACCTGGCTGCAGCGTCCATGGAAACCGTATTCCCACTGCCTGCTGAAGACGTCAACGATGGTGATCTCTACGATCCACAGCGCGATGTCTACACGAACCACATGCACTCTGTGCACGGCCCGCGTAACGCAGTTATGCTGATCCGTCTGCGTACTTCTGACGCAGAGAAGGTCATCGAACGTGAAGGCCAGGAGTCCTTCCACTACGGCGATTACTACGCATACTCCAAGATCTGCACGCACATTGGTTGCCCGACTTCACTGTACGAAGCTCAGACCAACCGAATCCTGTGCCCGTGCCACCAGTCGCAGTTCGATGCACTGCACTACGGTAAGCCAGTCTTCGGACCTGCCGCACGTGCTCTGCCACAGCTGCCGATCACTGTTGACGAAGAGGGTTACCTCGTCGCCGACGGCAACTTCATCGAGCCACTCGGCCCGGCATTCTGGGAGCGTAAGTCATGAGTAATAAAGCAGCAACAATCGGAAATAATCTCGATTCCCGCTACACCATGGCCGGCGGTATCCGCCGCCAGATCAATAAGGTTTTCCCTACCCACTGGTCATTCCTTCTCGGTGAAATCGCTCTCTACAGCTTCATCGTCCTGATCCTGACCGGTGTCTACCTGACCCTGTTCTTCGATCCTTCAATCACCAAGGTGATCTACGACGGCGCCTATCTGCCACTCAATGGTGTGGAGATGTCCCGTGCCTACGTGACCGCCCTGGATATTTCCTTCGAAGTTCGTGGTGGACTCTTCGTTCGCCAGATGCACCACTGGGCCGCACTGATGTTCATGGTTTCCATGATGGTCCACATGATGCGTATCTTCTTCACGGGTGCTTTCCGCCGCCCACGTGAGGCGAACTGGATCATCGGCTGTGTCCTTCTTATCCTCGGCATCGCCGAAGGCTTCATGGGTTACTCCCTCCCAGACGACCTGCTCTCCGGTGTGGGTCTGCGAATCATGTCCGCGATCATCGTTGGTCTCCCGATTATCGGAACCTGGATGCACTGGATGGTCTTCGGTGGCGACTTCCCATCCGAGATCATGCTGGATCGTTTCTACATCGCACACGTACTGATTCTGCCGGGCATCATCCTCGGCCTGGTTGCGGCTCACCTCGCTCTGGTCTGGTACCAGAAGCACACCCAGTTCCCGGGCGCAGGCCGAACTGAGAACAACGTCGTCGGTATCCGAATCATGCCGGTCTTCGCTGTGAAGTCCGTTGCATTCGGTGCGATCACCCTGGGCTTCCTGTCCCTGCTTGCCGGTGTCACCACCATTAACGCGATCTGGAACATTGGTCCTTATAACCCGTCGCAGGTCTCCGCTGGTTCCCAGCCGGATATCTACATGCTGTGGACAGACGGTGCAGCCCGTGTCATGCCGGCGTGGGAGCTGTACTTCGGTAACTACACAGTCCCGGCGGTATTCTGGGTAGCCATCATGCTCGGCGTTCTGGTTGTCCTACTGTTCGCATATCCGTTCATCGAAGCGAAACTGTCTGGAGATAAGGCACACCACAACCTCCTGCAGCGTCCTCGCGACGTTCCAGTGCGCACCTCTCTCGGTGTCATGGCGGTAGTGTTCTACATCCTGCTGACGGTTTCTGGTGGTAACGATATCTGGGCTTACCAGTTCGATGTCTCCCTGAACGCTATGACGTGGGTTGGACGTATCGGCCTGATCGTGCTCCCAGCGATCGCCTACTTCGTGACGTACCGTCTGTGCCTCGGCCTCCAGCGTTCCGATCGTGAAGTTCTGGAACATGGTATCGAGACCGGCGTGATCAAGCAGATGCCAAACGGCGCCTTCATTGAGGTTCACCAGCCACTCGGCCCAGTGGACGACCACGGTCACCCGATTCCACTGCCATACGGTGGTGCTGCAGTTCCTAAGCAGATGAATGAGCTTGGTTTCGCTGAAGTTGAGGCCCGTGGTGGATTCTTCGGTCCAGACCCGGATCACATTTCTGCAAAGGCTAAGCAGATCGCTCACGATAACCATGCTGAGGAGATCGCCACACTGGCTGCTCTTCAGGATGAGAACATCAAGCGCGATGAAGGACAGGGCAAGATCTAGAGTTTTTCCCTGAGCTTTCACAACCAGCCTTCCGCATCTGCGGAAGGCTTTTTGTGTCCTCTTTTTGAGTGGACTGATCTGTGTACAGCGAGGGAAACCCAGACGCTGGGCAACACCCACAGCAGGGGAGCGGTGTAACCGGTCCTTATCTACAGCGCCCCTCCAAGGGTGCTTCGACGGAGATGAGACCATGCGCCCAACCGCCAGGTTTGGTATCCATCTTCATGGTTATGCGTGCACGATGGCTCCACGGCCCGAAATCACGGCGCCTAATGCATAGAGTGCGATGTCTCCCTCCCGCCCGCGATAGGCATCAGAAGCATCCCCAATCCTCCGCCAGTCGGCTATGCTGCGCTGCGCGGGCCTTTAACCACAGCGCGTGAGATTGCTTGTCCTCTCAGCCCGAGGGGGACGCTACCGCGGACGAGGTGATCCCTTAAGTGTTCCCTCATGGTCTAAGCGCCCGGCAGGTATGCTTGTCCGCCCTCCTTGACTGTGGTTAAAGCTCTGAGCCTGTTCCCTCCGGAGTCGAAGGGGCACAACCCGATCAGCGGATCCAGAAGGGCAGGTATCAAGCCTTGTGGCTTCTGAGGATGCGCCTTTCCGGGGTGTTGGAGAATAAACAGGAGTATTTCCACGGTGAGGTCTAGGTAATCGTGGGTATCGCACTCTGTGGAGTCTCGGTTCCCGCCTGCGTGTTGAGACGCGGTGATGGAACCCTCCAAATTCGGGAAAACGCTATCGCTAGATGAAGAATTCGCCGGTGTTGAAGTGAATGTGAGCAACGTCATAACCGTGGTCCCGCGCTGAAGCGTCGACGGATTTCACGCCGGAACTTTTAACCTATCAATGGCTAAAGGTTAATCTTAAAACCTGTGGTGATAAGGGCTTTTTAAGCAATCATTCCGAAGGTCGCCCGGGGGTCTTTCCGCGGATGCCTCATTTGATTGCAGTAGTGATACCTGCCGATAACGGTTTAATAACGGCGTGCCCGTTCTTGCCGACTAGACATTCAATGATGCAGTTTCGTAACCTTATTGAGACCTTGCGGGGTCGGGGAGAACATTTCCAGAATGATCGCCTCGATCCACTGCAAAGAAACCAATAGAAAATGCTTAATCGCGAAGCAGCTTCTCGAACAAAGTCCCTCCCAAGGATTAAACACGAGAAGCTTCGCGAACCGGGGAACCACAGAGTTCCTGGGGTGAATTCTCCACAAGGGTCCGAACAGTTCAACGAATTGATCGGAAGGGAGTGGGGATAGGGGCCTTCCGCTCCGAATCCGACAGCTAACCCGGTAGGCCAACAGGAAGATTTGGAGTTTCATCACATGGGCAAGCACCGTCGCAGCAACACCCGCGTTACCCGCAATGCAGCTGCAGTTTCCGCAGCCGCACTCGGCGCCACCGCCGTCCTCACCAACCCGGCACAAGCTGCAGAGGTCTTCATCCCGAACACCGACATCTCTGTTGAGATCGCCGGAATTGAGAACACCCCGGGCCTGAACAACATCCCCGGCATTGACCAGTGGATCCCGGCTCTGTCCAGCCAGGCAGCTCCTGCGGCCTACGCTGCCGTCGTTGAGGCACCACCAGCTGTTGAGGCAGCTCCTGTTCAGAGCGGCGGACAGGCCATCGTGGACGCCGCGCGTTCCAAGATCGGTGCTCCATATGGCTGGGGTGCTGTCGGCCCTAACGCCTTTGACTGCTCCGGTCTGACTTCCTGGGCATACAGCCAGGTCGGCAAGTCCATCCCACGCACCTCGCAGGCACAGGCTTCCCAGGGAACTCCTGTTGCCTACTCCAACCTGCAGGCTGGTGACATCGTTGCGTTCTACTCCGGCGCCACCCACGTTGGCATCTACTCCGGTCACGGCACTGTCATCCACGCTCTGAACAGCTCCACCCCGCTGTCCGAGCATTCCCTCGATTACATGCCGTTCCACTCCGCGGTGCGTTTCTAGTTTCCAGGTTCTAGTTTCTGACGCATCACACCACGAGGTCCCCAGCAATATGCTGGGGACTTTTGTGATTCTGGGTCTCGCCGACCTCCGCCTCGACAGTCCTCGCGCATTTCCCTCCGGTCACAATCTCCAGCAGGGACGTGTGCCAAGGGAAACGACGGACCAGAACGAACCCCGACATGATTGACAATGATGCTGTTCGGGACGGTAAAGTTATCATTTCGTGAGGTTGTTCCTGGAGGTAGTGCGTCCGGGTGAAGAGGAGAGGTGCGATGGTTCTTCGACGTTGCTGCGCCAAAGTGGCATCAGTGATCCTGGGGGTGTCTATTCTCGGCACCCCGGCTGTCGCCACGGGGCAGGACATCGACGGCCTGATCGCTGAGATCGAGCAGGTGTCCCGTGAAGTTTCCGCACAGACCGAAGACGTCAAAGCCACCGAACTGGATATCCTCGAACGTGAATCCGCCATTGACCACATTCGTGATCAACAGGCTCATCACCGCCAGCTGGCCGACCAGGCGAAGATGACCGCGGATGCCCATCGGGGTGAAATCAATCAGATCGCGCAGGCCCGGTATCGTGGCACCGCGGTTGATCCGCTGACCGCAGCAATCTCCGGGGAGAATCCTCAGCATGTGATTGATCGCGTCAGCTATATCACCTCGCTGACTAAATCCACCGGTGAGGTGGTTGCAGGACTGCGCACGGCCACTGATCAAGCCGCGGAAAGTCTCGATGAAGCCAACCGGATGAAGGCTGAAGCCGAGTTCCAGCTCGGGCAGCTGCGTGTTCACCTCGGTGAGCAGCTCGGGGTGCAGGAGGACTTGGAGCGCCGGCAGGAAGAGATCAGGCGTCGGGTGGACAACCTGTCACCAGAACAGCGCCAGCTCTGGGTGGAGAAGAACGGCCCGCTGGATATTGATATCGCGAGTTTCCTCGGAGCATCCGGTGAAGCGGCCGGTGCCGTTCAGGCAGCACTAGGCAAGATCGGTTCGCCTTATGGCTGGGGTGCGGTCGGCCCGTCGGCCTTCGACTGTTCCGGGCTCATCTACTGGGCATTCCAGCAGCAGGGGAAAACGCTGCCCCGCACCTCCCAGGCACAGATGGCGGGTGGAACAACGGTCAGTCGTGATCAATTACAGCCCGGCGATGTCATTGGTTACTACCCAGGGGCAACCCATGTGGGGTTGTATATCGGCGATGGGATGATTGTGCACGCCTCAGATTACGGAATCCCGGTTCAGGTGGTATCTGTTGATTCGGCCCCTTTCTTCGGGGCACGCCGCTATTAATTCATCAGACTGATCACAGGAGGTCCTGCCGTGGGTACCGGTCGCAGACGCAGAACACTCGTTGTCACCAATGACTTTCCTCCAACGGTGGGTGGAATCCAGTCTTATGTCCGTGATTTTCTTGCCACACAGGATCCGGAATCAATCGTGGTGTTTGCCTCCACCCAGAACACCGCTGCGGCGAAATCTTATGATGCCACCCTGGACTATGAAGTGATCAGGTGGCCCCGGACCGTGATGCTGCCCACCCCGGCAACGGTTGATGCCATGACAGAGATCATCAGGGCGCGAGACATTGACAATGTCTGGTTTGGGGCGGCGGCGCCCTTGGCACTGATGGCTCCTCACGCCCGCAAAGCCGGCGCAACCCGGATCATCGCCTCCACCCACGGGCACGAGGTGGGGTGGTCGATGGTGCCGGGAGCACGCCAGGTGCTGCGCCGGATCGGTAATGAGGTGGATACCGTCACCTACATCTCCGACTACACGCTGGGGCGCTTCAGCGCGGCATTCGGGCCCCAGCCCACGTTCGCCCATCTCCCATCTGGTGTGGACACTGAGCTCTTCCAACCGGCAACCCAGGAGCAGCGTCACGCAACGCGTCAACGCTTCAGCCTGAGCCCCGGAGCTCCGGTGGTCTCCTGCATTTCCCGTCTTGTTCCCCGCAAAGGGCAGGACATGCTGATAGAGGCCATGCCCGGGGTGCTCCGTGAACACCCCGATGCCACCTTGCTGATCGTGGGATCCGGCAGGATCGAACAGCAACTGAAAAGAAGCGCCGCGCCTCTGGGTGAATCAGTCCGTTTCCTGGGCAGACTCGAGCACACAGACATGATTGATGTCCTGGCGGCGTCCGATATTTTTGCCATGCCGGCACGCACCCGCGGTGGGGGACTGGATGTGGAGGGGCTCGGCATTGTCTATCTCGAAGCACAGGCATGCGGGGTGCCGGTGATAGCCGGGGCGTCCGGCGGTGCGCCGGAGACCGTAACACCACGCACCGGTGTGGTGGTGGATGGCCGGGGCGTCGATAAGCTCACTGATGCAATAACCAGCCTGCTGGCGGACGCGGATAGACGTGAGCGAATGGGGGCGGCGGGGCGCCGTCATGCGGAGGATGCATGGTCCTGGGCCACGATGGGTGCGCGGTTGACGGAAATGCTCAACTGAGAAACCGTTAGGCCTGCACAATGATGGCCCGGTGCAGGTGGCTGGCTATACTTTGGGGGTTATTTCCAGTTTTCTAGATCGTGAGGCGTAAGCAGATGCCACAAGACCCGGGCCGGTTCACGGTCGGCTTCGACATCGGCGGAACCAATATGCGTGCCGGTCTGATCTCCGACACCGGCGAGATCGTGCGGCAGCTGTCCGCACCCACGCCCGGAACCGCTGAAGAACTGGAATCGGGAATTGCGGACCTCGTTGCGCGACTGGGTACCACCCACACCATCGATGCTGTCGGCCTCGCCGTGGCTGGTTTCCTGGATCCTGCCTGCGAAACGGTTCGTTTCGCCCCACATCTGCCGTGGCGTGATGCCCCTGTGCGCGACCGCCTCAGTGACCGCCTGGAACTCCCGATCCGTCTTGAGCATGATGCCAATTCAGCCGCCTGGGGCGAGCACCGGTTTGGTGCCGCGCAGGGTGTGGATAACTGGGTGCTGTTGGCGATCGGCACCGGCATCGGTGCGGCCCTGATCGCCGATGGTGAGATTTACCGCGGCGCACATGGGACCGCTCCGGAGTTTGGTCACCTGCGTGTGGTTCCGGATGGTCGGCCGTGCCCATGCGGAAAATCCGGTTGCCTGGAGCGTTATTGTTCGGGAACAGCGCTGGTGGATACCGCCCGGGAGATGGCGGCCTCCGGTAGTTTCCGCAACAGCAGCCTGCTGGATGAGATCCGCATCAACCCCCACGCACTGCGCGGTGATGTGATCACCAGTGCCGCCCGTGACCGGGATCCGCTCGGTGTCGCGGTGATGGAGGATTTCAGCCTGTGGTTGGGTGAATGCCTGTCCATGGTGGCAGACACCCTGGACCCGGAACTGATCGTCATCGGTGGCGGAGTGTCCCGTGACACTGACATCTACCTCGAAACCGCCGTCGCGCATTTCTCCACACGCATCGTCGGCGCAGGTTACAGGCCCCTCGCCGACGTCATCCCCGCCCGACTGGGCGGGGAGGCAGGCATGATCGGGGTAGCGGACCTCGCCCGACGCGCGGTTGCCGCGCGCTGAGCCTGACGCTTATCGACGCCCACCCCACCATCGGGGGTCAAGACGCGCGGACTCACTTCCACAGCATAAAGTGATTGGTGCAGTAGTCTGAAAGCTCGTTGGCTGAGGGAGTTGATCCCCAGTGATAATTGCGCGGAAAGGTACATCGGACACCATGAATAACAAGTGGTACTGGGTTTTCAAACATGTCATCGTTGGCCCATTCCTCCACGTGTACAACCGCCCTGAGATCACCGGCCTGGATAATATCCCCGCGACGGGTCCGGCAATCATGGCATCCAACCACCAGGCCGTCATGGATTCCTTCTACTTCCCACTGAAGTGTCCACGGCAGATGGTATTCCCCGCCAAGGCGGAATACTTCACAGCGCCAGGATTGAAAGGGGATTTCAAAAGGTGGTTCTTCAAGGCCCTCCGTCAGATCCCGCTTGACCGGGATGCCGGAAATGCACTGGACTCATTGCGCTCCACCGCAAAACAGGTCCTTGATGAAGGCACTCTGCTCAGTATCTACCCGGAGGGCACCAGATCCCCGGACGGACGGATCTACAAGGGCAAGGTGGGCATGGCCGTGGTGGCCCTTGAAACCGGTGTCCCAGTTATTCCCGTGGCTATGATCGGTAGCCGCGATGCGAATCCGATCGGCACCACCTTCCCGCGCCCGAAGAAAGTCAGGATGCAGGTGGGCGAGCCCATCGACCCGATCGCCTTCGCCGCCGAACGTGGCCTGGATCCAGAGAGCCGGGAGACCGCCCGTGCGCTCACGGACCACGTGATGCACACCTTGTCAGAACTCACCGGACAGCCTTATGTGGATGTCTATGCCAAGGAAGTCAAGGAATCCCTCGCCGCCGGCAAGGGATACCCGAAGGGCGCTGAGCCCTGAGGTCACCCCTTAAAATTATGTCCCGGTTTAAGTTTTGTTTACTGTCCGGGACGGTTGGGGTAACCTTTGTGTAGTTGTGTGGCCTTCATGGGCCACCTTTTTTATGTGGCACCGCCACCGCACCGCAGTAGAGTTTCATATGCAGCCCTTCCCTCGGTACGGCCCTAGCCATTGCCACCGAGGAGAGCATTGTAGTTTATGCAGACAGGGAACAGCACAAGCGCTGTGACACAGATGACACAGCAGTCAGAGAAGACCCGCATGGATTGGCCTGATGTGGCCAGGGGTCTGTCGATCCTGGGTGTGGTGCTTCTCCACGTCACTCTCGCCATCCCGGAAGCAGAGAATTCTTTCCTCGCTGAGTTGAACCACTTCCTGGATCCCCTCCGGATGCCGCTGTTCTTCCTTGTCTCGGGCTTCTTCTCGGTGAAGGTTCTCAGACTGACGTTTGAGCAACTGTTCAAGCGCAGATTGTGGTTCTTCCTCGTTCCTTACCTGGTGTGGACTCCGATCGAGCTGTCCACCAACCGCCTCCAGGGGCTGATCTACTTTGACCGTGCGATGCCGGAATGGACGTACTACGCCCAGAAGATCGTCGATGGCACCAACATGTACTGGTTCCTGTACTTCCTGGTGTGGTTCAACCTGTTGTTGTGGGCCACCCGGAAACTGCCGGCCTGGGCGATTGTCACAGTGGTGGCGGTTGGTCCGTGGCTGTTCATGCCCATGTTCAGTGAGCACGATTTTCTACGGAAAACACTGATCTACCTGCCGGCATTCTTCATTGGTGCGTATTTCCGACCGTTGATCATCAGGTTCGCCGATGCAGCTGCACGTCCGAAGGCAGTGGTGGTGGCCATGGCCTTCTACGTGGCAGGCATGGGCATTGCGGCGGCGGATGATATTCTCACCAGCCGTGAACCGGGGCCGACCCAGATGTGGTTCATCACCTGGAAGGATGAGATCGCAGCGCTACTCGGCGGGGAACTCGAACCGTTCGCCATGGGTCAGCTATCCGGAACCCTGATCCGGCTGCTGTCTCTTCCCGCCGGCGTGGTGTTGTCTGTCTGGCTGGCCAAGGCGCCACCGGTTGCGCGGGTGCTGAAGTTCTTCGGACGCCACACCCTGGTGATCTACATCGGACATGCTGTCGGACTGACGGTGCTGTTCAACTACACCCTCCGGTGGAACGTCATGGAGATCAACAATTCTTCCACTAATCCAATGAACTGGTCCTTCACCTGGATGGCCATTGCCTTCACCCTGGCCATGGTGGGCTCCTACCTGACGTATCTCATCTCCAGGCTCCCGGTGCTGGGCAGAACGCTCACGCCGCCCAAGCTTCCCGAGTCCGGCGTTGCCCCGGTCAAGGCCGTGACACCGCCGGTCGAGCAGCCCAGTGTGCTCCGCATCAGAAACTAGCATCGACCACAGGCGTAGACTGTCGCGGAGTTGATGTTCCATTGAGGTTTTACTGCAAGAAAGAGTGATGTGACATGGATAGGACTCTGCTGATCCGCTTAGGTCTGACAGCTCTGCTGATCCTGGCCTACGTGGTTGTCGCAGCCCTGGAGATTTCACCAGAGCTGATCGCCCCGATCATCGTCATCGCGATTGCCCTGATCCTTTTTGTGCCGATGGGCAGGAAGGGCGATCGTAAGCGATAGGCAGGTGCGCGGCCTACTGCGCAGGTGAGGTCGTGGTCTGTGGCAGGCGGGCTGCAGTCACCAGCAACAGCACCCCGATCAAGGCAGGTGCGGCCGCCAGCGGTTCGACCAGGGCATAACTTCCTGCCAGACCCACGTGGTCGAACATCTCCCGGTTGTTCAGAGGGAAGAATGCATCATAGGACACCTGTATGGGCACCCAGTTGACCAGGGAGATGAACAGCGCCAGGAACACCGCGAACACCCGGCCCGAGCGGATCAGGATGATGATCACCGGGATCAGTAACACCCACAGGTACGGATACACGGTGGGCAGCGCGATGGCGGGCCAGGCGATGGCCAGAGCCGTGGACAGTGTGGTGTTTCCGGAACTGTGCGTGCGGTGAACAGCCCAGATTCCCAGTGCTACTGCGAGGGCGAACCAGACAATGGAGGTGACGGGGGAGTCACTGATCCACCGGGCGAGGACACCTGCGACAGAGGAATTGTCGGCGCCATCATGGACAGTGGTCTGGGCGTCGATAAGCGTGACGCGCCCGGAAGCGGCGAACAGCCAGCCGACCACCCACAGCACCACCGCGGTCACGGTCGCCGTCACCGCGGTGGTCAGGCGACGCTGTAGGAACAGCGCGATGATGATGAACGCGGGCCAGCCGGTGATGCCGGCGGCGATGCCGGTGAGCAGACCACGGCGGCCGATGGCCCGCGGGCTGAGTAGATCGACCAGCACCAGGGCTAGCGCGACCAGGGTCAGTGAACCCATTTGCAGTGCTGACTGGACGGGGTAGGCGACCAGCGCGATGACCACCGCAAGCGCCACCGTGAAGGCGGTCGGTGTGCGGTCGACCAGGTGGCGCAGGATCAACACCGCGCACCAGACCAACGCCAGCACGTTCAGCACACCGATCACCCACAGGGCGGCTGTGTCATTGCCCCGGAGAGGCTCGGTGATCAGATATCCGAAACCGGTGACATCAACACCGTCGAGAACCGCTCGTGGGTGCTGGATGTTGAGGACATTGCCGTTCTCGCCCTTGTACCAGGCATTGACAGCGAGATAGATGGCGACGATCACCAGCGTCACGGTGAGTGCCGGATTGATGCGGGTGGTGGTGGAGGTGTACTGGTTGGAGGGCTGCTCCGTGGTTCCGAATACCCGCGGATTAATCAGGGCCACGATGACAATGGCGATGGCGATGACCACGTAGGAACTGCCGGAGGGGTGGAGAAGCAGTGGCCATGCAGGGGCGGCCTCGGAATCATAGGGCATGTTCCAGAATGTGGGCACCAGCATCGGAATGGTGGTGATCAGCGCCATCACCATAGAGGTTGCGGCGGTAGCGGGCGCGGAGTGCCGCTGGGACCACGCACCGGCGGCGAAACCGAGAGCGACTGGAATCAACCACACCCAGTGGTGGGACCAGGACACAGGGGAACACAGCAGGGCGATCAGAGAGTTCAACAGGACCGCGCCATGTGGGGAACCGGCTTTGAGGACCCGGAACATGGCCACGGCGACACCGATGAGGGTGAGGACGACACTTCCCATCCAGATCCACTCGACAACATCCTGATGATCGTGCATCAGACGGCTGATCATGCCCCGGACGGACTGGTTGGTGATGTAGGAGAGATTGCCGATACGGCTGGGGTCACTCAGCGTCTCTGTCCAGTACACCTTGGAACTGGACGGCAGGAGAATGAACGCCAGGAGGGTGAAGCCCAACCCTGACGCAATCGACGTGATGGCACCCTTCCAGTCCTTCTTGACCAGGAAATACAACCCGAACACGGCCGGAGTGAGCTTGATGGCCGCAGCCAGGCCGATCCAGAAACCACGCGGCAGCCACGGCTTCTTGGTGAAGGTGTCCATGAGGACCAGCGTCATCAGGATGATATTGATCTGGCCGAACTGCAGGGTTTGGTTCACCGGTTCAGTGAAGAGGGCAACCGGCAGGACGAACAGTGCGAACATCCGGGAATCCGCAATGGAGATCTTCTTGAACACACGGCGGATCACGATGGCGATGCACCACCACATCAGCGCCGCGGACATCAGTGTGAGCAGAACACCCATGGTGCTGCTCGGGACGAGCAGCAGGGGAGTGAACACCACGGTGGCGATCGGTGGATATGTGAAGGGAAGTTGGATGCCTCCGACCACATAGTCCTGCGCATAGAGGTTCAGTCCATCGAGAAAGGCCTGCGCCCCGGCCCGGTAGACATCAGAATCGATGTGATAGAAGAAAATGAAGGACTCAATGGCGCGCACGTTGAACACCACCGGCCACAGGGCCGCTGCGGTGGCGATGGCGGAAGCCCAAATCAGAGCCATCCGCAGACGCGAATTTCTGATCAGGGACGCATCCCGCCCCGAGGGAACTGAAACTGTACTGGTACCGGCCTTCACGCCGCTGGAATCCTGATCGCCTTGCATTCCTAGAGATCCTAGTCGGTGGGGTGCGGGGGCCCTAAGCCCCGGGGTGGCACCGGGAACCCCAGCGGGATCCAAGGCGGGAACCCCAGCGGCAACCAGGAGCTGACGCAGCGCGAGGGGGAAACGGCGGGCTGGATGCCGGACAGCTCTGCGGACCCCGTTAGTATTAGGGACTGAGACGACAACACCGACCAGTGAGGGATCACCGATACCGTGCGCTATTTTTATGACACTGAGTTCATCGAGGATGGACGCACGATTGAGCTGGTGTCCATCGGGATCATCGCCGAGGACGGCCGGGAATACTACGCGGTGTCCACGGACTTCGACGGCAGTAAGGCCAATGCCTGGGTGAAAGCCAATGTGCTCAACCAGTTGCCCAATCCCTCCTCCGGTGTGTGGAAATCACGTGACACCATCCGGGAGGATGTTTTGAGGTTCATCACCTCAGGTCCAGGAAAAACGGAACTGTGGGCCTGGGTGGGTGCCTATGATCATGTGCTCCTCGCTCAGCTGTGGGGCGACATGACCGGCCTGCCCCGTGATATCCCCCGCTATACCCGGGAGCTGAAACAGTATTGGGAGATGGCAGGATGCCCACCACTGCCGGATCTCCCGAATGGCAACCACGACGCCCTGGTTGATGCCCGCCACAATCTGGCTAAATTCAAGGTCTGTATGCAGGCCTTGCCCCTCGACCCGAAGAACCGGGTCCAACGTGGGGGATAAGTGGACCACGCCCGGGGCTGCTGTCCAGATCTAAAAGGGCAGGGTGTGCGTTGGCCACCTCGGGCCGGGGGCCTGCCACCGGCGTCCGGCGAATAATAAAGTGAGCTACTCAAACTTATATTCCTGCAAAAGGTACATGCCGTGCTATGAATAAGGGTGTGAGTTGGACAGTAGATATCCCCAAAGAAGTTCTCCCGGACCTGCCACCGTTGCCGGAAGGCATGCACGAGCGTTTCCAGGACACCATTTCCCGTGACGCCAAGCAGCAGCCCACCTGGGATCGCTCCCAGGCGGATAACGTGCGCCGAATCCTTGAATCCGTGCCACCGATCGTGGTTGCACCTGAGGTTCTTGAGCTGAGGAAGAAGCTCGCCGATGTAGCCAATGGCAAGGCGTTTCTCCTTCAGGGCGGTGACTGTGCTGAAACTTTCGAGTCCAACACCGAGCCCCATATCCGCGCCAATATCAAGACTCTCCTCCAGATGGCAGTGGTGCTCACCTACGGTGCGTCCACCCCTGTGATCAAGATGGCCCGTATCGCCGGCCAGTACGCCAAGCCGCGTTCCTCTGATCTGGATGGCAACGGTCTGCCCAATTACCGCGGCGATATCGTCAACGGCGTCGAAGCGACTCCTGAGGCACGTCGCCATGATCCGGCACGAATGATCCGCGCCTATGCAAACTCCTCCGCCGCGATGAACCTGGTGCGTGCCCTGACCAGCTCCGGAACCGCAGACCTCTACCGTCTGAGTGACTGGAACCGTCAGTTTGTGGCCAATTCACCAGCGGGTGCCCGCTATGAGGCGCTGGCGCGTGAGATCGATTCCGGTCTGCGCTTCATGGAGGCCTGTGGGGTCTCTGATGAGTCGCTGCGGGCAGCGGAGATCTACTGCTCCCATGAGGCACTCCTGGTGGACTACGAGCGTTCCATGTTGCGTCTGGCAGAGGGCGAAGACGGCGAGCAGGAACTTTATGATCTTTCCGCACACCAGCTGTGGATCGGCGAGCGCACCCGTGGTCTGGAAGACTTCCACGTCAACTTCGCCGCCATGATTTCCAACCCGATCGGCATCAAGATCGGCCCCGGTATCTCCCCGGAGGAAGCTGTCGCCTACGCAGACAAGCTGGATCCGGATTTTGAACCGGGACGCCTCACCATGGTCGCCCGCATGGGACATGACAAGGTCCGTTCGGTGCTTCCGGGTGTCATCCAGGCTGTTGAAGCCTCCGGCCACAAGGTCATCTGGCAGTCTGACCCGATGCACGGCAACACCTTCACGGCTTCCAATGGTTATAAGACCCGTCATTTTGACAAGGTCATCGATGAGGTTCAGGGCTTCTTCGAAGTTCACCGCGCACTGGGTACCCACCCGGGTGGTATCCACATCGAGTTCACCGGTGAAGATGTCACCGAGTGCCTCGGTGGAGCAGAGGACATCACCGATGTTGATCTGCCAGGCCGCTACGAGTCAGCGTGTGACCCACGGCTGAACACCCAGCAGTCCCTTGAGCTGTCCTTCCTGGTTGCGGAGATGCTGCGCAACTAGCATTCCAAGAACCGGTTCAACTCCGGACTGGGACGCGTCGCACGTGGACGGGGCGTACATCTTCAACATGAAGGTGTGCGCCCCGTCTGCTTTTCACCGATGAGCTTGAGCCTGTCCCGGAGGGTGAGAGTCTTTCCCGGGTGACAAGGGCCTGGCTGGAGGCCTCACCACCAGCCAGATCAATACGATCGCAGCGAACCACAGGTAGTGGGTGCCCAGGACATGTTCCAGGATGGTCCAGTCAAATTCCACCCGGTCATCACTGCGGATGAACATGTGGAAGGCACCGAAGGTCTGGGCGAAGAAAGCCCACCCTGCAAGAAACCGGTAGCCGGTGAACCAGAGACAGATGGCCAGGGGACCCAGCCATACCCAATGGTGGTGCCAGCTGACCGGGGAGCACAACAGGGAAATCAAGGACACCAGGGTGACAGCCAGGAGGTGATGCATGGGGGAATCCGCCCTTCGCAGCACCCGGTGGACCGCCCACGCCACGAGGCAGATGACCAGCACCACTCCGACTCCCCACAGCGCGGTTCCCGCCGTGGTTTCGGTCAACCCCGGGAACCTGGCCAACTCTCCTCTCAGGGAGACATTCTTGGCGTACCAGGGTTGCCCGATGCGGTCGGACGCCAGCAGTGTTTCTGTCCAGTACACCATGGAATTCTGTGGGTGCACCAGCCATGCGAGGGCGGTCGCCCCGAAGAAAGCAGACCCCATCCCGACCAGCCCGCCGGGCTTCTTCCTCACCACCCACAGCACGAGGAAATACAGGCCGAAGACCAGCGGTGTCAGTTTGATGGCGGCCGCGATGCCGGTGAGCACGCCGAGTGGGATCCGTGTGAACAACCGTCCGGCATCCGCGATCACCAGCGCCATCAGAACGGTATTGATCTGCCCCAGGTCCATGGTGCTCAACACCGGGAGGCTGCACATCAGGATGGCAAGCACCACCGGTACCTGCACACGGCTACCGATCTTCGCTGCGGATTTGGCCAGGGTCCGGGCGATCAACCAGAGCATGAATACCGACACCGCCGTGAACACCCGCTCGGTGGCGGTCTGCCCGATCAGTTCGGTGAGCAGCCACAAGGGGGTGAACACCAGGGCGCCGAACGGGGGATAGGTGAAGGGCAGGCCCTCATTCCGGGTGCTGAAGAAGGTGTCGTAGAGATCCGTTCCCGTCCAGAAGTGTTCAGCTCCCTGAATATAGACATGCATGTCCAACAGGTAGCGCCACCGCAGATCAGTGTCGAAGGACACCCCGATCACCGCCACGCAGATGAGGATCCACGACACCACCGATGGCCATACCCCATCGGTTTTCCATGTCACTGACACTTAAAAGGCTCTCACTTCTACTTCGCTGCCAGCCTCAACCACCGACCGCGCACGGGGAGTCTGGGTGAGCACACGATCATTGTCCTCATCGTCTGAGTCTGCAGCCAGGAATAATCCGGCATCTTCGAGGATCTCCCGGGCATCATCGATGCGTCGACCAATGATGCTCGGCACCTCAATCTGACCGGCCAACCCCAGGCTGACCTGGGGATTGGCCGGATCAACCAGGCCTCCGGCGCCCGGCGTGACCGCCACGACGGTGTCCGCGGACCGTGCGGTCTCATCAGGGATGACGCTTGTCGACGACACCCCCAACCCCGCCTCGGCCAACACCTCGAGTGCCTCAGCTTCCTGCATACCCAGCACATCCGGGATCTCAATCGCATTGGAGACAATCAACACCACGCTATCCCCGCGGTTGATCTCGGAGGAGATCTCCGGGGTGGTGCCGAACACCCGGCCACGGGAGGTCTCCGGATTGAAGGCTTCCTCCGTTCCCTCCACGGTGATCCCTGCGTTTTCGATGACCCTCGTTGCCTGATCCACATCCATTCCGGAGACATCAGGAATCATCACGGGAGCTGGCCCTCGGCTCAGGTGGACCTGGACATGGGATCCGATGTCCAGGTCAGTCCCCGGACGTGGGGTGGTGTTGACCACCTGCCCCTCCGGAATGTCATCGGAGTATTCACCCTGGGCATCCACCCAGACCAATGTCTGTTCCTCCAGAGCTGTACGAACAGTGTCCACGGATCGGTCCTCGCCGAGATCCGGTACTACAGGGCGCCCCTGAGAGACGAGGACTGTGACGTCCTCGCCGCGAGGAAGGCGCTCACCAAAAGATGGGTCGGTTCCGATGATCGATCCGGTGGGAACCTCGTTGTCATACCGGGTGTCGGTCACAGGGATGAATCCTGCGTCCTCCACGACGGCCACGGCCTGGACCTCATCCATGCCCAGAACCTGTGGGATCTCTCCATACCTACCTGAACCAAACCACCAGGCCCCGACTGCGACACCCGACACCAGCAGCGTGACGATGATGATCCACACTGTCAGTTTGACCTTTGAGCGGTTGCTCACCGGCACGACATCAGGGGTCTCCTCTGCCTCGTGGTACTGCTCGTCGAGTGAGGTTTCGGGTTGTCGTGCAGGCGGTGGTGCCGGGGAAGGAACAGGGATGGGTACCCCGCCCGGTGGGCCCGGATGCGCCGGCATGATGGAGGTCTCATTGGTGTTGGGTTCAGCATGCGCAGGGATCACCGAGGTCTGATCAGGGCTGTTGAGCTGTGGCAGATGCGTGGTGAACATCTCCGTGGGCTGCGCATCCGGTACGGCTGCGTGGGCGCGGTTCGCTGCGGAATTAACCGGGGCGGGCACCTTGAAGCCAGGCAGGCTCAGCTCCTGGGACACGTCCTCCAGGGCCGTGAGAAACTCAGTTGCATCATCAAACCGGTCCGCGGGGTTCAGCGACGTTGCCGTGGCAACAAGCGCGTCCACCAGCGACGGCACACCGTCGATAAGCGAACTGGGAGCCGGCACCACCTCGGTGAGGCGGGCATAGGCGTGGTCCATGTCGTCGGCGCCCTGGAAGGGCGTCGTGCCGGTCAGTAACTCGAAGAGGACGATGCCGGCGGAGTAGACATCACTGGCGGGGCCGATCTCAGTTCCCTCAACCTGCTCAGGGGAGAGATAGGCCACGGTGCCCACGATCTTGTCATCCCGGGATTGCCCGGCGGACGCTGCGCGCACCAGCCCGAAGTCCGATAACTTCACCCGGTGGTCATGGGTGATCAGCACGTTGTCCGGTTTGATATCCCGGTGCACCATTTCTGCGTGGTGCGCGGCGGCCAGGCCGGTGAGCACCCCGCGCATCACACCGGTTGCGGCATGTGGAGGCATCGGGCCCCGCTCGGCCAGCAGTTCGCGCAGTGTGCCCCCGGTGATGAGTTCCATCACGATGAATGCATGATCCCCCGAGGAGGAAAAATCGTACACATTGACCAGATTCGGGTGTGACAGCTGTGCCATTGACCGCGCCTCCCTACGGAAACGCTGCCTGAACACGGCATCATCCAGGTATGCCTCATCCATGACCTTCACAGCCACGGAACGCCCCAACCGAAGGTCAATGCAGCGGTACACAGTTGACATTCCACCCCTGGCAATAGGGGTTTCAATGCGGTACCTATCTTCCAGAACGTCACCGACCTTCAAGTTCACCATGGCAACCAGTATGAATGACCCGGCGGGAAAAGTGGTAGTGAGAGTACCCTCCGTGTGGCTTCCTCCGTTTTCCCCGTGGCCCCCGCTTCACTCAGAAGGGGTGGAGGCGCTAGATTGAACCTGTGAGTTCCAAATACGTATCCCATGATGTCCTGCCCGCTGACGAACCCCTGCTGAGCCTCCCTGAAGCTGCCGAACGCCTCGGCGTTGTGGTGACCAAGGTGATGGATCTGCTGAATGATCACAAGATCATCGCCGTTCAGCGTGACGGGGTCCGCTATGTCCCCGTGGCATTTTTCAGCACCAAGAAGGAAAACACCGCGCGGTTTATCCCCGGTGTGATCGCTTTGCTGTCCGATGGTGGCTATTCCGATGAAGAGATCCTGGCCTTCCTGTTCACCGAGGATGACACCCTTCCCGGACGTCCCATCGATGCTCTCCACGGCCAGTTGGCCCGTGAAGTCATGCGACGCGCCCAGGCCATGGCTGTCTGATATCGCCCCGCCTGGCGGTGTGATATCAACCCCTGGTGCTGGGTGCAGGCTCCGGGGCAGCAGCCTTCAACGGACTGCGTTCGAAGATGAACAGCACCGATATCCAGGCGAGGATGAAGCCGATGATCACCATCGGGATGTTATGCAGCTGATGGTTGCCGCTGCCGGTGAACATCAGGGCGATGAACACCGAGGCTCCCGCTGAAAACCTGATCAGCCACAGTGGCGGGCTGAATGTGCACACCAGTGTGATCAAGCTGGCGTAATACCACGGCAGGGTGACCGAGTTGAAGACGAACGCCACCGCATAAGCCGCCGTGGTGCCCATGACAGCACGCCGGGTATTCTGCCGGAACACCCACCAGCAGATCACCAGACCAATCAGCATCAGCACCATGGAGATATCCCGCATCACCGCGATCACGGAGTTGTAATCAAAATCCTCAGTGAACACGTTGGCCACCATGGATATCAAACCAGCGATGAGGGACGGCATGGCCAGAGGGTTGATCACCTTTGAGTTGCCGCTGATCTCGCTGATCCACCCCCACGAAGCACCTGACCCCCAGGTGACGAGGCTGACCACAACACCCGTGATGAACACACCCATCGTGCCATTAGCGAAGAACGCCACCAGATACTGTCCCCTGGACGGCGCGGGGGCCTCCGCGGTGTCTTGATGCTGGCGCGCCGCCAACAGCCCCGCCATGTGATGCATGCCGATCCAGACCACGAAGGGCAGGGCTATTGCGGCGGTCGCCTTGAGTGACACCGCCACCGCGATGATGGCCACACCCGTGGCGAATCGCTTCTTCAAGGCCAGCAGCAGACCCACGCTGACCAGACCCACCATCATCGATTCGTTGTGCATCCCGCCGATCATGTGGATGATCATCACCGGATTGGCCACACCCAGCCAAAGGGCGGTGGCGCGGTCCGCGCCGAAATGTGCTGCGATCCTGGGAATGCTCACCGCGATGGCCAGGAAGCCGACGGTGGACAGGATCTTGTAGGCAATAATGCCCGCGGTGACATTGTCACCCACCACGGTGGTGACCATCTCACCGATCCACAGGTGCAGCGGGCCGTACGGGGTGGTGGTGTTCCGCCAATCATGCGACACCTCCAGCAGCATCGGTCCGGGGTTGGCGGCCGCTCCCTCGGTGTAGGGATCAAAGCCATCGCGGAGCATCGCACCCTGCATCAGATACGAGTACACATCACGCGACATCATCGGCGCGGCGAACAGCAGCGGGATGATGGTTGCCAACAGGGTCCGTCTGACCAGAGGTAGACGCTCATTATGGCCCACGCGGTTCCGGAACAGGAGGCGGCCGAGGACCACCCACGCCCCGATCAGCAGTGCCGTGCCCACCCAGAGGACGACATTGGAGATTCCCTGGCCGTGCCCATAGGACAAAAAGCCCAGGCCCAGGGCATCAATGACACCACCGCGGTAGCGGATCGCTCCACCGCCGAAGGAACCCAGGGTGAGGGCGATGGCGGCCACAGCCGATAACGCCACCGGGTTGGCAATGGTTCGAGCGAGTCTGGTGTTAGTCATATCGGGGTGGGTTACATCCTGCGTTCTGTTGCCCGGATCGCCAGGTGTCGCAACTGCTTGCGGACGCCCTCGGGAATGCTGTCGAGGTCCAGATGGGCTAGACCCGATTCGGTGAGAGCGGTGATCCGTTGTTCCACCTGATCCTCCGCGCCGGTCTCACGGATCAACCCGGCAATCCTGGAAATCTCCACCGGGTCAGACACCTTGCCGATACCTGCCCGGATGACAGCCGACGCATCGGGATCAGAGATATCTGCCTGCTGCAGAGCAAGCGACAGGAGAACAGTCCGCTTGCCCTCACGGATATCATCCCCAGCTGGCTTACCGGTGATCGCAGGGTCACCGAACACACCCAACAGATCATCACGGAGCTGGAAGGCGATTCCGATATCGCGACCATAGTTACGGAGTGCGGTGATCAGCTCATCGTCTGCCCCGGCAATGGATGCACCCAGATGCAGAGGACGTTCAATGGTGTAAGCGGCGGTCTTAAAGCGGTTGACGGAGTCAGCCAGATCCACCGACTCATTGGCCTGAGCTTCAAGGAAGATATCCAGGAGCTGCCCACCGATGACCTCGGTGCGCATACCCCGCCACGCATCACGTGTGCGGGCGAGAGCTTCGGCCGATAGTCCGGAATCCTGCAGCATGTCTTCAGCCCAGACCAGAGCCATGTCACCCGCGAGAATGGCTACGGACTGACCAAAGTGGGCGGCATCGCCTTCGAGACCGGTTTCGCCATGCCGCTGTTCCACCGCGCGGTGGACTGTGGGTGCGCCTCGGCGGGTATCAGAAGAATCGATGATGTCATCATGTATCAGAGCACAGGCCTGAATGAATTCGAGGCTGGCGGCAGCATCCAGAACTGATTCGATGTTCTCCGCGCTTTCGTCCGGGCCCTGCGCCGCGACGAAACCAGCCCACACATACAGGGGTCGGATGCGTTTACCACCATTGAGCACGAAATTTCGAAGATACTCGACGGCTTCAGTCACCGGGGTTCCGATTGCGGCGACCTCAGCTGCGCGCGCATCCAGGAATCGGGTGAGCCGTTCGTGGACGAGAACCGGAATCTGATCGAGATCTGGATTATGGGCATCAACTGTGCTCAAAGGGAGTCCTTCCCCAGGTAGTGGTGAAATATGGATTTAGCTACGGGCGAATACCGGTGATGAATATATGCCAGGGGGCCATTCATTCCTGGAATGACTTCATAACATAAGATACCCAGTCATGTCCCCAACCAATATCTCAGCCTCGTCGCAATGGTCGATCAGTGAGGTACTCCAGCGTCCCGTTCCCGGAAGGGTGCCCTTCTCCGTGGAATTCATGCCTCCACGTGATGACGCTGCTGAGGACAGGCTGTACCGGGCTGCCGAGGTATTTCATGACCTCGGTGCATCATTTGTATCGGTTACCTACGGAGCAGGTGGTTCCACACGTGAGCGTACCGCCCGTGTTGCCCGTCGGCTGTCACGTCAGCCACTGACCACCCTCGTCCACCTCACCCTGGTGGACCACACCGTCGATGAGCTGAAAGACATTCTGCGTGGATACGCCGAACTCGGTCTGACCAATCTGTTGGCTTTACGCGGGGACCCCCCTGGGGACCCACTCGGGGACTGGGTGACCACTGAAGGGGGTTATGCTTTCGCCCTGGATCTGATCGAGATGATCAAGAACGATCCCGAGTTCGCACATTTTGATATCGGTATCGCCTCCTTCCCAGAGGGGCACCACCGTGCGGGGTCGGTGGAGAATGACACCAGGTTCACCCTGGCCAAGCTGCGCGCCGGGGCGGAATATTCCATCACACAGATGTTTTTCGATGTGGAGGACTTCCTGCGCCTGCGTGACCGTCTGGTCGCTGCTGATCCGGTCCACGGCGCCAAACCTCTGATTCCGGGTCTGATGCCCATCACGAGTTTGCGCTCGGTGCGCCGGCAGGTCGAACTATCGGGCTCATCCATCCCGGCGGCCCTGGAAGAGCGACTGCTCCGGGCTGCCAACGGTGATGAAGAGGCCAACCGCGACGAGATCCGCAAGGTGGGTATCGAGGTCACCTCAGAGATGGCGGAAAGACTCATTGCGGAAGGTGTTCCCGACCTGCACTTCATGACCCTGAATTTCACCCGGGCGACCCAGGAGGTACTGCATAACCTGGGGATGGCTCCCGCCTGGGGTGCCGAACATGGGCATGATGCCGTGCGTTAGGCAGATTTTAGACATCGACGGGATAGCAGAACAGGGTTCTGCTATCCCGTCCGTTGTTTATCAGGGAGAAATCTAGGAGTTTTCCTGGGAGTGGGGGTGCGCGGAGTTTGACGCGGAGGCCTCTCTTAACGGCAGGCTGGCGTGGAGCACCGCGAACTCACGTTGGTCTCCGTCGAAGCGGAATCGGCGTAACAGATCGCTGAATCCCAAAGACCGGTAGAGACTGAATGCGTGGTTGAGCTCATCCTCAACCTCCGGGGTGGACAGAACGGCGAATTTGGCGTGATTATCCCTGAGGAGTTCTCCCATCATCTTCCGGCCGATGCCATGGCCCTGCTGTCCGGGCAGGACATGGACTTCAGCGACCTCGAAATAGTCGCCGATGATCTCCAACTCCTGGTGCGTGGGCCCACCCTGATCCCTTAAACCGCGCCTCAGTTGATGCTGCCACCAGTGGTCCTGATCGCCCCGGAATCCGTAGGCAACTCCAACGACCCGGTCATCGAGCAGTGCGCATACCGCCTTGAAGCCAAGGTTCATGGAATTTCGACGCCAGACATTGATTCGGGTCTCCCGGATGGTGGGGTCATAGCCCATGGCGCGGAGGTAGATGTCCACGAGTACCGGAGCATTCACTGAAAATTCAGGGGTATTGAGTCTGCGGATCGTCAAGGTCACATCCCCATCCAACCACGTGCACCGACGGGTCGTGACAATGTGTGCAAAAACCATTGACCACATAGAAAGTATGTTCTAAAATTAAGTCATGATGTCCAGTGCTGCGTTTAGGGTTCAAACCAGTGCTAAAGCATCGGTAGAAAGTGGTGCCTGACTGATATAAGGAGTGGGCCTGATGGGTGAGATCATTTCCGCGACAACGCGTTTCTCCCGCATGGGCGGGAAGTCAACGGAGTTCCTCTCGAAAGCGAGGGTGCTCCTGGCTGAAGCTGCACGTCATCGGCACGAGGGTGACCTCGTTCTGGCGTTGGAGTTTTCCTATCAGGCCGCTCTGCGCATAGCGGGTGCGGTCTTCGCCGATAGTGCATCAGCCTCCCGCAAGCGCCTGCCCAAGGGGGCATGGGAGCGATTGCGTCTGGTGGATGATCGGGCTGCGGCGTGGGCTGATGAACTTTCGGCCTTCTCCAGACTTCGGTCACGAGCGGCCAGTGGCCTGGAAGTGCACCTGACCGTGGTCACGCTGGATAGCTTCATGTCCAGGGTGGAAGACTTCCTGGATGAAGCGGAAGGCGGCACCAGGTGGCTGCCGGCCGTTGCTTAGTTTGCGTGTTGGACTGCGGGAGAGTGTGATCCTTGCCCGCCGCCTGGGTCGGGTGAAACGCTGCGGGGTGGCACTTTCGCAGCCCTTCTCTGTCCCACCCGTCAAATAGGGGTGGCGGACATCACTGTCCCGTATGGGGGAGGGGATGGGGGTGATCTTCCCACTTTCGCCGTTATTGGCATTACCGGGAACAATCTGGATAATCTGGGCGTTAATAGGGCAGAAGGAAAAGATCTCTACAACCCCGGGAGGACATCATGTCACTTTCAGAGCAGGAGCAAAGGGCGCTGCGCGAAATTGAGCAGGCCCTCATGGCGGATGATCCGAAATTTGGAAAGTCCGTAGCGGGTGATAATGCCTTGGTGAGTGGTGGATTGACTCTCCGGGGAATTGCACTCTTCGTTGTAGGTCTAGTTCTGCTTGTTGCCGGAGTTGCACTCAGTCAGCAGACACTATGGTTCTCGGCGCTTGGCGTCATTGGGTTCCTGGTGATGTTTGGTTCCGGCGTATGGATGCTTCGTGGAGGTGGGTCGAACAAGATCCAGATCTCATCACGTGGGGACCGGGTCTCATCCGGTTCTGCGGGCGGATCATCGCTGGGCGATAAGATGGAAGAGAATTTCCGTCGTCGTTTCGAAGGTAAGTAACCTCTGATTCATCCCGGGTAGTGCAGGGCTGTAGGCTCAGGCAGATCTGAACCTATCAAAGGCCCGGCGGACCGATTATGGTCCGCCGGGCTTTTGGCGTTTCCGGAGCTTTCCCCGCCATTCCCCACGGCGCCCCACTCAGGTTTAATTCTGCCATCGACCTGACAATATCCTGACGTTGAATAAGGGTGAGTCCCAGCGTTTTACCAGCTAACAGGGGATTTCTATTGTGCTAACGGCCCTTGGGTGGCGGTCGAGAATTGTGGGACTGGAGGGGTTCAAGTTGAGCTTGAGACTATTTGTGGGGGCGACACGAAAATCTCCCCACTTTTCTTTTGAGCCCTTGACCTGTGGGTATTGATCAGTGGTGGGGGATGGTACCGGCAACACTTGATATGGGTGGGGGAAAGTGGGGTATTGTGGGGCTCAGCGGTGGACGGTGGCCCAGCATGAGGGGCCACCGAACGCCGTAGAGACAAACTGATACGACCTGGTTGGAAAGTTTGCGGGAAGGGGTCTTGGAGATGTTCCTCGGCACCTATACCCCGAAGCTCGATGACAAGGGAAGGTTGACACTTCCCGCTAAGTTCCGTGAGGAGCTGGCGGGGGGCCTGATGGTGACAAAAGGTCAAGACCACAGTCTCGCGGTTTTTCCGAAGGAGGAGTTTGCAGCACGTGCCCGCAAGGCAGCTGCAGTCTCCCGGACAAGCCCAGAGGCACGTGCGTTCATCCGTAATCTTGCGGCCAGCGCGGATGAGCAACGACCGGATGCCCAGGGACGCATCACTCTCTCGGCCGGGCATCGCAGTTATGCGGGCCTGACCAAGGAATGCGTGGTCATTGGATCAGTGGACTTTCTGGAAATCTGGGACGCACAGGCTTGGGCCACGTACCAGGAGGAGACGGAAGCTGCGTTTTCTGCGGCCGAGAACGAGGTTCTCGGCGGGTTCCTGTAGCAGACGCACTCCAGCGTATGAGGTATGGAGCGCGTGTATGGACTCCGTTCGAGGGGTCAGCTCTGGTGTACTTCCCCGACATCAGATCGAGACCTCGAGCGGGGCCCTGTACGCACTCCGTTGTTGTGAGTTGTTGTGAATAGTGGGACTGCGTGACTACCGGGCTTGATTGTCGCGCAGTTTTTTATCCACGCACGTGGGTACAAGTTGAGACATTCGAAACCCAGTCAGGGAGATAGGGGGCCAACAGTGGAGGACTTCTCCATTCAGGGAAACCATGGTCACGTTCCCGTGATGCGGGACCGGATGGCATCACTGATCGCTGACAAGGTCAGGGACATGGGCGACCGGGCAGTCATCGTCGATGCCACACTCGGCGCAGGGGGGCACTCTGAGTTCTTCCTCACGGTGTTCCCGGACGCCCGGGTCATCGGCCTGGACCGCGATGACAATGCACTCCGGGATGCTGGGCAGAGGCTCGCTCCCTTCGGGGAGCGTTTCATGGGCGTGAAGACCCGCTTCGACGGGTTGTCAGATGTGCTCGCGCATGGCGAGGGGGACATCCTTGATCTGGCTCGCAGCGAAGGGATCTCCGGTGCGCTCTTCGACCTGGGTGTGTCCTCCATGCAGCTGGACCAGGTGGAGCGTGGCTTCGCCTACCGCACTGATGCACCACTGGATATGCGTATGGATGCAACCCAGGGGATCACGGCAGCGGACATCCTCAACACCTACTCCCATGGCGATATCGCCCGGGTACTCAAAACCTACGGTGATGAACGCTTCGCAGGAAAGATTGCCTCAGCTGTACTGAAGGAACGTGAGAAGGAACCCTTCACCACATCGGCGCGTCTGGTTGAACTGCTCTATGACGCGATCCCGGCAGCCACGCGTCGAACCGGTGGACATCCGGCAAAACGAACTTTCCAGGCGCTGCGCGTTGAGGTGAACAATGAGCTGGACTCCCTGGTCAATGTCCTGCCACAGATCACTGACTCCCTGAACGTGGGGGGTCGTGCGGTGTTCATGAGTTATCAGTCCCATGAGGATCGCCTGGTGAAGAAGTTCTTCTCGGAGCTGACCACATCCAAAACCCCTCGGGGTCTGCCGGTGGATCTGCCTGGAACGGCACCACTGTTCACACAGGTCACCCGCGGAGCGGAGACCGCTTCCGAAGCTGAAATCGAAGAAAATCCCCGTGCTGCGCCAGTCAAGGTGCGCGCGATTGAGCGAATCGCCGCAAAACAAGGAGAGCAATCATGACCATGACTCGTGGCTCCCGTACCGAACCGGGTAGAAACCGATACTCCCGTCAATCAGGAAGCCGGGATTATTCCACGGCGGTGGGGGAGGCGTCGACAAGCACCGTTCCACGCCCGACCACTCTGCCACCTGAACGCCGACACACCACCCGTGGGCTGGTCAACCCCGGTGTGCAGCCGACGCATAAGCGTCGCTTCCAGCACCAGACCGGCTCCCAGCAGGTGCTGTCTGTCCGTGGACGGCGTGTTGTCGCCCCGCGCGCGAATCCCCGCATGATCCAGTTGTTCACCATCGTGGTGCTGCTCCTGTGCGTGGGTGTCGGTGCTTCCATGGGGCTTTCTGGTGTGTCCACGCAGCAGACCTATCAACTTCAGAACCTCAAGGCGGAGGAAACAGCTCTGTCCAATCGGATTGAATCACTGACCCGCGACGTTGAGGATGCCCGTTCCGCCGCCACCATCGCCGCCACCGCCAGTGGGCTGGGCATGGAGTCCCCGGTGCAGCCGGGTGTGCTCGCTGTTCAGGACAACGGAGAGGTGTGGGAGCAGCGTCCTGCCACCCCGGAGACCCGCCCTGTCATCGATATCAACAGTGGCACCCAGGCCCGTCCGAACCGTGCTTCCAGCAATCCGGAAGAAACTAACGAAGTGACTGAGAACCTCCAGGTCATCCCACCTCAGCAGGGTGCGGTGACGCCGCCGTACCAGGCCAACTCCGCACCCGCGCCCTATGCTGCAACGACCCGCGATGCCGGTGAGCAAGCAGGTGGCGTCGGGCGGTGAGTTTCCCCGGTGATCCACGCGGCCATGATGAAGGCCGGAAAGAACGAGCGGGACGTGATGGCGCGTCCCGCCGTTCGGCGTATCAGGATGAGAGCCGACGGGCCTCCCGTGAACGCGAATTGAAACGACGTGGCAGCGCAACCACCGCCACCTCTTCCGGCAGTCCCGCCGCCACCGCCGTTTCCGCAACCGGCACGGGTGCCGGGGCAGGGAAGAGGCGTGTCAATGTGGTGACCATCATCGCTCTCGTGCTGTCCGCGGTGTTGATCTTCAGGCTCGGTTGGGTCCAGTTGGTATGGGGGCCGGAGTTGGCGGTGTTCGCCTCCGACCAGCGCACACGCGTCTACACTGATCCGGCCCGTCGCGGTGAGATCCTCGACCGTGACGGGAACCAGCTCGCCTACACCATGCAGGCGAGGTCCCTGACCGTGTCCCCGAATATCCTCCGCCCTGAGATGCTGACCCAGACCGATTTGGCCCTGCGCCTGGCTGCGGAACAGACCGACCCGGATCTGGTGGCCAGCTATGTCACCATTGATGAGGGTGCGGAGTACGTGCGGATGGGGCAGAAGGATCGCCTGGTATTCCTCGAAGACAAGATGGACGAACGTCTGGAGTTCTCCGCTGAGCGCATCCCGGAGATCATGGAATCCCACGGCAAGGATGTCTCCAATATCCGATCCGAGGAGATCCTGGAGAAGTTCTACGCAGACAGCCACTATGAGGTGCTCGTGCGCAATGTGGATCCGGATATCGCAGCAGAGATCACCGATGAACTTTTCGGTATCGCCGCTGATCATCAGGACATCCGCCAGTACCCCAACGGCTCGGTTGCTGAAAACATCATCGGACGCATCAGCATGGACGGTGAAGGCCAGTTCGGTTTTGAGGCCTCCAATGATTCACTCCTGTCCGGCATCAACGGTCGCACCACCATGGACGTGTCCATCCGTGGGCAGTCCATTCCGGGCACCCTCCGGGATCAGGTCTCCGCGGTGGATGGTGCCAGTGTGGAACTGACCATTGATCTGGATCTGCAGACCTATGTGCAGCAGCTTCTGGAACAGGCCAAGGCCAATTCCGGGGCGGAAAGCGCCTCGGCGGTGGTGCTGGATGCCAAGACCGCTGAAGTGCTGGCCATGGCCAACTCGGACACCATCAACCCCAATGAGGACACCGCGAAGCAGATCGAACGCGGAAAGAGTTTTGATAACCCGTCCGTCACGCACCCGTTTGAACCCGGTTCCGTGGCCAAGATCATCACCGCCGCGGGTGTCATCCAGGAGGGACTATCCACCCCGGATGAGGTCCTGCAGGTACCGGGCAGCATTGAAATGGCCGGTGTGACTGTCAAGGATGCCTGGGCACACGATGTCCTTCCGTATACCACCGCGGGTGTCTTCGGAAAATCCTCCAACGTGGGAACACTGATGCTGGCGGAGCGTCTGGGTGAGGAGAAGTTCGCAGACTACCTCAACCGTTTCGGAGTGGGGCAGCCCACCGGAATTGAACTGCCCACCGAGTCGCAGGGACTGCTTCCAGCCTTGGAGCAGTGGTCAGGTGGCACCTTCGCCAACCTGCCGATCGGTCAGGGTATGTCCCTGACACTGCTGCAGATGGCAGGGGTATATCAGGCACTGGCCAATGACGGTGAACGCATCGAACCCCGCATCATCAAGCAGATCACGGACTCCGACGGCACCGTGTTGGAACAGCCGGAACCGGATACCGTCCAGGTGGTCAGCCCGGAAGCGGCCCGCACCACGGTGGACATGTTCCGTTCCGTCATCCAATCCGATCCCACCGGTGTGCAGCAGGGCACCGCAGCTGATGCCGCCATCGAGGGGTATCAACTCTCAGGCAAGACCGGAACGGCGCAGAAGGTGGATGAGAATACCGGTGCGTACTCCAACTCGCAGTATTGGATTACCTTCGCCGGTATCGCTCCGGCTGATGATCCCCGCTTCGTGGTGGCCATCATGCTCGACGAACCCGACCGGGGTGTCCACGGTGGTGCGGGCGGTACCGCAGCTCCATTGTTCAAGGACATCGCCGCCTGGTTGCTCAACCGGGATAACATCCCCCTGTCTCCACCTGCGGAGCCTATTCTCCTGCAGGCACCGTAGGTCACATAGACTTCTCCATTAATCAATCACCGGTGTCACCACCCACGTGTGCCGGCGTCCCCCTGTCCATCAACTTGAAGAACCCAATGGAGGCAGACCAATGGCCATCACCCTTCAGGCCCTGGCCCACACAATCGACGGCCACCTGATCAACGCACCGGACCCTGAGCTGGAGATCCGGAACATCGGGCTGGATTCCTCCACCCTGGCCAAGAAGGCTGCGATCTTCGCAGCGGTACCCGGTTCCCGCAAGCACGGCGCGGAGTTCGCTGCGCAGGACCGCGCCGGCGGTGCGCTGGCAGTGCTCACCGATGAAGAGGGCGCAGCCATCCTCGAAGGTGCCGGGGATGACCGCCCCGTCCTGGTCGTCGCCGACGTGCGGAAGGTGCTCGGCCGGGCGTCGTCAAGCGTGTACGGTGACCCATCCCGCGACCTGGTGCTCATCGGCGTGACCGGAACCTCCGGCAAGACCACCACCAGTTATCTCCTTGAGCGCGGTCTGATGGAAGCCGGATACAAGGTTGGTCTGATCGGTACCACCGGCACACGCATCGATGGGGAACCGGTGCCAACCAAGCTCACCACCCCTGAGGCGCCTACGCTGCAGAAGCTTTTCTACCGCATGCGCCAGCATGAGGTGACCCATGTGGTCATGGAGGTGTCCAGCCACGCACTGTCGCTGGGTCGGGTGTCCGGTTCACACTTTGATGTTGCCGCTTTTACCAACCTCTCCCAGGATCACCTGGACTTCCACGACACGATGGAAGAATACTTCGATGCCAAGGCACTGTTCTTCCAGCCGGATTCTGAACTCGCGGCCGCGCGTCAGGTTGTCTGCGTTGATGATGACTGGGGTTTCCGCATGGCGGGGATCTCCGGTGATGTCCAGACCGTGTCCAGCACTGGTGTGCAGGCAGATTTCACCGCCGGTGGGGTGACGGTGAACGAGGTCGGCGAGCAGAGCTTCTCCGTGACCGTGCCGGAGCATGGTGAGATCCCCGTGACCCTGGCGCTTCCGGGTGCCTTCAATGTGGCCAATGCCACGCTCGCCCTGGCCGCCGCGGTGCGCGCCGGTGTGGAACCCGTCGCGTTCGCCCGCGGCATGGCCGGCGTTGCCGTGCCCGGCCGCATGGAGCGTATCGACGAAGGACAGGACTTCCTCGCCGTGGTCGATTATGCCCACAAACCAGCCGCGGTAGCAGCGGTGCTGGACACCCTCCGCACCCAGATCGATGGTCGCCTCGGCGTGGTCATAGGTGCGGGAGGAGACCGTGATGCCACCAAACGAGCTCCGATGGGTGAGCTGTCAGCACAACGGGCGGATCTGGTCATCGTCACCGATGACAACCCCCGTTCCGAGGTGCCCGCCACCATCCGCGCAGCGGTCATGGACGGCGCACTCAGTGGCGCCGACAAGGCAGGCCACCGGGTGGAGGTTCGTGAAATCGGTGACCGCGCCGAGGCCATCCGTGCGCTGATCAGGTGGGCAGGCCCCGGGGATGGCATTGTTGTAGCTGGCAAGGGCCATGAGGTCGGCCAGCTGGTTGCCGGAGTCACCCATCACTTTGATGATCGTGAGCAGGTTCGTGAGCAGGTTCGTGAGCAGACCCGTGAGGCGCTGCGCGAAAAGCAGTCCGATAGGGAAGGGAAGTAATCCACACCCATGATTCAGCTGACACTTGGAGAGATCGCCACCATCGTCGGTGGTGAGCTCGCCGGAGGGGCTTCGGCGGACACACCGGTCACCGGCACCGTTGAGTTCGATTCCCGCAAGATAACCCCCGGGGGTCTCTTCCTCGCCCTGCCGGGTGCACAGGTGGACGGGCATGAATTCGCCGCCACCGCAGTCGGCAATGGGGCCGTGGCTGTACTGGCCGCCCGGGAGGTGGACGCACCGTCGGTGCTCGTTCCACCCGTGGGCAGGTCCGATTCCAATGCAGATATTTATGCCCATGACCCCGACGGCCACGGTGCCGCGGTCATCGAGGCGCTGTCCAGGCTGGCGCGCCATGTGGTGGACACATCTGTGTCAGACCATTCCCTGGCCGTGGTGGCACTGACCGGATCCGCTGGCAAGACCTCCACCAAGGATTTCATCGCCACCGTGCTGTCCATGGCCGGCGACACTGTCGCACCCCCCGGTTCCTTCAACAACGAGGTGGGGTTGCCGTACACCGCATTGCGCTGCACTGAAGGCACCCGGTATCTGGTGTCGGAGATGTCCGCGCGCGGTATCGGCCACATCGCCCACCTGGCGCGCATCACCCCACCACGCATCGGAGCCGTACTCAATGTCGGTTCCGCGCACCTCGGCGAGTTCGGTTCCCGCGCCAACATCGCCCAGGCCAAGGGTGAGCTGATCGAGGCACTACCAGCTGCCGCCGAGGGTGGTGTCGCTGTGCTCAACGCCGATGACCCCTTCGTGGCCAACATGGCGCCCCGGACCCGGGCACGCGTGGTCACCTTCTCCACGGCCACCCCACCGGCCAAGGGTGCTGATTACTGGGCCACCGACCTGATCCTTGATGATGTGGCACGTGCGAGTTTCACCCTGCACACCCGCAATGGGTCCTGGCCGGTGGCGCTCCAGGTCTTCGGTGAGCACCAGGTGTCCAACGCCCTGGCGGCCGCTGCCGTCACCATCGAAGCAGGAGTGGATGAATCCACCGTGGTCTCCGGGCTGTCCTCCCATGCTGCCGCCTCCGCGCACCGCATGGATGTGCGTACCCGGGCGGACGGTGTGACCATCATCAACGATGCCTACAACGCCAATCCGGACTCCATGCGTGCCGGTATCGCAGCCCTGGCCTACACAGCCAGCGCACGGCATGATTCCCAGAGCTGGGCGGTCCTCGGGCAGATGGGTGAACTCGGCGACGAAGCCACTGAGGAACACCGGGCGCTGGGCGCTGAACTGGCCAAGTATCATATTGAAAGACTCATCACGGTGGGGGACAACCCCAACTGCCGTGCCCTCGGTGAGGAGGCAGCCGCGCTGGGTGTGACCACCTCTGCTGTGCCGGATACGGATTCAGCGGTGGAGCTGCTGCGCCACCAGGTACGCAAAGGTGATGTGGTGCTGGTCAAGGCGTCCAATGCCGACCAGCTATGGCGTGTGGCCGAAGATCTGCACGCGAAGTTTGACGGCGAACCGCGCCGGAACGTGGAAGGAATCTAGAAACTCATGCAGCAGATCATCATCAGTGGAGCGGTGGCGTTCCTGGTATCGATCTTCCTCACCCCGATTCTGATCCGTTATTTCACCAACCGGCAGCTGGGCCAGGAAATCCGGGAGGATGGCCTCAAGTCACACCTGCGCAAACGCGGCACACCCACCATGGGCGGCATCGCGATCATCGTCGGCATCGTGGTGGCCTATGTGGTGACCAACATCTATTCCACCCTCGCCGGTTATGGCGGTTTCACAGCCTCCGGTCTGCTGGTGCTGGGCCTGATGCTGGGTCTGGGCGCCACAGGTTTCGCCGATGACTTCATCAAGCTGTACAAGGAACGCAACCTGGGGTTGAACAAGACCGCCAAGCTGATCTCCCAGCTGGTCATCGCCCTGGGCTTCGGCTACCTGGTGCTGCAGTTCCCGGACGAGAACGGCCTGACGCCGGCATCCACACATCTGTCCTTCATCCGGGACATCGACACCATTGATCTCGCCTTCGGCGGCGGCATCCTGGGCACGATCGTCTTCCTGATCTTCATCTATATCGTGGTCAGCGCATGGTCCAACGCCGTCAATATCACCGACGGTCTTGATGGGCTGGCAGCCGGCACCACCGCCTTCGTGATGGGTGCCTACACCCTCATCACCTTCTGGCAGTTCCGGAACTCCTGCGACACCGCCGTGGAAGCGGGATGCTACACCGTGCGTGATCCTCTGGACATCGCGGTCCTCGCGGCAGCTGGACTGGGAGCCACCCTGGGCTTCCTGTGGTGGAATGCTGCACCGGCGAAGATTTTCATGGGTGATACCGGTTCACTCGCTCTCGGCGGTCTGGTCGCGGGTATCTCCGTGGTCACGCGCACCGAGCTGCTGATGGTGATCATCGGCGCACTGTTCGTCATTGAGATCGCCTCCGTGGCCATCCAGATCGCGGTCTTCCAGACACGCAAGAAGCGGGTATTCCGCATGGCACCCATCCACCACCACTTCGAGGCCGTCGGCTGGGCGGAGACCACAGTGGTGGTCCGTTTCTGGCTGATCGCCATCATGGCGGTGCTGGCCGGTATGGCCGTGTTCTACAGTGACTGGCTCAGTCTGGCGGAGGTATAGGAAACCATGACCACCATTGACATCTCCGGACTCCCGGAACCCCTGCGCGGCCGCATCCTGGTTGCCGGCGCCGGGGTGTCCGGCCTCGGCATCGCCGGAATGCTGCATGACCTCGGACTGGAGGTGGTGGTGGCCGATGACAACGAAACATCCCGACACCGCCTCATCGAACTGATTGACGTCGGGGTGACCAGCACGGTTGACGCCCGCGCCCAGCTGGACAACTACTCCCTCGTGGTGACGTCACCGGGCTGGCGCCCGGATACACCCCTGCTTATCGACGCCGCGGCCCACGGTCTTGAGGTCATCGGCGACGTTGAGCTCGCCTGGCGCCTCGATCGCGCGGCCGTGTTCGGTGCCCCACGCACCTGGCTCGTGGTCACCGGCACCAACGGTAAAACCACCACCACGGCGATGCTCGCCGCGATGATGAAGCAGGGTGGACATGCCGCCGAGGCCGTGGGCAATATCGGTGTACCGGTGTCCGCGGCCCTGACCGCCCGCGATCGGGTGGATGTCATGGTGGTTGAGCTCTCCAGCTTCCAGCTGCACTGGGCCCCCACCCTGGTCCCCGATGCCGGTGTGGTGCTCAACCTGGCCGAGGACCACATCGACTGGCATGGTTCCTTCCGTGAGTATGCCCTGGCCAAAACCAGGGTGCTCGCCGCACCGGTTGCGGTCATCGGTGCTGACGATGGGTACCTGGTGGATCTGACCACGGAACTGGCACTGGATAACCTGATTGGTTTCACCCTGGGTCAACCGGCGAACCGCCAGCTCGGTGTGGACAATGGCCAGCTGGTGGACAATACCTTCGCCGCCAACCTGGTGATGGGACCCGCCCACGGGATCAACCCCTCCGGCCCGGCTGGTGTCCTCGATGCACTGGCGGCAGCAGCCATCGCCCGATCACAGGGCGTGTCGGCCGAAGCCATCGCGGACGCTCTGGCAACCTTTGAAGTATCAGGCCACCGTGGTCAGGTGGTGGCGGTGAACAACGGTGTGGAATTCATCGATAATTCCAAGGCCACCAATCCTCACGCCGCTGATTCCGCACTGGCGGGGAAGGAGTCCGTGATCTGGATCGTGGGTGGACAGCTCAAGGGAACGGATATTTCCGATCTGGTGAGCGCGCACGCCTCCCGACTCAAGGCTGCCCTCGTGCTGGGTGTGGATCGGGCCGAGATCGTCACCGCCCTGGACCAGCATGCACCGGCGGCGTCGGTGCACGTCACCGATCTCACCGACCCGGTGGGAGCGATGGAGGAACTCGTGGCACAGGCGTTCGCGCTCGCTACCCCGGGTGACTCCGTCCTCCTGGCTCCGGCTGCGGCCTCCCTGGACATGTACAAGGGGATGGGGCAACGTGGCGATATCTTCGCCGAGGCAGTACTGACAACAATCGAGGGACAGAAGG
Organism: Corynebacterium faecale; assembly: GCF_030408735.1. Lineage (NCBI taxonomy): Bacteria > Bacillati > Actinomycetota > Actinomycetes > Mycobacteriales > Corynebacteriaceae > Corynebacterium > Corynebacterium faecale. The sequence continues at coordinate 2,023,892 of NZ_CP047204.1, read as the reverse complement.
AAGAGTAGGTCGGGACCAATGACCACCAGCAGCGCATCAGGGAAACCCCGGGCTCCGAGAAAGTCCACAGGCACCGCGAGTCCCGCGGCAGGTTCCCGTGCGGGGCTGGGGCTCCGGGAACGGATCTCCAACGCCTGGAATGATGTTCTCTCACGCCCGCTGGCGGATTACATCATGATCCTGTTCACCGTCATTCTGCTCTCCAGCCTGGGCGTGGTGATGGTCTACTCATCATCGATGACCTGGTCCCTCCAGGAGGGCGGTCAGGTCTGGAGCACCGCGGTGCGTCAGGCGGTGATGATCGTCGCAGGTTTCGTCGCCATGTGGGTGGTGCTCCGACTGCGGCCCCAGACCATCAGAAATCTGGCTCCGCTGTTGCTGGTGGTCTCCATTCTCCTGCTGATCGCGGTGCAGATCCCCGGTATCGGAACGGGCCGGGAAGAAGTGGGTTCGCAGTCCTGGATCGCACTCGGGCCGATCAGGTTCCAGCCATCTGAGATCGCCAAGGTCGCCATCGCCGTCTGGGGTGCGCACTACCTGGCAGGTCGGGGACCCACCACACACTGGTTCAACAACCACTACTCCCGGTTCGCCGCGGTGGGAATCGGCATGGGCACACTGATCCTCCTGGAGGGTGATGCAGGCATGGCAATGTCCTTCATGGTGGTGGTGATGTTCATGCTGCTGTTCGCCGGAGTGGCACTGGGATGGCTGGTCCTGGCCGGCATCGCCGTCCTTGCTGGTCTGGCCGCCATGGCCCTGGGGGGTGGGTTCCGATCCAACCGTTTCAGCGTCTACTTCGATGCCCTCTTCGGCAACTTCCATGACACCCGCGGAACGGCCTTCCAGTCCTATCAGGGGTTCCTCTCCCTGGCGGACGGATCCGCGCTCGGGGTGGGGTTGGGGCAGTCCCGCGCCAAGTGGTTCTATCTCCCGGAGGCCAAGAATGACTTCATCTTCGCCATCATCGGCGAGGAACTGGGTCTGCTCGGTGGCGCTTTTGTCATCGGCCTCTTTGCCACCTTGTTGTATTTCGGACTGCGCACCGCACGCCGGAGCCGGGATCCCTTCCTCGGTCTTATGGCCGCCACCCTCACCGCGGCGGTGGTGTCCCAGGCGTTCATCAACATCGGTTATGTGGTGGGACTGCTGCCGGTCACGGGTATCCAGCTCCCGATGATCTCCGCCGGTGGTACCTCGGCGATCATCACGCTGGCATCCATGGGACTCCTGGCCAACTGTGCCCGGCATGAACCGGAATCCGTCTCCGCGATGGCCTCCTACGGACGGCCGGTGGTGGACAGGCTCCTCATGCTGCCTGAACCCCGCAGCAGCGTCACCACGGGGAACATCCGGGACCGCGGCCAACGCGGCCAGGGTGAATCCGGGGCACGGTCAGCAGGTCGACGCGGGGCGGATGCTCAGGAGCGTTTCGGTGCTCCGGTGACATCACGACGCTCCACAGCCACAGGTTCCCGATCCGCCTCCAGCTCAACTGGTAGCGTCAAGAAACGGGAAGGCGGTAGCAGAACCTCCCGTTCATCCACTACAGATCCCCGCCGGAGGAGAGACTCCGCCAGGGGTGGTTCCGGAACCGGTGATCCCCGCCGGGATGGTTCCGGTCGAGATTCACGCTACCGCCGATAATCGTTCGTACAGGTAGGAGACAATGCTCAGATGAGCTCATCCAATGCGCCCTTTTCCGTGGTGGTTGCAGGCGGTGGCACCGCCGGACACATTGAACCCGCTCTTGCGGTGGCAGAAGCACTGCGGGACACCCACGGGGCTTCCGTATCAGCACTTGGCACCGCCCGGGGACTGGAGACCTCGCTGGTTCCTGAACGTGGCTTCGAACTCCACCTGATTGAACCGGTACCCATGCCACGCAAGCCCAACATGGATCTGGTGAAACTGCCCTTCCGGGTGTTCAAGGCTCTGCAGCAGACCCGTCGGATTCTGAAGGAGACCGGTGCGCAGGCAGTCGCTGGTTTCGGCGGGTATGTCTCCGCTCCGGCCTACATGGCGGCGCGGTCCCTGGGTATCCCGTTTTTTGTCCACGAAGCCAACGCCAGGGCGGGAATGGCCAACAAACTGGGTGCGAAGCTGGGTGGAACCGGACTCAATGCCGTGGCGGAATCCGGGATGCCCGGTGAGGTGGTGGGCATTCCGATCCGGGCGGAACTCGGCGGGGGCCACGATGAAACAGCGGTTGAGCGTGCCCGTGCGCAGTGGAACCTGGAGGCTGATCGCCGCACCATTTTGATCACCGGAGGTTCGCAGGGGGCAGTGAGTGTGAACGCCACGGTGGTGGCATCCCTGGATGAGCTCCTGGGTGATGGTTACCAGGTGGTTCACGCTGTGGGTAAGAAGAATCCTCTTCCCGAGGCGCGTCCGGGATACACCCCGGTGCCCTTCATCGAGGACATGCAGGCCGCCTATGCTGCGGCCGATCTCATCGTCTGTCGCTCCGGTGCGATGACCGTGGCGGAAGTGACGGCCTCCGGAATTCCGGCCATCTATGTTCCGCTGCCCCACGGAAATGGTGAACAGGCGCTGAATGCGCGTGCTGTCATCGATGCTGGTGCCGCCATCCTGGTGGAAGACGCCGAGCTGACCCCGCAGCGGTTCGTGTCCGAGGTCCGCAGGATCCTCGGTGATTCCACCACCTACGATGAGATGGCGCGCGCAGCCAGGTCATCCACAGTGGGAAACGCCGCCGGGGTTATCGCTCAACTCATTGCGGACGCCGTCGGACAATAAGCTTTAATCAAGTATCACTACACTTCATGAGTTCATTGATGAAAGACGAGGATTGACCAGGTGACCAACACCAATTCCGCACACCAAGCCATTGACCTCTCCAGGGTCCACCTCATCGGTATCGGCGGTGCGGGGATGTCAGGCGTCGCGCGGATCCTGCTCGCCCGGGGCAAAACAGTCACCGGATCCGATGCCAAGGATTCCCGCACCCTGCTGCCACTGCGTGCGGTGGGGGCCAAGATCGCCGTCGGCCATGCTCCGGAGAACCTGGAGCTCTCCGGGGAACTCCCCACCGTCGTGGTCACCTCGTTTGCGGCCATCCCGCAGGACAACCCGGAACTCATCCGCGCCCGCGAGGAAAACATCCCGGTCATCCGTCGTTCGGATCTGCTCGGTGAGCTGCTTGAAGGCCACCGCCAGGTCCTGATCGCCGGAACGCATGGCAAGACCTCCACCACATCAATGGCCGTGGTGGCACTCCAGGCCGCTGCCATGGACCCCAGCTTCGCCATCGGCGGTCAGCTGAACAAGGCGGGAACCAACGCGCACCAGGGCACCGGTGATGTTTTCGTGGCAGAGGCTGATGAATCCGATGCATCACTGCTCAGGTACAGCCCGGAGATCGCCGTGGTGACCAATATCGAGCCGGATCACCTCGACTTCTTCAAGACCCATGAGGCCTATTTCCAGGTCTTTGATGATTTCGCGGCACGCATCATTCCCGGTGGCACCCTCGTGGTCTGCCTGGACGATGCCCACGCTGCGGCACTGGGGGAGCGCGCCGCTGCACGGGGTATCAATGTCGTGGGATACGGCACCACCGGAGCAGCTGCAGCCCACCCCACCGTCCCTTCCAAAGCAACTGTGCTCAAGACCTGGGTGGTTGCTGAAGGCACCCGCGCCCTCATCAACCTGGATGGTCATGACCTTGAGGTCACCCTGCAGATCCCCGGTGATCACATGGTGCTCAACGGCGCAGCTGCGCTTCTGTCCGGTTATCTGGTCGGTGCGGACGTGGAGAAACTCGCCGGAGGTTTGAGTGATTTCTCCGGTGTCCGCCGCCGATTTGAATACCACGGCACCATCGCCGAGGGTAACTACCGTGATGTGACCATCTATGACGACTACGCCCATCACCCGACCGAGGTGGAGGCGGTTGTACGTGCGGCGCGTGAGCGCGTGGAGGCAGCGGGGACAGGCCGTGTGATCGTGGTATTCCAGCCACACCTGTACTCCCGCACCCTGGAATTCACCGCAGAGTTCGCGGAGGCGCTCTCCCTTGCGGATTCGGCTGTGGTGCTGGATATCTTCGCCGCCCGGGAGACGCCGGTGGAGGGGGTCACCTCCCGCGTGGTCACTGACAAGATGACCATTCCCGTGGTCTACGAGGCGAACTTCAGTGCTGTTCCAGACCGCGTCGCGGAGATCGCCGGCCCGGGTGATCTCATCCTCACCATGGGTGCGGGGTCCGTGACCATGCTCGCCCCGGAGATCCTCGCCCGGTTGCAGGGATAACCACGATGTCGAAGAAAGTCATCACCTTGGTAACCCTGGGGGTAGTGGCACTGGTGGCGATTGCAGTGGCTGTCGCGTGGTTGGTTCCGGTGTTCAAGGTCAACTCCATTGAATTCACCGGTGCCGTCCGCACCGATACTGAGGTGGCGGAGGAGGTCTCCGGGATTGGCAGCGGTGATAATCTCCTCCGGATTGATGTCGCCGGCGCGGCACAAGCCATAGCCGATCTGCCGTGGGTCAAATCTGTCACCGTCAACCGGAATCCTCCATCCTCCGTGGAGATCATCCTGACCGAACGCGAAGCGGTGGTGTTTGTCAGCCGGGTTGATGGTGATCACATCATCGATTCCGATGGCCTGCCGATCATCATCGGAGAACCCCCCTTCGGAACGGTGGAGGTCACCGGCACCAGTGAGGATGACCCCGATGTACTTCCTGCGGTGATCGACATCGTCACCACCCTCGGTGATTATGATCCCCCGCTGAAGGATGCGGTGGCGTCCATCGACGCTCCGGACCAGTTTGACGTGATGCTGCGCCTCACCGACGGGCGTGAAATCTACTGGGGCTCATCGGAGGATAATTATGCCAAGGCGGTGGCGATGTCCACCGTGATCAACCGTGGAGGGCAGCAGTGGAACATCAGCTCACCGTCGATGGTGACTGTCCGCTAGAGTGGCGGGGCGGGAACGTTTCCGCACCTCATCAACCCTAAAGTAGTGGTTGAGGGTGGCGACACGCCGCCGCCGAATGTCCGACATTTCTGAGCCGTTTTCACTCATTATGTAAGACAGTCGGATTTCGTCCGGGGATCAAGCATGATCCGCGGCGAAGGCCAGAGAAATTTAGAATAAAAAAATTGTGACTGACAAGCACCAACCCCTCGAAAGGCGAGACATCGACCATGACCTCACCGAACAACTACCTCGCCAAGATTAAGGTCGTCGGCGTGGGCGGCGGCGGAGTCAACGCCGTCAACCGCATGATTGAAGAAGGCCTCAAGGGCGTGGAGTTCATCGCGGTGAACACCGATTCACAGGCCCTCATGTTCTCCGACGCCGATGTGAAACTGGACATCGGACGCGAGGCCACCCGTGGCCTTGGTGCGGGTGCCAACCCAGAGGTGGGACGCACCTCCGCGGAGGACCACAAGAATGAGATCGAGGAGACGATCAAGGGCGCGGACATGGTCTTCGTCACCGCCGGCGAGGGTGGCGGCACCGGAACCGGTGCTGCTCCGGTCGTGGCGGGTATCGCCAAGAAGATGGGCGCACTGACCATCGGTGTGGTGACCAAGCCTTTCGAATTCGAGGGCCGTCGTCGTACCCGCCAGGCGGAAGAGGGCATCGAGGCGCTCAAGGAAGTCTGTGACACCCTCATCGTCATTCCGAACGATCGACTCCTGGAACTGGGCGATTCCAGCCTGTCCATGATGGAGGCCTTCCGCGCCGCCGATGAGGTTCTGCACAACGGTGTGCAGGGTATCACCAACCTCATCACCATCCCGGGTGTGATCAACGTGGACTTCGCCGACGTCCGCTCTGTCATGTCCGAAGCCGGATCCGCCCTCATGGGTGTGGGTTCCTCACGCGGTGACAACCGGGTGGTCACGGCCACCGAACAGGCCATCAACTCTCCACTTCTGGAAGCCACCATGGACGGCGCCACCGGTGTCCTGCTCTCCTTCGCAGGCGGTTCTGACCTCGGCCTGATGGAAGTCAACCAGGCTGCCTCCATGGTCCGCGAACGCTCCGATGAGGACGTCAACCTGATCTTCGGCACCATCATCGATGACAACCTGGGTGATGAGGTCCGCGTCACCGTCATCGCCACCGGATTCGATGCCGCACGCGCCAGCGCATCCCATGAGCGCCGCTCTGTCGAGGCATCCGCTCCCTCGAACCAGGACGCCACCCCGGCGCCGGCTCCAGGTAACCAGGAGGCCACCCCGGCACCGTCCAACGAATCCATCTTCGGTGGTGCCCGCGAGTCTGATCCCTATGAGTCCCGGTCCGCCGGTGCCCGTCACCGCATTGATGACAGCCGTTCCGGCGGCCTGTTCACCCGCGGCGGTGACGACCGCGATTACCGTCGTGATGAGCGTCGTGACGAGCACCGCGACGACCGCCGTGATGATCGCCGCGAGCCACGCCGCGACGACGGCGATGATGATCTGGATGTCCCCAGCTTCCTTCGTTAGAACATGGGGGAATAGACTGTAGGTCATGGACAGTCTTGACCCACGCACACGCCCCGTCCGCAAGGTCTTCACGACCCGCGCTGGCGGGGTTTCGCCATCCCCGTTCGACTCTTTCAACCTGGGTGACCATGTGGGTGATGATCCCGGTCATGTAGCCACCAACCGGCAGCGCCTTGCAGGCATCATCGGGTTGGATACCAGCCGCGTGATCTACATGGAGCAGATCCACTCGAACACGGTGACCGTGGTGGACGGCCCCACCGCGGACGGCGGCCCGATCGAGGCGACCGACGCGCTGGTGACCACCCAGCGGGAACTCGCCTTGGCGGTTCTGGTGGCGGATTGTGTCCCCGTTCTACTGTCTGATACTCACGCAGGTGTCATCGCCGCCGTCCATGCCGGTCGGATGGGCGCGCGCAACGGCATTGTGAAGAAGACCGTGGAGAAGATGGTGGAACTCGGTGCCACCCCGGCAAATATCCATGCCCTCATGGGAGCTGCTGCTTCAGGTAAGAACTATGAAGTGCCCGAGGAGATGGCCCGCGACGTGGAGACGAAACTCCCGGGATCCCTCGCCCGCACCACCAAGGGCACCACCGGGATCGATGTGCGGGCAGGTCTGCTCCGCCAGCTACTCAGCCTGGGGGTCCAGATGATCGACTCGGATCCACGCTGCACCATTGAGGATGAGGATTTCTTCTCCTACCGCAGGCAGGGCACCACCGGGCGCCAGGCCGGCGTTGTCTGGCTCCCAGCCAACCCTCAGGAGGCAGAACACCAGTGACACGGATCGATGAGCTCAGGTCCAGCCTGAACAAGGTTAAAGCGCGTATCGACGACGCGACCGCCGACGCTGGTCGCCCTCCCGGGAGCGTGTCACTGTTGCCCGTGACCAAGTTCCATCCGGTGACCGACATCCGGATTCTCCACGAACTGGGCGTGACCGCGGTGGGGGAGAATCGGGAACAGGAGGCCAGGGCCAAACAGGCTGAGTTCCCGGACATGGATTTCCACATGATCGGCCAGATCCAGACGAAGAAGGCCAACTCGGTTGCCCGGTGGGCTTCCGCTGTCCACGGAGTGGACAGCCCCCGGTTGGCCGATGCCCTCGATCGGGGTGTCGGACTTGCCCTGGAGCGTGGCGACCGGAGCGTCGACAAGCTTCCCTGCCTGATTCAGCTGAGCCTGGACGGTGACACGGCGCGTGGCGGGGTTGCTGCGGCGGGTGTTGTTGAGGTTGCGGAGAACATTGAATCCGCGACACATCTCGAACTCGCGGGGTTGATGTGTGTACCCCCGCTCGGGTGGGATGTGGAGGCGGCATTTTCCCAGGCCAGGGGAGTGTTAGCAGGTATGGAACACCACTTTGACAGGCGCCTGGAATTTTCTGCAGGTATGTCTGGTGATCTACGTGAAGCAATTCTCCACGGCGCCACAATCGTGCGTGTCGGAACAGAAATTCTGGGAAGCCGACCGTTACCGTAAGAACACAAAGTTAGTGGGTGTGGGAACACCCAGGCTGCACATGAATAATCGACATTCCAGGTGAAGGGAAACCGTCATGTCCATGATCAAGAAGACCAAAGAGTTCTTCGGGCTCGCACCATATGAGACCGATGCTGATGAGGCGTACTACCAGGACGAACCACGCTATGAAGGTACCGCAGCATATGCGCCCGACTACCGTGACTCCGAGTACGGTTACACCCGCCCGCAGCCTGCTGTCGCATCGCCCCAGGCGGCACCGGCACCGCGCGCTTACCAGCCGACCATTGTCACCGTCGGGCTGAACTCCTTCGAAGATGCCCAGGAAATCGGCGCAGCCTTCCGTGACGGAGATGCAGTGATTTTCGACATGTCCCGTCTGACACGGGAGGAGGCGCGTCGCATCGTTGATTTTGCAGCAGGTCTGTGCTTCGCCCTCCGCGGCAAGATGCAGAAGCTGGACAGTGAAAACTTCGCCATCACCCCGGAGACCTCCAACATCAGCATCTCGGAACTCGAACGCGCAGCCCGGATCCGCTAATTCACGGCTCCTCCACCCTCGGCGGTATCAGAGGGTGACTGGTCTTCCACGGTCAGCAGGTGACGTCGCGCCGGCTCTTTGAGCTGCGTGCCGTCATCCCTCAAGACCGGATCTCTCATGTGCAGCGTGATCAGCGACCCCACAGAACATCCCGCCCTCTGGCGCCCCACTCATCTCCACTGGTTCTCCGGAACCGATGGTGGTGTGGGTGCAACCAGTGGGCGGGTTTTCTGTCTGGCGGCTTAGCGCGTTATCGTGCGGACACCTTCACCCTCCAGCGGTACCACTGCCGTGACCTCAAGCGGTTTCCCGGTAGGGGAGCAGTTGTGAGAAACTCCCTTATACCGTCCAAGTCAAAGTTCAGTTAGGCTATTTCCCCGTGGGTACCTTTGCATACTTGATCTCCTGGATCATCGACATCTACATGTACGTGCTGATCGCACGCATCGTCATTGAGATGATCCAGTCATTTTCCCGATCCTTCTCTCCACCGAAGTGGTTCTACGTGGTGGCGGAGCCGATCTTCATGGTGACAGATCCGCCGGTGAGAATGCTGCGTCGGTTCATTCCGCCCCTGCCCCTGGGAAATATCCGCCTGGACATCTCGGTGATCGTCCTGTTCTTCATCCTGTCGATCCTGCGAATAATGGTCACTTTCATTCCCTTCTAAAGGATTCTGTGAGTCTCCCACCGCGGGGATGAGGGGGCTGAGGGGGCTGAGGAGCCCGGGGGTCCACGACTCCCCTCACCACTTCCGTCTGTGAAACAGCACCTCCCGGCGCCCGTTACCCAGGCGGTTTTTCGCTCTCATCACCCCCTTTGTGCACACCCGTTGTCTTCGGTGCTGCGGAGTTTTTGTAGGACTGCTCGGTGTCGCCCGGTGCACGCCCGGGTTTTATCCCGTCGGGTACCGGCGGACTATGCCGCGTGGTGATGAGATGCAGCGGAATGGTGTTAAACCGCCATTCAAATGACATTTCTGTAACTGTAAGGGGTAGGGTAAGCCCTCGGTCGTGTTTGTTTCTTTTTTGAGTGGCTTCCGGTTGGTTATGCGTCAGCCGGTTGGTGAAACGGCGGTGTATTCCGGCGCGTATACCGACGAAAAATGGGTTGCTGGATACAATCACGTGTGAAGGACAGTAAGATAAATGGAAATTCCGGTCGTGGGAGATTCCTGTGACCGAGTCCCGGCCCATGCCTGGGGCCACCGTTAAATCGAAGGGAATCCGCTAATGCCGTTGACTCCAGCTGATGTGCATAACGTCGCTTTCAGTAAGCCGCCGATCGGCAAGCGTGGCTACAACGAGGATGAGGTTGATCAGTTCCTGGATCTTGTCGAGGACACCCTCGCTCAGCTCCAGGAAGAAAATGATGACCTTGGTCAGCGCGTTGAGGAGCTCGAGGCTCAGCTGAAGGATGGTTCTTCCGCTGGGGCAGCTACCACCACCGGTGCTGCTTCCAAGAGCGTCGACGAGTCTGCACTGCGCCGCGAGATCGAAGAGAAGATCCGCTCCGAGTACAAGACCAAGCTTGAGGATGCCCAGAAGGCCGCCACCAAGGCACAGAACGACGCCAAGGCCACGCAGGATCAGCTGACCAAGGCGCAGGCTGAGGCCAAGGCTGCCCGTGAAGAGGCCACCAAGGCGCAGGCTGCATCCAAGTCAGGTTCCGCCGCTCCTGCCGCAGCAGCTGCCGCACCGGCCGTCAGTAGTGTTGCCACCGCTGACACCCACATGCAGGCAGCCAAGGTCCTCGGCCTTGCACAGGAGATGGCAGACCGCCTGACCTCCGATGCCCAGGCAGAGTCCCGGTCCATGCTGGATGAGGCACGTGAGGCAGCCGAGACTCAGATCTCCGAAGCCAACGAAACCTCCAACAAGACTCTCGAGGAAGCACGTCAGCGCGCAGAGAAGCAGCTGTCGGAGGCGGACGCACGCGCCAAGAAGCAGATCTCCGAGGCCGACGCTCACGCCAAGAGCCTGGTCGCAGAAGCCGAGAAGAAGTCCGCAGCCACCATCGCCGACTCCACCTCCCGCGCCGAAGCCCAGATCCGTCAGGCAGAGGACAAGGCCAACGCCCTGCAGGCCGACGCTGAGCGTAAGCACACCGAGACCATGGCGGCGGTCAAGGAACAGCAGAATGCGCTGGAGATCCGCATCGCGGAACTGCAGACCTTCGAGCGTGAGTACCGCACCCGCCTGAAGTCCCTTCTGGAGGGCCAGCTCGAGGAGCTCAACGCACGTGGATCCTCCGCGCCGATGGGTAACTCCAACAACAACTCCGGAGATCAGAACTCATAAGGCACAGCCCTTAACAGTTCATATCACAGCAGTATCCGGACTCCCGGGCCCTCGTTTTTCAAGAAACGAGGTGGCCCGGGAGTACTGGTTTCTCAAGCCACCCGGCTGCGTCTTTTCTTCTGCCTCGCGTTACCTTCCCCAAGACCAACCTCAAGCTCAAGCCCACACCCACTCTCATCCCCACCAGGAAGCCATGTTCATCGCCGCCATCGTTCTCTCCGCTATCGGCTTCATCCTGCTGGTGGTGACGGTTCTGTCTGATTCCCAGATCTGGACCTGGCTGTTGATTCTCACGGTGAGTGCCGGGCTCCTCTGCTTCGGTATCGACGAGTGGCGGACGCGCCAGGCGGGGCGGTCGGGAAAGAGTCAGCGTGTCAAAGGATCCCGGCAGGACTGACGCGTAATGCTCTCGGTGCATGGGTGGGGTTGTGCGTCAGGCCATGCTCTGCTCGAGAAGGTAATCCGGTGGGGGTGCGCTATACTGAGCCACAGTCGCTCCACCGTTTCTGCCGTCAACACTGCAGTCGCGGGGGAGTGAAGATTATGATCCGGCCATCACCGGGGAGTCTCACCGGAAGAACAGTCTCATCATCCAGCATCGTTGCAGGAATGAGAGGACCCAGTAGAACCGGTCGGGTGGGACCGTGACAGACCTTCTTGAAATTAAGTGGAATTGCCCCTCACCCGGCTCAAGGCGTGGTTGATGGCGATTCAAGCAGGGTGGTACCGCGTTCCCAGTTTGGGTGCGTCCCCGCAAGTAGTAGAACCACACAGACACTTGCGCGAAGGATAAGGGACCGACACTCATGACTGAAGCCGTTGGCGGAGTTTACCCACAGATCGACATGACCGGTGGATCCTCCCGTTTTCCAGAGATGGAAGAAAACGTACTCAAGTACTGGAAGAAGGACGACACCTTCCAGGCCAGCATCGACCAGCGCGACGACGCCGAGGACTACGTCTTCTATGACGGACCTCCGTTTGCGAATGGTCTGCCACACTACGGTCATCTGCTGACCGGTTACGTCAAGGACATTGTCCCGCGTTACCAGACCATGCGCGGCTACCGTGTCCCACGTGTCTTCGGTTGGGATACCCACGGACTGCCGGCGGAGCTGGAGGCGGAGAAGCAGCTCGGCATCAAGGACAAGGGCGAGATTGAGGCCATGGGCCTGGCTCAGTTCAATGACTACTGCGCCAAGTCCGTCCTCCAGTACACCAAGGAGTGGGAGGAGTACGTCACCCGCCAGGCCCGCTGGGTGGACTTCGAGAACGGCTACAAGACCATGGATCTCTCCTACATGGAGTCCGTGATCTGGGCGTTCAAGGAACTGTATGACAAGGGTCTGATCTACCAGGGCTTCCGTGTCCTGCCGTATTCCTGGGCTGAGCACACCCCGCTGTCCAACCAGGAAACCCGCCTGGATGATTCCTATAAGCTGCGTCAGGATCCCACCCTGACTGTCACCATGCCGATCACCGGCAAGCTTGACGGCACCGACGCCAACGCTGACCTCATCGGCACCAAGGCCATCGCCTGGACCACCACCCCGTGGACCCTGCCTTCCAACCTGGCGCTCGCGGTCAACCCGGCTGTCACCTACGCACTCGTTGAGGTCGCAGAAGACGGGGAGAATGGTTTCGCAGGTCAGAAGCTCCTATTGGCCAAGGACCTGGTTGGTGCCTACGCCAAGGAACTGGGAACAGATGCCCAGATCATTTCCGAGCACCCGGGCACTGAGCTCATCGGACTGACCTATGATCCGGTCTTTGATTATTTCCGTGACCAGCCCAATGCCTTCCAGATCCTCGGCGCGGACTATGTCACCACCGAAGACGGCACCGGTATCGTCCACCAGGCACCTGCCTTCGGTGAGGACGATATGTTCGTGTGTAACGCCGCCAACATCGATCCGGTTATCCCGGTCGACATGGATGGCAAGTTCACCTCCCTGACCCCGGAGTACGAAGGCCAGCTGGTTTTTGATGCCAACAAGGACATCATCAAGGATCTCAAGGCGAAGGGCCGGGTGCTCCGCCATCAGACCATCGAGCACTCCTACCCGCACTCCTGGCGCTCCGGCGAACCGCTGATCTACATGGCGTTGCCTTCCTGGTTCGTCAACGTCACCGAGATCCGCGACCGCATGGTCGAGGTCAATCAGGACATCGAATGGATGCCGGCACACATCCGTGACGGACAGTTCGGCAAGTGGCTGGAGGGTGCCCGCGACTGGAACATCTCCCGTTCCCGCTACTGGGGTTCACCATTGCCGGTGTGGGTATCGGACAGCGAAGAGTACCCACGCACGGATGTCTATGGATCCCTAGATGAGCTTGAGGCTGATTTCGGCGTCCGCCCGGAGTCCCTGCACCGCCCCTACATTGATGAGCTGACCCGCCCGAACCCGGATGACCCGACCGGTAAGTCCACCATGCGCCGTGTGCCGGATGTGCTGGATGTCTGGTTTGATTCCGGTTCCATGCCGTTCGCCCAGGTTCACTACCCATTCGAGAACAAGGACTGGTTTGATACCCACTCACCAGCCGACTTCATCGTGGAGTACATCGGCCAGACCCGCGGCTGGTTCTACCTGCTGCATGTGCTGTCTGTCGGTCTGTTTGACCGTCCCGCGTTCAAGAAGGTTGTCGCCCACGGCATCGTTCTGGGTGATGATGGATTGAAGATGTCCAAGTCCAAGGGCAACTACCCGAACGTGAATGAGGTCTTTGACCGCGATGGTTCCGATGCCATGCGCTGGTTCCTCATGAGTTCCCCGATTCTGCGTGGCGGCAACCTGATCGTCACGGAGAAGGGCATCCGTGAGGGTGTGCGTCAGGCGCAGCTTCCGATGTGGAATGCCTACTCCTTCCTCCAGCTGTATGCCTCCAAGAAGGCCACCTGGTCCGTGGATTCCACTGACGTGCTGGACCGCTATATCCTGGCCAAGCTGCATGAGCTGGTGGCCGATGTCACCGCAGCGCTTGACGCCACCGATATCGCCCGTGCCTGCGACATGGTCCGCTGGTTCTGTGACGCACTGACCAACTGGTACGTGCGTCGCTCCCGCGACCGTTTCTGGGCTGGTGACCAGGCACACCCTGAGGCCTTCAACACCCTCTACACCGTGCTGGAGACCCTGACCCGCGTGGCAGCGCCCCTGCTGCCGATGACCACTGAGGTCATCTGGCGTGGTCTGACCGGCGAGCGTTCCATCCACCTGACGGACTTCCCATCCGCAGACAGCTTCCCGGCTGATCCGGAACTGGTCCGCACCATGGATGAGATCCGTGGCGTCTGCTCCGCCGCGTCCTCCATCCGCAAGTCCCACAAGCTGCGTAACCGTCTGCCACTGCCGAACCTGACCGTGGCTCTGCCGGACTCCGAGCGCCTGAATGATTTCCTGTCCATCATCCGTGATGAAGTCAACGTCAAGAATGTGGAACTGACCTCTGACGTGGATTCCGTGGGCACCTTCGAGGTTGTGGTGAACGCCAAGGTGGCGGGCCCACGTCTGGGCAAGGACGTGCAGCGTGTGATCAAGGCCGTGAAGGCTGGCAACTACGAGCGAGTTGGTGCTGCAGTGGTGGCTGATGGCATTGAGCTGCAGGAGGGTGAGTTCACCGAGCGTCTGGTGGCTGCGAACCCTGATTCCACCGCCCAGATCGATGACGTGGACGGCCTGGTTGTCCTCGACATGGAGCTCACCCCTGAGCTTGAGGCTGAAGGTTGGGCAGCAGATGTCATCCGTGGTCTGCAGGATGCCCGCAAGTCCTCCGGCTTCGAGGTCTCTGACCGCATCAGCGTGACCTTGTCTGTTCCGGCTGAGAAGCTGGAGTGGGCCGGACGTCATGCCGAGCACATTGCCGGCGAGGTGCTGGCCACCTCATTCGAGGTCGTTGAGAGCGATCTCGGTGACGGCGCCCACGAGGTGCTGAAGGGCGTGACCGCCAGCGTCGTCAAGGCTTAAACCAAGGCCTGAGCCAAGGCTCAACCCGGTTTTAAGCAACCCCGCTGTGTATTCAGCGGGGTTTTCTTGCCCCTTGACCTTGACACAGTGTCAGGTGGTGGAGTGGAGACATGAATATCACGCGAGCTTTTCAGGCAGCCGATCCGTCCCTCCGCCTCCACGCAGCCCTGGCTGCCGGTACCGATGCCGATCCTGCGTACCTTGTCCCGCTTATGGAACGAATGGGAGATGAGCCGGACTTCTTTGTCCGTGACATGCTCACCTGGGCGATCACCCGTTATCCCGTATCGGAGACATTCCCGCTGCTCATAGAGGTTCTGAATGATCCACAGGCACGGAGTCAGGCACGAAGCCAGGCACTGCACACGTTGTCCAAAATTCAGGCCCCGGGCACCTGGGAGGTGCTGACAACACCGATGCTGCACCACCCCGATGTGGCCTTCCGCACGGCTGCCTGGCGGGTTGCGGTGGCTGTTGTGCCCCATGCGGAACGTGCAGCCCTGGCTGTGGAACTGGTGGCGGAGCTGGGGCGGGGTGATGAGGATACCCAGCGCAGCCTGAGCCGTGCGCTGGCTGAATTGGATGATGAGGTGAGACCTCTGTTGGCCACGGTCATCGCCCATGCTCAGGCCACCCAGGCGTATCTGGACGATCCCGAAGGTGGCATCGCGGGGCACCTGCATGAAGCCCGCAGGGTTGCCGCCCTGGGGCCCTTTGCGCAGAATTAGACCTATGCGTATCGGTGAGTTCTCGGCGGCAACGGGGGTCAGCGCCCGGATGCTGCGTCACTATGAGGCACTCGGGTTGTTTCCGCCTGCAGGGCGCAGTGCAGCTGGCTACCGGGAGTACACCGGGGATCATCTCCGGCGGATTCTCCACATTGAAAGTCTTCGTTCCCTCGGGCTCGGACTCAAAGAGGTGGGGCAGGCGCTGGCTGATCCGGATTTCTCCTTCGATGCGGTGATTGGTGAGTTGATTGCTGAATCCAGGGAGCGCCTGAGACAGGAACGAAACCTCCTCGCGCGCCTGCAGGCGGTCCATACCGCCGGTGCCACCACCTGGGATGAAGCCCTGGCCATTACCGCGATGCTGCGTGGTCTGCGCTCACGGGATCCAGCTGTACGGCAGGCCTCTGCGTTGTCCCCGGACGTTGGTGCCCAGCCGAAACTTCTTGCCCGGGCTGCTCTTGATGAACAAAACGTCAACGTCGCCGGAAGTCTGTCCTGGGCGGTGCTCCGCGCCGGGCGGGACGCGGTGGATGAGGTGGCACGGGGATTGGGATCCACGGATGTGGAGGTGCGGCGCCGTGCCGTGCGGATCCTGGCTGATGCCCCGGGTGCTGTTGATCATCTCCTCGCAGCCCTTAATGATGATGACTCAGACGTGCGAGCCCTGACCGCCCTGTCACTGGGTAGACAACACCAGCAGGAAGCGATCCCGGAACTGATGGAGATGATTCTTGACGGGCGACAGGATGTGGATGCGGCAGACACCCTGGCCGCCCAACCCCAGTGGGAGGAGGAGATCCTCACCGCGTTCGCCCATCTCCTCGCCCAGTTGCCCGCGGATGAACCCGCCAGGGCCCGGATCACCCAGGCGCTTGCGGAGTTCGGTGGTTCCGATCAGCTCCTGCAGCAGCTGGTGGGGGACCGGTCACCGCAGGTGGATATGACAGCCCGGGCGATCCTGACCACCCGGCGGGCAACTGGTCGGTGAGGGTGTGCAGGTTCTCGGGTACGATCCCTCTTCGTGAATAGGTTTGGTCGCATCAAGCCCGGGAGCCGTATGCTGGCACCCCTGCTGATGATCATCAACGGATTATCGCTCTACGCAGGCGCGGCCATCGCCGTCGGTCTCTTCGAGACCCTCCCGCCGGTGTTGGTGGCATGGTTCCGGATCTCCACGGCAGCGGTGATGTTGGTAGTGCTGTTTCGGCCCAGGGTACGGGATTTTCTTGGCCGCACCGGCTTCAATGCGGCGGTTTACGGTATCTCAACGCTGGCCATGAACATGACCTTCTATGAAGCGATCGCACGGCTGCCCATGGGAACCGCGGTGGCCATTGAATTCCTCGGTCCCATCACCGTGGCTGCGTTGGGCAGCCGGACCCTGCGCGACTGGACGGCGCTGTTGCTGGCAGGGGTGGGTGTGGTGGTCATTTCCGGTGCACAGTGGTCCGCAAACAGTGTTGGTGTCCTTTTCGCGCTGGGTGCTGCGGCGTTGTGGGCGCTGTATATCATCGCGGGCAACCGGATCGCCGGTTCCGCCGAGGACAGTCGCACGGGTATGACCGTCGGGTTCTTCTGGGCGGCCCTGCTCGCGGCACCCCTGGCCTGGTGGCTGTGGCCCGGGATGTCCGAGTTGGCGCTGGCCCCGGTGGAGCTGCTGGGTCTGGCTTTCGGCCTGGGTGTGCTGAGTGCGGTGATTCCCTACGGGCTTGATCTCATCGTGCTGCGCATGGCCGGGCGCGCCTACTTCGCCCTGCTGCTGGCGATGTTGCCGCTCACCGCCGCGGTAATGGGCGCGGTGGCGCTCGGGCAGCTGCTCACCGTTGCTGAGATGTTCGGCATTGCGCTGGTCATTGTCGCTGTTGCTTTACGACGACCAACCTGACCTTCATCCACCCGGAAATTTTCGGCTATCTGTTCGGTTTGCCTTAGACTATGGCTATGCAACGCTGGGTTCTGCACATCGACATGGATGCTTTTTTCGCATCTGTCGAACAACTGACCCGGCCCACCCTGCGGGGCCGTCCTGTCCTGGTGGGTGGTGCTTCAGGCAGGGGAGTGGTCGCCGGGGCTTCTTATGAAGCCAGGAAATTCGGAGCCCGTTCAGCTATGCCCATGCACCAGGCAAAAGCCCGTGTCGGTTTCGGCGCGGTGGTGGTCACACCGCGCCATCAGGTGTACTCCGTGGCGTCGAAACGCGTTTTTCAGATCATCGAACGCCGCGCAGGTCTGGTCGAACAGCTCTCCATCGATGAGGGCTTCATGGAACCGGAGGAACTGGTCGGTGCCACACCGGAGCAGGTCCGCGACTGGGCTGAGGCCCTGCGCGCCCAGATCAGGGAGCAAACGGGACTGCCGGCCTCGGTGGGTGCTGGATCGGGTAAACAGATTGCCAAGATCTCCTCCGGGGAGGCCAAACCCGATGGGGTGTTCGTGGTGCCGGAAGAAAAACAACATGAGCTGCTCGATCCGCTGCCGGTGAACGTGTTGTGGGGTGTTGGGCCGGTCACCGGGGCGAAACTGACCACCATGGGCGTGGAGACCATCGCGGATCTGGCAGCACTGACCGTCAGAGAGGTGGAGATCAGCCTCGGCCCAACCCTGGGTGTGGGCCTGTGGAACCTGGCCCGCGGTATTGATGACCGCCCGGTGGAACCCCGTGCGGAAGCCAAACAGATCTCCCAGGAACACACCTATGAACATGATCTGACCACACGATCCCAGGTGGATGCCGCTCTGCGTCGAGCCGCGGAGGGGGCACACCGCCGCCTGCTCAGGGATGGCCGGGGTGCCCGCACCATCAGCGTGAAACTGCGCATGAGTGATTTCCGGATCGAATCCCGGTCGTTGACCCTGCCCTATGTCACCGATGATCTGGCAACGCTGGAGGCCACCGCCTTCCGCCTGATACGTTACCCCGAGGAAACCGGACCGATCCGACTGGTGGGCGTGGGTTTCTCCGGGCTGGAGGAAAACCGCCAGGATGTCCTCTTCCCAGAGCTGGATCAACAGATCGTGATTCCTGCGCCGGCGGATACGGACTATGAATCAGGTGTGCGCGCCAACGACACCATCACCCGGCCCACGGTTGATGACCTGACAGAGCACCCTGGTCACCGGATCTGGAAAGCCACCCAGGATGTCCATCATCCGGAGTTCGGACACGGTTGGGTTCAGGGAGCAGGCCACGGGGTGGTGTCGGTGCGATTTGAAACCAGAACCACCGCCAGGGGTGTTACACGCAGCTTCGCCGTGGATGACCCGGTGCTGCACCCTGCCGATCCACTCGACAGCCTGGACTGGGCAGACTGGCTGGCTGAAAACGGCCACGGTTTAGACGGTGACTGAAGAAACCGGGATCAGGAGCGGAACCCCAGCTAGAACAATGTCGCCGGGTGCTGGCCGGTAGCCAGTGCAATCGCGAGCAGGACTCGTGACTGGCCTGCGCGGAAATAACGTGAACCAATGGCACCCTTGGCTGCCAGGGTGGCACCGCCACCGGCACCACCATAGGCACCGGCGACATCACCTCGGGGGACACGCGTGGTCATTATTACCGGCACGCCCGATTCAAGTGCCTTGCCCAGTGCCGCACCCATGGCTGATCCGACGTTGCCGGAACCCATAGCTTCCACCACCAGGCCCTGCGCACCGGCATCAAGAGCGGCCTGGACAGAGGCTCCGGAGGCGCCGGGGTAGGCGGGGATGATCTCCACAGCAATATCAGCGAGCGCGGCCAGCTCAAGTGGGTCTGGGCGTTCCGGCTCCTCCGGGCCATTGGTGGCGAAGGCCAGTTCGTCGCTGGTGTGCCACTTGGTGCATCCACGCGCCGGGATCACGGCGTGGCCGAAGACAATGAGGGTGCCGATGTTGCGGGCGGAGGCATCGGAGGCGATGAGGCAGGCCTCGAAGAGGTTGCCCGGGCCATCAGCCTCCGGGTGATCGGCGGGCTTCTGGGCACCGGTGAAGATTACGGGACGGTGATCAGTGTGGAAGGTGTCCACCGCAATGGCGGTCTCCTCCATGGAATCAGTACCGTGAGTGACCACGATGCCCACCACGTCAGGATCCTCGAGGATCCGGTGGATCGCGGTGTTGATCTCGTCATAGTCCGCGAAGGTCATGGAGGAGGAATCCAGGCGGTTGAGTTCATGGATCTCGAAGACGAACTGGGAGGAATCAAAACGGGCGGCGATGGGACGGAGCAATTCCTCGCCACTGACTGTGGGCAGGAGATGGCCATCCGCATCGGAAGTGCACGCGATGGTTCCTCCCGTGGTGATCACAGCTACTTTGGACACGGTGGCAGGGGCGGGTGTGGTCTCGGACATGCGGATAACAGTATCAACTGACAGTGATCAGGTGTCCGTGGGCCGGATATCTCCGGATGTATGGCACGGAAACCAGCGGGGTAACCAGTGGGGTAACCAGTGGGGTGGTGATTCACAGTATTTTCTCATACTGGGGATATGGGCAGCCATGGAAAAGCGTGTAGCCTTTGTTGGGAAAGTTGTCGTCGCCTGCCATGCATATGTGTGGCCGGATTCACGGAGTGGGTGGCCTGTCCCCTGGCAGGAGCTTGATTTGTGTATCTGCTGGCTGCGGAGAGGTTTCCAGATACCGGTTTCCTCGGGGACACGAAGGTGCCCCGCGGTGTGAGGTGTCCTTCCGCAGCTGCCATGGTGGTGGCGGAACCCTGCATCACCGGTGACGACGATGACACAATATGCAAAGGATTTTTCAACGTGAAGTTTTTCAAGGCAACCGCAGTCACCTTCACCATGGTCGGCGCCCTCGCCCTCGGCGCGTGCTCCAGCGATGATGAGGCAGCAGACACCGATACCACCACCGCCGCCGCTGACACCACCACCTCCGAGTCCCCGGGCACTGCTGCCGAGTACCCGACCGCTGATGAACTGAACCAGGTCCTGGCCGTGGCCACTGATCCGGAAGCCAGCCTCGAGGAGAAGGTCAACACCGTCCAGGGTTCCGAGAACGCCCCTGAGCTGTTCGAGACCATGACCCAGGCCAAGGTGGAATCCGGCGCGGAGTTCCAGGTTGTCGGTTCCGTCCTTCCGGGCTATGACCCACAGTCTGAGGTGCTGACCACCGTCATGTTCACCCTCCCGGATCGCCCGGATCAGGAAGCTGAAGGCGTGGAGTTCGTCAACGTCGACGGCAACTGGAAGCTGTCCCAGGACTGGGCCTGCATCCTGATCACCAACACCGTTGCACCTGAGCAGGTCCCTGACATGTGTGTGGGTGCTGACACCGGTGCGGTTGCCCCAGCTGAGGGCGCTGAGGTTGAAGCGCCAGCTGAAGAGCCGGTCGCCGTTCAGTAATCCCTGAAGATCAGTCTGGCAGACCCAGACTGATTCTCTTCCCCGTCCATCGTTTCCTGATCCACCTGTCATGGCTGGCCAGGATCACACGGCCGGGGAATTTTTTAATGGCCTCCTCAAGTTCCTCACTCAGGGCGAGGGAGAGGTGGTTGGTCGGTTCGTCGAGAAGCAGCAAGTCCGGCGGACTTGCCAGGATGAGGCCGAGTGACACGCGCCGGCGCTGCCCCAGGGACAGCGCCTCCATCGGCATGCTTTGCGACGCCTGACTCAACAGGCCCATATCCACCAGGCTGGGAGAATTCGCCACTCTGAGCTGGTTGAAAACCTCCTCCGCGGTGGCAACCATCTGCGCATCTGTCCATGAATCATCCTGTTTGAGGCGCTTGACGCGGAGATCCTCCGGCATGATCACTTCACCCTCGGTAGGCTCCAGCACACCCTCCAACACGGAGAGCAGCGTGGATTTCCCTGTGCCGTTGGCACCCTCGACCAGGATGTGATCACCCGGGTCGATGCGGAATTTCACCGGCGCCAGGCGGTCAGCAACCCCAATGGACCGGATCTCCACTGATTCACCCGCCGCATGGCGTTGAAAATCCGGGATGCCCTGGAACTCCAGAGGTTTGGGTGGGGCGGGCAGGGCGTACCGCTCCAGGGCCTCCAGACGATTGCGTGCAGACCGCACCCGGTTGCCCTGGGTTTTGGCCGCGCGGTCGGCGTGGAACTTCTGGGAGATCTTGGATTCCGACTTGGATACCGAGCGGTGGAAGATGTCCTCCTCGCCGATCTCGGAGGTGGCCTCGAGCTTCTCCCGTTCGGATTCCTGAGCCACGTAGAGCTGGGACCAGCGTTCCCTCCGCCGCTCCCGTTCCTTGATGTAGTCGGTGAAGCCACCGCCGAAGGACACAGCCTGCTTCACTTCTTCACCGGCTCCACCCTCCGGGCCCAGCGCGGGGTCCAGATCAACCAGCTCAGTGGCCACCGCGTCTAGGAAGAAGCGGTCGTGGCTGGCGATGAGGACCGGGCCCTTGAAGGATTTCAGATCCTTGATGAGGAAGTCGACAGCGTTGTCATCCAGGTGGTTGGTGGGCTCATCCAGGATCATGGCTGTCGCCGGTTCCAGCAGCATGGCGGCCAGCGCGAACCTTCTGCGCTGCCCGCCGGATAATTCGCGGATCGGGGTGGAACGGTCAATGTCGGCCAGACCAAGACCGGCGACAATTTCCTCGATGCGGGACTCCAATGTCCAGACACCCATCTCCTCAGCCTGGCTCAGCGCGCGGTCAAACTGCTCGGCGACATCACCGGGTGGATTATCACTACCCATGGCCACGGTCAGTTCGGCGATGGCGGATTCCACAGCCCGAACCGGTGCCACCGACGCATCAATCAATGATTGGACGGGAAGCTCGAACGGGAGCTCTGTCTCCTGGGCGATGAACCCGGTGTCCGCGGGGAGATAGATGCGTCCCTGATCAGGTTCCAGCACACCCGCGATGAGGGCGAGAAGCGTGGACTTACCGGAACCGTTTTCGCCGATGAGGCCCACGATCTCACCCTTATTCACAGTCAGGGAGATGTCAGCGAGTACGCGTCTGGCAGGGTAGGAGAAGCTAAGGCCATCAACAGAGATATAGGTGGCGTGGGAGCGCATGTGAAAATCCTTCGATGTCGTTCTTTAACGAATCCGCCCACGTGACCGTGCAAGCTGGGGGATCCGTACTGATGTTGTTTCAGGGTGAGAAGACTATCGAGGAATGAACATGCCTAAATTATGCACGCAGAATCATGGAATGGCAACCATATTCGAATCATCAAATTTCAAGCCGGTGGTGGAATCCTGGATCACCCGGAGATCATCCTCAGAACCACCGTAAACCACGCGGGTGGTCCAGGACACCTCCCCGGCGGTGGGGGCGGGAAGATTGAGATCCACCGAGAGAGCACCGTTGGACGTGGTGTTGGAATTCAACACCGTGAGTTGTCCCGGGGTGTCCTCGTTGACACCGGTGGTGTCCGGGTTGATTTCAAGCGCGCCGAGGCTTGGGCGCTGGGCTACCGAGATATCCAGATCAACCACATCTCCCCTGATTCCGGTGATGGTGTAGGTCACCGTCTGCAGCAGAGCTGATTCGCCCGAGACCCTGCTGTCCACGGACCACCGGGCTCCCATTCCGATCTCATCCTCAGGGAAGACAACGGGGAGGGAGGCGAATTTGAGGAGGTACTGCTCCATGATGAGGCGTCCGGTGTCAGTGGCGTCGATGGGTGCCGCGAATGTCAGCGCAGATTGTTGTCCCCGGTCATCGGTTCGGGTGCCCATGGTGAAGCCCGCGGTGGAGTTGATGTCCTCAGCCAGATCCAGATCGGTGAACGTCGGTTGGCCCACCGTGTAGGAGACTGCCCTGGTGGCCTCCAATGTCTCCTCTTCCACAGACTCCGCGGCGGTCAGATCAGCGGTCAGTGGAAGACGCATGGTGCTGACATCCCCACCTTCTAGTTCAGGGGAGGGATCAACTTCGGCGGCAGGCATAACCGACTGGGTGAAACCATCTGACACCGAGAGAGTGAGGGTCTGCCTGGTGGTGCCTTCATCGGCAGTGGATTCCGTTGCAGTGTCCGCTGAATAGCGCAACTGTCTCAGCTCGCCGGTGCCCGGGTCCAAGACCGTGACCCGGGGTACATCCACGGTGAGACCCACGGCCTGCTCAACCTCCGGGCCGTCCGTGGGGGAATCCGCCTCCACGCAGGCGGACAACACCAGCGCGGTGGAGGATGCCACCACCAGGGCAGTGATGCGGAGACCGCGCCTGTTTCGGTGGGAACGGCGGAGACGGTGGGGCAGTTTATTCATACGCACGTATTCAAATCTAGCTTCTCACCCACCATTCACCCCATCACGGGTGGAATTCGGCAGTGAAGGTGGCCAGGTGGAACTTTGACCTGCTGATGGGGAATGATGGTTCACGTGACCTCAAATGATGCAGGGGCGACAACAGTCCCCACAAGCCCAGGGGAGAAGAGGACAACCGGAAAGCGAATGGCCGCGATGATGGCGGTCATCATCGTGGTGATCGCAGCCATTGATCAGGTTGTGAAGCAGATCATGCTGAATTGGTTGGAACCGGGTGAACCGGTCTCCGTCATCGGCGACTGGCTCCGCTTCTACCTGTTGTTCAATCCCGGCGCGGCATTTTCCATGGGGGAGAACAGCACCTGGCTTTTCACCAGCATCCAGTTGGCCTTCGTGGTTGGCATCAGTATCTACGCACCCAGGGTGAAACACCGATGGGTGGGTATCGGGCTGGCCATGGTTGCCGGTGGCGCACTGGGCAATCTGGTTGACCGGCTGTTCCGTGACCCGGGGTTCTACGTCGGGCATGTGGTTGATTATATTTCCGTGGGCAGTTTCGCGGTTTTCAATATCGCAGACGCTTCCATCACCACGGGTGTGGTGGTGTTTCTCATCGGCATGTTCCTGGAGGACCGCGACGCCGCACGGGCAGAGAAGGCCCGGGCAGTAACCACTGGTCCATCAGAAGCGGAGGACGTATAGATGACTAGACAAAATAGAACCCTTCCGGTCCCCGAGGGGCTGGCAGGCATGCGCGTTGACGCAGCCTTGTCCAAACTTCTGGGTATTTCCCGGACCACTGCGGCCGATCTCGCAGAGGCGGGGGATGTCTTCGTTGATGGTGTCACTGTCCGTAAGAGTGATCGCCTGGTGCCGGATTCGATGCTGGATGTCCTCCTCCCCGAACCAGCTCAACCGTTGATGCCGAAGGAGGAGATCGTACCCGGCCTGGACATCCTCTATGCCGACGATGATCTCATCGCGGTGAATAAACCTGTCGGTGTCGCAGCACACCCCACTGTGGGTTGGGAGGGGCCGACCGTCGTCGGGGGCCTGGCGGCGGCAGGTTTCCGGATCTCCACCTCCGGTCCACCGGAGCGCAAGGGCATTGTCCAGCGACTGGACGTGGGCACCTCGGGTGTCATGGTGGTGGCCGCATCCGAACGGGGTTATACCGTGCTGAAACGCGCATTCCGGGACCGCACCGTGGAGAAGACCTACCACGCCCTGGTGCAGGGCCACCCGGATCCGACTGAAGGAACCATCGAGGCCCCGATCGGACGGCATCCGTCAGCTGGATGGCGTTTTGCCGTCACCACCGACGGTAAGCATGCGGTCACCCATTATGAAACCCTCGAGGCATTCCAGGAGGCCACCCTCCTCAAAATCCATCTGGAAACAGGCCGCACCCACCAGATCCGTGTCCATTTCTCGGCCCTTCACCACCCGTGTTGTGGCGACCCGATGTACGGTTCGGATCCAGCCCTATCCGCACGCCTCGGTTTGATCCGTCAGTGGCTGCATGCCGTATCTCTCGGTTTCCATCATCCGGCGGATGGTCGATGGATGGAGATCAGCTCCCCTTACCCGGATGATCTCAGCCATGCTCTCGAGCTCCTGCGTGAACAATGACGGACCAGAAACTGGATCGGACCCGCAAACTGGTGGCGCTCCTGGCGCTGCTCATTCTGGTTATCGCCGTGGTGGCGCTGAGCTTCAGCGACCGGACGAATAAACCGATGGCCATCAACGGCGACATGCTGGGCCAGGACACTGCAGAATCCCTGGAACAGTATGTGGATCGGGCGGCGGCGTCGGTCACCCAGACACCAGCGGATGACAACGCCTTCGCCCTGGTGACGTTCTCCCCTGCGTTGGTGCCTGCGGATGCGGCTGGGGCGGTGGACGATATTGAGCGGGTCAACGCCATGGTGATGTTATCCGCTGCTCCGATGGGTTTGCCGGAACCGGTGGCGGGGGAGACTCGCGCCGATGTGTTTGATCGTCAGCTGGATCGTCTCCAGGGCAGCGTGGACGGGATCGGTAACGTGCAGGTCCCGGATGTGATCAACGGCGTGATCGTGTGGGATGACGGCGAGGCCCTCCGTGCGCTTGCTCAGGCCCCGGGTGTCCTGGCTGTTGAGGCCCTTCCCGTGGATGCGGGGTGGGGTCACTTCGGGGTGCGTCCCGTGTACGTCGATGACACCAGGAACCGTCCCGCGGCGTGATGAGAGCTGACCACCCAGGGGTGGGAACCGTCTTCAGGAAGGTTCAGCGGGATGTTTATGGCGATCCCGTCTGTTCAGGGCACGTCTCTTCTGGCGGAGAATGTCCCACAGATAAAGTGTGACCGCGACCCAGATGATGATGAATCCCACCCAGCGGGTCTGCTCCATGTATTCGTTGACCACCACCACGGCCCAGAGCATCTGCATGGTGGGTGTGATGTATTGAAGCATGCCCACCGTGGACAGCGGGATGGCCTTGGCCGCGTAGCCGAACAGCAGCAGTGGCAGAGCAGTGACCAGACCCGCACTGATCAATAGTGCCGCGTGCGAGGGACCATTGTTGAAGAAGGTGCCGTCTCCACTTGATTCGAGCCAGATGAGATAACCCAGGGCGACCGGCAGCAGCACCAGGGTCTCAGCGGTGAGGGAGGTGATGGCGGACATATTCACCTTCTTCTTGATGGCACCGTAGATACCGAAGGTGAACGCCAGCGTCAGTGCCAGGATCGGTGGCTGGCCACCGAGCACCGCGAGGAAGAGGACAGCGGCGACGGCGATCAGGACGGACAGCACCTGGAGTCGGCGTAGCTGCTCCCTGAACAGGACGACACCGAACAAGACGCTCACTAAAGGGTTGATGAAGTAGCCGAGTGCGGCTTCGGTGACATTTCCTGAATTGACGGTGATCACGTAGAACAGCCAGTTCAGCGCGATGAATATGGCGGCAGCGATCACCCTGATCCAGGTGATGCGGTCGACCCCACGAAACTCCTGCCAGCCTTTCCGGATCGTGACCACGATGGCCATTATCACAGCTGTCCACACGATGCGGTGGGCCAGGATCTCGAGGGGACCGGCTGGCATCAGCAGGGGAAAGAACGCCGGGAAGAGACCCCAGAGCAGGTAGGCGAGCAAGCCGTAAATCATAAAGGATCACCTTATACCCAACTGTGGGTGAGGAGGGACCGCGACGTTATTTTTCTCTGTGACCTGCAGGTTTACCCAGGATGTCCGGCGGGCTAGACTGTCCATCATGGCCAAGAAATCCTCATTTGTTCATCTGCACAATCACACCGAGTATTCGATGTTGGATGGTATGGCCAAGATCGACATGCTCGCGGATGAGGTGAACCGCCAGCAGATGCCGGCGGTGGGAATCACCGACCACGGCAATATGTACGGCTCCAATGCGTTCTATCGCAAGATGACGGAAGCTGGCGTCAAACCGATCATCGGCATTGAGTCCTATATGGCCCCCGAATCCCGTTTCAACAAGGACCGCATCCGCTGGGGTGATCCACACCAGAAGAGGGATGACGTTTCTGGCTCCGGTGCCTATCTTCACCAGACCATGCTGGCAGAGAATGCCGCCGGTCTGCGTAATCTGTTCTATCTCTCCTCCATGGCGTCCTATGAGGGGCAGCTGGGTAAATGGCCGCGCATGGACGCGGAGATTATCGCGGAACACGCCGAAGGCATCATCGCCACCACCGGTTGCCCCTCGGGTGATGTTCAGACGCGCCTGCGGTTGGGGCAGTTTGATGAGGCACTCGAGGCTGCCGCCATGTGGCAGGACATCTATGGGCGCGATAATTATTTCCTTGAGCTCATGGACCATGGGCTGGATATTGAGACCCGTGTCCGCAGTGAACTGCTGGAGATCGGTCGCAAGCTCAACCTGCCACCCCTCGTCACCAATGACTGCCACTATGTTCTGGAATCGCAGGCGCAGGCGCACGAGGCCATGTTGTGTGTGCAGACCGGAAAAACGCTTCACGACGAAGACCGTTTCAAATTCGACGGCACTGGTTATTACATCAAGACTGCTGAGCAGATGCGTGCTCTCTGGGACGATACCGTTCCTGATGGCTGCGACAACACCCTCTGGATTGCTGAGCGGGTCCAGGATTACGGGGAGATCTGGAAGGAGCAGCCCCATGAGCGCATGCCGGTGGCTGATGTTCCAGAAGGTTACACCCCAACTTCCTGGCTGCACCATGAAGTGATGGCGGGGCTGGAAGACCGCTTCCCGGGGCAGGAGGTTCCGAGGGAATATATTGAGCGGGCCGAGTACGAGATCTCCGTCATTGATATGAAGGGATACCCCTCCTACTTCCTCATCGTGGCGGAGATCATTAAACATGCCCGTTCCATCGGAATCTGGGTTGGTCCGGGCCGTGGTTCCGCAGCAGGTGCCCTGGTCGCCTATGCGTTGACCGTGACCAACATCGACCCAATCGAACATGGTCTGCTTTTTGAGAGATTCCTCAATCCGGAACGCCCCTCTGCACCCGATATCGATATTGACTTCGATGACCGTCGGCGTGGTGAGATGATCCGTTATGCCGCTGACCGTTGGGGTGAGGACAAGATCGCCCAGGTGATCACTTTCGGCACGGTGAAGACGAAACAGGCTCTCAAGGATTCAGCGAGGGTTCAGTTTGGCCAGCCTGGTTACCAGATTGCTGACCGCATCGCCAAGGTGCTCCCGCCTCCGATCATGGCCAAGGATATTTCCCTCAAGGGCATCACCGATCCGGATCACGAGCGTTATAACGAAGCCGGTGAGGTCCGTGCGCTCATTGAAACCGACCCCGATGTCAGGCGGATCTATGACACTGCCCGGGGGCTGGAAGGCGTGGTCCGCCAGGCGGGTGTTCATGCCTGCGCGGTGATCATGTCCTCCCAGCCACTTCTGGATATTATTCCGATGTGGAAACGTCCCGCTGACGGGGCTCTCATCACTGGCTGGGACTATCCCGCATGTGAAGCCATCGGTCTGCTGAAGATGGACTTTCTGGGTCTGCGTAACCTCACTGTCATTGGCGACGCCATCGAGAACATCAAGGCCAATCGTGATGGCAAGGTCATCGACCTGGAAAACCTCGCTATCGAGGATGAGGAAACCTACAAGCTGCTCAGCCGCGGTGAAACCCTCGGTGTGTTCCAGCTTGATGGTGGTGGCATGCAGGAATTGCTGAAACGCATGCAGCCAACAGGCTTCAATGACATTGTTGCGGCACTCGCGCTGTACCGGCCGGGACCGATGGGCGTGAATGCCCACTGGGATTACGCGGACCGTAAAAATGGACGCAAACCGATCACCCCGATCCACCCGGAGCTGGAGGAGCCACTCGCGGAGATCCTCGGTGAGACATACGGTTTGATTGTCTATCAGGAGCAGATCATGAAGATCTCCCAGAAGGTGGCCAATTACACCGCCGGTCAGGCCGATGGTTTCCGTAAGGCGATGGGTAAGAAGAAGCCCGAGGTGCTGGAGAAGGAATTTGTCGCCTTCGAAGCCGGTATGAAATCCAATGGTTTCTCCAAGGAGGCAATTACTACACTTTGGGATACTATTCTTCCGTTCGCGGGTTATGCGTTCAACAAATCCCACGCCGCAGGTTATGGGCTGGTGTCCTTCTGGACGGCTTATCTCAAGGCTCACTTTGCACCGGAGTACATGGCGGCCCTGCTGACCTCCGTGGGTGATAACAAGGACAAATCCGCCATCTACCTCGCGGACTGCCGTCACCTGGGTATCCGCGTGCTGTCCCCGGATATCAATGAGTCCGTGCTCAACTTCCTTCCCGTGGGCACGGATATCCGTTATGGACTGGGGGCCATCAGAAACGTCGGTTCAGAAGTGGTGGACTCCATCATCGATACCAGGGATGAGAAGGGGTTGTTCAAGGACTTCTCGGATTATCTCGACAAAATTGATACCCTCCCGTGTAATAAACGCATCACGGAATCTCTGATCAAGGGTGGTGCCTTCGATTCCCTGGGTCATTCCCGCAAGGGTTTGATGTTGGTGTTCGAGGACGCCGTTGATTCGGTGATCGCGACCAAGAAGGCTGCGGACAAGGGGCAGTTCGATCTGTTTGCAGCCCTGGGCGGGGAAGCGGAGGAGGAGGTGGGCAACTTCTTCCAGATCACCGTCCCGGAGGATAAGTGGGATCGTAAACACGAGCTGGCCCTGGAGAGGGAGATGCTCGGCCTGTATGTTTCAGGTCATCCACTGGATGGTTATGAGGATGCCATCGGCGCCCAGGTGGATACCGCCTTGACCACCATCGTGGCGGGTGAGCTCCGCCATGGTGCGGAGGTGACGGTGGGTGGCATCATCTCAGGTGTGGACCGACGCTTCTCCAAGAAGGATGGCTCCCCGTGGGCGATCGTGACCCTGGAAGATCATAACGGTGCTTCCGTGGAACTCCTGGTGTTCAACAAGGTCTATTCCATCGTGGGCTCCATGATCGTGGAGGACAATATCATCCTGGCCAAGGCTCATGTCTCTATCAGGGATGACCGCATGAGCCTGTTCTGTGATGATTTGCGGGTGCCTGAATTGGGCCCTGGAAACGGGTCAGGACTGCCACTGCGACTATCCATGCGCACCGATCAGTGCACCATGACCAATATCTCCAAGCTCAAGCAGGTACTTGTTGATAACCGTGGTGAATCGGATGTTTATCTGAACCTGGTTGATGGCGATAACTCCACCGTGATGATTCTCGGCGATCACCTGCGGGTTTCTCGATCTGCCAGCCTCATGGGTGACCTCAAGGCCACCATGGGGCCTGGGATCCTCGGATAACTTCAGCACTTTTGATAGAGTTTATGAATAAATATCCACCCCAGTGGGGTGGATATTTTCATATCGGGGTTAGCATCGAACCATCAGGCCTTTTCCCGATCGAAGTGGAGATCATATGACCATCAACCATATCCGGACCAGTCACGTTGGATCCTTGCCCCGCACCCCGGAGCTTCTCGACGCCAACACCAGGCGTGCGAGTGGAGACATCGATGACACCGAGTTTTTCGACATTCTCCAGACCTCCGTGGATGAGGTGGTCAAGCGTCAGGTGGATCTGGGCCTGGACATCATCAACGAGGGTGAATACGGCCATGTCACCTCCGGCGCCGTGGACTATGGTGCCTGGTGGAACTACTCCTTCACCCGCCTGGGCGGCCTCACCATGACTGATGAGGATCGCTGGGCCAATGCTGAACAGATCCGCTCCACACCGGGAAATATCAAGCTGACCAGCTTCGCGGACCGCCGTGACCGGAACCTGTTCCATGAAGCCTATGAGGACCCGGACTCCGGCATCTTCCAGGGTCGTGCGAGCGTGGGGAACCCCGCATTCACCGGTCCGATCACCTATATCGGGCAGGAAGAAACCACCACCGATGTCAATCTTCTGAAGAAGGCCATGGGTAAGGCGGGCGCCGAGCACGGTTTTGTCGCCGCCCTTTCCCCGGGATCCGCGGCCCGGTTGAAGAATGAGTTTTACGCCACCGATAACGAGGTTGTGGCTGCCTGCGCTGACGCCATGAGCCAGGAATACAAGATCATCACCGACGCAGGTCTGACCGTGCAGCTTGATGCACCGGATCTTGCGGAGGCCTGGGACCAGATCAACCCCGAGCCATCCCTGAAGGATTACCGTGAGTGGATCCGCATCCGCATCGATGCGATCAACTCCGCCGTCCGGGAACTTCCCAAGGAACAGACCCGCCTGCACATCTGCTGGGGTTCCTGGCACGGGCCGCACTCCACAGACATCCCTTTCGGCGACATCATCGAAGAGATCCTCCGCGCAGAGGTAGGTGGTTTCTCCTTCGAGGGAGCATCCCCACGCCATGCACATGAGTGGCGGGTCTGGGAGGACCATGCCCTTCCTGAGGGCTCGGTGATCTACCCGGGTGTGGTTTCCCACGCCATGAACATGATCGAACACCCACGCCTGGTCGCCGACCGGATTCTCAAGTTCGCCGAGCTCGTGGGGCCGGAGAATGTCATCGCCTCCACTGACTGTGGCCTGGGTGGCCGCCTGCATCACCAGATCGCCTGGGCGAAGCTGGAGTCCTTGGTGGAGGGTGCGCGCATCGCAACCAAGGAGCTGTTCTAAGCTGTAGGACGAGGGTTGCACACAGCAACATAACAATGATGGCCGCCACGGAGTTTTCCGTGGCGGCCATCATTGTCATCTCAGGAGATATTAGGCATCAGGGTTGATGCCCACGCTGCGCAGCCAGTCGCGCAGCATCTCGGTGCCGTTCGGCATCAGGGGGAGAATGGCATACGCGGCCTGGGCCATGAAAGAAGTGATGGCGAGGAAGGCCTGGGCGATGCCGAGCGGGATAGCTACCCAGCCGGGCAGACTGACGGAACCGACCACGGGGATGTTGCCGTCGTCATCGACAAGACCGGTGTCTTCATCTTCGTCGTCTTCCGCATCCTTCTCCTCGCTGCTGGAACCGAACTGGGAGGATCCGAATTCGGGGGCGGGAGGTAGATCGCCGTCGAGAAGCATGGAGCTGCCCTCGGCACTACCCGGCCACTGATCGGCGGGCTTCTCCACGGTGGTGGTCACCGTTGGGGTGGCGGTATCCTCCTGCGCTCCGGCGACAGCAGGCAGGAGGGACAGGGCTACTGCGCTGGCGGTGACGATCGCGAGGGGGATGCGGTGCGGTTTCAAGAAAAACTCCTAGCAGAGGTGCTGGGTGGAAGACAGGTGCAGGTGACTATGTCCATGGCATCCAAAGGAAGATCACAATGTGGTCACAGCTTCTGGAGAGTCTAATACGAGCACAGGGAGAACGCCTAGTGAAAGTCAACGATTGCCGGACTCCTGCCTGCAGGAGGCAATCGGGTCTGCCCTGATAACGGGCGACAACGTTTGGACTGAGAATATTTCGCCTACCCAAGTCGATTGCATATCGCCCGGGGATTACACTGACTAAACATGAGTGAAACAAACGTGTCTGAGAAAAGTCCAGGAGTGATGGCGGGCGTGGCAGCGCAGATTCGTGCCGCTGACATTCAAATGGCGCAGGCGCGAATTTCCTCCGTGATCGCACCCACCCCGCTGGAGTACTGCCCGCGTCTCTCCGAGGAATCGGGCGCTGAGGTCTACCTCAAGCGGGAGGATCTCCAGGATGTCCGTTCCTATAAGATCCGCGGGGCCCTGAACTCCGGTTCGCAGCTGACCCAGGAGCAACGGGATGCCGGCATCGTCGCGGCTTCGGCCGGTAACCACGCACAGGGTGTGGCGTTTGTCTGCAAATCACTCGGTGTCCACGGCAGGATCTATGTTCCGGTGCAGACCCCGAAGCAGAAGCGCGACCGGATCGCTGTTCATGGTGGAGATTTTGTCACCCTGGTGGTCACGGGTCATAACTTCGATGAGGCCTCCGCAGCGGCGCATGAGGATGCTGAACGCACCGGAGCCACCCTCATCGAACCCTTCGACGCACGCGATACCATCGTCGGACAGGGCACGGTCGCCGCAGAGCTTCTGTCACAGTTGACGGCTCTGGGCAAGACCCCGGATCATGTCATGGTCCCGGTTGGCGGCGGTGGATTGTTGTCCGGTGTCGTCAGTTATATGGCGGACATGGCACCGCGCACCGCCATCGTTGGTATCGAACCGGCTGGAGCGGCGTCTATGCAGGCGGCTCTCAAGGCTGACGGCCCGGTGACCTTGCAGGATGCTGACCCATTTGTTGATGGTGCCGCCGTCAAGCGGGTCGGAGACCTCAACTATCACATCGTGGAGAAGAACCTCGGCCGCGTGCACATGATGAGTGCCAGTGAGGGATCGGTCTGCACCGAGATGCTCGAGCTGTACCAGAATGAGGGCATCATTACCGAGCCTGCCGGTGCACTGTCGGTGGCGGGCCTGCGGGAGATGAAATTCGCCAGGGGCTCGGTCGTGG
Organism: Corynebacterium faecale; assembly: GCF_030408735.1. Classification (NCBI taxonomy): domain Bacteria; kingdom Bacillati; phylum Actinomycetota; class Actinomycetes; order Mycobacteriales; family Corynebacteriaceae; genus Corynebacterium; species Corynebacterium faecale. The sequence continues at coordinate 1,990,237 of NZ_CP047204.1, read as the reverse complement.
TGTGCATCATTTCCGGTGGCAACAATGATGTTCTCCGTTATGGCGAGATCGTGGAGCGCTCCCTTGTACACCGCGGTTTGAAGCATTACTTCCTGGTGAACTTCCCACAGAAACCGGGCCAGCTGAGAAGCTTCCTCGAGGACATCCTCGGCCCGGAGGATGACATTACTCTCTTCGAGTACCTCAAGCGGAACAACCGGGAGACGGGTACTGCACTCGTGGGCCTGCAGCTGGGCGAAGCCAGTGGCCTGGATCCGCTCCTGGAGCGCATGGAGGAGTCGGCCATTGACTGCCGACGCCTCGAACCGGGCACTCCGGAGTATGATTTCCTGACTTAAACGGTCTCTATCTCATTGGGCCGCCAGAGGATCGCGAATCCGAAGGCATCCAGCACGGTTGAGGTTTCCCGGACTTCTGGTGAGGTGAAACTGTAGATCAGTTCTCCACCATGAGGGACCTCAACGTCCGTGTCGTTGAAGTTGGCAATGAGCAGCCCCTCGCCGTTGGCCATGGCGATCCACTCCGGACCGTGGGACACCTCCAGTGCCATCAGGTCGGGCTGGGACATGCCCAGCTCGCGGCGCAGGCGCAGCAGCGTCTGATAACCGTGGAGGATGTTCTCCTGAGCCTGGGTGAAATTCCAGTCAAGCTTGGACACCTCAAATGTGGATTCCTCCGATGGGGTGGGGATCACCTCAGGATCCCATCCCAGGCGCGCGAATTCCCGCTTGCGCCCCTCAGAGGTGAGGCGGTTGAGTTCCTCATCGGTGTGGGAGCAGAAGAAGGTGAAGGGTGTGGTTGCCCCGTATTCCTCACCCATGAACAGCATCGGAGTATAGGGGCTGCAGTAGATCACCGCTGCCTTGAGCAGCTGCTGGGCGGGGGAGAGGTTCATCGAGGGGCGGTCGCCGATGGCGCGGTTGCCGGTCTGATCATGGGTGGTGGTGTAGGTGACGAACCGGGAAGCGGGGGTCACATCACGACGAACCTCGCGTCCGTGCCTGCGTCCACGGAAGGTGGAGAGCTGACCGGTGTGGTGGAAAACCCTTTCCAGGGTGGAGGCCAACGTGGCGGTATCTCCGAAGTCGGAGTAGTAACCGTTGCGTTCCCCGGACACCAGGGCATGGAGCGCATGGTGGATGTCATCGACCCACTGACCGTGGAGACCATATCCGCCACCCTCACGGGAAGTGATCACGCGCGGATCGTTGAGATCGGATTCTGCGATCAGGGACCGCGGGGTGCCGGTGGTGGCGGAGATTGAATCGGCCAGGACAGCCATCTGTTCGAGCAGTGGAATCGCCCCGGAGTCATCGAGGGAGTGAACAGCGTCCAGGCGCAGACCGTCGATGTGGAACTCCTGGAACCACTGCTCCACAGAATCAAGGATGTAGCTGCGGACCTCGTCGGAATCAGGGCCATTGACGTTGACCACCTCGCCCCAGCCTGTGGATCCGCCGGAGGTGTAGGGGGCGAACATGCCGTTGTAATTGCCGTCCGGGCCGAAGTGGTTGTACACCACATCCAGGTAGACCGCGATGCCGGCATTGTGGCAGGCATCCACCAGACGCTTCAAACCCTCGGGGCCGCCATAACCCGCGTGGACCGCGTGCCACAGCACGCCGTCATATCCCCAGTTCCGGTCACCGCCGAAGGGTTGGACAGGCATCAGTTCAATGGCGTTCACACCCAGTTCACGAAGATAATCCAGACGGCCGATCACTCCATCGAAATCACCCTCGGGGCTGAAGGTGCCCACATGAAGCTCGTAGATCACTGAACCCGGCAAAATGCGGCCGGTCCAGGCCTCGTCTGTCCATGCGAAATCCGCAGAGAGCACCCCGCTGAGACCGTGGACACCGTCTGGTTGGAATCGGGAACGGGGATCGGCGATGGTCTTGGACCAGTCTTGGCCGTCGAAAAGCTCAAAACCGTAACGGTCGCCCACCGCCGGGCGCTGCTCGGCGGTCCACCAACTGCCGTCCTGCCGGGTCATGGGAAAGGTCTCACCGTTGAGGTGAAGTCGGACATTTTCCGGGCGTGGCGCCCACACGCGATAATTCCTGGTTGTCAGCATGGCACCAGGCTAACCAAAATATGCGCAGATGGTGCGGGGTAGAATCAGGATCCAATATGACTGCCAAGAATCCGGAATCCATCCCGCCCGCCATCCGTGAACCCCTGGGTGGTCTCACCTATCAGCTTCCCGTGGCTGATCAGGTTTTTGAATCCGAGATGGAAATCAAACGATCCCGCTTTCTCACCTATATCACCCGGGTGCAGTCGGAGCAGGAAGCCCGCGACTTCATCACGCTGGTCCGCGAGATGTACCCCGATGCGCGCCACCACTGCAGCGCCTACATCTATCACGTGGATGATTCCAATGATGTCGAGCGTTCCTCCGATGACGGTGAACCCTCAGGCACCGCTGGTAAACCCATGCTGGAGGCACTCCGCGGATCCGGAATGAAAGATATCGCGGCGGTGGTCGTGCGCTATTTCGGTGGCATCAAGCTGGGCACCGGTGGCCTGGTCAACGCCTATACCAACGCGGTGACCAGCACGCTTGTCCACGTCCCCCGCACCAGGAGGTCGGTCCGTGACCTCTACACGGTGCACTTTTCCCACAACGATGCCGGACGCATCGAAGCCACTCTCCGGGGTACCGGTGTGGTGATCACTGATACTGATTATGGGGCAGATGTGCGGTTCACACTGGCCTTGAAGCTCGGTGAGCACCAGCAGATGGAGTCCCAGCTGAGCTCCATGGCAGGCGCGGAGGTCGAATTGAAAGACGCCGGGAAAATGTGGGTGGAATCCCCGAGTGACTGACAGGTGGGTCGGGCACTAGACTGGATCACCATGAGCATGCAACAGTACCCACGAAACCCCATTGAGAAGCGTAAACAAGAGGTTCGGAAGAACTCCCGCAACGCTGCAGTCAGCGTCGTCGGCGGTGTAGGCGGTGGTGTCCTGCTGTGGATCCTGACCAGTTCCGCCACCTTCATGGTGCTGGGGCTGATCATTGCTGTGGTTGGTGGACTCTACTACTACAACCAGATCAAGAAGACGATCAACCACCGGGACAACTACTAGTTGTTGATCAGTGATGAGTGAGCAGGACGGTAAACCGGTACGCATCGATGCCTGGGTCTGGGCGGTGCGCCTCTACAAGACCCGATCTGATGCTGCCACCGCATGTCGCGCCGGGCATGTGAAACTGAATGGAAACGCGGTGAAGCCGGCGCAGCAGGTGGTTCCGGGTGATCGCGTGCGCGTGTGGGTGAACCACCGTGAATTCGATGTTGAGGTGCTGCGGACCATCAGCAAGCGGGTGGGCGCCCCGATCGCCCGGACCTGCTATATCGACCACACCCCACCTCCACCACCGATGGAGGTGTTCGGCTCTGTCCCACGCCGGGACCGGGGCACTGGCCGGCCCACCAAGAAGGAACGCCGCGAGATGGACCGCTTCAGGGGCGCGGATTAGACCGCCCCTGGAGGTGTGAGGGCCTTTTCGGGCGGTGTTATTTCCTGGTTACTTCTTGGCGGCCCGCTCCGCCAGGATCTCACGCACGCGTGGGATCACCTTCGTGCCATAGAGCTCGATGGATTTCATCAGATGCTCGTGAGGAGTGGGTCCGCTGACATATTTGAGGGTGAAGCGGTTCAACTCCAGGGTGTCAATGGTGCTCGCGATGCGCTGTGCAACGGTTTCCGGGGAGCCGACATACATGGAACCGTGGTCCACCTCGTGCTCGAACTGACGGGCATTGGCCGGTGCCCAGCCGCGCTCCTGGCCGATCTTGTGCTGCAATGCAAGCCAGTTGTCCAGGGACAGTTCACGTGCCTCCTCATCGGTGTCTGCGATGAAGCCGGGGGAGTGGACGCCGATCGGCAGCTGGGGCAGGCCCATCTGTTCATTGGCACGCTTGTACAGCTCCACATAGGGGCGGAAGCGGGAGGGGGCGCCGCCAATGATGGCGAGCATCAGGGGGAAGCGGTATTTGGATGCGCGGATCACAGACTCAGGGCTGCCTCCCACCGCGACCCATGAGGTGATGCCATTCTCTGTGGCGGGATAGAGCTTCTGGTCCTCCAGGCTGGAACGGGTTGTCCCCGACCAGGTGACACCCCTGCCCGAGGAATCAGCATCAAGGATGGTGCGGTAGAGGTCAAGTCGTTCATTGAACAGCGCCTCATAGTCCTGCAGATCAAAACCGAAGAGTGGGAAAGACTCGATGAAGGAACCACGACCCAGGGTGATCTCCGCACGGCCACCTGACAGTGCGTTCATGGTGGACCATCGCTCGAAGATACGGACCGGATCATCGGAGGAGAGCACGGTGACAGAGGAGGTGACCTTGAGGCGTTCAGTCTTGGCCAGGATGGCTGCCATCACGATATCTGGTGCGGAGACAGCGTAGTCCTCGCGGTGATGTTCTCCCAGGCCGATGATGTCCACGCCGACCTCCTCCGCCAGGACGGCTTGATCCACGATGTCACGCAGGGTCTGTGCGTGGGAGACCGGGTTGCCATTGAGGTCAGTGGCGCTGTCGCCGAAAGTGTCGAGGCCGAAGGAGAGGTTCCGGGTGGTCGGGGTGTGGTCGGTCATGAGAGGTGAAGGCCTTCCTGGATCAGATCGATTGTAGATATATCAACAATATCATCTTCGACGGGGTCGGTGTAACTCTTCAGTGTCCCGCTGCGTGACCCTGCTGTGCGATCCTCAGAGGACAACAACGGGCATGGGGTGCAGGGGTGGGTTTTTCGTCGACAAGCATCGGGGGCGCGCGGGGGAGAAGAAAACGGGAACACCGAGGAGGTGTTCCCGTTGGAGCCGAGGGGGCTGGAGAGGCCGGCTAGATGGAGCCCAGGCTCCAGTCAGCCGGCGGGAAATCGATGCCCATCGGGCGGAAGAAGTTGGCGATGGTCAGACCCCACACGTGGAGGAAGTCTGCGAGCATCGGGAAGTCCAGGATGGATAGCCCCATTGGTGTTAGCTCCTTGATCTGCAGGTTCATATTTCGTTACACAGCGTACTCGGTGCGTTGAGGGTTTGTATTATTCGGTGTCCCCTGAATCCTCCCGGGTTACCTCCGCTGTGTCTGTGTCCACGGGGTCCGCGATATGTGACTGCTGCATGAGATCCAGTTTCCGCTTCAGTTGCCGCCTGCGTTTAGCCTGAGAGGGTTGAGCATCCTTCGGCGCGGTGGCCTCGATGTGATCCTTGCCGAACTTCTTGAGCAGCAGGTCATCGATGATACGGATCTGGCCTGGGTGGAAACGGTAGCGCATGACCTTGATCAGCAGCTCAATGTCACCCACGTTGAGCAAATCACGCAACGCCCCCACCGAGGTGACACCGTTGGCGATGAGAATATCCTCCAGGAAGCGGTAGGTTTCAGACCTGGGGCGTGGGAATCTGCCGCCGATCAACATGGCCAACACGCCCGGGAGGGTCTCGGCGGTGAGCTCCACCGTCTCATCCGTATCCCGGCCTGTCTCCTTCAGTGCCGCGATCTGGTCGAACTGCTGATCCGCCAGCTCGATCAGGCCGGCGGCGAGGGTGAACATGCGGTCCACCTCGGGGTTGAGATCCCCTGCGTCTAAACCTTCGCCGCCGACGGACACACCGGTGCGCTTATAGCGGATATCGTGTTCGAATTCTGCCCAGGCATGCTGCAGCACGGTGCGGACCTGCACCTCGAAGACCATCCCCACATAGTCCTGTAGGTCCTCGTTGTTCTCATCCACTTCCAGGTTCAGGTGGTGTGAACCATAACCGAATCCACCGGAGATCCGGGTCTCCGCGGCCTTGTCCACGGATTTGTGCACCGTGAAGGAATCCCGCAGCACCTTCAGGGCCACCGGGATCTCCGTGGAGTTATAGGTGGTGATCCGCACGCCCATCATGTCGTGGATGTCATGGCGGGGATCCGGGTACAGGAGTGTGCCATCAGGGTGCTTCTTCCGGGCCTTGGCCTTGAGGCTGGACCAATCCTTCAACCGGGTACTGACCCGGTCATAGGTGACACCGCCATCGGTGAGGAGCTCCTCGATGGCGGTGCGGAAATCTGACGCGACCTCAGGATGGGCGCGCCGGAATTCATGGTAATAACTGCCGAACCTGGCCAGTGTGTTGTCTTGCATCACAGCTACCTATCGTAGCCCGGTGCGATGCGTGGGGCTGATCAGACCTCGGTCTCTGGCAGGAGCACTAGAAGCGCGGTGGGCAGATCAGCGAAGATCCCTTCCGCCGCTACTGATCCGGTATAGATACGGCCGGTCAGACGATCTTTCCAACGCCCGGAGGGCAGCGTTACGGTGGTATCAAACCAACCACCCTTCTCCACCAGAAGCAGTGGCCTGCGCACAGCCAAACCGATGATGCTGAGATGCTGACGGTCACTTCCGCGGGCAATGCCCACGATGTGGGACTCCGCACGACCCTCTGCGAACACCGCCTGGTGGTCACCTCCGACGAAGCAGGCCGGGTACTCACTGCGCACGGCCAGAGCGTGTTTCACCACAGCCATCTTGGCCAGGTTGTGGTGCTCCTCCAGGTGCCCGAAATCAGGCTGCGACACCTCCGACCAATCCCAGTCCTCCAGCTGGTCAAGAGCCTGGGAACGGGCGGTGTAGTCCACGAACCGGCGGTTGTCGGGATCCACCAGTGAGTCCTCGAAGAACTCCGCTCCCTGGTAGGTATCCGGGATGCCAGAACCCACCAACTGCAGCATCTTCCTGCCCAGGGAGATCTGGATGGCACCCCTGTTCAGTTTCACCACGAACTCGGTGATCAGGGAGGTGGCCGGGCCATCGAACAGCGCATCGATCCAATCCGATATCGCTATTTCAAAACTCTCATTCGGATCCACCCAGGTGGTTTTCACTGAGGCTTCCCGAACCGCCTTCTGAGCGTAATCATGGAAACGGGTCCGCAGGGATTCCGTGATCACCCCATCGGCGGGCCAGACTCCCAGGAGATTCTGGAACAGGAAGAAACCGGTGGCACCATCGGGTGACGGCAGGATGGCACTGACGCGGTTGACCAGCTCGGAGAACTCCGAGGGACTCTCGGTGAGCTCAATGATCCGGGCCCGCACGTCCTCACCACGTTTGGTGTCGTGGGTGGACAGCGTGGTCATGGCGCGGGGCCACAGCATGCTGCGCTCCTCCTGCAGCAGGTGGAACTCCGCTGCGGAGACACCGAATCGGCCCGGTGCGCCACCCACCTCCTGCAGAGCCACCAGACGGGCCGCGCGGTAGAAGGTGGTGTCCTCCACACCCTTCGCCATGACAGCACCACAGACCTGGGCGAAGCGTATCTTCGCCTCACCATTGCCCAGCAGGGCTGCCGCGATGAGATCCAGGGCGTTGCGGCGGGAAGGGAAACGCTTGGACATATCCGCGATGATGGCAGCTGTGGTGCGTGACAGGGAGATATAGTCCGCGCGGTACACAGGCATGGCTGCGATGAGCTCCTCGATGGTCTCGTGGAGCTTCTCCTCGGAGACATTGCTGCCCGCGGTGGAGAAGTTGTCCCGGCGCATGGCGCGGGCGAGTCGACGGACCTCCGCATGCAGTTCAGTCTGTGCGATCTCCCGCTTCAGCGTGGCCTCGGTGGAGTGGAGGGCCACATCATCCCAGGTGGATCCGGTTCGCTGGAGCGCCAACATGGAGAAATGATCCTCCTCCTCGCGGGAGATGAACACCCCATCGAGTTCACGCAGGGCGTCATAACCGGTGGTGCCATCCACGGACAGACGCGGATCAAGTGGCTCCTCCACACCGAGGATCTTCTCAATGAGCAGCCAACGATCCTTCCCGATCACTTCACGCAGGCGGTGAAGGTAACCGAAGGGATCCGATAATCCATCCGGATGATCCACACGGACTCCGTCAATGAGGTCCTCAGCCACCAGTTCACGCAAGATACGGTGGGTGTGTTCGAACACCATGGCATCTTCCTGACGGACACCGGCGAGGGTGTTCACAGAGAAGAAACGGCGGTAGTTGATCACACCGTCACGCCAGTAATTCAAACTGTAGTGCTGACGTGCATACACCTCCTGGGCGGTGCCGCTACCAGTGCCGGGAGTGATGGGGAAGATGTGCTCGTAGTAGCGGAGAACCTTTTCATCGTTGAACTCATCCAGCTCGAGCTTGTCGGTGTCCCCTTCGGATCCCAGGATCGGGATACCGAGTTTGCCACCTGAACCGTTATCTTCATGCCAGTCGATATCAAAGTAGTACTCAAACTCGGATTCCTGCCCGAATTTAAGGACATCCCACCACCATTTGTTCAGGTGGGGAACCGCAATGCCCAGGTGGTTCGGCACAATGTCGATGATGATGCCCATCCCGTACTCATGGGTCGCCTCCGCCAGTGCGCGGAACCCCTCGATACCACCGAGCTCCTCATTGATGGTGGTGGGGTCGATCACGTCATAACCGTGGTTGGAATCCGGCATGGAGGTCAGGATGGGGGAGAGATACAGGTGGCTGGTGCCCAGCTTCTTCAGGTAGGGCAGGAGTGCCTTGGCCTCGGCGAAACCGAATGATCGCCCCGATTCGTCTGCCTGTGGTCCTCGGAGCTGAAGCCGGTAGGTGGCTGTGATCGGACGTGCCATGGGAGTTCCTCCTGTAATCACACTGCATAAAAGTGTTGTGATAAATGCCGCGATATCTGTCGCTCACCGATCCTAATGACAACCCACCGACTGCGTCAGGCAACCTGAGGCTGGGGAACCCGGATATCGGCCACCCGGGGTGCCGGAAAACCCAACCGGTAATTCAGGGCCACCGTGCTGATCAGCTCCCCAGCTGATCGGCCCGGTCCAGACACCGTGTCTGATAACTCCTTCGCTGATGGCTCAGGATCTGCTCCGTCATCAGCGGGAAGGACGATGAGCAGGTCTGGCTGTGGGGCCAGATAGGTCAGATCGGAACCAAGACGGTCCTCAAGATGGCGGTTGAGGATGGTGAAGGTCCGGGGATGGGCTAACCACGCGGTGACTGGCGCGCCGGGAACCTTGACCTGGATTGCGGCGGGGACGGAGATCAGCCCGGTATCCATTGCCTGGCGGAGGTAGAACCGTGTCCCGAGCGGGGAACGGGCCGACACGACGAGATTATCTGCCGCCAGATCCCAGGCCTGCCGGGTTCCCAGCCTGAGTTCTGCAAGCGCGCGGTGGCTCAACGTTGATGAGCCTGCCACCAGCCCCATGGCCAGGGTGCGGGAAAGATTGATACTGACAGGGCAGTCGCAGAATCCGTCATCGCTCAACCGGATCCGTTCCCGCCAGGCCCGGGGATGCAACCGCGGCTGCAGCATGGAGACATCAAGGTGGATGGACGCGGGCCCCGCTGGATCCGGGAAGGGCTCCAGCGGATGAAGTGATAACAAGTGGTGGGAAGGAGTGGTGGTGATCATGCGGTGGAGTCCCCCTAGCTTTGCGGCCTGAGCCGACTGATTGATCAGTTGTGTCAATCAGGTTGGACTGCTCGGGTCTCCGTCCGGTTCCCTCCCTGCGATGAATGCATTCACCTGGTCACCATAGAGGTGTTTCCTAGAACGGTGGTTGATCGTCCAAACCGAGGGCGGTGAACAGCTGCTTGTCGTCCCAGATCTGAATGTCCTGGCCCTTTTCCTGCAATTCTTCGGCGCGTTTCTGCTTGCTGGTGATGGTCGCCCACGGACCAGCCACCAGAATGGTGGTTTTCTTGGTTACGTTCTTTCCCACCTGCCCGCCCTGATCGGCGATACGCTGCCAGAGCGCACCCTTTTCATAGGGTTCGAAGTCACCGGTCAGGGTGACATGCTGGCCGTAGAGCAGCGAAGATGGATCAGCATCGGGGTTGGGGTCAGGAATGACCTCCGGGGTGGCCACCTTGTCCCACGGTGCCCGACCCCGCGCCTTCTTCGGCGCAGCCTTCTCCACATCGGGCTCCACGCTTTGCGACGCCCCACCAGCTGCCCTTCCGCCGGCCGCCGGTGGCACCCGGCCCTCCGCGGCGGAACCCAGGTGATCCAGTCCCAACCGACGACGCTGGACCACCACATTTGCACCTGACCGGTCGCGCAGGATCGGGTAGACCCTCTCCTCATCCAGGGAACCGACCGTGAAGCCCTGGCTGTGGAAGAAGTCGATGAAACCACCTTCAAAGTTCTGACGCCGTGCCAACTCAATGGTGATGCCGGCGCAGGCGCGGGCGTCCTCAGCCGCGTCGTGGTGCTTCTTCAGCTCCACACCCAGTTCCCGGGCCACGGTGGGGAGCTTGTGGTTGGCAAATTTGATGCTGGAGAACCGGGACAACGCCAGGGAGCACCCGAAGTTGAAGTTCGGTGCCGTGATCCCCGCCGCATCACACGCACGGGACAGTGCGGTGAAATCAAACTGTGCATTGTGGGCGACCAGGGGGAGATCCCCCACGAAATCGACCATCTTGGGCAGCATCTCGGCAAATCCCGGTTGGTCCGCGACCTGCTCAGGGGTGATGCCGTGGATGCTGATGTTGATGGGTTGGAAGAAGTTGAAGGGTTCTGGAGGTGTGCACAGCCAGGACACCGATTCTGTCTCCACGCCGTCCTGGTAGCGGACCAGGCCGATCTGACAGATGGATCCCCAGTCATCATTGGCGGTCTCCACATCAAAACCGACGAAGTCCAGGCCGGGGACCGGGGTGGCGGCAGCGGTGGCGTTTCCGCCCCCACCGGAGGTCAGCGTCGGGGTTTCACCGCGCAGGACGGCGTTGATACCTGCAGCCAGGGACTCCGCCTGCTCCACCTGGTTGGGGGAGAACGTGATCACCGTGGGTCCGGCTTGACCTGTGAGCTCAATGGAACCGCAGGACAACGATCCGGGAGGGTGCACCTCAACCCCGCTCACTGAGCTGAGATCAACCGTCTGCGTATGCTCCCCGGACCGCGAAAGAGCGGTCAGGAGAGGGGAATGGGTAATGGTGAGTGTGGAGCCATCCAGAGTGATGGTTGCGCCATGTGCCGCGATCACAGGTGGTGTCCTTTCGATGTGAATCAGTGCTCACCACCCTACTAGGCGGGGTGGACATGACATTCACGGACCATCGCGGGTGCTCGAACAGGTGATACCTCCACAGAACCACGGGCAGTAAATACACAGCAAACAGGGACGGTACTGGTAGGCGGGAACACGTAACAGTTCCTTCACCGCGGGCGACGCAATGGGTAGGACACTAGAACACCAGGACATCTGCGAGTATCCGCAGTCCTGAACGTGAGAGAAGGATGAGTGAATGAGAATGAGGAGTAGAACAATGCGGCTTCTCAATGAAACTCCCCGGGCCACCGTCGGCGTTGACGCGGCAGGCCGGGGTGTGACCGCCGCGGAAACCCGCACGCGTCAACCTGTGCAGCTCGTTCCCTCACCCCATGACACGCAGGAGAACACCCCGCCCCGGACATCCGCGGATCCGGAGCTGCGGACATCAGCCGGAGCCAATGATCCGGGTCTTTCCTGGGATCCATTCAATAAAAGCTGCCTCAGTCGCGACCTCTTCGACACGATTGGAGATAAGTGGGCGATGCTCATCCTCCTCAGCATCGAGGATGGCCCCCTGCGCAACGGCGAGATCAAAGACCGGGTTGAGGGGATCTCCCCGAAGGTCCTCACCCAACGACTCAGCGTGCTGGTCGAGGATGGATTAGTAACCCGCACCTCCCACCACCAGATTCCGCCACGGGTGGATTATGAACTCACCGAATTGGGAGAGTCTGTCGTTGAGCCCGTTAAGGGGGTCTATGCGTGGACCGTGGCTCATATGGATAAGGTCATGGCCTCACGGACACGGCATCCTAAGGCTTCTTAGGTATTTTAAGCGGACCTGATCAAAGGTTGGCCAGTGCGTAATCGGCTTCGGCGACGGTGAATTTCTCACCGTACTCTGAGGTCAATTGGCTGTGGATGCGATCAGGGGACATGTTTTGGCGGTCTTGGTAGTTGCGTGCCTTAGCCAAAGCATTGGCATTCCAATCCGCTTCGACGTTGTCCACTGCATATTGTGCAGCCTCCGGACTGAACCTCTCTCCATACTCGGAAGTTAGCTGGTCATAAAGCCGGCTCTTGGACATGTTCTGCCGATTGGCATAGGAATCAGCCTTGTTAAGAGCGGATGTGAATTCCGTCGACACCCCGTCAGCAACAGTCTCCGCTGTGTTAGCGGTGCCGAGGTTGGCCAGTGCGTAATCGGCTTCGGCGACGGTGAATTTCTCACCGTACTCTGAGGTCAATTGGCTGTGGATGCGATCAGGGGACATGTTTTGGCGGTCTTGGTAGTTGCGTGCCTTAGCCAAAGCATTGGCATTCCAATCCGCTTCGACGTTGTCCACTGCATATTGTGCAGCCTCCGGACTGAACCTCTCTCCATACTCGGAAGTTAGCTGGTCATAAAGCCGGCTCTTGGACATGTTCTGCCGATTGGCATAGGAATCAGCCTTGTTAAGAGCAGAACGGAACTCGGTTGGAATTTCGTTGCTCTCCCGGACAGGGTCTTCAGTAGCGGCTTCAGTTGCTGCGGCGACAATCGCAGCGGTGGACGAAGTGGTGGACGTACTGGTAGCCACGGTGGTTGGAGCTGTTGATGCGCGAACCGGTGTTTCCTCGCTGGGTGAATCTCCGAGACTGGAGATGAAACTGATGGTAATGCCGACCGCGACGACACCGCCAGCCCATTTCATACAGCCGCCCTTTTTCTTCTTCGGGTTTTCACTTGCCGACGGGAAGCTGGTTGGAATCTGGGGATCAACCCCGGGGTGTGTCATAAGAGCTCCTGTTCATCAATGCGGGAAAGGGTAATTCTCACGCTATCAACCTCGGTGGACATGGAAGCACAGGGAAATATCATCATCCATACAGGTGTTCGAGGGCTCATTGTGGCGTGGTGTTAGTTCACCCAGGAGCGTGGAGAGATTTTGTCTGTCTGTAGATCCATTCCCTCAATTGCGTCGTTCTAAGTTACGTTGTGGATTTCTCACCTCTTGAAACCAGCCCCAATAAGTGGTGCGGACGATGCTGCCTTGGCTGAAGGGATTAGAGTATTAGGTAAACTTCCTCCACCCGCCGGCCGGCACGAACCCCGCTCCCATGTCAGCGTGTCTCTTGAGCCCGTGTGTGGATGATGTTGGTCTTCATCGTTGCTGAATCGGGGCAGCGAACCTCAGAGATACGAAGGATTCCCACACATGGCCTCACGTTCAGTTTCCGGACTACGCACCAGACGTCGCACGCTGCCTGCTCTCCTTGCCTCCGTGCTCTTGGCTGGCACCGCCTTGGTGGGGTGTTCCACAACAGAGGATGCGGCTTCCCCAGGCACCACCACTGCGGTTGAATCCGCTGAGGTGGCCGAAGGGTTCCCGGTAACCATCACCTTTGATCCCTATGACCCGGTGACCATCGAGGATCAGCCGGAGCGCATTGTCAGTCTTTCACCGACCACCACGGAGATGTTGTTCGCGGTGGGTGCCGGCGACCAGGTCGTCGCGGTGGATGAATACTCCAACTATCCGGAGGACGCACCCTTGGTGGAGGGCCTGTCAGGTTTCACTCCCAATGTGGAATCCGTGCTGGAACATGATCCAGATCTGGTGCTCATCATGAACAAGGCGGAGGGAATCGTCGAAGGGCTCACTGCGGCTGGGGTTCCGGTCCTGATCGTGCCGGCCTCAGTGGACCTGGAGGACACCTACGAGCAGATCGCGCTTGTCGGTGAAGCCAGCGGTCATGCCGATGCCGCAGATGAACTGGTGGAGGAGATGAAGCGCGATGTGGAGGACGCCCTGGCCTCCGTTTCCCAGGAGTTCAAGGACGCGGGTCTGACCTACTATCACGAGCTGAGCAGCACTTATCACTCCGTCTCCGGCCTGACCTACATCGGACAGATCTACTCCGAGTTCGGCCTGACCTCCATCGCACCGGATAATGATGATTACCCGCAGCTGACCAGCGAGGCCATTGTGGCAGCCAACCCGGACATCATCTTCCTCGCCAACACCAGGGCGGAGGATATGGACGCCGATGTCATCGCCTCCCGCCCCGGTTGGGAGACCATTGATGCCGTGGTCAATGATCAGGTGATCGGTCTTGATGATGATCTGGCTTCCCGCTGGGGCCCACGCGTGTCTGAGCTGGTGGAATCCATCGCCGATGAGCTCAATGAGCAGGTCGTTCCCAACTGGGAGAATAGCGAAGCACCGGCAACCGTCGGTTAACACCACCCACACCCGATCAGAGTCAGGCCACACCAGGTAACAGTGAACAAAATCAGGAAAGCGGCCTCCAACCCGTTTATCGCCACCGCCGCATCACTTGTGGTGTTGCTCGTGGTGGTGGTGTATTCAGGGTTCTCCGGAGTCATTGATCTCAGTCCCTCCCAGGTGATGGCACACCTCATTGGTGGGGAAACCCTCAGCGCCCGTGAGCAGGCGGTGTTTTTTGATATCCGTCTGCCCCGCATTGTGACAGCGATGATCGTTGGTTCCATGCTCGCGCTGTCCGGTGCCGCCTACCAGGCGGTGTTCCGGAATCCACTCGCCGATCCCTACCTCTTGGGTGTATCTGCCGGTGCGGGTCTGGGGGTCACCGTTGTCATCGTCGGCGGCACCGTTCTGGGTCTGAGTGCCGGCGGGTTCAGTATCATCGGGGCGGCCTTCATCGGTGGTATCACCGCGGTGTCCGCCACCGTGATGGTGAGCAGGGGAGTGGGACAGGGATCCTCCGCCACGGTGGTGATCCTGGCGGGAGTGGCGGTGGCTGCCTTTGCCAGTTCCATCCAGACCTACATCCAGCAGCGCAATATTGATACCGTCGCCCGCATCTATGTCTGGATGCTGGGCAGCCTGAACGTCTCCCGCTGGGAATCTGTGGTCAGCGTGGCGCTTCCTGCCATGATCTGTGCGGCGTTGATCCTCGCCTCAGCCCGGGTGCTTGATGTCATGACCGTCGGTGATGTGGAGGCCCGCACCCTGGGTATTGATCCCACCGTGGTCCGCCTGTCACTGGTGGCGGTGGCCACCCTGGGCACCGCATCTGTGGTGGCCATCTCCGGACTCATCGGGTTCGTGGGCATCATCGTGCCACATGCAATCCGTCTCATCTGCGGTCCGGGACATCGCATGCTGTTGCCGCTGACACTGGTGTGGGGTGCCATTTTCCTGGTGACTGCCGACACCATCGGTCGCACCATCCTGGCGCCACAGGAACTGCCCGTGGGCGTGGTCACCGCAGCGGTTGGCGCACCGTTCTTCCTGTTCATCCTGCGCCGATCCAGCAGACCCCGCAAGGAGGCCGCAGTATGATGCCCCCGGAGGAAAAGGTCATCGCTGTTGAATGTGAACAGGTGGTGGTCCGCTACCCGGGTGTCGGTCGGACGGCGGTGTCCGGGATCAGCACCCGGGTGGTGCAGGGTGAATGGCTCAACATCGTCGGCCCGAATGGCTGTGGCAAAACCTCACTCCTTCATGCCCTGGCGCAGGTGCTCCCTGTGGAAGCCGGGTTGATCACCCTGGCAGGCATCGACGTGAGCCGTTCGTCGAAAATCAGCTCCCTCGGGCTGGCGGCGGCACGCCGACGGCGGCACCTGGCGCGCACCGTGGCACTCATGCCGCAGCACCCCACCATTCCGGTGGGGTTGGATGTCCATGACTATGTGCTGCTGGGCAGGCACCCGCATAACCGTGTGCCCGGGCGCCATGATGCTGAGGTGGTCGAGCGTTGTCTCGATGAACTCAACCTCGCCAGCTACTCCCACCGCCTGGTTTCTTCGCTTTCCGGGGGTGAGCGGCAGCGCGCGAGCCTTGCGCGCGCCCTCGCACAGGAGCCGGAGGTGCTGCTCCTTGACGAGCCGACGTCGGCGCTCGACATCGGACATGCGCAGGAAACCCTGGAGCTTATCGACGCCGTCCGTGCCCGACGTGGGTTGACGGTGATCGCAGCCATGCATGATCTGACCCTCACCGCGCAATACGGCGACCGGGTGATGATGATTGCGGCGGGTGAGAAGATCGCCGAAGGTACCGCAGCGGATGTCCTCACAGCCCAACGGATCCATGAGGTCTACAGGGCGAATGTGGTTGTGGAAACAGATCAGGGGCGCCCGGTGGTCATCCCCAGGCGCCCCTCATGTGCTTGACCGCTACTTAGTACTCGTCCACAGCTGAGTCATAATCATCATCCTGCGCTGCAGTCTGGCGCTTACGGTGCAGCTCCTGCGCGGGGGTCTCCTCACCTGAGGTGTCGTCGGTGTCCTCCGTCGACTCCTCGGCAGGCTCATCAGCCTGGTCCTCAACCTGCTCCGGGGTGGAATCGTCCACCTCGTCGGGTTCAGCATCCTCAGGTGCCTCGGTGTCACTGTCAGGCCCCTGGTCCTTGGCTGCCGTGAGTTCACGAACCTTGGCAGGCGCGTCGAGCGAGACGGTCGTGGAGGGTGTGACCGGAGAAGGATGGGTGTCCTGCTTCTCCTCTGCTTCTCCAGCTGATTCCTCAGCGTGCGCCACCCGGCTCTTCGCAGCGGCTTCCTCAGCGTCGGCGGCTGCCTTAGCGGAGGCACGCAGGGCTGCATCGGACTCAGCGGCCTCGCGGTTCACTGCATCACTGATCTCCTGCTTCTCACGGGCGATCCGGGCATCCAGCTTGGTGTAGTCCGGTGCCTCGATCTGACGCAGCAGCATGCTGGAACGCGCAGGCACGGTGAGGGTCCCCTCCGCATCAATGGTGAGTTCCTCCAGGGGGTAACCGATGGCTTCGGTGGAATCCACCAGCAGCTTCCACTTCATACCGAAGTGCTCAGGTGGGAGGGTGAACTCAATCTCCTCGTGGTGGGCGTTGAACATCAGGATGAAGGAATCATCGCGGACCTTCTGGCCACGATCATCCGGTTCCACGATGGCGTCACCGTTGAGGAAGACCATGAGGGACTTGCCGAAGGCGAAGTCCCAGTCATCCTGGGTCATCAGCTTGCCGTCGGGAACCAACCAGGCGATGTCACGGTCGCGGACATCTGTACCCAGTGGGCCACCGGCGAGGAAACGACGGCGACGGAACACCGGGTGGTTGGAGCGGATCCGCAGCAGTCGGCGGGTGAAACTCAGCAGATCGGCGTGCTCAGTTGCCTGATCCCAGTTGATCCACGCCAGTTCATTGTCCTGGCAGTAGACATTGTTGTTGCCGTTCTGGGTGCGTGCCATCTCATCACCGTGGGAGATCATCGGCGTGCCCTGGGACAGCAACAAGGTGGTGAGGAAGTTGCGTCGCTGCTGCGCACGCAGCTGCATGATCTCCGGGTCATCGGATGGACCTTCCACACCACAGTTCCAGGAACGGTTGTGGGATTCACCATCACGGTTGTCTTCACCATTGGCCATGTTGTACTTCTCGTTGTAACTGACCAGGTCATTGAGGGTGAAGCCATCATGGGCGGTGACGAAGTTGATGGATGCGGTGGGGCGGCGACCATTGTGTGCGTACAGGTCGGAGGAACCGGTCAGGCGGGAGGCGAATTCACCGAGGGTGGCAGGCTCACCACGCCAGAAATCACGGACGGTATCGCGGTACTTACCGTTCCATTCAGTCCACAGTGGCGGGAAATTACCCACCTGGTATCCACCTTCACCAATGTCCCATGGCTCGGCGATCAGCTTCGTCTGGGATACCACCGGATCCTGCTGCACCAGGTCGAAGAAGGTGGCCAGACGGTCAACATCATGGAGCTCACGTGCCAGGGTGGAGGCGAGGTCGAAGCGGAAGCCATCAACGTGCATTTCAGAGACCCAATAACGCAGGGAGTCCATGAGCAGCTGCAGTGAGTGCGGGTCGCGGACGTTGAGGGAGTTACCGGTGCCGGTGTAGTCCATGTAGTGGCGCTTGTCGCCATCGACCAGACGGTAGTAGGCCTCATTGTCAATGCCACGGAACGCGATCGTCGGGCCCATGTGGTTACCTTCGGCGGTGTGGTTGTACACCACATCCAGGATCACCTCGATGCCGGCCTCATGGAAGGAACGCACCATGGCCTTGAACTCCGCCACAGCACTGCCCGGGAGGTCGGAGGACGAATACTCGTTGTGGGGAGCGAAGAAGCCGAAGGTGTTATAACCCCAGTAATTACTCAGGCCGAGTTCGCGCAGTCTGTCATCCTGCATGAACTGGTGGACCGGCATCAGTTCGATGGCGGTGATACCAAGATCCTGCAGGTATTCAATGATCTTGGGATGCGCCAGACCCGCGTAGGTGCCGCGTAGCTCCTCCGGGATATCCGGGTGCGTCATCGTCATGCCCTTCACATGAGCTTCATAGATGACGGTCTCGTGGTACGGGGTGCGCGGTGCGCGGTCATTGCCCCAGTCGAAGAACGGGTTGACCACGACGGACTTCATCGAGTGCTCAATGCTGTCCTCGGTGTTCCGGCCGTGGGGGTTCTCCGGATCGGTGATGTCATAGCTGAACAGGGAGGCATCGCCGTCATATTCGCCGGTGAAGGCACGGGCATAGGGATCCACGAGGAACTTGGTGGGATCGCAACGCTTGCCGTTGTCCGGGTCCCAGGGACCGTGGACGCGGTAGCCATAGCACTGACCTGGCTGTACGCCGGGGATGTAGCAGTGCCAGACGTTATTGTCTTTCTCATCGAGAGTGATTCTGGTTTCCTGCCCATTGTTGTCAATGAGGCAGAGTTCAACGCTTTCAGCGACGTCGGAGAACAGTGCGAAGTTGGTGCCCGCACCGTCGTATTTCGAACCGAGCGGGTATGCCTCGCCTGGCCATACGGAGTAGCTGTGTTCACTGCTTGATGTCATGGATGCTTATCTTATCGTGCCGAGCGCATCTAGACCGGCAAGGACGATTTTTATGCCTGTCGAGAACCGCTCGCGGTAGATCTCATCCTCTGTATTTTCCTCGTCTCCGGTGAATTCCTGCAGCTGGTGCTGTGTTTGCTCTGCAAGAACTGCCCCGATGACAAAATGAAGGAGAGTGAAGGCCCCGACCTCATCGGCCACATCCAGTGAGTCGGAAACTTTGCGTTCCAATTCCGCGCGTAGCGCGGCGTCGCTAAGCGCCGCACTGACCACCTCTGAACCGTCACGGTGGCTGATCATCAGGTCACGTAACTGCGCGCAGGTGGCCGCCGCGCCCTGCTTGTCGACGCCGTCCGCACCGGTCCCGTCAAGCAACGGGGCGAGTATCCGTCGGGCGGTCGCGCCGATCAGCTCCTGCTTGTTCTTAAAATGCCAGTAGAGGGCCCCGGGGGCCACGTCCAGCTGTTTGGCGACACGACGCATCGTCATATCAGCCAATCCATAGGAGTTGAGGATGGATATGGCGGCATCGATGATTGTTTCGCGGTTTAGTTGCACAATTGCCAGCATAATAACAGCAACTTATTCCTCGTTACTACGCACTCGCTTGATAGGGTGATCGCAGTGAATTCGCGTCTCCGTATCCCTCGGGGGCGCGAAACTGATGATGAACTACAGGAGAAGAAACTTGTCGATCCGTACTTCCGCGAAAAAGGTCGCCATTGCCGCCGTCATGGTGGCACCGCTGTTGTTGGCAGCCTGTGGCAGTGATAATGATGAGGACACCGCAACATCATCGACCACCACAACCAGTACATCCCCATCCACCACCACGTCGGATGAGGAGACCACCGAGGAAGTGACCGAAGAGGTCACTGAGGAAGAAACGGTGGAGGAGACCGTCGAGGATGCTGCTGCCGAACCTGCCGGACAGCCTGCACCTGAGGCAACCGTGGCCAGTGAACCTGCTCCACAGCAGGTGATGCCCAGTGAAGTGATCACGTATGAGGAACTCCCTCCGGTTCAGGGTGGCCAGCCTGCCAGCCCTGAGGACTCCGCCGCCATTGAGTCTCTGATCCGTGGTTCCCTGGCGCCGACCACCGTGCGATCCATGCTGCAGTACGTTCCACAGAACACCTGCAACCGGGTCATCGAGGCAGCTGGAGGGGCCGCCGCCCTGGACTTCAGCCAGATCCCTGACATCCCGCTGAACCAGATTCCCGGTGCCAACACTGGAACCGTGGACTCTATCTCCGACATTGTGGTTCAGGGTGACACCGCTTCCGCATGGGTGGTTGCCAGCGGCAATGGCCAGACAGATTCCGCCACCCAGCGGTTCCTCCGTGAGGATGGGCGCTGGAAGTTCTGCGATTAAACACTTGAGTGATTAAACACTGAGTGCCAGGCACCCCACCCCCTTGGGTGGGGTGCCTTCTTTAGATTCCGGGACCGTGGGGGCGGTATCCTGGCAACCCATGAGCAATCCGTATCAGGGCTATACCGAAGCCGACGTTGACACCCCGGGTCGCACCATGCGGAAGCCTCGCCGGAATCGCACGGGCGGCACCTATGCGGGAGTGCTGGCGCTATCGCTCGCGGTCCATGCAATAGCGGGCGTGGTGTGGGGGTTCCTGCGTCCGACGTACACGGCCTATGTTGAGGATCCGGAGACAGCATCCGTGGCGGTATCTGCCAATGTGGAATTCACCGCCTTCATCTGGTTCGCCATTGCCACCGGGGTCATCGGGGCGGGCATCGCACTGGTGGTGTTCCTGCGCTCGGAAACCACTCGCGGACCCCTCATGCTGCTCTGGCTGGGCGTGGTGGCTTTCCTCGGGGCGGTAGCCTTCATTGTCTTTGGCGATGCAGTGGCGACATTCATCCATCCCAGCCCAGGTGATTATGCCGGCGCAGTGGGCGAGAGCTTCCAGGTGGTTCCCGGGATGTCACCGGGCAGCGCGTTGTTCACAGCTCCATTCTTGGCGGTCCTCATGTACTGGTGTGCCACCTTCGTCACACCACCTGAGGAACCTGAAGAGGATTAGAAGCTAGGTTGACTCCGGCCAGTCGACGATGGAGGAACCGGTGGCTTCGATGCTCAGGGAATCCACCGCCTGCAGCAGATGGTGGATGGACAGGGCAATATTGTGACGCAGCTGGTCATCGGTGAGTCCCTCCGCGGTGGGTACCGCGAATTCCACCCTGACCTGCAACCCCTGGGAGTTCTTGTGACAGAACGCCTTCGTGGTCAGTGAGCGTTCATTCCACTGGTTGCACATCATGAACAGTTTCATGAAGTCACGGTCAGGATCCATATCCGGATCCCAGTGGCCCTTGACCAGGAAGGTCGGGCCGTTATCAATGAAGAAACCGATGAACACCTCATTGATCCACGCGACGAGGAAATCCTCCTCACTGCTGGTTTTCACCACTCCGATATCAGCCAGATGATCCCGGACACGGTCGAGGGTGACTTCACGGGGGTATTCCGGGCGCTCGCTGTCACCATCCCGGATGTGGAACGATTCAGAAAAAGAGTCTGAACCGGGCGTATCCAGTGAATGATCTGCGATCACAGGTATATCCGTCGAAGGATCTTTGGCGCCATCTTCCAAGAGGGCGAGAAGGTCCAGAAGATCATCATCCCCGGGTGGGGCATCGTGATCACCGGAGTTGGCGTGATTCAGCTCAACATCTTCGTCATCTTTGTCGTTTTTGTCAGCGCCTTCGGCGTTTCCCGTGAACTGGGAGAAGATCGGAAGGAAGGGCTCCTCCCGGCTCTCTCGGACGATGGTGCTCTCAGAATCCTCCTCGGTCGGATCCTCGGTCTGATCCTCGAGGGAGTCATCGGTGGTGTCACCCATCCCCCCGGCGGGGGTGGGGCCATCGGGTTGGTCGGCGGAGGCGTCCCAGATGTCGTCGTATTTACCGGAATCCTCCGCATCGCGGAAGAACTCATCGGAAAACCCATTGTCGGAATCATCGTCGTTTCCAAAGGATGGGTGGCGGGGAACGTCCATGCCTCTCCTTTCACGGCCGCTGTCAAACCCATTAGCAGACAGAGATGGGGGAACGAACAGACCTGAGATCTCCTCCAAGAGGTCACTCTCGTCCTGTTCCGTACACAGTTCTTCGCTGCCCGCCCCCTCGATGTTCAGATCGGAGAAGAGCTCGAGAACGGTGTCCACCGCCATCTCCACGGTGTTGATGGTCAACTGGATGAACTGCATGAGCTGATCCGTGGACACTCCCTCATCCACGCTGAGGGAGGAGCGGAACTGGATCTCCACGTCGCCGAGATCTCCCACGCGCAGAAGAGCAGTGGGCCCGATGCGTTCGGTGTTCCAACTGGTCAGAGCCTGCGCTACTTCATTGATCGTGGACAGATCCAGGGTCATGCGCATGCGGGCCAACATGGTCAGGTGTAGTCCTGATTCCTGACCGAAGTACAGGGAGACCCGATGGTTGGGCCACGGCATGATCAACCGGTCATCCGCAGCCAGGAACTGGTAGCCCAGTGCATCCACGGCATCCTCAACCCTGTCCAGATCAACTGGCAGGGGAAGAAGCGTGTCCGGCATTTTGAAATCGCGATCAGTCAACGTGTGACGCCCGGTCCTTTCTGGAAAATGGTGCTGGTCAGTGTCTTCTACGGCGGAACTTCCCGGGGGAGGAGCAGCTGTTGGTCAGCAGCCGAGGGGTGGAAAGATGCCACCTGGCCCCTCTGTGAGAGGGTGATCAGGGTACATTACCAACCTTTGGAGAATTATGGAGCCTGGGTTATCAGTGTAAGGGAAACGGCTAGTTCTGTACCCGAATCCGTTTTTGTCTGGGCGGGGAATACAATGAGACACCGTGTGGTGTGCAGCCCTGCCAACGGGGATGCTTGTCACCACCGGCCTTTTGCAGAAGCCCATACTCTTTAGGGAGAAATTCTCGCCATGCTGACTGTCACTGACCTCCGTGGTCAAACTCCATCCAAGAGCGATATCCGCCGTGCTCTGCCCCGTGGAGGTACTGATGTTGTGTCGGTGCTGCCCATCGTGGAGCCCGTGGTGGACAACGTCAGGGACCGCGGTGCTGAAGCCGCCCTGGAGTACGGCGAGAAATTCGACCATATCCGTCCCGCTTCAGTGCGGGTGCCGGCAGACGTTCTCAAGGCCGCTGAGGATTCCCTGGCGCCTGAGGTCCGTGAGGCCATCGAGGAATCCATTCGCCGGGTCCGCAAGGTCCACGCAGATCAGAAACCTGAGGAACACACCACTGAGTTGTATCCGGGCGGTACCGTGACTGAGCGGTTCCTCCCCATTGACCGTGTGGGACTGTATGTCCCCGGTGGCAACGCGGTGTACCCCTCCAGCGTCATCATGAATGTCGTGCCCGCCCAGGAAGCCGGGGTGAACACTCTCGTGGTGGCCTCACCTCCACAGGCCGACCACGGTGGCTGGCCGCACCCGACCATCATGGCGGCCTGCTCCATCCTCGGTGTGGATGAGGTCTGGGCGGTGGGCGGCGCACAGGCCGTTGCACTCCTGGCTTATGGCGATGAGGAGGAAGGGCTGGAACCGGTGGACATCATCACGGGGCCGGGCAACATCTTCGTCACCGCGGCCAAGCGACTGGTCCGGGGTGTGGTGGGAACCGATGCCGAGGCCGGCCCGACGGAGATCGCCGTGCTCGCTGATGACACCGCCAATGCCGTCAATGTCGCCTATGACCTCATCAGCCAGGCAGAACACGATGTGATGGCCGCATCCGTCCTCATCACCGACTCCGAGCAGTTGGCGCTGGATGTCAACCGTGAGATCGAGGCGCGCTACTCCATCACCCGCAACTCTGACAGGGTGGCAGAAGCCCTGCGCGGTAAGCAGAGCGGCATCGTCCTGGTGGACAACCTTGACATCGGTATCGCCGTGGCGGACCAGTACGCGGCGGAACACCTCGAGGTGCACACCGTGAACGCCCGTGCTGTCTCCGAACGGATTTCCAATGCCGGTGCCATCTTCGTGGGCGATTTCTCCCCGGTGCCACTGGGTGACTATTCCGCAGGTTCCAACCATGTTCTTCCAACGTCGGGAACAGCGCGTTTCTCCGCAGGCCTGTCCACCCATACTTTCCTGCGTCCGGTCAACCTCATTGAATACGACGAGGCTGCACTGAAGGACATCTCCGAAGTTGTGATCAACTTCGCTGATGCCGAGGATCTGCCTGCCCACGGGGAAGCCATCCGCGCCCGCTTTGAAAACCTGCCCACATCAGAAGACACCGTCTAGAGCACAAGGCACAACCCAACCATGACTGATAAGACCCTCGCCTCCGAAACCGCCCTGTCCCAGCTTCCCCTGCGTGAGGAACTGCGCGGCGAAAGCGCCTACGGTGCACCGCAGCTGAACGTGGCCGTGCGTCTCAACACCAATGAGAATCCGTATCCTCCCTCCGATGCCCTCATCGCAGACCTCGTGGAGACAGTGCGTGAGCAGGCATCCGAGCTCAACCGCTATCCGGAGCGGGACTCCGTGGAACTGCGTGACGCACTCGCGGACTACATCACCCATCAGACCGGCGTGACAGTATCCCGTGACAACCTGTGGGCAGCCAATGGATCCAACGAAGTTCTCCAACAGCTGCTTCAGGCTTTCGGTGGCCCGGGGAGGACGGCGCTTGGTTTCCAACCGAGCTATTCCATGCACCCCATCCTGTCCACCGGAACCCAGACCGAGTTCATCGGCATTCCCCGCGGTGCAGATTTCCGAATCGACATGGACGTGGCGCTGCAGGCGATCGCGGAGCACACACCCGATATCGTGTTCGTGACCACCCCGAACAACCCCACCGGTGATGTGACCAGCCTGGAGGATATTGAACGCATCATCCAGGCCGCCCCCGGCATCGTGATCGTGGATGAGGCTTATGCCGAATTCTCACCATCGCCTTCCGCCACCACCCTGCTGGCGCAGTACCCCGCGAAGCTCGTGGTGTCCCGCACCATGTCCAAGGCCTTCGACTTCGCTGGTGGCCGCCTCGGATACTTCGTGGCGGCGCCTGCCTTCATCGAGGCGGTCATGCTCGTCCGGCTGCCGTACCACCTGTCTTCCCTGAGCCAGGCGGCGGCGATCGTCGCGTTGCGCCACCGGGAGGATACGCTGGCCACCGTGGCCACATTATCTGCAGAACGTGAACGCGTTGCAGCCCGCCTGGAGAAATTCGGCTACAGCCAGGTACCGAGTGAATCCAATTTCATCTTCTTCGGCGATTTCACAGACCAGCATGCAGCCTGGGAGGCTTTCCTGGACAGGGGAGTGCTCATCCGCGATGTGGGTGTAGCCGGGTACCTGCGTGTCACCATCGGTCTTCCTGAAGAAAATGATGCCTTCCTGGATGCAGCGGCAGGCATCGTCAGTCTCAACCTCTAAACCCACTTCCTGATCCCCACCATCACCCACCACGGAGAGAAGCGTCATGACCACCGAGTCCCGAATCGGTCGTTCCACCCGCACTACCAGCGAATCCGACATCACCGTCGAGATCAACCTTGACGGCACCGGCCAGGTGGACATTGACACCGGCCTGCCATTCTTTGACCACATGCTCACCGCCTTCGGTGTGCATGGAAGTTTTGACCTGAAGGTCCACGCCAAGGGGGACATCGAGATCGATGCCCACCACACCGTGGAGGACACCGCCATCGTCCTCGGCCAGGCACTCCTGGACGCCATCGGGGACAAGAAGGGTATCCGCCGTTTCGCGTCCTGCCAGCTGCCCATGGATGAGGCATTGGTTGAAGCTGTCGTGGATATCTCCGGCCGCCCGTACTTCGTGATCAACGGGGAGCCTGATCAGATGATCACCGCGGTCATCGGCGGGCACTACGCCACCGTGATCAATGAGCATTTCTTCGAAACCCTGGCACTGAATTCCCGCATCACCCTCCATGTGATCTGCCACCATGGACGCGACCCCCACCACATCACCGAGGCTGAGTACAAGGCCGTGGCCAGGGCCCTGCGTGCCGCCGTGGAGATGGATCCCCGCCAGACCGGAATCCCGTCCACGAAGGGTGCGCTGTAAAAGGTGAGCCCATTGCATGTTTCTGATATTGTCCTTGCGACTGCCACCACGAACGCGGATGCCGGCAACCGGTGGATGATCTACGGGTTGTTCATCATCGCCGGTCTGTTCATCGGTGGTGCGTGGTCCGCCTATAAGGCAGAGAACAAACTGGGCATGATCGTGGCCGGTGGAATCGGTGCCATCGCCGCTGTCGGTGGCATTCTGTGGATGATCGGAGAGATGACTTAATTTGGAGAACAGGGCTTTAACCCGCGCTGAGATCGAACAATTATCCAGCATGTGGAAAAGTCCTGGTTTCGTGGCTGTCCTCGTGGCGGTCGCAGCTGCGTTCGGTAGCTGGTCACTCCTTTTGCCGGTGGTTCCCCTGGCTGTTCTTGAGTCAGGTGGATCGAGCACCCTCGCTGGTGCCACCACCGGTATTTTCATGGCCGCCACCGTGCTCACCCAGATTTTCACTCCCGCGGCGCTCCGGAAGATCGGCTATAACCCGGTGATGGTGTTCTCCGCGATAATGCTCGGAGTACCGGCCATCGGGTACATGATCGGCATGGAACCACTGCCGGTGTTGCTCGTTTCCGCGCTGCGCGGCATCGGTTTCGGGGCTCTCACCGTGGCCGAATCAGCACTGGTGGCAGAACTTGTCCCGGTCAGGTTCCTGGGCAAGGCCTCCGGCATGCTGGGCGTGTTCATCGGGTTGTCCCAGATGGTCTTCCTCCCGATCGGCCTGGCCATCGGTAACCGATGGAGCTATGACATCGTCTACGTCCTCGGCGCTGTGATCGCCCTCGTGGCCGCCCTGATGTGCCTGCGCATCCCGAACTTGAAGGCGGCGCCGAAACAGGAACCCAGCAGGTATGACTACCCCGAGGAGAAGAAGACGCCCCGGGTCGCGGCCTGGAAGCTCGTGCTCATCCCGGCGCTCGCCGTCACCTCGTTGTCCATGACCTTCGGCGCGGTCTCCTCGTTCCTCCCCGCGGCGGTGATCCAGCTTGATCCGGTCCTGGGTGCTGTCATCGGTGGTCTGATCCTGTCGGTCACCGGTGGTTCCGCAATGGTGTTCCGTTACCTGGCGGGTGCGATCGCGGATCGCCGGGGAATCCCTGGGGTCACCATGATCCCGGCGCAGTTATTCGCGCTCATTGGTGTGGTGCTCATCGCGGTCACCATCTACCAGGGTTGGTCCGTGTGGCTGCTGATGATCGGCGCCATCATGTTCGGCGGTGGCTTCGGAATGGTGCAGAATGAGGCCCTGCTGTCCATGTTCTTCCGCCTGCCGCGCTCACGGGTGTCCGAGGCGTCAGCGGTGTGGAATATCTCCTATGACGCCGGCACCGGGCTGGGTAGTTTCCTGCTGGGGATCATCGCGGCGAGTTTGGCCTATCACGGTGCCTTCGCCGCCGGGGCGGGTGTGATCCTGGTGGGAATCCTCCTGACGGTAGCCGACCGGGTCGTGGGCAGGCACCGGCTCACCGAATATGACAACACCCGCGCCAGGTTGCGTCAGATCCCCGTGGCCAGGCGTGCGGTGCGGACGGTCAGGTCGGTGCGCCACCGGGTGGCGGCCAAGCCGGTGCTTGTCGACGAACTACTGACCCGTCCCACCGAAAAACCGGGTTGGAAAGATACCGACGAAAAATAGACTGCGGTGATGGTCACCGAAGCACGGTGCCCTAAACTGATCGCATGACCAAAACCGTCGCTTTACTCGACTATGGATCAGGTAATCTCCGTTCCGCCCACCGCGCTCTCGAACGCGTCGGCGCGGAGGTCATCGTGACCAGTGACCCCGAGATCTGTACCAATGCCGATGGGCTGCTCGTTCCCGGTGTGGGTGCCTACGCAGCCTGCATGAACGGGCTCAAGCAGGTGTTTGGCCAGCGCATCATCGGCACACGCCTGGCAGGTGGACGTCCGGTCATGGGCATTTGCGTAGGCATGCAGATCCTCTTCGATGAGGGGATCGAACACGGTATCCGGACTGAAGGCTGTGGCGAATGGTCAGGCAAGGTTGAACGCCTCCAGGCTGATATCCTGCCGCACATGGGCTGGAACACCGTGGAGATGCAGACCGGCAGTGATATGTTCGCTGGCCTGGATGACGATGAGCGTTTTTACTTCGTCCACACCTATGGAGTTCGCGATTGGACTCTGGCCACCGATGATCTGACCACCCCTCCACTGGTGACCTGGGCTAAACACGAGGATGACCGGTTCGTGGCCGCTGTGGAAAACGGTGCCCTCTGGGCCACCCAGTTCCACCCCGAGAAGTCCGGCGACGCTGGCGCCCAGTTGCTCAGCAACTGGATCAAGCACCTTTAATAGTTAGGATCAATGTTCATGACCTTTAATATTCTTCCCGCTGTTGATGTGGTCAACGGCCAGGCTGTCCGACTCGACCAGGGTGAGGCCGGAACTGAGAAGTCCTACGGCACCCCACTGGAATCCGCTCTCAAATGGCAGGAACAGGGGGCGGAGTGGCTGCACTTCGTTGACCTGGACGCCGCCTTCAACCGTGGTTCCAACCATGAACTGATGGCTGAGATCACCGGCAAGCTGGATATCAAGGTGGAGCTGACCGGTGGAATCCGTGATGATGCCTCCCTCGAGCGGGCCCTGTCCACCGGTGCGACCCGCGTGAATATCGGCACCGCAGCCCTGGAGAATCCGGCATGGATCGCCGATGTGATCCAGCGTTATGGCGACAAGGTGGCCGTGGATATCGCCGTCCGTCTCGAGGACGGTCAGTGGCGCACCAAGGGCAATGGATGGGTCTCTGACGGTGGTGATCTCTGGGAGGTTCTGGAGCGTCTGGATTCCCAGGGGTGTGCACGTTTCGTGGTCACTGACGTGTCCAAGGACGGTACCCTGACCGGGCCGAATGTGGATCTGCTGCGGGAGGTCGCCGCTGCCACCGATGCCCCGATTGTTGCTTCCGGCGGGATTTCCACGCTGGAGGACGTGCTGGAACTGGCCCGTTACCAGGATGAGGGTATTGATTCTGTCATCATCGGCAAGGCGCTCTACGAGCACAGGTTCACGCTGACGGAAGCGCTGGAAGCCGTCGAAAAGCTAGGGTAGTTCCCATGGATGCCCGTGAGCTGCTCGCCATCGCCGAGGCGGTGATGGATGATGCCGAAGCCATGTTCGTCAATGGCTTCGGTGCCGCACCGTCATCGATGAAATCAGCCGGTGACTTCGCCACCGAGGTGGACTATGCCATCGAATCCCACCTGCGGGCGATGTTGGGAACGCTCACCGGAATCCCTGTGATCGGGGAAGAAAGTGGTGGCGCGAATTCCGGCACCCGGTGGGTGATCGATCCGATTGACGGCACCGCCAACTTTTCCGCCAATAATCCGATGTCCTCAATTCTGCTGTCACTGCTGGAGGATGATCAACCGATCCTGGGTATCACCTCCATGCCCATGCTGGGTAAGCGGTTGACCGCCTATGACGGATCACCGCTGATGATCAACGGCGCACCCGTGCCACCGTTGGAGGAGAAATCCCACCTGGTGGCCCATGTGGGTTTCAGTTCCATGGCCACGCCAAAGAACACGGAGTTCCCCATGGATATGCGTCGGGATCTGCTTTCTGAGCTGGCGGAGTCCTATCTGCGTCCCCGGATCACCGGTTCCATCGGGGTGGACCTGGCATTCACCGCCGAGGGGGTGTTCGGCACCTGCGTTTCCTTCAGCCCGCATGTGTGGGATAACGCCGCCGGGGTCATGCTCGTGCGTGCCGCCGGGGGAGTGGTGACCAATACAGAGGGCAATGACTGGGTTCCCGGTAACGGCGTTATCGCGGGAACAAAGAAGGCCCATGAAGTACTGATGGGTACGATAACTAAAGTCCGCGAACAGCACGGACAATAATGAAGAAACCTCAGAAAAGAGCGAGAAACATGGGTGTGGCAATCAGGGTTATCCCTTGCCTGGATGTTGACAACGGACGAGTGGTCAAGGGGGTCAACTTTGAGAACCTCCGCGATGCCGGTGATCCGGTTGAACTGGCCCGACGTTATGGGGAGGAGGGCGCTGACGAACTGACCTTCCTCGATGTCTCCGCCTCCAAGGACGGACGCGGCACCATGCTGGAGGTGGTGCGTCGCACCGCCGAGCAGATCTTCATCCCCCTGACTGTGGGTGGCGGTGTACGCAGTGTCGAGGACGTGGACCAGTTGCTGCGCGCCGGTGCTGACAAGGTCAGCGTGAACACCTCCGCCATCGCGCGTCCCGAGTTGCTCTCTGAGCTGTCCCAGCGTTTCGGCGCCCAGTGCATCGTGTTGTCGGTGGATGCCCGTCGCGTGCCGGAAGGCGGTGCGCCGCAACCGTCTGGTTTCGAGGTGACCACCCACGGTGGCACCAGGTCAGCAGGCCTGGATGCCATCGACTGGGCCCGACGCGGTGAGGAGCTCGGTGTGGGGGAGATCCTGCTGAACTCCATGGATGGTGACGGTACCAAGAATGGTTTTGATATCGAGCTGCTGGAGAAGGTCCGCGCCGCCGTCTCCATCCCGGTGATCGCCTCCGGAGGAGCAGGCACTGCTGAGCACTTCCCGCCCGCGGTCGAGGCTGGCGCCAATGCCGTCCTCGCCGCCACCATCTTCCACTTCGGTGAGGTGTCCATCGTTGAGGTCAAGGATGCCATCGAGGGCGCAGGATTCGAGGTCCGCAGGTGACCGGGCCTGCGGCACAGGTGAGTGACAATCCGGCGGAGTTTGAGCTTGATCCGGCCATTGCCAACCGCCTCAAGTTCAACGACGCCGGGCTCATCCCGGCCATCGTTCAGGCCACGGATACCCGTGAAGTCCTCATGATGGCCTGGATGGATACCCACGCGCTTGCATACACCCTGGCCACCCGCAGGGGCACTTACTACTCCCGTTCCCGTGATGAATATTGGATCAAGGGGCTGACATCGGGCAATGTGCAGGAGGTGACGGGAGTGTCCCTGGATTGTGATGGTGATACCGTCCTGGTCACTGTCCACCAGACCGGAGGCGCCTGCCATACCGGCGACCGCACCTGCTTCGATGCAGACACCCTGCTGGGGCCGTCGGCGTAGCACGTCGATAAGCATCTGGCAGCGGGGCGTGCCACCGCACGCCGCACAACACAATGAGCAAAGGAATCACTATGAAACCCCGCGTGCTGGCAGCCTTGATGATCGGAGTTGGCGCCCTCGTGGTCTGGATCAGCTCCCGGATGAACTGGATCACGGTGGAGGCGTTCGATGACAAATCGGGCAGCTCCACCCAGTCGATCGTGGGAGCCGTGTGGTCCACGGAGATCATGGCTCTGGCGCTCGTCCTGGCTGCGGCGTGTGTGGCGGGATTGGTGCTGCGCAGCCTGGGCCGACGCATCATCGGTGTCATCTCAGCCGCAGTGGCCATCGCTGCGAGCCTGTCCCCGCTGTCGCTGCTGACCGGGGAGGCCACCGCCGAGGATGCAGAACGCGCCCGGACGCTGCTGACCTCAGGAGTGGCCAGCCAACAAGCCAACTCCGGCACCCTGTTGTCGGAATGGGCGGGGATCACCGATGTGAGCAATCATCCACTGGCTGCTGTGGTGGCGTTGATCGGTTGCGCGCTGGCCCTGTTCGGTGGTGTGCTGCTGGCCATGCGTCCCGGTACTGATCCGGCACAGGCGAGCCGCTATGAACGCCGTCAGGCGCGGGCAGAGAAGATCCGGACGGACCTGGAGACCGCACCCGATTCTGGACGTGTGATGTGGGACGCACTTGATGAGGACATTGATCCCACTGACGCTTCCGGGGGTAGTGGTAAAAGCACTGGTCGGAGCTAGAAACCGGAGACCTGATTTCTTAAGCCACCTGCACTCGGGATAACCTTATTCCTGCATGTGTAGGAAGGAGGTCGGGCATGGTTACAGTTGATAACCGCATTCTCCAGGATGTCGCAGCAGAAGTTGCGGCACGTGAGGAGAAGGTGTCGTTTCAGAATGTGAAGGCGAAGTCGCGGTCATCCAGTACTCCGGAAGTAATTGATGTCCGGTCGGTTCTCCTGCGGTCTGGCTGCAATGTGATTGCCGCCTTCGACCGAGTGGCCTCGGATTTTGCTGATCACCACAACCCAGTGGATTTCGCCGCACGTGTCGAGGAACTCGGGGCGGCGATGCTCAGCTACACGGTTCGGCGGGGACAGTTCGCCACGGCGGTGAAGGATATTGAGGATATCCGGTTGGCGGTGACGCTCCCTTTATTACTCGACGATCTGATCATTGATCCCTATCAGATTCACGAGGCGCGCGTGATGGGCGCCGATGCACTGCCACTCGCGGTCTGGGCCATGGATCAACACAAACTGGAATCACTGGTGGACCGCACCGAGGCCCTGGGCATGAGCGCCTTCGTCGAGGTGCGCAACCCCGATGAGGCCCGTCGTGCGGTGGCAGCCAGAGCGTCCGTGGTGGCCGTGGATGTGACCGGCTATCACGGTCCTAAAACTCTGCCCGAGGCCTTCGCGGGAATCTGTGAGGTGCTGCCGAAGGAGACGGTGCGTCTGGTGGTGGGGGGTTGTTGGACACCCAGGGAGTTGATGGCCTACGCCCGTCACTCCGCCGATGCCATCTACGTGCCACACAACCCGCTGGCCGCCACCAAATCGTTGGTGTCCGCCGGCATGCACCCCGCCTGCCCGTCACGCTGAAACCTGCTTATCGACGCCCCATCAGTCCACCCTGGTGGCGCCCCCAGCGGGCACCACGGTGGACTGGTGGTGGGGGCGCAGTCGCTCCCCGGGCGGGTGGCATTGCTAAGTTAGTGCTATTCATATTCTAGAATTCCGCACTGACACGTGACGAGGTTTGAAACAACTGTGGATGTCATGACACTGGCAGCAATCCCATCTCCACCCCAGGGCGTATGGCACCTGGGTTCCTTCCCGGTCCGTGCCTATGCCATATGCATCATCGTGGGCATCATCGTGGCCATCTGGCTCACCAGGAAGCGGTATGTCGCGCGTGGGGGCAATCCCGAGGTGGTGCTGGACGCCGCCATCGTGGCGGTTCCCGCAGGCATCATCGGCGCCCGGATTTACCACGTGATTACCGACAACCAGAAGTACTTCTGTGAAACCTGTGACCCGGTGGACGCCCTGAAGATCACCAACGGCGGTCTGGGTATCTGGGGAGGCATCATCCTGGGTGGCCTGGCCGTGTGGGGGTACTTCCGCTACAAGAAGCTGCCGCTCGGACCGTTCGCGGACGCTGTTGCGCCGGGCATCATCCTCGCCCAGGCGATCGGCAGGTTGGGCAACTGGTTCAACCAGGAGCTCTACGGCGCCGAGACCGATGTCCCGTGGGCATTGGAGATCTACTACCGGGTGGACGAGGACGGACGGTTCTCCCCGGTAATGGGCCGTTCCACCGGTGAGGTCATGGCCACCGTGCATCCCACCTTCCTTTATGAACTGTTGTGGAATCTGCTCATCTTCGCCCTGCTCATCTGGGCCGACCGGAGGTTCCGCCTGGGGCATGGGCGCGTCTTCGCCCTGTACGTCGCAGGTTATACCCTGGGCAGGTTCTGGATTGAACAGATGCGCACGGATGAGGCCACGATGGTGTTCGACATGCGTATCAACACGCTGGTGTCCGCGGTGGTCTTCATCGGTGCGGTCATTGTCTTCTTCCTGCTGAAGAAGGGGCGCGAATCGCCGGATGAGGTCGATCCATTCCACCAGGCGGCTCTCGCGGAGATGTCCGCAGGCGACATGAATGACGGCGATCCGACAGGGGGCGGGAGGAGATCACCCCGCTCCGAACATTAGATGTGACCATTATCGCCTGACTGCTTTTGTGGGCGATAGCGCACTGTCCGGTTGGTTTTGACAGTGCCCGATCTTGGGGTGATTTCGCCATGTCATCGGGTTATCCCGCCACTTTCGGTGGTGCTGTTCAGGTCTCCCCACGGTACTTATGCAGTGCGTACAGCTGATGAACTGCTGGCCAACTATCCGGACTCGTTGTAGCCGGTGGGAAGGGAAAGGGTTAGGCTGGTCAGTGTGGAAAGACGAACGAAGATTGTATGCACCCTTGGCCCGGCGGTTGCCAGCGCAGATGGAATTCTGCGACTCGTTCAGGACGGCATGAATGTTGCCCGACTGAACTTCTCCCATGGCGATCACCCTGATCATGAACAGAACTACAAGTGGGTCCGCGAGGCCACTGAAAAAACCGGTCGTGCCGTCGGCATTCTGGCTGACCTGCAGGGCCCCAAGATCCGTCTTGGGCGCTTCAAGGATGGCCCCACGGTATGGGAGACCGGTGAAACCGTCCGCATCACGGTCGATGAGGTGGAGGGCACCCATGACCGTGTCTCCACCACCTACAAGAACCTGGCCAGGGATGCCAAGCCAGGTGACCGCCTCCTGATCGATGACGGCAAGGTCGGCCTTGTCTGCGTGTCCGTCGAGGGCAATGACGTCATCTGCGAGGTCGTTGAAGGCGGCCCGGTCTCAAACAACAAGGGTGTCTCCCTGCCGGGCATGGACATCTCCGTTCCGGCGCTGTCCGAGAAGGACATCACCGACCTGCGTTTCGCGCTGAAGCTCGGCGTCGATTTCATTGCGCTCTCCTTCGTTCGCTCCCCGGCTGACGTTGAACTGGTCCATGCCATCATGGACGAGGAGGGACGCCGTGTCCCCGTTATTGCAAAACTGGAGAAGCCGGAAGCTGTCGCAGCACTTGAGTCCATCGTCCTGGCCTTCGACGCCGTGATGGTTGCCCGTGGTGACTTGGGCGTTGAGGTGCCACTGGAAGAGGTCCCGCTGGTTCAGAAGCGCGCCATCCAGATTGCCCGTGAGAATGCCAAGCCGGTCATCGTGGCCACCCAGATGCTTGACTCCATGATTGAAAACTCCCGTCCGACCCGCGCCGAGGCATCTGACGTTGCCAATGCGGTTCTCGACGGCGCAGATGCCGTGATGCTCTCCGGTGAGACCTCCGTGGGTAAGGATCCACACAACGTGGTCCGCACCATGTCCCGCATCGTCCGTTTCGCAGAGACCGACGGCCGCGTTCCGGATCTCACCCATATTCCACGCACCAAGCGTGGTGTCATCTCCTACTCCGCACGTGATATCGCCGAGCGGCTCAATGCCCGCGCACTGGTGGCGTTCACCACCTCCGGTGACACCGCCAAGAGGCTTGCGCGTCTGCATTCACATCTGCCGTTGCTCGTGTTCACTCCGGATCCGGATGTTCGTTCCCAGCTGGCGCTCACCTGGGGTACCCAGACGTTCCTGTGCCCGAAGGTGGATGACACCGACGATATGATGCGTGAGGTTGATCGCGCACTCCTGGCCATGGATGAGTACCAGAAGGACGACATGATGGTTGTTGTCGCAGGTTCCCCTCCCGGAGTGACCGGTAATACCAACATGATCCACGTCCATCTCCTGGGTGAGGATACCCGGGTTCCGAAGTAGATTTTCCCCTGCACTGGGCGCTGACAATCTTTGTCAGCGCCTTTTGTGTTTCCTGATGCTGCGTGAATTGCTTGACATGTCAACTAAATGGGCGTATAACTATAACTAACACCACAGCAGCAGTCAGCGAGAAGAGAGATAATCATCATGAGCACCCTGGAAAAGAACATCAACTCCGCAACCCACATGGACGCCGTCACCCTCCACGTCGGCGACCTGGAGAATATGTCCTCCTACTACGCAGCCATCCTGGACATGGATCCCATTGAAGAGAAATCCCGGGGCAGGGAAGTGCACCGGGTGCTCGGGCGCAACGGAGTACCACTGATGAGGTTGATCGCCACTCCGGACCTTCCGGGTGTTGATCCCCGCCAGGCAGGTCTTTATCACACCGCCTTCCTCTTCGAGACCCCTGCGTCCCTCGCGGCTACCGTTTACCGTGCAGCGCAGGACACGCGATCCAGCTTCGTCGGTTCCTCTGATCACCTCGTCTCCGAGGCGTTCTACTTCACCGATCCGGAGGGCAACGGCATCGAGCTGTACTTCGACCGGCCACGCGACGCCTGGACCTACACCGGCAACGACGTGGATATGGCCACGATCTACCTGGATCCGAACGCCTATCTGCAGAAGCACATGGACCAGAACATTCTGAATTCCACCTCGATCCAGCCAGCCACCATCGGACATGTCCACCTCCAGGTCGGTGACCTGAACCAGGCCTCCAACTTCTATATTGACCGCATCGGATTCGAGCGCACCACCTCCATCCCGGGTGCACTGTTCACCTCCGCCGGCGGATACCATCACCACGTGGCCATGAACACCTGGCATTCCGGTGGGGCTGGACCACGGGCAGCCACCCTGGGGCTTGCTGAGGTCTCCATCCTCGTGCCGGAGCGCAATGATCTGGACCTGCTTGTTGCACGGCTGGGGGACTGGGAGCACTCCGATAATGGAACCTCCATCATCATGAAGGATCCATGGGGAACCCCGGTGACGGTTTCCCTACCGGGAGTAACCACCGAAGAACTCCTCGAACGCTGAAAACCCACCGGTACGGAGGTGAACACCATACTCTCTGCCCCCGTAATTTCCTCCCTATAGGAATTGTGCAGCGATTCCGGTAGCAGGAGCGCCAAGTTCGGGCTAGGTTTGAGGGCGTGAAATCAGTAGGCACAATCCAGTTCAGTAATCAGCTCCCGACACAGCTTGAACCTCTGGTTCAGCTCGCGCACAATCTGCGCTGGTCCTGGCGGGAGGAAACCAAGCAGCTGTTCCGTGACATCGATCCGGAACTGTGGGGCAAGCTCAGCGAAGATCCCAAGCAGATGCTCCTCCAGGCACCCGCATCCCGTCTCCGCCAGTTGGCCACCGATGACGAGTACCTGGGTCGTATCAACGATGAGTCCCAGAACCTCAGCGACTACCTCAATGTCCCGCTCTGGTACCAGCAGACAGCTGGCAAGAAGGATTCCACCACCAACCCCATCGCCGCGTACTTCTCCATGGAATTCGGCATCCACCCGAGCCTGCCGATCTACTCCGGCGGACTCGGCGTCCTGGCCGGCGATCACATGAAGTCCGCATCTGATCTGGGTGTCCCACTGA
The DNA here is from genome assembly GCF_030408735.1 of Corynebacterium faecale. Taxonomy (NCBI): domain Bacteria; kingdom Bacillati; phylum Actinomycetota; class Actinomycetes; order Mycobacteriales; family Corynebacteriaceae; genus Corynebacterium; species Corynebacterium faecale. The sequence goes on along the minus strand of NZ_CP047204.1, from coordinate 1,953,275 downwards.
TCGGTGTCGGCCTGCTCTACACCCACGGATACTTCACCCAGTCCCTGTCCGCCGACGGCTGGCAGCAGGAGAAGTACGAATACCACGATCCGCAGCAGCTGCCGATCGTGGCTGTCACCGATAAAAACGGTGAGCAGGTCAAGGTCTCAGTCGCTTTCCCTGAGGGCCGCGAGATGAAGATCGCGCTGTGGGTGGCTAACGTCGGCCGCATCCCGCTGCTTCTGCTGGACAGCAACCTCGAGGAGAACCCAGAGGACATGCGTTCTGTCACCGACCGTCTCTACGGTGGTGACTCAGAGCACCGCATCAAGCAGGAGGTGGTGCTCGGTGTCGGTGGCGTCCGTGCCGTCGATGCATTCTGTGAGGCCCGCGGCCTGACCCGCCCGGGGGTTGCACACCTGAACGAAGGCCACGCAGGCTTCCTCACCCTGGAGCGCGTCCGTCAGCGCATGGAAAAGGGAATGGACTACGAGGCAGCCTTCGAGCAGGTCCGTGCCTCCAACATCTTCACCACCCACACCCCTGTTCCCGCTGGCATCGACCGCTTCGACATGTCCATGGTCCGCCGTTACCTCGGCGATGGACTCCCTGAAGATCAGCGTCTCTGCCCAGGTGTCCCAGTGGACAAGGCCATCGAGCTGGGCCGTGAGGATGACCCCTACCGCTTCAACATGGCGCACATGGGTCTGCGTTCCTCACAGCACGCCAATGGTGTGGCCAAGCTGCACGGTGATGTCTCCCGTGAGATGTTCGCCAACCTCTACCCGGGCTATGAGCCTGCTGAGGTTCCGATCGGCCATGTCACCAACGGTGTCCACCTCCCAACCTGGGTGAAGCCAGAGATGCTCGAGCTCATCGAGCGTGTCTCCGGCGGCGTTGACCTCGCCATCGCGGACAGCTGGGACAACGCGGACGCCGTGAGCTCCGAGCGGATCTGGGAGGTGCGCAACAAGCTGCGTGCCGACCTGGTTGATGTTGCCCGCGAGGCCACCAATGACTCCTGGGCCACCCGTGGACACAATGAGGCTCAGCTCGGCTGGACCCGTCGTGTCCTCGATCCAAACATCCTCACCATCGGTTTCGCCCGTCGTGTCTCCACCTATAAGCGTCTGACCCTGATGCTGCGCAACCCGGAGCGCCTGCGGTCCATCCTCCTCAACGAGGAACGCCCAGTCCAGTTCGTCATCGCCGGCAAGGCACACCCCCATGACATGGGCGGCAAGAAGCTGATGCAGGAGATCGTCCAGTTCGCAGACCAGGCCGGCGTCCGTGACCGCTTCCTGTTCCTGCCGGATTATGACATCAACCTTGCCAGCTACCTGATCTCCGGTACCGATGTCTGGCTGAACAACCCGGTCCGCCCACAGGAAGCCTCCGGCACCTCAGGCATGAAGGCCGTGATGAACGGTGGCCTCACCCTGTCCATCTCTGATGGTTGGTGGGATGAAATGCCACAGGAGGAGACCGGTTGGACCATTCCGACCGTGGAATCCCCTGACTTCGAGTACCGCGATCACCTTGAGTCCCAGGCGCTCTATGACCTGCTTGAGAACGAGGTTGCACCGCTGTTCTACGACCGCGATGAGAACGGTGTTCCACAGGGTTGGCTGGACCTGGTCCGTCGCTCCTGGACCATCCTGTCCCCGATGGTCACCTCCACCCGCATGGTCCGTGACTACACCACTGACTACTACCGCCCGACCAGGCACCAGGCTGAGCTCATCTCCAAGCCTGAGGCTGCCGGTGCCTATGCTGAATGGCTGAACACCGTGAAGAAGGAATGGCAGACGGTATCCCTGTCCAACCTGCGTTTCGGTGAAACCAGCGTGGAGCAGGATGCACACGCATCCACCGAGGTTGAGGTTGAGATCTCCGTGGAGGCATCCAAGGGTGAACTGCGCGAAGAAGACATCTGCGTTCAGGCCATCCTCGGAGCGACCGGCGACAACGGTGAGCTCATTGATCCGATCGTCTACGACATGGTCAATACCGGTGGCGACACCTATTCCGTGAAGGTCTGCCGTGATCTCCCGGGACGCTTCGGTTACACCGCGCGCGTGATCCCATGCAACGACATGCTGGTCAACGCCGCTGAGACCGGCCTGATCACCTACTACCAGGCATAACCCACGCGGTTCACGGTAGAGGGGGAAGCGGTTCGCAGTTACTGCGGACCGCTTCTTTTCGTAGCACCCAGATAAGTCAGAACCGCTGCCGCGGCCGCAGTGGTGGCAGCGGAAACCGTGGGTTCGAAATCCGGCACGAAGTCACCCATGTGATTGGCAGGGACATCCTGGGCAACACGGTCGGCTGCAACGGCCCGCGCCCAATCCCCAGCGGGGGTGGCCCCGATGGTCCAGTACAGATACGGACTGTTCAGCGCCATCGGGATATTCGGGAAATCCTCCGAGGCCGTCCACCGGTCACCGGTGAAGGAAGCAGGACCGAACACCTCATCAAAGGTGGGGCGGACGCGGGCGAACACTTCAACATCATTGTCGGTCAACTCACCGTGGGCGAAGTATTCAATGACCGGTTCGTGCTCGATTCCGGAAGCCAGGCACTCGCCCCGCACCACCCGCTCAATGGCGCGGTACACCTTCTTCTTGACCGTGTCATTATAGAAACGACAATTGAGCACCAGCCGGGCCTCACTCGGGATGGTGTTGTTGGAGTTTCCGGACTGCAGGGTGCCCACGGAGACCACGGCGAAGTCCTCTGGAGATACCTCCCTGCCCACGATGCCCTGGAGGCGGACCACGATCATGGCTGCGACATACGTCGGGTCAATGGAGTTGTGGGGCATGGATCCGTGTGCACTACGCCCCTGGATACGGATGTCAATGGAATCACAGGCTGCGAGTGCCGCGCCGGGCATGCTCATCACAGCACCGGCGGGGCCGGGCACCACATGCTGGCCGAAACACACATCAGGACGTGGGATCTTGTCCACCAGGCCGTCGGCAACCATGGCATTGGCACCACGGGCGTTTTCCTCCGACGGTTGGAACAAGGCGATGAAAGTGCCCTCCCAGGCGTCACGTCGTTCGTCGAGAAGCGCACAGGCCCCGAGCAGGGCCGTGGTGTGCATATCATGGCCGCATGCGTGCATGACCGGCACGTTGTTGCCGTTGAGGGGACGCACCCGCGTTGATGCCCAGGGCAGGCCGGTGGTCTCCTTGACCGGCAGGCCGTCAAAATCCGCGCGCATCAACGCGACCGGGTGGTTCTCATGATCACCGTTGCGGAAGATCGCCACCACACCATAACCACCCAGCGGTGAGATGATCTCACAATCAAATCGCTTCAACTGGGTGAGGATGGTGCGGGATGTCTCCATCTCGAATCCGGAGAGCTCCGGGTGCTCATGCAGGTCCTGGTAGACAGCCTCCTGCCAGGACAGATCGACACCATGGTTGCGCAACAGATCGGAGATATAACTCATACAGCTGATAGTAGGGCAATCGCACCGATAGGTCGGTGGGTGGTCCTAGTTCTGCAGCAGTGGATTGTACTTCAGACTGTTTCGTTCCACGGAGCATTCGGTGGCGATCTTCATATCAGCATCGATGGCACCTTCGTCCCGCAGACGGTACAACTCCTTCACCACACGATCCCGGACATTCTGAGGTGAGAGGGTATTGAGGTAGATCTTGGTGCCGCCCTCGAACCCGGCGAGAGTGGAGACACGCCACTTGATCATCACGCGCCAGGGCATCGGCATATCCACATCGATCGGTTTGTGCTGCCACTCCTCATTACAGGGAACATCGGGGCCGGTGGCGGCATGACAGGCATGGATGAGATCACTCATGCCGCGAATCTCCTCCCTGGACTGCAACCACGGTTCAGAGGTGGGGGACTTGGAGTAGATCTCCAGGGTGGGGTAGCGGTGCCCGAACCCGGCGAACGCCACGGCATGGTCATTCTCAGCGATGATGAGGTTGTGATAACCGGCGTAATCCACTGCCCACTCGTTGTACATATTGGGATTGCGACGCAGGTGAGCCAGCTCCACCTCATTCTGGTGTCCGCGTTCATCAATAGCAACGAGCTGCTTGTGGAGGTGGTCGAAGGACGCACCTGCTGGTTTCAACCAGTTCTGGAACACCACCACATAGGGCGCATAGCGGTTGCTGGCGTAGAGGGCGCGGATCCCGTCGACCGTGAACCGGATGAACGCCTCATGCTCCTCTGCCGTGAGCGTGCCAGACGACGCCAGCTGGGAGCTGTCAGTGGCGTCTTCGGTGAAATGGCGCCTGGCCACGATCACATCGTGCCCGCCGGAGAAATAGCCCGGGGCCTTCCCCAGGAGCTCCGCTTCGGTGAGCACGGTCGGGTCCTCACCGGCGGCATTCATGCGGGTACGGATAATGGCCAGGACGTGATCACGCCCTTCAGGATCGGCGAGGTAGGTGGCCATCCGCATGGCTGTATCCGGATCCATCTCGAATCCGAAGTTCTTGTTCCAATATTCATAGGTGACGATCTCGAACAGGTTGGGCACCCGTCGGAACTCTGCTGTCGTGCTGTGCAGATCGCCCGGCAGGACCCCGGGCAGGATGGTGAATCCGCCGTTGCTGTCCTTGACCATGCGGGTTTTCTCCGGGGGAGTGGACAGCTGTTTATCAGCGCAGAAGGCGCAATAGGTGGTGTGATCGTCTGCGGTCAGCGCAACCGGGTTGGAAGCGGAATGTGACAGCGGCCGGTTACCCCGTCCCGGCACCGTCCACACCTCCGTGCCGGTGAAGGGGTGAACCTGCTTGATGGTTCCATCCGCCATGGTGCGGATGGGGGTGGGTTGGGTGCTGAATGGGCTGTTCATGACTAACAGGTTATTGGCTAGTGTGATGTCATGCCGAAGATTCAATTTGATGTTCTCGTCCCCAATGACCAATCTATCGATCTCGCGGGGCGATTCACCGCAGTATCGGACTTCATCATCTCCAAGGGATTGATGGATTCCGGCCTCGTCATCCACGATCCAGTGGCACCCGTAGCCGGGGAAGTGGAGGAACAGTTGCGCCAGACCTACCGGGATGAACACGAGGATCTGGAGCTCGAGGAGGCTTCAGTCAACCGCTATCTCATCGAAGTGGACGGTGTGAAGGGATCCGTCAACCAGATCACCATGATCTTCGCCCGCCTCCTGACCCCACCTGCTGACCTGCCCAAGGACGCCTTCCTCCTTGAACAGGAGCTGCTGTATGAGGTACCCGCCCAGTACCCATGGACGGTGGAGATCCTCCGCTGATCAGCGGATCATTCAGCCACGGGAGATGAACTGCTCCGCGATCTTTCGTCCTGCGGTACGCAACTGGATCGACACATCAGCGTGGTTCTCCAATTCGACGGGAATGACTCCAACGGGTATGTCTCCGTCGATCTCTCCGGCGGCCACCGCCAGGGGGACCCCGGCCGCGTGGGCGAGGCCGTGGAGGGTCCCCACCACCTTTCCGGTGTAGGACTGGGCATCAAGTCTGCCCTCACCGGTGATGACCAGATCAGCGCGGGGAATCATCTCCTCGAGGCCGGTGGCACGTGCGATCAGGGGCGCACCGGGCAGCACATGAATGTGGTCATCGGAACCGTGGAGCAGAGTGGACAGCCACGTCAGGCCGACAGCGATGCCACCGGCGGCACCCATCCCAGGCTTGGTTCCGTCAACGCCGAGAACGTCGCACATGTGGGTCAGGCCCGCATCGAGCACCTCCACCTCATCCGGGGTCGCACCTTTTTGTGGTGCGAAGACCCGGGCGGCTCCGTCAGGGCCGGTGGCTGGGGCGGAGACATCGGTGAGCAGGATCCACTCTGCTGCGCCCGCCGGGATGTTGAGCATTGCGGTGTCGATGTTATCCAGACTGGCCAGGTCGACTCCACCTTGGCGCAGGCTGTAGCCCTCCCTGTTGCGTAAAACCGCGCCGAGGGCCACGAGGATGCCGCTGCCGCCGTCAGTGGTCGCTGTGCCGCCGAGGCCGAGTGTGATGCGTGTGGCGCCGCGGCTCACCGCATCTGCAATCAGCACACCGGTGCCATAGGTGTCGCCCGTGGTGGGGACTGGATTGTCTGCCACGGCTGGCAGTCCTGATGCGGCGGCGACGTCGATGTAGGCGGTGGCGGTTTCCTGATCGAGCGTGTAGCTGGCCTCGGTCAGGCGGCCGGCGGCATTGGTGGTGGGGAGCGTGATGGTTTCACCACCGAATACAGCGGCCGTTCCCTCACCGCCATCGGCCATGGGGGCCAGGATGATCTCAGCGTTGGGGAGTACCTCACGGATGCCTTCAGCCAGATGGGTGCTGGCCTCAGCCGCTGTTGCCGTTCCCTTAAAGGAATCCGGTGCGACGATGATGGTGGGAGTGGCTGTCATGAAGTGGTGTGCCTTTCATCTCAAACGGCGGTTTCCTACAAACCCTATCGTCTCAGGCAATCAGCTCCGCACACGCGGTGCTCCCCGGGGTGGCGGTTATACAAGTGTGGTGTGATCAGGCGATGTCAGTGGTATTAGAACCAGTGGGGGAAGAGGTTTCATATGCCGAGAGGGGAAAGTTGACGGGTTTACTTATTTCCCATGGATGTCGAGAGGCGAAGGGGCGGGGTTTCTCGGGTACTGTAATTTTATTGCCTTTGTGGTCATATCGTCATCAGGCTGACATAATTAGACGTGAGGACTGACCTGCCACTTGGGCATCTGTGAGCCAACTCTCATGGCAGGGAGTTGCTCTTTTAGCCCTCCGTGGTTTAAAACTATTAACCGTTAGGTATGACAAGCCGTGCAGGTGCGCAGCTGAAATTTCATCGCAAATTCAACTGCCCGCAGTGCCGAGATGGGAACGTTGAATTCATGACTGTAGATGAGCAGGTCTCCAACTACTACGACATGCTGCTGAAGCGCAACGCCGGTGAGCCAGAGTTCCACCAGGCCGTGGCAGAGGTTCTCGAATCTCTCAAGATCGTCCTGGAGAAGGATCCCCATTACGCCGATTATGGTCTGATCCAGCGTCTCTGCGAGCCGGAGCGCCAGCTGATCTTCCGCGTCCCTTGGGTTGATGACAATGGCAAGGTGCAGGTCAACCGTGGTTTCCGAGTCCAGTTCAACTCAGCTCTGGGTCCGTACAAGGGTGGCATCCGTTTCCATCCTTCTGTGAACCTGGGCATCGTCAAATTCCTCGGCTTTGAGCAGATCTTCAAGAACTCCCTGACCGGTCTGCCCATCGGTGGCGGCAAGGGTGGATCCGACTTTGACCCCAAGGGTAAGTCCGAGCTGGAGATCATGCGCTTCTGCCAGTCGTTCATGACCGAGCTCCACCGCCATATTGGTGAATACCGCGATGTTCCCGCCGGTGACATCGGAGTGGGCGGCCGTGAGATCGGTTACCTCTTCGGCCAGTATCGTCGCCTGGCCAACCAGCATGAGTCCGGCGTGCTCACCGGAAAGGGACTGACCTGGGGTGGATCCCTGGTCCGCACTGAGGCCACCGGCTTCGGCGCCGTCTACTTCGTGCAGGAGATGATCAAGGCCGAAGGTGAGTCCATCAGCGGCAAGAAGGTCATCGTTTCCGGTTCCGGAAATGTTGCCACCTACGCCATTCAGAAGGCACAGGAACTCGGTGCCATCGTGGTGGGATTCTCCGACTCCAGTGGTTGGGTCTCCACCCCGAACGGTGTGGATGTGTCCAAACTCCGCGAGATCAAAGAGTCCCGTCGCGCCCGTGTCTCCGTCTACGCCGATGAGATCGAGGGCGCAGAGTACCACACCGAGGGTTCCATCTGGGATCTTGCGGCTGATATCGCCCTGCCCTGCGCGACTCAGAATGAACTCGACGGCGACAACGCACGCACCCTGGCGGACAATGGCTGCCGCTTCGTCGCGGAGGGCGCGAACATGCCGTCCACCCCGGAAGCCATCGAGGTCTTCCGTGAGCGTGGCGTCCTGTTCGGACCTGGCAAGGCCGCCAATGCCGGCGGCGTGGCCACCTCGGCTCTGGAGATGCAGCAGAACGCCTCCAGGGATTCCTGGAGCTTCGAATACACCGATGAGCGCCTCCACCGCATCATGAAGAACATCTTCGCGTCCTGCGCTAACACCGCCAAGGAATATGGACACGAGAAGAACTACGTGGTCGGTGCCAACATCGCCGGTTTCCGTAAGGTCGCCGACGCCATGCTCGCACAGGGTGTCATCTAGGAACCCACACCTTCCTGACCAACAGCGCCGCCTCCCCAGTGGGGAAGCGGCGCTGTTGGGTTTTTCGTGCTTGCAGGTCTCAGGCCAATTCGATCACGCGATCCACTCCAGCCAGCGCAGCTCGGCGATGGGCAATGATGATCACGGTGGTATCTTCCAATGCAGACAGCGTTTTGGATAGTTCGGCCTGGTTGAGGGCATCCTGGTGGCTGGTGGCCTCATCCAGGATCAGGACGCGCGGGCGTCGCGCCAGTGCACGGGCGAGGCACACACGCTGACGTTGTCCGCCGGACAGTGCTACCGAATCGGTATCCAGTCCCACATCGCCGATGGAGGCCGCCCTCATGGCCCGCATGGCCTCATCCTCGGTGAGCGAGGTATTACCCACCCGGAGATTGTCCAACACCGTGCCACGGAACAGCGTGGAGGTCTGCTCCACGAAACAGACCGCGTCTCGCAGCTGTTCCAGGGAGACGTCCCTGACCTCGACTCCTCCGAGGAGGACCTGCCCATCGTCCACGTCGAGGAGACGGACCAGGGTGCTGGCCAGGGTGGATTTACCGCGGCCACTCGGTCCCACCAGTCCAACGTGTTCTCCTGCGGCCACGGTGGTGGTGAACTTCTCCAGCAGCGGTTGCCCGAATCCGAGGGTTACGTTGTCCCAGACGATGTCGAGTGGGCCATCGGGGAGTGCCACGGGTGTGGGAGTATCCGGGATGGTCACCGGAGCGTCGAGGATCGCGTAGAAACGCTGTGCACTGCCCAGCGCGGTGGGAAGGGTCCTGGCGAAACCCTCCACGGCATCCAGTGCCGGTGCCACGGCGAGAACCAGGATCGCCGCCACGACATCAGCGGTGGCCACCAGGATGAGTGTTGCCGTGATCCACGGCCACACCAGGGCCACTCCCTGTCGGATGCCCACCCGCACCCCCTGCGCTGTGACCGCCTGATCCAACCCTTTTTCGAGCGAGGTCAACTGCCGCAGCCGGTTGTCTTCCGCACGGTGTGAGCGGATCTCCAGGCGGCCCGCGGCATCCTCGGACAGATGCTGTGAGATTGAACTGCGCAAAGAGGCTTCTCCCGGCCCCGATGGAGCCCGCCCGGCAACCGGGATCACCCACCCGATGATGATGCCCACGCATCCGATGAGGCCGGCCATGGGATCCAGGAGAAACAGGGTCACCGTGGCCATGACGCTCAGTATCGCCGCCGTGACCGCGGGGCCGATCGTGTGGGCGAAGAACACCTCGATCGCATTGATGTCCCGGGTGGCCACAGCTAGAACGGCACCGCTACCTGACCTGACGCGTGGGGTACCTTGACGGACCAGGGCGTCGTAAAGCTCGACGCGCATGCGGGCAAGCAGAGTGAACGCGGCTCGGTGGCCGCATACCTGCTCGCCCCAGCGGCTCACTGCCGCGAGAAGCGCCAGGATGGACATGATGGCCCCGAGTGCCAGCAGGGAGATCTCTGCGTCAGTGGCAAACACCCAGGCGGGTACGAGAATGAGACCTGCGGTCCCCAGCTGGCTGAGCAAACGCAACATCGCGGATGCGATGAGCGTGCTTCGTACAGGAATGGCGGTTCGGAGCAGTCTGTTGATCATTGTTCCTCCTCCAGGATTCGGGTGAAGAAGCCGCCCTGAGCAGCCACATCCGCGGGCGGGCCGAATGCCTTGACCCCGCCGTTGTCCAGAACCATCACCAGATCGGCGTCGAGTGCCTCTGCTGGTCGGTGGGTGATTTCGATCAGGGAGATGCCGGTGCTCCGTGCGGTTGACCGCAATAATGCGGCGTTGTCGGTATCCAGATTGGCGGTCGCCTCATCCAGGACAATCAGGCTTGCCCCCTTGACCAGGCCGCGGGCCACGGAGATGCGTGCCGCCTGACCACCGGAGACTCCGCGTCCGGTTTCACCGATCTTCAGGTCCATCGGCAGGTGTGCATGTTCCAGGATCTGTCCTGTGCGGGTGGCATCCACACCCCGACCAGCCAGGTCCAGATTGCTGGCGAGCGTGCCCGAGAACAACGTCGCAGACTGCGGGACAAAGGCCACTGAACTGCGCAGATCACCGGCGGTGCAGACGGTGCCTCCGATGCGGATGCGTCCGGTGGATCCCTGGAGACCGGCCAGCGCCAGGGCCAGTGAGGACTTGCCGGCTCCACTGGGGCCGACGATAGCCAGGTGGGCGCCCTGGGGAAGGCCAAAGGAGACATCGTCGATCACGGTGTGACCACCGCGCGTGACGGTGAGGTTTTCTACGTCGACTGCGCCGTCTCGGAGTACACCCTCCGGGTTACCCGTGGGAGCAACAACCGGATTGTTCAACGCGGAGCGAATGGTGGCGAGAGAAGCCTTCCCCGCAGCGCCGGTGTAGAACGTCCGACCCATGCGGTTGACCGGATCGATGAGGAGGCGAGCCAGCAACACCACGGAGATGGCCTCACCGATGCCGAGCGTGCCGGTACCAAGGCCGTAGAGAGCCATGACGGCAGCTACCGCAGTGGTGGCGAGCCCGAAAGCACCATCGGTGACCAGGATCATCAACTGGTTGCGATACAGCAGACCCATGACCTGGGCACGCATGCGTTCGGCCATCGTGCGAATCCGGGCGCGTCGGTCACCGGTGGCATTGAGGATCATGGTGGTGCCCAACGTGCGCACCGATTCCAGGAACACACCGGCCAACTGGCCGGAAGCCCTGCCGTACCCGGCCCCTGCACCACGCAGCGTGCGAGTGGCCCAGCCCAGGATCACCGGGATGATGAGCATGCCCACGGACAACGCGGCGGCGATCGGCCACGACACGGCCCCGCCCAAGACCAGCAGCACCACCATCGGTGCGATCAGGGCAGCGAAGTAGGGGCCGAGGAAGAGCACCGTATACGTGGACGCCTTGGCGGTGGCATCGGTGGCTTCGGTGATCACCTGGGCATCATCGCGTGATGTATCCGGACCCAGCGACAGGCTGGCCCGAGCCAGACGCTCCCGCCACTGCGCCTCCTGTCGCGCACGGAGCCTCCCCGGCAGGATGTTTTCCACACTCAGGAGGGCACCTGCCAGCAGAGCGGAGATGCTGGTCAGAGCGAGGACGCCACCAGCGGGAGAATCGTTTAGCTGTGCGTCAATGACACCACCGAACCCCAGAATCATCAACGCCATCACTGCGGTGCGGATCGTGATCAGGGCGGTGAGTATCCAGCCGACCCGGGGGAAGTCCCTCAGAAGTGAACGCACAATGCGCACATCCTTTCACAAAGAAGAGCTTGCCCCGATCAGGTTAGCCGGTGGGGTGGACACGGACCCAGCTGGCAGGAAACCTTCAGGAATATTGGTGCATTCACAGCCACTGATCGGCGTTGGGCACGCACGGGCCCCGGGATTCTGGGTAGTGTTAAAGCCATGTACAAAGTCTTCGAGGCACTTGATGCACTAGTCCATAACGTCGAGCGCGCCTATGGCGTCCCCATGACCTCCAACTGCGTGGTTCCACGCCAGGACATGCTCGTACTCTTGGATGACCTGCGTGACGCACTGCCCACCGAACTCGATGACGCTCAGGATGTACTCGATCATCGTGACGGCCTGATCCGTGAGGCGGAAGAACGTGCGCGCGCGATCCTCGAGGATGCCGAGATAGAATCCCGGGATCTGCTCCAGCGGGCCACCGATGAGTCGGATGCCATGGTCGAGGATGCCACCAACCACGCCAATTCCGTGGTGGCGAAAGCCAATGACACCGCTGATCGCACCGTCACCGATGCACGACGTGAGGCGGATGCACTCACCGAACGTGCCCAGGCAGAATGTGATCGCCTTGTCGCTTCCGGCAATGATTCCTATCGCCGTGCCGTCGCCGAGGGGCAGGCTGAGCAGGAGCGGCTGATCAGTGAAGCGGAAGTGGTCCGCCGCGCGAATGAGGAAGCCCACCGGATTGTCGATGGCGCCCACGCCGATTCCAACAAGCTGCGCAATGAATGTGACGAGTACGTCGATTCCAAACTTGCCGAGTTCGAGACCTCCCTGTCCACCACCCTGCGGAGTGTCTCCGCGGACCGCACAGCACTGCGCCGCGGTGCCGGAGCAACCGGCCCCGCACGTGAGCCACGCGAGCCACGCGATGCCCGTGACTCCCGGGAAACCGCAGGCCGCGACTATGAACGCGAGTACGACCGCGAGCCCCGATCCTACGAGCGGGACTACTGAGCCACCTGACGCCACCCCCAGCCACTCTTAAAACACAATCAGCCACCCACTTCTAGCAGACCCCACGCAACGGGCCGCAGGCTTCCCGCCTGGCAGGTCAGCTCACCGCGATGCAGTCGGTGTCCCGGGGTGCGGGTAGGATCACCCAGGTCATGAAATCTCCTTTTGTATTTGATGTCGCAGCGCTGCTGCGCGGTAGCGGTATCCCAGAAAACATCCAGCAGTCAGGCCCCAGCCCGGCGCGTATCGGTCCTGAGATGATCGCTATCCCCGAGGGCGGCACCGTCGATGTAGACGCCCATTTCATTCCGCTCGGTGGAGGAATCTCCGTGCAGGCAACCATCCAGGCCCAGCTCCTGGGTCAGTGTTCGCGGTGCCTGCGTGAGCTCACCCCGCACACCAGCCTCAATATCTCCGAGGTGTTCGCAGTCGATGATGATTTCATCACAGGTGAACTGGCCGAGGACGAGGACGAGCTGCCACAGGTCCACCAGGATTCGGTGGATCTCCTGCAGTCCGTCATTGACGCAGCGGGTCTGAACCTGCCGTTCAACCCATTGTGTACTGAACTCGGATTCGATTCCTGTGATGACAGTGATGTCCCCGCACCGGATGGCACGGTGGACGCAGCGGGCAGGGCCGAAGACGGCGACGACCCGGTTGATCCGCGTTGGGCAGGCCTGGAGAAGTTCCTGTGAGCAGGAAAAGAAGCCGTCTGACCGGTGTTGATGCCCTGGAAGAGGCATTTGAGGCGGTTGACCATTCTCTTCTTCTGGAGCGCCTCGGCGTGGAGATCAAACGTGATCTTCTCATCCTGGCATTAACCCACCGGTCTTTCGCCAATGAGAACGGGATGCTCCCCAACAACGAGCGCCTGGAGTTCCTGGGTGATGCCGTGCTCGGTCTCTCCGTGGCCAACCGGCTCTATGAGCTCTACACCAGCAGCCCTGAGTCGGATATCTCCAAGATGCGTGCTTCCATCGTCAGTCGTTATGGGCTGGCTGATATCGCACGTGATATTGGTCTGGGTGAGTTCATTCTCCTGGGTAAGGGCGAACTGCTCACCGATGGACGCAGCAAGGAATCCATCCTCGCCGATACCACCGAAGCCCTCCTGGGCGCTATTTTCCGCCAGCATGGTTTCGAGGTCGCCCGCGATGTGGTGTTGCGTCTGTTCCATCACAAGATCAACCATGCATCCGCGAAGGGTATCCACCAGGACTGGAAAACCACCCTTCAGGAAGAACTTGCGCATCGGAAGAAGCCGATGGCGGAGTATGTCTCCACCTCGGTGGGGCCAGACCATGATCTGGTGTTCACCGCGAGCGTGACCCTTGAGGGTGATGAAATGGGCAGGGGAGTGGGCCCCAATAAGAAATTGGCTGAGCAGGAGGCCGCCCGACAGGCGTTCCTGAAGCTCAAGGAGAAACGTGCCGGAACTCCCTGAAGTTGAGGTTGTCCGTCTCGGATTGGACAGCCACCTGGTGGGGCGCACCATCGTGAGCGCCTCCGTGCTCTATCCACGTGCCGCCAGGAACCAGGTCGGCGGCGGGCGGGAGATCGAGGCTAATCTCACCGGCTTGAAGGTCAGTGCGGCCCGGCGGCGGGGAAAATTTCTGTGGCTGGAACTCGATGAGCCCACCGACGCCACCCCGACGGGATTGGCGCTGCTGGTCCACCTTGGCATGAGTGGACAGATGCTGGTCAAGTCCCCCGACGCGGAGCCCAACCGGCACCTGCGCGCGCGGATTGAGCTTGACGACGCCAATGAGGTCTGGTTCGTTGACCAGCGAACCTTCGGGTACTGGTGGCTCGGTGAGCTTGTCGACGGTGTCCCTGCCAGGCTTTCGCACATCGCCCCGGATCTGCTCGAAGAGGGTATTGACATACCCGCACTCGCAGCCACCCTCAAAAGCAAGAACACAGAAATCAAACGCCTCCTGCTCAACCAGGAGATTGTCTCCGGAATCGGAAATATCTACGCCGATGAAATGCTGTGGGAGGCGGGGATCCATCCACGGCAGCAGGCTTCCAGAGTATCGCTGAAGCGGTTGACGGCACTGCTGGAAACCGGCCGTGAGGTGATGCTCCGGGCCTTGGATCAGGGCGGGACGAGTTTTGATGCACTCTATGTCAACGTCAACGGCAACTCCGGATATTTCTCCCTGTCCCTCAATGCCTATGGGCAGACGGGGAAACCGTGTGCACGCTGCGCAAACCCGATCACTCGTGAAACATTCATGAACCGGGGAAGCCACTTCTGCAATCGATGCCAGAAAGTGTTTTAACTCACTGCGTTGATACGGTAGGTTTTCCGTATGGAATCCGTACTCAATGCTGTTACCGCAGTAAATGACAAACTCTGGCTGGTCGTTATCGTCGTGCTGGTCGGTTCGGGCATCTGGTTCTGCGCCACCACCCTTCTGGTGCAGATCAGATACATACCGGACATGTTCAAAGCAATCGTGGAGAAACCCTCCGACATCTCCGAGGGGCAAAAAGGCATCTCGGCCTTCAAAGCCTTCACCATCTCCGCCGCCTCGCGCGTGGGCACCGGAAACGTTGCCGGTGTGGCCATTGCTGTGGCCGTGGGTGGACCGGGTGCAGTGTTCTGGATGTGGATGATCGCCATCATCGGGGGCGCCACCAGTTTTGTGGAGTCAACCCTGGCACAGGTGTACAAGGTCCGGGACAAGGACTCCTATCGGGGTGGCCCGGCCTACTACATGACCAAGGCTCTCAACTGGAGGTGGCTGGCGGTCATCTTCGCCATCCTTATCTCTGTGACCTATGGCTTCGTATTCAACGCGGTACAGGCCAACTCCATCTCCGCTGCGGTAACCAACTCCTTCAGCACTGACGGCATGATGGCCAAGTGGATCGTCGGCCTGGTGCTGGCGGCACTGACCGCGGTGATTGTCTTCGGCGGTGTTCAGCGCATCGCCAGTGTCACCCAGGTCATTGTCCCCGTCATGGCGGTTCTCTATATCGCGATCGGTCTGATCGTGGTGGTCATCAATATCGGTGAGGTGCCGGCCATGCTCACCTCGATCGTCACCCATGCCTTCGGTATCCGTGAGTTCGCCGGTGCCACCCTCGGTGCGGTGATCATGCAGGGTGTCCGCCGTGGACTGTTCTCCAATGAGGCCGGTATGGGTTCTGTCCCGAATGCTGCCGCCACCGCATCGGTCTCCCACCCTGCCAAGCAGGGCCTGATTCAAACCCTGGGCGTGTATTTTGACACCCTGGTGGTCTGTTCCATCACCGCCTTCATCATCTTGTTGGCCAAGCCCGACCTGTATGAGTCCGACGGCGGCATGGAACTCACCCAGAACGCACTGGCCAGCTCGGTGGGTGAGTGGGGCATCCACTTTTTGACCGTGGTGATCATCTTCCTGGCGTTCTCCTCCGTCATCGGTAACTACTACTACGGGGAATCCAACATCGAGTTCCTGACCAACAACCGCGCCTACCTGCAGGGCTTCCGGGTCCTGGTCACCCTGTGTGTCCTGGGTGGCGCCATTGGTTCCGTGCCACTGGTCTGGGCACTGGCGGATGTATTTTCTGGTCTGATGGCCATCACCAACCTCGTGGCTGTGGTGCCATTGACCGGAGTGGCACTGGCTGTCCTGCGTAATTTCGCCCGTCAGCGCAAGCTGGGCCTGGATCCGGTATTCCACCGCGATGATGAGGAGATCAGAGGGCTCCGTGGCTGGGAGGGGATGGAATGCTGGGACGGGTCCGACCCCATCACCGTCAGAAAACCTCAATAACCGACTAGTCAACCGGCTGGTCAATGGAGCAGAGTACCGGAGGATATAAATTCCCTCGGCACTCTGCTTTTCACCAGGGGGGCTTTTTACCATGGGTGGAAAGCGCCCATGGTGTTTCCATGCCGTCAAATATGCTTGAAGGTACTTTTCCTCCCCTGATCGAACTCTGAATGGAAGGCTTTTCGTGGCTGAACAAACGGTTCTCCTGTTCCTGCATGGTGTGGGGACGGGAGATCTTCAGGACAACTGGCGAACCCGCCTGTCGGAGACTCTCGTAGGTATCGGCTTCCCCGCCCTCGACGAGGCGGAGACCCTGTCGCCGAAGTACAGCGATGTGTTGTTTGACGCCGATGAAGGCGTCACACTCCCTGAGATCACCATCAAAAACCCCTCCCGCGACGTGGCAAAGATCAAACGGAGGGAATTTGAGCAGAGCATTTCAGCCATGGAGTACCGGCTGGGGCGACACAACAGGGGTGGCGGTGGAGCCCTCACCAACGCCGTGGTGGATTTCGCGGTCGGTCTGCCCTGGTTTCGTCAGGCCCGCAACTACCTCTCCAAACCACATGTCCGGGCTCAGGTACTCAGCTGCATCCTGCAGCAGATACCGCAGTCCGGCTCCGTGGTTATCGTGGGCCACAGTCTGGGCTCGGTGATCGCTGCGGACCTTCTCAGGCGTCTTCCTGAGGAGGTTCAGGTCGTGGGGCTGGTGACGATCGGTAGTCCCCTGGCCAATGGCAATTTCAACGTGGATAAGTTGAAGGATGTCTTGCAGGAACCACCCGGGAATCTGGACTGGTGGGTGAATTTTTGGAGTGGCACCGACCCGGTGGCCGCCAAACGCGGGGTGTCCTCGGCGTTTCCGTGGATGCTGGATTTTCTCATCCACACCTCACCGGCCCCCGGCGCGGCGCATTCTGCCGCTCAGTACCTTGCTAATAAATCGGTGGCTGAAGCTATTGGGTTTGGTCTGTTCGGGTCGCGTTCCAAGGAGATTGTGGTTGCTGAGAAGGGAGTGGATATCGCACTCGATGAGCCTGAGCTGCTGGCTGTCCAGGCCCTGCGCTATTCCCACCTGATCAAACACCAGCTGAAGGGAGATGAGCTGAACCGTTATTCGGGCGCACTGCGACAGGTTCAAGCAGGACTCATTTCGGACCTCAAAGTCAGGAGTCATGAGGGGAATAGACCCATCCCGGGGGACATTTTGTCCCTGGAGTTTGATTTCCTTGATCCCCATGCGGAAGTACCTGAACCCCGCCCCAACCGGTATCTGTCCGGGGAGGAGGCTGTTCCACGTATTCTCGCGTTGGCTACCGAGAACCTGATCCGCCCTTTTGAGATCACCATCAAAGAGGAGGTCCGCTTGCGGGCCCTGAAGGATCTCACGGCGGAAATGGGGTTGGGAAGCCAATTCGGTGACCACGTGTTCAGCGCACTGAAAACTGCCAATAAGGTACTTTCACCAGGTAACCGCAGGCAGTGGGTCAAGTGGGGAGCATTAGGGGCCGGCGCGGTGGCCATCGTGGCTGCGAGCGGTGGCCTTGCTTTGGCTGCGGCCCCGGGTCTGACAGGTGCTGCTGTGATCACCAGTGCGCTGGCCAGTTTCGGGCCGGGCGGAATGGTCGGTGGCCTGCTGACTGCGGGCACACTGGTGTCTGCTGGTGGCGGGAGCATTGCCGTGGGGATGTTGAGCCCGAGCACCTCTGCGGAGTCCATGGAGGCGGTGGTGGAATATCAGCTGGCCATCGTCATTCTCCTGCAACTGCAACAACTGGAACAGGATCCCACGATCTGGAGTGATCTCACACAGACGGAGAGGAAACTACGCCGTGAGAAGGAACGCGTTGATGAGTTCTCTGATGAGCAGGCCCCCACCGTGATTGAACTGAAGCGCAAACTCGCAGCAGTGGAGAAGGCGCTCAAGTATATGACGGACAATAGGTTAGAACCAGGCGTTATCCCAGAAGAGCCAGAGGAACCAGAAGCCCCCCGATTGAAGATGATCGCCCCGAAGCTTCTCCGAGGGAGATGAGTTCGTCCCACACCCGTTGATACGCCATAGAATCGGGGGTATTTCAGAGAGCACACGTGAAAGGCTTCATCATGACTGACCAGACCCGTCTCACCGCTTTTGTCCACGGCCATGTCCAGGGCGTGGGTTTCCGGTGGTGGACCCGATCCCAGGCTTTGGCACTGGGATTGACCGGTTCTGCCACCAACCTTGATGATGGCCGCGTCTGTGTGGTTGCAGAGGGCCCCGAGGACCGGTGCCAGGAACTGCTCACCCGACTCAAGGAAAAACCCAGCCACCATAACCGGGTAGGAAAAGTTTCCACGGTGATCGATCAGTGGGGCGAGCCGCGTGGACTGGAGGGCTTTGTTGAACGCTAGACTTTGAAGCCGATATGTATCTGAAATCGTTGACGCTCAAAGGGTTTAAGTCCTTCGCATCTGCGACGACCCTGAAATTCGAACCAGGCATCTGCGCCGTGGTGGGTCCCAATGGCTCCGGCAAGTCCAATGTTGTTGATGCACTCGCCTGGGTCATGGGGGAGGGTTCAGCGAAAACCCTGCGTGGCGGCAAGATGGAGGATGTCATTTTCGCCGGCGCCGGTGACCGTAAACCACTGGGCCGTGCAGAAGTCACCCTCACCATCGACAACACCGATGGTGCACTGCCCATCGAATACACGGAAGTGTCCGTCACCCGTAGGATGTTCCGTGACGGTGCCAGCGAATATGAGATCAATGGTTCCAGGGCCCGGCTCATGGATATCCAGGAGTTGTTGTCGGATTCGGGTATCGGCCGGGAAATGCACATCATGGTGGGGCAGGGGAAACTCGCTGACATCCTGGAATCCCGCCCGGAGGAACGACGCGCCTATATCGAAGAAGCCGCAGGTGTACTCAAACACCGCCGCCGAAAGGAGAAGGCCCAGCGCAAACTCCAGGGGATGCAGGTCAACCTCGATCGTCTCATGGATCTGACCGAGGAGCTGCGCAGGCAACTTAAACCACTGGCCCGTCAGGCTGAGGCCGCGAGACGGGCGGCCACTGTCCAGGCGGATCTCCGGGATGCCCGTTTCCAGATCGCCGGTTTCGAGATCGTCCGGTTGTCAGAAAAGCTCGAGACCTCCACCGAGCGCGAGAAGATGATCCGTGAGCAGGTGGCAGCCGCTGAAGAGGCACTCGAGGATGCGTCAATCACCCAGGCTGAGTTGGAGACCGAACTGGCCGGGGTCACCCCACTGGCAGAGGCTGCACAACAACTGTGGTTTGACCTCTCCTCCCTTGCCGAGCGTGTCTCCGCCACCCTGCGTATCAGTGCGGACCGCGCGAGTTCTGGTGCCGTGGACACCGCCTATGCCGGCCAGGATCCGGAGGAGTTGCTGTACCGCGCAGAGCAGGCGGACCGTGACTTCGAGGATCTGCAGATGCAGGTGGACATGGCCAGGGACCGACTCGACTCCATCCGCGAGGAGGCGGAGTCACGCGCCGCCGAGGCGGAAGAGGCCGAACGTGAACACCTGGCGCAGGTCCGGGCCATCGCCGACCGACGCGAAGGGGTGGTCCGGTTATTGGCCGGTGAGGAATCCCTGCGTGCCAGGTTCCAGTCAGCAGAGGATGATGCACGGCGGTTGAGCGGGGATCGTGATGAATTTCTCGGACGCATCCTTGAAGTGGAACGCGAACAGCGTGCGGCCACCCAGCGTCAGAGGGAGATCATCTCTGAACGCGCACCCTTGGAAACCGCCCACAGGCAGGCACAGAAAGAGGCGCAGACGGCAGAGACCCGCCTGGAGGAACTCCGTGATCAACGCGGCAGCCTGGAGCGGGATGTCTCCCGTCTGGAATCGCGCATTGACACCCTCAACCAGAACCGCCCCCGCTCCAGGGCAGCGGACGTGGTGGACTTCCCACAGTTGGCGGGATTGATCCGTGCAGAGAAGGACGTGGACACGGCGTTGTCCGCAGCGCTGGAGGCCCATGCGGAGGCGCTCGTGGGCGAGGTGGGGGAGGGGGTCGTCGATAAGCTCCTTGAAGCGGGCGTGCCGCGCACCGTCATCGTTGAGGGCCAGGGCTCGGGAGGTGCCTGGCGCCTTGATGCGACCCTGCCCGCCGGAGTGACCTGGTTGCTTGACCACGTGGTGTTGGATGCGACGGTCTCCGCGCCGGTCAACCGGCTGCTCGCGGACGTTGTGCTTGTCGACGCCACCCCCACCGCACTCGAGGTGGTCGCAGGAGATCCACGCCTGAGGGCGGTCACCAGGGAGGGCGTACTCGTGGGCGCCGGGTGGGTGCAGCTCGGCACCGGAACCTCCACAGTGGAGATCACCGCGCAGATCGAGACCGCCCGGAAGGAACTGGCCGCCACCGCCCGCACACTCGACGATATCGCCGGAACCTTCGACGGTGCCCGACTGACCGCCGAGAACACCCGTGTTGAAGTCGCCGCACACACCGCGGCGCTGCGCGAACTCGACCTGGCCCTGGACAACGTGAACCGTGAACTCGGACGCCTGGAAAAACAGCGCCACGCCGTGGAGTCGGAACGCGCACGGCAC
Source organism: Corynebacterium faecale (assembly GCF_030408735.1). Lineage (NCBI taxonomy): Bacteria > Bacillati > Actinomycetota > Actinomycetes > Mycobacteriales > Corynebacteriaceae > Corynebacterium > Corynebacterium faecale. Next base: position 1,932,543 of record NZ_CP047204.1, on the reverse strand, counting down.
CTGGAACGTCTCACCGCTGCGGAAAACCGCCGGGAGGAACTGCGGTCACAGCTCGCCGAGATCCGTGACCGGCTCTCCCGGGTCGAGGAAGATGCCGAGGTCGAGGAGCCATCAACCCAGGACCGCGACACGGCAACCGCTGCGCTCGCCCAGGTCCGCGCCATGGAGATGGAGGCACGTCTCGCCCTGCGCACCGCGGAGGAGCGCGCTGGGCAGGTCCGGGGCAGAGGTGACGGCCTGCGACGCCAGGCTGAGCATGAGCGGGAGGCGAAACTGCGTCATGACAAGGCTGTGGAGGCGCGGCGGCAACGCACGGAACTGGCTGCCACCGTGCACCGGGGGGCCCGCGATGTTGCGGAACGGGTCTCGGAGGCACTGGTGAAGGCTGCGACGGACCGTGATGCCCGCGCCCGGGAGAAAGCCTCACTGACCGCTCAGGCTGCCCGCGCCCGTGATGCCGTGAACGCCGCACGCCATCAGCTGGGGCGGCTCAGTGACAACGCCCATGCCATGGAACTGGCCCGGTCGCAGGCACAGATCCGCATGGAGGAGTCGGTGGCCAAGATCACCGAACAACTCGGTATCCCGGTGACGGATCTGCTCCGTGACTACACCCCGGATGAACATTTTGACGAGAAGCATCAGCGGGCCAGGCTGAAACAGGCGGAGAAGGACCTGGCCTCTCTGGGAAAGGTCAACCCGTTGGCGCTGGAGGAGTTCAAGGCCCTGGAGGAGCGCTATGATTTCCTGTCCACCCAGGTCAATGACGTGGAACAGGCCAGGACTGATCTCAACGGGGTGATCGACGACGTGGATGCCCAGATCCTGCAGCTGTTCACCGATGCCTGGCAGGATGTGGAACGCGAGTTCCCGAAGGTGTTCAACACTTTGTTCCCGGGTGGCGAGGGGCGTCTTCTACTCACCGACCCCACTGACATGCTCACCACGGGTATTGAGGTGGAGGCCCGCCCACCGGGCAAGAAGGTCAAGCGGTTGTCCCTGCTGTCCGGCGGTGAGAAATCACTGACCGCACTGGCCATGTTGGTGGCCATCTTCCGCGCCCGCCCCAGTCCGTTCTATGTGATGGATGAGGTGGAGGCCGCACTGGATGATGTGAACCTGCGTCGTCTGATTGCCCTGTTTGAGGAGCTGCGCCGGGACTCCCAGCTCATCGTGATCACCCACCAGAAGCCCACCATGGATGTGGCCAATGTGCTGTATGGCGTGACCATGCGTGGTGACGGCGTGACCCGTGTGATCTCCCAGCGCATGGAACGTGCCGGGGATATGCCGGTGCGTGGTCCCGTGATGGATGAAGAATCCCCCGCGGATGTGATGACGCTGGACACTCTCGGCCAGAGTGTCTGAACGGGCCTGCATCTGGTGACTGTGGGCTTGGTTACGTGACCTGGTGGGCCAAGGATCCGGGGCCTGCTCCCGGCGCGTTGACCCCGCCTGACGTGGGGTAAGGTGAAAGGGCATTTCAATGGCGCCTCTGCGCAGTCATTTCAGTTTCAATTCGGGACGCGGTTACGCGGGGAGAGTGTATTTATGCCTGGTGGCATTGCCGATTTCAATGATTCTTTGCTCGGATGGGCATCACAGACGGAGCTGGAACTGACCCAGCGTCTGAGGGGAGTGGACTACTTCGCCCAGGCGCAGCTCCGAAGCGATGAACTCGAGCGCATTGACCGTTTCTACGGCACCTTCCTGTCGCGTCAGCTGGCCGCCGGTGCCAATATGGCGGAACTTCTGGATATGACCCCGGGACTCACCGTGGCCACCCTGGTCTCACGTGCCGCCCGCATTGTTGATCCACAGGATTTCTTCGACGAATACTTCGGCGGCCTGGGCCTGGAACCGGAGCATTCCGCAGTGCTGGAATCAGAGGTGGAAAAACTCCTGGTCAAGGTGGGACTCACCGTTCCAGCCGATGAGGCAGACCCCATCGCCGTACTTTCGCTGCACTGTGGTGTCACCGGCAGGGAGGTGGCGCCGGTGCTCACCGAGGTGGAAACCGGCACCGAGGACTTCCCCTTCATGTTCGATACCCTCAGGCGGCTGGCCCCGGAGTGGGCTGAGGAGCTGCTCGGCGGTGTCCGTGCCCTGTGTGACTTCGCTGAAACCCATCCGACCTCCTGGTCTGATCGTGAGCGTGAGATCGCCCTCCCTGCCATGGTTGATGAGCTCTTCGTGGCGGAACTGCGTGAACGTCCGGTGGGTACCGCGGATCGTGAGAACTCGGTGGGTGTGGCCCTGCGTGAGCTGCGTCCCCGTCTGATCCTGGATGCAGAACGCCGCAAGGTGTGCCTGCGTCTCCCCGAACAGCGGGTCACCGATGGTGAGGTCTCCTGGCGGGTCAGCCTGGAGGGCACCACCCGGATCTACAGCACGGGACGTGCCTGGGGTGATACCTCCGGATATTCGGAGGCCCTCGATGTGACCGTGGAACGTCAGATCCGTGAAACCACCGTCACGGACACCACCAACCAGATCACCTGGGTGGTTCCGGTGGTGGACTTCACTGATCCGGTTCTGGTGTTCTCTGCGCGGGGTGAAAACCTCACTGACAAGGTCTCTCTGCACCACCAGGAGATCTATGTTCTGGCTCCGTCTGAATCCACCCTGGAAGATATTGTCACCGGGGAGAAGGTGCCTGTGCTCGACTCGTTTGAGGTCGAGGGTTGGTCCTCGTGGACCTGTTCCCGTGTGGACGCCCGCGGGTTGGCCTCCCTGAAGGTGAACAAGGAGGTGCGGTGCATTGATCCCCGCAGGCGGGTGGCCTTCCACCATCCGCAGCAGGCGTTGATCCCGCATGTGCGTTCCACCACGGGCCTGGCTGTGCATGCTGAATCCCTGATCGCGGAGTTCCCACCCACCCTGAGTGGCCGTGATGAGACCTGGATGCTCGCCATTTCCGCCTTCGCCGGTGTGGGCAGCGCCGGTGATGAGATCGCGGATCCGGAACCCCTGGAGGTTCCCGCCGAGGGTGGCGTGTTCTACATCTTTGATCCGGAGGCCTATGACGCACCCTGGGTCGGTGAATACCTGATCCGTCTGCGGGGGCCCCGCAATGAATCCTTCCGCCACGAATACGCCATCGTGGAGGGCATGACCACCGAATTGGAGATGGTCGGCGCGGACAGCTCCTTCCGTATCCCCACCACCGCTGGCCTGTCCGAGGCCACGCTACGTGTGCGTTCCGGTGAGAAACATTTCACGGCTGAGCCACGCGTGGTCGGGGTCGGAGCCACCGAACCTAATGCCAACTTCGTGGTGACCACCGATGAGGGTGACCAGATGCCCCTCCGGTTCGTGCCACCGCAGATCGCCATCGAACTACCCCTGACCACTGAACCACCGATGTGGCGTGTCACACGCACCGTGTGCCGCCCCCGCGACCTGGACGGTGGTGGTGAGCTGCGTATCCGCACCGGTGTCAATGTTGGTGATCCCCGGATCAGTGTGCGTAACCACCACGGTTCCCCGCTGCGCACCATCAAGATGACCACTCCGGACAATGGCCGCACCTGGGTCGCGCCCATGAAGGAGGTGGCCGCCAGTACCCTCGTTGTGCCCCGGGGCTCCATCGAATTCGACTGGACGGAACTACGTGCTGACCGTCGTCTCAGCGTGACCATCGCGGTACTGGACAAGGTGGAGCATTCCACCGGTATCACCATCGAGGGTTCCGAACTCGTCTTCGATGAGTTGGCCGCCGGACGCAGGTTGGGAGCCTGGATCTGGCCGACCACCGCGCCGTGGATCCGTGCCGTTGAGGTACCGGTGACCAGTGACCGTGTCGAGCTGCCCGAATCGCTGGTGGGTGCCGGTCCGTTGTTGGTGCAGCTGCATGTCGCGGATCGTTTCACCACCCTGCTCACCCCGCTGTCACCCGGTATCACCGCCGTGACCGTGGAGCAGGAGGGTTTCTACGCCAACCAGCCTGAGGAGTTCGCGCAGCTGTCCGCGTTCTTCGGTGGAGTGGTGGAAGAACCACCAGTATCTGAGGCTGTGGTCCCGGCGCTGTGGGATGTGTCCCATATCTGGTCTGAGCAGGGCAACACCGAACACCTGCCGGTGGTGAACACTGCCCTGCGTGCGCATCCGGCGGCGGCCCTGAAGGGCCTGTCCGCATCCCTGGTTCCGGCGCATGCCCTGCCCGGTAAGGTGATTTCCTCCGGTCTGGCGGCCTCGCCGTTCACCACGGACACCCCGGCCACCGAAATTCACCGGACCGCGTGGATCGGCACCCTTCAGTTGCTTGGTGCGCTGCCCGGGGCATTCCGGGAAGCGGAGGAGGTGGGCAACCGAACCCCGCTGTTGCCGATCCTGTCGCAGTTGGAGGAGGTGGCGGGCAGGAATATCCTCTCCACCCTGGCCACCGGCCGTGACTCCACGCTGGACACCGCCTGCGTGGACCAGTCCACCGTGGCGATCGCCAGCATGAATGAGACCCAGCAGGCCGCTCTGCTGGAGATGTTCTTCAGCAATGCCGATATCGTTCCGGGTCCCCTCATGGCGGATAACACCCGGTTGATGGCTGTGTTCGAAACCTTCAAGAAGCGGGAACAGCTCAACGAGGTCCTGCAGGCCGAGGGCCTGATGAAGACCGCTGTTGACCTGCTCCGTGCCATGCGGGGTACACAGCGTCAACTGTATTCCTCGGCCCGTATCCGTTTTGACAAGCTCGACGGTGTGGACACTGAGAAGCCGGAGAACATGTGGGCGCTCACCCCGGTGGTGTCCCTGGTATTCGCCCTGTCATCCCGTCTGCATGCCCACGAGCTCATCGGCAAGACCCGGACGCTTGACCGCGCTGCCGCTGGATGGGGCAGGATCGCGGATCTGGTTCCGGATCTGGTCACCGGTGACCTGATTTCTGCAGAGGCCATGGTGCTCGGTGTGACCAACCCGGGCCTGGTGGACTAGATAAATCCCCCAGCCAGCTTCAATCTCCCCGCATGCGGTCGCACACTGCATGCGGGGTTTTTGGCATCTTCGGCAGGAAAAGCGTGGGCTGTCGATGTGCGCCGAGGGGAAACCTGCCACTATAGAGGGCATGGATACAACCTTTTGGATTGTTGGACTAGTAGCCCTCCTCATTCTGGTGATCATCATTGTGCTGATTGTCGGAAAGAAACGAGGCGAATCAAAGACGGTTAGTTTTGAAAAACCTGCTGAGGAGGAGAAGAAACAACTCACCCAGCAGGAGAAATCCGGTAACTATCAGGCGCAGGGCGGTTTCAACTTCGCTCCGGCCCAACCTGATGAGCAGAAGGAACCGGTGCTCCGTGATGATCAGAAGCTGACTGCACCCAGCCCGATCATCCCTGCGCCGATCCCCACCCCGGAACCAGCCCCGGAGAAGGAACCCCTGGTTGTCCCGGAGCCGCCTCAGCAGCCTGAGTCTGAGGCCACCGAGGAAACCACCCCGGTCAATCATCCCGTCGAGGCTAAGCCGGAGGAGAAGGAAACCGACGCTTTCCCCGTCCAGGAGGATGCCCTGACCCCGGAGCCTGAGGTGGTCGAGGAAGAGGTGGTCGTCGTGGATGAGCCAGACGATGTGGCCGTCGAGCCTGAGGCCGTGCCGGAGGAATTGTCCGTGGATGCAGCTGCGGCGCTTGCTGAGGCTCCGGAGGAGCCGGTTGAGGAACCTGTCGAAATCCTGGCGGGGCCGGAGGAGGAAACCCCGGCTGAGTCCAACGCCGTGCAGGACGAGGCTGTGGAGGCGGCCGAGGCTGCTCAGGTGACCGCGGAGTTCGCTGAGGCTGCCCGCGAACAGACCCCGGTTCCGGATGTGGCCCCTGAGCCGGCACCCGAGCCACTGGATGAGATCGCACCGGCTGCGGGGCGTATCGGCAAGCTGCGTGGACGTCTGGCACGCTCGCAGAATGTGTTCGGCAAGTCCGTGCTGGGAATCCTCACCGCCGGTGAACTGGATGAGGATGCCTGGGAGGACATCGAGGCGATGCTCATCAAGGCGGACCTGGGAACCACCATCACCATGCGTGTGGTCGATGAGCTGCGCGACAAGATCGCCGCGCACGGTGTGGGCAGCGAGGCTGAGGCGCGCGCGATGCTGCGCCAGACGCTTATCGACGCCTGCCGTCCCGACCTTGATCGTTCCATCCGGGCCATGCCGTATGAAGGCAAACCAGCGGTCGTGCTCGTAGTCGGCGTCAACGGCACGGGCAAGACCACCACCACCGGCAAGCTCGCCCGCGTCCTGGTGTCCATGGGGCATAAGGTGCTGCTGGGTGCAGCTGACACCTTCCGTGCAGCGGCTGCTGACCAGCTGGAGACCTGGGGTCGTCGCGTCGGTGCCACCACCGTCCGCGGCGCCGAGGGAGCCGATCCGGCCTCCGTTGCCTTCGATGCTGTGGCCAGAGGCGTGGAGCAGCAGGCTGATGTCGTGCTCGTTGACACCGCGGGCCGCCTGCACACCTCAACCGGCCTGATGGATCAGTTGGGCAAGGTCAAGCGTGTGGTGGAGAAGAAGGCACCGGTGGATGAGGTTCTGCTGGTCCTGGATGCCACCGTCGGCCAGAACGGTATGCAGCAGGCGCGGATCTTCCGTGATGTTGTGGACATCACCGGTGTGGTTCTGACCAAGCTGGATGGCACCGCCAAGGGCGGCATCGTGTTCCAGGTTCAGGAGGAACTGGGTGTTCCGGTCAAGCTCGTCGGCCTCGGTGAGGGTGCCGATGACCTCGCTCCCTTCGAGGTGGAGGGCTTCGTGGACGCCCTGCTGGGTTAAGAGGTTCCGCAGGCTTATAACCCGGTGGAGGGCTGGTTGAGGGGGGAAATATCTCCCGGATAACCAGTCATCCACCGGGTTCTTTCATGCGCGGGGAGGAGTGACTGCTCAAGGGGGCAGTGGGGTGAAGGTAGGGGAGACCGGGTGGGTGATCACCGATGTTGGGCTGTGGGCGACACTTTGGCCACAGCCCAACATCTGTTTCCTGGCACCACGGAAACCATCAGGTTCCGGCTGGTCTCACAGCGTTCAGGGCCGGGAAACTTAAAAGGGGATAACCCCGGATTACCCTCCTGTGCCTGAGTTCACATATGGGCATAAATACCTGTTGAGCAATCGAATTGGCACGCCCAGGGGCGTGGGCGCTGCAGAAATGGATTCTGTAGAGCTATCGAAACTCTTTCTATAGATCTATAGTTAAACCAGGATATGCGGCGCTGGCCAGCGCTAACCCCGTGGTTTCTCCCACCGCGAAAAACGGCGTGCTGTCACGTTCCGCATAACCGCCCATCGGACACTCGACCCAAGATTCAAGGAGGTCACCTGACATGACCGCTGAACAGATCGCTGCTACATCGGGAAATGCGTCGTGGATGCTCATATCCGCGTCACTGGTCCTGCTCATGACACCGGCGCTGGCATTGTTCTACGGGGGGATGTCCCGCCAGAAATCCGTCCTCAACATGATGATGATGTCCTTCGGCACACTGGGTGTGGTCTCAGTGGTGTACATCCTGTGGGGTTGGTCGATGTCGTACGGCACCCAGTCGCTGGCCGGGATCGTGGCCAATCCCTTCGAGATGCTCGGGCTGCGTGACTCGATCACCGATGCCCAGGGCAACTACCTGGAAGGAGCCTCCGGGTACGCGAATGTCATTGACATCGGCTTCCAGCTCACCTTCGCCGTGATCTCCACGGCATTGATCTCCGGTGCGCTCGCTGAACGCGTGAAGTTCTCCACCTGGCTGACCTTCACCGCTCTGTGGTCCACCTTCGTCTACTTCCCCCTGGCACACATGGTCTGGGGTGGGGGACTGCTCGCCCACAACGAGGTGGGTTTCGCGGCATGGCTTTTCGGGGTCACCGACGGTGAGGCCACCATCGCACCCATCGACTTCGCAGGCGGCACCGTGGTGCATATCTCCGCGGGTACGGCCGCACTCGTGCTTGCCCTGATCATCGGGAAGCGCAGAACCTTCCCGACTGTGGCGGCACGACCACACAACCTTCCCCTCGTCATGCTGGGCGCAGCGCTGCTGTGGTTCGGGTGGTTTGGTTTCAATGGTGGATCCGCCTTCGCCGCTGATGGGCTGGCGGGGCTGGCCTGGATCAACACCACCGCCGCCACAGCCGCCGCCATGCTGGGCTGGCTGGCCGTTGAACGACTCCGCGATGGACACGCCACGTCTCTGGGCGCAGCTTCCGGTGTGGTCGCCGGCCTGGTCACCATCACCCCGGCTGCGGGTGCCCTGACTCCCGTGACCTCCCTGATCCTCGGTGTGATCGGCGGTGGACTGGCCTGCCTGGGCGTGGGCCTGAAGTACCGCTTCGGCTTCGATGACTCACTGGATGTGGTGGGTGTCCACCTGGTGGCGGGCCTGTGGGGAACCATCGGGGTGGGCCTGTTGGCAACAGATACCGGCTGGTTCACCGGTGGTGGCACCGAGGGCTTTAAACTCTTTATCATCCAGATTGTCATCGCGCTGGTAGCCATGGTGTTCGCAGCCGTGGTCACCGGGATCATCGCCGTCATCCTCAAGGTGACGATGGGGTGGAGAATCGATGGGGACAAGGAGCAGCAGGGTATTGACACCACCGAACACAGAGAATCCGCCTATGACACCGCCGGACCGGAAATTCGTTAGATTCGAAGGACGGCACAGGTTAACAACCTGTAGGTAGCCGCCTGCGGGCGGCAGGCACCGTCGACAAGCATCATCAGAACTCCAGGAGCACAGGACATGAAACTGATCACCGCCATCATCAAGCCCTTCACGTTGACCGACGTCAAGGAGGCCCTCGAACAGGTGGGCGTGCAGGGTATGACCGTCACCGAAACCCAGGGTTTCGGCCAGCAGAAGGGGCACACCGAGGTATACCGCGGCGCTGAGTACGCCGTGGATTTCGTACCCAAGGTCAAAATTGAGGTCATCGTCGCTGATGATCAGCTCGCCGAGGTCACCGAAGTCATTGTCAACACCGCCCGCACCGGAAAGATGGGCGACGGCAAGGTCTGGGTCACCCACGTGGAGGAGCTCATCCGCGTGCGCACCGGCGAACGCGGCAACGACGCACTCTGATTCCACAAGGGACCCACCCATCGCATGAATGATCCCACCCAACTCCGGAGCGACACCGAGACCGCAACCCTGGCACTGCTCGGATCCCTCATACTGCCCGCCGGCACCGCGCTCGCGGCCACCGGGTCGCTCGCCCGCGGGGAGATGACACCCTATTCCGACATTGATCTGATCCTGCTGCATCCCGCCGGCGTCACGCCGCCGGGTGTGGAGGATCTCTGGTACTCGATCTGGGATGCCAAGAAGCGGTTGGATTATGCGGTGCGCACTCCGGCGGAGTGCGCGGAGATGATCTCCGCGGATTCCACAGCGGCGCTGGCCATGCTGGATCTCCGCTTCATTGCCGGGGGCCGGGAGCTTTTCGACGACACACGCACCCGCATCATCACCAAGTGGCGCCGTGAACTCCACCGTAATTTCAATGCGGTGGCCGACACCGCCATCGCCCGGTGGCGTCGGTCGGGTCCGGTGGTGGCCATGACCCGGCCGGATCTGAAACATGGCAGGGGAGGGCTGCGCGATTATGAACTGATCAACGCGTTGGCGCTGGGGAACCTCTGCGATCTGCCCAGGCTGGATGAGCAGCACCGGCTCCTGCTTGATGTGCGCACCCTGCTGCATGTGCATGCGCGACGCTCCCGGGATGTGCTGGACCCGGAGTTCGCCGTTGATGTCGCCCTGGATCTGGGCTACACCGACCGTTATCATCTGGGCCGGGAGATTGCCGATGCAGCCAGATCCATTGATGACGCCCTCAATGATGCCCTCGCCACCGCCCGTGGACTTCTTCCGCGCCGCACCGGGCTGGGATACCGCACCGCCCAGCGGCGCCCCTTAGACCTGGACGTGGTGGATATCTCCGGCACCATCGGGCTCTCCCGCAATGCAGACCTCACCGATCCTGCCCTCCCACTGCGTGTGGCCGCAGCCTCGGCCAAGACAGGTCTGCCCGTCGCCGAGGCCACGTGGAAAAGACTCACAGAGTGCCCCACGCTGCCCGATCCCTGGCCGGCCGCTGTTGCCGGTGACTTCTTCCGTGCGCTCTCCAGTCCGGAGAACTCACGGCGTGTGGTCAAACAGATGGACCGTCACGGACTCTGGGCACGTTTTGTTCCGGAGTGGGATAACATCCGTGGCCTCATGCCCCGGGAACCCAGCCATGTGTCCACCATCGATGAGCACAGCCTCAACACCGTGGCCAACTGTGCGTTGGAAACCGTCGCGGTTGCCCGTCCTGACCTGCTGCTTCTGGGAGCGCTTTACCACGACATCGGTAAGGGGACATCACGGCCGCATGAACAGGTCGGCGCGGAGATGGTGGCACGAACCGCCCGCCGGATGGGCCTGAACCTGCGTGACCGGGCGTGTGTGCAAACTCTTGTCGCGGAACACACCACCATCGCACGCATTGTCCAACGGATGGACCCGTACTCCGAGGAGGCGCTGGATATCCTCCTCGACGCAGTACGTTTTGACCTGGTCACCCTGAACCTGCTCGAGGTGCTCACCGAAGCAGACGCCCGGGCCACCGGCCCGGGGGTGTGGACACCGACGCTGCAGCGTGCGCTCGGTGCGGTGTGCTCCCGCGCCCGCAGACGGCTTGTCGACGTCCGACCCACCGCCCCCATGGTTGCTCCCCGTCAGGATATCGGACTGCGGATGAGGCACGGGGTGCCCACCGTCTTCTGGCACGGTACTGATCTCCGACACATCATGAGTGTCATCGCAGCCAAAGGTTGGATGATCGATAACAGCAGGATGATCGTCGACGGCCTGTGGCACTGTGAATTCGATGTTCGCGCGAACGGTCCTCAGGATTTCGATCCGCAGTCCTTCCTCCAGGCCTTGAAATCCGGGGTGTACTCGGAAGTGCCCGTCCCGGAACCGGGTATCACCGCCACCTTCTGGCATGGCGACACCGTGGAGGTGCGGACCAGACTCCGGACCGGGGCGATCTTCGCCCTGCTGGGTGCTTTACCTGAGGTGTCGTGGATCTCCACGTCCACACCGGGTGCCACCCTGGTGATCCAGGCAGCACTGCGCCCCGGGTTTGACCGGGTGACGGTCGAACGGGATATCAACCGGGTCCTGGCGGGTAGCTGAGCCGTGGAAACCACCAGCTGACGTGACCTGGGTGGGGATGACCGGCTACCATAGGGGGATTAGAAACCCCGCACTCTAGAACCACTGGGAGTTCATTCGTGTTTGAGTCACTGTCCGATCGGTTGAACAATGCCCTCAAGGGCCTTCGCGGCAAAGGCAAGCTCACCGAGGCAGACATCAATGCAACCGCACGTGAGATCCGGCTTGCCCTGCTTGAAGCCGACGTCTCGCTCACCGTCGTGCGATCCTTCATCAACCGCATCAAGGAACGCGCAGTTGGCGCCGAGGTCTCCCAGGCGCTGAATCCCGCCCAGCAGGTCATCAAGATCGTCAACGAGGAACTGGTCAGGATCCTCGGTGGTGAGACCCGCCGCCTGCAGCTGGCCAAGAACCCACCGACCGTGATCATGCTCGCCGGTCTACAGGGTGCAGGTAAGACCACACTTGCCGGAAAGCTCTCCAAGCACCTGGCTGCCCAGGGACACACCCCGATGCTGGTCGCCTGTGACCTGCAGCGACCAGGTGCGGTCCAGCAGCTTCAGATCGTGGGTGAGCGTGCAGGTGTCACCACCTTCGCACCGGACCCCGGCACCAGCATCGACTCCTTCGAGCACGAGATGGGCACCAGCCACGGCGACCCCGTCGCTGTCGCCCAGGCAGGCATTGAAGAAGCCAGGCGGACCCAGCATGACATCGTGATCGTGGATACCGCCGGCCGTCTCGGCATCGATGACACGCTGATGACACAGGCCCGGAACATCCGTGACGCCGTCAACCCGGATGAGGTCCTCTTCGTCATCGATTCGATGATCGGTCAGGACGCCGTGGACACCGCGGAGGCCTTCCGCGATGGTGTTGATTTCACCGGTGTGGTGCTCACCAAACTTGATGGCGATGCCCGCGGTGGTGCGGCGCTGTCCATCCGTGAAGTGACCGGCAAGCCGATCATGTTCGCCTCCACCGGTGAGAAGCTCGAGGACTTCGATGTCTTCCACCCTGAGCGCATGGCCAGCCGCATCCTCGGCATGGGCGATATGCTCTCGCTCATCGAGCAGGCCGAATCCGTCATGGATCAGGACAAGGCTGAAGCCGCAGCCAAAAAGCTGGGGTCCGGTGAACTGACCCTGGAGGACTTCCTCGAGCAGATGCTCATGATCCGCCGCATGGGTCCGATCGGCAATATCCTCAAGATGCTGCCCGGTGGCAAGCAGATGACCGATATGGCGGACATGGTGGATGAGAAGCACCTGGACCGCATCCAGGCCATCATCCGCGGCATGACCCCGGCGGAGCGCGATGATCCCAAGATCCTCAACGCCTCCCGTCGCAAGCGTATCGCCGGTGGTTCCGGTGTGACCGTCTCCGATGTGAATCAGCTGGTGGAGCGGTTCTTCGAAGCCAAGAAGATGATGGGCAAGATGGCTGGCCAGTTCGGCATGGGTCCAGCCGGACGCAGCGCCACCAAGAAGCAGGCGAAGGGCCGCAAGGGCAAGAACGGCAAACGCAAACCCGCGAAGAAGGGCCCAACCCAGCCAAGGATGCCGATGGGTGGCATGCCGGGAATGCCAGGTATGCCGGGCATGCCGGGCATGGGTGGGCCCGGAATGCCTGACCTCGCGGAGCTGCAGAAGCAGCTCGGTGGGGCGGGTGGCGGTATGCCGGGTATGCCGAAGCTGCCGAAGGGTATGGAGAACATCGATCTCAACAACCTGGACTTTGGCAAGAAATAGCCCGCACGCCGGGTGAACCCAAGCGGGGCACTGATGAGGACTTCCTCATCAGTGCCCCGCTTTCACCTGCCCGTGGGTCTATATTGAATAGGTCAATCAAGTATGGAGGGCTTCACGTGGCGGTGGCACGGACACTGGATGAACTGAGCGGCAGAGGCAGGACGATTCTGCTCTACACCTGCTGTCTGAGCGTCTTCATCGTCAGCATGGATGGCTATGCCGTCAGCGTGGCGCTGCCCGCCATCGGTGAGTCACTGGACGCCAGTGTCTCCCAGTTGCAGTGGGTACTCAGTGCGTATTCGTTATCCACCGCAGGTTTCCTCATGCTCGCCGGATCTGTTGCGGACCGGATCGGCCGCCGCAGGGTGTTCCAGTTCGGGTTGTCCATGTTCACCGTGGGTTCCCTCCTGAGTTCCCTGGCTCCTAATGCTGAGATCCTCATCGCAGCCCGTGTTCTGCAGGGCCTGGGTGGCTCCATGCTCAATCCGGTCGCCCTGTCGATCATCTCCAACACCTTCACCGAACCGGGAACCCGGGCACGGGCACTGGGCACCTGGAGCAGCGTGATCGGTGTATCGATGGCACTGGGACCACCCATAGGCGGGCTCCTCGTTGATCTGATCAGCTGGCGGGCCGTATTCTGGCTCAACATCCCGATCGCGATCACAGCGATTGTGCTCTCAGCCAGGTTCATCCCTGAATCCAAGGCCCGTACGCACAGGCGTCTCGACCCACCGGGACAGATCCTGATGATCCTCTTCCTTGTGGGGCTCAATATCGCTCTGATCCAGGGTGGTGCGCTCGGTTGGGATCATCTCCTGGTCCTTGGCGCCTTCGCGCTGGCAGGCATATCGATCGGCGCATTCATCTGGTGGGAGAACCACACCGACGAGCCTTTGTTGGCACCGGCGTTCTTCCGGTCCAGGTCCTTCAGCGTGGCTGTGATCTCTGCGGTGCTGGCCTTCATCTCCACCACGGGCACCCTGTTCAGCATCACATTGTTTCTGCAGGATCTCCGCGGGCTCACCCCGATGGAAGCCGGGCTCATGCTCCTACCGCTGGCCGTGATGGTGGCGATCTTCTCCCCGGTATCCGGTCGGCTGGTGGCAAGCTACGGTCCCGCCCCCTCGCTCATGATCGCCGGAGCAGTCATGTCTGTTGGAGGTTTTCTTCTCACCTTCTTAAGCGCCAGCACCCCACTGTGGTATCTGGGACTTGCTTTTGCGGTGTACGGGGTCGGTTTCGGAATTGTGAACACCCCGATCACCAACGCTGCCGTATCCGGACTCCCCAGGGACCAAGCCGGTACCGCAGCGGCCGTGACCTCCACCGCGAGGCAGGGTGGAAACTCCCTTGGCGCAGCAATCTTCGGTTCCATCCTCCTCGCGGGGATGGGGGATACTACGTCCACTGATCCTTCCCAGGCCTGGACCCCGTTGTGGTGGATCGTCACCGGCGTGGGGCTGGTCATACTGCTGTGTGGCTGGTTTGTAAGGAGTCGCCCCCGTGAGCAACAATCAGAGGTAGTACGTTAATCACAGGTGGAAGACACGAGGATGGCTTTCCCTGAAACCTCTTGAGAAGGTGGCATGACTACGATCCTGCGAGTTGAAAACCTGGTGAAGAAATACGGCGAGAATGTCGCCGTGGATTCTTTGAGTTTCGCTGTTCAAAAAGGATCGGTATTTGCGTTCCTGGGGGAAAACGGGGCAGGAAAGACCACCACCATCTCGTGCCTGACCGGCATCATCACCCCCACCTCCGGTCAGGTTGAGATCCTCGGTCAGGGGCCGTCTGCCCAGTCAATCGGCGTGGTATTCCAGCAGTCAGTGCTGGACCCGCTCCTCACCGCCCGCGAGAACCTGGAATCACGGGCGCGGTTATACCCGGGGGTTGATGGCATGAGGATTGATGAGGTGATTGACCGCATCGGTATCACCGGCTTCGCCGATCGCCGATACGGACTGCTCTCCGGTGGCGAGAAGCGCCGCACCGATATCGCCCGGGCACTGCTGCATAACCCGGTTATCCTCTTTCTTGATGAGCCGTCAGCCGGTCTGGATCCGCGATCCCGGCACCAGGTGTGGGAGACGATCAACTCCCTGCGCGATGATGCCGGCCTGACCGTGTTTTTGACCACACATTATATGGAGGAGACCGAATTGGCGGATGATGTCCTCATCATCGACGGTGGCCGGGAGGTTGCAGCTGGCACACCCATGCAGCTGCGTGCCCAGTATTCACCTACCCAGCTGGTACTCCGCACCGACCATCCACGATGGGTGGCCGCACAGCTGCCGGGCCGGGAGGTCACCATTGACGGTGACCGCGTCAGGGTGGTGGTGGACGACGGACTCGAGGCTGCCCGGATCGCGCTGGGCCTGGATCATATCCTCGATGTGGAGATCCGCCATGGATCCATGGATGATGTTTTCCTCTCAGTTACCGGCACACCCGGAACCCATGTATCCGGACCTGTCGCAGGAGTGGCATCATGATCTGGTCATTGACACGCCGCCACCTGATGTGTTTCTTCCGAGACCGTTGGGCGGTGTTGTTCTCCGTGTTGGGTGCACTCGTCCTGTTTGTCCTCTATGTCCTCTTCCTGGGCAAGATGCAGATCGATTCCCTCTCGGAAAGCCTGCCGCCTGAAGCCCGCGATGACGTTTCCACCTTCGTTCTCAACTGGGTGTTCTCCGGAATACTTGTCACCTCCGCGATCACCGTGCCTCAAGCAGGGCTCGGCGTGTTGGTGGAGGACCGCACCCAGGGCAGGGTGAAGGATTTCCTGGTGTCCCCGGTGAGCCGGATGCAACTCACCTTCTCCTATATCCTCGCGGCGATCATCATCACCATGGTGATCCTCACCGTCGAGGTGGTGGTCGGGGTCACCGCGCTGACCCTGCTGGGGCATGCCACGCTCACCCTCAGCGGTCTGGTGGAGCTGTACGGCGTCCTGATCCTGCTCACGGCGGCGTTCTCCGGGATCGCCGCGTTCCTGGTGACCCTGGTGACCTCGCAGGCGGCGATGTCCGGTCTGGCCAGTCTGGTGGGTACGCTGGCTGGCTTCCTGGCTGGTGCTTATATCCCACCGCTTGCGCTGCCGGACATGGTGATCAACTTCATGAACATCATGCCGTTCGCCCCGGCTGCCATGCTCGTTCGAGGACCTGTTGCAGAACCAGCCCTGGAAGGGGTGGGTTTCCCACCGGAGATGTTCGAGGAACTGCAATTCGGATACGGCACCCGCATCGACTTGTTTGGAACTGAGATCACACCGTTGATGACCGTTGCCATCATCGCGGCCTGGGGCCTGGTCTTCGGTGGCATCGCCATGTCCCGCATGCGCAGCGTCATCCGCTGATACACACACTGCCAGCGGATGGGGAGGTAGTGCTTCACATCAGATCATCGGGACTTACACCGTTGATGTCCCGGTGCCGGGGATTTGCTCCGGCGCGGAGCAGAACCTCCACCACGGCGGAGTCGGGAAGATGATTGGCGGCGGCGTGCCACAGGGGAGTGCGGTGCTGACTGTCCAGGGAATCCACAGGAGCACCAGCATGGATGAGGATCTCCACAACACCGTCATCACCTGCCACTGCGGCCAGGTGTACCGCGGTGGTGCCCTGTGGATCTGTCAGGGTGGGGTCTGCGCCGAGATCCAGCAGGCGGGCGACCACCATCAGATTTCCCGCCTCAGCGGCGCGCATGAGCACAGTGCGGTCGTGGTCATCGCGGGCATCAGGGCCGGCGTTGGTGAGGAACCTGCCAATTCCGGTGAGGTCACCGGTGAGCATGATTTCATCAAAACGTCCACCATCGACATGGTTGATCAGGTTATGGTCATCATTACCAGAGGCAATTGGAAGCACACTAAGGAATCTACTCGTTGAGCGGGATGCACGCACGTGTCTGAAAAACCTCACACCGCGGCATTTTCGATGTGAATCACGGGGATTTCGTTTTCTGTTTGTCAACCGCTAAAGTTGTTTAGGTTGTCTGCGCCCGGATGGGTGCGGCATCACCAAGACTTTCCTGCGTCATACCGCCAACGACCCCGGTCGTCCGGTGTAGTCACACGCAGGTTAAATAAGAAGGGTTGAACCGGCTCACCGACAAGAGGTGGGTGTCTGTACTGCCCAGTGACCACGTGAGGAAAACACATGGCTGTCAAGATCAAGCTCCAGCGTCTCGGAAAGATCCGTACCCCGCACTACCGCGTTGTCATCGCTGATGCACGCAACAAGCGCGACGGTAAGGTCATCGAGAACATCGGTATCTACGAGCCGAAGCAGGAGCCATCTGTTATCAAGATCGACTCCGAGCGCGCTCAGTACTGGCTCTCCGTTGGCGCACAGCCAACCGAGTCCGTTGCTGCACTGCTCAAGGTGACCGGTGACTGGCAGAAGTTCAAGGGCATCGATGGCGCCGAGGGTACCCTGCGTGTCGCCGAGGAGAAGCCATCCAAGCTTGAGCTCTTCAACCAGGCTCTGGCTGAGGCCAACAACGGTCCTACCGCTGAGGCCATCACCGAGAAGAAGAAGAAGGCCCGCGAGGAGAAGGAAGCCAAGGAGGCAGCTGAGAAGGCTGCTGCTGAGAAGGCTGCCGCTGCAGAAGCTGCTGCAGAATCCACCGAGGCTGAGGAAGCTCCAGCTGAAGAGGCTGCTTCCGAAGAGGCATAAACCCTGCCCAGCTTAAAACCCGTTCCTCCCTTCGTGGGTGGAATGGGTTTTTGCGTTCCTACCCTTGATAAAACCTGCATAACGTCACAGGAATCCCGGACTTATGGGGTGTTTTCCCGCGAAGCTTGTGACGTAATGCAGGGCCGGGAAGGTCCGGGCCGTCACCGCTAGGCCGAGACCGGATTTCCTCCTGTGACTACCTGGTTTACCGTGCCCCCCCGCTCACCGGTGAGGAGACTGACCAGGATGGTGGCGGGTTCCGTGGCTTCCGGGGTTGCCTGAACATGATGGGGGATTCCCTCCTCCAGATGCAGCAGCATGCCTGCCTCCATGCGCAAGGTGGTTCCCTCGACACTGAAATCCACCTCACCGTTCAGGCACTGGACAGTGATGGGGTACGGCGCACTGTGGTCACCGAGGACCTGGTCGGGGGAGAAGGTGAAACTGATCATATCCACACCATCTGCCTTGAGGATGCGTCTGGTGGCGGGGAGCTTGCGATCCGTGTCCGGGACCGCGCTGGCTTCTGGGAGGTTGACCGTGGTCAGACCTTCGATGTCGGTGCTCATGAGATGTGGGGTGTCCTTTCATCCTGGCTGCAATGGAGTGGGCTTGAGTGCCCACGATAGTCTTTAACACGGATCGACTGCGGTTAAATCATCCCGGATGGGAGCCGTCGGTTTCTCACTTGGTCGGGCGGACTGCCACTATCAGCCCCCGGTGGCCTAGAATTTCTACCCATGACAGAAGAGCTGCAGATCGGCAAAGTGATCAAGTCCCACGGCATCCGGGGGGAAGTTGTGGTTGAGGTGACCACGGACGATCCTGATATCCGTTATGCCCTGGGCGAGGTGCTGCAGGGGCGGCAGGCGGGTAAGGAACATACCCTCACCATCGATGGTGCGCGTGCACACCAGGGGCGTCTGTTGGTGAAATTCCGTGAAGTTGCAGACCGCAACACAGCCGATTCTCTTCGTGGCACCCGGTTCTTCGCCGCCCCCATGGAGCGCGAGGACGGCGATGATGAGGCCTACTACGACCACGAGCTCGAGGGTCTGCGCATCATCCATGAAGGTGCGGATATCGGTGTGGTCACCGGTGTCATGCACGGGCCTGCCGGTGAGATCCTGGAGGTGGAATTGGCATCGGGCAAGGAGGTTCTCATCCCGTTCGTCCATGCCATTGTTCCGGATGTGGATCTGGAGGAGGGGACCGCCACGATCACCCCGCCGGAGGGCCTGTTGGATCTGTAGTCAAAGCCACCGGAGGTCATTGGTAGATTGAATGCCGTGACTAGTGCCAACGACAATGCCGATACCCGCCGCCTCCGCCTGGACGTGGTGACCATCTTCCCGGAATACCTGGATCCGCTGCGCCATGCCCTGCTGGGTAAGGCCATCGAGGATGATTATCTGGAGGTGGGGGTGCATGATCTGCGTGGCTGGGCCACCGGTGGGCACAAGTCCGTGGATGATACACCTTATGGCGGTGGCCCCGGCATGGTGATGAAGCCGGATGTCTGGGGCCCGGCACTCGATGATGTCGCCGCTGGCCGGGTGGCTGGCTGGCAACTGGAGTCCGCGACCCCGCACAGAAACGTTGCGCGCCACGACGAGCTGGCGGGCGTCGACAAGCACTCTTATGAGGGCGAGGATGCAGATTTACCGCTGCTGCTGGTGCCCACCCCGGCGGGGGCGCCGTTCACGCAGGCAGATGCGCAGGCGTGGTCGAATGAGCGCCATATCGTTTTTGCCTGCGGCCGGTATGAGGGCATTGACCAGCGCGTGATCGATGATGCGCGCAACCGGTACCGTGTCCGGGAGGTCTCCATCGGTGATTATGTGCTCATCGGCGGTGAGGTGGCCGTGCTGGTCATCGCTGAAGCCGTGGTGCGCCTGATCCCCGGTGTGCTGGGCAACCGCCGCTCGCACGAGGAGGACAGTTTCTCAGACGGGTTGCTCGAAGGCCCGTCCTACACCAAACCACGCACCTGGCGCGGGCTGGACGTGCCGGAGGTGCTGTTCTCCGGCAACCACGCCAAGGTGGACCGGTGGCGCCGTGACCAGTCCCTGTTGCGCACCCAGCGGGTGCGGCCTGAGCTTCTCGACGCCGTGGATCTCACCGCGCAGGACCGCACAGTCCTCGGACTGGACTAACATCAGCGCAGTTACCACCATCAACCTTTAAGGACCACGTGTGACCGAGAAGTCAGAAGACACCGCAGAGCACGGCGAAAACCAGTCCACCGGGGAGCCCACTGAGGCCCCTGCCCAGGATCTGCCCACGTTCCTCTCCAACCCGGGGAAGACGGACATCGCGCTCTTCATTGCGCTGATGGCCATGGGTATCTTCGCAATTGCCCTGATTCCCCTGCGTGCCTGGTTGCTCTCGCATCCGCTGGCCTACACCTTGCTGGTGGGTGGTTATACCAGCGCCGTGGTCGGTGGGGCCAACGCATCGGTGGGCAATGGCGTGTTCTGGGTGTACCTCCTGTGCACCGTGGTGGGCGCCGTGAAGTTCATGCCCATCTACTGGCTCATGGGCAGGCGCTGGGGCATGGAGTTCATCGAGATGTCGCTCCAGTACATGCCGCGTGCCCACCGGGTGTTCAAGAATGCCGTGGAGAAGGAATCACCCACGATGTATAGGTGGGTCCTCGGCCTGATCCCGGTGGGGTATCTGCCCGGTCCGGTGCCTGGAACTATTCTCAATGCCGTGGCGGGTCTGCTGAAGATCGGGCTGTCGGTGATGCTGGCCTGGAATGTGGTGAGCATCCTCGTGATCAACGGTCTGATGATGTGGCTGGGTTATACCTTCGGTGAAGAGGTGCTGGAGGTGGTCAATGTGATCAACCGTTACCTGTTGTGGATCACCCTGGCCCTGGTTGCGATCGCGGTACTCCGGGCCCGTAAGCAGGCAAAGAAGATATAGGAAACTTTGCGGAAGACCCAGTCCTGAACCCCTGTTGTGGGATCAGTGGGCAGGGTACGGTTGGCACTATAAAAGCACCAGCTGAATGGAGTCCTGCGATGCGTGTAGTTTCCACTGACCTCAATATCCTCATCCGACCTGAGGAATGGACCAGGGCGTTAACCGCCATGCCGGATGGGTTGAAGAAGGTCGGGTATAACGTCTCTGAGATCCATGCGCAGCCCGTTGATCTCACCTGCGAACCGGATAATATGCTGGTCACCCATTTCGCCCAGACCGAAGGTTACCCACCCATCGTGGAGGTGCTCCACCGGGTGGTGGTCAATGGTGAGTCCAACGCTGATCTCAAGGATCTGACCCAGTTCGTGGTGAAGTCGCTTCCCAAGGGTACGTATTGGTACGGGACCTCCCTCGAGGGCGCCACCCAGCCAGGTGTGACCGCGTCATGCGCATGGCAACATGGCAATTAGTCGGAGGGGTTCGATGGACATAAATCCCATAAGGTAATCCTATCCAGGTTGGTGAGGGCGATTTTCGGACGCTATGCTTGGGGGTATGGGCACCGCTACCAAACTCCAGGTCCACCATCTTGAACAACCCAACCGTTTCCGTGATTTCTTCAGCTCCCGGGATGGCGTCATCGCCACCGCCACACTGGTGGCGATCGCGGTTTACCTCATCCTCCGTTTTGTCCTCGGGCTGGAGGGGTTTGCCGCGTCCTGGCCTCTGATGGCGATCATCATTGGCGGCGGCATCCCCTTGGGTATGGATGTGATGAAATCCGCCATCGCCACCCGCGGTGGGGCGGACACCCTGGCGGCGGTGTCCATCATCGCCTCGGTTCTGCTCGGGGAATGGTTGGTGGCGGCCATCGTTGTGCTGATGCTCTCCGGTGGTGAGGCACTGGAGGAGGCGGCCTCCAAGAGGGCCTCGGCCACCTTGGACGCACTGGCCAGGCGTGCTCCCCAGATCGCCCACCGCAGACTGAGTGACGGCACCACGCAGGACATCGCGATCGATGATGTCCGAATGGGCGATGCACTGGTGGTATTACCCCATGAACTGTGTCCGGTGGACGGCGAGGTGATCTCCGGACATGGCGCGATGGATGAGTCCTATCTGACCGGTGAGCCCTATGTGGTGAGTAAATCCGAAGGGTCCGAGGTCATGTCGGGTGCCATCAACGCTGATGACGCCCTGGTGATCAGGGCGACCGCCCTGGCAGAGGACTCCCGCTATGCCACCATCGTGGGTGTGCTGCGTGAGGCGGAGATGAACCGTCCGCAGATGCGCCGGCTCGCTGACCGCCTGGGGGCGTGGTACACCGTGTTGGCACTGGCGATGGGAGCGATCGGCTGGATCATTTCCGGTGACCCCACCCGTTTCCTGGCGGTGGTGGTGATCGCCACGCCGTGTCCGCTGCTCATCGGTGTACCGGTAGCCATCATCGGTGCGATCAATCTGGCTGCCAAGCGGGGCATCATCATTAAGAACCCGGGCATCCTGGAAGAAGTGTCCAAGGTGGATACCGTCATGTTCGATAAGACAGGAACCTTGACATATGGGCGCCCCAGGATCACCCACTTCCAGACAGCTGAGGGGTTGGACGATGATTATGCGCTGTCGCTCGCTGCAGCCGTGGAACGCTATTCACGCCACCCGCTGGCCACGGCCATCGTCGCCGAGGCGGATGACCGGGGCGTTGAGACGCTCCTGGTCACCTCCGTGTCAGAGAAACCAGGCCAGGGTCTCACCGGAATGGTGGACGGGCATGAAATCAGATTAACCAACCGCAAAGGTCTGTCGGACTCATCGTTTCTCCCGCAGGACCAGGCGGGCATGGAGTCGGTGATGCTGATTAACGGCCAGTTCGCCGCCTTCATCCAGTTCCGCGATGAACCCCGGAAATCAGCAGCTGATTTCATCTCCCACCTGGGCAGGAAACACGGAACGACCGAGACCATGATCATCTCCGGTGACCGCGCCTCCGAGGTGGAATACCTGGCGGGCAAAGTGGGCATCGACACCGTCCACGCGGGTGTCAGCCCCGAGGGGAAACTGGCTCTGGTCCGTGAACACAATGAGCATGGCTCCACGATGTTCCTCGGCGACGGCATCAACGATGCCCCCGCGATGGCGGCGGCAACCGTGGGGGTGGCCTTCGGTGCGGGATCCGATGTGACCATCGAGGCTGCTGACGCGGTGGTGCTGGATTCCTCCCTGGAACGCCTGGATAACCTGATCCACATCGGCAAACGCATGCGACGGATCGCGTTGCAGACCGCGATCGGGGGCATGGTGTTGTCCTTCCTCGGCATGGTGCTGGCGGTATTCGGCTGGCTCACCCCGCTCATGGGGGCGATTGCCCAGGAGATCATCGATGTGGTGGCCATCCTCAACGCCGCACGCGTGCCCTTTACCAAGGATAAACTCAGCGATTTCTAATCCCGTGGCGGATCGAGGGGGGGACTGTAACCTTGAGCAATGACACGTCCCTTCTCCCTTGCAGCCAGTGCGGCATGCGCAGTATTGGCACTGACTGGGCTCACCTCCTGCGGCAACCTCATCACAGCCGATGTCCGGGGCGAGACAGCCTTTTCTGTGAATGACCGTGGTGAGTTGATCGTTCACGTGATCACCTGTGAGTACGCCGTGACCGAGGTCCACATCGTGGCGGGCCGGGAGCACCTGCGGGACAGTGAGGTCAACCCCACCCTGGGAACCGTGGTTGCTGATCAGCCACAACAAGGGACCTTAGCCGTGAACATGAACGCCCCAGAATCACCCTGGAGTGTGGGCCAGTCCCTGGAAGCCAGGGAGAGTCCCGACCTGCTCATCATTTCGTCCGTGAGAACCGATGGGTCGGTTAAGGGCAAGGATGAGGCCATCCCACAGGTATCGGCCACCATGACTGACATCATGGCGCTGGCACCCGGAGAGGTGCTGGTCAACGAGTGGGTGGGCGGGGATGAACTGATCCGCAATGTGGCCATTGCCGAAGCTGATCTATCCGCCCCCTGTGGGTTCTAACCACGCCAGGTGATCCACCCACCCGGGCGTGCACCCCGCACTCCACGCTAGAATCGCCAGAATGTCAGTGATCTCAATTCCCAGCGCAATCGCCCGCGAACTCGGTGTCAGGGAGGAGCAGGTGGTTGCGGCCATCAAGCTTCTCGACGAAGGGAACACCGTCCCCTTCATCTCCCGTTACCGCAAGGAAGTCACCGGCGGTCTGGATGACACCCAGCTGCGACAGCTGGAGGAGCGCCTGACCTATCTCCGTGAATTGGAAGACCGTAAGCAGGCAATTCTGACTGCAATCGAGGAGCAGGGCCAGCTCACCGAGGACCTGCGGGCACTGATCCTCGGGTGTGAGACCAAGGCCCGCCTGGAGGATCTCTACCTGCCGTTCAAGAAACGACGCAGGACCAAGGCGGATATCGCACGGGAGGCCGGTCTGGAAGAGTTGGTGGATAAGCTCATCCACGCCCCGGCAACCGATGCATCTGATGCGGCCAGTTCCTTCATCACCGAAGGTTTCGAGGACACCAAAAAGGTCCTGGAGGGGGCCCGAGCCATCCTCATTGACCGCTTCGCCCTGGACGCTGACCTCGTGGGTGGGGTGCGTGAACAGATGTACAAACGTGGCTCCATGACCGCTTCCGTGGTGGCAGGAAAAGAAACTGAAGGGTCCAAGTTCAAGGACTACTTCGAATTCAATGAATCCTTTGAGTCCCTGCCCTCACACCGCATCCTGGCGCTGCTCCGCGGTGAGAACGAGGGAGTGCTCCAACTGAACCTGGATGCAGGGGAGGACACCCTGTACGAGGGCATGATTACGGACCGTTTTGATCTGGACACCTCCCGCTCCAGCTGGCTGGCTGAAGCAGTGCGCTGGGGTTGGCGCACCAAGCTCTACGTGTCCTCCAGCCTGGATGTACGCATGCGCCTGAAGGAAAAAGCCGAGGCCGGGGCACTGGATATCTTCGCCACCAACCTCCGTGATGTGCTGTTGGCGGCCCCCGCAGGTCAGCGCGCCACCATCGGTCTGGACCCGGGTTTCCGCAATGGTGTGAAGGTGGCTGTGGTGGACTCCACCGGTAAGGCACTGGATACCACGATCGTCTACCCGCATCAGCCACAGAACCGGTGGACCGATGCGGTGCAGGAACTGGCGGGCCTCTGCGCCACCCACGGAGTGGAGTTGATGGCGGTGGGCAATGGCACCGCCTCCCGTGAGACCGAGAAGCTCGCTAGTGAGGTTGCTGACCTGATCAAACAGGCCGGCGGTACCCGCCCCACCCCGGTGGTGGTCTCTGAGTCGGGTGCCTCGGTGTATTCCGCCTCCGGGATTGCAGCCGATGAGTTCCCCGACATGGATGTGTCCCTGCGCGGTGCAGTCTCGATTGCCCGGCGCCTGCAGGATCCTCTGGCTGAGCTGGTCAAGATCGAACCCAAAGCCATCGGCGTGGGGCAGTACCAGCATGATGTGAACCAACATGCTTTGGCCAAAACCCTCGACGCCGTGGTCGAGGATGCCGTGAACGCAGTCGGCGTCAACCTCAACACCGCCTCCGCACCACTGCTCACCCGGGTGGCCGGTGTCAGTTCCACCCTGGCGAATAACATCGTGGCCTACCGCGATGACAACGGGGGTTTCACCTCCCGCAAGGAATTGAACAAGGTGCCGCGCCTGGGACCGAAGGCCTTTGAACAGTGCGCCGGCTTCCTGCGTATCAATGGGAGTAAAGACCCACTGGACGCCTCCGCGGTGCACCCCGAGGCCTACCCGGTGGTGCGTCGCATCGTAGAGGCCACCGGAGTGGGGATGGACAACCTCATCGGCAATTCAGCCCTGCTGGCCACACTGCGCCCAGCTGATTTCGCCGATGAGAAATTCGGCATCCCGACCGTGACCGATATCATCGCGGAGCTGGATAAACCAGGCCGTGACCCGCGCCCGGAGTTCAAGACCGCCACCTTCAAGGAAGGCGTGGAGAAACTCTCCGACTTAAACCCCGGCATGATCCTCGAGGGAACCGTGACCAACGTGGCAGCCTTCGGGGCCTTCGTGGACGTGGGAGTCCACCAGGACGGACTTGTCCATGTCTCCGCGATGAGTGACAAGTTCATCTCCGACCCGCATGAAGTGGTCCGCTCGGGCCAGGTGGTGAAGGTCAAGGTCATGGACGTGGATGTGGACCGCAAACGCATCGGTCTGTCACTGCGCCTGACCGATGAACCCGGCGCGCCCGCACCGAAGCGCAAGAACCAGAATTCAGGCCAGCGCCGTGACAAACAGACTGACAACCGTTCCGCCGGCAGGGCGGGGGACCGTGGCGGGCAGGGGCAGCGTCGACAAGCACAGCCAACGCCTGCGGGTGGCGCGATGGCCGACGCACTCAAACGCGCCGGGCTTGGGCGTTAAACCAACCCGTTGATGCCACCGGGCAGGTTGAGCAGCTCATGATCCAGGTCCGAGTACTGGTCACAGAAGGTTGCGCTGCGCACACCGGAGGCGCAGTGCACCACAACGCGCCGGGCATCCCCGAGTGCCTGCTCAACCGTTTCCCGGCCAGAGATCGCCGAGAGCGGCAACCGCACCGGTGTCAGCTCAGCCAGTGAATCATTGAGCAGATACTCATGGGGCTCACGGATATCCAGCAGGACTGCCGCGCCGGAGCGGACCTCATCCAGCAGCTCTGTTGGAGTCGGCCCGAGGGCACACACCGCATCGGCATAGGTCGCCTGTAGTTCCGTCACCCGGGGGCGCGCCGGGTCAGCGGTCACGGTGAAGCTGCGGGTGGTGGCGGTCAGGGCATCGTAGCTGAGCATCCGTCCCGGTTGGGTGGGTAAACCAGCGAGGAACTTGATGGTCTCGGTGGCCATGAGCGCGCCGATGATGGCGGTGGTGGCACCGAGCACCCCGGCGGTGGCGCAGTCGGGGATGGAATCACCGGTGGGTTGGGCGGGGAAGAGATCACGCAGCCCCACACCATCGGTGAAGAGACAGATATCACCGCGGAAGCGCAGCACCGTGCCCCAGACCAGGGGAGTGCCGGTGATCTCTGCGGCATCCGCCACGAGGTATTTGGTGGTGAAGGAATCAGAGCCATCGAGGACCAGATCAACCTCACCGAGCAGCTCCACCGCGTTTTCCACGGTCAGCCGCTTCTGCAATGGGGTGACCGTGATGTCGGGTTGAAGTTCGTGCAGACGCTGCGCCACCACCTCCACCTTGGGCCGGCCCACATCGGAGGCACCGAAGAGGATCTGGCGGTGGATGTTGGTGATGTCCACGGTGTCATCATCAATGACGGTGATGTGCCCGACCCCGGCAGATGCCAGTGATTGCATGGCGGGACAACCCAGGCCACCGCCGCCGATGACCAGCACGTGGGCATTGTGCAGGCGTTCTTGCTGCCAGGTTCCCCAACCAGGCAGGGCGAGTTGGCGGGCGGTGCGGCGCAGTTCGGTATCCGGAAGTGTCATCTACAGCACCTGATCCGACCAGGACACCAGTCCATCAAAACTAGAGGAGGCCACGGCATGGTCGCGTTTGGGGATGCGCCCGGCTGTGCGGGCGAGGTGTCCGGCATCCACGGCTAACCGCATCGCGCGGGCCATGGTCACCGGGTCCTGACAACGGTTGACCGCAGACGCCAGCAACACGCCATCGCATCCGAGCTCCATCGCGAGTGCCGCATCGGAGGCGGTACCCACGCCGGCATCCAGGAGCACCGGCACGGTCGCGCGCGAACAGATCAATTCAATATTGTGCGGGTTGAGGATGCCCAGGCCGGTGCCGATGGGGGAGCCCAGGGGCATGACCGCGGCACATCCGACATCCTCCAGGCGCTTGGCCACCACGGGATCATCGGAGGTATAGGCCAGGACAATAAACCCTTCGGCGACCAGTAGTTCGCAGGCGTCGATGAGTTCAACCACATCGGGGAGCAGGGTGTGCTCATCGGCGATGACCTCAACCTTGACCCAGTTGGTGCCCAATGCTTCACGGGCAAGTTTCGCGGTGATGACAGCATCGCGGGCGGTGCGGCACCCGGCGGTGTTGGGTAGCGGTGCGATGTTGAGACGCCGCAGCATCTCGAAGACGGATTCACCACCATCCCCGGCGGTGGCGGCGTGACGGCGCATGGCCACCGTGGTCAGTTCCGTCCCGGAGGCAACAAGGGAATCTTCCAGCATGGCCATCGAAGTGGCACCACCGGTGCCCATGATCAGGCGGGAGTCAAAGGTGCGGTCGGCGATGGTGAGCATCTGTTCAGCCTCCCTGGACGGCGGTGAGAATATCGATGGTGAGGCCGCTTTCGAGGTCGCGGTTCCACTGGGAACGGGGCACCACGTCACCGTCGACGGCCACGGCCACGCCGGCCTCGGGAAGCCTGCCGAGGGTCTCCTCGACCAGGCCCTCCAGCGTGGTGGCATCGGTGGTCACGGACTGGTTGTTCACGGTCAGGTTCATGATGAAACTCCTTGCTTTGAAACAGGTTTATGGTGTCGGTGCGGGTGGCAGGCGCGCAGGTCAATGCCTGGATCGCGGCCCTCCACCAGCGCCAGGGTGGCATCTGCGGCCAGCGCCGTCAGTAGGATCCCGTGGCGGAAATAGCCGGTGGAGATGATCAGCTGCTCATCCACCCTTCCCAAGTAGGGGAGATCATCCGGGGTGCCCGGGCGGGCCCCGGTGGTGGCCTCTAGGAAATCGCACTCCTCAATGCCGGGCACCAGGCGGATGGCATCACGCAGCAGATCATGCACGGCGCTGGCACGCGGGATGGGACGGTTATCCTCCCGCGAGGTGGCACCGATGGCGAGTGTGTTATCAGTGCGTGGGATGAGATAGACAGGCCGATCCTCCACGAAGCCGCGCACCACGCGGGTGAGCAGGGGCTGCAGATGATCAGGAACACCCAGGCGCAGGATATCGCCGTAAACCGGGCGCAAGTGGAGTCCGGGATACAGCTCGCCGGCACCCAGACCATTGGCCAGTACCACCTGTTCATCATCGGGCAGCGCGGTGGCGCGTTCCCGCACTACGGTGACGCCGAGGTTGTGCAGCGCATCCAGCAGTGCTGTGGCGAACATCCGCGGATTAACCTGGTGATCTCCCGGGATCAGCACGGCTCCAGCCAACTGGGGACTCAGCGCCGGTTCCAGTGCGCGTGCCTGACGCACCGGCAGGCGCTCAACCGCCATACCGTGGGTGGCCTGGTAGTCCGCCAACTCCGATAGATGCGCTGAATCCGCCCGGTCCGCGGCCACCACCATGGTGCCCTCCCTCCGGTACCCGGTGGGCAGGTCCGTGTGCTTTGCGACGACCTCCAGCAGCCCCGGATACAACTCCGCCGAGCGCACCATCAGCGGAAACAGATCCTCCTGCCGGTAGACCACCTCAGCCACAGGTGCGAGCATGCCACCGGCGTGATGGGTGGCCCCGGATGCGGGGGAGGGATCCATCAAGGTGACGGTGTGCCCGGCATCCGCCAGACGCAGGGCTGACGCCAGACCAATGAGCCCTCCGCCGATAACAGTGACGCTGCTCATCGGCTTCCCGCCTCGAATCCGGTGAGTAGGCGCCTAGCATAGGCAGTGGGATCATCAGCATCCATGAGTCCACGGACAACGGCCAGACCGGCGACTCCGGTGGCAGCGAGGGACTGGGCATCATCGGCGGTGACATCGCCGATGGCCACCACCGGTACCCGTGACAGCCTCACCAGTTCGCGGTAACCCTCGATGCCAAGGGGCGTGCGGCCGGAATCCTTGGTGGGGGTGGGGCGGAAAGGTCCGGCACCGATGTAGTCGATCGCATCGGCGAACTCATTGGCCTGCTCCACCAGCTCGCGGGTGCCGGTGGTGAGGCCGATGAGGGCATCCTCGCCGAGCAGCGCACGGATATCGCGGACATGCAGGTCATCCTGCCCGACGTGCACCCCGTGGACCGGGAGTCCGCGGCGGCGCAGGGCCAGGGCGATGTCCACGCGGTCGTCGACAAGCACATGGGCGGTATCGCCCACCGCACGGGCGACGGCTTCGGTCAGCGCATGGAGATCGCGCGCGGAGATGGGTTTGCTGCGCACCTGCACCATCCGGGCTCCACCGGCAACAGCCTTGCGGGCCACGTCCACGACATGCTCCGTGGATCCGTGGCCGGTGATGAGATAACACTGCAGATCAGGGATGGGTCGCATGGGACCAGCCTCTCTTCCTTCGCTGGTGCTAACCAGACAGGTTCATACGGTTCTCGCGCGGAACTGCAGCGCGATCTCAGCCTGATACCTCAGGCACCCGTGGGGGTTTGGCCCTTCAGTGTAGATGATCCGATGGTGGCGGAGGGGATTTGGCATTGCCCTGAGAACATGAAAGAATATCCAGGTTGACTGTGCATATCGCTCTGCCTCATTTGAGGTTGCGGTACGTGGCAGCGGCGCAAAACTGAAACGGATACGAACCGGCCGAGCGCCCCACATCAGGGGAAGTGCCGCCAGGCTCCTCTTTCCCTTGACTGTCAAAGGACATTTTCATGAACATTCTGGATAAGGTCGACTCCGCATACCTGCGCGACGACGTTCCTGCTTTCCGCCCCGGTGACACCCTCGACGTTCACGTCAAGGTCATCGAAGGCACCACCACCCGTACCCAGCTCTTCAAGGGTGTTGTCATCCGCCGTCAGGGCAGTGGTATCCGTGAGACCTTCACCGTGCGTAAGGTTTCCTTCGGTATCGGTGTCGAGCGTACCTTCCCGGTTCACTCCCCGAACCTGGAGTCCATCGAGGTCATCCGTCGTGGCGATGTTCGTCGCGCCAAGCTGTACTACCTGCGCGAACTGCGCGGTAAGGCTGCCCGCATCAAGGAGAAGCGCTAATCAATAGCGTGAGGTCACTGAATTAAACCCCATTGACCAGCCCCCGGTTCATCACCCAGCGTGAGAACCGGGGGTTTTTTCCTGCTCCATCCCGCCAAATAGGAATATGCCTAAGAATGCCCCCTCGTCTGAACACATCAGGTGGGGGGATCAGCGCGGCGAACTGGTCCCAGAGGGAGGGGCGATGATGGATGATGGAACGGCTACGCTCGAGTGCTCCTGAGACATGTACGTTTTCCTGGTCGAATCCGTATGTGCCAGGCCTCGTGCCTGCTCTTATCCACACCACCCCGTAACCCCAAAGGTTAAACGACAAGCTTAGAGAAGTCTCGCATGAAGGGGGATCCCAGGCTGTGTCTTTAGGTGTTATTTGGCGTCTGCCAGACCTTCCTGTTCCTCTTCGACCGGGAGAGTGACGGTGCTTCCGTCGGCTCGCTTAACGGTGAGCTCGAGGCTGCCGCCGAGAGCCTCAACATACTTCTGGATGGTGGACACTCGGGCTGAGGTGAGGTGACCGTGCTCCATCTGGGAAATCCGGTTCTGTCCTACCCCGATCTTTTTCGCCAGGGACTCTTGGGTGAGACCAGAATCCTCGCGGAGGGTGCGGAGGCGATAGGCCCTGGCGTCGGCGTACATGCCGGCCTTGATCCGATCGATGTTTTCGCGATTGCCGGGGCGGCGTCGATGCAGGTCATTGAGTGAAGTCATGGGGTTCTCCTTAAGGGCTATGGGGAAGCGGTATCTGTCATCGGGTGGGGCAGGGTGTTTACGCAGGTAACTGTTAGCTGCCTTTCTTGAGTTGCTTGAGGTGGTGGTCAAATCGTTCATCCGCGAGGGGAATGTTCTTGCTGTACCACTTATTCCATTGGCCGGTCTTGTCTCCGGCGACCAAGAAAATTGCTTGCCGGTGGGGATCGAAGGCAAATAAGATCCTGATGTTCTTAGCGACTGATTTTTTACGGGGCCGCAGCTCTTTCATGTTCTTGTGTCTGGATTGCGAGATGGTATCAACGAATGGACGGCCGCAGGTCGGCCCCTGCTCGGCAAGGTACTCAATGGCGGCAAGCACTGCGTCATAGACGTCGTCGCTGAGCGAGTCCAGCCAAGTATCAATGAAGTCGGTTCGGATTTCCCAGCTTGCCATGCTGCCAGGTTATCAGTCAGAGATGATATCAGCAATAACTGATGATCGTCCTAAGCTGCCAGGAACGGCTTAGAGATCGCGCGGACAGGGCTCCAGGCGGGGTAATGAAATAAGGCAAGCACGAGGCCTGGTAGATAAGAATTCGACCAAGAATTCATCATTATCCAGGAGCACTCGAGCGTGGCCCTTCCACCATTCATCTTCGACAAACTCATCCACGTCCTGGTGTTCGGTGTCTCCTATGCCAAGATCGCTGATTCGACCTGTTCGGCCACCACCTTGCGCACCCGTCGGGATGAATGGATCACCGCTGGGATTTTCGAGAAGCTGGAGCAGATCTGCCTAGAGTCCTACGACAGGATCGTCGGGCTGGAACTCTATAACCTCAGCGTGGACGGGTGCATTGTTACAGCCCCGTGTGGTGGTGACGCAGCCGGGAAATCCCCGGTTGACCGGGGAAAACAAGGAACGAAGCGTTCGTTGATGGTTGATGGCAACGGTATCCCGATCGGGTGTGTGATCGCCGGGGCGAACCGGAATGATTCACCCTTGTTGGCCCCGACGTTGGAGAAACTCGACCGCTTCGGGTTTCACCTGCCCGAGGAGATCACCGTGCATTTAGATGCCGATTACGACTCAAGCAAGACCCGCAGCCTACTCACTGAACTCGGCTGCGATTGGGAGATCAGCACCAAGGGTGAGCCCTTGCAGGCTGGTGCCCGGTGGGTGGTGGAGCGGAGGACTTCCTGGCATAACCGGGGCTTTAAAAAGCTGCTGGTGTGCACCGAGCGTCGTACCCTGGGTCATCGAGGCGTTTATTGCGTTAGCGAACGCGGTGATCATCGTCTATTGATCAACCCGATTAAGGGCAGTTAACCCGCCGTGCTCTTTTGGCAGGTAAAAAGTCGGCCAAACACAATCACAGGCCTTAACTTATTGTTGTGGCAGGCCGCCGGGGCTGAGACTTCTGAATATGGATACCCCTTCACTAACTCAGTGTTGGCTTCAGCCTCATGTTCGACCCATCCAGGTTGATGATCTCTGCGCCATCCACAATCCGATTCAACAATGACTCCGCCACGACCTTGTCCGCCATCGTCAGGGTCGCTGGAGATCAGGAGAGAATCAAGGAGCTCCCGGCGATTGCGGGCGGCAATCCGCTCATCGTCGTTGTCTAAAAAGATCAAGCCCTGGTTGGACTGTGGGAGGGATCAAAAGGTTCCCGTTCCATCCCGCAAAAATCCCGCACCAGCGCGCAAACACCACGGTTCAGGCGACCAGGGCAACCCGGGTGACCACTCTTGACCTGGTGTTTCACAAACCCCCAGGTCAAGAAAGCGGATCCAAAGATCAAGGAGAAGCGCTAAACATTGCGCTGATGATCAGCACAGGCATGGCGGCTGTGGCTTCCTGACCTGCCCTGCATCAGGCCCCCTGTTTCCTCTGGATTTTATTCGGGGAGACAGGGGGTTTTCTATTGTGGTTTTACGCGCACCTTGGAGAATGAGAAACAGGCCCATGCGTGGGTGGGGTTTTAATCCACCGACACATGGGCCCGGCATGTTGTTAGCCCCGGCGGTGCCCAGGTGAGCGGTCGAGTTGTTTCTCAATGCTCGGCCACAGCTGCCTGAGGATGTAGTCCCAGGTGATCACACCGCGGACGGTATAACCATTGTTGACGGTGATGACCACGGCGAGCTGTTCGTTCTCGGCGCGCATCCTATCCAGGGCTTCCTGGATGGTGGTGGTCTCCGGAAGGGAGAGCGCCGGCCGGGACCATTCAACTGCGGCTGCAGTACTGTCCGCCAGGAGTGTGTCTCGTGCATGCACCACCCGGGGAACATCCCAGGAAGGGTCATTGAGCAGCACACGCAGCTGACCGGTGGTCTTGGCGGCGATCTGGATATCGTGGACCGTCGCCGTGGCGGGCAGGATGTTGACTTCATTGCCGGGGGAGTCGGTGGCCTGACCGATGGTGGTCAACTCCAGCTCGATGACACCGGCGATCTGGGTGGCGGATGCATCATCGAGGGTGCCTGTGAGGCGGGAATGCTCGACGAGCATACGAAGCGTGTCGGCATCGTAGCCTCGTGCGGCTGCCCGCTCCACCGGTTTCTCACCGGTGGATTCCACCAGGCGGTTGGCGATGCGGTTGATCCAGGCCAGCAGTGGACGGAAGATGTTGATGAATCCACGGGCAGGCAGAGCGATGATCTTGATCGCGGATTCGGGGTGGGTGATCGCCCAGGACTTCGGAGCCATCTCACCGATCACCAGGTGGAGGAAGGTGACAACGAACAGCGCCAGGATGAAGGCGATGACATCGGCCACGGCGAGGGGAACCCCCAGGGCCTCAAAGGCTGGCATCATCGAATAATGAACCCAGGGTTTGGTGATCGCACCCAGGGCAAAGGTACAGACGGTGATACCCAGCTGGGCACCGGCGAGCATGAGGGTTAGTTCGTTGAGGCTGCGCAGAGCCGCGCGGGAGGATGCGGAGGTTTCCGCGGTTTCCTCCAGGCGGTTGCGCCGGGCGGCGAGCAGGGCGAATTCAATGATCACGAAGAATGCGGACAGCGCGATGAGCAGGATGGTCGCGGGAAGTGCGATATACCAGTCAGTCATGAGTTAGCGACCCTCCTCGGTGTCAGTAGTTTCCGGTTCATCTGAATCAGTCCGGTCATCAGTGGTTGAAGCATGTTCGATCAGGTTGAGCCGGACACTCGCCGGGACGTGGCGTTCGATCGCCTCGATCTTGATGCGGAGGATACGCAGGGGTGGTTCGCTACTTTCAATGAAATCGTCGGGTTCGGCGGCCAGTTCGATGTCGTGGATCTCTCCGGCCTCAACAAGGCCCCCGGCATGGGACAGGACAAGTCCGGAAATGGTTTCAAAGTCACCTTCGGGGAGGTCATGCCCGATGACACGTTCAACCTCATCGAGTGGGATATCGCCGTCGACCAGCCACTCGTGATCACTCATGGGTGTGATGTCCTCGGAGTGGGGGAGATCGTGTTCGTCGGTGACATCACCCAGGATCTCCTCAGCCAGATCCTCCATCGTGATGATGCCGATGAAGCCACCGTATTCATCAATGACACAGGCGAGTTTCTCTCCCTGTGTTGTCAGCTCATCCACCACATCCGGGAGGGTCATCGGTTCAGGAACCACCACCGCTACCCGGAGGAGCTCGGTGACCGGGGTGGTGTCCGGCAGGTCGGTATCCAGGACGTCAAGGAGATGGAGAACTCCGAGCGGGATGTGTTCATCATCGATCACGGGATAGCGGCTGTGGGCGCTGGCCATCAGATCCCGTGCCTCACCGATGGTGGCAGCGGGGGTCAGCACGTCGGTGCGTGACCGGGGGATCATCGCGTGGCCGACGTTTTGATCAGGGAAGTCCAGCAGGCGATCCAACACGAGGAAGGTCCGGTCATCCAGATCACCGCTCAGGCGGGAACTGCTGACAATGTGCTCCAGGTCTTCCGCTGTGGCGGAGGAGTCAATATCCTCGACCGGTTCGATCCGCAGGAGGCGCAGCAGGGCGTTGGAGGAGAGATCGAAGAACTTGATCATCCATCCGGTGAGCTTCAGGTAGATCGAGGTCGACGGGGCCAGGGCAAGGGAGGATTTCATCGGCGCGGCGATGGTGTAGTTCTTGGGGAACAGCTCACCGAAGATCATCTGCACGATCGTGGATAAGGTCAGTGCCAGGATGGTGCCCACACCAACGGACACGGCAGTGGGGACTCCCACACCGCCGAGTAGGACGCCGAGGCTTTCGCCGACCAGTGGTTCCGCGATGAAACCCACCAGCAGACCTGTAACAGTGATGCCCAACTGGGCACCGGAGAGCATGAAGGACGTTCGGTCAGTGATGGCCAGTGCCTGGGATGCCTTCTTATCCCCTGATTCAGCACGGGAGCGCAGCTGAGTTCGGTCTACGGACATGTAGGCGAATTCCTGGGCCACGAAATAACCGTTGATAACGATGATGACCGCGATCACCAGTATGCCGAAGAGCAGGGTGAGAACAGCGCCTACCATGATGTCACCCGCCTCAACACGTCAAAATCACTGTGGGCGGGCCAGATAGATCGCTCGGGGGGCTCCATAGGGAGGAGTAACCTCTTTTTCTCTTGTGCAGGGAAACAGGCAGATCCATGGGGGTCAGCCTGTCGGGATTGCGACTATTTTACACAAAAGTTTCTATTGGGTGCAGTGGAATAAAAAGTCAGTGGTCACTGGCCACCGATGCCCGCCCACATCACTAGTCTGGAATGCATGATCATTGCAGTAGAGGGGCCGAGCGCCGCGGGCAAGACCACGTTCTGCCGGGGTCTGGATCAGACTTTCGTGGCGGAATACCAGGCCACCGGTAAGGAGCCCGAAGGTGAAGGCATGCAGGTCCAGGCTCATTATTGGACGAATGTGAATACCACGCGGTGGAACAGCGCCAGGTCGTTGGAGAGCGAGACCGGTCTGGCCTACTGTGATTCTGATCCCATGAAGCTGCACTATTCGTGGTCTCTGGCACGGATCGGCGAGGATTCCATCGAGCGCTTCGAGTTCGAATGCACTCTGGTGCGGGAGGCGATCGTGGAAAAACGCATCGGCTTTGTTGATGCGGTGCTGGTGGATTTCCCTTCCCTGGACACGCTGACCAGGCAGAAGGACAATGACGCCACCCGGAATCGTAAATCCTTTGACCTGCATGCCCGTCTCACTGATCCACTGCGTGAATGGTATGACGCGCTGGAGAAGGCGGATCCCGGCCGGGTGCACCCGTGGGACGTTGATCTGGACGCGCTGCGTCCCAGGCAGCGCCGCTATGACGCGACGCTTCTCGACGCCCTCCTGGCCAACCTCCCCTCCCTCTGAGGGAATTAACCGTCCAGGAGTTGGCGGGATGCCAGATCCTTGTAGATAGGGCTGGTGGACAACAGTTCCGTATGGGTACCGGTGGCAGCCACACGCCCCTCATCAATCACGATGATCTGATCAGCGTCTGTCACCGTGGACAGCCGGTGGGCCACCACCACGAGGGTGCGGTCCTCGGCGATGGCATCGATGGAATCGAGGATCAGCTGTTCGTTGTGGGAATCCACTGCACTGGTGGGTTCATCGAGTAGGAGGACAGGGGTGTCCATGAGAAGCATGCGGGCCAGTGCCAACCGCTGCCGTTGACCGCCGGACAGGCTGAGGCCACGATCACCGAGGACGGTGTCCAACCCATCCGCCTCCTCGACCCGGGAACGTAGATTCACCTGGTCCAGGGCCTGCCAGCAGCGATCATCGGTGGCGGCTGCGGCACCTAACTGGAGATTTTCCCTCACCGTTCCGGACAGCACCGCGGCTTCCTGTTCCACATATCCAATGATGCTGCGGATAGAGGCTCTCGACAGTTCGGCGGTGTCCTGGTCACCCAGCAGGATCCGACCTGAATCCACATCGTAGAACCGTTCGATCAGGGCGAGGGTGGTGGATTTACCCGATCCGGAAGGCCCGACAAAGGCGGTTTTCTTACCCGCCGGGATGTGGAAGCTGACATCCTTCAGCACATCCGTGTGACCGTCATAGCTGAAGGTGACGTGGTCAAAGGTGATGTCGCGTGCCGGCCGGGCAGGTGCCCCGTGGGTGGATTCCGGTTCCTCGTCCATGATCTCCGAGATGCGCTCGATGGCACCCATGGCTTGGCGTACCGTGGTGATGGCGCCGAAGATCTGTCCCAGGGGCATGGACACCATGAACAGGTACAGCACGAAGGAGACCAGGTCGGCCACCGTGATCTCACCGGCGGCCACCCGTGCACCACCAATTCCCAGGACCACCAGGAAACTACCCTGCATGGCCAGGCCTGTGGCGGGGCGGAGAGCTGCACCGATCTTCGCCACCACCACGCCCATATCAAAGGCCTCCCGGGCATCGGCATTCAATCCATCCTCCACCCGGGGTGCTGCGCCGGTCGCGCGGATCGTGCGGATGGCACCCAGTGCGCGGTCCATGTCAGCTCCGAGTTCACCCACCGCTGCCTGGGCCTTCTTGGTGTATTTC
Organism: Corynebacterium faecale; assembly: GCF_030408735.1. Lineage (NCBI taxonomy): Bacteria > Bacillati > Actinomycetota > Actinomycetes > Mycobacteriales > Corynebacteriaceae > Corynebacterium > Corynebacterium faecale. Next base: position 1,894,953 of record NZ_CP047204.1, on the reverse strand, counting down.
TGAATGAACCTGGATACACCGATCACCACCACCATGGTGAGCACAACCACGCCCAGGACGATCCCCAACATCATCGGATCAATCAGCGCCATGAGGATGATTGCGCCGACCATCATCACTGAGCCACCGATTGCGTCGATAAGCCCACCTGTAAACGCAGCACGGATGAGGGTGGTGTCAGACCCCAGCCGTGTGACCAGGTCACCGGCACGGTGACTGTCGTAGACCGGGATCGGCAGGCGGAGCATGCGGGCCACCAGCTGTTTTCTTGTGCTCAGTACAGCCGCCTCGGCGGTCAGGGTCATCACATAGAGCTGGAGAGCCGTCACCACGGATGACACCACCAGCAACCCAACGAGCCCCCAGACCAAGGGGGCGATCGGTGCTTCGTTGATGCGGGAAATGATGGTGTTGATCAGCATCGGCTGGAGCAGTGACAACACCGCCCCCAGCACGGATAACCCCAATGCCAGCGACAAGGCACCTTTGTGGTGGGCGAGCATGGTCAAGAGCACCCGGAACGGTGAGCGTTGGGTCATGGTTTCGGTTGTCATCCCAGCTGAACTCATGGGTGCAGACGAAGAAGAATCGTTGGTGGACACAGCTGATCAGTCTACGTGTCCAACCTGGGAGGGCCTGCGGGGTCCCTGTCGGTGTCCTTGCGTGGCTTGAGCAGTGATGATCGGTGCGCTGCTAGAGTGAGACATCGTGACTGATCTTCCTGGTGCATCCAACGCTGACGATTCCTCCCGCAACCCCGCCGAGGGAGAACGGGCAGAAGGCCGGTCCCGTAATTCAGGATCAGCGAACAGCGGCAGTACGCGCGCCGGGAAGTCCGAAGACGGTGCCAAGGCGAAGTCGACCCCGTGGTACATCGAGATCCCGATCGTGGTGGTGCTCACCCTGGTGCTGATCTTCGTGCTGCAGACCTTCGTGGGTCGGCCCTACATGATCCCCAGTGGATCGATGGAACCCACCCTCCACGGTTGTGAGGGGTGTACTGGTGACCGCATCATGGTGGAGAAGGTGTCCTACTATTTCACGGATCCGGAACCGGGTGATGTGGTGGTGTTCAAGGGTACTGATTCCTGGAATGTCGGTTTCACCACCCAGCGTTCCGATAATGCAGCCGTCCGCGGCCTGCAGAACCTGGGTTCCTATGTCGGCCTGATTGCCCCGGATGAAAATGATCTGGTCAAGCGCATCATCGCCACAGGTGGACAGACCGTGTCCTGCCAGGAAGGTGATCCAGGTGTGATGGTTGACGGGGCTGCGGTGGATGACAGCTACACCCTCCAGCCGCTGCAGTATCCGGTGAACCCCAATACCGGTTCCGAGGCTTGCGGTGGTGACTACTTTGGTCCACTCACCGTTCCTGAGGGCAATTACTTCATGATGGGCGATAACCGCACCAACTCCCTCGACTCCCGCGCCCACATCGGCGATGAGCACCAGGGCACCATCCCGGAGGAGAACATCAAAGGCAAGGTCCAGTTCATCTTCCTGCCGTTCAGCCGCATCGGTGGCGTGGATAACCCGGACATCCAGGGTTAAAAACCTGCTTATCGACGCCCCACCTCCCGCACCTTTAACTCATATCTTCTAACCAGATTGGTGGTCCAGCTTGGCAACGCTGCGTCGCCTGAAGCAGCTGCGCACCTTTGAGGTTGCGCTGTCGCGCCACGGGCTGGGGCCCGTCGCCGGTGTTGATGAAGCAGGCCGTGGTGCCTGCTGCGGTCCGATCACCATCGCCGCCTGTATCCTCCCGGACAACCCGATTGCGGAGCTTGCCGCGCTGACGGACTCCAAGCAGCTTTCTGCCGGGCTGCGGGCCCAGCTGATGCCCCTGGTGAAAAAACATGCTCTGGCCTGGTCAATAATAAGTATCTCCGCTGCAGACATTGATAATTCTGGGATCCAGCATGCGAATATCTCCGGCATGCGGCGGGCGGTGGCAGGGTTGTCGGTGCGCCCCGGATATGTCCTGACCGATGCCTATCAGATCCCCGGATTACCCTGTCCGTCCCTGCCGGTCATCGGCGGGGATGCGGCGGCGCGGTGTATCGCTGCAGCCAGCGTGCTGGCGAAACAAACCCGCGATGAGATCATGATCGGAATGTCTGTGGATTATCCCGAGTATGGTCTGGACGGGCACAAGGGATACAGCACCAAGGTGCACATGGATGCGGTGCGCCGTCACGGCGCAAGCCCCCAGCACCGTTATAGTTATGCAAATGTGGCGAAAGCGCACCGCGAATGGTTGCGTGATCGCCCTCTGACGCAGGCGGATGAACAGATGGAAGGTGGAGTATGAGCGCTGAGGAACTCGACAATTATGAGGCCGAGGTTGAGCTGTCGCTGTACCGCGAATACCGCGATGTGGTCAGCCAGTTCTCCTATGTTGTGGAAACTGAGCGACGCTTCTACCTGGCCAACGCCGTACAGCTGATCCCTCACAACGACGGCAAGGATATCTACTACGAAGTCCGCATGTCGGATGCCTGGGTATGGGACATGTACCGCTCTGCCCGCTTCGTGCGCTATGTCCGCGTGATCACGTACAAGGATGTCAATATCGAAGAACTGGACAAGCCGGACATCATCATCCCGGAGTAAGTTCCAGCTCTTCCTGTCAAGCCCCGCAGGGTTCTGCCTGTGGATGAATCGCACTCATCCCCAGCCCACCTGTGGGGCTTTTCCCATGCCCTTGTGCGTCACAGGTTATCTGCGGTGAGATCAGGGCACATTAACTGATCGACAAGGGGGAATGAGATGCACACGAGCAATAATGATTTAGGTGCGGTGGGGGAGAACCTGGTGGCCGCCCGGTATTTCCGGCAGGGCTATCAGGTGCTGGAACGCAACGTCCGCTATCCATTCGGCGAGATCGATCTCGTCGTCGAGGACCCCGATGGCACCACGGTTTTCGTGGAGGTGAAAACCAGACGGGGTGAAGGATTCGGGGTCGCGGAATCAGTGACACCGAGGAAACTCTCCCGGATGAGACACGTCGCTGCAGCCTGGCTGAAGGGGAAACCATATCGGGACATCCGCTTCGATGTGGTGACCGTGAGGGTTGAACCCCACACCGGCCACTTTGTGGTGGACTGTTTTGAGGGGGTCACCCATGGCGCTCGGTAGATCACTGACCACGGCACCGTCTGGAGTGACAGCGATGGTGGTGACAGTGGAGGCCAATGTCGGCCCCGGTCTGCCGGGAACCTTCGTGGTGGGCCTGGCAGATGCCTCCATCACAGAAAGCCGTGACCGTATCAGGACAGCGGTGGCGAACAGCTCGTTGGCCTGGCCCAAAACCAAAGTCATCATCAGCCTATCCCCGGCATCGGTGCGAAAGAGTGGCTCCCACCTCGATCTGGCCATGGCGGTTGCCGTTCTGGCGGCGCAGAGTAAGGACCGGGATTTTCAGCGGAACGCCGCAGCCACCATGTTTCTGGGAGAGGTGGCACTGGACGGAACCCTGGTCCCCGTCACGGGTATCCTGCCGGCGCTGCTCGCTGCCCGTGACACGGGCGTGGACACCGTGGTGATTCCCGCGGGTAACCATGCAGAAGCCGGTTTGATGGATCAGCCGCGGGTATATCTGGCGGACAACCTCCGGGATATTGTCGGTTGGTTGGATGGACTGGTGGATCTGGATCAGGCTCCGCGGCGCCTGGAACTCCCTTCGGAATCACACCCCGATATGCGTGATGTGGTGGGGCAACCGGAGGCCAGGTTCGCAGCTGAGGTGGCTGCGGCCGGGGGCCACCACATGATGATGCTGGGCCCTCCGGGTTCGGGGAAGTCGATGATCGCCCAGCGGCTTCCCGGTCTCCTGCCCCCCCTGGATGAACAACAACGCATTGAGGCCACCGTGGTGCATTCGGTGGCAGGCAGGACTTTCGACGGCCCCGTACTTCAAGCACCGTTCGTGGCTCCACACCACAGTGTGAGTAGAGCTGCACTGTTGGGCGGGGGATCGGGTAACCCCCTGCCCGGTGCAGTCAGCTTGGCTCATCATGGAGTCCTGTTTCTGGATGAGGTCAGTGAGATTCCAGCATCCATCCTTGACACCCTTCGCACGCCCTTGGAGTGCGGCACAGTCCGGATAGTCCGCTCCCGGCAGGACATCACCTTCCCCGCCAGTTTCCAGCTGGTCATGGCGGCCAATCTTTGCAGATGTGGGGCTGAGCAACCCACCGACTGCACCTGCACCGGATCAGCCCGCGCGAACTATCTCAACAATCTCTCCGGGCCACTTCGGGATCGTCTGGATCTCATGGTACAGACGCATGCCCGCGGTGCAGTCCTGAGTAACACCGGGGAGGAGGCCACCGCGCCGATCGCGGAACGGGTGCGGGAGGCCAGGCATCGACAAGCAGTCAGGTGGTCGCGCGCCGGGTTGCGCGACACGGTCAACGCCACCGTCGACCCACACCGCCTGAGGCGGGAATTCCCGGCTGATGAGGGGGCCATGGCGTATCTCGGGGTGTTCCTGGCTGACGGGGCGGTCTCCCAGAGAGGCGTGGACCGGGCTTTGAAACTGTCCTGGACCCTATGTGACTTGGAGGGCGGGGATCGCCCGAACCTGGACCATGTGGCGCGGGCACTTCAATTGCGTGGAACCACCAGCCTGGAGGTAGTGGCATGAGCGCCACCATCACCGACCGGCTGAAGGCCTGGGCATACCTTTCCCGGGTGGTGGAGGGGCCGAGTGCCCATCTCCACTACCTGCTCACACAGGGCAGGGACCCAGAGGCGATCGCCCACGGGGTCCGTCACCGGGAGCCCTGGATCGGGGATCTGCTGAAAGAAACAGCCTCCCGCCATGACTGGGATACCGCTCAACAGGATCTGGAGAAACTCCTCGCGATGGATGGGCGCCTCATCACCCCGGAGGACCGGGAGTGGCCCACGGCAGAATTTGATCATGCCTTCGGGTTCGCGGCATCAGGGATGAGCGAGCATGTCCGCACCTACCAGGAGGATGCCGTGCCACCCCATGCGCTGTGGGTGCGCGGCAGGGACCTGCAGTCATTGACCTCCCAGGCTGTGGCCATCGTGGGCACCCGAGCAGTCAGCCACTATGGCCGGGATGTCACGCGCATGATGGTGGACACCCTGGTGCCCCACCAGTGGACGATCATCTCGGGGGGCGCGCTCGGGGTGGATACCGTCGCCCATACTTCTGCGGTGCACGCCGGGGGAAGCACGGTGATGGTCGCCGCATGCGGACTGGACCGGTCCTATCCGGCGCGCAACCAGGCGCTTTTTAATGAGATCGTGCAGAAGAAGGCCGGGGCGATCATCAGCGAGTACCCACCGGGGACCCCTCCACAGCGTCATCGGTTCCTCACCCGTAACCGCCTGGTGGCGGCGTTGTCACAGGGCACGGTGGTCACAGAGGCGGCCTGGCGCTCTGGTGCCTTGAATACCCTCAGTTGGGCTTCAGGGCTGGGGCGGGTGGCCATGGCCGTGCCCGGGCCGGTCACCACCGCCGGTTCGCTGGGGTGCCATGAGAGAATCCGGACGGGGCAGGCAGAGATGGTGTGCAGCGGTGATGAGGTTCGTTCACTGCTCGGTGCCATCGGTGGCCTGGATCCGCATGAACAATATGAGCTCAACTTTGCCGCCAACCCCATTCAGGGACTGAGCCGGAATGAATTGCGTGTCTTTGATTCATTGGGATCTCTGCCCAGGGAGGTGAGCGACATCGCCTCCGATACCGGGCTGTCCCTCGCTCTGGTGGTTCACCTTCTCGTGGAATTGGATAAACGGGGTGTGATCACCCGCGAAGGCACCAGGTGGGGCAGGGTGGTTCCTTCCGGCGGAGAAGCGCCAGGTGACAGGGCTATAGGGGACTGAGATTAATTTCGGGAAAAGGCTTGCGGAGGTCACTCACGCACATTAAAGTATGTGAGGCAAGCCTAAGTGAAGTTCTCTGGGGTTCGGGCTGGTTCCCTGGAGAATGCAGTGACCGCCCCTGTCGAGGTGGGGGCGCAACACGCTAGGGTTGTGCAGTATGGGTGAGTCAGAAGTGAAGGCGGCATGGATCGTGTGTCCCGTGTCGCCTTCCACCATTCTTGAAGCCAAATTTGAAACTATGGTTGAAGCTTTGTTCGAAGCGGGGAGCGGGCATCGGGAACGGGCAACCCGGTACAGGGTGGTGAGCCCATGACCGCCGCACCTGAATCCACCCAGATGCTCACCGCCATTGATGATTTCTGTGACTACCTCACGCTCGTCGTCGGCAGATCCGAGGCGACGGTGCGGGGATATCGTTCTGACCTGCGCAGCCTGGCGGCATCGATCCAGGACCTGAGTTCCTTTACCCTGAGCAATCTCCGCGCATGGCTCGGGCAGGCCGTGGAGGAAGGCAAGACCCGGGCAACGCTCGCGCGCCGTACAGCGTCCGTGAAATCATTCTCCACCTGGGCTGTGAAGAATGGCTTCATTGACACAGATGAAGCCGCCCGCCTGGTATCACCCCGGGTCAGCCGGGACCTCCCTAAAATTCTCGGGCAGACCCAGGCCGGCGAGTTTGTGGCGAATGCGGCGTCATCGACTGAAGAGGAATACCGCCGTGACTCCGCGATCCTTGAACTGCTCTATGCCACCGGCATGCGCGTGTCGGAGTTGTGCGGTCTGGATCTGGATGATGTGGACCGTCACCGCAGAATGGTGCGGGTATTGGGCAAGGGCAATAAGGAACGTATGATCCCCTTCGGCGAGGCTGCTGATGACGCCGTGGGGCAGTGGCTGGATGTGCGTTGTCAGATGGCCAAGGTTGATGATGCCCTGTTCGTGGGGGTTCGCGGCAAACGGATCGATACCCGCCAGATTCGGCGCATCGTGGACCGTGCTGCAATGGTGTCGGGAGTGGATCACCTCTCACCCCACTCACTGCGTCACACCGCGGCCACCCACCTTCTTGATGGTGGGGCGGATCTCCGCCAGGTCCAGGAAATGCTGGGGCATTCCTCCCTGCAGACCACACAGATCTACACCCACGTCAGTTCCCAACGCCTACTCGATGCGTTCCGGCAGGCACACCCACGGGCGTGACGGGTTTCAGCCGGATGGTCGGGGTGGGAAGTAATCCGATCGGATTGATGTACTCCCCGTCGATGCGCGCACCCCATTGCAAGCCGGGGTAGGGCGTGGTCGGATGCCCCAAAGAGCCAATCCTCTGCTTTGCGACGACCCGGTCCCCGGTGGAGACGTGGGCATGAACCGGTTGGTAGGTGGTTCTCACTCCGTCATCATGATCAATGGACACCGTCGGGGTGCCCACCACCACGCCGGTGAAAGCAACCACGCCGCCGCCGGCGCTGAAAACATCCGCACCGATGTCCAGGGGGAGATCGACCCCGCGGTGTCCGGGTAACCAGTTGAACTCCGGTTTATCAAAGGCTCTGATCACGGTTCCTGCCCGTGGCAGTCCCGAGGTGGGATTGACGTAGGTGGAGGGCGTGCCGGAAGGCCCCGAGGTGCCTGACGCCTCAGAGGTGGGGATTGTGAAAAGTGCGCCAGTCATGAGAATCAGCACCGCGGCCAGCGATGCGCAGGATTTTCTACCAGGGTGTTCCAGTCGTGCCTTTGTGTGCAGGGTCGGTGGTCTCCTGTTTTTCATGATCTGAGCATCGTCTGAAAATGGGTTCTTGGCACCATGGCGTTTCCCGCCTGTGGATAATGAATCAGTTGTGACGGATGGGAATTGGCCTGGAATGGGTTATCCACAGCCCTTTTTTCATCGTTTGGAAGTGCAGGTCAGCCTGTGTAAACTGTTTCCAGCAGTGTGCCCGGATTGTCTGCGTTCATGCGTATGGCGATCCAGCTTCATTGACTACGCGCGGTGGCATTTTTGGAGGTCTCTTCAAAAGCCCAGCTCAACCAGGTCCCACAGCACTCTCGGGTGTACGGGTGTTGAGTAGGTAACCCATCGCTAGGGTGCAGGATTAAAACCTGCACAAATCTTTCAAAACCGAAATTCAAGACTTAAAGAAAGGGGCTTACCATGGCAGTTGTAACCATGCGAGAGCTTCTCGATGCTGGTGTGCACTTCGGCCACCAGACCCGCCGCTGGAACCCGAAGATGCGTCGTTTCATCTTCACCGAGCGCAACGGCATCTACATCATCGATCTCCAGCAGACCCTGACCTACATCGATCAGGCCTTCGAGTTCGTCAAGGAGACCGTTGCCCACGGCGGCACCGTTCTGTTCGTAGGCACCAAGAAGCAGGCTCAGGAAGCTGTTCAGGTTGAGGCGGACCGCGTTGGTATGCCTTATGTGAACCACCGTTGGCTCGGCGGAATGCTGACCAACTTCCAGACCGTTTCCAAGCGTCTGCACCGCATGAAGGAACTCCAGGCAATGGACGCTGCTGAGGGTGGCTACGATGGCCGCACCAAGCGCGAGACCCTCATGCTCACCCGCGAGCGCACCAAGCTGGAGCGCGTCCTCGGCGGTATCGCCGAAATGACCCGCATCCCTTCCGCTCTGTGGATCATTGACACCAACAAGGAGCACATCGCTGTCTCCGAGGCTCACAAGCTGAACATCCCGGTTGTTGCCATCCTGGACACCAACTGTGACCCTGACGTTGTTGACTTCCCGGTTCCGGGTAACGACGACGCCATCCGCTCCACCGCTCTGCTCTCCCGCGTCATCTCCACCGCTGTGGAAGAGGGCAAGAAGGCACGCGAGGAGCGCCAGCTGGCCGCCGCACGCGAAGCTGCAGGCGAGCCAAAGGGCGAGGAAGCACCAGCAGAGGAAGCCGCTCAGGCTGAGACTGCAACCGAAGCTCCGGCTGAGGCTCCAGCAGAGGTTGCAGCAGAGGTTGCAACCGAAGCTGCACCGGAGACCGCAGCTGAATAAGCTGTAGTACCAGCTGCACTTTCTCAAGGCCCCCACGACGATGGAACTTTTCACCTAAAATTTCATGCGGCGTGGGGGCTTTTGTGCAGCCCTCCGCACACCCGTTGAGTGATACATGTACGATCACGTGAAGACGGGCAGGTATGGGGCCGAGTGCCCTGACCTAAGCTTGTAAAGCATTAATTATCCATACATAAGGAGGATCGCCCCCTAATGGCGAACTACACCGCTGCGGATGTTAAGAAGCTCCGCGAACTCACCGGTTCCGGCATGCTCGACTGCAAGAAGGCACTGGAGGAGTCCGCTGGCGACTTCGACAAGGCTGTTGAGATCCTGCGCATCAAGGGTGCCAAGGACGTGGGCAAGCGCGCAGAGCGCAACGCCACCGAGGGCCTGGTTGCCGTCTCCGGTAACACCATGATCGAGGTCAACTCTGAGACCGACTTCGTGGCCAAGAACGATGACTTCAAGAACTTCGCCGCGAAGATCGCTGAGGCTGCCGCTGCAGCCAAGGCCAACTCCGCTGAAGAGCTTGCTGCTGTCGACGTTGATGGACAGTCCGCACAGGATGCACTCCAGGAATTCTCCGCCAAGATCGGCGAGAAGCTCGAACTGCGCCGTGCAGTCACCCTCGATGGTGACAAAGTCGCTGTTTACCTCCACCAGCGTTCCGCTGACCTGCCACCGGCAGTCGGCGTCCTGGTTGCTTTCTCCGGCGAAGGCGAAGAAGCCGAAGCTGCTGCCCGTCAGGCTGCCATGCAGATCGCTGCTCTGCGTGCGTCCTACCTGACCCGCGAGGACGTCCCAGCTGACGTCATCGAGAAGGAGCGCTCCATCGCCGAGCAGATCACCCGCGACGAGGGCAAGCCTGAGCAGGCTATCCCGAAGATCGTCGAGGGACGTCTGAACGGCTTCTACAAGGAGAACGTCCTGCTGGAGCAGGCTTCTGTTGCTGACAGCAAGAAGACCGTCAAGGCTATCCTGGACGAGGCTGGCGCCAACGTCACCTCCTTCGCCCGTTTCGAGGTCGGCCAGGCTTAAGCTCCTCGCCACTTCACTTTGACCATGTCTTTGTGAATGAAGGCATGAACCCGGATCCCGGATTCATGCCAGCAATCAGCCCCGCGCATCAATATCCACCCGATGCCCGGGGCTGAATTGTATGCATCTTTCCCCGGCACCCACCATGGTGATCTGGGAAACGGCTGCACCTGTCCTCCGTTAAGCCGGAGACACTGTAAGATTAGGACCCAGAAATAGGGAACACTGTCGAAGTGTTCCCCAGCGACGTACAGGAAGCCACAAAGTCCTGTCCATCCATCAACCGAAGGAGAACACCCCGGTGACCACCCCGAGTGAAGAACCCCGCACCAGCTACAAGCGCGTGATGTTGAAGCTCGGAGGTGAAATGTTCGGTGGAGGAAAAGTCGGCGTTGACCCGGATGTGGTGGACAACGTCGCCCGTCAGATCGCCGAGGTGGCCAAGAGCGGCGCAGAGATCGCGGTCGTCATCGGTGGCGGTAACTTCTTCCGTGGTGCTGAGCTGCAGCAGCGTGGCATGGACCGGGCTCGTTCCGACTACATGGGCATGCTCGGAACTGTGATGAACTGCCTGGCTCTCCAGGACTTCCTCGGTCAGCACGGGGTGGACTGCCGCGTCCAGACCGCCATCAACATGGCTCAGGTCGCGGAGCCATATCTGCCGTTGCGCGCGGAACGCCACCTGGAGAAGGGCCGTGTGGTCATCTTCGGTGCCGGCATGGGTATGCCGTACTTCTCCACTGACACCACCGCCGCGCAGCGTGCACTGGAAATCGGTTGCGATGTCCTGCTCATGGCCAAGGCCGTGGACGGGGTCTACAGCGCCGACCCACGCACCAACCCGGATGCTGAGCTTTTCGACGAGATCACCCCGAAGGAAGTCATCGAGAAGGGCCTCAAGGTCGCCGACGCCACCGCATTCAGCCTCTGCATGGACAACAACATGCCGATTCTGGTGTTCAACCTGCTGACAGATGGCAACATTGCACGTGCGGTCAACGGCGAGCGTATCGGCACACTGGTCGAGTCCTGATAGATTTACCAATGAACATGGCTTCCGCAAGAAGTCTCTCAACTGCGAAGGCACAGGAGAAAAGCTAATGATCGATGAGATCCTCTTCGAGTCCGAAGATCGTATGTCCAACACCGTGGAGCACACCCGCGAGGACCTGATCACCATCCGCACCGGTCGCGCCAACCCGGCGATGTTCAACCGCGTCACCGCTGATTACTATGGCGTGCCCACCCCGATCACCCAGATGTCGAGTATCTCCGTACCGGAGCCCCGCATGCTGCTGATCAAGCCCTATGAGATGACTTCCATGGGGGCGATTGAGAATGCCATCCGTAACTCGGACCTCGGCGTCAACCCGACCAATGACGGCCAGGTTCTGCGTGTGACCATTCCCCAGCTCACCGAGGAGCGCCGTAGGGACATGGTCAAGATGGCCAAGGGTAAAGGCGAGGACGGAAAGATCGCCGTCCGCAATATTCGCCGTAAAGGCATGGAGCAGCTGAAGAAGCTCCAGAAGGACGGCGACTTCGGTGAAGATGAAGTCGTGGCAGCAGAGAAGGAGCTGGACAAGGTCACTGCACGTTATATCGAGCAGGTCGACGAGATCGTGTCCAGGAAGGAAGCCGAGCTGATGGAGGTCTAGGGACCGACATCACCTCACGGAATAATCCGTCGTTTCATCGTCCGCCGAGACGGGGGAGCGACGCTTTATTCTGTCGGGCCACCCCTCACCATCAGCCAGCATCAGGAGGGCGGGGGAGCCCACTCCGGCACTAGCTGCCATCAGAGACTCACAACGAACGAGGAGAACCCCATGAGTGATCCGGAGCATCATCACCGGACCATGCGGATGCCCAAACCCAAAAACAGTGCGGGCAGAGACCTGAAGGCCGCCATCGGCGTAGGCGTGGGCCTCGCTCTCCTGGTGGTCGTGGGCATCCTGCTCAGCCCATGGGGTTGGTATCTTCTCGTTGCAGGCGCCATCGCTGTGGCCACCTGGGAGGTGGGTGGCAGGCTCAAGGAGTCCGGGTATCACCTCCCCATGCCGATCATGATCATCGGTGGGCAGGCGATGGTGTGGTTCTCGTGGGCGTTCGAAACCTCCGGAATCCTCTCCTCCTATGTGGCTACGGTTCTGGTTCTGATGTTCTTCCGGATCTTCTACAATGGTCCGGAAAAGGAAGCGAAGAACTACCTGCGTGACACGTCGGTAGGAATTTTTGTTCTCACGTGGATTCCGCTTTTCGGAAGCTTCGCGGCGATGTTGTCCCTTATGGAGAACAATGATGTGCCGGGGATCTTCTTCATTCTCACCTTCATGCTGTGCGTGGTGGGCTCTGATGTGGGTGGCTATATCGCAGGTGTGTTCTTCGGCTCGCATCCGATGGCGCCAGCGGTCAGCCCGAAGAAATCCTGGGAGGGTTTCGCCGGCTCGATCCTGCTGGGTTCGGCCACGGGAGCCCTCGCCGTGCACTTCCTCCTCAATCACCACTGGTGGCTGGGTGTCATTCTCGGCATCTGCCTGGTGATCTGCGCAACCCTGGGTGACCTGGTGGAATCCCAGTTCAAGCGGGATCTGGGTATCAAGGACATGTCCAATCTGTTGCCCGGCCACGGAGGGCTCATGGACCGTCTCGATGGCATGCTGCCCTCGGCTATGGTGACCTGGCTGATCCTGAGTGCGGTCAGCAGCTCCTACGCGGGTTGAGTTCACCTCACCGCCCAAGGGGGCCTACACGGGAATTAATCCGGTGTAGGCCCCTTCGTCATGGTCATAGTGTGTCAGGACAGAACCTTTTCCATCTTTTTGATTTTGCGTTTGTACTCGAACATCCGGACGCCGCCCACAATGGCCATGATCAGCGCCCCGGTGACTGCGCACAGCAAGAAGCCAATGCCTGCGGGGAATTCAAATGACCAGGTGAATATGTTCATTTCCACGGGGTCCTGATTCTGCAGGATGAATGCCAGCAGGATGATCAACAGCAGGGCACCCACGACCAGTGACACCCAGGTTCCACCGGCCACGGTGCGGGTGGAACCGGAACGCGCATCTGATTTCGGTTGCTTGGGTTCGCTGTTTGGCTGGTTCTCCTCCCTGATGGCGGGGACCGCCGGGGTGTGAGGGGTGACGGTGGGGTCCGGATCGAGACCGGGACCGGTTTCGGGCAACGGCTCGTTGGTGCGTCCTGGTTCAGTAGTCATAGTCCTATTGAACTCCCGGTTTATGGGTTCCGCCACATATTCCCCCCTATTGATATTGAATTGATTGATAGTGAGGTGGGTCGTCGACAAGCACAGGCCGCCTCAAGCGGCCACCGCGCGGTGGAACCGGATCAGGTCACACCGCCGGCCCTGCGGTGATCCTGCCCGCGGAAGTTAGACTGTTGGGCCACCGACGTGCAACAATGGGATCATTATGGCTACACCCTTACCATTGGTATTTTCTGCCCCCAAGCGCGGTATGCCACCAGCTCACTTCGCTGATCTCTCCGATGAACAACGGATCGAGGCGCTTTCTGAACTAGGCCTGCCCAAATTTCGACTGAACCAGATCGCCCGTCACTACTACGGCCGTCTTGAAGCCGACCCGACCACCATGACTGACCTGCCTGAAGCGGTCCGCTCCAAGGTCAAAGAGGCCCTGTTCCCGACGCTGATGGAACCTCTGCGCGTCGTGGAGGCCGATGATGAGGACACCCAGAAGACGCTGTGGAAACTCCACGACGGCACCCTTCTGGAGTCTGTGCTCATGCGCTACCCGGACCGCGCCACCCTGTGTATCTCCTCGCAGGCGGGTTGTGGCATGGCCTGTCCATTCTGCGCCACCGGTCAGGGCGGCCTCGACCGCAACCTGTCCATCGGCGAGATCGTGGATCAGGTTCGCAATGCCGCCGCCACCATGCATGCCGAGGGGGGTCGTCTCTCCAATATCGTGTTCATGGGCATGGGTGAGCCCCTGGCCAACTATAAGCGTGTGGTCTCCGCAGTACGTCAGATCACGCAGCCGTCTCCGGAGGGTTTCGGCATCTCCCAGCGCAGTGTCACCGTGTCCACCGTCGGTCTGGCTCCGGCCATCCGCAAGCTTGCCGACGAAGACATGTCCGTCACCCTCGCGGTATCCCTGCACACCCCGGATGATGAACTCCGCGATGAACTCGTCCCGGTGAACAATCGCTGGTCTGTCGCCGAGGTTCTGGATGCGGCACGCTACTACGCTGATAAATCCGGTCGACGTGTTTCCATCGAGTACGCCCTGATCCGGGATATCAATGATCAGGATTGGCGCGCTGACATGCTGGGTGAGAAGCTGCACAAGGCGCTCGGTTCCCGGGTCCACGTGAACCTCATCCCGCTGAACCCGACCCCGGGTTCCAAGTGGGATGCATCCCCCAGGGACCGCCAGGAAGAATTCGTCCGTCGCGTCATCGCCAAGGGCGTTCCGTGCACGGTGCGGGATACCAAGGGCCAGGAGATCGCGGCAGCCTGTGGGCAGCTCGCGGCTGAGGAGAAATAATCCTTTTATCCTGATTATCCGCCGCTCATCTTCGGGCAGGCGCTGGTAATCTCGGGCGGGACTATCCATCACGTGGGTAGTCCCGCCCGATTGTTGTTTGATGGAAAGCTGATGAGCTGATGACTGATCCCACCACCCAGGCACTCGCCGTGAGAGATCTGACCAAGATATACGGGAATCAAGCCGCGGCGGACAGCATTAACCTGGACATTCCACGGGGTGCCATTTACGGCATCGTTGGCCCCAACGGCGCAGGAAAAACCACCATGTTGTCCATGGCCACCGGCCTGGTGCGCCCGACCCGTGGCGCCGCATGGGTTGCAGGTGCCAACGTATGGGAGAGCCCGTTGCGCGCCAAGCGTGCAATGGGGCTGCTTGCCGACGGCCTGCCCATCTTCGACCGACTCACCGGCCGCGAACTCCTTAGTTATGTGGGAGCCTTACGCGGGCTTGAGGAGACGGTGATCCAACAACGCAGCGCCGAACTTCTCCAGGCACTGGGTCTTGCGGATGCGGGATCAAAGAGAATCGTTGATTACTCAGCAGGCATGACCAAGAAGATTCTGCTCGCCCAGGCCCTGCTGCACAACCCCGAGGTACTGATCCTGGATGAGCCACTGGAGGCCGTCGATCCCGTGTCAGGTCGCCTCATCCAGGAGATCCTGCGGAATTTCGCGGCAGCCGGTGGCACCGTGGTGTTGAGTTCCCATGTGATGGAACTGGTCGAGGGGTTGTGTGACCACGTGGCCATCATCAACCAGGGGCACGTGGTGGTTGCTGGACATGCCGATGACGTCCGGAGTGGACGATCCCTGACCGACGTGTTCGTGGACATCGTCGGAGGCGCAGCCCTGGGGGAGGGCTCACTCTCGTGGCTCGGTACGCGAGAGGACCGCGGCGAGGGGGAATCCCGGTGACCGGTACACTGCTCAAACTTCAGGGCACGATGTGGAAGCGGACTGTCTCCGGTAACAACGCCGCCATCACCATGATCGTCCTGGTGTCCATCTATGGACTCATCGGACTCCTCAGTTTCATGGTGCTGCTCGGTCAGGGATTGTCTGAAGGTTCGATGGGGATACTCGCCGGCATCGTGGCGTCCGGAACCATCGCGTATGCCATCGCCGCCATCATGTGGCCCTCCGGGGAGGGGCAGCTCGCTCCATCGTCTTTCGCCATCATGCCCCTCGCAGCCAGGGATATCCTCCCGGCGATGGCGGTGGCCACCCTGATGCAGTCGCGGGGAATCCTCGCGGTGATCTGCACGGTCACCACGGCGGTGGTGGCGTTGCTGATCTATCCACCGGTGATGATCCCGGTGGTGTGGGTGATGTTGGCCTGTGCTCTGGTGATGACGCTTCTGCTGGGGGAGCTGGTCAGCTCGCTCGGCTCCAGTTCCTCATCCAGGGTCAGTCGGGAACGCACCAGCCTGTATGCCTCCCTCGGCTTCATGCTGGTGATCGTGGCTTATCAACTGATGACCAGCCAGGGTGCCTCGACACACGTGGATACCTTCGGCCAGATCGTCAGGTGGACCCCCTTCGCTTCGGCTGCCGGTGTCATCGAGGCTGTCGCAGCAGGGCACTGGGTGATGGCTGCGGTATTTTTCGTTCTGACAGGGTTATATCTCGGCCTGGGCATCCGGTTGTGGGTGACGTTGATCAACCGTGCGTTGACGGCGCCCCTGGACAACGGAGCCACGTCGGTCAAAGAGCGGAAAGCGCACACAGATCCCCGGGCGGGTCGCCTGATTCCTGCGGCGTTCCCCCTGACTCCTTTCTGGGCAGTTTATTTCCGCTCCCTGGTTTACCTGGTTCGTGATTCACGACTTCTGACATCGCTGATCATGTTCCCGATGCTCGCAGCGATCTTCCTCGTGCAGAGTTTCACGATCGAATCCTTCATCATCTACCTCGGCCTCATCATCCTGGCGATATTCGGAGGGGCTGTCGCCACGAATGATTTCGGATATGACGGCCCATCCACCTGGCTGAACATCGTGTCCGGTGCTTCGAGCCGCACCTTATTGATGGGCCGTCACCTGGCCCACATGACACCCGTGACCGTTGGTGTACTCCTGTTCGCGATCCTCACCCTGGTGATCGGTGAAGATGCATATCTCAGTCTGCTCATCATCGTGATCGCCGTGGGGGTACTGGCCACCACGGCAGGCATTGCGCTTGCAGCCACCACCTTCAACCCATTCGCCACCGCAAAACCCGGTACCAGTCCCTGGGGCGACCGCAGTGGGTACTCAGGTGCTGCGTTCGTTTCTGCTTTTGCCACCATGCTGCTCGGATGGATTCCGTCCCTGCCGGCCATCATCCTCACCATTTTCGGGTATTCCGCTGGCGTCACCTGGGCTGTGGTCCTCGGTCAGCTGCTCGCGCTCGCCCTTCCGGGTGCGTTCTACGCCCTGATGATCCGACTGTGTTCCAGACGGGTGGATGCCGGGATGCCCGAGATCTTCAACAAGGTGAAAAGCCACGTGGGATAGTGGGACAACCCCCGGGTGCACCATGCCACCCCTGGATCTGTCAGTATCTTCTCCAGCGGTGGTGCGGCGACCTCGGTGGGTTCCAGCGGGGGCGGGGCAGCAAAAAAGGAGCCTGATGGGAATCAGACTCCTTGAAATGCCAGCTAAGAGAAGTGTTTACTTCTTCTCCTCCAGGCGCAGGTGACGAACGCGCTCAGGATCAATGTTGACAGAACGCAGCTGCGCATCAGTCAGCTCACCCCAGGTGCCGGACAGTGTGCCCTGGTCGTAGGACCAGTCAGGCTCAACATGTCCGACAGGCTTGTTGCGAGAAGTCAGGGTACGAACCTGGGAAAGCTTTGGCTCGAAGAGGTGAATGAGAAGGCCGATGGCGATCAGTGCGGCGAAGGCATTCAGCCAGATGGTCTCAACGTGACCCTGGTGGTTACCGAAGTTCATGCCGAGCAGGAACAGCACCGATATCCAACCGGAAATCTGAACGGCATTGCGTCCGATGTCATGCCAGCCCCATGCGGCCGATGGCTCATCAAGGGTGGAGACACCGTTGTAGATCTCAGGCTCAATCTTGTGGGAGGAACCAGCCACGTCATACTCCTTCATTCGCGCACCGCACATGAAAACCGGCGCGCACCTACAGAATTGGTTTTACTTCGTTCATGTTCTCATATTTCCCCTGGCGACGCTAAAAAACGGGTAGGGCAGATATCGTTGCGAACTGGGCCAACAGCAGTCTTCTGCTGGGCTTTTACTAACAGGGGTCAAGAACCCCTCCCTAAGTATTGCCCCAAACGGGTGTAGTGCATTGTGAATTAGGCAGGCAGTGACTTTCACACCAGTGCATTCACTCTGTGGTGCGTGACTGATGAGCAGCGTCAATTTTGCGCAGCAGGATGTCGCTCCGACAACTACAACCAGATGACCACTGGATCCAGGAGAGGGTGCAAGAATGGTCATCGTGACTACTAAAATCCTCATCCTCGGCAGCACCGGCTCCATTGGAACCCAGGCGCTGGAGGTCATTGCAGACAACCCAGACCTGTTCACCCTCGTTGGGATCGCTGCGGGCGGATCCAACCCCGCCCTGGTGATCGAACAGGCCCGCGCCTTCCAACTCTCGCCCCAGCAGGTGGCGGTGGCGGGGGAGCAGGCAGCAGCGGAGGTGGGTCGCGCGCTCGGCGGTACCGTCATCGACGGGCCTGATGCAGCGAGGATCCTCGTTGAATCCACCCAGGTGTCCAACCCTGCTGATACGGTTCTCAACGCCCTCGTTGGCTCCCTGGGGCTGGGAGCCACCCTGGCCACCCTCAAGTCCGGTGCGAAGCTGGCACTGGCAAACAAGGAGTCACTGGTGGCCGGCGGTGATTTCGTGATGTCCCAGGCCGCACCAGGCCAGATCATCCCGGTTGATTCGGAGCACTCCGCGATGGCGCAGTGTCTGCGCAGCGGTACTGCCGATGAGGTTGCCCGCATCGTGCTGACCGCCTCAGGTGGGCCTTTCCGGGGTTGGACCAGGGAGGCGATGTGGGATGTGACCCCGGAGCAGGCTGCTGCCCACCCAACGTGGTCAATGGGGCAGATGAACACCCTGAACTCAGCGACGTTGATCAATAAGGGACTAGAGCTGATTGAGGCCACGTTGCTCTTCAACACTGATCCCGATCTCATTGATGTCTCGGTGCACCCCCAGTCGATCATCCACTCCATGATCACCTTCAAGGATGGCGGGACAATCGCACAGGCATCGCCTCCGTCGATGAAGCTCCCGATCGCACTGGCCATGAACTGGCCCCACCGGGTCACCGGGGCTCAGCACGCACTTGATTTCACGCAGGCGCACACCTGGACCTTCGAGCCTGTGGATGACGTTGCCTTCCCCGCGGTGCAGCTGGCCAGGCAGGCCGCCAAGATGAGAGGAACCTTTCCTGCGGTCTATAATGCCGCCAACGAGGAGGCGGCTGCGGCCTTCCTTGGTGGACGGATTCGCTTTCCCCAGATTGTGGATGTGGTGGAGGAGATACTCCAAGGGGCTTCCCAGTTTGCTGGTGTATCCTCAAATCTCGATGACATCCTGGCCACTGAGGTAGAGGCCCGTGCACGGGCCAACCAGTTGATCGACAAGCTGGCGGATTAAATTCCGCGGGCTCCACGACGCCTGAACCGCGCACGATCCTGCCCAGGAACCAGAACCAGACAGTAGTTAGTAAGGAGCTCCACCGCGTGGCAGCCTATCTCGCCGGTATGGTGCTGTTTTTCCTCGGCATCGCAGTAACCATCGCGCTTCATGAGTGGGGCCATTACATCACCGCCCGCATGTTCGGGATGAAGGTCCGGCGCTTCTTCATCGGTTTCGGCCCCAAAGTTTTCTCCGTCCGCAGAGGCGAGACGGAGTACGGCGTGAAAGCAGTCCCGCTCGGTGGATTCTGCGAGATCGCAGGCATGACCGCGCAGGATGTCCTGGAGCCGGATGAAGTGAACAGGGCCATGTACCTCAAGCCCTGGTGGCAGCGCATCATCGTGCTGTCAGGCGGCGTGATCATGAACATCCTGGTGGGTTTCGTGGTTCTCTACGGGGTCGCCGTGAGTTCGGGCATTCCCAACCCGGATGCGGACTTCACCGCCACTGTCGCTTCGGTGCAGTGTGTGCCGGACAGTCAGCTCGATGCCTCCACCCTGTCGGACTGCATCGGCACCGGTCCCGCCGGTGAGGCGGGGGTCCGGGAAGGTGACCGGATCCTGGCGGTCGATGACCGGGATGTGGCCACCTTCCAGGAGGTTCGCGATACCGTATGGTCGCTGCCGGGCGAGACGGTCACACTCACCATTGAGCGCGGACAGGAACTTGTCCGCCTCCCTGTCACTGTCGACGAGGTCACCCGGTTCAATGCCGCCGGCCAGGACGTGACCGTGGGGGCCATCGGTGTGACAAGTCAACCGCCGACCGATGTGTACAAGAAATTCGGCCCGGTCGAAGGTGTGGGAGCAACTGCACGTTTCACCGGCGACATGATTGAGGCCACATTCGAAGGGTTGATGGCGTTCCCCGCCAAGATCCCGGGTGTTGTTGCCTCCATCTTCGGTGCTGAGCGTGATATCGAGGGGCCGATGAGTGTGGTGGGGGCATCCCGCATCGGCGGTGAACTTGTCGAGCGCTCCATGTGGGACATGTTCATGATGATGCTCGCCAGCCTGAATTTCTTCCTTGCCCTGTTCAACCTGGTTCCGCTGCCACCACTGGATGGCGGCCACATCGCGGTTGTCCTCTATGAGCGCATCCGTGACTTCTTCCGGAAACTGCGTGGCAAGACTCCCGGCGGCCCGGCGGATTACACCCGCCTGATGCCGATCACCGTCGGGGTCGCTGCATTGCTGCTGTCGATCGGTGCTGTTGTCATCGTCGCTGATGTGGTGAATCCAATCAGATTGTTCGGATAGATACTGCCACCACGTCCTGACGGATCTACCAAATGCTTATCCAGTGATAGACTTTCGTCCCATAGCTGACTTCCACCCAGAACGTTTCACGGTAGTTCTCCACCGCATCTCGGTGCTCACTGCCGCTTCAAGGAGCATGTAACTTGTCTACCCCAATCGGCCTCGGTCTTCCTCCAACCCCACCACCAGTGCTGGCGCCGCGGCGTCAGACCCGACAGCTGATGGTCGGAGCGGTCGGGGTTGGCTCCGATCACCCGATCTCGGTGCAGTCGATGACCACCACCAAGACCCACGACATCAACGCCACGCTGCAGCAGATTGCACAGCTGACCGCGAGTGGTTGCGATATCGTGCGCGTTGCCTGCCCGATGCCGATTGACGCTGAGGCGCTGCCGATCATCGCGAAGAAGTCCCCGATCCCGGTGATCGCGGATATCCACTTCCAGCCGAAGTACATTTTCTCCGCCATCGACGCGGGTTGTGCCGCTGTCCGTGTGAACCCGGGCAACATCAAGGAATTTGATGGTCGGGTCAAGGAGGTGGCCAAGGCCGCAGGTGATGCCGGCATCCCCATCCGCATCGGTGTCAACGGTGGTTCCCTGGATAAGCGCATCCTGGACAAGTATCACGGCAAGGCGACTCCGGAGGCACTCGTGGAGTCCGCGCTGTGGGAGGCTGGACTCTTTGAGGAACACGGTTATGGCGATATCGCCATTTCAGTGAAGCACTCCGACCCGGTGCTCATGGTGGAGGCTTATCGCCAGCTCGCCGAAAAGTGCGATTACCCACTGCACCTGGGTGTCACCGAAGCAGGACCGAAGTTCATGGGCACCATCAAGTCTTCGGTGGCTTTCGGCGCACTGTTGTCCCAGGGTATCGGTGACACCATCCGTGTCTCCCTGTCTGCTGATCCGGTGGAGGAGATCAAGGTCGGTGACCAGATCCTGCAGTCGATGAATCTGCGCCCCCGCAAGCTGGAGATCGTCTCCTGCCCATCTTGTGGCCGGGCACAGGTTGATGTGTACAAGCTGGCTGAGGAGGTCACCGAAGGGCTTGATGGTCTCGAGGTGCCACTGCGTGTCGCCGTCATGGGCTGCGTGGTTAACGGACCGGGTGAAGCACGTGACGCTGACCTGGGTGTTGCCTCCGGCAATGGCAAGGGCCAGATCTTTGTCAAGGGCGAGATCATCAAGACTGTCCCTGAATCCCAGATCGTGCAGACCCTCATCGAAGAAGCCATGCGCATCGCGGAGAGCATGGACCCTGAGGTCCTGGCTGCCGCTGAAGCATCCGGAATGAAGGCAGAAGTCAAGGTCACCAGGTAGACCAGCTGGTCCTATGTCTCTGATTGAGGCAGAGAAACCGGCCATCAGACACCCCCGGTGTGTGTGATGGCCGGTTTTCCTTTATCCCTGGCACTCAGATGCGGGAGCTCTCCCGGATGCGACCGTCGACCAGGGTGATCCGCCGGTCCACAGCAGCCATCTGCTCCGGGTCATGGCTGACTAAGAGTGTGGCTGCGCGGTAGGTCCGGGCCATGTCGGCGATCAGGGTGGTGACTTCTGCTGCGCTGTGCTGATCCAGGGCGGCGGTGGGTTCGTCGATAAGCAGCAGGCTGGGGCCGTGCATGAGCGCACGGGCCAGGTTGACCCGGGCCTGCTGACCGCCAGAAAGCGTGCCGACCGGACGCTGCGCCAGGTTGAGCAGACCGACGGCGTGGAGAAGCTCATCAGCCTTGGCACGCGCGGCGTGGCGCCCGGCGCGCGACGGTGGCCACACGCGACCGAGACGTGTCACCAGGATCAGTTGATCGCGCACACTCAGCGCGGGGATGAGATTGGGCTGCTGGAACACGATGCCGATGTGGTGGCGACGGATCCGGGCGGCATCGGTGCCGGAGACCTCACCTGTCAGGTGGATGTCTCTGTCGTGGGTGTGCAGCACCGCGGTCCCGGAATCGGCCTGCTGCAGGCAGCCGAGAACCCCGAGCAGGGTGGATTTTCCGGATCCGGATGGCCCGGTGATACCGAGGATCTCACCCGGGTCCACCTCGAAGGAGATATCACGCAGCAGATGCCGGTCGGTGGAGCCGTCACGAACGCTGAGGCTGAGGTCGGAAACAGTCAATGACACGGTGTTGATCCTTTTCTTGAGGGGTGTTAAGCGTTGACCAGTGCAGCACGTGGTGAGACTGCGAGCACCGGTTTAAGGGAGACCGCGGCTCCGGCCAGACCGCAGGCAGCCAGAATGAGAGCAGGGTAGATGGTGGTCGCCGGGGAAATGACCACGGGCAACGCATCAGAGGCCAGACCCGCCATGGCCACGGTGAGCAGAGTGCCTGAGGTGATGCCGAGCGCCAACACGATCACGGCCTGACCGAGGGCATCGGCCACCAGAACCCGGCGTGCGGCACCAAGCGCTGAGGTGATTGCGATGCCCCGTAGACGCTGGATGGTCCAGACTGTGAAAAATGCCCCCAGCACCAGACCGGAGATGACATAGAGCATCACGATCATGAGGTTGAGTGACATCTGTTCGCCCTGGTGGGAGGCCGAGGCGTTCCACCGCTCAGAACCGGTGAGAGTGATTGTGCCCTCAATCGACGGGCTACCGTCGCCGGAGTTCTCCTGCGACAGGAAGGCCCCGGCAGGCCCGGGAATACCACGGGATGATGCCACGTCGGCCACATCCACGGTGGACATCAGCACCACGGGCAGATGGTCGAGATAGAGATCATTGTCCGTGTTGATTACCGTGCCCGCACGCTGACCAGGTGCGCTGTCGGCGAACTCCGCTGCGGAGATCTCGACCGGCAGGGATACCTCGCCAGGTGCCAGATCCGGAGAGTTCAACAACAACACCGGGATGTCGGCGATACGGTCACGGACCTGCCAGAGGATGGTGGCACCGGAATCTGCAAGGTCAGCGGAGATCTCCTCACTCAGTGTGGAAGCCGACAGTGTGGCGGAGCCGGAGTCGGCGAGGACGAGATCGTCATCCCCTGCAAGTTCCTTGAGCGCGGACACTGACTGGTGCCCCAGACCCGCGGTGAGCGCAGATAAGAAGGTGACCAATACAGCTATCAACCCGACGGTGACGGTGATCAACAGGGTGCGACCTTTAGCCGCCTTGAGTTCTTTCAGTCCTTGAAACATGACATCCAGTCTCACCGGTAGAACTCGCCAGGGAATCGGGCCCAGGTCCAGTTCCCGTCTCCGACCTAAGTCGGATTCCCCCTCCACCCCGCCGCGTTAGGCTTGGGCGTGATGACCAACAGCCAGATCACCCTCGACCGGATCCGCCGGATTCACACCGCCTTGAGGTGGGGCCTTCATCTGCTGATCGCGGTGCTGCTGATTCTGGTGGTGTGGCGCGCCGGGCACTGGAGTGTCTGGTTGCTGTCGGCCCTGTTTGCCGCGGTGTACTTTTTCGGTGCTCTGCCTGCGGATATGAGGCCCCCAGGTCCGTTGCGGCAACGTCAGCTCCTGTGGTTGGGGGCGCTCATCATGGTCTGGGCGGGGTTGATCTGGGATGGCCCGGAGCCGGCGTATCTGGCCTTCCCGCTGTTTTTTCTCATCGTCATGGTGACCACCCCGGCGGTCTCCGCTGTGGTTATTCTCCTCATCACCGCCGTTGCCATCGGTGCGCTGGTCGGCCATCTCGGTTGGTCGGTCGGTGTGGCCACCGGCCCCATCCTCGGTGCTGCGGTGGCGTGGACCCTGGGCACCGGCTTCCGCCTGCTGGGGGATACGGTTACAGAGCTTGTCGACGCCCGCGCCGCAGCCCTTGAGGCCTCCCGGAATGCAGGGGAGATGGAGGAGCGTGCCCGGATCGCCGGGGATATCCATGACACCGTGGCGCAGGGGTTATCCTCCATCCAGATGCTGCTGCACGCAGCCGAGAAACGGATCAGTGATCCACAGGCTCGGGCACAGATCCAACTGGCCAGAGACACCACGGCTGACAACCTGGCTGAAACCCGCAACATCATCGCGGCTCTCCAGCCACAACCGCTGGTGGGCGCATCCCTCCCGGTCGCACTGGCCAGGATCGCCTCCACGACACCGATGGGGGAAGCCATCACCTTCGAGGTGGACGGGGTGCCGAGGGAACTGCCTGAACGGGTGGATCATGAGCTGGTCCGAATCGCACAGACACTCCTGGGCAATGTGATCCGGCATTCCGGTGCCTCCCGGGCGAGACTGACCCTGACCTACCAGGATGATCAGATCCTGTTGGATGTGCTGGACAATGGACGGGGTTTTGATCCCACCACCGTGCGGGAAACCCCGGACACCAGAGATACCGGCACCGGATTCGGACTACCCACTGCACGACGGCGATTACAGGAACTGGGGGGCAGGTTGATCATTGAGTCCGCCCCCGGTGCCGGCACCGGGATCTCCGCCCGTATCCCCGACCTCAGCACTACTTTCAGTACCACCCCCATGCCATCAATAGAAAGAGGAGAACATGATCAGGATCCTGCTGGCAGATGACCACCCCGTGGTGCGCGCCGGATTGGCCTCGCTTTTGGCTGATCAACCGGACATGAAGATCGTCGGCATGGTTGACAGTCCCGGTGATGCGGTGGCGGCTGCTGCCGCTGGTGGCATCGATCTGGTGTTGATGGATTTACGGTTCGGTGACAGCCCCGGTTCCGGTGAGGCCGGCGGCGTTGATGCCACCCGCCGGATCCGGAAGCTGGAGGATCCACCCCATGTTCTGGTGGTGACCAACTATTCCACTGACGGTGATGTGGTGGGGGCGGTGTCTGCAGGGGCGGTGGGGTATCTGCTGAAAGACAGCAGTCCGGAAGATCTCATCAACGGTGTCCGGGATGCGGCACGGGGAGAATCGGTGCTGTCGCGCCAGGTCGCCAGCAAGATCATGGGACGGATGAATAACCCCCTGACCGCGCTCACACCCCGGGAGATCGAGGTGTTGACACTGGTGGCCCAGGGGCAAAGCAACCGCGAGATCGGTACCCAGCTCTTCCTCACCGAGGCGACCGTGAAGAGCCACATGGGCCATGTTTTCAACAAACTGGACGTCACCTCACGCACTGCGGCGGTGGCGGCCGCCCGGGAGCGTGGAATCATCTGAAACAACTGCCGGTGTGGGAGTCTAAACCTTCGATTGAGCTTTGTTAATCTGCACGCATGAACAAGGTGTGGCGGAGATCCGTGCTGGCAGCGGTGATGGCAACAGTGATGGCCTCAGGAGGTCTTGTCGCGTGCACCCCACGTCCTGACACCGCCGACCCGGTAGCCCAGGAGTTCCTCGAATCCTGGTCGGAGCAGGACTATGAATCCGTCGCGGCCCTCACCGATCAGGGGACCACTGCCACAGACATCATGGAAACCACCTTTGAGGGGCTCCAGGCAGAGGATGTGGATCTCACCCTGGATTCAGTGGACTCCCGGGAGACGATCGCCACCGCCAATTACACCGTCACCTGGAAACTGCCCCGGGAACGGGAGCTGAGCTATGACGCTTCCCTGACATTGACCAAGATGCGTGATGAGTGGACTGTCCGGTGGCGCCCCTCACTGGTGCATCCCCGGCTGGGTGCCAACCAGCATCTGGAGCTCCGCGCCATCAATGCGCAGCGTGCCAACGTGATCTCATCGGATGGTGCACCTGTTCTCCAGCCGGGCACCATCTACCGCATCCTGGTGGATCCCTCACAATCCACCGATGCCGCTGCAGCGGTGAAACGGGTGGCGGTTAAATTGGACGAGGCTAATTTCCGGGATGCCAACGTCCCACAGATTGATGTGGACAGTGTCCTGGAGAGTCTGGGGGAGCGGCCCTACTCGCTGGTCACGGTGGATGAGAAACTGGGCGAGCGGTTGTCTCAGGAACTCGCCGGTGTTCCCGGCCTGATCTTCAATGACGAGGCCGCGATGGTGGCCACAGATCCGGGGTTCTCACCGGATATCGTCTCCCGCGTCGCCCGGATCGTGGATGAGGAACTGGACGGTTCCAACGGTTGGCGGGTCTCCATCGTGACCGCGAACGGTGCCATCATCGACGATGTTATCTACAACGCCCCTGAACTCGCCCCCAGCGTGCGGATCAGTCTCGATCATGATGTCCAGCGAGCAGCCCAGGAGGCAGTGGACCTGCGCGAGGAGATGAAGGCGATGGTGGTGGCCATGCGTCCCTCCACCGGTGAGATACTCGCCGTCGCGCAGACCCGTGAAGCAGATAAGGATGGCGATATCGCCCTCATGGGACTGTATCCCCCCGGATCCACCTTCAAGATCATCACCGCCGCCGCCGGTATTCAGAATCAGGGCCTGACACCCGGCACCACGGTGCCCTGCCCCGGCACCATGAACATCTTCGGCCGGGTGGTGACCAACTACAACGGCTTCTCCCTGGGAAACACCTCCCTGGACCGGGCATTCGCCTCCTCCTGCAACACCACATTCGCAGACATGTCCAACCGCCTGGCACCCGGGGAACTCCAGGATGTGGCCAAGCAGTTCGGACTGGGCATTGACTACAAGATTCCGGGACTGGACACCATTACCGGCAGCGTTCCTGAGGGGGAGACCTCACTGGATCGCACCGAAGCCGGTTATGGCCAGGGTCTGGACCTGGCCAGCCCCTTCGGAATGGCGCTGGTGTCCGCGACGGCGGCTGCCGGGCGTACACCCACCCCGGTCCTCATCTCCGGTCACGAGACCACCGCCAGTGAGGACGTTCCTGATCCGGATCCGGCGATGATCACCCAGCTGCAGGGCATGATGGCATCCGTGGTCAATACCGGAACCGGGCGGGGTATGCAGCAGACCGGTGGCCAGGTCTACGCCAAGACCGGTGAGGCTGAGATCAATGAGGGATCCCATGCGTGGTTCACCGGTTACCGTGAGGATGACATCGCGTTTGCCACCCTGGTGGTCATGGGTGGTGGATCGGAGGTCGCCACAGCTGTGACAGATCGCTTTTTCATCCGCCTGGATGAGATGAGGGCGGGGCGCGAGATCATCCCGGCGCCTGACGCATAGGTTCGCGCCCCACGGTTGAGCAGGGCAACCCCCTGGTTCGGCTCGGGTGGGGGCAGGGGACTAGCATGGTGTCCATGTCTACCTTGCGTGCACCTCTAGTTCCAGGAAAACCAACCCCTATCAGGCAGGTTCCAGCCCACATTGAGCGACCTGAATATGTGTGGAAGGACGAGGTACAGGAAGCCATCGGGGAGCCGTTCGTCCAGACACCAGAGGTGATCGAAGCGATGCGCGAGACTTCCCGTATCGCTGCGAACGCATTGAAGGTCGCTGGCGCGGCTGTGCAGCCCGGCGTGACCACCGATGAGATTGACCGTGTTGCGCATGAGTACATGTGCGATAACGGTGCATACCCCTCGGATCTGGGTTACCGGGGATTCACCAAATCTGTCTGTGTCTCCCTCAACGAGATTGTCTGCCACGGCATCCCGGACACCACGGTCATCCAGGACGGGGATATCGTCAACATCGACGTCACGGCCTTCAAACACGGTGTCCACGGTGACTGTAATGCCACCTTCCTCTCCGGGAATGTCGCCGAGGAGCACCGCCTGCTGGTGGAACGCACCGAGGAGGCCATGATGCGCAGTATCCGAGCGGCCAAACCGGGACGTGAAATCAACGTGATCGGCCGGGTCATCGAGTCTTATGCCAAGCGTTTCGGTTACCAGGTGGTCCGTGATTTCACCGGCCACGGCATCGGACCCACCTTCCACAACGGCCTGGTGGTCCTTCACTATGACAACACCCAGTACCGTGACATCCTCGTACCGGGCATGACGTTGACCATTGAACCGATGATCAACATCGGATCCCTGGACTATGAGATCTGGGATGACGGATGGACGGTGCAGAACACCGACCGGAAGTTCACCGCCCAGTTTGAACACACCATCGTCATCACCGAGGACGGCAATGAGATCCTCACCCTTCCGGATGAAAATATCTGACCTTGGCTGAAGGACTCGCCGTGCTGATCGCCGGCACCACCTCGGATGCCGGGAAGTCGGTGATCACGGCTGGTCTGTGCCGGGCGTTTGCCAGGGCCGGGTTGAAAGTGGCCCCCTTCAAGGCGCAGAACATGTCCAATAACTCCATGGTCACCCCAGACGGTGGAGAGATCGGCCGTGCCCAGGCCCTGCAGGCTCTCGCGTGCGGTCTGGAGCCGTCGGTGGCCTTTAACCCCATCCTGCTGAAACCGGGGTCTGATCAACGTTCACAGCTGGTGATCATGGGTAGGGCTGAGGGCGAGGTGGGGGCCCGGGACTATATTCACCACCGACATGATCTGCGGGGGATTGCCGCCGCACAATTGGCAGAACTACGCAGACGCTTCGATATTGTGATCTGTGAGGGGGCTGGCTCACCCGCTGAGATCAATCTCCGTGCCACGGATGTGGCTAATTTCGGGCTGGCGCAGGAAGCCAGGATGCCTGTGTACATCGTCGGTGACATCGACCGGGGTGGTGTGATCGCACACCTCTTCGGCACCCATGCGATCGTGTCCCCGGAGGACCGCGGCTTGATCCAGGGTTTTGTGATCAATAAATTCCGTGGGGATCAGGGCCTGTTGGATCCCGGATTGATCCAGCTGGAGGAACTCACCGGGGTGGAAACCAAAGCCGTCATCCCGTATCTCGACGGCATCTGGATCGACGCGGAGGATTCCCTGCAGTCAGCGGTGGGGCGTGTGGTCGGACCGGGTGGGGCGCAGCCCCTGGGCACCCAGCGGCTCACCGTTGCAGCGATCCGGCTGCCACGGGTCTCCAACGCCACGGATGTGGAGGCACTGGCCGCTGAACCCGGGGTCTCGGTGACCTGGGTTCAGGACGTGGGCCAGGTAAGTGATGCAGACCTGGTGATCATCCCGGGTACCCGTGCCACGGTTGCCGATCTGGCCTGGTTGCGCGCGCAGGGTCTTGACCGGGCCCTGATGGAGCGCGCGGCGGAGAACCGCCCCATTCTGGGGCTGTGCGGGGGCTATCAGATGATGGCCAGGTCAATCACGGACGCGGTGGAATCCACGTCCAGCTCGCCCGTGGCCGGGCTCGGGCTTTTCCACGTCCACATCACCTTCGTGCAGGAAAAAACCCTGATCAACCATGGTGACGGATCCTATGAGGTGCACCACGGACAGGTGAGCCGACACCGCGAACAAACCTGGATCGAGGGGGAGGGGGCGCGTCGACAAGCATTGTTTGGAACCCATCGACACGGCTACCTGGAAAATGACACGGCGCGTCGGAGGTTTCTCGCCGAGGTGGCGGCACTGGCGGGCAAACCGGGGTTTGTGGTCAGCCAGGACACCTCCTACGAGGGGATCCGCCTCCAGCAGTTGGACATGATCGCCGATGCCTTGGAAAAGCATTGGGACCTGGATCAATTCCTCGATGAGGTGAGTAACCCCGCAAATGTTGCCAGCAACCCTGACACCATGTAAGTCCAGGCGACCACCACCGGTGACAACCAGGGCAGAAGATCAGGCAGAAGTGCGCGCCCGATCATGACGAACATGAGAATGGCCATCATCAGTGCCGGCAGGGGGATGATCCATCCGGGGAGGGTGGTGGGGGGCTTCTTCACCGCCCTGATGACGGGGAACGCGCAACCGGCGATGGACAGGGCGGCAGCCAGTGTGATCAGGAGATTCGTCTGGCCGGCACCTGGCCCCAGTGACAACCATGCCGTTGTTGCTGCTCCACCGGTGGCCATCAACACCGGTCCAGCCCACTTCACCGGAAACTGCCCCAGCCCGCCGATGTAGCAGGCAAGGACCGCGACCGGCATGAGGTAGATGGTAGACACCATTCCGGCGGTGACCAGTAACGGTGAGGCGCCGATCCGCGCAATAGCCACCAGCAACCCGATGAAGAGGATGACGAATCCGCCGAGCGCGGATAGCCACTGGTAGATCCGTGGTGGCTTGCGGTGGCGGAGCTGGAATATGACGGAGGCAGCCCCGAATGCCACGCCGGCGGCAGTGAGCAGCGCGTAGAAGGGGCTGCCCGGTACCAGCGCCGCTGCTATCACCGCCAAGAGGACCGCACCGGCGGTGGCGATGCTGGCGGTGCCCGCCCGGATGTCACGGTCACGGGGTAGTGGGGTCAGGGATCCGTGAAGAGAAGTGGTCGACACGTTATGGTTTCTGGTTTCTTCCAAAAGGGGGAGACAGGGCGGGCAGAAGGGTGGGCTGCTCGAACGGATCCCAGTCTACCCAGAGCCCGATTCCGTCCAGGGAAGGAGCCACCCGGTAATGGAGTGGCACAACAGCAGAGGGGCACCCACCATATGGTGGGTGCCCCTCAGAACTAACTACTGAAGCAGTGGATTACTGAATGATGCCGTTGTACTTCAGGAAGTTGATGACTGGGAATACGATCATGCCGAGAACGCCGCCGACGGTGACGATATCGAAAGCCCTCTCCCAGGCGCGCAGCCAGCGTGGGACGTCATTGCCGGAGTCCTCGCGGGAGGAACCGAATGCATCGGTGCCGTAGCCTGGCTCATCAGCGTTGAGGTCCTCGCCCCACTTCCAGGCGGTGGAACCGTTGGAGGAGAGCATGGAGGACAGACCTGGATCTTCGTTGGTCTCGACGATGGGGGTCTCCTGGTCGATGTCACCGTCCTGGGCGGTGGCAGCGGTCATGCCACCGAGGGAGATGGCAGCAGCGGAGACGATTGCAATTGCAGAGTTGCGGAACTTACGCATTGTAGTGCGGACCTTTCGGATCGTGCAGAAGTGGGGAGGTTACTTACTTGAGAACGCCGGTGTAGACCAGGTAGTTGTAAGCAGGGAAGACGATGACGCCCAGGACGGACGCGATGGCGCCGATCCAGGTCAGGTCGTACATGTTCTGAACCCAGGAAGGGGCGTCTTCACGGTTTTCAACTTCACCGAAAGTGTCTTCGCCGGTGACAGGCTCATCGGCATCCCAAGCCTCGCCCACGCCAGCGAAGCCGCCGGATGAGAGAGCGGAGAAACCGGAGGAAAGGTCAGCGCGGGTGTCTTCCTGAGCGGAAGCGATGGAGGTGGTGCCCAGGGTCAGGGCAAGTGCAGTAACGCCGGCGACTGCAGCGGTGCGGAAAGAACGCATGAGAAAGTCCTTTGAAATTAGTAGCATCTTCCCGCCCTCGCGGGCGGGACTGAACATAGTAATCAGCGACTTCAAACCAACGAAGTGTCGATTTCAGATGACGCCTAGCGATTAGTTTACCCAGAGTCCGAGGAGTTTGTTGGGAACAACTGTTAGAAGTTGATGAAACCAATAAAAGCCTGGATTCTGTAACCAGATCTTCCTAACTGGCTGTCAGGTAATCCAACAGAGGTCAGTTTAACCACATTTGCTGACCCTTCAACGGGCGGGGGCATCCAAAGGGGTGATACTTTCCGATAAAGCGCCACAGTCGGCTATGTGTTCCCTGGGGAAATCATGGGAGGGCCGGCTCTGCCTGGGAATATTTGACACGTAAAGTTAATCGTGCACTGTCCAAGACGGGATTTTTAAGCGTTTCCGCAGCTCAGAAATCTAAGCCGAGAAGTGCATTTTCCACGACCTCCGGCAGAGCCGGGTGGATCCAGTATTGATTGCCCGCTACCTCCCGGACATCCAGATTGAAGGCCATGACGGTGATGAGCTGCTGGATCAGGCTTGCTGCCTGCGGTCCAATGAGATGGGCCCCCAGGAGCTTTCCGGAATCCTTGTCTGCGATCAATTTCACAAACCCGGAGGTGTCCTCCATTGCCCAGCCGTAGGCGACATCTCCGTAATTCTGGATTTTGACTGTCAGATTGAACCCGGCGGCGTGTGCCTCGGTTTCTGTCAACCCGACCATGGCGATCTGCGGATTGGTGAACACCGCTGACGGCACGTGGTCATGAGGCATTGGGCGCAGGTCCTCAGGATTGAGGAGATTATGCTTCACTGCGCGCATCTCAGCATTGGCCACGTGCTTCAACTTGTAGGGGCTGGAGACATCCCCCAATGCCCACACCCCCGGTGATGAGGTGCGACCGAATTCATCCACCCGGATACGTCGCCCGATCATGTCGATGCCACCCTTGTCCAGATCCATCTGATCACCATTGGGCGTCCGGCCGGTGGCAACCAGCAGCACCCCGGTGTTGATGCTCTCCCCGGAATCAAGGGTGATGGTGATGGATCCATCGGACTGTTCATTGAGGTCGGTGATCGACGTGGAGAGCCGTACATCCAGACGTTGCCCGGTGATCTCACCGATCCTGGCCGAAATGTCCTCATCGGAGTCCCGGAGCAGGACATCAGAACGATTGATCAGTGTGACAGCGGTGCCAAGGGATGCGAAGACGTGGGCGAATTCCAGGGCGATGAAGCCACCGCCCACAATGACAAGATTCTCAGGCAGATCCGGAAGGCGCATGATGTCTTCATTGGTGTAGTACCGCACTCCCGACTCTTTGATCACCGGCGGGATGAAAGGACGGGAACCGGTGGCGATGACGATTTGGTCACCCGTGATGATCTTTTCCTCCCCTGCCTGGCCGGTGGAGATGGTCTTGTCATCGATGAACCGGGCATGCATGTCATAGACATCGATGTTGGGGGTTTCAGGTCCACGACGGTAGGCCTCGCCACCCTGCGCGATCGGATCAATGCGATTAGCAAACACCCGCTGCACAATCGACGGCCAGTCGACGCTGTTGTAGCTGGCATCAATGCCGAGTTTCGCTGCTTCCCGGATCTCCCGGGCGACATCCGCCGCGTAGACGAACATCTTGGTGGGAATGCACCCCACATTCAGACAGGTGCCTCCGAACACACCCTTCTCCACAATGGCGATGGACTTGTCATCGAACTCCGGGCCCGGGATCGAGTTTCCTGAACCCGTACCGATGATGATGAGGTCATAGTGCTGAGCGGCAGAGGTGGAACCGGGCGTGGAATCGGACATGGAAGTAGAACTCCTGATCTGAGAAAGTGATGCGAACCTGGGGAAGGGGTAACCGGGGGCCTGGGACAAACAGAGGGGAGATGCCATCGTGGTCAACACCGATGGCCAAACTCCCTATGGCGACACAGATAATCGTAGAACCTAATCGTAGAACCACACGCGGGACACCGTGGCTCCATCCAGGGTTGTTGTCACCGTCTGGACCTGTCGCCGTGATTCAGGCTGTCGGCTGTTTCCCCACACAGGTCAACAACCGGGTGCCGGTTTTTCTTCCCCTTGAGTATTCCAGAGATCATCCCCGGGGCCAGTTCAGTGGGGCCCCGAGGGGGTTTCCCAGGCGCAGATACCTGGGGCATACCCTGGGACGCACGCTTCAGAATGATGTGAGCCAGTTCAGCATGACCCGCATGGCCTCCTCGCGAACAGGTTTCCGGGAGAGGAACACATCATGGCGTGCCCCGTCGAGCTGGTGAATGGTCACCTGCCGGGGAGGGGAATTCAACATGGGGGAGTACTTCTCCATATGACGGATGTCCAGGACGGTATCGGAGGAATCCACCTCCGGGGTCTGTTCACGTTTGAACCAGGATCGGGCAGATGACAGGGTGAGCACACTGACACCCACGTTGACCTGGCCTGACTGTACCGACCGGTGTCCTGCCATCACAGCTCTTAGCCAACCGAACTTCTTGGGGTGTCCCTCCACGGGTTTCATCGTCATATCGAAGTCCCATTCGCCGAGGTGATCCCGGTGGATGGACCTGCCGTAGGTTCCCAGGCCATCGCGGGGGAGCGTCCAGAGGGGTTTTTTCCGGCCAATCAGGTCAATGACGGGGCCGATGATCCGCACCACCGGGGAGGGGTACATCATGGCCAGCCAAGGACTGTTGAGTACTAGCGCAGACACCCGGGAGTGCCGATCGGGATCGGACGTGCGCAGCTGATCCAGCCACAGGGGTGCGATCAGGCCACCGGTTGAGTGCCCGACCGGGATGACAGCGGGATGGGTCGCGGAAAGGATATCCAGGGCTGCCGTGAGATCAGGGAAATAGTGTGACAGATCAGTGGTGTAGTGCCACTGTTGTCCCGGGCGGTGGGAACGCCCACATTTGCGCAGGTCCAGCCCGTACACCGCATAACCCTGGGAATGGAAGAACTCGGCAAACTCCGTGTGGAAGAAGTAGTCGGTCATGCCGTGGATCCACAGCAGGGCAGGTCGTTGACTGAAGTCGCTTAGGTTCGTGGATCCCTGTCCCGAGTCGGTGGGAAGGTGTCGAACCAGGGTGGCTTCCACGTCGGTTTCATTGTCCGGGTCCGGACCCAGGGGCAGTGTGAATTTCTGGTAGTCATCGCCGAGAAGATCCTCGGTCCAACCACCATCCGGTGAACCCGCACCAGCCCGGTTTTCTTCGCTGAATGAACCCATTCTCTAGAGATTAGTTAAATCTGACCATTCGGGGAAGACCGGGGTCCGGAGCCGGTCTTTCCACCGGGGACTGCGGTGGTCCCGCCCGGTGAATCAGGGCGGGTCAGTGTGAAAACACGTGTGGATCATGGGGCGGATGTGGACAATGGTGGGCTTGGGGGTGGTGGAAGGGGGAGAATAACAGCTGGTTGGTGGGTTTATCTGGTGGGTATTTACGTGCCCTCTCACCTGCAGGCGTACACTATTCAGCTACGGACAGCGGGCACCTGCGTCTCCCGGTGAGGATGACGGCAGGTGTTCACCAGAGTCGCAACCAATCCACCCTGTAAGCATGCAGTGTGGAATGCCGGGCGCGATGCGCATGTTGGTGTTCGGCAGACAACTCGCGGAGATAAAAGGAAGTTGAACATGTCAGATTCCCCGAAGAACGCACACAAGATCACCGATGAGGTTGATGTAGTCCTCGTTGGTGCTGGAATCATGAGCGCCACCCTCGGCGCGATGCTGCGCCAGCTGGAGCCCAGCTGGTCCCAGGTGATCTTTGAGCGTCTGGATGGAGCGGCACAGGAGTCGTCCTCCCCGTGGAACAACGCCGGCACCGGACACTCCGCTCTGTGCGAGCTGAACTACACGCCGGAGAAGAACGGCAAGATCGATATTTCCAAGGCCGTTGGCATCAACGAGAAGTTCCAGGTCTCCCGTCAGTTCTGGTCCCACCAGGTGGATGAGGGCATCCTCTCCGATCCTGCTGAGTTCATCAGCGCTGTTCCACACGTGTCCTTCGGACACGGCGCTGACCAGGTCGCCTACATTAAGAACCGCTTCAATGCATTGAAGGATCACCCTCTCTTCCAGGGTATGGAGTACACCGAGGACGAGGCCGTCTTCTCCGAGAAGCTGCCACTGATGGCTGAGGGACGCGACTTCTCTGAGCAGGTTGCCATCTCCTGGATCAACGAGGGCACCGACATCAACTACGGCTCCCAGGCCAAGCAGTTCCTCAAGGCTGCTGCTGATGGCGGCACCGAGATCCGTTATGGCCATGAGGTCAAGGACATCACCAAGGACGGTGCGAAGTGGAAGGTCACCATCAAGAACGTCCACACCGGTGATACCCAGACCATCCGCGCGAACTTCGTCTTCGTGGGTGCAGGTGGCATGGCTCTGCCACTGCTGCAGAAGTCCGGAATCCCTGAGATCCGCGGATTCGGTGGCTTCCCTGTTTCCGGCCAGTGGCTGCGCTGCACCAACGAGGAACTCATTGAACAGCACGGTGCCAAGGTCTATGGCAAGGCATCCGTCGGCGCCCCGCCGATGTCTGTCCCACACCTGGACACCCGCGTCATCGATGGCCAGAAGGGTCTGCTCTTCGGCCCCTACGCTGGCTGGACCCCGAAGTTCCTGAAGGAAGGCTCCAACCTGGACCTCTTCAGCTCCCTGCGTCCGACCAACCTGGCGTCCCTGCTGGGTGTCGGTGTGCAGGAGCTGGGTCTGACCAAGTACCTGATCACCGAGGTGGTCAAGGACATGAACGCGCGCATGGAAGCACTGCGCGAGTACATGCCTGAGGCCCGTGAAGAGGACTGGGAGCTCATCACCGCCGGTCAGCGTGTCCAGGTGATCAAGCCAGTCGACGCGCCACGCTTCGGTTCCCTCGAATTTGGCACCACCCTGATCAGCAACTCCGAAGGCACTATCGCAGGTCTGCTCGGTGCATCCCCGGGTGCGTCCATCGCGCCGGCGGCCATGATCGAGCTGCTGGAGCGTTGCTTCGGCGAGCGCATGATCGAGTGGGGCGACAAGCTCCAGGAGATGGTCCCGTCTTATGGCAAGAAGCTCTCCAACGAGCCTGAGATGTTCGCTGAGCTCTGGGAGTACACCCAGAAGACCCTCAAGCTGGAAGAAGTCTAAACCTTTTCGGTCTAGGTTCACTCCCTCCCCCTTCCGTCCGTGTCAACGGGCGGGAGGGGGAGTTTTTCGTCGATAAGCGCCCCTCTAGTGAGGGGGACATTGCTGGAATACAGACGAGGTTGCCGCCTTCTATGACTATGTCGTTGAACCTGCCCCCTGGGTGGGGTAACCATCCGGTCGGTCGAGCGGTATCAGAAGCAGGGGTTATTAAGGGGATAGCGGGCTGCCGCTTCATGCTCAATTTCGATTCGCTCATGGGGATGAAGAAGATCGAGATCGACGGGTTCAATAACTAGCCCGGCACATGCGGACTTAGGATGGGATGACCGACAGAGGAGCAACTCCATGCCCTCAGGTGTTGTCTAAACAAGGAGCAAGAACATGGCTGAAGGCCAACTCGATCCGGCGTCCATCCCCGATGATGGCCTGACCACCCGGGAGCGTCGACTGCTCCCCATCACCGCGGTCCACACCGGCCCGGGGAAGGGGAAATCCACCGCCGCCTTCGGTATGGCGATGCGTGCTTGGAACAACGGTATGGATATCGCCGTGTTCCAATTCATCAAATCGGGCAAGTGGAAGGTGGGGGAGCAGGCCGTACTGACCCGACTGGGGGAACTCCACCGAGACACCGGTGAGGGTGGCCCTGTGGAGTGGCACACCATGGGTGCGGGCTGGTCCTGGTCCAGGAAGCGTGGCACGGAAGAGGATCACGCGCTTGATGCACAGGAAGGCTGGGAAGAGATCAAGCGCCGACTCGCATCAGAACAGCATGACATGTACATCCTCGATGAATTCACCTACCCACTGACCTGGGGCTGGGTGGATGCCGGTGAAGTCGCGGAGGTGCTCCAGAACCGGCCCGGAACGCAGCATGTGATCATCACCGGCAGGAATGCTGATCCCCGGATCGTCGAGGTCGCTGATCTGGTGACGGAGATGACCAAGATCAAACACCCCATGGATGTGGGGCGCATGGGGCAGAAGGGCATCGAGTGGTAGCACCCGCTGGCTTGGTTCTAGCTGGTCTCACCGCCAGGAGCGGTCAGGTCGGAATCGCGGCTGAACTGATCAACGCCCGCGGTGGAGTCCGTTTCAGCGTGGGGTCCCCACAACAGGGCTGTTGGCTGCTTGATCCGGTTATGTGCGGTCCGGAGCGGATCAGGGATCTTTATGCGCAAGGCAGCCGGGGTGCTGACCTTGCGGTCATCACGGGAACCGGTGGGCTTTTCGACGCCCGCACCGTCCCCGGTGGCTTCGTGGAGGGCACAGCGCCGGGATCACCAGCCCATGTGGCAATCCTGCTGGGATTGCCGGTGGTACTCGTCATTGATCTCAGTGGGATGTCACAGACTGTGGGTGCTGTCATCAAAGGAATCACCAGCATGGATACGTCGGTGCGTATCGCCGGGGTGGTGTTGCTCGGCTGGAGTGGTGAAACCCACCGGGAGACGTGTCGAAGTGCCGTGGAGGCGCAGGGCATACCCGTTGTGGATGACCTCGACGGCATCGCTGCCTTGGCCGAACACCCGGCAACCGGTAGGGAGCGGGGCGCAGGGGCCAGCGTGAAGAAGCATCCGGACAACCCTGTGATCGCGGTGGCTACCGGAACACAGCCGGAATGGGCGTACCTGCTCAGCGCGGAAGGTGCACAGGTGGTCGACTTTGATCCGCGGACCGACCAGACTCCTGACTGTGATGGTCTGATCATCACCGGTGGGATTGCCCCGGATCTGCGCACGCATGTCGCATCTGGAAAACCTCTGTATGTAGAGGGACTGGCCGCAGGGCAGCTGGCGAAGCAACTGAAGCTGGATCTGTCCAGTGGCGATTATGACGCTGATGTCTACCGGGAGGCGGTGGCCCTGGACCATTCACTGATGTGTGAGGCGGGCCAACGGGTGATCGGGGTGGACCGCGCGAAGGCCGTGTCAGTTACTTCTCCCGGGTGGGCACCGATGTGGGGCTGGCGGACAACCACAAGGCTGGTCCGGGAGGGATTCCAGCGTGGAAACGTATCCGCCACCAGCCTGGGCATCCATCCCGCGGGTGTGGCCGGGGCAGTGGAACGCTTCGTGGCAGCCTGTGCGGGTCAGGTGCCGCAATAGGTCATGTAGTCATCCTCGAACCCCTCCGGGCTGGGTTGTTCAAACCTCTCGTGGCCAGGTCGATGCTCAAAGGGGTTGGTGACCAGTGATAGCAGGGTGTGGAAGGCCTCCCAGTCACCCTCGGTGGCATCATCGAGTGCC
This sequence comes from Corynebacterium faecale, assembly GCF_030408735.1. Classification (NCBI taxonomy): domain Bacteria; kingdom Bacillati; phylum Actinomycetota; class Actinomycetes; order Mycobacteriales; family Corynebacteriaceae; genus Corynebacterium; species Corynebacterium faecale. The sequence continues at coordinate 1,856,040 of NZ_CP047204.1, read as the reverse complement.
TCTTCAACGAGGTGGTTGCGTGGTACATAGATCGGGTTGATCCGCTGCATGGCCTCAAGATCTGGAGTGAAACTCCACCAGTGGGTGATCCACTCCCCGAAACCCTCCGGTGCCACCGAATCCTCAGACCAATCGCTCAACGCCCGGTTGAGCATGGTCAGATCGGGGGAATGGGCGCGTAGGAGGGAAACGTAGGCCCCGATGAGTTCCTCGGCCCCCGGGGCATCAGGACTCACTCCGAGGCTTCCGGCCATCTCCCGGTGGAATGCCTTCTGGTAGCGGTCGGCGTAGGTCCCCATCAACTCCTGGGCGGTGTCCATGCCGTCATCTGGTGTCTCTCCCAATAGTGGGAGCAGGGTTTCTACCAGGCGGGCCAGGTTCCATCCGATGATCGCGGGCTGGCTGGAATATCTGTACCGGCCATGGGTGTCAATGGAGCTGAACACGGCACCGTCCCGGTAGCGCTCCATGAATGCGCATGGACCGTAATCAATGGTTTCGCCGGAAATCAGGGTGTTATCAGTGTTCATGACACCGTGGATGAATCCGAGGCGCATCCACTGGGCCACCGTCTGATTCTGGGCATCCATCACGCGGTTGAACATACCGACATATCGATCAGGGCCCTCGGTGCGGGGTTCATCCAGCTCCGGGAAATGTCGGCTGATCGCATGGTCAGCCAGGCGGCGGGACAGGTCGATGCCACCGGTGATGTTGGCGTATTGGAAGGAACCCACCCGGATGTGACTGGTAGCGACGCGCACCAATACCGCACCCGGCACGACCTGTCCGCGCTGGATCTTCCTTCCGGTGGTCAGCACCGCCAGAGAACGGGTGGTGGGAACCCCCAGGGCATGCATGGCCTCGGAGATGATGTACTCACGCAGGATGGGCCCCAGAGCCGCCCGGCCATCAGCACCACGGGAAAACTGTGTGCGTCCGGAACCCTTGAGGTGGAGATCGCGGAGTGTGCCGTCCGGGGCCTGGATCTCCCCGAGAAGCAGGGCACGTCCATCGCCCAGACTGGGGACGAACTGGCCGAACTGGTGGCCGGCATAACCCTGGGCCACCATCTTCGTGGTGGGGCTGGGATTCAGGCCGAGCAGGAACTCAACGCCGGCGGGTGTCCGGAGCCAGTCCGGGTCCAGGCCGAGCAGGTGGGCCAGGTCCTCATTGAGCAGCATCAGTTCCGGGGCGGGCTGTTCTTCACCCTGCCAGGCAGCGGACATTTCCGGGAGATCGCTGGCGAAGCGGGCTTCCAACTTGAAGGGGGCCGGGCTGGGTGCAGGAAATCGGTCCGTGTTCGTTGGGGTACTCATGGTGCCAGCCTAGCCATATGCACCGGCTAGGATATTGAGCCATGAGTCTCGATGAATCAACCCCGGTCACCACACCTGCACCCAGCGCGGCACCCACTGTCGCGCTCATCGGCGGTGGACCGGGTGCCTGGGATCTGATCACCGTGCGTGGAATGAGACGCCTGCAGGACGCCGATGTCATCCTGACTGACCATCTCGGCCCCACCAGCGAACTGGACAGGTTGTGCGATGTGACCACCAAGGAGGTGGTTGATGTATCCAAGCTTCCCTATGGCCGGCAGGTGGCACAATCCCGCACCAATGAGATGCTGGTGGAATATGCCTCAGCAGGTAAGAAAGTGGTCCGCCTAAAAGGCGGGGATCCCTATGTGTTCGGTCGTGGTTTCGAAGAACTGCAGTACCTCGCCGAGCACGGTATCGCCTGTGAAGTGATCCCCGGTGTCACCAGCGCGATCTCTGTTCCGGGAGCTGCCGATGTGCCGATCACCCAGCGGGGAGTGGTGCACTCCTTCACGGTGATCTCTGGACATCTTCCACCCGGTCACCCCAGTTCGCTCCTCGACTGGGATGCGCTGGCGAAGACGGGCAGCACCTTGTCCATCATCATGGGTGTGAAGAATGCGGGAAAGATCGCTGATGCACTCATGAGTGGCGGGCTACCTGGCTCAACACCAGCTGCCATCATCCAGGAAGGCACCATGGATACCCAGAAATCAGTGCGGTGCACACTGGGCACCCTGGGGGACACCATGAAATCTGAGAATATCAAGCCACCAGCGGTATATGTGGTGGGTGCCGTTGCAGGCCTTGAGGTTGCCCCCAACGCGTAAAACCAGGCTTTCAGGTTCGCCATAGAACCAGGAGTGTTCACATTCGGGGGTGAAAAACCTGTGGTGACAAGCCACGTTCCCGCAATCTGGGCCGGTGGCTCACCCTCTGGGTAGGGTATCCCAATAATCCCCGGCAGAGCACAGTGTCGCCATGCCGCGACACCGATCTCTTACGGTAACCATGTGAAAAACATCGTGTGAAAGGTTTGAACCCACTCCAATGTCCCCCAGCCAGGTTGTCCGGTATCCGTTCTCAGCAGTGGTGGGCCAGGATGAGCTCCGGCTCGCCCTGATCCTCACCGCCATCTCCCCGCGCATCGGTGGCGTGGTGATCCGTGGTGAGAAGGGCACCGCCAAAACCACCACCGTCCGCGCCTTCGCCGGCCTGCTTGGTGACGCCCCGCTGGTGAACCTCCCGCTCGGCGCCACCGAGGACCGGGTGGTTGGTTCCCTCAAAATGGAAACCGTGCTCACCACCGGCAGAGCCGAGTATCAGCCCGGTCTGCTTGCGCAGGCAGACGGGGGCGTTCTCTACGTGGATGAGGTCAACCTGCTCGCCGACCACCTGGTGGATGCCCTGCTCGACGCAGCCGCCAGCGGCCGGGTATCCATCGAACGCGATGGCATCTCCCATTCCTCACCGGCCAACTTCGTGCTGGTGGGAACCATGAATCCCGAGGAAGGGGAACTGCGCCCCCAGCTGCTGGACCGCTTCGGTCTGTCCGTGGACGTGGTGGCCTCCAACAATCCGGATACCCGCGTGGAGATCATCCGCAGGCGCCTGGCTTATGAAGCGAATCCGGAGCAGTTCATCGAACGGTGGGCAGGCCAGGATGCTGAAACGTCAGAACGCATCCACCGGGCCAAGGAGATCCTCCCCGATGTTGAACTGCCGGAGGAAATCCTCGCCCAGATCGCCTGGCTGTGTGCCCGCATCGAGGTGGACGGCATGCGCGCTGATCTTGTGATCACCCGCACCGCGCTGGCACATACGGCCTGGCAGGGAAGAACCCGCATCACCGATGAGGATGTGGAGGTTGCCGCCCGCCTGGCACTGCCACACCGTCGACGCCGTAATCCTTTTGACGCCCCGGAGATGGAGGAACGCAAACTTCAGGAGGTACTCCAGGAGGCACGCAACTTCTACAAGGACACCACCAAACAAGGCCCGGCAGCAGAGATCACCGACGAGGACACCGGCGCCACCGCGCTGGCGGACACCGATACTCCCACCGATGATCAGGGTCTTCAGGGAACCGCACAGGCCAAGGCCCAGACGACCGGAAAGGTAGGTACAGCCGGCCACGGCGATACCTTTCGCTCCTAGAATCTTCCGTTTCAACTCGATGGGTGATGAGGACTCCACCCCGGGCCGCCGGTCAAAGGCCTATTCCCGCCAGGGCGCGGATGTGCGTCCGAAGAAGGACGGTCACGGGATCAACCTCGTCGGCACTCTCATGGCGGCCGCCGACCGCGGCGCCGCCGTGGTAGACGGACTGGTGGATTTCCGGCCAGAGGATCTACGGGGCTCACTGCGCCGCGGTCGGGAAGCCAACCTGATCGTGTTCGTGGTGGACACCTCAGGTTCCATGGCGGCCCGGTCCCGTGTTCGTGCAGTGACCGCGGCGATCCTGTCCATGCTCACCGACGCCTACCAGCGCCGGGACAAGGTGGCCGTCATCGCCGTCAACGGCAATAAACCCACCCTGGTGTTGTCACCGACCAGTTCGGTGGACATGGCGCAAAAAGCCCTGGACGCCATGCCGATGGGTGGACGTACCCCGCTGGCGGAGGGGCTGCTCATGGCTAAGGAACTCATGGAGCGACAGCACCGGAAGGAACCCTCCCGACGCCCGCTGCTCGTGGTCATGACCGATGGCGAGGACACCTCGGACGCAGGGGAGGCCGGCATCGCCACCGCAGCTCAGGCCGTGGTGAAATCCAGTCTCTCCGGCAACCTGGTCATCGACTGCGAGGGCAGGCTCAAGATCCGCAGGGAACGTGCAGCAGTCCTCGCAGAGATGCTCGGCGGGGTGTGCGTGAGACTGTCGGATATGAACGGTGACAACATCAAAACCGTCATCAACGCGTAGGAACCGCTGACGCCACCACCAGCGTCAGGGTCTCCTTCGCGCCGGGGTTCTCCTCGACGGTCATTCCGGCGCGACGTGCGATCTGGGCAACCTCGCCGGCGGTGGTGGCATCCTCAGGGGCTTCCGCAAGGATCCGGGCCAGTTCGCCCTTGTAGAACTTGTTGAAGTGGCTGACCACCTTGCGGCTGCCATCATCCATGAGGGATTCCACTCTCACCGTCACAGCACCCGGGACACGACCCAGCTGTTGGTAGGTGCCACTGCGCAGATCGATGATCAGTTCATCCACCCCAGTGAGCGCGTCGGTGATGACCGAACCCCAGCGGGCTTTCATCGTGGGTGCGGAGGTATCAGGACGGGGTAGTTTGGTGCCACCGGAGAGTCGGTAGTGGGGGATCGGGTCAGAGGCGCGGACCACACCGAATAGTGCTGAGCCGATGGCCAGACGGTTAATTCCCGCCTCTGAAAGGGTGCCGGCGGAGAGGGCGTCGTAAAGCACACCGGAATACCGCAACACCGCAGGCATGGTGGGGGCGGTGGTCAACTCGGTGTTGGCAACGGCCTCCGGCCGGAGTTTTTCTGAGATGCCCAGGATGGGCAGGGCCTCATCGGGGGACAGTTGCTCCAGGTCGTTGATGATGGTTTCCCGCACGTGGTTGAGTTCCGGGAAGCTCATCGCGGGCAGGTCCAGCGGGGCACCCTGGCCGCCGGGTGTCTTGGTTTCGGAAGGCGGTAGGAGGATCAGCATGGGTATCAGCGTACAAAATGCCCTCATGGGGCGGGGTCGGTGGGCACCGGACCATGGGGTGGGTGTGCGCAGGAGCATGGGGTGGGTGTGCGCAGGAGCATGGGGTGGGTGTGCGCAGGAGCATGGGGTGGGGACTGGGGATGCGATTTGGAGGGGACTGGGATTGGCGCCGGGGTGGGGCGTACGGTGGGCGTTAACGGGGGAAACTCATAAACACCGCCCTGCAGTGGGCACACCCAGTTGAAGGGGTATATTTTACACTCATGATCACACGTCTTTCCACGCTCTTCCTGCGCACGCTGCGCGAAGACCCGGCCGATGCCGAGGTCCCGAGCCACAAGCTGCTCGTCCGCGCCGGTTATATCCGTCGCGTCGCACCGGGAATTTACTCCTGGCTTCCGCTCGGTCTCCGGGCACTGCGCAACATTGAACATGTTGTCCGCGAGGAAATGGATGCCATCGGTGGCCAGGAACTGCTGTTCCCGGGCCTCCTGCCACGTGAGCCGTATGAGACCACCCAGCGTTGGACCGAATACGGTGACTCCCTGTTCCGTCTGAAGGATCGTAAGGGCGCGGACTACCTCCTGGGCCCCACCCACGAGGAGATGTTCGCCTCCACGGTGAAGGATCTCTACAGCTCCTACAAGGATTTCCCCGTCACCCTGTACCAGGTGCAGACCAAGTACCGTGATGAGGAACGCCCCCGCGCCGGTATCCTGCGTGGTCGTGAGTTCGTGATGAAGGATTCTTATTCCTTCGACATGTCAGATGCGGGCCTGGAGGAATCCTATGCTCGTCACCGTGGTGCCTACCAGCGCATCTTCGATCGTCTGGGCATTGATTATGTGATTTGTAAGGCCACCTCCGGTGCCATGGGCGGATCAGCGTCTGAGGAGTTCCTCGCTGTTTCCGCCAACGGTGAGGACACCTTCGTCCGCGCCACCGATGGTGATTACGCCGCCAATGTGGAAGCAGTGGTCACCCAGCCGGGTCAGGAGCACTCCATCGAGGGCCTGCCTGAAGCCGTGGTGCATGAGACCCCGGTGTCAGAGACCATCGAAGCGCTCGTGGCCTGGGCTAACTCCATCGGTGTGGAGATCAACGGCCACGCTGTTGAAGCCTCTGACACCCTCAAGTGCGTGGTGGTCAAGACCCGCGAACCGGGTGCAGAGGACTGGGAGCTCACCGGCGTCCTCATCCCGGGTGACCGCGAAGTGGACATGAAGCGTCTCGAGGCCTCCCTCGAACCCGCTGAGGTTGAACTGGCCGTGGAGTCGGATTTTGCCAAGAATCCGTTCCTGGTCAAGGGCTATGTTGGGCCTGTCGGACTGGCGGAGAACGGTGTCCGTGTGCTCGCTGACCCACGTGTGGTCACCGGCACCTCCTGGATCACCGGCGCTGATGCGAAGGAACGTCACGTGGTCGGACTGGTCGCGGGCCGCGATTTCACACCGGATGGTTTCATCGAGGCCGCCGAGATCCGGGAGGGCGATCCCGCACCGGCGGGGCAGGGCACTCTGACGCTGGCCCGTGGCATCGAGATTGGCCATATCTTCCAGCTGGGCCGCAAGTACACCGAGGCCTTTGACGTGCAGATCCTGGATGAGAATGGCAAGCGCGCCATTCCCACCATGGGTTCCTATGGCATCGGCGTGTCCCGTCTGCTGGCGGTCATGGCTGAGCAGAACCACGATGACGCCGGCCTTAACTGGCCCGTCAATGTGGCCCCGTACCAGGTCCACGTGGTGGCCGCGAACAAGGACGCCGCAGCCATCGAGGCAGCTGAGCGCTACGCCAGCGAGCTGTCCCAGGCCGGCATCGATGTGCTTTTCGACGACCGCGCCAAGGTCAGCCCCGGAGTTAAGTTCAAGGATGCTGAACTGCTCGGAATGCCCTTCGCCCTGATCCTTGGCCGTGGTTATGCCGAGGGCACCGTGGAACTCCGTGTCCGTGGTGGGGAAAAGACAGAACTGTCCCTGGATGAGGCAGTGGACACCATCGTCCGTCTGGTCAACGAGGCCCGCGCGTAGTTCGTCTTCTGCTGGATATACAACAGCACCCGCTCCTTATCCCACCTTCAACGAGGGAGGGGAGCGGGTGCTGTTGCGTTATTCCTGGTTCCGGTGGGCTATTCGGTTACTCCGAGATTCTCCCCGGTACCCAGTTCAATACCCAGACCGGGCACCGAGTTGATGAGATTGCTGGTGTATTCCTGCTGGGGATTGTTGAAGATATCATCGGTGACCCCGGATTCCACCACGCGGCCCTTCTTCATCACCACCACATCATCAGCGGTCTGTCGAACCACCGCCAGGTCATGGGTGATGAACAGATAGGTCAGAGACAACTCATGCTGGAGCTCAGCCAACAGACGCAGGATCTGGTTCTGCACCAGCACATCCAAGGCGGAGACGGCCTCGTCCAGAACAATGACCTCGGGATTGAGCGCGAGGGCCCGTGCGATGGCGATGCGCTGACGCTGGCCGCCGGAAAGCTCGTTGGGGTAACGGCGCATGGCAGATCGTGGCATGGACACCATGTCCAGCAGCTCCGCGACACGCTTCTCCCGCGCCTTGCGGTCACCGCCCACTTTGTGGATCACCAGCGGTTCCTCGATGCACCGGTAAATCGAAAACATCGGATCCAGTGAGCCATAGGGGTTCTGGAACACCACCTGCAGTTTGCGGCGCATGTTGAACAGTTCCTTGCTGCGCAGCGTGGACAGATCGGTGCCGTTGTAGAGCACCTGGCCGCTGGTGGGTTCCAAGAGACTCAACACCATGTTGGCAACGGTTGACTTACCTGACCCGGATTCGCCCACCAGGGCGGTGGTGGTGCCCTTGTTAACAAAGAAGGACACGTCATCTACAGCCTTGAGTGTCTTCTTATCCCCACGGGAGCCACGGATGTTGAATTCCTTGGTCAGGTTTTTCACCTCGATCACACGTTCCTGCTTCGCCGGGTCAACTGTCGATCCCGCGGTGAGCAGCTCAGCAGTTTCCACTCCCTGTGCCTGGGCACTCTGGATTCGGGCAGAGGCCAGGGATGGGGCTGCCTTGACCAGACGCTGGGTATACGGGTGCCGTGGGTTGCGCAGGATCTGCAGTGAAGGTCCGGATTCCACGATGCGGCCCCGGTGCATGACCACGAGATGCTCGGCACGTTCGGCGGCCAGGCCCAGGTCGTGCGTGATGAACAGAACCGCGGTGCCCAGTTCCTTGGTCAAACCCTCCAGGTGGTCGAGGATCTGACGTTGGACGGTTACATCCAGCGCAGAGGTGGGCTCATCCGCGATGAGCAGTTTGGGTCGTGCTGCCAGCCCCATGCCGATGAGGGCACGTTGACGCATACCGCCGGAGAACTCATGTGGGTACTGCTTTGCGCGACGCTCTGCGTCGGGCAGACCGGCTTCCTCAAGAAGCTGGGCGACGCGTGCGTCCATCTCGGATCCGGGAACCACGTTATTTGCCCGGAGGGCTTCTTTGACCTGGGATCCGATCTTCCACACCGGGTTCAGGTTGGTCATCGGATCCTGGGGGACCAGTCCGATCTCTGAACCGCGGTACTTCTCCATCTGCTTATTCGACAGACCGGTGATGTCCTGACCATCAAAGATGATCTGTCCGGCGGTGACCTTACCCGTGCCGGGCAGGAGTCCGATGATGGACATCGCGGTGGTGGACTTTCCTGATCCGGATTCGCCCACGATAGCCACGGACTGACCGGGGTAGATGGCCAGGTTCGCGCCGCGGACTGCGTTGACCACGCCTGTGGAACTGGTGAAGGAGATCTCCAGATCACGCAGTTCCAGCAGTGGTTCATCACCGGCGTGATCAGGGGTGTTCGGGGTGATGGTACGTGGGTCGGTCATCGCTTCCTCGCCTTCGGATCAAGAGCATCGCGGACAACATCGCCCATCATGATGAAGCTCAAAACGGTCAGTGCCAGTGCCATGGCGGGATAGAACAGCACCATCGGCTGGGTACGCAGGGAGGTCTGGGCCTTGGCGATATCAGCTCCCCACGAGACGATGCTCGGCGGTAGGCCGATACCCAGGAAGGACAGGGTGGCTTCGGCCACGATGAAGGTGCCCAGTGCCACGGTGGCGTACACAATGATCGGGGCTGCGGCATTCGGCATGATGTGGGAAATCAACTGCTTCATTTTCGACGCACCGAGCGCCCGTGCGGAGGTGACAAACTCCTCGTTCTTCACTGACATGACCGCGCCACGGGTGATGCGTGCGATATTGGTCCATCCGAACAACCCGAGGACCAGGACCACCGTGATGATGGTGCGTTGTTCCTTGAACATCTGCATGACCACGATGGCGGCGAGCACCAGTGGGATGGCGAAGAACATGTCGGTAATGCGGGACAGGATGGTGTCCATCCAACCACCGAAGAAACCAGCGAGGGCGCCGAAGACAGTGCCGATCAGCAGCACCAGCAATGTGGTGAGAACACCGACGGCCACCGACGCGCGTGCACCGTAGACGGTGCGGGCGAAGATATCGCAACCCTGCCGGTCAAAACCGAAGGGGTGACCTGGCTGGGGGCCGTCCAGGGAATTGGAGAGCACACAGTACTGCGGGTCGGTGGAGGTGAACAACTGTGGCACGAGTGCCAGGGCCAGGGCCAGCAGAATGAGGGTGGAGGACACCCAGAACAAAGGGCGGCTGCGGAGGTAGCGCCAGGCCTCACCCCACATGGACGTGGGTGCGGAGTCATCTGCCACAGCATCGACTGCACCCAGACCGGTCTCATCGGTGTCAGCGATGAAGTGTTGTTGGCCTGGACGCACCAGTGCCGACTCACCCCGGCCTGATGGGAAGAACTGGGCGTTGTCGTGGGTCTGGTCGTCCTGACCGAACGCCTTATTGGTATGGAATTCGTTGTTAGGCATAGCGGATCCTCGGGTCGAGCACGGCGTAGATCAGGTCCACGACGAGGTTGGCGATGATGTAGACAATCACCAGGACGGTGACAATGGACACCACCGTGGTGGGCTCACCCTTGAGGATGGCCTGGTACAGGGTGCCGCCGACACCATTGATGCCGAAGATACCCTCCGTGACGATCGCGCCACCCATGAGCGCACCCAGGTCAGCTCCCAGAAAGGTCGCCACCGGGATCAGGGAGTTACGGAGCACATGGCGGTTCATCACGGTGAAGTTGGACAGCCCCTTGGCGCGGGCGGTGCGAACATAATCCGCCCGGAGATTTTCGCTGACGGACTGCCTGGTGAGCCGAAGGACATAGGCGAAGGAAACGGCACCCAATACGAACGCCGGCATGAGCAGGGCCCTGAAGGTCTCATTCGAACCGACGGTGACGGGGAGCAGTCCCCATTCCACACCCACCACGAACTGGAGAACGAAGCCGATGACGAAGGTCGGTACGGCGATGACCACCAGGGACAGGACGAGGACGGTGGAATCGAAGATGCCACCGCGGCGCATTCCGGCGTAAACACCGAACGCGATACCGAAGACGGACTCGAAGGCGAGGGCCATGAGGGCCAGTTTGATGGTCACTGGGAAGGCATTGGCCATGACCTCGATGACCGGCTGCCCGGAGAATGTGGTTCCGAAGTCTAGTACGAAGATGCCCTGGATGTAGAGCAGGTACTGGATGAGGAACGGTTGGTCCAGGTTGTATTCCTCCCGGATTCTCTGGGCTGCGGCCTCGGTAAGACCGCGGTCACCGCCGAGAGCCTGGACCGGGTCGCCAGGCATGAGGAAAACAAGAGCGTAGATCAGCAGGGTTGCTCCGAAGAAGACCGGAATCATCTGGAGCAATCGCCGCCCGACATAACGAAGCATGAGCGTGGGTGTCCTTGCTTGCTGTGGGTGGATGGTGGAAATGGGGTGATTGGGGCCGTGTGGTTTACCCATCCCGCCGCGCGGTGGTGGAATCCCACCTGCGGAGGGGATCGGTCAAACGACACGGACCGAGAAGGGGTGGGCGACGGCCTAAAGGCCCAGGAGGTGTTTCAAGGGTCCTGGGCCAGTGGTGCTTGAGTGATTCAAGCTCGGTCGTCGACAGCGTTCAGATCCTACTGCTTGGTGATCTGGTAGTACGCCGGCTGGGAGTTCCACATGAACTCCACATTGTCCACATTGCTGGAGTAACCGCCAACAGCGTTGGAGTACCAGGTTGGGATGGCAGGGAGATCCTGGAGGAGGATTTCCTGGGCTTCGTTGTAAGCGTTGATGGCCTGCTCCGGATCATCGGCGCCGGCAGCTTCAGCGAGCTTGGCGTCGAAATCAGGGTTGGAGTAGTCACCGTCGTTGGAACCTGCGCCGGTGCCGTAGAGAGGTCCGAGGAAGTTACCCAGGGATGGGTAGTCAGCCTGCCAGCCGGTACGGAAAGCGCCGGAGATGGTTCGGTTTGTCACGTCATCGCGGAGAGACTTGAAGTCTGGGTATGGGCTGCCGATGGCGTCAATGCCCAGGGTGTTGCGGATGGAGTTGGCTACCGCGTCGACCCAGGCCTGGTGGCCGCCGTCAGCGTTGTAGGAAAGGGTGAATTCACCACTCCATGGTGCGATCTCATCGGCCTCTGCCCACAGTTCCTGTGCGCGCTCGGGATCGTACTCGAGGACCTCGGCGCCCGCGAGGGAATCGGAGTGGCCGTCGATGACCGGGGAAGCGAAGTCGGTGGCTGGGGTACGGGTGCCCTCGAAGATGGTGTCGGTGATCTGTTCACGGTCGATTGCCAGGGACAGAGCTTGACGACGCAGTGCACCTTCTTCGCCGGAGAAGTGCTCGAGGCTCTCCGGAATGGTGAAGGACTGGAAAACTGCGGACGGCTGGTTGATGGAGCGGCCCTGCAGTTCATCCTCATAGGAGGCGAATGCGAAGTCAGGGATGGCATCCAGGACATCGAGGTTGTCGGACAGCAGGTCCGCGTATGCGGAATCGAAGGTCGGGTAGAAGACGAACTTCACACCGTCGTTCTGAGGCGCACGGCCACCGTCATAGTCCTCATTCGGAACGATGAAGGCATCCTGGTTGTGATTCCATTCTGCAAGCTTGTACGGTCCGTTGCCCACAGGGTTCTCACCGAAGGCACTCATGTCATCGAATGCTGATTCCGGCAGTGGGTAGAAAGCAGAGTAACCCAGGCGCAGGGGGAAGTCAGCCTCAGGCTGGTTCAGCTCGATGGTGAAGGTGGTGTCATCGATTACCTCGAGGCCTTCCATTTCCTCAACCCCCTCTTCATAGCCCATGATCGGCTCGAAGAAGTAGGAGGAGAGCTGAGCATTGGCGACAGCATAGTTCCAGGCGTTGACGAAGCTGTCCGCGGTGACGGGGGAGCCGTCGGTGAAGGTCTTGCCTTCCTTGAGAGTGACCCGGAAGGTCTTCTCGCCTTCGAGCTCGATCGATTCAGCGAGATCGTTTTCCACAGAGCCGTCGACGTTGTAGTAGACGAGCCCGGCGAAGATGGAGTCGACGATGCGTCCGCCGCCCACCTCGTTGGTGTTGGCGGGAACCAGCGGGTTCTGAGGTTCGGTTCCATTGACGATCACATAGTTGTCACCGCCGGATGCGGAATCACCATTTGCGCCTGCGGAGTCAGAATCGGAATCCGAGGAGCACGCTGCGAGGCTCAGTGCCAGGGCTGCTGCCGTGGTGACGGCAAGAGACTTCTTCAAAGTCATTTGGGACCTCCATGAGTATTAGGTTGATCCCATCTGTGTGATTTCAGATGGAACCCCGTGCCTGAATACTAAATGTGACTCACATCGCAACCAAACCGTTTTGAGATCCATCTCTTGTTTTGTTTTTTGTGTAAAACTAAAGGATTGAGAGATAAATCCATCTCTAGCTGCGCAATTGTGAAATTGACTGTCGTTCCCGGTAGGAATCCATTGTCTGATTTGTTATCATTTCTACCCCCGTAGGTGGGGCACATCCATAGAGATTTATCTGTACATCCCGGAAACGTTTGCGTGCCGTGGTGACCAGCCATCACGACTGACTGCGATGGCTGCTCCAACCCGTCCCCGCCGTCCCCGCCTATCTCTGCCTATCTCTGCCCGGATCTGGCAGGGAAACGATGCTCCCGATGTCCAGAATGGCCCAGGTGTTCCATCCTGTTAGTGCTGTGTGGGCCTGCCAACCGCGGGGGCTGTGTCAGTCAGCGGCACTGCGTGATGCCTCAGTTGAAGGGACCTCAGTCGAAGGGAACGGAATCTTTGGCGATGGCACCGGCGATCTGGGTGGCGAGAGACCGCCAACCAGGGTCGGTGGCGGTACCTGCTGCGTGGTGCCATTCGGCAAGGGAGTGGCTCTGAACTTCAGTGACCATGATCGCCGCGGAGTCCGGGTCAACGGCCTCTGTGAGATGGTCAAGGTCATAACCGGGCTCGGACGGGGAGGTCTCGGCGAAGGGATCAATGGTGGTGCGGAGCAGGGCCGCATACTCACGGTGACGGTCTATTGCGGCCTGGGTGACGGTCGCCAGATCCGGGGAGACATGGGGGAGCGCCACACCGAGGGCCCATGCCGCGGCATATTCTCCGGCCAGCAGGTCCTGTGCTGCTGCCAGGTCTGCGTCCGATAGCGTGACACCGTTTTGAACATCGATGCCACTAACCACCGGACCCAGGCGCGCCTGTTCAATATAGTGCTCAGTGATCAGCGGAATGGACTCCTCTGGCACTTCAGTCAACTTGTTGAGGATCCGCACCTGACTGTCCCCGATCCGGTAATCAGGGTTGCCTTCCGGGGCTGCACCGATCGTGGGAATCTCAAATGTGCACGACTCGGGCAGCTCGCCTTCGTCAGTAAACCCGCACAGGCGCTGGATTTCCGCATTGATCTCTGTGGCGTGATCCTGACGTAGTGCGGAGACGTCCGGAGCAGACTGAGCCAGCGCCTGCGCATCAAACAGTGCGTCCTGATGCATCGACACCAGCACCTCATCGGGCTTTGGTGAAGGGGTGCATGCGGCGAGGCTGCCGATGGTGAACATCCCGAGGGCGATGATGGTGAACTGCTTGGAGGCGCGCATGCGGTGAAGTCTAATAGGTGGGGCGGATCTCTCCGGAGACCACTCCGATGTCCGGGCGCGTGAGGGGGTGCAGGCTATCCTGATGGGTATGGCATTTCCCACCGTAGAAGAACTCACTGCGCTCATCACCCCGCTGGCAGCTTCCCACCACCTGGATGTGGAAGGTATCCGCGTCACTAAAGCCGGCCCCAAGTCAACCGTGGCCATTAAACTTGATTCCGATTCCCGCCCGGATCTGGATCTGCTCGAGCTGGTCAGCCAGGAGACTGGTGAGCTTTTCGACGCCGCCGAGGCCCGCGGTGAACTCAACTTCGGGGCGGGCTACCTGCTCGAGGTGTCCACGCCGGGCGTGGACACCCCGCTGACCGAACCGCGCCACTGGCGCCGTAACCGTGGCCGCCTGGTTGCCGTGGGGGAGTCCGATCCGAAGCGTATTGCCCGCATCGGCGCACTCAATGGCGAGGAAACCGCCGTCGTGCTCGTGGAACGGGACAAGAAGAAACTCACTGTGTCGGTGATGGAATTGGCTAATTCCCCTCGGGCGGTGGTAGAAATTGAGTTTGCGAAACCTGCGCAGGATGAATTGGACCTGACGGGTCTCACATTTGACGAAGCCGTGGATGAACACAACCACTAGTTCCACGGAAGCTTGAGAGGAAGATAAGTGAATATTGATGTCCAGGCTCTGAAAGCCATCGAGTCTGAAAAGGGAATCAGGGTAGCGGACCTGGTCCGTACCATCGCCGATGCGCTGCTGCATTCCTACCTGGATTACCAGGAGACTGACACACCTGAGGACTCCAGGGCCCGCGTGGACATTGATACCGCCACGGGCGCCGTGTCAGTCATTGTCACAGAATTTGATGCTGATGGCGTCATGACTTCCGAATACGATGATACGCCCTCCAACTTCGGGCGCATCTCCGCGCGTGCAGTCCGCGAGGCCATTGTCCGTCGCCTGCGTGAAGCCGAAGCGGATCGTGCATTCGTTGCCTACGCTGATTATGAAGGCACGGTCATGTCCGGCATCGTCCAGGCTGACTCCCGCGCCAGCGAGCGTGGAATCATCGTGGTCCAGCTTGGTACAGAGGCCGACAGTCAGGACGGCATTCTGCTGCCCGCGGAGCAGATTCCGGGGGAAAAGCTCAAGCACGGCGACCGCGTCAAGAGTTATGTCGTTGGCGTGGGTAAGGGGCCCGTGGGTATTCAGGTCAACCTGTCCCGCACGCACCCGGAACTGGTCCGGAAGCTCTTCGAGTTGGAGATCCCTGAGGTTGCTGATGGTTCCGTGGAGATCGTCTCCATCTCCCGTGAAGCCGGCCACCGTTCCAAGGTTGCTGTCCAGGCGACGGTGAAGAATCTTAACGCGAAGGGCGCATGCATCGGTCCTCGCGGTCAGCGTGTGTCCAACATCATGCGTGAGCTCGGTGGGGAGAAGATCGACATCATCGACTACTCCGACGACCCGGCCACTTTCGTCGGAAATGCATTGGCGCCGTCAAAGGTGGTCAAGGTGGAGATCGTGGATGCCGAGCAGCAGACCGCACGCGTCGTTGTTCCTGATTACCAGCTTTCCCTGGCCATCGGCAAGGAGGGCCAGAATGCCCGCCTCGCCGCTCGCTTGACCGGATGGAAGATCGATATCCACTCCGATATGGATTAATCATCACTTAAATCGCCCGGAACTTCGTCTGAAAATAACCTCGATGTAACCAGGGTTAAGGCGGGGTGAAAATTGGATTCTGTGACTTATCCCGTCACAGGTTCCAATTTTTGGTCTTTATAGCGTAATATTGGAAAAGGCCCACGTGCGGCCTGTGGATTCTGTTCCGATCAAACCGGAACAGACGGTAGTCAAAGTATGAGAAAGGGATTGAATGCAGCTGGCCCCCGATACCGGTGTGGACGACGTCAGAGACGTAAGTGCACCTGTTGCTGAGGCGAATGCTGTGAAGAAATCAATCCGGATCCGTACCTGTGTTGCCACGAAGAGGCAGATGAAAGATGTCGATCTCCTCCGTGTAGTTCAACATCCGGGACAACCCGGTGTGATCCTTCCTGATCCGAAGCGTCGGATGCAGGGCAGGGGAGCATGGCTGACCCCCACCATCGCCGCATTGGAGCTTGCTGAACAGCGTCGTGCCTTTGGCAGAGCGCTGAGGGTGTCCACCGTGGTGGATACAGGTCACGTACGCACGTACCTGGTGGACAATGCCACCGGACCCAACATTGTAAGGAAGACCGAACACTGATGAGCACACGATGAAGCATCAGCGATGAACGTCAATAATCACTGCTAGAGTTCACGGGTCCCGTTTTTGGGCCTTTGACCTCTGGCGGAAAACTAGAGGAGAAAAGTGCCCGGAAAGCTACGTGTACACGAGCTCGCAAAGAAGCTCGGTATTACCAGCAAGGAACTACTCACCACGCTCAAAGAGCAGGGCGAGTTCGTTAAAACCGCATCATCCACCATTGAACCCCCCGTGGTGAAGAAGATGCAGGAACATTTTGAAGCATCCGGTGCGGTCAAGCCCGCCACCGATAACAAGCCGGCCCCGGCTAAGCCAGCAGCTAAGCCAGGTGCGCCTGCTCCTAAGCCGGGTGCAGCCGCTGCGAAGCCAGCAGCTCCAGCCCCAACGCCGGATGCTGTAGCCACACCTAAGCCGGGTGCAGCCGCTGCGAAGCCTGCCCCAACCAAGCCTGTCGCGCCTGCCCCAACCCCAGCCGCTGCAGCAAAGCCAACTCCCGCAAAGCCTGCTCCCGCAAAGCCTGCGGCTCCTAAGCCGGCCACACCAGCATTCTCCGGTCCTACTCCGGGCGACGCTGCCAAGAAGGCCACTGAGGAGAAGTCTGCTGTTAAGCCAGGTGGCGAAGCGCCACGCCCGAACGCCATGCCGCGTCCGATGGCAAAGCCTGGCCCGAAGCCGGGCGCACGTGCACCACGTGTGGCAAACAACCCGTTCTCCACTGGTGGAGGAGACCGCCCGGCACCCCGTCCGGGTGGCGGCGGACCTCGCCCCGGTGGCGGCCCACGCCCACAGGGTGGTGGACCTCGCCCCGGTGGCGGTCCTCGCCCACAGGGTGGACAGCGTGATGGCCAGGAGCGTCAGGGTGGCCGTCCAGGTCAGCGCCCCGGACCAGGTGCCGGCGGTCCTCGCCCACAGGGTGGCAACGCTCAGGGTGGAGCATCCCAGGAGCGTCAGGGTGGCGGACGTCGTCCATCACCAGCGATGATGCCTCCGACCCCAGGTCAGATGCCAGCTAAGGCACCCGGTAAGGGTGGCCGTGGCGGTGGCCAGGGTGGACCAGGTGGCGGCGCAGGTGGCTTCAACCGTCCAGGTGGCGGTGGCGGCGGCGCAGGTCGCGGCGGACGTCGCGGAGGCACCGCAGGTGCATTCGGACGCCCGGGTGGCGCACCACGTCGTGGGCGCAAGTCCAAGCGTCAGAAGCGTAATGAGTACGAATCAATGCAGGCTCCGAACGTCATTGGTGGCGTTCGTCTGCCGGATGGCCGTGGCCAGACCCTGCGTCTCGCCCGTGGCGCGTCCCTGTCTGATTTCGCCGATAAGGTCGGCGCCGATGCATCAGCATTGGTTCAGGCACTGTTCAACCTGGGTGAAATGGTCACCGCAACCGCATCGGTCTCTGATGAAACCCTGATGCTGCTCGGTGATGAGATGAACTTCAAGGTTGAGGTCGTCTCCCCTGAGGATGAAGATCGCGAGCTCCTCCAGAGCTTTGATCTGCAGTTCGGTGCTGACGCCGGTGGCGAAGACGATCTGGCTAAGCGTCCTCCCGTGGTCACCGTCATGGGTCACGTTGACCACGGTAAGACCCGACTCCTGGATACGATCCGTAAGGCCAACGTCGGTTCCGACGAAGCCGGCGGCATCACCCAGGGCATCGGTGCATACCAGGTCAAGGTTGATGTCGAGGGTGCCGAGCGCACCATCACGTTCCTGGATACCCCGGGCCACGAGGCGTTCACCGCCATGCGTGCCCGTGGTGCCAAGTCCACAGACATCGCCGTCCTCGTCGTCGCAGCCGATGACGGAGTCATGCCTCAGACCGTGGAAGCCATCAACCACGCCAAGGCGGCAGACGTTCCGATCGTGGTCGCAGTGAACAAGATCGATAAGCCAGAGGCATCCCCGGACAAGATCCGTGGACAGCTGACCGAATACGGTCTGGTTCCCGAAGAATACGGTGGAGACACCATCTTCGTTGATATCTCTGCGAAGCAGGGTCTCAACATCGACGAGCTGCTGGCTTCAGTCTGCCTGACTGCAGATGCCGAGCTGGATCTCGTTGCCAACCCGGATATGGATGCACAGGGTGTTGCTATTGAAGCCCACCTTGACCGTGGCCGTGGCCCAGTTGCCACCGTCATTGTCCAGCGCGGTACCCTCCGCGTCGGTGACTCCATCGTTGCCGGTGACGCATACGGACGTGTTCGTCGCATGGTTGATGAGTACGGTCGCGATGTCGACGAGGCCGGACCATCCCGTCCGGTTCAGGTCCAGGGCCTCAATGGAGTTCCCGGTGCCGGCGACAACCTCCTTGTTGTCGAGGATGACCGTCTGGCACGCCAGATCGCAAACCAGCGTAACGCCCGTAAGCGCAATGCCATGGCTGCGCGTTCCCGCAAGCGCGTCTCCCTCGAGGATCTGGATTCGGTACTCAAGGAAACCTCGGTCCTCAACCTCATCCTCAAGGGTGACAACGCAGGTTCCGTGGAAGCTCTTGAAGAAGCGCTGCTCAAGATCGAGATGGAAGATGAAGTTGAGCTCAACATCATCGACCGTGGCGTGGGTGCTGTGACCCAGACCAACGTCACCCTTGCGGCTGCGTCTGACGCTGTGATCATTGCCTTCAACGTCCGTGCTGAAGGTAAGGCCACAGAGGAAGCCAACACTGAAGGTGTGGATGTTCGTTACTACACCATCATCTACCGCGCCATCGAAGAGGTGGAGGCTGCTCTCAAGGGCATGCTCAAGCCGATCTACGAAGAGCGCGAAGTTGGTAAGGCCGAGATCCGTGCGATCTTCAAGGCTTCTGCCGTCGGCCTCATCGCAGGTTGCATGGTGGAAGAGGGCAAGGTGCGCCGCAATGCGACCGCCCGCATCATTCGCGATGGCAACGTGGTCGCTCCGAACGCAAAGATCGTCTCCCTGCGTCGCGAGAAGGACGATGCCACCGAGGTCTCAGCAGGCTACGAGTGCGGTATGGTTCTGTCCTACCCGGACATCGCAGTCGGCGATAAGATCGAGGTCTTCGAAATGGTCGAGGTTCCACGCGAAGCGTAAATCCTTCGTGTAAACCCTTAAAGTCCGCTTCCCTCCGGTACACCACCGGAGGGAAGCGGACTTTGGTCTTTCCCCTCATCACGCCGCTTGATCGACACGATCGTGAGCTGGTGGTGGCGGGATACTGTGGAGATCGGCACGAAACGGGTGTTTTCCGTGGCTGGATACAAAAACCGAAGCTTGACAGGGTAGAATCTTCGGAGAATCAGTACAACTGTAGTTTAAAGAGGGAGTGGTCCTACATGGCGGACAACGCACGCGCGGCACGGATGGCAAAGCGCATTCAGACCATCGTGGCCAGCGCAATTGAGCGCGAGATCAAGGACCGTCGTCTTGAGTTCATCACCGTCACCGATGTCACCATGACCGGTGACCTCCACGACGCCACCATCTTCTACACCGTCCGTGGTGAAAACGTCGGCGATGAACCGGACGTGGATGCCGCAGCAGAAGCACTCCACCGCGCCCGTGGCCAGCTCCGCAAGATCGTCGGTGAGCAGCTCGGTGTCCGCTTCACCCCGACCCTGAGCTACCGCGTGGACACCGTTCCGGAGGCATCGGCACACATGGAGGCTCTCCTCGAGCGGGCACGTCAGCGCGATGCTGAACTGGCCAAGCTGAAAGAGAATGCAGTGCCAGCTGGAGACCCTAATCCGTACCGCACGGATTCAGTTAAAGAGGATGAGGCATAACGCCAGTGACATCACATCCTGAATTCCGTGCAGCATCGGAATTGGTGTCGGCAGCTCACACCATCAACGTGGTGGGGCACCTGCGACCTGATGCCGATGCCATCGGAAGCATCAGTGCCACCGTGGAGGCTCTGAGGCAGTTGGGGAAGACGGCGCAGGGTTTCATCGGGCAGGTTGAGTCCATGCCTGCCAATCTGTTGTCCATTCCCGGTGCCGCTGACATCATCTTCTCCTCTGATCTGCCGGATTCTGACCTGATCATCGTCGTTGACTGTGGTTCGCAGGAACGAACCGGCGACTTCGAGGACACGATCGTGTCCAGGCGTTCCTCCACCATCGTGGTAGATCACCATGCCACGAACCCGGGTTTTGGCCGGGTCAATCTTATTGATACCGAGGCTGAATCCACCACCACGATCCTGTTCGCCTGGTTGGAGCACCTGGGTGTGCGCACTACCCAATCCATCGCACATGGTCTTTATGCCGGTCTCCTCACCGACACCGGGTGTTTCCGGTGGGGACGTCCAGAGATGCACATCATGGCCAAGGAGCTCATGGAGTTCGGTCTTGATATCCGTCAGATCTCTGCGGAACTGATTGATAAGACCTCCCTGGAGGATCTCCGCCTGGTTGGTCAGATCATGTCCAAGATCGAGACGCACAGCGCCGGGCCCTACCGGTTAGCGGTGTTGGTGGCGGACCACGCGACCATCAACGGTCACTCCAAGGCTGCGGTGGAGGGACTCATCGAGACCGTCCGTGCGGTGGACGGGGCTGACTTCGGCGCGGTGTTCAAGGAGTATGAACCGGGAGTGTTCACCGTTTCGCTCAGATCATCCAAGTTGAGTGTGGGATCCCTTGCGGTCCACCTCGGCGGGGGCGGACATGTTCCAGCCGCCGGTTATACCGCCCGTGGCACCGAGCTCGAAGCACTGGACACCCTCATCACCGCCGCGGTGGAGCTCGGGGAAACCCTCAACTGCTCCTCCGTGGTCAGCAACTAGGGCGGCGGAGTCCCACCCATGTCGTCCGACCCCCTCATACCGAGGAAGGCCAGCTCCGAAGCGGAGTCCCACGAGGCAGACCGCAGGGATTTGAGCCAGGTCACCGCCCGGCAGATCTTCGCCCTGGCGCTGCCCGCCCTCGGTGTGCTGGCTGCGATGCCCCTGTATCTGCTTCTCGATACCGCCGTGGTCGGCCGTCTGGGTGGTTTTGAGCTTGCTGCGCTCGGTGCCGCTGTCACCATCCAATCCCAGGTCACCACCCAACTCACCTTTCTGTCCTACGGCACCACAGCGCGGTCTTCCAGGCTCTTCGGAGCGGGGGATCGCCGTGGGGCCATAGCCGAGGGGGTGCAGGCCACCTGGGTCGCGGTGTTTGTCGGGACCGGGATTGCTCTGACCATGATCATTTTTGCACCGTGGTTCACGTTGTGGCTTTCCGGAAACCGGGAGGTGGCGGATGCCGCCGCGGAATGGTTGCGCGCGGCAGCCCTCGCCGTGCCACTCGTGCTCATCATCATGGCGGGCAACGGGTGGCTGCGTGGAATTCAGAACACCAGATTGCCCCTGTACTTCACACTGGCGGGTGTGGTGCCCGGCGCCATTCTCATTCCCGTGATGGTCAACCGCTACGGCCTGGTGGGATCTGCCTATGCCAATGTGATCGCGGAGGGCATCACGGCTGCTTTGTTCCTCCTCGCCCTGGCCAAATACCACAAGGGTCCCTGGCGACCCCGGTGGAGCATTATCCGGCGACAGTTATCTCTGGGGCGGGACCTGATCATGAGGTCGCTGAGTTTCCAGGTGGCGTTCCTGTCTGCAGCGGCGGTCGCGGCACGGTTCGGAACCGCATCGCTGGCTGCCCACCAGGTGATGTTGCAGCTGTGGAATTTCATCACCCTGGTTCTGGACTCCCTGGCGATCGCCGCCCAGACCCTGACCGGGGCAGCTCTGGGCGCAGGGTCTGCACAACTCGCCCGCAAGGTGGGCAACCGGGTGATCATCTATTCCATGGTGTTCGCCGGCGGCCTGGGATTGTTCTTCGCCGCGCTGTACCAGGTGATCCCCAGGATCTTCACCCGGGATGAGGTTGTTCTGGAGGCGATCGCTGATCCCTGGTGGGTCATGATAGTGATGATCATTCTCGGTGGGGTGGTCTTCGCCATCGACGGAGTGCTGCTGGGGGCGTCGGACGCGGTCTTTTTGCGTAATGCCTCCATCCTGGCGGTGCTTCTCGGTTTCCTGCCGGGGGTGTGGATCTCCTACCTGCTCGACGGTGGTCTCACAGGGGTCTGGTTGGGCCTCCTGGCTTTCATCGCTATCCGTTTGTTTGCGGTGGTGTGGCGGTTCAGCTCCATGCGCTGGGCCCGGGCAGGCGCCACGGTATCCTGATGGGTGTTCCGCCACGGACTGTGAACGTCTTCGCGTAAACTGTCACAACTAGACCGAGGGCCGGTGTTGACACCGGAGGACTGACGGAAGGTAGAGGTGGACGTGACCACAACGCTCTGGGCGGTCGCAGACCTCCATGCGGCGGTGAAGGCCAACGCAGATCCCATAGAGAACATCCAGCCGAGGGACCCCTCGGACTGGTTGATTGTCGCCGGAGATGTAGCCGAACGCACCGAGCTGGTGTTGTCTGTTCTGGCCCGGCTCCGCAAGCGGTTTGCCAAGGTCATTTGGGTTCCGGGAAACCATGAGTTGTTCTCCCGGTCCCAGGATCGTTATCAGGGCAGGGACAAATACACCGAGTTGGTGGAGGGGTGCCGCAGGATTGATGTGCTGACCCCTGAGGATCCCTACTTAACCTTCGGCGGAGTCACCATCGTCCCGTTGTTCACGCTCTATGACTATTCCTTCCGCCGTCCCGGGTTCACTGTGGAACAGGCGGTGCAGGCTGCCCGTGACAGACAGGTCATGATGACCGATGAGTTTTCCATCGCCCCCTTCGTGGATATCCGTGCCTGGTGCTGGGACCGGTTGGCCTATTCGATCAAACGTCTGTCCAAGATCAACGGCCCGACCATCCTCATCAACCACTGGCCGCTGGTGGTGGAACCCACCCAGCAGATGAGGTGGCAGGAACTGGCATTGTGGTGCGGAACCAGGCATACCCGGGGATGGGCTGAGCGGTACAACGCCCAGGCGGTGGTGTACGGGCACCTGCATATTCCGGGGGTGCAGAAGATCAACGGTGTCAAACACATCGAGGTGTCCCTGGGTTATCCGAGGGAATGGGAACAGTGGGGGACAGGCCATGTGTGGCCCTACCCGGTGATGGAGGTGGATCATGCTGGATGACTCCCTGTTCCCCAGTTCCGCTAAGTTCTCCTTCCTCAGAACCGAGGATAAAGGCACCAACCTGGATAATTTCCACAAGCTGCATCCACTGGAGAAGGCCTTGGTGGCTCATTCGGTGGATATCCGCAAGGCGGAATTCGGCGATGCCCGTTGGTGCGCGCACCAGGCATTGCGTGAACTCGGCCGGGACAGCGGTGATCCGATACTGCGCGGTGAGCGCGGGATGCCATTGTGGCCGTCGTCGGTGTCTGGGTCCCTGACCCACACTGACGGTTTCCGGGCAGCTGTGGTGGCTCCCCGTCTGCTCGTGCGGTCCATGGGCCTGGACGCTGAACCTGCGGAACCACTACCCAGGGATGTCCTGGGTTCCATCGCGCGGGTGGGGGAGATGCCTCAACTGGCGCGGCTGGAGGCCAACGGGGTCCATTGCGCTGACCGGCTGTTGTTCTGTGCGAAGGAAGCCACCTACAAGGCATGGTTCCCGCTGACACACCGCTGGTTGGGTTTCGAACAGGCTGAGATCGATCTCCGCGATGACGGCACCTTCGTCTCCTACCTGTTGGTGCGGCCAACACCGGTGCCGTTCATTTCAGGCAAATGGGTGTTGCGGGACGGTTATGTCATCGCGGCCACCGCAGTTACCTGAAGCAGTCCGGTCAGAGGGTATTGGGACGCGCTACGAACACGGTTGCCAGGCGTTTTCCCTTTTCCTCGATCAGGGCGATCGCCTGCCCCGAAGGAGTGACGGCGGCGTGGACACCTGTCAGGCCACGTGGCTCCAGCCACTTACCCATGGACAGTGCCTCGCCCTCCTCCTCGGTGATGTGAAGGACGGGATAGGACCGCGAGAGTGCCTCATCCAGGTTGAGCGACAGGCGGGCATTGTCCTGCAGATCAGCGAGTGGAATGGCATCGTCCAGGGTGAAGGGGCCGACCTCGGTGCGTCGCAGCGCGGTCAGATGCCCACCCACACCCAGGGCCGCGCCCAGGTCACGGGCCAGGGAACGGATATAGGTTCCAGAGGAGCAGTGCACGCGCACATCAAGATCCACGAACCCGCCCTCACGGCGACGATCCAGCACATCGAACACACTCACCGTCACCGGGCGTGCCGGGATATCCACGGTCTCGCCCTCGCGGACCCGTTCGTGCGCCCGTTTACCGTCGATCTTGATGGCTGACACACTGGCGGGTTTCTGCATGATGTCACCGGTGAGGTCGACTACTGCGGCGGTGATC
Source organism: Corynebacterium faecale (assembly GCF_030408735.1). Lineage (NCBI taxonomy): Bacteria > Bacillati > Actinomycetota > Actinomycetes > Mycobacteriales > Corynebacteriaceae > Corynebacterium > Corynebacterium faecale. The sequence goes on along the minus strand of NZ_CP047204.1, from coordinate 1,831,491 downwards.
TTTTCGTCGATAAGCTCTGAAGCGTCCGCCGTGGAGATAACCTCGCCCTCGCGGTCATCGGTGGTGGTCGCCGCTCCGAGTCGGATGGTGGCGTCATACGCCTTGGTGGTGGCCACCAGGTGTGCGAGGAAGCGGGTGCCGCGCTCGATGCCGACCACCAGCACGCCGGTGGCCATGGGGTCGAGGGTGCCGGCGTGGCCCACCTTGCGTGTGGAAAACGCTCGACGGAGTTTGGACACCACATCATGGGATGTCATGCCGGCGGGCTTGTCCACCACCACGAGGCCTGAATTCTTGACGGGATCATTCATGATTGGGAAGTCTATGCCGTAACCTGTAGCCGTGGATATTTGGCGTGGTTTAACAGAAGTCCCAGCCGACCTGACGGGTGCGGTTGTCACGATCGGCGTATTCGACGGTGTACACCGTGGGCATCAGACACTCATGAACGAGGCTTCCCGGCAGGCCCGTGAACTGGGTGTGCCCTGCGTGATGGTCACCTTCGACCCACATCCGATCTCGGTGTTTCTCCCAGGCCGTCAGCCCACGCGCCTGGCGCCGTTGGATTACCGCATCACCCTCGCCGAGGCGGAGGGGGTGGACGCCGCGCTGATCATTGATTTCACCCGCGAACTCGCAGGAGTGTCCCCGGCGGAGTACTTCACATCCCTGCTGGTGGAGACGTTGCACGCCAGGGCGATCGTGGTGGGGGAGAACTTCACCTTTGGCACCAACGGCGACGGCACCGAGGCCACCATGCGTGAGCTGGGCAGGGAGCACGGCGTGGATGTGACCATCATGCCGTTGCTGCACGATGATGACGTGTGCATCTGCTCCACCCTGGTGCGGAAGTTCCTCACCACAGGTGAGGTTGCGCGCGCCAACTGGGCCCTCGGGCGACGGTATTCCGTGCGTGGCGAGGTCGTGCGCGGTGCCGGGCGCGGTGGCAAGGAGCTCGGGTACCCCACGGCCAACCTCTACCTGCCGGAATCCGTGGCGTTGCCCGCTGACGGTGTGTACGCCGGCTGGTTCACCATCACCGATGACCGCAAGATCGACCAGGAGATCTCCCGTGACATCGACGGCGACATGATTCCCGGTGTCCGTTATCCCACCGCAGTATCCGTGGGCACCAACCCCACCTTCGGCGATAACCGCCGCAGTGTCGAGGCTTTCGTCCTCGACCGCGAAGCTGACCTCTACGGGCATCACGTGATGGTGGAGTTTGTTGATCACCTGCGCCCCATGGTCAAGTTCAACGGCATTGATGAGCTCATGGAGGCGATGGCCAATGATGTGAGCCGGACCCGGGAGATTCTGGAAAAAGACAGTGAGCTTTTCGACGACGCGGCCACCCCGGCTGATTAAGGCCCGCGACGCGGGCCTTAAGATGGTTGGTTGAGAGACCGCTGAACACTGACGGAAAGGCATGCTCACCATGACCAAGAAAGCCATCCTGGATCTGGACACCGGCATCGATGATGCCCTCGCACTGGCGTACGCCCTGGGATCCCCGGAGCTTGAGGTCATCGGCGTGACCTGTACCTACGGCAATGTCCTGATGGAAAACGGAGCCGCCAACGACCTCGCCCTCCTGGAGCTCTTCGGAGCCCCGGAGGTCCCGGTCTACCTCGGGGAGCCACACGCCCAGACCAAGGACGGTTTCGAGGTCCTGGAGATCTCCGCGTTCATCCACGGACAGAACGGCATCGGTGAAGTCGCCCTGGCCAAGGCCGCGGCAGAGGCACGCCCGGGTGCGGTTGATTTCCTCATTGAATCCGTCCGCGAACATGGTGATGATCTGGTCATCATCGCCACCGGCCCCATGACCAACCTGGCTGCCGCCGCCGCCAAGGATCAGGCTTTCGCAGAGAACGCCCACATCGTCATCATGGGTGGTGCCCTCACCGTTCCGGGCAATGTCAGCCCCTGGGCGGAAGCCAACATCAACCAGGACCCCGATGCCGCCAATGATCTCTTCCATGCGGCATCCGATGTCACGATGATCGGCCTGGACGTGACCCTCCAGACGCTGTTGACCAGGCAGCACACCGCCCAGTGGCGCGCACTGGGCACCCCGGCGGCCATCGCGTTGGCTGACATGACCGACTACTACATCAAGGCCTATGACACCACCGCCCCGCACCTGGGTGGCTGCGGACTGCATGACCCGTTGGCCGTTGGTGTGGCCGTGGATCCGAGCCTGGTGACCCTGCTGCCCATCAACCTCAAGGTGGATGTGGACGGCGAAACCCGCGGACGCACCATCGGTGATGAACTCCGACTCAATGATCCGGTGCGTACCGCCCGTGCAGCGGTGGCTGTTGATGTGGAGCGTTTCCTTGCTGAGTTCATGACCCGCGTTGGACGTGTGGCCGCGGGGCAGTAGGAACATAAAGGCCAGTCATTTGGGTCGGGTAACCTGCTGGTGCTAAGCTGACCGATGGTTTTGTGACTGTGGTCCGCAGCAGTTACAGAAAGTACAGTGTGTGCCCACTTCCTGGGTGCATGGTGAAAACTTTTCATGTGGACTGAAATAACTAGGAGAATTCCATGGCTCTTACGTCCGAGCAGAAGAAGTCCATCCTTGCCGAGTACGGTCTGCACGAGACCGACACCGGCTCCCCAGAGGCACAGATCGCGATGCTGACCAATCGCATCAACACCCTCACCGAGCACCTGAAGTTCCACAAGCACGACCACCACTCCCGTCGTGGTCTGCTGCTGCTCGTTGGTCGTCGTCGCAGCATGCTGAAGTACCTGGCAGACAACAACGTCACCCGCTACCGTGACCTGATCGCACGCCTCGGCCTGCGTCGCTAATTTCACGGTGAGCGCATCACCGTTCCTCATCTGAGGATGAGACGGTGATCGTGCGACGTACCTGCAACCACCCCACATCCCCTCGGTCATCCGGCCGGGGGATGTGGGGTGGTTTCTTCATGCCATACCGGCATTGTCAGCTCGCGGTCAGTACCCCGGTCAGTTGCTGAAAAATAGTACTGGGGGAATCGGTGTTGAGCTGGTAGAGTTTTTAAACGTTGTATGAAGACAGCATTAACGGTGACACCGATGATCACCGGAAGCACTGAAAATGAGGAGAACAACTCGCATATGAGCGAAGTTAAGTATTTCGAAGACACCGACTATGGCGTTATTGAAGCCATTGCAACCATTGATAATGGTGACTTCGGAACCCGCACCATCCGTTTCGAGACCGGCCAGCTGGCCCGCCAGGCAGACGGTGCAGTAACCACTTACCTTGATGATGAAACGATGCTGCTGGCCACCACCACCGCATCAAACCAGCCACGCGAGGGCTTTGACTTCTTCCCACTCACCGTGGATGTTGAAGAACGCATGTACGCCGCAGGCCGTATCCCCGGATCATTCTTCCGCCGTGAGGGACGCCCCTCCACCGAAGCGATCCTCGCCTGCCGTCTGATCGACCGCCCGCTGCGTCCTACCTTTGCCAAGGGTCTGCGCAATGATGTCCAGATCGTGGTCACGGTCATGTCCATCAACCCACAGGACAGCTATGATGTCGTGGCCATCAACGGTGCATCCGCAGCCACCCGCATCTCGGGTCTGCCGGTTTCCGGTGCCGTCGGCGGTGTCCGCATGGCACTGATCACCGATGAGAAGCACAAGGACGGCCAGTGGGTGGCATTCCCCACCGTGGAGCAGCAGAAGCAGTCCGTCTTCGAGCTGGTTGTCGCCGGTCGCCTGGTTGACCGCAAGCGTGGAAACAAGACCTTCTCCGATGTCGCTGTGATGATGGTGGAGGCAGGCGCCTCCGACACCGTTGTTGAGCGTGTCAAGGACGGCGCTCCGGCACCGACCGAGAAGATCGTCGCGGAGGGCCTCGAGGCAGCCAAGCCATTCATCGACATCCTGTGCCGTGCACAGGAGGGACTGGCACAGCGTGTGGCCAAGGAGCCCAAGCAGCTGCCTGTGTTCCCACCGTACGCTGATGATGTTTATGCAGCAGTGGAGAAGAAGGCGTCCACCAAACTCGCTGAGCTGCTCACCATCAAGGGCAAGCACGAGCGCGAGGATGCCACCAACGCGCACATGGAACAGGTTGAGACACAGCTGCTTGGCCAGTTCAAGGATTCTTATGATTCCACTTCCGCGGCATCGAAGGAGATCCGTGCAGCGTACAACTCCCTGATGAAGAAGATCGTGCGCACCAAGATCCTCACCGAGGGTTTCCGCATCGACGGCCGTGGAGTCTCCGACATCCGTGACCTGGGTGTTGAGGTCGAACTGATCCCGCGGGCACACGGTTCCTCCCTGTTCGAGCGTGGAGAGACCCAGATCATGGGTGTCACCACCCTGGACATGCTCAAGATGGAGCAGCAGATCGATTCCCTGGCGCCGGTTGATTCCAAGCGCTACATGCACCACTACAACTTCCCGCCGTACTCCACCGGTGAGACCGGCCGCGTCGGATCCCCGAAGCGCCGCGAAATCGGCCATGGTGCCCTCGCAGAACGCGCAGTGTTGCCGGTGATCCCGTCCCGCGAAGAGTTCCCTTATGCCATCCGTCAGGTCTCTGAGGCACTAAGCTCCAACGGTTCCACCTCCATGGGTTCCGTCTGTGCATCCACTCTGTCCCTGTACAACGCAGGTGTGCCATTGAAGGCACCGGTTGCCGGTATCGCCATGGGTCTTGTTTCTGATGAGGTTGATGGCAAGACCAAGTACGTGGCACTGACCGATATCCTCGGTGCTGAGGATGCCTTCGGCGATATGGACTTCAAGGTCGCTGGTACCTCCGAGTTCATCACCGCCCTGCAGCTGGACACCAAGCTCGATGGCATTCCCACCCAGGTTCTCACCGATGCTCTGGAGCAGGCACGCGATGCCCGTCTGGCCATTCTTGAGACCATGGCTGAGGTCATCGACAGCCCGGATGAGATGAGCCAGTTCGCACCACGCATCACCACCGTGCAGATCCCGGTCTCCAAGATCGGCGAGCTGATCGGGCCGAAGGGCAAGAACATCAACGCCCTGACCGAGGAGACCGGCGCGAACATCTCCATTGAAGATGACGGCACCGTGTTCATCTCCGCATCCAGCGGTGAGGCTGCAGAAGCTGCGATCGAGAAGATCAACGCACTGGCCAACCCACAGCTGCCTAAGGTCGGCGAGCGTTTCCTGGGCACCGTGGTCAAGACCACCGCCTTCGGCGCCTTCGTCTCCCTGCTGCCGGGCCGTGATGGTCTGATTCACATCTCCAAGCTCGGCAACGGCAAGCGCGTGGAGAAGGTCGAGGACGTGGTCAGCGTCGGACAGAAGCTCCAGGTGGAGATCGCCGATATTGACAACCGCGGCAAGATCTCCCTCGTCCCGGTGGTTGAGGAAGACTAGAACCCTCCTCACCCCAGCAACAACGGCGGCCCCTCAAGGAACTTCTCCTTGAGGGGCCGCCCTTGTTGTTTTCCTAGTGCACCAGGTCAACCACCACTCTGGTCGGCTCCTGCAGCAGTGTTATCGAATATTCACGCGGATGATCCGAGACACCTATGTAGAACTGCGCTCGGGCCTCAAAGATGGTGGTCAGGACCACTTCATCCACGATCCCCGCACCACCGAAGGAACCCATGTTCACACCCTGGACCTCGGCATCGGGTGGCAGTGCGATGCCGTCCAGACTGACCTCCAGGAAGGAATCACCGGAAACGTACACGGGGAGACCCGAGGCCTGCTGCGTTGCCTCGGCGGTGTAACCCGCCCACCAACCAGGCATTCCGGTCCCGTGGAAATCAAAAACCACGCGCGTGAACGCTTCATGCTCGGCCATGCGGACATCCATCACCGTCAGATCATAGGCACCCTCCGGCGGCTGCATCGTGCGCCCCAGGCCCGGGCTGCCGAGCGGCTGGGTGACTGGCACGGTTGGATCAGGCTTATCGACGCCCGTCCCCGACGTCTGCGACGCCGTAACGGTGGTTGTTTCACCGTTGGTACCCGTGATGGCGGTGCCGGGGCCCGGAGAAGCAGCGGTGGTGGGCGCGGTGACCGTGGTGGTGCCACTGGCATCGCCGTTGTCCGTACATCCAGTCATGGTGAACAGCGCAGCGGTGGCGACCAAAGCTAGGGACGTGGATATCGCTTTCATATATAAACTTTAAGCCGGGTGAATAATTTTGAACAGTGCCGGTAGGAAACCGTGCGTGAATCGTTGTACGCCGGGGGACACTGGGGCGCCGGTGGGGCGTCGACAAGCCTTCAAGGAGGTGGCACGCACCAGCGTGCGAACAGCCAGTGTCTAGACTGGTGGAGGTTAACCACACAACAAGAAGGAGTTTTCATGGCAATCAAGGTTGGTGTCCTGGGCGCTAAGGGCCGGGTTGGTCAGACGATTGTGGCAGCAGTCAACGAGACCGATGATCTGGAGCTTGTGGCAGAGGTTGATCACGATGATGACTTGTCCGTCCTCGTGGATGCCGGTGCGCAGGTGGTCGTCGATTTCACCACGCCTAATGCTGTCATGGGCAACCTGGACTTCTGCATCAACAATGGGATCTCCGCCGTGGTGGGTACCACCGGTTTTGATGAGGACCGTCTGAACCAGGTGCGCACCTGGTGTGAAGACAATGACGGCGTGGGTGTTCTCATCGCCCCCAACTTTGCCATCTCCGCAGTACTGACCATGGTGTTCGCCAAGCAGGCGGCCAAATTCTTCGAATCCGCCGAAGTGATTGAACTGCATCACCCGAACAAGCTCGATGCACCGTCGGGAACCGCCATCCACACCGCGCAGGGCATCGCCGATGCACGTCGAGAGGCCGGCATGGATGAGCAGCCGGACGCCACCGAACAGGCACTTGACGGATCCCGCGGCGCCAGCGTTGACGGCATCCCCGTTCACGCGGTACGCATGACCGGCATGGTCGCACATGAAGCCGTCATCTTCGGCACCCAGGGCCAGACCCTGACCATCAAGCAGGACTCCTATGACCGTAATTCCTTTGCACCGGGCGTCCTGGTGGGCGTGCGCAACATCGCGCAGCACCCGGGTCTGACCATCGGGTTGGAGCACTACCTGGATCTCTAAGAGATCCCTCCCCGGAGTCAGATCGACATAATCCCTGTTTTGAGTGAAGGAGCCGAGAACGCGTGGCAGAACCGGTTGAACTGAAGGTTGAACTGATTGCATGCACAGCATTCACCCCACCCACATCCGTGGACTGGGACACCGATGCGACGGGAGCCGAGGCGCTCATTGAGTTCGCGGGGCGTGCCTGTTATGAGACCTTTGACAAACCTAATCCCCGGACAGCCACCAACGCGGCCTATCTCCGCCACATCATGGAGGTCGGCCACACCGCCCTTTTGGAACATGCCAGCGCGACCATGTATCTCCGGGGCATCTCACGATCAGCCACCCATGAGTTGGTCAGGCACCGGCATTTCTCCTTCTCCCAGCTCTCCCAGCGTTTTGTGCATGAGGGGGAACAGGAGGTCATCATCCCCGGAGTGATCAATGATGATCCGGAGCTACGCTCGCTTTTTCTCCGCTCAATGGATGAGAACAGGTTCATTTACAATGAACTACTCGCCGCGTTGGAGGAAAAACTGGAAGGCGAGCCGAACGCCCTGCTGCGCAAGAAACAGGCCCGGCAGGCGGCGCGGTCGGTTCTGCCCAATGCCACAGAATCCCGGATTGTGGTCACAGGCAACTTCCGGTCCTGGCGCCACTTCTTCGGGATGCGGGCCAGTGAACACGCCGACGTGGAGATCCGCAACGTTGCTGTGGAATGCCTCAAACTTCTCCGGGTCCAGGCACCCACGGCGTTCGGGGATTTTGAGATTGAAAAGCTCGCCGACGGCACCGAGATGGCCACCAGCCCCTACGTGGCTGACTTCTGATCGAAGCCCCAGTTAATCGTGATCCAGTGCAGGGCGCTTGGACCATCATGGGTGGGTTACTGGCTCGGTGGGTAGGGGTTGCTGGACATGTTTCCCCAGGCACTGGATAACATAGCCAGGTAATCCGGGTCCAGAATATCCCCGGTGGCGAAGCCACCAAACACACCCAGGGTGATCCACGTGGCGAAATTCCACAGGAACCAGCTCAGAGCTTCTGACATGGGCTGATTCTCCTTCCTTTCCAGGACGGCAGGTTGGATGTTCTATGTTTCCACATTTCTGATCGAAAGAACATGCCGGTGGATCCCGTACAGCCACGTCTGGCATGTGCGGAACGGTAGGATGCGCTGTAATACAGGCTGTATCCTGGCCGGAATTGGCCCCGTGGGATAGGGGCGTCAGAACAATTTTTAAGACTTGATGGAAAATCGAGGGGTTGGTAAACCCCAGAGTAAGGGAAGAAGGTAACCTTGGTGTCCATGAGCACAGGTTTAGCAGCGAAGACCGAAGTTGAGCACTTCGGCACGGTCGGAGTGGCCATGGTTACTCCGTTCACTGAATCCGGCGATCTTGATCTAGCCACTGGGCGTCGCGTTGCAGCCCATCTGGTGGATAACGGAGTGGATTCCCTGATCCTGGCGGGCACCACCGGTGAATCCCCGACCACAACCACCGCTGAAAAACTTGAACTGCTCAAGGCCGTTCGCGAAGAAGTGGGGGACCGCGCCAAGCTCATCGCGGGCTCCGGAACGAATGACACCCGTTCATCGATTGAATTGGCACAGGCCTCCGCGGAGGCAGGCGCAGACGGCCTTCTGGTGGTCACCCCCTATTACTCGAAACCGAGTCAGGAGGGGTTGTTCCGTCATTTCTCGGAAATCGCCCACGCAACGGATCTGCCGATCTGTCTCTATGACATCCCTGGTCGTTCAGGCATTCCCATTGAGTCTGATACCATCAGACGTCTAAGCGAATTGCCCACCATCCGTGCAATGAAGGATGCGAAGGGTGATCTCGTCGCAGCGGCGGCTCTGATTCAGGAGACCGGGCTTGCCTGGTATTCAGGAGATGACCCACTCAATCTCCCGTGGTTGGCGATGGGCGGCTCCGGCTTCATTTCCGTCATCGGTCATGCAGCCCCTAACGCTCTGCGTGAGCTGTACACAAGCTTCGAGGAAGGCGACCTCGCCCGCGCGCGGGAAATCAACGCCACACTATCCCCGCTGATAGCTGCCCAGGGTCGCCTGGGTGGTGTCAGCATGGCCAAGGCTGCTCTGCAACTGCAGGGCATCAACGTAGGAGAACCCCGACTTCCGATTGTTGCTCCCAACGAGCAGGAACTCGAGGATCTCCGTGCAGACATGAAAAAAGCTGGAGTTCTATAAATATGAATGAATCCCGTAATCGCGCCCGGAAGGTCACCCGCAAGGCGGGTCCGCCGGAGGCTGGACAGGAAGCGGTAGCGGACACCCCGGTGTTCCAGGCTCCTGAGGCATCAGCCGCCCAAGAAACGGACAAAGCACCTGCCTCCGGAAACGACAACCGGGACTCCAACGGGTCCGACTCGTCGTCGAACCGGGGCGGTAACAACTCCGGCCGTGGACGTTCCTCGTCCAACAGCCGTGGTGGACGTAGCCGCCGTGGTGGAGGCAACCAGGGCCAGGACGGTCAGGGTAACCGTGGTCAGCGTAACCCGGCTCAGCGTAACCAGGGTGGTCGCCGCAATGTGGTCAAGTCCATGCAGGGCGCGGACCTGACCCAGCGTCTGCCCGACCCACCGAAGGCTCCATCCAACGGGCTGCGTATCTACGCACTGGGTGGTATTTCCGAGATCGGTCGCAACATGACCGTGTTCGAATACAACAACCGTCTTCTCATCGTTGACTGTGGTGTGCTGTTCCCGTCATCAGGCGAACCTGGCGTGGATTTGATCCTGCCGGACTTCGGTCCGATCGAGAACAACCTCGACCGCGTTGAGGCACTCGTGGTCACCCACGGGCATGAGGACCACATCGGAGCGATCCCGTGGCTGCTCAAGCTGCGCAGTGACATCCCCATCATCGGATCCCGTTTCACACTCGCGCTCATCGCAGCCAAGTGCAAGGAGCACCGACTGCGTCCGAAGCTGATCGAGGTCAACGAGCAGTCCAATGAGAACCGCGGACCGTTCAACATTCGCTTCTGGGCAGTCAACCACTCCATCCCAGACTGCCTGGGCCTCGCCATCAAGACCCCTGCCGGACTTGTCATCCACACCGGTGACATCAAGCTGGATCAGACCCCAACCGATGGTCGTCCAACCGACCTGCCGGCACTGTCCCGGTTCGGTGACGAAGGCGTCGACCTGATGCTGTGTGACTCCACCAACGCAACCACCCCGGGCGTATCAGGTTCCGAGGCGGAGATCGCCCCGACGCTGAAGCGTCTGGTCACTGAAGCCAAGCAGCGCGTCATCCTCGCCTCCTTCGCCTCAAACGTCTACCGTGTCCAGGCTGCTGTCGATGCCGCTGTCGCAGCAGGTCGCAAGGTGGCTTTCAACGGTCGCTCCATGATCCGGAACATGGAGATCGCCGAGAAGATGGGCTACCTCAAGGCACCACGCGGAACGATCGTCTCCATGGACGATGCCTCCCGCATGGCACCGCACAAGGTCATGCTCATCACCACCGGCACCCAGGGTGAGCCCATGGCGGCGTTGTCCCGGATGGCACGCCGTGAACACCGTCAGATCACCGTCCGCGACGGCGACCTGATCATCCTGTCCTCCTCGCTCGTTCCGGGTAATGAGGAAGCTGTCTTCGGTGTGATCAACATGCTGGCCCAGATCGGCGCAACCGTGATCACAGGCCGCGACGCCAAGGTGCACACCTCTGGCCACGCATACTCAGGCGAGCTGCTGTTCCTGTACAACGCTGCGCGCCCGAAGAACGCCATGCCTGTGCACGGCGAGTGGCGTCACCTGCGTGCCAACAAGGAACTGGCGATCTCCACCGGTGTGCAGCGCGACAACGTCGTGCTCGCACAGAATGGTGTAGTCGTTGACCTGGTCAACGGACATGCCAAGGTTGTGGGTCAGATTCCAGTCGGTAACCTCTATGTCGATGGTGTCACCATGGGTGATATCGATGCAGACATCCTGGCGGACCGTACCTCCCTCGGCGAGGGTGGACTGATCTCCATCACGTGTGTCATCGACAACCGCACGGGTCGACTCCTTGAGAGCCCACGGGTTGAAACCACTGGTTTCTCCGAGGATTCCAAGGCAATGATGACTGAGGTCACCGAGCTGGCTGAGAACACTATGAACGATCTTGCCGCCGAAGGTGAAAACGATCCTTACCGCATGGTTCAGCAGATGCGTCGTAAGCTTTCCCGTTTCGTGGAGCAGAAGTGGAAGCGCCAGCCGGTCATCATGCCTACCGTCATCCCGATGACCTCGGATAACGTGAGCATTAATGATGATGAGGTTCGTGCCTCCAGGGAATCCCTCTAACCACTGAGTAGGTTTCCCAACGAGTGAACCCCAACCTGGCGTGAGAAAAGCGCTTAGGCTGGGGTTCATGACTTTTTCTAATAGTGAGCGCGAAGCCCTGGCCCAATCTCTTCTGGACAAGGGGCCTGATGCTCCCACGCTGTGCGAGGGGTGGACAACGAGGGATCTGGCGGAGCATCTCCGGGACCGTGAGCAGAACCCGTTGTCGAAGCTTCGGGCACTGGTGCCGATCGGTGGTGGCGATGAGCAGCCTGAGACGGGTTCATACGATGACCTCGTCCGGAACTGGGCCGCTGGGCCCTCGGGCCTTAATCCATGGCGGGTCCTTGACCGTGTGGCCAATGGGGTCGAGCACTTTGTCCATCATGAAGATGTCCGCCGTGGTGCCCTGGCCCCCGGTGATGCCGTTGACGAGCGCGAGCTTGCTGAAGAACACCAACGTTATCTGTACCGCGCACTGAAGATGATGGCTGGCCGGGTGCTCAAAGCTGATCGCCCGGTCATCCTTGCCCCTGAAGGGTTTGAACGGATCATCGTCAATGAAAAGCCGGGTGTATCCCCGGACGGCGAGGCGGTCGTCCGAATCAGCGGTGGAGTGGGAGAGTTCGTCCTGTGGGCTTTCGGGCGGGACGTGGTCAATCTGGACATTTCCGGTGATGATTCTTCAGTGAAGAGGCTTAATCTGTAGTAGGGAATAGAACAAGGGTTCCTGAAAAACCAGCTGGATCAGCGTGGTGCAGCTGTGATAGTTGTGGTTGGTGCGACTAGTCTGGGAGCCATGACTGTCAGAAACGGCGCACCCAAGCGGGGAAGCTCACGGGCATCTGGAAAGTCGACGGGGCCGAAAACCACCGCGACCACCCGGAGGACCAAGCCCACTCAGAGAACCGGTCGAGCTGAGAACACGGCTCCGACGACTTCGATGACTGCACGTCGCGCTGCCGAGACCTCCGAAGAGAGGACCGGCAGCGCATTTCATGCTGTGGGTACCGGCATCGGAAGTCTGTTTTCTGCTACTGCCGGCGGACTGGGGAAGATGACCCGATCCATCGGTGAACTCGGCCGGCGACGGGGCGATGCCCTGGACGATGATTTTGATGATTTTGAGGAGGAGATCCCTACGAAGCCCAAGGCTCGTACATCTAGCCGACGATCCAAAACGGACGATTTTGAAGATGTTGCCGTGGCGGATAATGAAGAGCAACATGATTCATCCTGGCGCCGTGCAGGTGCCTATATGGATGAGCACGCCGACGGTATCGCACTGACTCTGGTTGGCACAGCCATTGTCCTCGGTGCCGCGGTGTGGTTCAGCATTGGTGGCCCGGTCGGCACTTTCATCGCCGACATCGTCCACCTGACCATCGGGGCGGGAGCGTGGATTCTTCCACTCGCTCTCATCGCGGCTGCGGTTGCACTGATGCTCAACTACACCCCGAACCCGGAATCCCGGGTCAGGGTGGGAATCGGCGTTGTGATCATCCTGCTGTGCATGCTGGGTCTCGTGCACCTCTTCGCAGGCAACCCCGGTGACTGGGCAGGTCGTAAAACAGCTGGTGGTGCACTGGGTGCCTGGGTCGGTAGTCCATTGGAGCTCGGCTTCAGTGTCTATCTTGCGGTACCGATTCTGTTCCTGGTGTTGTTCTATGGGGCACTGAAAACCACCGGTATCACGATTCGGGAGTTCGGCGGCTTCATCAATGGCTTCTTTGGCTTCGGACGGTCCGGGGAGGATGATTATGAGGACGAAGAGGACGACCTCTACGGTCACGTCAACCACGAGATCGAGAGTCGCGCCTCTGGCCGCGCACTTCCAAAGGCCCCAGCTGCTCCAGCGCGTGCCACCCGGGTGACACCCCGTCGCACCACCGACACTCCACGCCGGGCGGCGGCGTCGCTGGAACGCTACCCGGCTGACAACGCGGGCGGTGAACCCGCCGCAGAGCGTGATGGGAAGCTGACGGAGGCGTCGATAAGCGGTGAACCCTCACTGTTCTCTAAGCCGGAGCGGTCTAAACCCTCGGTGTCAGAAACCGATGAGTTCCCCGCCATCACCGAGAAGGTGGAACCACCTGCGACTCCGGCCCCCGCCCCCACCCGTGATGCGGTGGCGGCATCGCGTGAGAATGTCCGACAGGCCATCATTCAACGCTCCGGAATGGACCCGGCAGGACCGGCGACGGAGGAGGCTGAGCCCCCGGCCGCCGTTACCGTCAGCGACGGGGACAGTTTCTATGAGCTTCCCAGCGCTGATCTCCTGATCCCGGGCGCGCCGGCGAAGACACGATCAGAGACCAACGACCGGATCATCGAAGCCATTACCGATGTCTTCCGTGAATTCAACGTGGATGCCACTGTCACCGGATTCTCACGCGGGCCGACAGTGACGCGGTACGAGATCGAGCTGGGCCCTGGCGTGAAGGTTTCCAAGATCACCAATCTGCAGTCCAATATTGCCTACGCGGTGGCGACTGAGAATGTCCGGTTGCTCACGCCTATTCCCGGCAAGTCGGCCGTGGGAATTGAGGTACCGAATGCGGACCGTGAAATGGTGCGACTCGGTGATGTGCTGAATGCGCCAGTCACCGTGGACAACAAAGACCCCATGCTGGTGGGACTGGGCAAGGACATTGAAGGTGATTTCGTCTCCTATTCAGTTCAGAAGATGCCCCACCTTCTTGTGGCCGGTTCCACAGGTTCCGGTAAATCCGCTTTTGTGAACTCCCTGCTGGTATCCCTGCTGACCCGTGCGCGCCCTGAAGATGTGCGCCTGATCCTTGTTGACCCCAAGATGGTGGAACTGACCCCCTACGAGGGGATCCCCCATCTGATCACCCCGATCATCACACAGCCGAAGAAGGCTGCGGCAGCACTGCAGTGGCTGGTCGAGGAGATGGAACAGCGTTATATGGACATGAAGCAGACCCGTGTGCGCCACATCAAGGACTTCAACCGCAAGATTAAATCCGGTGAGATCGTGACCCCGATGGGATCAAAGCGTGAATACCGGGCGTATCCGTACATCATCTGTGTCGTCGACGAGCTCGCCGATCTGATGATGACCGCGCCGAAAGAAATCGAAGAATCAATCGTGCGCATCACCCAGAAGGCCCGCGCCGCGGGCATCCACCTCGTGCTGGCGACGCAGCGCCCCTCCGTGGACGTGGTGACCGGCCTGATCAAGACCAACGTGCCATCCCGACTGGCCTTCGCCACCTCCTCGCTCACGGACTCCCGCGTGATCCTGGACCAGGGTGGTGCGGAGAAGCTCATCGGTATGGGCGATGCACTGTTCATCCCGCAGGGTGCCGGCAGACCACAGCGTATCCAGGGTGCCTTCGTCACCGATGAGGAAATCCAAGCCGTGGTCGAGGCGTCGAAGGTGCAGGCTGCGCCTGACTACACCGACGGAGTGACCGAGGACAAGGCCGGTGAAGCCAAGAAGATCGATGCCGACATCGGAGATGACCTGGACGATCTGCTGGAAGCGGTGGATCTGGTGGTCACCTCACAGATCGGCTCCACTTCCATGCTGCAGCGTAAACTCCGCATCGGTTTTGCCAAGGCCGGCCGTCTCATGGACCTGATGGAAACCCGCGGAGTGGTGGGACCATCGGAGGGCTCCAAGGCACGTGAGGTTCTGGTCAAGCCTGAAGAACTGGAAACCATCATCTGGATGCTCAAGGGCGCTGACCCAGCCGATGCCCCGAAGGAAGACCAGTGGGGTGACGATGGTTATGCAGAACCCGTGGGAGAGGTGAATACCGGCACCACCCCGGGGTCCGGTGAAGGAAACGGGTCAGATGGCGGAGACACCAACATCGTCCGGGCTAATCCATCCGGTGGGGTGTTCTGATTCGAATAGCCAGAGCGGCAAGGTCAGAGCAACAAGGTCAGAGCAACAACGTCGGGGCAGCTGCCACTGAGTCGCTGAGCTGAGGGCGGGAAACGAGCCGAAAACGGGCTGAAAACGGGCCGAAAACCACAGATCTTTGTGGGGTTCGGCCCGTTTTCCTGTTGGGGCGGGCAACATTCGTGAGGAATGTCCATCGTCGAATACTGGCGATCGAAGGAAAAATGGGTTATAGTGGCACTCCGTAATGGAGGGGAGTACCCCGTCTACGGCATTGATCGTCAACACGGCAATCAGCATCTGTGTTACCCGTTGTAACCCGATGTGTGATTCCCGGTCATGCTGGCCCACCAACACCTGGGTGGGGGAGACCTCCGGTTCTTACACGACTACCAAGAGCCGGAGGTTCTTTTCTCAATGGAAGTTAACTTAACAGTCTGGTTGATCACCGGTGCGGTGATCCTGGGCTTTTTCATCTTCGATTTCTACTCCCACGTTCGCACACCTCATGAACCAACGCTGAAGGAATCAGCGTGGTGGAGCGTCTTCTACGTGGCGCTCGCCTGTGTCTTCGGAGTATTTCTCTGGCTCACCTGGGGTGAGCCGGGCAATCCACATCAGCACGGCATCGAGTTCTTCACAGGTTATGTGACCGAGAAGGCCCTCAGCGTGGATAACCTGTTCATCTTCGCGCTGATCATGAGCTCCTTCAAGATCCCGCGTAAGTACCAGCAGAAGGTTCTCCTCATCGGTATCGCGATGGCCTTGATCTTCCGCCTGGTGTTCATCCTTCTCGGCGCCGCCGTGATCGAGGCCTGGTCCGATGTGTTCTACATCTTCGCGATCTGGTTGATCTACACCGCGGTCAAACTGCTGTGGGACGAGATCCGGGATACCCCGGAAACCGATCCGAACGATATGTTCATCATCAAGGCGTTACGCAAGGTCATTCCGGTCACCGAGGGCTACCACGGTGACAAGCTGACCCACCGCATCGGTGGCAAATTGAGCCTGACCCCACTCTTCGTGGCGATCATCTCGATCGGCATGGTGGATCTGATGTTCGCTCTGGACTCCATCCCAGCCATCTACGGCATCACCGAGGAACCCTATATCGTCTTCACCACCAACGCCTTCGCGCTGCTGGGTCTGCGTCAGATGTACTTCCTCCTTGATGGACTGCTGGACCGCCTCGTCTACCTGCCGTACGGACTGGGCCTCATTCTCGCCTTCATCGGTGTGAAACTGGCGCTGCACGCACTCCATGAAAACAACCTGCCGTTCATCAACGGCGGCGAGAACGTCCCCGTGCCTGAGGTTGACACGCTCTGGTCACTGTTCTTCATCATGGGTGTTCTCGTAATCACGGTGGTGGCCTCCATCATCAAGAACAAGCGAGATGAGAACATGGGCGGTATCCCACCGAAGTGGAACACCGCCAAGCACCTGGGCGACACCTGGTCCACCGGTGAGGAAGAAGACAGCGCCCGGGACGGTGCGGAGAACTCCACTGTGTCACCGGCCTCTTCCACTCCGCGTTCATCCGACGAGGAGCCGGGCAAGGATCGTTAAGGATTCAGAAGACCGTGCCTGAGCTTCAAACAGGTACAGGCAGGCACTGATGCTGAGCAAGTGAGCGGGAGATCGTTCGCTGCAAAGAAGCGCAAACAGGACACCACCTTCAAATAAGAAGGTGGTGCCCTGTCTGCTTTCCAGGTGTGAGTCAGTCCATACGTTGGACACTGCTCTTGGGGTGGAACCCGTGGTTTTCGCTGGTTTCCCGTCGGTTCTTTTCCAGCTACTCGCTGTCTACTCGCCGGCTATTCGCCAAAAACCTTGGTGACCGGATTCCAGACCCGGATGGAACGATTCTCCAAAACGTTCTCGGTGTGGAAGGGATCGCTGTTCATGAGTGCTTCCGCGTCTGCGAGAGTGGATCCATCCTCGAGTTCGATGACAATGAGCGCGCCACCCTCACCGTCGGTGAAAGGGCCCGAACCGACGATCTGACCATTCTCGTGGAGTTGTGTGATGAACTCGCGGTGGGTTGGGCGGAGGTTGATGATCTCCTCGCTGTCAGGGCTGTAGGTATAGGTAACGGCAAAATAGGTCATGAGTACAGATTGTAGGCAACGATGCATTCCGGATGAGGATGCGGAGTGCAGAAACCCTACGATCCGCGGGGAGTGGTAGGTCTGGTGAGTATCGGTCAGACATTGTCGAATCAGATGTGCAGGGTAGGGTGTTAAATCGTGAGTGATGTTTCAGCAGGCGCGATGGGCGCCCCCGAAGGCCAATCGAAGGCACAACAGTCCGACGCAACCTCCACGGAGCCGTCGAATTGGAACCTGCCCAACTTCCTGACCAGCCTGCGCATCATCGTCATTCCGCTGTTCGCCTGGCTGACTTTAGAGGGCGGAGCAGAGAACAACGCATACGCGTGGTGGGCCCTCGTGGTGTTTGTCCTCCTCATGATCACCGACAAGCTGGATGGTGACATCGCACGGGCCAGGGGACTGGTCACCAACTTTGGCAAGATTGCTGATCCGATTGCGGATAAGGCTTTGATGACCACAGCTTTCGTCTGTTTCAACATCATCGGTATCCTTCCCTGGTGGGTGACGGCTCTCATCGTCCTCCGTGAATTCGGTATCACGATCTGGCGTTTCGTCCAGTTGAGGCAGGGCAATGTCGTGCCGGCCAGCAAGGGCGGAAAGCTGAAGACCGCGTTGCAGACGCTGGCGGTTGCGCTCTATCTGTGTCCTCTGCCAGGCTGGATGAGCATCCCGAGCCAGGTTGTCATGTATGCCGCACTGGTGGTTACTGTGGTCACCGGAATCCAGTACATCGTGGATTCGAAGAAAGCACAGGCCTGATCTTCATGGGCAGCCAGCAGATGAGCAGCCAGCAGACGGGTAGCCAGCAAGAGTTGCTCCGGCTGCTTCAGCAGGCGGGGCAAACCATCTCCTTCTGTGAATCACTGACAGCCGGGCTGGCGGCGGCCACGTTTGCGGAGGTGCCGGGTGCGTCAACCGCACTCCGGGGCGGTCTGGTCACCTACGCAACCGAGGTGAAGATTGATCTGGCGGGAGTAGATCAGGAAATCATCACGGAGCACGGTGTGATCTCAGCTCAATGTGCTGAGGCCATGGCTCGTGGGGCGCGGAAGCGGTGCACGTCTGACTGGGCGCTCGCAGTGACGGGGGTCGCTGGACCGGATGAGCAGGAGGGGCACCCAGTCGGAGAGGTATGGATAGGTATTGCAGGTCCTGATGGAACTGCTGAATCCATCCGGGCGTTTAACCAACAGGAACAACGTGAATGTGCCGAGCTCGCCGTGGCCAGTCCTCTGAAGGCTCGGGAACGCATTCGTAAAGATGCAGTACAACGCTGTTTCGAGGTCTTGATTTTACGTATTTCCCAGCCCCTTGAGTCAAAGTGACTCAGGTTCCAAGGTAAACTGGGAACAAACTCGAGGGAAAGAGAGTTGAACCTAGTGATGGTTACTTACACAGCCCTTCTCGATAAGCCAATAGCCGAGGCTGCCAGGCGGACCGCACCGGAACCGCTGCTTCGTGAGGCCCTTGGTGCAGCACTACGATCATTCCGGTCGGACAAGGGGATCACCCTCCGCGAACTAGCGGAAGCTTCTCGCGTCTCGCCCGGATACCTGTCCGAACTTGAACGTGGGCGCAAGGAAGTCTCCTCGGAGCTCTTGGCCTCCGTCTGTCACGCACTGGGTGCCAGTGTCTCGGATGTTCTCATCGAAGCCGCCGGCTCGATGGCTCTCCAGGCAGCACAGGAAGACCTCGCGCGCGTCTGACCCCGCTGGAATCAGTCGCCAGATCCATCAAGGGATGTGGTGATGATGATGCAGCATGAGCTGCGGGCACATCGGGGGACTCGGAATGAGAGACTGCGGCACCCGAACAGGTCTGCGCGCACAAATTGTCTCCTGCCATGTCCACACCCATGACATCCGCCCGCTACTATGGTGTCAAAGTGCGCGCTCTACAACTGCCGCGGTTATCGCCACGTGCTAGAAATGTAGTCAGCGAAAATATCTGTTAAAGAAATTCAGGAAGGCTCAACTTCAACATGGCTAACCCATTTGTCAAGGCATGGAAGTACCTCATGGCGTTGTTCGACTCGAAGATTGAGGAGAACGCAGACCCGAAGGTGCAGATTCAGCAGGCCATTGAAGATGCACAGCGTCAGCACCAGGAGCTGTCCCAGCAGGCGGCTGCGGTCATCGGCAACCAGCGTCAGCTGGAGATGCAGCTGAACCGCCGCCTCGGTGAGATTGAGAAGTTGCAGGGCAACACCCGCCAGGCTCTGCAGCTTTCTGATAAGGCCCGCGCTGAGGGTGACATGAAGAAGGCCACTGAATACGAGAACGCCGCTGAAGCCTTCGCGGCCCAGCTGGTCACCGCAGAGCAGTCTGTGGAAGATACCAAGCAGCTGCATGACCAGGCCCTCCAGCAGGCAGACCAAGCGAAGAAGGCTGTGGAGCGCAACTCCATGGCCCTGCAGCAGAAGGTTGCCGAGCGCACCAAGCTGCTCAGCCAGCTTGAGCAGGCCAAGATGCAGGAGAAGGTCTCAGAATCTCTCAAGTCCATGAACTCCCTTACCTCATCCGGTAGCACCCCGAACCTGGATCAGGTCCGCGAGAAGATCGAGCGCCGTTATGCTAACGCCCTCGGGCAGGCGGAACTTGCTCAGGATTCCGTTGAGGGTCGCATGGCTGAGGTCGAGCAGGCCGGAGTCCACATGGCAGGCCACTCGCGTCTTGAGCAGATCCGTGCTGAAATGACCGGTGGTGGACAGTTGGCCTCCGGTCAGGCCCAGGATTCCATCGAGTCCGGTTCTGCCTCCTCAAACGTCACCGATGATGCGGTGGCCCAGCGTATGCGTGAGCTGCGCGGCGAGGCTTAAAGCCCTACCACATCGTTTCAAGGCTGCTCCATGACTCCCACGCGGGAGCCTCGGAGCAGCCTTTGCGTTTGTGTGCGGGTTGGCGCACCGATGCTTGTCGACGCACACCCCGCCCCTGTTTCAACCTGGGGCTGTTTAGGTGGGCCCTAATCGCCTGCGCCACGAGCTAACAGCGCATCACCAATGTTGCGGGCACGTCTGATGGAACGGACTAACACCGGAGTGCCGAAGGCGACTATGGAGAAGCCGGCGCCCCGCGCCTTTCGGGCATCGAGCACCTCGATCACGGTGGCTAGTTGAAGCGGTATGAGACGAATGGTCAGGGAGATTGCCAGGGTGATGGTTTCCACTGGTAAGCCGAATCGCTCGAAGGGTTTGAGCATCCTCTCAACGGTATCCATCATCTCCTCAAGCCTGGTGGTGAGCGTGAGGAGCATGGCGGCCATCAGCGCGGAGAAGATGACCATGACTGTGGTCGCCGCGAACGGCAGGCCGCGCTGCCACCATTGGAAGGCTCCTAACACCAATAGCACCGGCAACACCGGCCACCACTGACTCCACGCAGTGCGTAGCGGTATCCGTGCGACAATATATAAGACTCCCATGGTGATAACCAGCGCGCCCGCCGCCGCCGGGGACTTGGCCAGGATCGTGCCACCGATGATGAACAGCAGCAGTAGTGGAAACTTCCAGCGTGCAGTAAGCCGGTGTACGGGAGAGTCCGCATCCACATACACACCGAGTGGAATGTTGCGCATCAGACCGACTCCGTCATCAGCTGAACATAGTGGGGGATGGTCTCAGATGGGGGTCCATCCATCGCGATCCGGTGGTTTTCAATGCAGATGACCCGGTCGAAGTCGTCGAGAAAGTCCAGATCATGGCTCACCACGATCAGTTGTTGGGGAAGTGAACGGAACACCTCCCGGATAAGTAGCCGGTTTTTCAGATCCAGCAGGGTAGTGGGTTCATCCGCGATGATGATGTCAGGTTCGATGATGAGGACTGCTGCGAGGGCGAGCAGTTGTTTCTGCCCACCGGACAACGTGTGCGGTGACTGATCTGCATGCTCAGTCAGGTTGAATCGTTCCATCATCGCGTTCACTCGTTGCTGTTTCTCTGCGCGGGAGATCTTGAAGCGGCGCAACGAGAAGGCAATATCCTCCCGCACCGTAGGCATGACAATCTGGCTTTCAGCATCGGAGAAAACGAAGCCGACCTTTTTTCTCACTTCCCGGCCTTTGGCAGCGACATCGAGTCCATCAACGAGGACCCGTCCACCGCTGGGGTCCCCGAGCCCGTTGATCATTCTGATCAGCGTTGATTTTCCGCCACCGTTGGCACCGATGATACCGATCCGTTGTTCGCGGAGAGTGAGTGAAATGGGTTCAAGAACCCGGACGTCGTCATAGGACACTTCCGCGGATTCGAAGATGATCTCGGGCATAGTCGCCAATTCTATGGAGTAGTGGGGTGGAACGAAAAGAGACCAGCCACCACGGGGTGACGGTGGACTAGTCGATTCTGTGTGGGGCAGATGGGTTTAACCGATTCTTATCTGCGCCGCAGATCAGGGAACGCGGCGTGAACGCCGGCCGCGATGATGATCATGACCGCGAACTTGCCCATGTCGGGAAGGATGAACGGTGCCTGGGATACGGTGGCCTCCACGAAACTGAGCCCTGCCCTTAAGGTCAGTCCGATGATGCCGGACAGGTATTGCACCAACAGGCCTACCAGCGCCGCGAGGGTGAAGACGGCGAACATGCCGGCACCCTTCTTCTTTGGGGCACGGTAAGCAATGACACCGGTAATAAAGGCAGAGATCAGGTAACCCACGATATAACCGACGGTGACACCGGCCAGTGCTGCGATGGTGCTTCTGCCACCAGCGAGTACTGGTAGACCTATCATTCCCAACGCCAGGAACAACAGAACAGAAAGGAATCCACGACGGCCACCCAGGACCAGACCTGCGAGAACGACTGCCGCGTTCTGGAGCACGATTGGGACACCGGCCGCACCAACCGGGATCTGGACGAAGGCGAGCACAATGATGAGTGCGGCGAAAACGGCGATAAGCGCGAGATCCTGCAGGCGCTTTCTGCTCGACGCCGAAGGAGTGGCTTTCTCCCTGGCGGAAGCGTTGATGGTTGTCTCTGTTTGCATGGGCAAAGTATACAACTGAACACTGTTCAAGAAGCAAGTGGGCGATGGGGTCGGATTCGCTCGGGGGTGACTCGGGTAGCGGTCGGACACGGTACTATCGTCCCCATGCGTTTATCGGAGTTTCGGCAGTTGATCGAGGATGAGTTCGGGCAGGTTAAGGGGGAATGGATCGCACATTCCCATGTTCTTGGATCTTTCGGCAAGACTGTGGACGACGCAGTGGAATCAGGTGAAGATCTCCGGGATGTATGGATACGGCTCTGTGATGACTTTGAAGTGCCCGAGGAGCGTCGACTGGGCAAGGATGACCCACGCGCTTAGGTGGGCGCTGTCAAGGTGTAAAGAAAATTCGAGTTCGAACAGTTGTGCGTGTAAGGTGTGGATCATGCTATTCCGATCCACGCCATGTTCTAGGATTTCCCCCACAGGTTAAGAAACTTGGGGCAGGCTGGGACCCCATTCCTGGTTCGCGGGGTCTAACAGAGTAGATCCGTCCGGAATCCTCCCACTAAAGGGCGGCGTCGGGCACCACATCATGAAAACAGATCTAAAACGGATAGGACTAAAAAATGGCACCGAAAAAGACAACCAAGGCCGCCTCCAAGGGCGATGATCGTCAGAAGGCACTTGACGCTGCCCTCGCACTTATTGAGAAAGACTTCGGCAAGGGCGCCGTGATGCGCCTGGGGGATGAGAACCGTCCGCCCATCCAGGTCATCTCCTCCGGCAACACCGCCATTGATATTGCTCTCGGCATCGGTGGGTTCCCGCGCGGCCGCGTCGTCGAGGTTTATGGTCCAGAGTCCTCCGGTAAAACCACCGTTGCACTCCACGCAATTGCGCAGGCACAGAAAGCCGGCGGTATTGCAGCATTCATCGATGCCGAGCACGCCCTGGATCCTGATTATGCCCGCAAACTCGGTGTTGATACCGATGCGTTGCTGGTCTCTCAGCCAGACACCGGTGAGCAGGCACTGGAGATCGCCGATATGCTCGTCCGTTCCGGGGCCATCGATATCATCGTCATTGACTCTGTGGCAGCCCTGACCCCCAAGGCTGAGATTGAGGGTGAGATGGGCGATAGTCACGTCGGCCTCCAGGCTCGCCTGATGTCCCAGGCGCTCCGCAAGATGACCGGAGCACTGTACAACTCCGGTACGACTGCGATCTTCATTAACCAGCTGCGTGAGAAGATCGGCGTGATGTTCGGCTCTCCCGAGACCACCACTGGCGGTAAGGCACTGAAGTTCTATGCCTCCATCCGTCTCGATGTCCGTCGTATCCAGACCCTCAAGGACGGACAGGATGCGATCGGTAACCGCACCCGCGTCAAGGTGGTCAAGAATAAAGTGTCTCCACCGTTCAAGATCGCTGAGTTCGACATCATGTACGGCGAGGGAATCTCACGTGAATCCTCCGTTATTGACCTGGCAGTGGACAACGGCATTGTGAAAAAGTCGGGCTCTTGGTTTACCTATGAAGGCGACCAACTCGGACAGGGTAAAGAAAAATCCCGACTGTTCCTCAAGGAGAATCAGGAACTGACGGATGAGATCGAGGAGAAGATCTTCCGCAAACTCGGTGTCGGAAAATTTGCCAACGTTGCGGACGAGCTCACCGACGATCCGGTGGAGCTGATCCCGAATGTTGATTTTGATGATGAAGAAGCCGATGAGGTTGTCGGAGCAGCTGAGAAATAGAATCTCAGCGGTCAGCGTTGAACTGACCTTTATCTGAATGGCGGCGCATCGGAAGATTCTCATCCTGATGTGCCGCCCTTTTCACCTATTCATGTGACACCGGAAGTGCAGTCGTTGATGAACAACCACCAGAAAACCACCGCAGCCAAGACGGCAGTAGCCAGCCAGGCTGAAAAACTCGAGAAGCTCCGATCTGCGCTGGAGGAGTTCACCAAGCGGCAGGAGGCTGGTGAGGGTGGTTCACTCTTCGACCATGAAGCGGAGGAGAAGAAGGCGGAAGTCCGCCGGCGCGCTTTATTGCTCTTGGACCAACGGGCCCGTTCCAAGGCGGAGCTCCGACAGCGACTCACGTCCCTCGAGTTCGATCCAGTTGTCATCGATGAAGTTATCGCGGATCTCACCCGGGCCAAACTCCTGGATGATGAGGACTTTGCCCGGGAGTGGGTCCGCCAGCGTGCCCAGCGCAGAGGGAAATCCGCACGCGCCCTTGACCGGGAGCTTCAGGACAAGGGTGTTGATTCGCACACTCGCATGGTCGCCCTCGAACAAATTGATGCCGATGATGAACGCGAAACAGCGCGAGTCGTCGCCCAGAAGAAAGCCCGCAGTGAAACCCGGATCCCAGCAGACCGTGCGGAATATGACAAAGCTCTGCGACGCGTCGTCGGTGCTCTCGCGCGTCGTGGTTTTCCCTCAGCCCTGTCCATGGAACTGTCACGGGAGGCCCTGGATGAGCGTCTTGAGGAGCTGAAATCCTCCTGAAAAACCTGAATCCCCTCTATGGTGCATCCACCGGGTAGATCCTCCACAACCGTTCTACGCAACCTACCCACTGAGCCCAATGCCACGGCACTTCGTGCTCGATGACTGGTCGTTGACAGGGCTCGGGTTAGTTCAGTCCAGCGTAGGAATGCAGGCCAGACACGACCAGGTTGATGAAGAACAGGTTGAAGATCATCACAGCTAGCGCCAGGATATTGATCCACGCAGCCTTGTGGTCACGCCAACCTGCCGTGGCCCGTGCATGCAGATAGGCGGCGTACAGGATCCAGGAGATGAAGGAGGCTGTTTCCTTCGGGTCCCAACCCCAGAAGCGGCCCCAGGCAGCTTCTGCCCAGATCGCCCCGAGAACAATACCCAGGCCGAGAACCGGCAGAGTGATGATGGCTGATTTATACGCCAACCCGTCAAGTTTCTGCGCATGGGGCAGGGGTTTCGCCACCGCGCCGAAGAAACCGCGCTCTTTGCCCTGTGGCTGTTTGATCCGCAGGAGATACAGAAGAGACGCGATACCGGAGACCATGCCGATCGCCGCACCGAGTGAGACTGTGGAGACATGGATGGGAAGCCAGTAGGACTGTAGTGCCGGGACCACTGGTGCCGACACCGAGTACAGGTTGGTGCCACCGAAGAAGAGCAGTACAAGGATGGGAAGCAGCAACCACGGCCAAAAACTGCGCCATTCCTTGCGCTGGATCACAATCGCTGCGGTGATCACTGACAGCATAGAGATCATGGAGATGTACTCGTACATATTTCCCAGTGGGAAGCGGTCGGTGGCCAGTCCACGAAGGATCACCGAAACCAGGTGAACGATAGCCCCGAGGTATACCAGTCCCTGGGTCATGCCACCGAACTTGTCGGTGGCGTTCTTCTTCCTGGTGAATTCTTCTTCGCTGAGGGCCTCGACGTTCATACCGCTGGCCGTCTCCACCTCATGGTTGTCGCCAGCGGTGGAGACCAGTGTTCTGGTCGTGGCCTTTTCACGTGCACGGTGGGCATCGATGACTCCCTGGAGCTTCACGTAGTAGATCAGTGCGAGCACCAGTGCGAGGAGATAGATGACGAACGCTGTCTGGAAGGCGGTGTCAGAGAATGTGGACAAGGTTTGATTAACCGGCATGGGGATGTGGATTCCTTTTGCAGAACATCGGATGTGGAGCTACGGGAAGGTCAAGGGCGGTTCAAGTCATGAGAGAGTGCGCCGTTCTCGGTGGATAGATGAGGGATCAGTTTTTCAACCCAGACTGGGCAAACCAGGAGTCATCCTCGGTTTGTTCCGCCACATCATCGGGGTCGGGCAGGTTGAATAGTGCGCGGTGGAGTTTCTCGAACTCCTGTCCTCCACCGGCGTTATCGGTTCGCGCCAGGCCGGCGATCTCCACGGTGGTGGTGTTGTCCGTGGGACCGGGGTGGAGTCGAATCCAGACACGACGACGCTTGATCAACAGGGAGCTGACCAACGAGATGAGCATGACCCCTGTGGTCACCAGTACCCACGGTTGGAAGGGGTCGTAGCTGATCTGGAAGTTGGCAAATTCACTGGCTCCGTCGAACCTGATGGTGGTTCCGTCATCAAGCGTGACATCATCGCCCTGTTCAAGATTTACTCGTTCTATCTTCTGTAACTGCCCGCTGGCGATCAGCGTGGGGTCGAGTTCAAAGATGGACTGGGCGCGCCCGGTATCCAGGCCGGCATCTCCACGGTAGATATCAATGGCCACCGCGGGATCACGCATGGCAGGGAAGGCTGATGTCAGTAATTCACCGCTGTCCCCACCCCATGCCGCAGTGGGGGCAAAGAGACCTTGGAGTGCAATCTGGTGCTGGCGGCGCTCGTAGATTTCGGGATACATTCCAGCCGGTGGATCAAATCGCATCACCCCAGATGAGAGGAAGAATGTCGGGTCGTCGGGTCCGAACTGGATGGTTTGAGTACGGGTTTCTCCGTTGGGCC
This sequence comes from Corynebacterium faecale, assembly GCF_030408735.1. Classification (NCBI taxonomy): domain Bacteria; kingdom Bacillati; phylum Actinomycetota; class Actinomycetes; order Mycobacteriales; family Corynebacteriaceae; genus Corynebacterium; species Corynebacterium faecale. The sequence goes on along the minus strand of NZ_CP047204.1, from coordinate 1,804,723 downwards.
AGGTCACGGTGAACGTTGGGGCGTACCCGTGTCCCATCAGATACACGCGGTCACCGGCCAGCCGCAGAGGATGGTTTACCTGTAGTTGATAATCCGTCCACTCCTCCTTAGATCGGTGAATATCCTCGCCCACGGCATAGGAGATATTGGAGGTGAACATCTCCGCCTGGCCGTTGCGAAGGTAGTCTGCAGAAAAATCATGGGCGTCAAAGCAGAAGGTATTCAATCCTGTCCCATCGAAAACGGGACCTGCCCGGAAGGAGTCGAAGTTGGCGGTGGAGGTATTACAGAACTCGGTGCTCTGTTCAACAGGTGGGGTGTCGTAGTTACCTGATTCGGTGACAATGATGACCATGCCCTCGTAGTAGACCATCCGGCCGGCAGCGATCGTTGCGAGCATGCCCACGAGGCTGAGGTGAAACACGAGGTTCGCCAGTTCCCGGGCGTACCCACGTTCCGCGGAGAGGGAGAATTTACCGGCCCGATCCTGGTCGGGCTGGTACTCGGACACTTTCCACCGTTTGAGCAGCTGGTGTGCATCATGCGTGACGTGTTCCAGTGGCTTGTCGACGGTGCCCCTCGCATGAAATGGGAGCCGTTCAAGACGCTTCGGAGCGCGGGTCGGCGGAGTTTTCAGCGCCTTGTAGTGCTCCCAGGAGCGGGGCAGGATGCAACCGATGAGAGAAATCGTCAGGAGCATGAAAATTGAATTGAACCAGGTTGATTCGAAAACGTCGAAGAGTTGGAGTTGATCGTAGAATTCAGCGATTCGACCGTTGTTGGCGATGTAATCTGCGACATTTCCTGCATTGAGGCTGCGCTGGGGCAGCACAGTACCGGGAATTGCCGCGATAGCCAGGATGAACAGCAGGGCCAGCGCGGTGCGCATGCTGGTCAACCATCGCCAAGCCTTTTTGAGATACGTCCAGAAGGTGCGTATCAGGGTAATCATGATTGATCCTCTTCAGAGTTTCCAGCCCGACCGGACGAGATGGTTGATATAGATGTCAGATGTGGTGGTATCGCCTGGACTGCCACTGATTCCGTGGATCAGATCAGGGTGGCGCCGTACTCCACGGTCCACTGGCGAACCCAGTTGATGAAGTGGGCCCACGCTCCGCTGGCCAGTGCGACACCGACCAGAACCATCAGTGCTCCACCGAAGAGTTGGATCTTGCGGGAGTGTTTCCCTAACCAACCAAAGGTGCGCATCGCCTTGGCGGAGCCGAATGCCATGAGCAGGAAGGGCAGGCCCAATCCCAGGCAGTAACCGATGATGAGAATGACACCGCGCGCGGCGGTCATCCCTTCGGTGCCGGCTGAAACAGAGATGATTGCGGCAAGCGTTGGTCCCAGGCATGGTGTCCATCCCAATGCGAAGACCCCTCCGAGTAGGGGCGCACCGAGCCAGGTGGACCATTTCTTCGGGGCCATCCTGGTGTCGCGTTGCAGGGCGGGGACCATCCCCATGAAAGCTAGGCCCATGAGGATGGTGATCACTCCGCCAATGCGCATGAGAGTGTCGGCATTGAGGGTGAGCAGGCTGATTGCTCCGAAAACGGTGACGGTGGCCAGCACAAAAACGACAGTGAAGCCGAGGATGAAAAGACCTGCTGCGCCGGCCACTGCCCATTGGCGCTTCTTCGTCACCACGGAACCGTATTGGGAGTCGTATTCCACCTCACCTCCCACCACACTGGCCAGGTAGGACATGTAACCGGGCACGAGGGGAACTACACAGGGGGAAGCAAAGGAAATGAGACCGGCGGCTGCAGCAGCAAAGATTCCGAGAAGCAGGGGACCAGAGGCTGCAACATCGGCGAACTGCTGACCGATGGATAACTGGGCCATCACATCAATGGTCATGATTGAGGTGCCTCTTCAGTTAGTGGTAGTGCAACGTCAAGGATGTCATCGGCATCGACTTCACGGAGGAACACCGCAGCGGGGCGGTGTTCCCGGTCCAGAATGATCGTTGTCGGGACCACAGAAGTCGGTACTCCACCCAAAGACGCAGCGGTGCGGAAGGGTGGGTCATAGATCGAGGGGTAGGTTACGCCGTTGTCGAGGATAAAATCCTGGGCGATGGTCTGGTTATAGTCACGGACGTTGATGCCCAGCACGGTGCCACCGAGTGGCTCGAGAGTGTCCTGGGCGATCTGGAGATCATCAACTTCTGCGCGGCAGGGCGCACACCATTGTCCCCAGGCGTTGAGGACAACAACCTCGCCCTCAAAATCTGACAGATTGATCTGTTTGCCGTCTTCCATGAGAGATTGTCCGGAGAAGTTCGGCAGTGGTGCGCGTTGCTCCTCGGTGTAGAAGATCTCGGTCTGCCCACCGGGGGAGTGAAACTGGAATGTGCCTCCGAGGGCGACAGCATTCTGTGCTGCCTCTCCGGAAGTACACGCTGTCAGCGTCAGGGTGGTGAGCACCGCCAGTGCTGCGGTGATGACACCGGGGCGAACTCTCGACATGGATCAGGCACTCCTCATTATGGGATGGCAGGTAAAGATGACCGGTGTTCGGGGTTTCCCAAGGGGCGATGAGGGCACCGGTTATGTTCATGCTGGGTAATAAGCCTTTGGGGATGAGGATGCTCCTCATCCTGGGATTCATCAGGTCAGACGCAGGTTGGTCACACAGGTGGCACCGTCGTCGGTGGTGCTGAAGTCAACAGTTCCGGTAGATCCCTGGTGGTTTACTTCAATGATTCCTTCGGCATCATCCGGGAGCCAGAAGCCGACGAACCCGTTGTCGAATGTGGTTGTCTCCTCATTGACCAGAACCTCTCCGGAGGCCTCATCTGTGATCTTCACGTGGACCCGTTCATTGCCGAGTTCACCCTGGCAGGTGGTCAGGCTGTGATAGAAGCAGTCATGTGTCTGGTTCAGGTAGGGGGCTATGGATATGTAGGTCAGATTCTCCGGTAAATCCAGGGCCATTTCCCGGGACTGATCCGAGAGGATGAGTTGATCGGTGCGTACCGAGGCGATGAAATCAGTGGGACGATCGGCGAGAGCCTGTTGATCAAGTTCCTCAATGATTTCCCGGGCGTCCATTCCGGCCAGGCCTTGGGAAACCAGAAGATCCTGCCCACCTACCTGCCCAGCCACCGCGGAGTCGGATTCGGTTGTTGCACATCCCGCCAAGCCGAGGCTGATGGCAGCAAGAACGATCGCAGCGCGTTTCATCTCAAAATCTCCTAAGAACGAGGTTTCACACCACCGTCGACATGGCGGAGGTACATGGTCTTTTTAACATGCATCTTCACCGGGAGGAAAATTAAAAACCCTGCTCAGCGTGTAGAAATGAGGAAATATCTACGCTGGGTAGTGGCCGGGGTCACCTACGCATCTCACGTCCGGGCAGCAACTGAATTGTGCGCAGACACTGGTGATGCGGTGGAGTGGCCGCTGACTCAATGGTGGGAGCACTTTTCCTGGTCCAGGCGGCCTTGAGTCAGTCGGAGGGGAGAGGCCACAAGCCGCAACCCCGGCCTGCCATATTTAAAGATTTGGCAAAGATTCAGCTCATCAGTGTTGTCCGGGGCCTAAATGGGCAGGTGCCGGGGTGATACTGGGAGCCATGAGTGAGTACACAAAGACACCCCAGGACTCGGTCGGAAGGGTGTTGGTCGTAGATGATGAACAAGCCCTGGCCCAGATGATTGAGAGTTATCTGGTGCGGGCAGGTTTTGAGGCCACCCAGGCCCATAACGGTCTCCATGCGGTGGAGCTGGCGCGTGAATGGGCGCCGGATGTGGTGGTGCTCGATCTGGGGCTGCCCGGCCTGGATGGAATGGAGGTCTGCAGGCGGATCAGGGAATTCTCGGATTGTTATATTCTCATGCTCACTGCGCGAAGCAATGAGGATGACAAAATAGCGGGGTTGACCACGGGTGCTGATGATTACATCACAAAGCCCTTCAGCATCCGTGAGCTGGTTACCCGCATCCGGGCGGTGCTCCGGCGCCCACGTGTCTCCACCAGTGGAACCGGGATGAGTTCTGTCAGGGTGTTCGGGGAACTCGTGGTGGATTCGCAGGCTCATGAGGCACGGGTCAGTGGTTCCCAGGTCGCTCTCACCCGCACGGAGTTTGCGATTCTGTCAGCCCTGGCCACCAATCCAGGTCAGGTTCTCACCCGGCAGGAACTCATCACTGATGTCTGGGATACCTCCTGGATAGGGGATGAACGCATCATTGATGTCCATATCGGCAATGTGCGCCGCAAGCTGGATGTTGATGGCACCGGCCAGGGATATATCGATACCGTCCGTGGAGTTGGCTACCGAATGGCGCGGTCATGACCCAGGGAGCGAATCTGACCCTCCGGTTTCTTGTGGCCCAGGCTGTGGTTGTGGTCATCAGCCTGTTGTCCGCAGTGGCTGTGGCATCGCTGGTGGGCCCACCGTTGTTCCATGATCACCTTTTGATGGCTGATCGCGCGGATGAGCTGCGCCATGTTGAGCAGGCATATCAGGATGCGGGGTTGATCACCCTGGCTGTGGCGGTCCCGATTGCATTCGGGTCTGCGCTGTTGGCCAGCTTCTGGCTTGCCCGGAAGATCCAGACACCCCTGCGTGGTCTGACCAGGGCTGCGACTGCGGTCGCCGGAGGAAACTATGACGTGAAGGTGCCCACCGGTGATGCGGGTCCAGAGGTGACGACACTGGCCGTGGCGTTCAATACGATGGCTGATCGCTTGGCACACACCGAAGAGGTGCGACGCCAGTTGTTATCTGACCTTGCGCATGAAATGGGCACTCCCGTGTCTGTGCTCACGGTTTACCTTGACGGTCTGCAGGATGAGATTGTCGAGTGGAGCCCGGAGACTCAGACGGTGATGTCTGAACAGCTTCAGCGACTGACCCGGTTGATTGAGGACCTCGATGACGTCTCCCGCGCCCAGGAAGACCGCATCGAACTGGACAGTACCGAACTGCCGCTGGGTGAACTGATTCACTCGAGTGCCACTGCGGCTCAGGAGGCGTATGCAACGAAAGGGGTAAGCCTGCAGGCGGTTCCTGTCACCACTCCGGTGTCGATATTTGTAGACCGCCAGCGATTCGGCCAGGTCATGGGGAATCTGCTCTCCAATGCGTTGCGCCATACCCCTGCTGGTGGGCAGGTCACTATCAGCGCACGTCGACAAGGTGCAGGAACGGTGTTGATTGATGTAGCGGATAACGGGGAAGGGTTGACCAGCGACCAGCTGGGGCACATCTTCGAAAGATTTTACCGGGGTGATGCTGCCCGAAACAGGGATCACGGTGGTTCTGGGATTGGTCTGACGATCTCCAAGGCACTGGTCGAAGCCCACGGTGGAACCCTCACCGCTTCATCGGCGGGATCGGGATTCGGGACGACGCTGACGATCCGCCTCCCGCTTTCCACACCGTCGACAAGCATCCCCGCCGTCGGCGGGCATCCGCAAGGTACCTCGAGGCCCAACCCCTAGCTTTTATACCCCAGGGGGGTATATGGTGGTAGGTGAGAACCTCCCCAGCCCACTCTTATCAGGAGCTTGAAAATGACCACCCTGCTGCCATTGACCTCCACCCAGCCCACTGGCTGCGGGTGCTGCGGTCCTGCCGGATCGGATGCAGCTTCTGCCCCCAGAAATGAGGCGGCCGCTGAATCCATGACCCGATATCGAGTATCTGGTTTGTCCTGCACCGGGTGTGTCAACACTGTCACCGCCGCCCTCTGGGAGGTGCCCCAGGTCACTTCGGTTGATAGTGAACTGATCAAGGGTGGTGTCTCCACGATCACCGTGACCGGAACCGCATCCCGGAAAACCATCACACAGGCCATTGAACAAGCCGGCTATGCCATCGCCCCTTCCTGATCCGACCACCCCCAGAGAAAGACAGGAGTTTCATGAGTACCCCACATCATCACGGTGATCACACCGGACATGAACAGCACGACGATGCTGCCACCCACGGCCAGGCCATGCCCCAGGATCACCCCCACTCCGCAATCGACGAGCACCACGGCCACGGGCATAGCGACGATGCCGGCCATGATCACGACGATGATCACCATGTCCACGGCCACGGTGACCACGCCGGCCACAGCGTTGCGATGTTCAGAGATAAATTCTGGTGGACGCTGATTCTCTCCGTGCCGGTCGTGTTCTTCAGCCCGATGTTCGCCGATATCATCGGTTACCAGATCCCCGAGTTTCCGGGTGCCACCTGGATCGCCCCGATACTGGGAACCATCATCTTCATCTACGGCGGAGCCCCGTTTCTCAAAGGCGGGGTCGCCGAGCTGAAATCCCGCCAACCAGGCATGATGCTGCTGATCGCCATGGCCATCACCGTGGCATTCGTCGCGTCCTGGGTGACCACCTTAGGGATTGGCGGGTTCTATCTGGATTTCTGGTGGGAACTGGCGCTGCTGGTGACCATCATGTTGCTGGGCCACTGGATGGAAATGCGGGCCTTGGGCTCAGCATCCTCCGCACTTGACGCCCTGGCGGCTCTTCTACCCGACGAAGCGGAGAAGATCGACGGCGATACCACCAGGACCGTGCCCATCGCCGAATTGTCTGTGGATGATGTTGTTCTGGTACGCGCTGGTGGTCGCGTGCCCGCGGATGGAACCGTGATCGACGGTTCCGCCGAGTTCGACGAAGCAATGATCACCGGCGAATCCCGCCCCGTGTTTCGTGATGTCGGCGCGCATGTGGTCGCCGGAACTGTGGCCACCGACAACTCCGTGCGCGTCCGCGTTGAGGCGGTCGGTACCGACACGGCACTGGCGGGGATCCAGCGTATGGTCGCTGATGCCCAGGAATCCTCCTCCCGCGCCCAGGCACTGGCTGACCGGGCTGCTGCATTATTGTTCTGGTTCGCGCTGATCGCAGCACTGATCACCGCGGTGGTCTGGTCGATTGTCGGCAGCCCGGATGACGCCGTGATCCGGACTGTGACGGTGCTGGTCATTGCCTGCCCGCATGCACTAGGCCTGGCTATCCCGCTGGTCATCGCCATCTCCACGGAACGCGCAGCCAAGTCCGGTGTGCTGATCAAGGACCGGATGGCGCTGGAGCGCATGCGCACCATCGATATCGTGCTTTTTGATAAAACAGGTACCTTGACTGAAGGTGCCCACGCTGTCACCGGCGTGGCACCTGCAACAGGTACCTCGGAAGGCCAGCTGCTGGCTTTGGCCGCTGCAGCTGAGGCTGATAGTGAACACCCCGTGGCCAGGGCCATCGTCTCCGCTGCCAGCGAACACGAAGAAGCCTCCGGCCAGCCGATGCGCGCAACCGGTTTCACCGCGGCCACCGGCCGCGGAGTCCGAGCGCTTGTCGACGGTACTGAAATCCTCGTCGGCGGACCCAACATGTTGCGAGAATTCAATCTCACCATCCCCGGCGAATTGGATGAACAGATTGAATCCTGGGAACAGCGCGGTGCTGGTGTGCTGCATGTCGTCCGGGACGAACAGATCATCGGAGCACTCGCGGTCGAGGACAAGATCCGTCCCGAGTCCCGCGCCGCCGTACAGGCGTTGCAGGCACGAGGTGTCAAGGTTGCGCTGATCACCGGTGATGCCAGCCAGGTCGCTAACGCCGTCGGCAGGGATCTGGGCATTGATGAGGTCTTCGCCGAGGTCCTTCCTCAGGACAAGGACACCAAGGTCGCGGAGCTTCAGGACCGTGGACTGCGTGTGGCGATGGTCGGTGACGGCGTCAATGACGCGCCTGCCCTGGCCCGGGCAGAGGTGGGCATCGCCATCGGTGCCGGCACCGATGTGGCCATGGAATCTGCCGGGGTGGTGCTTGCCAGTGACGATCCCCGAGCAGTCCTATCGATGATCGAACTCTCCAAGGCCAGCTACGCCAAGATGGTCCAGAACCTGATCTGGGCTTCTGGATATAACATCCTCGCCGTTCCCTTAGCTGCCGGAGTACTCGCCCCGATTGGGTTTGTGCTCTCCCCGGCAGTTGGCGCGATCCTGATGTCAGCCTCGACCATCGTGGTTGCCTTAAACGCCCAGCTACTGCGCCGGATCAACCTTGATCCTGCTCATCTGGCTCCTGGCAAGTAGAAGGAGAAGATCCAGTGGGTCGACATCCCCCTAACGAATATTGACCATCCTGGTCACTCGGCCCCCAGTTCTATCACTATTCCTTGAAAGGAACGATCATGAAACGCACCATCACCATTGCGGCCCTCGCATTGACATCAACCCTTGTGCTGAGCGCCTGTAGCGACGACACCAGTGATTCCGAGGGCACCGACTCCGTCGCCACCACGACAGCATCCACAGATGACGGTGGACATCACATGGATCATCCAGAAGACGGTGGTCCAGCTCCCGAAGGCATCGTGGAAGCCGTCAATCCAACCTACCCGGTCGGGTCGGCGGTCATTCTCACGGCTGATCACATGCCTGGCATGGACGGAGCACAAGCCACAATCTCCGGTGCTTTTGACACCACCACGTATTCGGTCAGTTACACCCCGGTTGACGGTGGTGACCCGATCACCGATCACCGTTGGGTGGTCCACGAGGAACTGGTGGATCCAGGCGAGGCACCGCTGGCTGACGGCGCCGAAGTGGTCATCGATGCAGAACACATGTCAGGGATGAAGGGTGCCACCGCCAGCATCGACTACTCAACGGATGAAACTGTCTACATGGTGGACCTGACCACCGACGACATGACCATGACCATGACCAATCATAAATGGGTTACTGAGAGTGAGATTCAGCCAGCAAACTGATCCTGCCCCCACGGGTAGATCCCTCGTAGATGAGAGTCGGTCTGAAATTAAGAAACAACCCGGTTGGTCGTACCCATGCAATATGGGTGCGTCCAACCGGGTTGTGTTCAGTTTTGAAAGGGGATCAGACCGGGGGTCCCGGGTGCTTGACCTCCTTGTAATCAGGGTCGCGCCAATCAACGTTGACGTTGTCCTTGGTGTCAAGGCCCTGGTCAGGTTGCTCAGGAACCTTGGCCACGATGTTCTTCCGGGCTCGTCCGGCACGCAGCTGGCGTTCAATACGCTGGGCGAGTGCGGTCAGGCCGAAGTTGATGATGATCATGATGATCGCCACGACAACCAGTGCAGCGAGGTAGTTGCGGTTGACGGATGCGGACTGGATACCGGAACGGACAACCTCGATGTAGCCGATCTGGTAGCCGAGTGCGGAGTCCTTCAGCGCAATGACCATCTGGGCGATCAGAGCCGGCAGCATGGCTGCAACGGCCTGGGGGAGCAGGATCGACCAGGTGGTCTGTCGCGAGGACAGCCCCAGGGCGATGGCGGCTTCCCGCTGTCCGCGGGGGAGTGAGGCGATGCCGGAACGGAGGATCTCTGCGATGACCGAACCGTTGTACATGGTCAGTCCGAAGACGACGGCGGCGAATGCCAGCTGACTGGAGGGAACCAGTTGATAACGGGCGAAGAGCTGGTAGGCGAAGATCATCAGGATCAGCACCGGGATGGCGCGGAAGGTTTCGATGATGATGGCACAGAACCAACGGAGAAGGGCGATCTCAGAGATTCGTCCCAGTCCCAGCAGTGTTCCCATGACCAGTGCGAGGAGCACTGAGGCGACGGCGGACTTCAGCGTTCCCCAGAGGCCGGGGAGCAGGTAGGTGGTCCAGGTCTGCGAATCAAGGAAGGGGCTCCACTTGTCGCCGTCGAGCTGGCCGTTATCGTAGAGGATCCGTCCCGCCCAGAAGATGACGATGAGGGCGACCAGCGTGGCCGCGGCGGTGATGATCAGGTTGAAGCGGCGTCCCTTGGGGCCGGGGGCATCGTAGAGGACTGTTGCGCGTACTGAAGATGACATTATTTCTTCACCGCCATTTTCTCAGCGAGCTTACCCAGGCCGAGGCCCATGGGGAGGGTGAGGATCATGAAGCCGACCGCGAAGATCGCGAACACGAGGAAGAGCATGTTGGCATGATTTTCAATGGTGGACTTCATCAACAGGGAGGCTTCGCCCACACCGATGACCGAGGCGATGGTGGTGTTCTTGGTCAGTGCGATGAGGGTGTTTCCGAGTGGGACAATGGCCGCTCGAAGCGCCTGGGGAAAGATGATGGACCGGAAGATATCGGAGAATCCGAGTCCGATGGAACGGGCTGCCTCAGCTTGTCCGAAGTGGACGGTGTTGATTCCGGAACGTAGTGATTCCGCCACGAACGTGGACGTGTAGAGAATGAATCCCAGGACCGCGAGACGGAAGTTGTTATCCATCAGGAAGGTGGAGCTGTCCCGGGAGGCGAGCGCCAGTCCCAGGTTCTGATAGAGACCGAAGGAACAGAACAGGATCACCAGGGTCAGCGGGGTGTTGCGGACCGTGTTGATGTAGGCGGTGGACATGGTGCGGAGAATCTTCACGGGTGAGACCCTCATTGCGGTGAGGATGGTGCCCAGAATCATGGATCCGATGGCGGAATAGATGGTGAGTTTGATGGTCACCCAGAATGCTGGAAGAAGCGACGGACCCAGATCCGCCCACAATGTGCTCATGTGGAAGTTCTCCTTGATAAGGAATGGAAGGGCTTGAACAAGAAAGAAAGCGTGGCGCCCCGAGGGGGTCGAAGCGCCACGCTGTGCTGTCAGGCTTCTAACCCTGAGGGGTTAGCTGTCCAGGAAGGAGAGATCACCCGGGGTGCCCTCTTCCACAACCACGGAGTCCTGGCCGAGGTTGTCAGTGAGGAAGCGCTGGAAGGAACCATCGGCGTACATGCGCTCAAGTGCGGCGTTGATGGCGTCGGTTGCTTCCGCATCGTCCTTGGTGATGCCGATGCCGTAGTACTCGTTGGTGAATGGCTCACCGTCCTGCTCCATCTCCACCACGCGGAATTCACCTTCACGCTGCTGCGCGTAGCCGAAGAGGATGGTGGCGTCGGTGGTCATTGCATCCACATTGCCCTGGCTGAGTGCTTCCACACAGGAGGAGTAGGTGTCATATTCCTGGAGCTGGACTCCGGGGAGGACATCCTTGACCTTCTGGGCCGGGGTGGAGCCGGTGACGGAGCAGAGGATGAGGCCGTCCTCAAGGTCCTCCAGGGTTTCAATGCGGTCATCGTCCTGGCGCACCAGGAGAGCCTGGTGGGTCAAAAGGTAGGGGCCACCGAAGTTGACTGACTCGGATCGTCCCGGGTTGATGGAGTAGGTGGCGGCGATCATATCCACCTCGCCATTCTGGATGAGGGTCTCACGCTGTGCGGATGGGGTTTCACGCCAGTCCACGGAGGGGTGGTCCCAGCCGTTGTCATCAGCGATGGAGTTGACCACATACTCTGCTACATCAACGTCGAGTCCGGTCATGGAGTTGTCCGGATTACGGAGTCCGAGACCGGGCTGATCATACTTGGTTCCGATGGTGACGGAGCCATCTTCAATGGCTGCGAGAAGGCCGTCTCCACCGCTGGATTCGCCACATGCGGTGAGTGTGACGCCGGTGAGGGCAGCTGCACTGGCAAGTGCTGCGATACGAGTGAACATGCGCTTTGTGGACATGGTTGCTCCTAGGGCTCTTGAATGCTGATTTCAGCCAGCGGGGGATATGTGGTGATGTGGTGCGCGAATCTAGTGGGCGAGGATCTTGCCCAGGAAGTCCTTCGCGCGGTCGGTCTGTGGATTGGTGAAGAAGGAATCCGGGTCGGTGTCTTCAACGATGGCTCCGTCGGACATGAACAGAACCCGGTCTGCTGCTCTGCGTGCGAAGCCCATCTCGTGGGTCACGCACACCATGGTCATGCCTTCCTTGGCCAGACTCGCCATGACGTCAAGGACTTCATTGACCATTTCGGGGTCGAGGGCGGAGGTCGGTTCGTCGAAAAGCATGATCTTTGGGTTCATCGCCAGCGCGCGGGCGATGGCCACACGTTGTTGCTGACCACCCGAGAGCTGAGCCGGGTATTTTTCGGCCTGATTTGCGATACCGACGCGTTCCAACAATTTCATCGCCAGATCAGAAGCCTCGGACTTTTTCATCTTCCGGACCTTGATCGGCCCAAGGGTGACATTGTCCTTGATTGTCAGATGGGGAAAGAGGTTGAAGGACTGGAAAACCATTCCCACATCCGCCCGGAGTTTGGCCAGGCCCTTGCCTTCCTCTGGAAGAAGCTGGCCGTCAATTTCAATTGTGCCCTCCTCGATGGTCTCGAGGCGGTTGATGGTGCGGCACAGGGTTGACTTTCCGGACCCGGACGGACCCAACACAACAACAACCTGGCCAGCCGGGACCTCCAGGTTAATGTCCGTCAAGGCCTGGAAGTCATCGAAAAATTTCTGCACTCCCGCCATCTTGATCATCGGATGATTTGTGGTCTGCGTCATAGGGGTAGCATAAGGCAATGTTGGGTCATGTGGTTCGTTTTCTGTGATTGAGTCCATATCGAAATCTATTTAGCGTGTTTCACTCCTATTTACCCAGCTAGGGCAGGGGGTATCTATGGGGGTATCTGCCGTTTCTGTCCGGAAATATATCTATAGGCCAATAGGTGAAGTCTTGTGAATGACGAGTGGCGAATCCGTCAGGCCCGTACTCGAACCCCACCTCACACCACTCCCACGTCCCATCGATGGACCCTGCTGTCACGCGTTTATGTCAGCCCGCACTGGGCGGATACAATCAATTGCCGTGACGCAGCAGATTGATACCCAGCAGAAAAACACCCCTCCGGTGGACTCCCATGCCTTTGACTCCCGACCGGAGTCCACGGACATCGGCGCCCCCGTCACTGCCCGAACCTACGAGGTGCGTACCTTCGGCTGCCAGATGAATGTCCACGATTCCGAGCGCCTGTCGGGCCTGCTCGAAGAGGCCGGCTATGTCGCCGTGGAGAATGTGGAGAATGCGGAGAATGAAGCCCCGGATCTCATCGTGTTCAACACCTGCGCTGTCCGTGAGAATGCGGACAAGCGCCTCTATGGAACCCTGGGCAATCTGCGTGCGGTGAAAGAGAACAAGCCCGGCATGCAGATCGCCGTGGGCGGATGTCTGGCGCAGAAGGATAAGGACACGGTGGTGAAGAAGGCACCGTGGGTGGATGTGGTCTTCGGTACCCACAACATCGGATCTCTTCCGACCCTGCTTGACCGGGCCTCCCACAACGCCACGGCGGAGGTGGAGATCGTTGATTCGCTCGAACAGTTCCCCTCGGTGCTGCCAGCGAAGCGGGAATCCGCCTACGCCGGTTGGGTATCGGTGTCTGTCGGCTGTAACAACACCTGTACCTTCTGCATCGTGCCGAGCCTGCGTGGCAAGGAACAGGACCGTCGGCCGGGGGATATCCTCGCCGAGGTGCAGGCACTCGTTGACCAGGGTGTCTCTGAGGTGACCCTCCTGGGGCAGAATGTCAACGCCTATGGTGTGAATTTCGTGGATCCCGAGTTGGAGCGTGACCGTTCCGCTTTTTCCAAACTGCTGCGTGCCTGCGGTGATATCGAGGGCCTGGAGCGGGTCCGTTTCACCAGCCCCCACCCGGCTGAGTTCACCTCTGATGTCATCGACGCCATGGCCGAGACCCCAAACATCTGCCCGCAGCTGCACATGCCACTGCAGTCCGGTTCCGACAAGGTGCTGAAGGAGATGCGCCGGTCGTATCGTTCAGCCAAGTTCCTGTCCATCCTGGATGAGGTCCGGGCGAAGATTCCCCATGCCTCCATCACCACGGACATCATCGTCGGATTCCCGGGCGAAACCGAGCAGGACTTCCAGGACACCCTGGACGTGGTGGAAAAGGCCCGTTTCACCTCCGCCTACACCTTCCAGTACAGTCCGCGGCCCGGAACCCCGGCTGCCGAGTATGAGAACCAGGTGCCCAAGGAGGTTGTCCAGGAACGCTATGAGCGCCTCATGGTCCTCCAGGAGCGCATCTGCGAGGAAGAAAACCAGTCATTCATCGGATCCGAGGTGGAGCTGTTGGTCCAGGCAGGTGGTGGGCGCAAGAATGAAGTCACCAAACGCATGTCCGGTCGGGCCCGTGACGGACGCCTCGTCCACTTCGCGCCCAATGGTCACCTCGACGGTGAGATCCGCCCGGGTGATGTTGTCACCGTTGAGGTCACCGATGCCAAGCCCTTCTTCCTCATCGCCGATGCCGGTGTGCTCACCCACCGCCGGACCCGTGCGGGTGATAACTCCGCTGTGGGCCAGGTTCCGACCACAGCACCGATCGGTGTTGGGCTGGGGCTGCCGAAGGTCGGCACCCCGGTGGCCCAGCCTGCGCCGGCAAACGCCTGTGGCTGCTGATCACACGTCTTGACACCCACGGGGGCCACTTCTTCTACCGCGGCGGGCACTTAGGGCAAAGGGCTGTAGACCGACTACGATTAGGTACCGAACCCAACAAGGAGTTGAACATTCAAGTGAGTGAACAGAAGCTGAGCGGTCGGGAACTGGCGGCGATGGAGAAGGAGGCCGCCAAGACGCTGGAGCTGGGCGATAAGAAGTGGTACCTCATTGCTGCGGTGGCACTGTATGCCGTATCCCTGGCGCTTCCCCATATCCGTGGTGTGGCCGGCTGGCAGGTGCTCTTCTTCACCGATACCGCCTCCGAGGCCGGCATCCGGCTTGCGGAGTATGTGTTTTATGTCCTCGGCGCGATCGGGGTTTTCCTCTTCACCCTCGGCGCCGTGACACTCAAGCGGACATGGATGGCCTGGGTGGCGTGGATTTTCTCATGTGTGACCCTGGTGTATGCAGTCCTGGCGGCATGGATGCGCCAGACCTCCACCAGCACGGACAACACCTTCGTCCACATCGGCATGCTGGTTGCCACCATCGCTGCGATCGCCGCGGTGTGGGGGCTGTCCACCACCATCCTCGCGCGCAGTGATTACCAGCTTGATGTAGCACGGATGCGTGCGGAGAACACGGAACTCTCGGCCGTGGAATCAGCCCAGAAGGACCTGCTGCGCCAGCAGCAGAACGATCCGGAGACCAACCCCCTGCTTGTCGACGACCGCCGCGCCCGCATCGCGCGACGCCGTAACGCGGCTAGCGGTGAGCAGGAGGAAACTGAGACGAAGGGCGAGCCGGACAAGGCTTAGATCTTCTTCTCCCACAGGGTGGTCCGGGATATCTCCCGGGCACCCAGAGCGCGGTTGATGGCCAGCATTCCCTGGTTATCAACCGCGTTTGACGTTGCCACCCTCCTCACCGCTGGATGGCGGTCGCGCAGGAGATTCAGACAGGCGAGTTTCACTGCTCGCCCCAGCTGCCGCCCGCGGGCCCGGGGATGAACGATGGTCAAACCCTGTTCAGCCACATCTGGATTGGACCCCGGAGGAAGTGACACGGTGGACATCGCCACCACACCCACGGCGTCGGTGAACACCACCGTCAGCAGCTGTGCGCCGGTCTGCCGGATCCGCTCTGACTGTTCAGCGAGCCTCCGTGGTGACCACCGCGCCGGGTCGGTGGTGAGTGTGCCATGGGGGATATCGGTGGCCGCGAGGTCCTGCAGCTCCACGATGCCGTCGATGAGGTCGGTGGGGAAGTCAGTGCCGAGGATACGGTGCACCGTCATACCCGGCGCGTCCCAATCGGGGCTGACGCCACTGAGGTCCACCACTTGTTGGATCTCCTCGTGGGCGGCGCTGTAGCCTGCGCGGATCAGGCGGGTGCAATAGTCGCAGACCCGGGTGTCGGCACCGGCCTTGTGCATGTGCGCCGTGTGGAGGATGCTCCGTGACCACGGTGGTGCCCCCGCGACGGTCTCCGCATGGACGAGGAGGGTGTGGATAAGCTCTCCGGCCTCATCGGTCAGCGGTTGGTCGGGGAGGGGCTGATGGCCGGCATCGAGGGTGATCTCCAGGCTGGCGGAGGCGGTGTCATCGATCAGCGGCAGGTTGATCTTCACCCAACCTTCGGCTTCGATCCAGGGCTCATCATCGGTGCCTGCCGGCACGGTGGCGTGGAGCGGGACAGCGTCATCCAGAGTGGCCACGAACAACTGTGACACCAGCTCTGTGGATCCGGCGAGATCGGTGATGATGCGTTCAACGGAGACGGAGATATCCCGTTCGCCGGAGGTTTCCTGTGACGCCAGATTGGACATGAACACAAAAGAGCGGACCTGATCCCCGGGCTCCTGCCCGGGGATCGGATCCGCAATCTTGATAATTTTCAAGGTTTCAACCTGGACTTTAGAGCTGGTCCACGGCCTCATGGGCGGTCTTGGCCCACTCTGACCACTGCTCGGCCTGGGCGCGCAGCTTCTCGGCCTTCTTGGTGTTGCCCTTGGCTGCGGCGGCTTCGGCCTGAGCGGTGAACTCCTTGGCCTTGGCGGTGAACTGGTCGGCCCGGGCCTGTGCCTCCGGGTCGGTGCGACGCCACTGGGTCTCCTCGGCCTCGGTGACGCGCTTTTCAAAGACGCCGATCTTGTCCTCGAAGTCACGGACCTGACCACGTGGTACGAAACCGATCTCCTCCCACTTCTCCTGGAGCTCGCGCAGCTTGGCACGGGCACCGTCGAGGTTCTTCGCAGGATCAATCTGTGAATCGTACTCGGCCAGCAGAGCGGTCTTGGCCTCTGCGTTGGCTTCGAATTCCTGGTCGCGTTCCTTGGCTACCGCATTGCGCTTGTCAAAGAAGTAATCCTGGGCACCCTTGAATGCGGACCACAGCTTGTCATCCACCTCGCGTGGGGCGCGGCCAGCGGCCTTCCACTCCTGCATGAGGTCGCGGAAGGCACGGGCGGTGTCATTCCACTCCGTGGACTCCTTGATCGCCTCGGCGCGCTCCACCAGCGTTTCCTTGAGGCTTCGTGCGGTGGCGCGACCACGGTCCAGCTCAGCGAAGTGGGCACCCCGGCGACGGTTGAAGGCATCGCGTGCACGGGAGTAACGCTTCCACAGCTCATCATCAGTTTTGCGCTCGATGCCGTGGATGGTCTTCCACTCATCCAGGATCGCGCGGATACGGTCGCCGGCGACCTTCCAGTCGGAGGCGTTCTCAGCGATGTCCTCGGCTTCGGTGGCGAGAGCTTCCTTGCGGGTGATCGCCTGCTCCCGACGCTTGGCCTTCTCCTCCTTGGCGCGCTCATTGGCCGCCTCTGAGGAATCCACGATGCGGCCCAGACGGGTATCCAGCGCATCCAGGTCGCCGATGGCGGCAACGGTGGACAGCGAAGCGCGGATCTCCTCCGCCTTGGTGCGGATGGAGTTGGCATCATCGGGATGGGATGCCAGACGCTGCTCGAGCAGCTCCACCTCGGTGGCCAGATCATCAAAGCGGGTGCCGTAGTGTGCCAGGCCCTCTTCCGGGGTGCCGGCCTGCCAGGAACCGATCAGACGCTCACCTGCGGAGGTGGTGACATAGGCAGAACCATCGGCCTCCACGCGACCGAACTTGGAAGGATCATTGCTCTTGATGGCAGGGGACGGGGTGACCACCGCTGCGGGTTTGGTTGCCGCCTGAGTACCAGGGCGGGGGCCGGGCCTTGGGCCGGGGCGGGGACCTGGCTTCGGAGCGGTGGTGGAGCTGGGGGTCTGGTTCTCAGTCATGGAGTGTCGGTCCTCATCACTTGCATTGTCGTAGCCGCGCGTCACGGCTGCCGAAAGTCGAATTACGTTCTACAAACATACCGCGCACACCCGTAGGTGTCAGGTGGATAGGGTGCCTTAACACGCACAGTTCCACCTTAATGATGCTTTTCGACGGTCCACCCGTCTGCCCGTTCCCCTGCGCAGGCTAGGGTGGGAGCCGTGAAAACAACGCTGATCATCATGCCGGGGAGTCCCGCTCTGGTCCGGGGGTTAGCACCCACCGACACGGAAGGGGCACGCCTTCTGGAGCAGGTGGAGAGCCTTCTCCACGAGCATCTGGGTGACACATCTGCACCTGTTGATCTCGTGGGATCCCGGGATGACCGTTGGTACACCTCCCACACCGGAAGCCTGCGGGCCTGGGGAGCCCCCGGGATCAAGGTGGGAGGAGGCAATCATCTGCCCGAGCTTCTCCAGCGCCATGCTTTGGGGGGATACCGTGATCGTATCCGCGCAACCTCTGACCGTCTGACTGATCCCTCGGCAGATGCGATCACCCTCATGGCCGTGGATGGTCCCACGGGACTGACCCCCAGGGCGCCTTCCTCCATGGTCGAGGGGGCCGATGAGATCGATCACTGGTGTCGTGCGCTGCTCGGAGGTGAGCAGGTGGCTTCCCGAACGGAGCAGGATCTCATGAACGCGTCTCTGCGCGAACCTGCCCTGTGGACGGACCTCGTCCATCTTCTGGAGCGGGTGGAAACAGCCCACCTCCTGGCTGTGGACACCTCCCACGGTGTTGGCCGGTACGTGGCGGTATGGACATTAAAAAGAACTGGAGATAGTAAATGGTGACCCCCATTGCCGTTGTCGGGCCCACCGCATCCGGGAAATCAGCCCTGGGCATTGAACTGGCCAGGCGCCTCGACGGTGAAGTGGTCAACGTCGACTCCATGCAGCTCTACCGTGGCATGGACATCGGCACCGCCAAGCTCACCGTGGAGGAACGGGAAGGGATCCCGCACCATCAGCTTGATGTTCTCGATGTCACGGAAACCGCCTCCGTGGCCCGTTACCAGCAGGAGGCCGTGGCCGATGTGGAGGCCATCATGGCGCGGGGGAGAACCCCGATCCTCGTGGGGGGTTCGATGCTTTATGTGCAATCGCTGGTTGATGATTGGCAGTTTCCACCCACCGATCCCTCGGTGCGTGCCCGCTGGGAGACACGTCTAACCGAGATCGGGGTCAGCGCCCTGCATGCCGAACTGGCTGCCCTGGACCCGGAGGCGGCCGCCATCATCGAAAATAACGATCCCCGCCGCACCGTCCGTGCGCTGGAGGTCATCGAGTTGACCGGCCAACCCTTTCAGGCCAGCCAACCACCCAAGGATGCGCCACCCCGGTGGGGCACCGTGATCCTGGGCCTGCGGACCACGCCGGAATGGCTGAACCCTCGCATCGAACTCCGCACCAACCTCATGTTTGAACGAGGCTTCGTGGAGGAAGTTGAGGAGCTGGTAAAGAACCACAACTTGATTCCTGAATCCACCGCGGGCCGCGCCATTGGTTACGCTCAGGTCCTGGATGCCATGGCCGGCACATTGACCAAAGAAGAAGCCGTGGAACGAACCATCACCGGCACCCGTCGTTATGTGCGCCGGCAGCGGGCCTGGTTCAACCGGGACCACCGCATCCACTGGCTTGATGCCTCCGCGGACACCGCCTCCCAGGCCCGGGAGATTCTTGGCTACTGAGTCGCTCGTGTTACAGCGCCTATACTGAACCAGGTGAAAAAAGAGATCGCCTTCGCCAAAGGTCATGCCACCGAGAATGATTTCATCATCATCGAAGACCCGGATGACTTGATCAGTCTGACAGCTGCGGATGTTTCCAGGCTTTGTGACCGCCGCGCCGGGATCGGTGCCGACGGTATTCTCCGCGTGGTCCGCGCCGGGGCGCTGGGGGAGACCGTGGCAGGGGTTGATCCGGAACTGTGGTTCATGGATTACCGCAATGCCGATGGCTCCTTGGCTGAGATGTGCGGCAACGGTGTGCGACTGTTTGCCCACTGGGTCTACTCACGGGGACTGGTGAGTGCCCCTGAATTCACCATCGGTACGCGTGCCGGCGTGCGAGGGGTGACGGTGTTGTCGGCGGATCACGATGCGGCTGTGATTCAGGTGGATATGGGCCCAGCCGAGGTGACCGGGGTATCCACGTGCACGATCGGGGAGAAGTCCTTTGCCGGGCTTGCAGTGGACCTGGGTAATCCCCATCTGGCGTGTGTGGTTCCAGGCATGGATGGCGCCGGCCTGGCCGGGCTGGAGTTACATGCTCCGTTGTTTGATGGTGAGTTTTTCCCGAGCGGCGTGAACGTGGAGTTGGTGACTGAACTGGCGGCAGGCACGGTGGACATGCGGGTATGGGAACGCGGGGTCGGGGAGACCCGATCCTGTGGCACCGGAACCGTAGCTGCAGCCCGCGCAGCACTGGCTGATGCCGGTGAATCAGTCGGGGAGGTGACAGTCCGGATTCCCGGTGGAGAGGTCCAGGTGACTATCAGCCAGGATTCCTCGACGTTGACCGGGCCGAGTCAAATTGTGGCCAGGGGGATCGTTCGGTTCTAAACCTCTACGGGGTCACTGCAGGTGGGCCATTTGGCGCAATCGCCTCCAGTCAGCAGCGGGTACCGCCACAGCAGTGATCCCGGTGATCAACAACATGGTCACTCCCGCCACCATCACGTGGGGCCCCTGGAGCGGGTGTAATCAGACCCCCGCTTATTCGATGCCCGGGGGAGGGCCGGAATCATAACCGGGCCCCAGACGGTGGGCCGCCTGCCGGGCAACCAACCAGGATTCCCGGAGATCCAGGGCTCGGGCATCGGTGACTTTCAAGATACCCTCCAGTTGCGGCACGCTCAGATTGCCTTCCAGACGAGCATCCAGACGGCTGAGGAATCTCTGGGCGTTGGCCATGGTGAAGTGGAATTTCTGGATATCCGGGTCGTGGCAGTCGGGATCAGCCAACGCAGGCCGGTGCAGGGTGCGGTCGGCGAGTGCATCCGCTGACGTGCCGTCCAGGTAGTTGTTCCACTCCTGTTCGATGTCAAGGATGTCATCAGCGGACAGTTGGATGGAAGTGAGCAATGAGGTGACTTCGGTGGACACCGGCCGCAGTCTGGAAACACCCACGACTGCGGCGACGATCAGACCGGAGATGATCAATCCGGGTAGTTTCAACCATAAAATAAGCAAGAGACAAGAGATCCCTATGAGCACGATGGGCCAGGTGGGGACCTGTCGTCCATCTTCATAGGGAACCAGATCGGGCATGATGGGGGTCGTTGTCCTGCCGGTCGTAGAATCGTGTCGGGTGGTTGTCAACACCAAGGATGATCAATCAACAAGGGGTATCTCTCCGCCATATTCTACGCGTTTTCGAGGATCCCCGGGGAGGCGTCGACAAGCGCTTGAAAGCGACGTGCGGCTAGTGGCCGCCGCAGCCGCAGGAACCCGAACCACAGCCGCCGCCGTCACTACCGCAGCCGCCACCGGCCTGCGGAATGACCGAGGCGGTGAGCAGCACCTTGCCGGAGATGATCGAATCGCGGGCGGGCAGTTCAGGGGCATCAGGCAGGCACAGGTCGAAGGCGAAATAGCCATCGACGGTGGCGTGGATGAAGCGCTGCCCGGTCAGTGCGTTGGTGCGGTACTCAGACGAGAGGACGCGGGCGGAGAACTCCGCTGAGGCATCAGGGATGGACGCTCCACTGCCACTGGCGACCTGGAGTGCCCCCTCAGAGGTGAGCATGCCCACCACTTCACCGCCGTTGAGCAGATACTCATCCGCGTTGGCGTGGATATCAACGTCCATGGCCAACGCGGTTACCGCCAGCATCTGCCAGCGCTGCAGTGGCTCATCAACGAGGAGGGGGCCCTGCGCCAGGTTCACGGTGACGGTGGTGACATTGTTACCGAATGGATCGATGATATCGACGAGCGCGAGAACATCATTGATCATGCTCACATGGCCATAGGCGACTGTGCTGGAGGAGAATCCGGCGAAGGTGGCGAAGGGTTCCACCGCCAGGATGTTGATCTGGGCTCCGGAGTCATCTGAAAACTGGATGAGCTGCCCACCGCGGACCTCGCCGGTCACCTCCAGACGCTCGGAGGCGATGGCCGCCTCCACGGCGTCCTGCCAGCGCGCAAAATCCATACCGATACTCTTGAGATCCCTAGTCATGCGGATCAGTGTATCCCGTGGCACAGGGCCCAGTCACGTTGCGGTCGGGTGATCTGTGACAGCCCCGGAACCGGGAATAAGGGCACCCGTTATCGTGTTCGCCCAGGGCGTCTGCCGCAGTGTTCGCTAGCAGCGTTGTGAAAGGTCTGGCCCTGCAGGTCAGATACATGGAACAATGGTCAACAATGGATGAAAAGAAGAAGATAGACCACGAGGATCTCCTCGCCCAGGCTTTCCATGATCATGTCAAGCGGGAGCCACTTACTGAAACCACCGGATATGATCTGTCCGGCCTGATCCACGCGGATCGCCCGACACGGTCATCTGACGCACCATCATCAGATGCCGATGCACCCTCGGTCGGAGAACTCGACCTTGAGGCCCGCGAAGCGCTCAGGCGCAGCGAAACCACCATCCACTCCGATGATGCCGCTGACATCTACGAGGTGGAGTACCGAAAGCTCCGGCTGGAACGTGTGATTCTGGTCGGGGTATGGACTGAAGGCACCACCGCCGAGATTGATGCCAACCTCGCCGAACTCGCCGCACTGGCTGACACTGCAGGTGCGCAGGTGATCGATTCGCTCTACCAGAAGCGGGACAAGCCTGATCCCGGTACCTATATCGGTTCCGGCAAGGTCCGTGAACTTAAAGAGATCATTGAGGCCACCGGAGCGGACACCGTGGTGTGCGATGGTGAACTCAGCCCGTCTCAGCTGGTGGCTCTCGAACGCGAACTCAATATCAAGGTCATTGACCGCACCATGCTGGTGTTGGACATCTTTGCGCAGCACGCCAAGTCCCGTGAGGGCAAGTCACAGGTGGCACTCGCACAGATGGAATATCTCATTTCACGTGTGCGTGGCTGGGGTGGCAACCTGTCCCGTCAGGCAGGTGGCCGTGCCGGTTCCAACGGTGGTGTGGGTCTGCGTGGTCCTGGTGAGACCAAGATCGAGGCGGACCGTCGTCGTCTGCGCTCTGACATGGCGCGTCTGCGCCGGGAGCTCGCCGGCATGGACACCGCCCGTAGCGTCAAGCGTTCACAGCGCTCTGAGTCCCTGGTTCCGCAGATCGCCATCGCCGGGTATACCAACGCCGGTAAGTCCTCGCTCATCAACGCGATGACAGGTGCGGGCGTTCTTGTGGAGAATGCACTCTTCGCCACGCTGGACCCCACGACACGCAAGGCGGAGCTGGCCGACGGCCGGCACGTGGTTTTCACCGACACGGTCGGATTCATCCGGCACCTGCCCACGTCGCTTGTGGAGGCGTTCAAGTCCACCCTCGAGGAGGTCGTGGAGGCTGATCTCATGCTGCATGTCGTGGATGGATCTGATCCGTTCCCGCTCAAGCAGATCGAGGCTGTCAACACGGTCATCAGCGATATCGTGCGCACCACCGGTGAGACTCCGCCCCCGGAGATCATCGTGGTGAACAAGATCGACCAGGCGGATCCACTCGCGCTGGCTGAACTGCGCCACGCCATCGATGATGTGGTGTTTGTCTCCGCACTGACCGGGGAAGGGATCAAGGAACTGGAGGCTCGCATCGAGCTGTTCCTCAACGCCCGCGACACCCATCTGTTGCTGTTGATCCCCTTCACCCGCGGGGACATTGTGTCCCGTCTCCACCAGCACGGAACCGTGCTGTCGGAGGAATACACAGGTGAGGGCACGTTAATCGATGTGCGCATCCCTGCCCAGTTGGCATCGGAGCTGAAAGACTACGAGGTCACCCGGGAAGAGGAAGAGCGGCCCGCGGTGTAGATGCCACCGGGTAGACGCTGCCAGTGGGCAGGGGATTGCGGATGGTGACTGCACTCAGCAGGAACTTTTCCGCCCATAACAATCTGCCCACAAAACATCATACGATTTTCCAAACGGGCACTATGTAGAAGATAATAAGTGTTCGTGACTTCAACTTGGGGATGGACCGTCCACGGAGACGGCAAAAGAATCGAACCCGGCGCAGTCGTCGCTCCACGCGAGCGACTGAGCTGGGGCCGCACACTAGGCATCGGAATGCAGCATGTGATCGCCATGTTTGGTGCGACGCTGCTGGTTCCCACACTCACCGGATTCCCGGTCAACACCACCCTGCTCTTCTCTGGCCTGGGAACGATCTTCTTCCTCCTGATCACCCGGAACCGGCTGCCCTCCTACCTGGGCAGTTCCTTCGCGTTCATCGCGCCCCTGACCGCCACACAGGCGGAGGGGATCGCCGTTCAGATCGGTGGTGTCCTGGTCTCTGGGCTGGTGCTCATCGCAGTAGGCTTCCTGGTCAAGGCTGCCGGCCGACGCGTGATCGATGCCGTGATGCCGCCCACGGTCACCGGCGCGATCGTGGCCCTGATCGGGTTGAACCTGGCACCGACGGCAGCAACCAATTTCCAGTCCCAGCCACTGGTGGCCGCGGTCACCCTCATGGTCATCCTGGTCGCCACCGTGGCGGGACGGGGCATGATCGCGCGTCTGGGCATCCTCATCGGTGTGGTGGTCGGTTGGATCTTCGCCGCCCTCACCGGAAACCTCGCTGAAGGCTCCACCGGGACGATCCAATCCTCCGCATGGTTCGGCCTTCCAGAGTTCCACACCCCGGAGTTCCAGCTGTCGGCCATCCTGGTGACACTTCCAGTGGTCATCGTCCTGATCGCGGAGAACGTGGGACACGTCAAGGCCGTGTCCGAGATGACCGGAGAGAACCTGGATGATCTGGCCGGTGATGCCCTCATCGCCGACGGTCTGGCCACCTCGGTTGCCGGTGGTTTCGGCGGATCAGGCACCACCACCTATGCAGAGAACATCGGTGTCATGGCCGCCACCCGTGTGTACTCCACCGCCGCCTATTGGGTCGCTGCGTTCACAGCGATCGCCCTGGCGTTCATTCCTAAATTCGGTGCCCTCATCTTCACCATCCCCGCGGGTGTGCTCGGTGGTGCGACACTCGTGTTGTACGGACTGATCGGCATGTTGGGTATCCGCATCTGGCAGGACAACAAGGTTAATTTCAATAACCCGGTCAACCTCACCATGGCTGCTGTCGCCCTGGTCGCCGGCATCGGAAATCTGACGCTCACCGTTTTCGGCGTGACCCTGGAGGGTATCGCCTGGGGTTCTGTGGGCATCATTGTCCTGTACCCGATTATGAAGTGGTTGTATGTCACCATCGGTGAGGGCAAAGGCGCGAAATTCTACAACTGATCCGACCGACGAATCCTTGATCACGGGGGCAAGAGGCCAAGGGGTGAGATGAACACCCCCAGGAAATGCTGGTCAGGGACACAGGAAAAAGTGATGGTTTCGTCTCGGGCGAAACGAGAGTACTCTGCTTTTCCATCACCTGATCAGACCTTCATGATCAACCCCGGTCGCCCTCCGCGGTCCGGGACGCTCACGTCACTTAGGAATCTTTACATTGCTCACTGATACCCAGTTTGAAAAGATCCCCGCCCATGACATCGTGGGCATCAGGGTGATTCTTCAGCCTGAGGAACTGACCGAACTCTATGACCGTGGCTTCTCCGAGATCCTCAAGATGCTTGCCACGGAGGGCATTGTCCCAGGAGGCCCGGCCAGGGCCTACTACTTCGGTGAAATCTCCGACACGGTGGACATCCTGGTCGGATACCCGGTGTCCCCGGTAGCTGCCGATACTCTGCGCCGTGGTGCCCTGAGCCAGTCAGGTGGAGACATCGATGACATCGCACTCCACCACTTCCGTGACATGAAGGTCTTCCACAGTCAGCACACCGGGACCTATGAGGGCCTTCAGGAAACCTGGAGCCAGGCCTTCACCGATATCGCGGAGGCCGGGTGCAGGCTTCCCGCCAATACCATTGGCTGGGAGGAGTACGTGACCCAACCGACAGTCATGGAAAACCCGGATGATCTGATCACGGATGTCTACGTCCAGGTCTGTCAGGCACCGGTGCACGCGTAGCGCAAGCCCGCCCATCCCTGGCTGCACCATCTGCCCAGCCACGTACCTGAAAATGATCCCGGTTTCCCACCCCGCACAGCCCACCTCACTCTTGAGGTGGTCCGTGCAGAAAGGGAAACCGGGATCGTTGTGTTGCAGGTAGTCGGGAGGACCTTATTCGGCGTCCAGGTCCTGCTCGATCATGGAGGCGATCTTGTCCACAGCCTCGGCGTTATCGGAGGTGACGGTGACCTGATCGCCATTCTCGGCACCGAGGGCCATGATCATGAGGGATGAGGATGCATCGGTTTCCTCATCATCATCGGAACCGACGAGGGTCAGGAAGATGTCATCGTCGAACTCTGCGGCGGCCTCGGCGATGAGGGATGCCGGGCGGGCGTGGAGTCCAACGGAGGAACCAACGGTAACGGTCTTGGAAGCCATGGAGAAGTCCTTTCACTGTGCCGTGATCATGTGCTGATCCACAGCGGGTTTATCCTGATGCCGACCCCGTGGTGGGGTGGTGGCATCGTGGTCATTTGTTTCAGTCTAGTTATCCGCACCGGTGCCTGCCATCACGACAGGCCATAAGCGCAAACGTTTCCAAAATATCTCGGGGTAGTTCCTAGCCGGTGGCCCCTGCCGGTACCGGTTGAGCACCGCTGGCGGCGTTGGCCTCTGCCGCAGCTGCCGCGTCCTCAATTGCCTTATTGGGCCAGAATTGTTTGAGCGCCAACACCGCGATGGTGGACACGAGCGTGCCGGCCACCAGGGCGATTATCCAACCCCACCATGGTTCGACGGCCCACACCACGAAGATGCCGCCGTGTGGTGCACGGGATCCGACTCCCAGCGCCATGGAGATGGCACCGGTGGTGGCTCCACCCAGCATCATGGAGGGGATCACACGCAGCGGGTCGGCTGCGGCGAACGGGATGGCACCCTCGGAGACGAACGCCAACCCCAGCAGCCAGGAGGACTTGCCGTTTTCCTGTTCCGCCGGAGTGAAGAGCCGGGCGCGCAGGATGGTGGCGATCGACATCGCGATCGGTGGCACCATACCGGCTGCCATGATGGCAGCCATGATCTCCATGGAAGCCTGATCTCCCGTGGACAGTCCTGCCGTACCAAAGAGGTAGGCCGCCTTGTTCACCGGTCCGCCCAGGTCGAAAC
Source organism: Corynebacterium faecale (assembly GCF_030408735.1). Lineage (NCBI taxonomy): Bacteria > Bacillati > Actinomycetota > Actinomycetes > Mycobacteriales > Corynebacteriaceae > Corynebacterium > Corynebacterium faecale. The sequence goes on along the minus strand of NZ_CP047204.1, from coordinate 1,777,900 downwards.
ACATCATCAGACCGAGGATCACGCCGAGCAGCACCGCTGAAGAACCGGACATGGAGCCCAGCCAGTCCTGCAGGGTGGTCATGATCCAGGCAAGTGGACGACCGAGCAGGAAGAACATCACCAGACCCACCACAAGGGAGGTCAGCAGCGGAATGATCACCACAGGCATGAGCGACTGCACCACGCGTGGCACCTTCCAGGAACCGATCCACATGGCGACCAGACCGGCGAGGATACCGGTGACCAGACCACCGATGAAACCCGCGCCGATGGTGACAGAGATGGCGCCGCCGACAAAGCCCGGTGCGATGCCGGGACGACCGGCAAGCGCGTAGGCGGTGTAACCGGACAGCGCAGCCACGATGAAGCCCATCGCACCCTGACCGGTGGCGAACAGGACCGCTCCCAGATAGAGCAGGAAACCGGAACGGGAGAAGTCCATCACCTCCCCGTCCACCTCGATGGAGTTACCGGGAAGATTGGTCAGTGAGTGATCCGCCACGATCGCAGACCACGCATTGGACATGTCATAACCTCCGAAGAGGAAACCCAGGGCCAGGAGCAGTCCGCCGGCGGCGACGAACGGCACCATGTAGGACACACCGGTCATCACAGCCTGCTGGATGCGCTTACCCCAACCCAGCTGCGCACCTGCCTCCTCTGCGGAGGACGCGGCGGCCTGACCACCTGACACACGGCGGGCATTGGGATTCTTCGACGCGGCGACAGCCTCATCAAGCATCTTCGCTGGTTCATTGATGGCCCGTTTCACACCGGATTCAATGACGGGTTTCCCCGCAAACCGTTCCCGATCCTTCACACCGACATCGGTGGCGAAAATCACGGCATCCGCCTGCTCAATGATGGCAGGTTCCAGCGGAGTGACAGCGGAGGAACCCTGCGTCTCCACATGGAACTCCACATCATCACGACCATCAGCCTGCTGCTTCAGCGCATCCGCCGCCATGTAGGTGTGTGCGATGCCGGTCGGGCAGGCGGTGATGGCCACAATCCGGGTGATGCTTTGCGACGCCTGGCTGGTTGCCGCCTCAGCCACCGGCGCGGCCGGTGCTGCCTCCGCCTTCGGGGCGGGGTTGAGCACGGCATCGACGAGCTCAACGATCTCTTCCTCAGTCTGAGCGTTGTTGAGCGACTCGATGAAGTCCTTCTTCACCAGGTTGCGTGCCAGCTTGGACAGGATCTTCAGATGCTCTTTGCCACCACCGGCGGGTGCAGCGATGAGGAAGATGATGTTGGCATCGCCATCCGGGCCGCTGAAATCCACCGGACGGCTCAACCTGGCGAAGGCCAGGGTGGCGGTCTCCACGGCCTCAGACCGACAGTGCGGGATGGCGACACCACCGGGGACACCGGTGCCCGCCTTCGCCTCGCGATCCAGGGCATCGGCGGCGAGTGCCTCAGCGGAGGTGGCACGCCCCGCCGAAGAAACGACGGCAGCGAGATTATTGATGACATCGGTGGTGGTATCACCGAAGTCGACATCCAACCTCACCAGGGAGGTGGAGATGACATTATTCATGATGACCTTTTCCTAAATGACTTTTCTGACCTCAGCACCAACACTGGTGATCTGATCGGGACGTGGAATAGTGGTGCCCGGCAGCGACGTGGCGGCCGATCCGTAGGACACCGCCTGGAGTACCGCCTCGGGGATGTCCATCCCCTTCTGGCGGGCGAGAACAAAACCGGCGAGGGCGCAGTCACCTGCACCCACCGTGGACACCACGGTGATCTCCGGGGTGGTGGACACCCAGGCGCCTTCAGCATTGACGAGTACAGCGCCCGCCTCACCGAGGGTGATCAGAACCTGCTCAATACCGCGTTCGACCAGACGCGAGGCTGAATCGATGATGGGGGAGTAATCACCGCGACGGGCACGATCCTCAAGATCCCGGCCGTCCACACCGACCAGCTGCCCGAGCTCCAGACCATTGGGTTTGATCAGGTCCGGGGCGGCGCCCGGAACTCCCAGATGCCTGCCCAGTTCCTGCAGCGGGGCATCGGAGGTGTCGACCGCCACCCGGACATCGGCTCGTGTGTCATGGATGAGAGCCGTCAAACGGGAGTACCAGTCAAGGGGAGCTCCCGGAGGGAGCGACCCGGCCAGGACAACCCAGGAGACGTCGGGCACGAGGGCGTCGATAAGCGTTTGTTCAAGCATCTCAACATGCTCGCGCCCAAGAGCTGCGCCCGGACCGTTGAGTTTGGTTGTGGTGCCGTCCGGTTCGGTGACGGTGGTGTTCGTTCGGACGTTGGTGGAGATGCGCACCGTCCTGATCGGGAAACCGATCTCCTGAACCAGGGGCACGAAGGGATCCAGGCGGCCCGCCGGGAAAATGGCGGTGGTCTCCACTCCGGCCAGGTGCACGGCATGAGCCACATTGATGCCCTTGCCGCCGGCCACCGCCGTCACGGACTCCAGTCGTTGGACCGCACCTTTTAACAGCTCCCCGCCGAGGGTGAGCGTGGAATCGATGCTGGGGTTGGGGGTGAATGTGACAATCAAGGGATAACCACCTGGAGATCGCTAGTGGACAGGAATAATAGAGTCGGATCATTGATATCGGCATCCGTGACCAGGACATCAGCCTCGCTGATGTGGCCGAAAGTAACTCCGCGCTGTTGCCGGAGGGACGCCTCGGGATAAACGAGAACAGTAAAGGAAGAGCTGGTGATCATGGCGCGCCGGGTCGCTCCGGCTTCCGGATCAAGGCTGGTCAGACTGTGACCATCCACCAGACCGTCGGGGAAGATGAAAGCGATCTCGGCACGCAGTGCGCCAATCATTTCCACCGCCCGACTGCCGGTGAGGGACTGGCTTTGAGCGGATAACCGCCCGCCCACCATCCCGATGCGGGGCATATCTTTTCTGGCGAGCACGATGCCGGCGAGGGGGGAGGTGGTCACGACTGTCCAGTTACCTCCCTCGGAGATTTCTCCCAATACGGTTGCCAGGGCGACGCCGGTGGGTCCGGAGTCAAGGAAGATGCTTCGCGTATCAGGTCGGATCAGCGCGACTGCTGATCTTGCGAGGGCGATCATGTCGGCGGTCGGTGGATACCCCTTGACCTCCTGTGGGCGAGACGATGGTTGTGTCACCTCCGGTGTGATGGCACCGCCATGTACCCGTTGGACAAGTCCGAGCTTCTCCAGCGCACGGAGGTCCCGCCTGATGGTTTCCGATGTGACATCGAAATGCCGGGCGAGCAGCTCCACGCCGACTCTTCCTGTCGGGGACAGGAGGGAAACAATCTCCTCCTGGCGCCTATGCACAGAGACCACGTCCACCTCCGGGGGTCTGGTTCGAATTCTGGGCCTAGACTTAAAATAATGATGCGTGGGAATCGTCGGGTATCCGACGTTTCCGCTGGGTGGTTGAGTTACCCAGCCCGAAATGTAGCCTGGGTCACTATGATGTAGGGTGACCCACGGGGCGCCAGGTGCCCATCAGGGATCATGGCATGTGGTGTGGGTCTCAGTGTTTCTGGTTCTGTGACCCGCTTTCCTTAATTTATGTTGTTACGTGTTTGTTTGTCAATCTTTTTATGTTGGTTTTGTTGCGTAACTGTTGATTTTATGGTGATCTGGTAAAAAGGGAAATCACAACTGTGAGGGCAGGTGGCTAACGTGGCTGATGTGAGTCATGGCACTGTATTTAAAGGCGCCGGAGTCGTGGGCGGTATCCGCTACGCGCGTGCGGTGTGGATCAGCTCGAGGCCGGAACTGCCCGAGGCTGGCGCAGTAATCGCCGAAGAGGTGCGTGAGCACGAACAGGCACGCTTTGACACGGCAGCGGAGATCGTGGCAGATCGCCTGCTGGCGCGCTCCGAGGTGGCCAGCGGCGCGGCGGCAGAAGTGTTGAAAGCCACCGCGGGCATGGTCAATGACCGCGGTTGGCGCAAGGCTGTGGCCAAGGGGGTCAGACAAGGGCACCCGGCTGAATATGCGGTGGTCGCCGCCACCGACAAGTTCATCGTGATGTTCGAGAAAGCCGGGGGGATCATCGCCGAGCGCACCACGGATCTCCGGGATATCCGGGACCGTGTGATTGCCGAGCTGCGCGGTGAGCCGGAACCCGGCCTCCCCGATGTGGAAGGCCAGGTGATCCTCTTCGCTGATGATCTGTCTCCTGCAGACACCGCTGCTCTGGACACTGATCTCTTCGTGGGGCTGGTCACTGAATTGGGTGGCCCCACCAGCCACACCGCGATCATCGCACGTCAACTCAATGTGCCCTGCATCGTCGCCGCGGGCAGAACCATCTCCACGATCGAGTCCGGAACGAAAGTGCTCATCGACGGCTCCCTCGGCACCATTGTTCTTGACGCAGACGAAGCCGACGCACTCGCCCAGGTGGAGGAATCCATAGAACAGGCAGCCAGGATCGCTGAGTGGCGGGGGCCCGCCCAGACCAGTGATGGACACCGCGTCCAGCTCTTAGCCAACGTGCAGGATGGTGCCACGTCACAGACCGCAGCGGACACGGAGGCAGAAGGAATCGGGCTCTTCCGCACGGAACTGTGCTTCCTCTCCGCGACTGAAGAACCCTCCGTGGAGGAGCAGGCACACATCTACTCCCAGGTTCTCGAAGCATTCCCTGAGTCCAAAGTGGTCGTGCGCACGCTGGATGCAGGTTCTGACAAACCCGTCCCGTTCACATCGATGCCTGATGAAATGAACCCGGCCCTCGGCGTCCGTGGTCTGCGTATTGCACGTGAGAACACCGGGCTGATGACCCGCCAGTTGGACGCGGTGGCCAAGGCCGCCACCGATCTGGGCCGCGGATATGAAGCACCCACCTGGGTGATGGCACCGATGGTGGCCACCGCGGATGAGGCGAAGTGGTTTGCTGAGCTGTGCCGTGAACGCGGTCTGATCGCCGGTGCCATGGTTGAGGTTCCAGCTGTGGCGCTGATGGCGGATAAGATCATGCCCCATCTCGATTTTGTGTCCATTGGCACCAATGACCTCACCCAGTACGCGATGGCGGCGGATCGCATGTCCCCGGAACTGGCCTACCTGACCGACCCCTGGCAGCCAGCGGTCCTCCGGCTCATCAAGATGACCTGTGATGAGGGACAACGCCAGGATGTTCCAGTGGGGATCTGTGGTGAGGCCGCCGCCGACCCGCTGCTGGCGGTCGTGCTCACAGGGTTCGGAGTCAATTCACTGTCCGCAGCTTCATCTGCGCTTGCAGCAGTGGGGGCACAGCTCGCTGAGGTTGATCTGGGCACCTGCCGGAAAGCAGCTGAGGTGGCACTTGATTCTGAGGGGGCCGCCGAGGCACGTGATGCTGTTCGAGCCATTCTCCGCGCGGCGGCTGATTCAAGGTGATGAGCACATCCTCCGGTGACACCGGAGGATGTTATCAACGGTATTCGACGGTGTGGACCAGTTCCGTGTTCACCTGATCCGGGGTGGGAACGAAATTGTCCCATTCGCTGCCCGGGGCATTGGCGTAGGCCACGGCGTAGGTCAGCTGTTCCTCCGGGCTGCGCCCCTGCTCAGCTGCGGAGAGGAAACCAGCCACGAAGGATTCCCGCCAGGAGATTCCCTGCTTGCCGGGTTCACCGGTGAACTTGGACAGATAGGCATGGTCCCCGGTGATCAGGAGGGCTTCGTCGCGGGTGATGGTGACCAACAGCTCGGAGATGCCCTTGGCGATCACAGTCCGGGCCGCTTCCACGACCATGCTGCTGTCTCCGGCTCTCCATGCCGCCCTGAGCACACCGGGTTCCATCCCGCAGCTGGCCTCCAGGTCTTCACCTGTCAGGAACAGCAGATCGGGCTGGGAGGCCGCCAGCTGGCGGATGACCGCGCGCAGCGGAGCACCGGTTGTTGCGATCGCCACACGCACATTCGAGTGGTACAGGGTCAAGGAACGTACCACATCCACGAACCATGCTGCCGGCGCAATGGCGGGAAGTTGACCACCCAACAGCACCCAGGTGGCTTCTTCTGCCTGCCGTACCACCAGGTCCCGGAGCATGGCCAGCTGCGAGGCATCAAGCGGCATGGGGGAGTCCTTGAACTCCGTTTCATTACCCGCGGGATCGCGCATGGTCAGATGCATCGGAATCGGGCCGGCGACCTGAATGAACTCGTGGGGGAGGCCGGACACCTTCACCAGCCGGAGATAATGGGATATCTCAGGAGAGGGAAAGATCGAGCGGGTCTCCAGCCCCCCGAGAAACAAGGTGTTGGCCACACCCGCACCGAATCCTCCGGCGACAGTGGACGCCTGCTTCATGGCATTGGCACCACCGATATCGATGGTGGACTCCAGATCGTTGGTGCTCAGAAGATAGGGACTCGCAGTGACTGTGAGGATCATTCTGCAATCACAACCTCTACATCGCGTTCCCGCAGCTGCTGCACGAAACTCTCCGGTGCGGCGGAGTCGGTGACCACGACATCAATATCATCGATCGAGCCGAAGCTGACCAGGTAGTCCGTGCCCATTTTGGTGGAGTCACACAACACAACCACCTTGTGGGCATTGGTGATCATCGCTGATTTCATGGCCGCCTCCTGTGAATCGGCGGTGGATAATCCATGATCGAGTGTCAGGGCGTTCGTCCCGATGAACACCACATCAGCCCGCATGAGTGCCAGGGTGCGCAACGCCGTGTCGCCCACGACCGCCTGCGTGATCGCCCGGACGCTTCCACCCAGGAGTTGAACATCATCGAGTCCGGCATTGGCCAGACTGAGAGCTATGGGTAGGCAGTTGGTCACAATCGACCACTGATTGGCGTTGGGGTGCTCAGAGATCAGGTCCGCCAGAGCAGTCACTGTGGTTCCCGCATCAAGGAACATTCCCCCGTGTGCGGGCGGGAGGAACTGCATGGCAGCCTTGGAAATCGAGTACTTTGCGGACGATGCGGAGCGGAACCGGGTATCCAGGCTGAGTTCGGTGGTCTGGAACGACTGGGTGGCCACCGCACCTCCATGGACACGGTGGACGATGCCCTCCCGATCAAGAACCGCCAGATCTCTGCGGATAGTTTCAGCGGTGACATCGAAACGGCCTGCAAGTTCGGTGACGTTGACCCGTCCTTCAACCGCCGTCAGTGAGGCGATCTGACGACGTCGTTCCTCTGCGTACATGCCGCTCCTTAAAGCAAAAAGTTCATTTCGGATATATGTCCGATATTGGTTTCTATTATTTCACTATTCAACGTCCGATTCCTGCTTTAAGTTGCGGGAAGGTAGCCCCTCTAAGCCTAAATCACACTAGATCGGGCAGGACCAATGCAAAAGTAAGCCCCGGACTATGAGAAACCCACAATAAACCCAATAGTGTGAGGATGATTTACGAAGAAGGTTTACCACCCCCGAAATAGGTCAGCTAGAGAAAAACCCGTTTGCACAACCGATCGGAAGCACAAACGGGGTGTGTGGGTGGGGTGCTGTCTAGAGCTTGCGCATCACTGAGACGACCTTGCCCATGATCTCAGCGTTTTCTCCTGGTATCGGGGCGAAGGAATCATTATGTGGAAGCAGCCAGATTCCCGAAGAGTCCTTGTGGAATTCCTTCACGGTAGCCTCACCATCGATCATGGCGGCGACGAACTCGCCCTGTTCGGCGACGGGCTGGGAACGCACCACCACCCAGTCACCGTCAAGGATTCCGGCGTCCTTCATGGATTCACCCACCACCTGGAGCATGTACAGCTCACCATCACCGACGATGTCCGAGGGGAGCGGGTAGTACTCTTCGATATTCTGCTCCGCGAGGATGGGATTGCCTGCAGCGATCTTGCCCACCACGGGAACCAGAGAAGCGCCTACTGCGAGTTCCGACTTGGCAACATCGCCGGCCGTTGCCTTCGCTTTGACCTTGGGGCCAACCTTTGGTCGGCTGTCCGTATCTGGAAGGTGCCGGACATCTACGGCCCGGGGCTTGTTGGGATCACGACGCAGGAAACCCTTTTTCTCAAGCTCCTTCAGCTGATAGGCCACCGACGAGGTTGATTGAAGGCCGGCAGCGTCTCCGATCTCGCGGATGCTTGGCGGGTACCCCCTCAGGACAACAGCATCTCTGATGACTTCCAGGATCCTCCGCTGCCTGTCTGACAGGCTCGCAGGATCTGGCTTGCCGTTGGGAAGCATCTTCACCGTGCGGCTACCACGACTGCCGCGGGCCTTGGAGGTCTTCTCGGTGGTCATGATAACTAAGGTCCTTCCAGTTGTTGGTTGAGGGGCATAAAGGGCCCGTCATGCATTGGCCGTCGGTCTGCCCGGCGCTTCACAACGGTGGGGAACCGTGCGGTTACGCGGAACAGAGTGTTCGAACCAGACGCTATCTCGCTTTTCTTAACCATACATGCTCTCCTGCGGAAATGGTACGGGTGTTCGACATTTTCGGCCCAGATATAGACATCCGGCGCTCCCGGTGATATAAATCGAACGTAGAAGCTAGTCGAACACCTGAACGATAATGATGTTCGATTGTGTCAGGCCCGCACCGTACAATCGGGGCAAAAGGATGGGAGAATGTCATGGTGATGTCAATCGACGCAGGTGAACGCAGTGATAACGGGGTTGTCCGGGCTGGTGTTGTTGTGCCCCCGGCAGCGGTGTGGGCTGGTGGGCGGGCTGAGATGTTCTGCGCGAATCCCGTACATATTCGAACGCTAGGGGATTCGAATAGGGTTATCTCCAAAACCCAGGCGGGCCGCCGGAATCGTAGTTTTAACCAATCGAACACAGGCTTCCAGGTCAAAGACGCCCGTTCAGTTGAGAATTCTTCGGCTGGGCACGGGAATGACTCTCCGCGTTCGATTGCGGAGAACCTGAAACAGTGGGCAGGTGGGGCTTTATTCGGGTTGGCGATCTTCGGCGGAATACTCTTCGCCCAGCATGGGCAGGAGGAGCCACTGCCCACCTTTAGTGAATCCCAGCTGGCGGGCGTGGATGTCACATCATCAGAGATGAACTGACGCTGGTGGTGATGGAACAGTAACGGCGTGGTGGCCTACACTGACAGGCAGGTTTGCCCCCCTCTGACAGAGCTGTCGGGAAACCTGGAGGGAAGGAACTCACCACATGTACTGCCCGTTTTGCCAGCACGGACATTCCAAGGTCATCGATTCACGTGTGATTGAAACTGGAAGCGCTATCCGGCGTCGACGCGAATGCAGCGAATGCGAAGGTCGTTTCACCACCATCGAGAAGGCAGTTCTCCTGGTGCTGAAACGCAATGGAGTCACGGAACCGTTCAGCCGAGAGAAGGTGGTCACAGGAGTCAGGCGAGCATGCCAGGGGAGGGATGTCTCCGATGACGCACTTAAACGCCTGGCCCAGCAGGTGGAGGAAACAGTCAGAGGCAGCGGCAGTTCGCAGATCCGGGCCAATGATATCGGCCTGGCCATCCTGGACCCGCTTCGTGAGTTGGATGAAGTTGCCTACCTGCGGTTTGCCTCCGTGTATAAATCCTTCGAGAGCGCAGATGATTTTGAGAAAGAGATCCGGCTCATGCGTCGTCGTGAACGAGAGGACTAAACCGCCCCCGACCACCGTCAGCGGAGTTTGTCCACCATCTTCCGCACCCGCTGGGCTGAGACAGGTGTGGGGGTTCCCAGACGCTGGGCGAACAGACTCACCCTCAGCTCCTGTACCTGCCACAGGATGTCCTTGACCTCCCGGGTAGTACGTCGGTTGTTGGGGAGCTTGGACAGTCGGGTCTCAAGATAGGCCTCCACCTCGTTGATTTCCGCCTGGCGGTCAGCGTCCCGGTCCGGATCCCGGTTCATCTCCTCGAGACGAACCGTCATGGCATGCAGGTACCGGGGTAGATGACGAAGACGTTTGATGCCGTGAATGCTGATCGCCTGTTTCGGCAGGAGGAAATCCAACTGGGCCCCCATGTCATCGATCGCCGGCCCGGTCCAACCATCCAGCTCTGATGTGACATTGGCATAGAGCACCAGCGCTGGAGCAAGATCGACGACAGTCCGGCGCACCTCACCGGCCACCGCGGGTTTGACCACAGCGAGCAGTTGATCGAAGGCCTCCGGTGTCCGGACAGCGCCACCGTTGGCAAACATCAGATCACGGATGGTGGCGATGCGTGCGTCTGAGACCAGCCCCTCTGAGCCGCCGTGCGGGTAGTTATCCACTGCAACCCGTTGCTGGAGCGGCAGGCCCTTGACCATCTGCTTCGGATTGACCTCAATCTCCCGCATGAGGAGAGTCAAAGTGGAGGTGATCATCGAGGCATCTGCAGCGGCACGGGTGGGAAACACCTTTACCGAGACACCGGTGGGTGTAACCACCAGGGCGGGGAAAGCGGCGACCTTCTGCCCGTCGACCACCGTCTCGATCTCATCGTCGATGGATCCGAGTGTCTCCGGGGTCCAGGATGGAGCTTCATCCTGTTCAGAGGTGCTGGCCACACGGGAAACAGATGCGCGGATCTGGTTGGCGCGACGCTGTTTGAGCTGCTCCAGGTCCTTGTCGCGGTCGATGATCTTGCCACGTTTATCCACTGCGGCGTAGGTGATCCTGAGATGGTCGGGGAGTTTGGTGAGGGAGAAGTCCGAATCATTGATCCCGGCACCACCGAGGGTGTGCAGGGCGTCTGCCAGCTGAAGTGTCAGGGGTGACATATAAGGGCGCAGCATGGGCATCGCGCGTGAGGCGAATTCGGGGGCGGGGACGACGGAGCGTCGTAAAGCTTTGGGGAGCGTGCGGATGAGCTCGGTGACAAGGTCGAGGCGGACGCCGGGGACAAGCCAATCAAAGCCGTCGGTATCCAGGCCGCCCAGCACCGGCACCGGAATGAGGACGGTGACACCGTCATCCCGGTGCCCAGGTTCGAAGTGGTAGCTCAGATCAAAGATGAGCCCACCCTTTTGCCACTTATCCGGGAATGCCTCCTCCGTGATGGTGCCGGCATCGGCATTCATCAGTTCCTCTGGATCAAAATCCAGCAGGTCAGGTTGGGTGCGGGAGGTTTTCTTCCACCAGGAATCGAAATGGCGGGAGGTGGTGGCGTTCGCGGGCAGGCGGGAATCATAGAAGTCGAAGAGGGTGTCCTCGTCCACGATGATGTCGCGTCGTCTGGCTTTGGCTTCCAGCTCTGCCAGATCATTGAGCTTGCCGGCGTTGTCGTGGAAGAACCTGTGATGGGTGGTCCACTCACCCTGGACGAGAGCGTGACGGATGAACAGGTCACGGGCTGCCACCGGGTCAACCGTATGGTACGGAACCACCTTGTCGGCGATGATGGTGACACCGTAGAGGGTGGATTTTTGATGCACCATGGCCGAACCCCGCTTGGTGGACCAGTACGGCTCTGAATACTGATGTTTAAGGAGGGAACCGGCTAGTTTCTCCACCCACTCCGGTTCAATCCGTGCAACGTCGCGGGCCCAGAGACGGGAGGTCTCCACGAGTTGGCCAGCCATCACAAACAGTGGTGGTTTCTTGGCCAGCGAGGAGCCTGGGAAGATCATGAACTTGGAGCCACGGGAACCCGTGAACTCCCGACTCTCACCGTCACGGGAGCCGATCTGGGATAACAGTCCGGACAGCAGAGACTGGTGAATGATATCCGGGCTTGCGGTGCCTGCGACGTTCTCCTTGGCGGACCATCCCAGCTGCTGGCCGACCTGTTCCAGTTGGCGCACCAGATCCCACCATTCGCGGATCCGCATGTAGTGGAGGAATTCCTTCTTCATCTGCTTGCGGAAGGCGTTGCCACTGCTCAGCTCCCGTTGGTCGCTGATGTACTCCCACAATTTGAGAAAACTGAGGAAGTCACTGGTGGTGTCCTTGAAACGTGCGTGGGCCTGGTCCGCCTGTGCCTGGAACTCCAGCGGGCGTTCGCGGACATCCTGGATGGTCATGGCTGCGACGATGACCATGACCGGATGCAGCGCACCGAGGGTGTTGGCCTCGACCAGCATGCGGGCCATGCGGGGATCAACCGGGATAGTGGCGATATCCCGACCGATGGGGGTCAGCTTCGGGGAACCGTCCTCTGCGGCATCCTCGGCCAGTGCACCCAATTCATGGAGCAGGAGGAGACCATCACGGATGGAACGCTGTTCGGGCACCTGGACGAAGGGAAAATCATTGATATCGCCCAGACGCAGTGATGCCATACGCAGGATCACACTGGCCAGGTTGGTGCGTAGAATCTCCGGATCGGTGAACTCAGGCCGGGAGAGGAAATCCTCCTCGGAGTAGAGGCGGATCGCGATACCGTCGGCGACACGGCCACAACGGCCTGAACGCTGATTGGCGCTGGCCTGTGAGACCGGTTCAATGGGAAGACGCTGCACCTTGGTGCGCACCGAATACCGGGAAATACGGGCGGTTCCGGTGTCCACCACATAGTGGATTCCGGGGACGGTGAGGGACGTCTCAGCAATGTTGGTGGACAACACGATGCGCCGCCCGGAATGAGGACTGAACACCCGGTGCTGTTCCTGGTTGGAGAGCCTGCCGAACAGGGGAGTGACTTCAACACCTCGCCATTTGCGGCCGTCGATGGCCTCCATGGCATCCCGGATGTCACGCTCACCCGGGAAGAAGCACAGGATGTCACCCTTGCCCTCCTCCATGAGTTCCTCAAGCGCGTTGCAGAGCCCGTCGAGGGGGTCGATGTCAATGACTTTATCCCCCTGTACCACCTCAAGCGGACGGTAGCGGATTTCCACGGGGAAGGTTCGCCCGGAGACCTCGATGATGGGGGCTGGCTTTCCGTCTGCATCTGCGAAATGGCTGGCGAAGCGTTCCGGGTCGATCGTGGCGGAGGTGATGATCACCTTGAGATCCGGGCGTTTCGGTAGCAGCTGACGCAGATATCCCAGCAGGAAGTCGATGTTGAGGGAACGCTCGTGGGCCTCGTCGATGATGATCGTGTCATAGGCGTTGAGGAAGCGGTCACGTTGCATCTCCGCGAGGAGGATGCCGTCAGTCATCAACTTCACCGCGGTGGAGGATGAGACGCGGTCGTCGAAACGGATCGCGTAACCGACGGTCTCACCGATACCCTGGCCGAGTTCATCGGCGATACGTTCAGCAACGGTGCGTGCTGCTAGACGACGCGGTTGTGTATGCCCGATCAGACCTCTGCGCCCGCGTCCGAGCTCGAGACAGATCTTGGGGATCTGGGTGGTTTTACCTGAACCGGTCTCACCCGCGATGATGACGACCTGGTTGTTGCTGATCGCCTCGGCGATGTCATCCCGGCGCGCGCTGACCGGCAACGTCTCCGGGTAGGTGATCTGGGGGACGCGGGTTGCCCGGGCGTCGACAAGCGCTGTGGCCCGGTCGATATCGGCCTTGATGGCCGTGAGTGCCCGGGGGGAGCGTGCCTTGTTCAGGCGTCGCCGGAAGGCGCGCTCATCGGTGAGTGAGACGCGCTCGAGGAGTTCATACAGTTCAGCTCGCGTGGGAGCTTTCTCAGGTGTAGTCATGGCTAGCTGGCCATTCTACTTGTTGCGCAGTGCTCGTTCGAGTCCGGCTGCGAGTAGTGTGATACCTGGATGTGTCGTGTTTCACCGTCATGTGGCCAGTGGGCTGCGGATACATGGGGCGGTGTGACGCCACGAACTGTGAAGAGGAGAGATCGAAGAAGATGAACCGCGACGAGGATTCGCCAGACTTCAACCCCGATGGCCCCGATGGCCGTGATGATCATGGTGGGAACGGTGATCATGGTGGAAATGGTGGCCGGGAGGACCGTGGAGAATCCGGACATTCTCCTCTGGATCCCCCGTCCAGTGATGGTTATGAACGCGGAGCGGGCAGCGGGCGCGGTGAGGAGGGTGCGGCGCCGGACCGTTACCGGCCCACCAACCACCCCGAGGACGCCCCCGGTGGTTTTAATCCCGGCTACGGTACATCGAACTACGGTGGTGCCGGCGCCTCCGCTTATTCCGGTTATGAGCCGTACCCCGGCACCACCGGAGATGGACAGGCGAATGCCAACGCCTATGGCGGATATGAGACCGGGACTTTTGGTCAGTATGCCGGTCCGGATGGCAACGGCAGGCCTCTGGAAACCGCCGATGGCCGCATCAACATCATGAGGGCCGTCCGTTTCGGCTTCAAGTCGGTGTTCTCCAACCCTGCTGTCTGGATCCTGGGCACCGTGATCGTCGGCCTGGCGTTCCTCGTTCTGTCCATCATGCTGGGATTTTTGATGGTCGCGCTTGATCCCCAGGCGGTCATGGACAATGATCCCTGGGCACCTGTGAATATCATCATCAACGTGGTGATCTCGGTGCTTGCGTGGCTCATCTTCATCGCGGCCATGCGCGGGGCGCTCATTGAGACAGACGGCCGCAGGGCGCGACTAAAGGATTTCTTCCACCCGATCAATGCTGGCCAGACCGCTATCCTGCTCATCATCTTCACGCTGTTGGGGATGGTGCTCAGCCTCATCGTCCAGAGTGACACCCAGAGTGCCGTCATGGTGAATGAGCTGACCGGAGAGGTGGCACTGGACAGTGGACTTCTCGGCCGCCTGGCCCTGTTCGTGATCATCGCAGGTCTGATCAATCCCCTGTACAGCTACTGGGTGTACTACACCTCCGACGGCCGTGAGAATGCGGTGGGTGCAGCCAAGAACGGATTCGCTGACGCAGTCAGGAACTACCCGAAATTGCTGCTGTACAGCGTCCTCAGCGGTGTGGTGATCATGGTCTTCGGACCGTTGACCCTGTTCCTCGGATTGGTCATCTTCCTTCCAGTCAGTGTGTTGATCTCCGCTCATCTGTACCGCCAGATGAGTGGTGGCAAGGTGCCGGTGGATTCCAGCGGCAGGTGACCGCGGTAGACGGCCCGCCCCCCATGCCGACAATGCCAAAGCCCTTCCTCACCTGCCCCACACCCAGCCTTGTTCAGGCGGGGCGTGAGGGAGGGTGAGGAAGGGCTTTAGTTGTTGGTCTCTACTGCGTGAGCCTCAAGGTGAGTTGATCAGAGGCTTATGGAGATCAGGCATCAACCGGGAGGATGCTCTCATTGTTCTTCAGTTCAATTCCGGTGTCCCTGGCACGTGACATTGCTTCCTGGAAAGCACGCTGGAGGATCTGGGCGAACTGTTCGAATTCCTCCGCGCGTGAGGAGGACGAGCGGTACACCAGTCCGACCCGACGGTTAGCGGTGACATCTGGGCCGAAGTTGGCGGTGGAGAGTCCATCGCGGGTGCACTCCCAGGGAACCGCACTGACCGGCACCAGGGTGGAACCGAGGCCGGCCACCACCAGCTGCATCACGGTGGTGAGGCTGGATGCGCGGGTGACTGCTGTCGTCGAACTGATCGGGTTGATATCGGCCCTGCGACACAGGTCCACGATCTGGTCATGGAGGCAGTGGCCATCATCGAGGAGGAGAAGTTCCAGTTCCTCCAGAGCTGAGAGCTGGAGATCCTGGCGGCCTGCGAAGACATGATTCTCTGGAACCACGACGACGAAGTCCTCGTCATACAGGGGGATTTCCTTCATGCCCGGGGTTTCCGAGGGTAGGGCCATCAGGGCGACATCGATGGCACCGTCACGCAGGAGTGAGAGCAGATGCTTGGTCTGATCCTCCACGATGTGGGGTTCAAGTTCGGAGAATTCGGTATCGACGATATTGAGCAGGGGTGGCAGGATGTAGGGGGCAACGGTGGGGATGATGCCGATGGTCAGTGGGCCAGTCAAGGATCCGTTGGCGCCGCGGGCGTGGGCGAGGAACGACTCTGCCGCATCCAGTGTGGACTTGGCGTAGGGGAGGAGTTTTTCGCCCGCCGGGGTGACAATCACCTTCCTGGTGGATCGTTCGATCAACTGCACACCGAGGCCGGTCTCCAGGGCTACGAGTGCCTGGGAGAGGGAAGGTTGGGAAATGGATAGTTTGGATGCAGCGGTGCCGAAATGTTTGCACTCGGCGATCGTCGCGAATGTACGAAGCTGCGCGAGAGTGGGCCGGTACTCCTTATTACTCATGCCTATAACCTTAACCTCTTAGTGGAGGAAATGGTAATGAAACAGGGCCCTTCTTTAGCGAATAAGCTCGGTAAATAGGTAAAACCGCTGAATGAACTGCGGTTATGTCAACAACATCATTTTCCCGAGATTGTATTTAAAGAAGGATGCCGCCGGGGAAGACATGTATCCGGCGGGTTTTCACCCGAACCGGGTGGGTTACGTCAGTTCTGCTGGATGTCCAGGGAGGAGAAGCGTACCTCTCCGGCCTCATCAGAGGCATCCAGATCCACCACACCCACAAACGCGAAGGAATTATCACCTTCCGGATCCTTGATAGTCTGTCGGACAGCCCACGCCCTGCCACTCTGCTCGACTTTAAAGAATTCAGCTCCACGGGCAGCGGGGCCGGTATCCAGGTCTGCATACTCATCGAAGTACGCATCCATGGCAGCGGGGAAGTCCGGTTTCTCATCAAGGTGCTCGGTCATGAGGGCAAGCTGGTCTTCCTTCTCATAGGCGAACAGCTCAACGAGGCGGAACATCGCGTTGCGGATCATGATGGTGAAGGCACGGCGGTTGGCTGTCAGTGCAGTGGGGTCTTCCACCCCGAAGGCCAGTTCGCGCGCCAGGGTTTCCTTGTCAATCGGTGCATCCGGGTCGGCCATCTGGGCCCATTCATCCACCAGTGATGAGTCAACCTGACGGATGAGCTCCCCCAACCACACCACCACATCATCCAATTCCTCGGTGGAATGGTCGCGGGGGAGGGAATGCTGGAGGGTACGCCAGGCGTCGGTGAGGTACCGCAGGGCCACACCCTCAGAACGGGCGACACCGTAGGTTGCCACCAGATCAGAGAAGGTCATGCCGTGTTCGATCATGTCGCGGACCACTGATTTCGGGCTGAGCTCGAATTCCTTCGCCCAGGGGTGCCCCTCGCGGAAGGTTTCGAAGGCCTGCCCCAGCTCCTCCTCCAGGGGCTTGGGCCAGGTCACGTCCTCGATGATCGCCATGCGCTCGCTGTAATCCACCCCTTCTGCCTTGAGTGCTTCAATCTCCTCACCGCGCCGGGCCTTCTGCTGGGCGATGAGGATCTGCCGGGGATCATCCAGAATGGATTCAAACACACTGATCACGTCGAGTGTGTAGGTTTCGGACTCTTTGTCCAGCAGGGTCAGGGCTGCCAAGGCGAACGGTGCCAGTGGCTGGTTGAGCGCGAAGTCACGTTGGAGATCCTGTGTCAGGGCATAAACCCGCCCGGTTTCATCGGGACCGTTTTCAACCTTGTCGATGATCTGGGCGTTGACCAGCCCCCGGAACAATTCCAGGGCGGTGAGTATGTCCTTGTTCTGTTTGTTCCGGGTGTCGTGGTTGCTCCGCAGCAGGTGCCTGAGGTGGTCATAACCGTCACCGGGGCGGGCGATCACATTGAGGAGCATGGAGTTGCTGATCTTGAACTGGCTGGTGAGCTGTTCCGGTTCGGCGGTGGTGAGACGCTCATAGGTTTTCGATGTCCAGGTGACTTCACCGGGGCGGGTGGCCTTGAGTCGGAGTTTCTTCAACTTCTTCGGATCGGAACCGGCTTTTTCCCGGAGACGGAAGTTCTCGATCTCGTGTTCAGGAGCCTGGATCACCACATGCCCCACGGTGTCATACCCGGCACGCCCGGCACGGCCCGCAATCTGGTGAAATTCCCGGGACTTCAACACGCGTTCACGGGAACCGTCGAACTTCACCAGACCGGTCATCAACACTGTCCTGATGGGCACGTTGATGCCCACACCCAGAGTGTCGGTTCCGCAGATCACCTTCAATAATCCTGTCTGAGAGAGTTTTTCCACCAACCGGCGGTATTTGGGCAGCATGCCGGCATGGTGAACGCCGATACCACGACGAACCAGTTTGGATAGCGTCTTGCCAAAGGTGGTGGTGAAACGGAAATCACCGATCTCGTCTGCGATGCGGTCCTTTTCCTCCTTGGTGATCACCGTCATGGAGGTCATCGCCTGGGCCCGTTCAATGGCGTCCCGCTGGGTGAAGTGCACCACGTAGACGGGGGCTTTCTTCTCGGTGAGGAGCTGCTCGATGGTCTCATGCACCGGGGTGTACACATAGGAGAACTCCAGTGGCACCGGGCGTTCGGTGTTGCCCACGAAGCTGGTGGTCCGGCCGGTTCGTTTGGTGAGATCCTCTTCCAACCACCCGGTATCACCCAGGGTGGCGGACATCAGCAGGAATTGTGCGCGTGGTAATTCCAGAAGGGGAACCTGCCATGCCCAGCCACGGTCAGGTTCGGAATAGTAGTGGAACTCATCCATCACCACCTGATCGATGGCTGCCGAGGCTCCGTCACGCAGAGCGATATTGGCCACGATTTCTGCTGTGGCACAAATGATCGGGGCACCACCATTGACGGTGGCATCTCCCGTCATCATGCCGACATTCTC
This sequence comes from Corynebacterium faecale, assembly GCF_030408735.1. Classification (NCBI taxonomy): domain Bacteria; kingdom Bacillati; phylum Actinomycetota; class Actinomycetes; order Mycobacteriales; family Corynebacteriaceae; genus Corynebacterium; species Corynebacterium faecale. Next base: position 1,759,503 of record NZ_CP047204.1, on the reverse strand, counting down.
TGCGCCGAAAATCTCACACAGGGAGAAGAATTTCTCACTCACCAGTGCTTTGATCGGGGCGGTGTAGAAGCTGCGCTGCCCACGTGCCATCGCGATGAAGTGTGCGGCGATGGCCACCATGGATTTACCAGAACCGGTCGGGGTCGCCAGAATGACATTGTCGCCGGTGAGAATGCCCAGGGAGGCTTCTTCCTGCGCAGGGTACAGGCCGATGCCCCGGGTGCTCGTCCACGCCAGAAATGAATCGAAGATGGATTCATCCAGCAGGCTCTCTGGAACATCGGAAAGGTCAGGCAACATCTGGGAAAGGTTCACGGTTACCAAGCGTAGCCAACGCACCGGACACCGGGGGCACCCGCATGCTTGTCGACGAAAAGACCGACCGCCCCACTCCTTGCGCATCTTCCGGTGCGCAAGGAGTGGGGCGGGTTTCCGCCTCGTGCGTGAGGAGGACTAATCCTCCGGATTGTCCTGCTTATCCGGATCATCGGTGTCATCCAGGCCAGCGAGGAACTTCTCAAACTCCGCACCGATTTCATCACCTGATGGAACCGGGGTTTCACCTGGGAGAACCGCCTGCGGATTCTTCTCACGGTAACGCTCGAGCTCATCGTCATACTGCTGTTCCAAGGCACCCACCACGTGCTGGATCTCCGTGGAATCAGCAGTCTGTTCAGTGAGTTGACGCTGGACCTTGTCCGCATCACGTTCAATGGCCAGCAACGGCAGGTTCAGCTGAGCGGTGTCCGCGACAGCCTGCAGCAATTTCAATGTTGCTGCGGGGTACGGTGAGGCAGCGACATAGTGGGGTACATGCACCGTGTAGCCGGCAACATTCTTGCCCTGGGTGTGCAGCAGCCTCTCCAGCTTCAGCGATGCGGAACCGGGTACCGAGATACGCGCATCGATGTTGAACTGTGACTTCAACAGATCAGCAGAGTTACCGTGGGCAGAGACCACAGTGGGACGGGTATGCGGAACCGTCATGGGTGCGGCATAAAGGCAGATGGTCTTATCCACGCCGAACTTGTCCACGAGATCAGATACCGCCTGGGTGAAGGCACCCCACCGGAGATCCGGCTCAGGCCCGGCCAGCACGAGGAAGGGCTTGTTGTCCGAGTCACGCACCACATGCAGGCCCAGCTCAAGGTTCTCCATCCCGGTCACCTCGTTGTGATCAATGACCACGGTGGGGCGGCGGGAACGGTAATCAATCAACTCATCGTTGTTGAAGGACGCGATGAGCCGGTGATCCAGTGCAGCCATCAGATGTGAAGCGCTGGACTCCACCGCATGGCCTGCATCGGCATAACCCTGAAGAGCAACAATGAGGGTAGGGCCTTCCGATCCGTTCCCGCTCACCTCAGGTGACGGGTATTCAAGTTCGTACATTGGTTCCTTGTTATCCGACATTATTCCTCCTCAATCTCACTAAACATTCATCGTTTCAGGGTTGACCCCTGGCGGTTGGTCGTTGTTAAAAAATTAGACCGAATTCCGTATCAGGGATGGTCTTATTGAGTTCAACGCACAGTCACTGAGAATTAATCCCCTCATTCATATCAATGTGCTATTCCAGCTCCGAATCATCCCGAGTCTAGTCGATGCCGGTTCGAACAAGAGTCAACGCCTGGCCACGCCCACGCCAACATCAACAGGATCCACTTCCTCGATCACCACCATCCCGGAACCCGGCTTGACCTGCCCTTTGGCAACAACATCTCACTATGGGCTGTGGATAGAGATCACTCCAGGTATCAGAACCTGTGGATGGAGGGCCACAGCCTACCGGAGGCAGCAAAACTCCCACATACTGAGCGCATGCCAGAAAATAACAATCCATCATCCACACCAGTCCTGGGTACACCAGGGGATCTCATTGCCAACATCCCGGGAATTCTCGGATTCTTTCCCACCGAATCACTCGTTTTCGCCGCCATGTTCCGGGAGGGCTCAGGCCCCAGACACACCCTCGGCCCAGTGATAAGAGTCAACATCGACGAACTTCACCTCCTACCAGAGCTAGGTCAGGCCATCACCTCGGTGGAAGCCGACCTCATCTTCTGCTTCGCCATCACGGAGCAGTCCAACAGTGCGGCGATCGAGGAAACCGTGGACAAGCTTTTCGACGCCGCAGAGGCCGGCACCGTCCCCATCACCGCCTGCTGGGTCACCGCAGGTATCTACAGCGGTGAAACCTATCAGCTCGCCTTCGGCCCTTCCCCTGAGGAACTGGGCAGCACCTGCCGGGGACTATCCGAATGGGAACATGGACGAATCGCGCCCATCACGCAGGCGCTGGCCACGCAGAACCTCCTGGAACACGGACACCTTCCAGAACTCACCAGGACTGACGCCTACTCCGCCTACGACCGGGACAACCGCTTCCTCACCAGCGAAGGGATCGCCGATCTCACCGCACAGGCACGTGAGATCGGCGAAGACATCCTCCGTGCCATCAGAACCAACCCCGATGGCGGTGCCTTTGATGCGGCACTCGATGGATTCGACACGATCATGCACCGCGCCACCACCAGGTCACCGGGGACCAACCACACCGCCCTGCTGCAAAAACCGGGCCTCCTACGTGATGCGGCCGCCTACCTCACCTCGTTGCTGCTCCGGGATGCCATACTCCATCACGCTGTCCACACCCCGGATGTGGCATCCGATCTCTTCCTCGCTGTGGCCAAGACCTTCAACGGAACCATCCGGTCCAACGCCCTGTGCCTGTTCGCGATCAGCGCCATCCAGCGTCGCCTGGGGATGAAAGCGATCCCAGCCTTGGAAGCCGCCCAGGTCACCGACCCGGGGCACAGTTTCTCAGCACTGCTGCAACGAGGGCTCATGGACGGACAGTCCGATTCGATGGTGGATGCCTGTATGCGTGGCAATGACATGGTCCGCACCCACTATGGCACAAGGGCAGGTGCAGACCCGGATGAGTCTGAACCTGCCCAAGCTGCCTGATGATGCAGAGAAATATAGAGTCCTAACGTCGCCGGGCGCTGTGCGCGAGATCCCCCAGCTGGGAGGTGAATACCCACGCATCCTCCACGATGGTCCGCAGATCGGTGTGGGACGGGGCCCAACCCAGTTCGCGACGGGCCTTGTCCGATGAAGCGATCAGCGTGGCCGGGTCGCCGGCGCGCCGGGGTGCGATCTCAGCAGGGATCGGGTGGCCGGTGACCTCGCGGCACATCTCCACAACCTGTTTCACGCTGTAACCATCACCGGATCCGAGGTTGAAGATGCGGTGTGACCCTCCGGCATTGGATTCGAGGGCCAGGACGTGGGCTTCCGCGAGATCAAGGATGTGGATGTAATCACGGACCGCGGTGCCGTCATGGGTGGGCCAATCGTCACCAAACATGGAGATCTTCTCGCGGTGGCCTAGTGCGACCTGGAGAACCAGCGGGATCAGATGTGTCTCCACGTCACGGTTCTCGCCGATCGAACCATAGGCTCCAGCCACATTGAAATAACGAAGGCTCGTCGCCCCGAGGCCATAAGCATGGGCGTAGGAGGTGATGGCGTAGTCAATTGCCAGTTTGGACGCCCCATAGGGGTTGGTGGGGGCCGTCGGCATGTCTTCGGTGATCGGGACCTGTTCAGGTTCACCGTAGGTTGCTGCGGTGGATGAGAAGACGAGGTTATTCACGCCGTTGTGTCTCATCGCCTCAAGGAGGGTCAGGGTGGTCACCACGTTGTGCTGCCAATAATCAGCGGGCTGGCTCACTGATTCGCCTACGAGGGACCGGGCGGCGAAGTGGACCACACCATCAAAGTCCCCGCTGGCGAGAACCTCATGGGCGACATCGTGCACGTCGCCTTCCACCAGGGTGGCCCCTGCGGGGATCGCTTCGCGGTTGCCGGTGGTGAAGTTGTCGATGATCGTGACATCGTGTCCACGCTCCACCAGGACGGCGGCACAGACACTACCCACGTAGCCGGCACCTCCGGTAACCAGAAGCTTCATCAGTTGAGACCCTCAATCTTTTCCACCCGGACCGCATGAGCAAGATCATCGATGAGTTCCACGACCATGCCGTTGTGCGTAATCATCACGCGGCCCTGTTCATTGGTGATCTCCACCTCGGTTCCCATTTTGATGCCGGCAGCGGTGAGGATCTGGAACTGCTCCTGATCCACCTGGAGAATCTCATTGAGCTGGACAATACGAACCCGGAGGGTTTCCCCGTGGGGGAGGTCGATGGCACGGACACCTGAGTCGGGTTCGCGATCCTGATCAAAGCCGATGTCGGTCAGACCCGGGATGGGGTTGCCGAAGGGGGAGCGCGAGACATCATCAAGAACCTCGACGAGGCGACGCTCCACCTCATCACTCATGACGTGCTCCCAGCGGCAGGCCTCGTCGTGGACCTTGTGGATGTCCAGTCCGATGATGTCGGTGAGCAGGCGCTCGGCCAGGCGGTGCTTGCGCATGACTGCAATGGCGAGGGCACGACCCTCGGGAGTCATCTCGAGGCTGCGATCCGGACTGACATGGACCAGACCATCGCGCTCCATTCGGGCAACAGTCTGGCTCACGGTGGGGCCGGACTGCTCGAGGCGCTCTGCAATGCGCGCACGGAGCGGGATGATGCCCTCCTCCTCGAGTTCATAAATGGTGCGCAGATACATTTCAGTGGTATCGACCAGATCCTTCACAGGAGACTGCCTTCCTTGTAAATTCCAAACACAACTGGAAAACCGCCCCGTGTGGGAAGCGGTTTACCCCTGACCCAATTCCAACCCCGAAAGTTGGTGAGGCGCTGTTTGATGGATATATCCATCTCTTCAAACGCATTCTACCGGTGTTCATTCCCCAGGAGAAAGCCAACGCTAATAATTCCCCTGAATTTCCAGGATTGAAACCTATAAATCTGTGGGCATCCGCCCGCATGCTGCGATTTCTGAGCACGGTTTCTAAGCACGGGGGAGAATGCCGGATGAACTCATCTCAGCTTAGCCAAACTTTAAGGGGAGCACCCGCCGACGTTCCCGGCCTGAACCAGCTGGAAGTGCGCTTCCCCAATCAATAGGGAACCGAAAAGCCGGGAAACTCCCAGGGAGTTTCCCGGCCGACAGGTCTCAGGAGCTAACCACGCCCACGGGGATCTGCATCAGATGGCGTACTCGCGGAGTCTGGATGCACGCTCGCCATCACGGAGTTTGCTCATGACCTCGCGCTCAATCTGGCGGACACGCTCGCGGGAGAGTCCGAAACGGCGGCCGATCTGATCCAGGGTGCGCGGAACTCCATCGTCGAGTCCGTAACGGAGGCGGATCACGTCCTGCTCACGCTGATCCAGGGTGCTGAGCACAGAGCGGATATCAGAATGGCGCATGGATGCGACCACAGCGGTCTCGGCGTCAGTGGCCTCGGAGTCTTCGATGAAGTCACCGAGTGGGGCTTCCTCATCTGCACCGACAGGCATGTCCAGGCTCACCGGGTCACGGGACTGGCGGAGCAGCATCTCAATCTTGGACTCATCGATCCCGGATTCCTCGGCGAGCTCCTCATTGGTGGCCTCTCGCCCCAGGTGCTGGTACATCTCACGCTTGATGCGAGACAGCTTGTTCACCTGCTCCACGAGGTGGACGGGGAGCCGGATGGTCCGGGACTGGTCAGCCATGCCGCGGGTGATGGCCTGACGGATCCACCAGGTGGCGTACGTGGAGAACTTGAAGCCCTTGGTGTAATCGAACTTCTCCATGGCGCGGATCAGTCCGAGATTGCCTTCCTGGATAAGGTCCAGCAGGGGCATGCCCCGGCCGGTATAACGCTTCGCCAGGGAGACAACAAGGCGGAGGTTGGCCTCGAGCAGGTGGGCACGGGCCTTTTTGCCCTCCTTGGCCAGGACCTTGAGGTCGCGCTTCATGGCGCGGGTCAGTGGCTCTCCGGCACGCTTGAGCTTGTATTCGGAATAAAGGCCGACCTCAATGGTCTGGGCCAACTCAACTTCATCCTCCGCGGTGAGCAGAGCTGTTTTTCCGATGCCATTGAGATAAACGCGAACAAGGTCCTGTGATGGATTGTCGTTGGTTTGACCTCGCCTGCTTCCGGGGTCTACTTCCCGATCATTACCTGTGAGATCCTGCGTGGACGGTTGAGTCATAACTGGCCTCCTAATTTCGCGGTTCACTTGGTTCAACGGGGCGACCAGTGTGAAAGTTCCCACATTGTTCAATAAAAAATGACACACCCCCGAAGGTTTATCAATCAAGACTCAAGTGTTGACGCAGGGGTGGCCAAAGGAGGTTTCTTTATGAATATATTGCAAACGGAAACTTTTCCGGGTGGGGTCAAACTCCGAACTTAATGCACCTTGCTAGCACTCCACCAGGACGGTGAACGGCCCTTCATTCACCGAGGTCACCTGCATCATCGCGCCGAAGCGGCCTTCCTCCACCTGGATTCCACGGGCACGTAAACCGTCCGCGATCTTCCTGATCACTGGTTCTGCCATGTCACCGGGTGCGGCATCAGACCACGATGGACGACGGCCCTTGGCTGTTCTGCCCATGAGGGTGAACTGGCTGACCAGCAGGACCGGCGCGCCGGCGTCACTGACAGATTTCTCCTCATCCAGGATGCGCAGCTCGGCAATTTTCCGCACCATGGTCTCCCACGCATCGGGGGCATCTTCCGAGCCCACACCCACCAGGGCCAAAAGACCACCCGTTTCGGGGCAGTCGATCTGACCGACCACGTCACCGTCAACGGTCACACTCGCAGAACTCACCCGGGTCAATACAGCTTTCATCAGAACTCACCCGCGATCAGATCCACAGGAAGCACCAGCCCGTGCCGGACGAGGTCCACCACCGCGGCGATCGCACTGTTGTGCAGAGCCTGCTCATCCACCCCGTTGGCCATGGCGTAGAGGCCAAGGGTCTCCTCCAGATTCAGTCCATCCGGGTTGAGGCCGGACAGCACCGCCGCGAGGTGGTGGTCAACATCATGTGACCACCGTGGGCCGTCGGTGCGGGTGAGGCGCCTGGCCACCGGCGCGAACCCCATTCCTTCCTCGGCATCTGCCAGACTCACCTCCTCCTGCGCCACGCCGGGTCGCACCCGGTAGCGCGATTCCAGGAGGGACTCACGGGTCTGGTCTCGCAACCACGCGATACGGGCAAAGTATTCGGAGACTTCCGGGCCGAGGGGATCCTCAAAGTACTGGGTCATCTCTTCCGCCAGGATGTCGGACTTTGTTTCCTGTTCGTCTGATCCCAGCCTGTGGATGGCGATGAAACCGAACCCCACACCCGTGACCCCGGCGTTGTCGAAGTGGCGCAGCCAGGCGGAGGTGCGCTCGGAAGCCTCCGGGCTGCGCAGATCCAGGGATTCATCAGACAACCAGGTGCCCACATACTGGGAGGGCGTCACGGCATCGCGCTGGATGATCCACGCGGCGACACCCTCATCGGGCAGCCATTCCGCCACCCGCTGCTGCCAGGACTGTTCCGTTGAGTGCACCCAGGCGCCCAGCAGGTGTGCGGTGCCGCCGGGGGCGAGATGCCTGCAGGCCTCTTCCGCGACCAGTCTGGTGGCACCGTCCAGATCCATTCCGGAATCGCGGTAGACATGGCCGATCTCCGGCGGGCCAACCACAAACGGTGGGTTGGCGATGATCCGGTCGAATTCCCGTCCCTCGACCGGGGCGAACCAGCTGCCTTCAATGAGTTCGACATCCACCCCGGAATCCACCAGCGTGGCCTCAGCGAAGTCGAGGGCGCGGGGATGCACGTCGGTGGCGGTGATGGTGGAGGCCAGTCCTGCCTGTCCCAGCACCTGAATGCCGGACCCGGTGCCCAGATCCAGCACCCGGTCGGTGGGGGAGGTCGGGGTGGCCTGCAGCAGGGATAAGCTGGCTGCTCCCACACCCAGGACATGATCGGGGCCGGGCACATGTTGCGTCATTGACGCATCCGCATCGGAGAACACCCACTGCTGACGACCCGCGATCAGATGAGGACGGATATCAATCAGTAACCGCACGCTGCCATCGGCGGTCTCGCGGGCAAAGCCGGCGTCGATAAGCGTGATCATGGTGCCCTCACCGAGAAGCGCGGAGAGCTTGTCGACGCGCACCGGGTCGCGCAGAACCAAGGCCCGTAGGGCGAGGCTGAGGTTGCAGGCGGGCAGGGTGTCCAGGTGGTAGCGGACAGCGGCCGGCTGTCCCGCGTGCATGGCCTGGGTGAAGTCAGGACCGAGCAGATCGGCGATGCCGGAGGTGGTGTAGCCGATCTCCCGGAAGGTTTTCTTCAGCTCGCGCGCGACCTGGGTCAACGGTGAACGGCGGGGGGTGCTATTGGTCATTCTTATCGTCCTTGTCCTGATCCTCGTCAGCGTCAATGGTGATGCCCTCGAAATTGCGGATGAGGTCCACCTCCTTGCCCTCATTCGAGGGTGGGGTGGCCTCTAACGCACGCGCCCGCTCAGCCTCCAACCGGGCCTGTGCCTGCATTTCTCGGGCGAGTCCGGGTTTGTACACCGCCTTCTCCCGTGGGTCACGGGGCTGGCCCTGGCCATTGGCAATGACCACCGCCACCCACGGCAGCGGGACGGAGACGATGAAGATGATGATGGCCAGCCACCACAGGCCCCAGATCATCCAACACAGACCAGCCAGGGCCAGGAGGGGGATACGCACAGCCTGGATCACGTTGTAGATGCGTCGCCGGTGGCGCAGATCCTGCATGGGGGTGCGCTTCTTGTCGGTGATGAGAAGGACTTCATTGCGATGGAGAACCCGTTTGAACATCCTGCTTTTTGACGATCCCGACGAACCCTTCGGCCTGTTATGTCGAGATTTCCGCTGGTTCATACGGCAAAGGGTAGTCCGTTTATGGCCAACACAGGAATTTGGGGCATGATGGGATGGGTGAGAACGACAACGAAGACTATTGAACGCCCAGATGTCAGGGAAGATAACGCCACCAGCGACGACACCCCGAAGTTCTTCCACTATGTGAAGAAAGACCAGATCGTAGACTCTGCCGTCAATGGTCGCATGGTTGTTGCGCTGTGTGGAGAGACCTTTCCTGTGACTAAACAAGCCAAGCCCGGTTCACCTGTGTGCCCGGACTGCGAGAGAATTTTTAAGGGTCTGCGTAAGAAGTGAGTAACAATCTAAGGGCCTGGCAGCGCGCAGCCCTGGATAAATATCTCGCTGAAAAGCCCCGTGATTTCCTGGCTGTGGCTACCCCCGGCGCAGGTAAGACCACGTTTGCGTTGCGCGTGGCCACGGAACTAAAGGTATCCCGGACCGTTGACCGGATCATCGTTGTTGTCCCGACCGAGCACCTGAAAACGCAGTGGTCGCAGGCAGCAGCGAGGGTCGGTCTGTCCCTTGACTCCGAGTTCAAGAACTCCGGCAGCGTCAATCCCGCCTATGACGGTATCTGCGTGACCTATGCGCAGGTGTCGATGCACCCGTTCAAGCATTATCAGGTGACCATGGCGCGCCGATCCCTGGTCATCCTCGATGAGATCCACCACGGCGGCGATGCCAAGAGCTGGGGCGAGGGCATCAGCCAGGCCTACCGGGATGCTGAACACCGACTGGCGCTGACCGGTACCCCGTTCCGTTCCGATGATTCGCCGATTCCCTTTGTCCGCTACACCGAGGATGAACACGGCCACATGGTGTCGCGTTCCGACCACACCTACGGCTACTCCGAGGCGCTTGCCGACGGCGTGGTCAGGCCTGTGGTCTTCCTCGCCTATTCGGGCGAGGCACGCTGGCGGGACAGCGCTGGTGAGGAATACGCGGCCCGCCTCGGCGAGCCCCTCAACGCCGAGCAGACCGCCAAGGCGTGGCGCACCGCCCTGGACCCCACGGGGGACTGGATCCCCGCTGTGCTCTCAGCAGCCCATACCCGGCTGATGCAGCTGCGCCAGAACATCCCTGATGCCGGTGGCCTGGTGATCGCCTCCGATACCAAGACTGCCCGGGCATATGCGAAGGTTCTGAAGGAACTATCCTCCACTCCGGTGGCCATCGTTTTGTCCGATGAACCGGGAGCTTCCGCGAGAATTGAAGAGTTTTCTGCCTCCACCGATGAGTGGATGGTGGCGGTACGCATGGTGTCTGAAGGCGTGGACGTTCCGCGGCTTGCGGTGGGGGTGTATGCCACCTCGGCATCCACACCACTGTTCTTCGCCCAGGCCATCGGACGTTTTGTGCGTTCCCGTATGCCGGGTGAGACCGCATCGGTATTCCTCCCGTCAGTGCCAGTGTTGCTGGACCTGGCTGCCAAGCTCGAGGTGTCCCGTGATCACGTTCTGGGTAAGCCAGACCGCCCCAAGGAAGGGTGGGATGACGAGCTCCTCCAGGAGGCCAACCGCAAGGAGAGCGAACCAGATCTGCTGCCAGCCTATGAGTCCCTGGGTGCGGAAGCAGAGCTGGACTCCCTGATCTATGACGGTTCCACCTATGGCACCGCCACATTCTCAGGCTCTGCGGAAGAGGCTGATTATCTGGGTCTACCGGGACTGCTGGATGCTGAGCAGATGCGCGAGCTGCTGCGAAAGCGTCAGGAGGAACAGCTGGATGCCCGCGATGTGGAGGAGAGGCGACGCAAGGAAGAGGCGCGTCAGAAACAGCGGGAGGCGGAGATCCATGAGCAGGCCTCAGCCGATGAGGTGGCCAGCGATGAGATTCCGCGTCTGCGCAAGGAACTGAACACCATCGTGTCGATCACCTCCGGTCGGACCGGGCGGCCACATGGTGCGATCCACACCGAAGCGCGCAAGAATTGTGGTGGCCCTCCGACGGCACTGTGTTCAGCACAGCAGCTCAGGGATCGGATCGCCTATCTCCGGCAGTGGTAGCGGATAAAGTTTCCATATCAAAATACATACCCTCGCGGCCCACACCTGGCTGTGAGGGTAGTCTTATCTGGCAGAGCAACCGCGAAACCAATAAAGTTCTTCGCGGGTACAACCTGAACCACATCACCGAGGAAGGCACCAATCATGACCAATCCCAACTACCCTTACGGCGATCCGGGCAATACAGGTGGTAATACAGGTGGCAACCCAGGTGGCGGCAACCCGGGGAATCCCGGGGCCACACCGGATTATGGTTCATATGGTTCCACCGGTGGGGCAGGGGGTGGCGAACAGTTCTCCGGTGGTTACCCGGGTGCAGGTGGGGCGCAGGACCCCTATGGTACCAATTACGGTGGCGGTTTTGAGAACTCCCCGATGAACGCTAAAAAGAACAAGCTCGCCGCGTGGGCTCTCGGGCTGGGTATCGCCAGCATCGTGGTCTTCTTCACCGTCTTCGCCGGCCCTCTCGCCGTGTTGATTCTTGCAGCTCCCTTCATTGCGGTGGCCGGTCTGATCGTCTCCATCGTGGCGCTCATCCGTGGCAAGAACTACCAGGGATCGAATAAACGCACCGGCTGGTCTGTCGGCGGGCTCATCCTGTCCATTATCAGCCTGATCATCGTGGCCTTCTTCGCCATCATCGTGGTGCTGTTCCTCAACAGCGGCATCATGGACTGTTTCACCGACAACTCCACCACCGCCGCACAGCAGGCCTGTGTGGAGCAGTTCATGAATGAAAACTTCTAGCAGTTGCTCCACCACCCCGCATGAAGGCCCCGCAGATCTGTGGGGCCTTCTCATTGCGCTTCACTGCCCTTTATAGCGTTCTGTCCAGCCACATCGACCTTGACATGTGAGGATGTTTGACATGATCACACGCCCCCCTGACCGTTCCGCTCAGCAACACCGGATACTCTCACCCGACCTTGCCCGTGGAATCGCCCTGCTGGGAATCGCGCTGGCCAATGTGGCCACAGCATGGCTCCCCTCTGATACCAGCTATCAGGCCCACCGCCTCGGCGGGATGGTCTCCGGTTCCCTATGGGAACAGATCGCTGTGGTCATCAGCGCGATGTTCATCCATGTCCGTGGACTTCCGATGTTCTCCGCGATGCTGGGTTATGGCGTGGGCATGATCGTGACCAGTCTCTGGCGCAGGCAGTACCCGGAAGGTAGAGCACGGGGAATTCTGGCGCGGCGGTACGGATTCCTGGCCCTATTCGGCCTCCTCCACATGGTGTTTCTGTTCTGGGGTGACATCATGTTCTTCTACGGTGTGGCAGGCATGATCTTCGCGGCGATGATGACACTCCGTGACAAATCCCTGTGGTGGTTTGCCGGGGTGATGTTCGCCGTCTACTCCATCGGAACCGTGATGGTCTCCGTGGCCCTCCCCATGATGATGGGTGATGGTGCAGCGTCTGATTTCACTGCGATGACCCAGGCACCTGAGAGCTACGGCGGCTACCTCCTTTTCGCGCTGCTCATGGTGGTTGGGCAGGTAGTCGCGATCCCCGTGGAGATCCTCATGCTCATGCCGGTGATGATCGTCGGATTCATCGCTGCACGTCACCGGGTGTTGAGCAGGGTGGATGAATTTCGCAGGCAGCTATGGGCAGCGGTGGGTGTCATGCTTGCCGTCGTGGTGCTGGTCGGATTGCCGTGGGGTCTGGCGGAGATCGGGGTGCTGCCCACCTCATGGGCGCCGATGCTTTCGGGACTCAACCAGGCCTTCGGTGTTCTCACCGGCCCGGGAATCGTCGCCGCGGTGGCCCTGCTGGCCCAGCCTTTGCAGCGCCGTCTCAATGAACAGGCCGCGCAGGGGGAGACCGCGCAGGGGAAGGCCGTCAGGTTGCCTCTGTTCCCACGGATGATCGCGGCGCTCGGTGCGCGGTCCATGAGTGGCTACGTTTTCCAGTCGTTCCTGCTGCTCATCATCACCCAGTCGTTCACACTGGGCCTGGGAATTGGCCAGGGGATCCTGGGTGCGTCGGCTGTCGCGGCAGGGGTGTGGCTGATCACCATGTTCCTGGCGTTCGCGCTGGAACTCGCCGGACGCCGCGGTCCCTTCGAAGCCGTACATCGTCGCATTTCCTACGGCAAGAATGGTCTGCAGGATCCCTATGTGGATCCACAGAGCTCCTCTTATGCCGACATCCCCGGTGCTCGTCCTCTCGGAAGCAACACATATGAGAATGACAGCAACCTGGACCGGCGTTGATCTGACGGATTAACGGAACGCAGAAGGCGCCCGCACCCTCGTTGTTTCACGAGAGCGCGGGCGCCTTGATGCTTTTTACCAGGGGCTCATTCTAGTCCAGGTAGTCGCGCAGCACCTGGGACCGTGATGGGTGGCGCAGCTTGGACATGGTCTTGGACTCGATCTGGCGGATGCGTTCACGGGTCACACCATAAACCTGGCCGATTTCATCCAGGGTGCGTGGCATGCCGTCGGTCAGGCCGAAGCGCAGCTTGACCACACCTGCTTCACGCTCAGACAGGGTTTCCAGAACATCCTGGAGTTGATCCTGGAGGAGTGTGAAGGAGACGGCGTCAACGGCGACAACTGCTTCAGAGTCCTCAATGAAGTCACCGAGCTGGGAGTCACCCTCATCACCGATGGTCTGGTCCAGGGAGATCGGCTCACGTGCGTACTGCTGGATCTCCAGGACTTTCTCCTCGGAGATATCCATCTCCTTGGACAGCTCCTGCGGGGTGGGCTCACGGCCGAGCTCCTGCAGCAGTTCACGCTGGATGCGTCCCAGCTTGTTGATGACCTCAACCATGTGAACCGGAATACGGATGGTTCGGGCCTGGTCAGCCATGGCGCGGGTGATGGCCTGACGGATCCACCAGGTGGCGTAGGTGGAGAACTTATAACCCTTGGAGTAGTCGAACTTCTCCACGGCACGGATCAGGCCCAGGTTGCCTTCCTGGATGAGGTCCAGGAAAGCCATGCCACGGCCGGTATAACGCTTGGCCAGGGACACCACGAGACGGAGGTTGGCTTCCAAGAGATGGTTCTTAGCCTTGCGGCCATCACGGGCGATGGCACGCAGGTCGCGTTTGACCGCAGGGGTCAACTTCGCGTCCTTGTCACCGGCAGCGAATGCTTCCTCCATCTCCTCCATCTTGTGCGTGGCGTAGAGGCCGGCCTCAATGCGCTTGGCCAGGGAGACCTCCTGCTCGGCATTGAGCAGGGCGACCTTGCCGATCTGCTTGAGGTAGGCGCGCACAGAGTCAGCGGAGGCTGTGAGTTCGGCATCCTTGCGGGCCTGGCGGAGAGTTGCGGATTCATCCTCATCCCAGACGGAGGAACCGTCGTCCTCTTCCTCCTCGGTTTCTGCACCGAGGGGCTCGACGCCGTCCTCTTCTTCTTCGACCAGGTCGGTGTCAATGAAGTCGGGATCCTCCTCGTCCTCAACGACCTTCCCCCCAGCATCATCTTCGATGGTCGGATCGATCACCTTCGGGGCAGCCTTGGCCGGAGTGGCCTTGGTTGCGGTCTTCCGGGCGGGAGCCTTCTTTGCCGTGGTCTTCTTGGCTGCAGCCTTGCGGACGGTCTTTTTCGCCGTCTTCTTCGCAGGTGCCTTCTTGGCTGCGGTGGTGGTCTCTGCGGCAGTGCTGCCCGTGTCAGTGGTGGCGGTTTCGACGGTGGCGTCAATGGCCGCAGGTGCCGGGGTAGCGGAAGGTGCGTCGGTCGGACTGTCCTGAGTCCCGAGGGGTGCTGCAACCCGGGGTGCCGCCTTGCGCGCTGTCTTACGTGCGGTCTTCTTAGCGACCGTCTTTTTAGCTACGTTATTTTCTACCATGCTGCTCTCCACGGCTCCTGGTGCATTTTCATCGACGTCTTCGACTGATCCGAGCGATGCTGTGAGGATTCAGTGGTTACCACTAATGTCCTTTCGCCTTGCTTTTCCGGGTGATGGTTTCAGGTATAAGTACATATATCCAACAACAGGAATGATTATTTGTTCCCGAGAAACGCCGAATAAAAGCACCCAGACTTGAAATACATCGTTTTAAGAAATGGTCAGCCGATCAATTGCTCCATGTCCCTGCTGCCGTATCCCGGAAAGTCTCATTGGCATCCACTGGTTGGGATAATGCTCTGAGTCATAGGTTTCTTGGGAAGTCACAAGGGCGAATCAATCTCATGGTTAACTCTTGTCCACGATCAGCAGCCCAGTATAGATGATCGGCTGCAGGGGTGTCACAGTGGGGCCAGGTTGCGTTACCCCAACGGTCGCCTCGAATCAAGGTCCCCGTTACCCCGGATGTACCCGGCGCTAAGGCGCCAGATGCTTTGCGACGGCCATCGCGGCGCCGACAATTCCGGCACGGTTCCTGAGCTCAGCCGGTACAACGTCTGTCTCCACATCCAGGAGGGGAATCCACTTCTCATGCTTGCGTGAGATGCCACCCCCCACGATGATCAGGTGAGGATAGAACAGTCGCTCATACTCGTTGATGACCTTAGACACCTGTTTTGCCCACTTCTTCCACGACAGATCCTCATTTTCCTTGACTGCCGCTGAAGCACGGTGCTCCGCCTCCTCGCCATCGACGATGAGGTGGCCGAGTTCGGTGTTGGGAAAGAGCTCGCCGTCCATCAGGAAGGCAGAACCGATTCCAGTACCGAGTGTGAGCAGGATGACCGATCCCTCGCGTGCCTTCGGGTTGCCGAAGGTGGCTTCTGCGATGCCGGCGGCATCGGCGTCATTGAGCACAGTGATTTCCCTGTCACCCAGATGCCGCTGGAACAACTCGTGCACATCAGTGCCGATCCACTTCTTATCAATATTGGCTGCTGTGAGCGCCACCTGACCGCGAACGACCGCTGGAACGGTGATGCCGACCGGTCCGTCCCAGTCGGCCTGCGTGAGGATCTCGGCGACGACCTCTGCAACGGCATCAGGCGTCGCCGGTTGGGGAGTGGCTATCTTGATGCGCTCACCGATGAATTCACCGGTGGACAGATCCACTCTCGCCCCTTTAATGCCGGAGCCTCCAATATCGATCCCAAATCCCGTTTCAGTCATGGGCCCAAGTGTACAAACCAGTCGGCGTTTCGGCAGGGAACCACCAGCAATCGCACCATGAGTCAGGGAACTGGTTGTTCATCTCCCTGACGGTGAAGGGAAAAACCAACAATGATGGTGTGTATGGGACCTACATCAGCACAGACCTACTCCTTCAATGAACTCCGGGCCATCGCCTCAGAGACAGCCACGTTGACCGCCGCACGGATCCGGGACAAGCGTGCGGAGCTGGGCAACCTCTGGGATTACACCAACACCAAGAGTTCCTCCGTTGATCCGGTGACCATCGTGGATACCCTGGCTGAGGATTTCATCGCCAACCGTATTCAGGAACTGCGTCCGGAAGATGGTCTGATCGGTGAGGAGGGGACCGGTGCACCTTCGCTCAGCGGAGTCACATGGATCGTGGATCCCATCGACGGCACCGTGAATTTTGTTTATGGCCTTCCCCAATATGCGGTCTCCATCGCCGCAGCAGTTGACGGCGTGGTGGTGGCCGGCGCGGTCATCAATGTGGACACCGGTGTTCTCTACAGCGCTGCGCGTGGCGAAGGTGCCTATAAGTACCTTCCCGAGAAAGATGAGATCGTGCTCCTGCGCGTCAATGATGTCTCCGACCTGAGTCAGGCTCTGGTGGCTACCGGATTCAGTTATTCCGCCACGCGCCGTGGGCACCAGGCCGAGGTGCTCACTTCGGTGCTCCCCGCGGTTCGCGATATCAGACGGCTGGGCAGCGCTGCCCTCGATCTCTGCCTCCTTGCTGATGGGCAGGTGGATGTGTATTACGAGCACGGTCTCAACTGCTGGGATTATGCCGCGGGAATTCTCATCGCGGAGGAGGCCGGTGCCCTCGTGCATGCCCCCGGGTTGTCCATTCCGGGTCAGTCCGGTGAAATTCTGTATGCTGCGCCACAGCTGGTTTTTGACGCGGTGGAGGCACTATTTTCCGGAATCGGTGCTCTCAAGCCTCTCAGAGCGTGATGTCACTAATTAAACCTATTTGATGTTGCCTTAATTAAGGCCCTCTGACCAGCGAGTATGACAAGCGGACTTTTCTCATTTACTATGCGCGCTAAACGCTGCATGACATTTGCTGAAGTGCGCAAAGTTGAGAGATGACACCAACCCACTCGGGAGGAAACCAGATGGCCACCGATTACGATGCTCCGCGCCGCCGCGTCGAAGATGAACTGGAGACAGACTCCCTGGAGGGATTGAAGGCGGTTGAAACCGCCAATGACATGGATGATGACGGCGAGATCGTGGAGTCCTTTGAGATTCCCAATATCGATCTCTCCGGAGAGGAACTCAACGTTGACGTGGTGCCACGTCGCGAGAACGAGTTCACCTGCGCCAGCTGCTTCCTGGTTCAGCGCAATAACCGTAAGTCACACACCGAGGCGGACGGTTCAGTCATCTGCCTTGACTGCGCCTGATCACCCTCAGCTGCATCAATCAAATAACCCCGTCCCAACAACCCATGCTTCGATGGGGTGGAGACGGGGTTTCGTGACTTCCGGGTGGCTTATTTGAAGTCAGCCAGGGCATTTTCCGCCTGGTCTGGCACGAAGGCGCGCAGCAGGGCTTCTGGGTCCCGGCTGCCGATCAGCCAGTAGGGGGTGGGGTCTTCGGGATCATCGAGTACCAGCATCACCATCTCGTGTACCCACCCATGCGACACCACGAAGGCTGCCGGGTCCAGCTGGCGACCCATCGCATTGCGTTTCGCGGTGGCCGGTACCGCCAATGAGCGGGACACCACATCATGGGGGAGGTTGGCCTGCCCTGCGATCAGCCATCGGGTGCCGTCTGCATCCTCCTCCACCGAAATGATCGTGTTGGACATGGTCAGCAGAACCCAGACAGCGATGACGGTGAGCACCACAGCGGGGACGTAGACCCACAGATCACTGCGGTTGAGGCCGAACTGGGCCGTCAGGAGAGCCACCAGGCCGGCCATGGCCAGCCACCAGTACCACGGGACCCACTGCCGCTCGCGGTAGATGACGCGGGCACCTGAGCCCGTGTTCTCGGGGCCGGTGGGGTTCACAGAATCAGCACGATGGGAATCAGTCACAATAGGCAATCCTATCTCACCCCGACCACAGCACCATTTTCCGAGTACGGAGCCTTAATGCACACGGGGGTCTCCGGTATGGGGTGCCGGGGGGTACTGAGTATTCTGATCCTGTGACTGAGAACCTGAAACCCATTGACAATGTCCGTCTTCAGAGGCTGGACAAAGACCTGCCGATGCCGCGCCGTGCGCACCGCGGTGACGCCGGGGTGGATTTACATGCCACCGCCGATGTCATCATCCCTCCAGGCCACAGGGAACTGGTGGGTACGGGTGTGGCCATTGCCCTGCCACTGGGAACGGTTGGCCTCGTGCACCCCCGTTCTGGTTTGGCTGCACGGGAGGGGTTGAGCATCGTCAACGCCCCGGGCACCATCGATGCGGATTATCGAGGGGAGATCAAGGTCTGCCTGATCAACCTGGACCCGGAGACTCCGATCGAGATCAGCCGCGGTGACCGCATCGCCCAGCTGATCATCCAGCGTGTTGAGCTGGTTGACTTCATTGAGGTGGAGCAGCTTGACCAGACCATCCGCGGTGACCGGGGCCATGGCTCCACCGGGGTGAACGCAGATTCCTGAGGTGGTCTGCGGTGGCGGGAAATCCCCAGGCCCCTAGACTTGAGCGGATCGCGTGGGAGACAACAATCCGCGGAGAAGCTGACTACCGTGGTGAACGTAACGCCCCCCGCGCATCGTTAATGAGAAGGGACCGAAAGGGAGATCATGGCACTGTGGCCGTTTGGAAAGAAGAAGGATTCTGCACCCGACCAGCACATGGAGGAGCAGGAGACTCATTACAACGATGTACCCACCCAGGCGGAGGAGACAGCCCCAGCTGAGGTCACTGCCACCGATGAGCCTTTAGATGATCAACCGGATCCCATCCATGACGCGGTGAACGGGGCCTCAGGTCCATATGATGCTGGCGAGGTCAACTTCGATGACTTCGATTTCTCGGATTTCTCCAAGGGCACACTGGATCTCGGTTCCTTGAAGATCCCTCTGCCGAAGGACTCCGAGGTGCAGGTGGAAATGGGGGAGCAGGGCCCCAGGATGCTCCATGTGGTGACCCGTTACGGCAGGATCACCCCTGTCGCCTTCGCCGGCCGTAGCTCAGCTGGACAGTGGCGCGAGGCCACGAAGGAGATCGCCGAGGGAATGCGCAAGGACGGACTCACCGTCCGCGTTGAACAGGGCCCGTGGGGCAGGGAGGTTGTTGGTGAGGCCAATGACCGTCAGATCCGCATCGCCGGTGTGGATGGCCCGCGGTGGATGCTGCGCATGACCATGATCAGCCCCGCGGACCGATCCGAGGAAATGAAGGAGCTTGGCCGCGAGGTGATTGCGCGCACCTTCGTCAACCGTGGGGATGCCCCGATCCTGGCGGGAAGTCCACTGCCCGTGGCCCTGCCTCAGCAGTTCGCCGATCAGATCCAACAGGCGATGGCTAAGCGTGCAGAACAGCAGAAGCAGGGTCTGCAGCAGAACAACCCTGGTGACAATGCAGGTAATGCGACCCCGGCAGGGTAGTGTTGTCTGCTTCTGCAGCCCACGCGATGGGCTGGATGCCATGTCTGATCGTGCACATGGTCCGAGATCAACAAGAAAGAAGGGACCAGTCACATGACTGATACCGCCGAACTCAACAAGGGTGACATCATCACCGTCGAGGTCATCCGCCCTGCCCATGGTGGCGAGGGAATCGGACACCACGGTGGGCGCGTCATCTTCGTCCACGGCGGCATCCCCGGTGATGACGTGGACGTGGAGATCACCCAGGTGAAGAAGCGTTTCGCCCGTGGCGCCGTGGTGAAGGTCAACGCTGCTTCGCCGCAGCGTGTGGACTCCCGGTGCCCGGCTGCCGCTGCAGGGGCCGGTTGCTGCGATTACGCGGAGCTGTCGCCGGAGGCAGAGCTGGATCTCAAGGTCCGGGTTGTCACCGACCAGCTGGAACGAATCGGTGGCCTCAGCAACGTGGAGGCACCCGAGCGGGTTGAGCTGGCACCCGCACAGGGCTGGCGCACCCGCGTGCGGCTCGGCGTGGATGCCTCCGGTCGTGCAGGGTTCCGCAAGGTGAAGTCGAATGATCTGGTCACCGATGTTGCCTGCTCCCAGGTGGCCCCGGAGCTTCTCCGTGGACTGGTGGGCCCTGATGCCCGGAAGTTCACCCCCGGAGCTGAAGTGATCGCAGCCATCGATGACCGCGGTCAGCGAACCGTCGTTGAGTCCCGTAAGGCCTCACGTGGACGCCGTGCCGAGACCATCCTCGATGTGATCGAGGGGGATGGCAATGTTCAGCAGACTGTTGGCGACCACACCTGGACATTCCCGGTCACTGGTTTCTGGCAGGCACATGAAGCGGCTCCCCGTGCCTACTCTGATTTCATCGCCGAGGTACTCGCCGGAACAGAGCTGGTGGACGTCGATAAGCGTGGCCCGGTCGCCTGGGACCTGTACGGGGGTGTCGGCCTGTTCGTGCCTGCAATGGCCCGTGAGCTCGGCGCGCACGTGCATTCCGTGGAGCTGTCCGAGGGATCCGCTGAGGCGGGGGATCAGGCCCTGGAGGGGCTGCCCGTCACCTTCCACAATGGGAAGGTGGAGTCGGTTGCTTCCCAGTTGCCCAAGCCTGATGTGGTCGTGCTCGACCCGCCGCGCACCGGTGCGGGTTCCCAGGTGCTCGGTGTCATCGCCGAGGCGAAACCACAGCTGGTCATCCACATTGGTTGCGATCCAGCGACCTTCGCCCGTGACGTGGCCGACTGGTCCACCAATGGCTACACCCTGGATCGCCTGGCCGTTTTCAACGCTTTCCCCGGCACCCACCACTGTGAAACCATTGGTGTTTTCAGCCGGACGGTGTCATAGAAACCTGGCCATGAGCCAGTCGGTTACCCGCTAACATCCGGGTACAGAGTAAGATAGCCACAATATTGCAGGTGATTGTGTACGGCTTGTTTCCCAGGTTCGTACCCCGATCGCCTGCCGACTTGCATGTTGCCTCCCCAACACCGCAGGACAAGTAGTAAATTTCCGTCCGTTTCCGAGAAGCAAAGGTGCCAGACTCACGCCCATGGGAATCCTGAATCGCATCTCAACACCTGCTGACCTCAAAGCCCTCAGAGAAGAGGATCTGGAGCCCCTGGCGAAGGAGATCCGTACCTTCCTGGTGGACAAGGTCGCAGCCACCGGTGGGCACCTCGGCCCCAATCTCGGGGTGGTGGAACTGACCATCGGTATGCACCGGGTGTTTGATTCGCCACGTGAACCGATCATCTTTGACACCTCTCATCAGTCCTATGTGCACAAGATCCTCACGGGACGCGCGGATGACTTCGACTCCCTCCGCCAGCAGGGTGGCCTGTCCGGCTACACCAGCCGTGCGGAAAGCGACCATGACTGGACCGAATCCTCCCACGCATCAGCAGCCCTGTCCTATGCGGACGGAATGTCG
The DNA here is from genome assembly GCF_030408735.1 of Corynebacterium faecale. Taxonomy (NCBI): domain Bacteria; kingdom Bacillati; phylum Actinomycetota; class Actinomycetes; order Mycobacteriales; family Corynebacteriaceae; genus Corynebacterium; species Corynebacterium faecale. The sequence goes on along the minus strand of NZ_CP047204.1, from coordinate 1,738,088 downwards.
AAAGCATTCCAGCTGGATGGGGACAAAGATCGCAATGTGGTGGCTGTGGTGGGTGACGGAGCCCTCACCGGCGGCATGTGCTGGGAAGCTCTGAACAACATCGCCGCAGGTAAGGACCGTAATGTGGTGGTGGTGGTCAATGACAACGGACGCAGTTACTCACCGACCATCGGAGGTTTCGCCGAGAATCTCGCCGAACTCCGCATGGAACCTTTTTATGACCGCGTCATGGAACAGGGCAAATCCACCCTCAAATCCATGGGCTGGGTGGGGGAGCGCACCTTCGAGGCACTCCATGCCTTCAAGGAGGGCGTGAAGAGCACCGTCATCCCCACCGAGATGTTCCCGGAACTGGGTATGAAGTATGTGGGCCCGGTTGATGGACATGACCAGAAGGCCGTGGACAACGCACTGGCCTACGCCCGTGATTTCGAGGGCCCGATCATTGTTCATGTGGTCACCGAGAAGGGGCGCGGTTACGCCCCTGCTGAGCAGGACCTCGCTGAGCTCATGCACGCAACGGGTGTGATGGATCCCCTGACCGGAATCCCGGTGTCCACCTCCAAGCCCGGTTGGACATCAGTGTTCAGTGATGAGCTGGTGCAACTCGGTGGACGCCGCGACGATATCGTTGCGATCACCGCAGCCATGGCAGGTCCAACCGGACTCTCAAAATTCGCAGCCAATTTCCCGGAGCGGTTCTACGACGTGGGCATCGCTGAACAGCATGCGATGACCTCTGCAGCCGGATTGGCGCTCGCCGGTAAACATCCGGTGGTGGCGATCTACTCCACCTTCCTCAACCGTGCCTTTGACCAGCTCCTCATGGATGTGGGCCTGCTCAACCTGCCGGTGACCCTGGTGCTGGACCGCTCCGGGATCACGGGTAGTGACGGAGCCAGCCACAATGGTGTGTGGGACATGGCTCTGACCTCGATCGTCCCCGGTATTCGTGTCGCCGCCCCACGGGATGAGAACGCATTGCGCGAGCTGCTGGCTGAGGCCGTGGAGATCAACGATGGCCCCACCGTTGTCCGTTTCCCCAAGGGTGATCTTCCGGTTCCGCTGGATGCCGTTCACACCCTGGAGGATGGGGTCGACATCCTGACCTACCTGGAGGCGGAATCCGCCGAGGATGCTCCGGATGTTCTCATCGTAGCCGTAGGCGAGCGCGCCACCGCGGCAGCTGAGCTGGCCAACCGCATCGTGGCCTCCGGTGTCAACGTGACGGTGGTTGACCCGCGGTGGGTAATTCCAATCCCGCAGTCCCTCGTGGCCATGGCCGCTGATCATGATCTGGTGATCACCATCGAGGACGGGGTGATCCACGGTGGCGTGGGTTCACTGCTCTCAGATGCTTTGAATGCCGCAGAGGTGGACACCCCGCGCCGACAGATCGCCGTGCCACAGAAATTCCTTGATCACGCCAGCCGCGGCGAGGTTCAGGCTGCCCACGGTCTGGATGCTGACAGCATGGAAGCCACCGTCGCCGGCTGGATGGACCGACTCTTCGGCGGGGACGATCAGGCCGAGGACTAGATCGAGGACCAGACCGACGACTAGACCTTATCGGGTCAGAAGGCCGTCGATGAGAATCGGCGAGACCTGTTCCACCTGCCATGGGCGCACATCATAACTGTGAAGTGCGCCCATCAGGCTTTCTTGATCATGGATTTCACCGGTGTTGGTGGCCATCCACACCACTGCCCGCAGGCTGGCGGGTTGGATGAGGTTCTCACCCGGCATATTGAGCTCTGCACCCAGGTCATCGATGTCAGCACGAACAGCCTGCAGCACCTCATACTCCTCGGAATAGAAGGAGCTCCAATAGCGACGGTCCGGAACGGACTCGGTGCGGGGCAGGGGGCGCGGCCAGGTCTGTCTCGGTGATGCCAGCGCGCGGTTGATAATACGCATCCACCGCTTCACCGTATTGGCGTTTCGTCCCGGGAAGCCCTTGACCTGAGCCAGCGCGTTCGGGGAGCGCGGTAGTGTGCGTGCGGTTTCCACAATGACCTTGTTGGAGAGAACCCGGCCGGCCGCCAGATCACGGCCGGAGGCATAGGCATCGCGTTCCATCCACATTTCCCGGGCCACCACCCGCTGTTCCGGACGCTTGAGGGTGGAGATTCCCTTCATATCAGTCCACGCCGGTGTCGGGGGTTCAGTGGTATCGGCGAACCGGGAGCGGATATGATCAAATTCCTGCTCAGCCCAACCGAGTTTCCCCTGCTGATCCAGCATCTCGGCCATGACATCAGCCAGTTCCGGGAGCATCTCCACATCGAGCGCGGCATAGTTCAGCCAGTCATCGGGGAGCGGGCGTTGAGACCAGTCTTCCGCCCCGTGGCCTTTACGGAGGTGGAGATCAAAGATCTGCTCCACCATGGATGCCAGGTTGACGTGTTCGAAGCCGGCGAGACGCCCCGCGAGCTCAGTATCAAAAAGCTTGCCCGGACGGAGGTCGAGCCATGCCAGACTGGGCAGATCCGTGGCAGCCGCATGGATGATCCATTCCTGCTTATTGATCACCGGTCCGAGTGTCCGTGATAACTCAGGACGGAATGATTCAGGATCAAACAGGAGGGTGCCCGAACCTCTGCGACGGATCTGGATGAGGAACGCACGGTCGTCGTAGCGAAACCCTGATGCCCGCTCTGTGTCGATTGCGAAGGGACCAGTTCCACCGGCCAGCACATCCGCCGCCGCTTCAAATTCTGCGGGGGTGGAAAGCAGTGGTGGAATGCCGTCGCGGGGCTGAAGTAGATCGGAAGCCATGGCTACCAACTTACCTTCGTACCTACCTGTGGAGTTCAGTCACACCCTCTGGCGGGAGACCCGCCACGGAGGAGAGCACGGTGGCGAATGCCTCCACATGTGCGGTGAGGTCAGTGCCGGTGGCGGTCCAGGATGCCCGCATCTCCACCTGATAGGCACTGGGGGGTCCACCGATCTCGCCGAAGCGAACTGAGGTGGTGGAGGTGACGGTGCCACCGAGATTGGTGTGCTCGGCACCGTTGCGCGCCAGACCTTCGGTGAGCCATTGCCAGGCCACCTCAGGAAGGAGCGGATCGGAGGCCACGGCGTGGTCCATGTCTGCCTGGATATAGGCGACCAGACGCATGGTGCCCTCCCAGGTTTCTTCCGCACCTGGGTCATGGAGGAGGATGAGTCGACCGAAGGAGTCGCCGTCACTGTCCTGCGCAACAATGTCCTGCTCGTCCGGTACGTTTACCTCCAAACCGATGGCATGGGAAAACGGAGCCAGACGCTGAGGGGGCCTGATTGTTCCCAGAGTTATTTCCGGGCGCAGGCGTGCTCTGTGCATGGACTCTACCGCCGCGGAGAACTCGGCGGGAGTGCCCTCAGCCTGCTGTGCTGGCGTCGTGTGCTGAGAGGTCGCTTCGGAATCGATCACAGTGTGAAACTTACTGGGAGACTGTTGTAGTAGGGGGAGGCGCGCCGTTCAATCCTTTATTGAGCAAATATCTGTGAATTTTCATGCGTATTATCCTCGCACCTATCACTATGGAAGCCCATCACTGGCAGCGTGACGGTTCTCCCTTTTGGGGGTCGATTGTCCACGGGCACCCAATCAAACTTATGATGGACACGATGGTGCGAGTTTTCAACCCCGTTCCGCCGATTGGGTCATGGACTGGAACCGTGGCGGTTCGCACCAGATTCTCTCGTCCGCAATCGGATCACCGTCGGAACAGATGGGATCCATGAAAGGAAGAAAACCTGTGAGTGAGCTCGACTACGACAAGCTCAATGATGTGCAGCGCTACACCCAGTGGGCGATTTTCCGAGCAATCCCCGGAGCCCTGGATGATGACCGCACCGCGGTGATCGAGCAGGCACGCACGTTCTTCGACAACCTTGTGGCAGAAGGCAAGGTGGTCATCCGTGGTATCTACGATGCCACCGGTCTGCGCGCGGATGCCGATTACATGATCTGGTGGCATGCGGAGGAGTTCTCTGATCTTCAGAAGGCCTTCTCAGACTTCCGTCGCACCACCATCCTGGGCCAGGTGTCCGAGGTGTTCTGGATCGGCAATGGCATCCACCGCCCATCCGAGTTCAACAAGCAGCACCTCCCAGCCTTCATCATGGGTGAGGAGCCGAAGGAATGGATGACGGTCTACCCCTTCGTCCGTTCCTATGACTGGTACATCCTGGAGCCGGCCAAGCGTGGTCGTATCCTGGTGGAGCACGGTCAGGCTGCGGCTGACTTCGCGGATGTCCGCGCCAACACCGTCAGCGCCTTCTCCCTCGGTGACTACGAGTGGATGCTGGCTTTCGAGGCCGATGAGTTGGACCGCATCGTCGACCTCATGCACAAGATGCGTTATACCGAGGCCCGCATGTACGTCCGTGAGGAACTGCCGTTCGTCTCCGGGCGTCGTGTTGCAGACATCGCTGAGCTGATTGAGGTTCTTCCTTAGTACTTTAAGTACTTCAGCCGCGCTCAGCGTCGGTCATAAAAGGTGCCTCTGGCACTGCCTGGAAATCGGCGGTGTCAGAGGCACCTTCTTATGTTTGATCGGTGGCAGAAGTCCCGATTATTGCTCGGTGACCGGACGTTCCTCCAGGGTCAGGGAGAGGGAGTTGATGCAATAACGCAGATCAGTCGGGGTGTTGAAGCCTTCACCCTCGAAGACGTGGCCCATGTGGGAACCACAGTTGGCGCAGAGTACCTCAACGCGGCGCATGCCCAGGGAGAGGTCTTCCTTCTCAATGATCTTGTCACCGGCCAGCGGGGAGAAGAAGGAGGGCCAGCCACAGTGGGCATCAAATTTCTCTGTGGAGCGGAACAGCTCGTCACCGCAGGCACGGCAGCTGTAGACACCCTCGGTGGTGGTGTCGGTGTATTCGCCCACATGGGGAGGCTCGGTGCCGGCCTGGCGCAGCACGTGGTATTCCTGCGGATTGAGTCGCTCGCGCCATTCCGCATCGGTGATCAGCTTGAAGTCGGTCATGTCGTCCTCTCGTTGTGGTCAGATAGTGTGCTTGCCGCGGTTGCTCCGCCGGTGAAGTATCCGGAGCTGGGTGGTGCGGTGGTCTCGGGGACCACGACCACGCGTTTGCTGCGGATATCCATAACGAACCAGATTACCGTCGATACAAATGTGACTGCTATCAATAGACCCCAACCAGCGGTGGCCCGGAAAAATTCCATCCAGCGTGCGATATCCGGCCAGTGCGGTGACGCGAACGTAGATGGCGTGAGGAAGAAGAAGGCCGCCACCCACGCCAACCAGTTATGGAACACCGACCGAGAACCCAGCAGGGTGAAGATCATCGGGAAGATCATCATCGAGTAGTACATCTGCCCCAGGGAAGACAGGAAGAACACACCCGTGAGCAGGACACCGGAAGTGGTGGCGGCCCAGAAGAACGGTTCGGTATTGCGGAAGCGCAGCAGCGCCAACACCGAGACACCCACCATCACACCGAACACCAGGAACCAGGTCAGTTCCATCCACCCGGGCATGCCGAAGTAGATAGCCAGACCAGGTAGCGAACTGTTGGCGAAGTCACGGGTCTCACCCAGGTAGGGGACCGTGCGGGTGATGTAGTCCGAGGCGCCGGGAACCAGCGGCCAGGCGATGACATTGAAAATCACCGGGATGAGAACGCCCACGATCAGCGCGCCCCACTGCTTCTTTACCAATGGCAGGAACAACAGCGGCAGGAACATCGGCTTAACCAGGATGGCTAAACCGATGATGAGCCCGCCAATCCAAGATTTTTTATGGATCACACACCACAGGAACAGCACCATCATCAGCAGCAGGATGCCATTGATATTGGAGAAGATCAGGGTGTTCTGCACCGTTTCGGTAAGCATGGCCAGCGCGATGGACAGCGGCCACACCATGCTGCGCAACGCGAACCCGACCATGCGGGTCAGCAGGCCCAGCGCAAGGACGATCGCTAGAAGGTTAACCGCGATGAACGCCAGGCGTGCCATTGTGAAATCACCGATATACCCCAGGGGTGCCAACAGGAGGGTGGCGCCGGGGTTGTAGAGATAATGGGGATCCACGTGGTGGTAGATCTCGTTGTACACCGGTGTGCCCTCGATGAAGCGACGCAGCGCACTGTAGACGGTGGTGAAATCATCAGTGACGGAACCGTTGACCGCCCGGATGAAGAACCGGTGCCCCATCAGAAGGATCGCCAGGGGCCATCCGACGGCGTTGCCGATCCGGTCCCAGGAACTGCGGCGCGGTTGCGGGCGGGGAACGTCCGGGAGGGGTGCGGGGGGCGTGGACAAGCTTTCATTGTCTGAAGGCAGATTTACTGGGGAACTCACCGTTTCAATCTAGCCAATGGTGTGGAGACGTTTGTAGTCCAACACCCCTAGCTACGCCGGTATCGCAGAAATAGCGTGCTATCCGGGTCCACGTGGGTGTGCTCCAACCGCATCCGGGTGGCAGCGGTACTGCCCCCACGTACGGCGGGTTTCTCCACAGACCCGGACACAGTCGGATCAATCGTCTGATGCCAGACATCGACTACATCCGCTTCCACTGCCTGTGCGTAGACAAAGGCGCCGCCCTCGCAGCTAATTCGGGCAAAGCCCTCATCATTGAGCTTATCGACGATTGCCCCGACCCCAAGGTGGTCAAGGCGCATCAGGCGCGCCCCGGCATCCTCAAGTACACCGAGCTTGTCCTGATCGGTGCTATCAGTGATGATGATCGGCGGAGTGGGGGACCGGAAGAACTGTGCGGTGGGATCGAAATCAAGTGATGAGGAGATCACCGCGATCGGCGGGACCGGCTCCTGGCCACGTGCCCGGCGTTTGTGTTGGTCGCTTTCGCTGACCATCACTCCGCCATAATCCTCAGCCTTGATGGTAGACGAACCCACCAGCACCACATCCGACCATTGCCGCAACCCGAGCAGCAGCGCGGTGTCAGTCTCATTGCCCATCCGGCCCGAGGTACCGCCTGCCGCGGTTGATCCAACGATGGAGGTCACCAACACAACCCGGAACTCTGGTGTAGCGACCGGGAGAACCGGGCCTATGAGATCATCAATATGTGCCATCCGTTTGAGCTTAGCGAGCACCCACTGATGACGGTGAATTCTTATGTACAGAACTCATGGGAGTGTGCATAATCCAGTGATACTGACTGTGCACAAGGTGTTGATACTTTCACACCCGAGACTATGCGGGTTCAATATCATACGCTGGTGCCCGGCGCACGGGCCATCCCCACCTGAGTGGGGAGAACAGTGCTGACTTAGGGGAACCGGTGTCATCGCGGGGGCCATCCCCACCTAGGCGGGGAGAACGCTGTTGAATTGACGCAGCGCATAATCGACTTGGGGCCATCCCCACCTAAGCGGGGAGAACGCTGTTGAATTGACGCAGCGCATAATGGACTTGGGGCCATCCCCACCTAAGCGGGGAGAACGCTAAATTGCCAGCGGAAATGTCAGGCCCGAAGGCTATTTTACATCACTTTGCCCTGTGGCTGCGGTTTGCCAGTTGTCTAGAGGCTGCTGACCACCCGAATTTCATGGAATCCTGCGCGGTCGTCACTGGGTGGCGCATGAGCCTAACTCCATCGAAATGATTACCTCCCAGTGGCTGCGATTAATGCGCACCTCATAACCTTGTTGGGTATATCGCGAAGGGTAAGTCATGATTGCGTAAAAGTGCCTGTAATGAAAACACTTACCCCACGTTCGCCCCACAAACGCGTGGTTTTTTGACCCTGGAAATGAAAAAACCCCCTGATTCCAGGGGGTTTAACTGTGGTCCTAGCTGGGTTCGAACCAGCGACCTTTCCGGTGTGAACGGAACGCTCTTCCACTGAGCCATAGGACCGCAACTGAAGAGGTAAACCTCATCGGTGCAATTCGAAGTTAACACGAGGGTGTGGAAAGTTCCTAATTCAGGATGATTCCAATTTGAATCCACACTCTATCTAATAGGGGTGTTCCACGGCGGTGGGGAACAATAGTTTCTGGATGGTCTCCCGGCGGGGGATTGGCACTATGCCTATTGGGCGGAAAAGCCGGTGTACTGCGGAACTACGCATGTGTAATTCACCTTTCGCTCGTTTCCGTGGTTCCAGTGATGGGGGATTTGTCGGTTTAGCTGGCGATTTGTGTTGTTTAAGCTGTTCGGGCTAAAGTTGGATCTCGCACCGCAGAGAGCGATTGAAACAAGATCAGATTCTCCAGTGGTGCATGCGGATGTAGCGCAGTTGGTAGCGCATCACCTTGCCAAGGTGAGGGTCGCGAGTTCGAGTCTCGTCATCCGCTCTGGTACGTTTATTCGTACCTGAGGCGGGAATTACCGCCACGGTGGAATGGCCGAGTGGTGAGGCAACGGTCTGCAAAACCGTGCACACGGGTTCGATTCCCGTTTCCACCTCGTAGTTCAAGCGCGTTTAGCTCAGCGGGAGAGCGCTTCCCTGACACGGAAGAGGTCACTGGTTCAATCCCAGTATCGCGCACCAAGAGTATGAACTTACTCTTTAAACCAGGTTCATGCGGATGTAGCGCAGTTGGTAGCGCATCACCTTGCCAAGGTGAGGGTCGCGAGTTCGAGTCTCGTCATCCGCTCTCATTTCACCGGGCCAATCGGTAAGAAATGAACCCGCGCGTTTAGCTCAGCGGGAGAGCGCTTCCCTGACACGGAAGAGGTCACTGGTTCAATCCCAGTATCGCGCACCAAGAGTATGAACTTACTCTTTAAACCAGGTTCATGCGGATGTAGCGCAGTTGGTAGCGCATCACCTTGCCAAGGTGAGGGTCGCGAGTTCGAGTCTCGTCATCCGCTCAATAAGATTTAAGACCATCGTAGTTTTCTACGGTGGTCTTTTTCGTCTCCGCTCAGCGGGCGCTCAACTGGTAGTAGTTCAGATCACATTGTTTCTGTTTGTGCCCCTGAACTGGTTAGACTTTGGTCAATTCACCGAAACCCCCTGATCAGGCACGGGAGGGTGGGAACTAAGTGGGTGCGGTTTTCGACAACTGAGCGGACCTGAAAATACTTCAGGTTCCGATGCGCACTTTATAACGTGATATCGACAAGTTGAGAGGATCTCATGGCACAAATCGAGACAGGCATCATTCAGCGAGTGGGCGGCTGGAACGGATTCAGACTCCGGAAGGCCTCGGCTGTTGCTCTGGCTGGAATGCTTGCCGCCGTGCCACTGGTATTCTCCCCGGCCGCATCTGCCCATGATGTGGTCCTGGGATCAACTCCGGAGAGCGGAGCGGTGTTGGAAGAATTCCCCGAGACCATTGAGCTGGAGTTCTCGGGTATTCCGCAGGACCTCTTCAATACTGTTGCCCTGAGCAACACGGATACAGGGGAGATCCTGTTCACCGGAGAACCTGACATCGATGACAGGATCCTCAGCTTCGATGTTCCCTCGGATGTGGATACCGAGCCCGGTAACTACACGGTGGGATTCCAGATCACCTCATCTGATGGACACGCCACCAAGGGTTCCATTGCTTTCGAACTAGCTGGTGAGCAAAGCCAGGGGGAAACCGCATCTTCTGAACCTGTCGCCCAGGTGGAGAACCCGGGTGATGAGGTAGCTGAGGGGATGGGGCTTGAGGCTCCATGGAACTGGCTGCTCGGTATTACAGGTGTGCTGGTCATCGCCGGAGCGATCGTGATGATGATCGCCAAAGGCCGTAACTCTAAGTAGGAGTAGAACCCCATGAAGTTCAACGTCAAGAATTCTTTTGCAGGCAGCATGCTCCTGGTGGGCGCGCTCACACTCGCAGCGTGTTCGCCGGCGAATGAGAATGACTCCGTAACCGACACCGAAGATGGTACTGAGACCTCAGCAACGCAGATAGCCAGCAATGGCGATGATGCCACGCTCGCTGTGACCGGTGCCTATGTCCGGGCATCTGTCGAGGGCAGCCCGATGACAGCTGTTTTTGGCACCCTCACCAACACCACCGATGAGGAGATCACCCTCGCTGGATTCGAGGCTTCCATTGATGCCGCTGCCTATGAGATCCATGAGGTGGTGGATGGCGTCATGCGTGAGAAGGAGGGCGGCCTGCTCATTCCTGCCGGGGAAAGTCACGAACTGGCACCGGGGCAGGACCACCTGATGCTCATGGGATTGGCGGCGCCGATTGAGGCGGGCGACACCGTTGACGTCACATTGATCCTCGATGATGGAACTGAGATCGAGTTGGATCCGGTCCCTGTGCGTACCGTCGCGGCCGGTGATGAAAGCTACGGTGAGGACGGCGAACTGATGGGCCACGACGGGGTCGACGACTCCGCCCACCAGTAGAAACCAGTAGAGAGAAGGATTGTTCATGGTCACCCGTAGGGGTTTCCTGACTGGTGCCGGTGTCCTGGCCGGAGGTTCGGCTCTGGCGGCGTGTGCATCCGGTGAGGGTGTGGCGTCGACAAGCGTCGAGCTCAACCGCCTGGCCACCCAGACCGTGCCGTTTGACGGCACGCACCAGGCCGGCATTTCCACACCACTTCAGTCTGGGTTGAATCTTGTCGCATTCACGGTCCGCCCAGGGGTGGATCGAGATGGGATCATCCGACTGATGAGGTTGTGGACCGAGGATGCCCGAGCTCTGTGTGCCGGTCAGACTCCGCTGGGTAGCCTTGAACCGGAAATGGTGGTCAACCCTGCCAACCTGACCATCACGTGTGGTTTCGGTTCCCGTCTGTTTGATATCGCAGGTATCGCAGATCAACGGCCCGACTGGCTCCATCCGATTCCGGCGTTCGAACGTGATCAGCTGGATGAGAGATGGGGCGAGGCGGATCTGGTGCTTCAGGTCTGCTCCGATGACATGGTCACCTTGAGTCACGCCACCCGTCACATGATCCGATCCGGTGTGGATTATGTGAGCACACGCTGGTTCCAGAGTGGGTTCCTCAATACCAACGGGGTGCTGGGTAAAGAAGAAACACCGCGCAACCTCTTCGGACAGAAGGACGGTACGGTCAACCCCCGGACCGATGAGGACATCACGCAGGCCGCCTGGATTGATGAGGGGCCGGAGTGGGCACGGGACGGCTCCGTCATGGTGGTACGTCGGATCGCCATGAACCTGGATACCTGGGAGATTCTGGACCGGACCTCGCGAGAGGTGTCGGTGGGCCGCACCCTGGACACGGGTGCACCCCTGACCGGCACGGATGAGTTTGATGAGCCTGATTATTCAGCCACCGACCGTTTCGGGCTGCCGGTGATCGATCCGGTCAGTCACATGGCTCGTTCGAGGCCCGCCGAGGGGCATCCGGAGCAGGTGATCCTGCGCCGGGTGTACAACTACGACCTGGAACCGGACCCCACCTCCGAGGAGCTCTCCAATGCCGGCCTGGTGTTCATCTGCTTCCAGAAGAACCCGGATCTGCAGTTCACGCCCATTCAACAACGCCTGGATGAAGCAGATCGTCTCAACCAGTGGATCACCCATATCGGATCCGCTGTTTTCTTCATGCCGCCCGGCACCGACCCGTCAGATCCCACAAGTGATGATTTCTGGGGTGCCGGACTGCTTCAGCAATAGATCAACGGGGTAGGATGTTCCACGACAGCTGACCACCTGGTCGCCGCCACGTGCCCGCCCATGCGCCCCATCAGGGGGCGCCACGCGGGCATGTGTGCGTGACCAGGGGTGGATGACCACCATGGAAACAGCTGCGCACCTTGACATTAGTGGCCCGGCGGCCAGGTATGCCGCTGGTTCACATGAGCGCACGAAGGAGCGCAATTTTCGTGAACACCTCCGTTAACATCCACCCCCCGGTGGAATTCGACGTCCCAGCAGGCACCGCCATCGGCCAGGCCATGCGGGAGCTCGAACTGCCTAACAAAGGCGATGACGCCATTGTCTGTGCAAAAGATGCCGAAGGACAGTTGAAAGATCTGTCCCATGTGCCGGAGGAGACTGCGCGGTTCACAGCAGTACCCGCCAACAGTGAGGATGGTCGCGCCGTCATCCGTCACTCCTGCGCCCATGTGCTCGCACAGGCGGTCCAGGCTGAGTTCCCGGGCACCAAGCTGGGCATCGGTCCTGCCGTTGACAATGGTTTCTACTATGACTTCGATGTCGCGGAACCCTTCACGCCGGAAGATCTCAAGACCATTGAGAAGCGGATGAAGAAGATCATCAAGACCGGTCAGAAATTTGAGCGCCGTGTTTATGATTCTGTCGAAGCAGCAGCTGAAGAACTGGCCAATGAGCCCTACAAGCTGGAACTGATCCAGGACAAGGGCAACGTTGACCCGGATTCTGATGAGGCCACCGAGGTGGGCGCTGGTGAACTGACCGCCTATGACAATGTGAACCCCCGTACCAACGAGGTCGAGTGGTCTGACCTGTGCCGTGGTCCACACATTCCAACCACCCGGTACATCCCGGCATTCGCCCTGACCCGTTCCTCTGCCGCCTACTGGCGTGGTGACCAGGCCAACGCCGGTCTGCAGCGTATCTACGGCACCGCCTGGGAATCCAAGGAGAAGCTGGACGAGTACCAGACCATGATGGCGGAGGCGGAGAAGCGTGATCACCGTCGCCTGGGTAATGAACTGGATCTGTTCTCCTTCCCGGATGAGATCGGTTCCGGCCTGCCGGTGTTCCACCCCAACGGTGCGATCATCCGGATGGAGATGGAGGAGCATTCCCGTCGCCGCCACGTGGCGGCCGGTTATTCCTTCGTGAACACCCCGCACGCCACCAAGGCAGACCTCTTTGAGAAGTCCGGTCACCTGGGCTTCTACAAGGAGGGTATGTTCCCTCCTCTGCAGCTGGATGCGGAATATGATGCCGAGGGCAATGAGACCAAACCGGGCCAGGATTATTACCTCAAGCCCATGAACTGCCCGATGCATAACCTGATCTTTGATTCCCGTGGTCGCTCCTACCGTGAGCTGCCGCTGCGTCTGTTCGAGTTCGGAACCGTCTACCGCTATGAGAAGTCCGGTGTGGTTCATGGTCTGACCCGGGCACGAGGTTTCACCCAGGATGATGCCCACATCTACTGCACCGAGGATCAGCTTGAGGAAGAGCTGACCACGGTTCTGGAGTTCATCATCTCCCTGCTGAAGGATTACGGACTGGAGGACTTCTATCTGGAGCTCTCCACCAAGGATCCGAAGAAGTACGTCGGTGATGATGATGTCTGGGATCGCTCCACCGAGATTCTGCAGCGTGTGGCAACCAATTCCGGACTGGATCTGGTCCCGGACCCGGAGGGTGCAGCCTTCTACGGACCGAAGATCTCCGTTCAAGCCAAGGATGCCATCGGCCGCACCTGGCAGATGTCCACCGTGCAGCTGGACTTCAACCTGCCGGAGCGTTTCGAGCTGGAGTACACCTCCACCGATGGTTCCAAGCAGCGTCCGATCATGATTCACCGTGCACTCTTCGGATCCATCGAGCGCTTCTTCGGCGTGCTGCTTGAGCACTACGCCGGTGCTTTCCCGGCGTGGCTCGCTCCGACCCAGGTGGTGGGCATCCCCGTCGCTGAGGACTTCACCCCACACCTGGAGAAGATCACCGGCAAGCTGCGTGACCGTGGTTTCCGTGCCGTGGTGGACACCTCCGATGACCGGATGCAGAAGAAGATCCGCAATCACACCACCGGCAAGATCCCGTTCATGCTGCTCGCCGGCGGCCGTGACGTGGAGGCTGATGCAGTGAGCTTCCGTTTCCTGGACGGAACCCAGGTCAACGGGGTCCCTGTCGACGAGGCAGTGGAACTGATCGCCAACTGGATCACCGAGCGCAATAACAGCCAGCCGAGCGAGGAAACCATTGCTGCCCGCAGGTGAACCGCAGCCTGAAGCGGTTGGGGCGGTTGATGAGCCCGGCGCCAATGAGTCAGCCGGAGCAGTCAACCCGGACCAACCCCGCGACCGCGAGGTCTACATGGACCGGGGAGTAGGCAACCCGGATCGACTGGAACGCATCTGGGCCCCCTACCGCATGAACTACATCAAGACCCGTCCACGCAGCAGTGATGATGCAAAGGGCGAGTCTGATGCGGCGAAACGTGATCCGTTCCTCGAGGTCCCGAAAATGTCGGACGAGGATGGACTGATCGTCGCCCGGGGTGAGACGGTGTACTGCGTTCTCAACCTGTATCCCTACAACGCTGGCCATATGATGGTGGTCCCGTTCCGCAAGGAACGCAATCTTGAGGATCTGACTCCGGAGGAATCCGCGGAGCTGATGCTCTTCGTCCAGACGGGCATCAGGGTCCTCAAGATGGTGTCCAACCCGCACGCAGTCAATGTCGGATTGAACCTGGGTAAGGCATCGGGTGGTTCGGTGGGAGATCATCTGCACGTCCACATCGTGCCCAGATGGTCCGGGGATGCTAATTTCATGACGGTCATCGACGGCACCAAGGTGTTGCCCCAGACGCTCCGCCAGACCCGCGCGTTGCTGGCCAGCGCATGGGGTGAACTGGATGATGCACCCGGTGTCACCGATCCGAGTCTGACCTCCGCGATCACGACCGTGGCCGGCTCGGAGGTGCGCTGATGCTTAGTGTCCACGGGCGGAAACCTGTCTCGGTGGTGATTGATCCTGTTGCCAGGCTCATGATCAGGATGGGGGTCACCCCGAACCAGTTGACCGTGGTGAGCGCGACACTGACCATCCTCGTGGCGGTTATTCTGATCCCTTCAGGTCACCTTGTGTGGGCGGCGATCCTCACCGGATTGTTCGCTGCCTTCGACATGATCGACGGCACCGTGGCCAGGATGCAGGGGGGCGGGACCCGGTTCGGTGCGACCCTGGATGCCAGTTGTGACCGCATCACCGATGGAGCGTTATTCGCCGCCATCACCTGGTGGTTGGTCTATACCTATGACGCACCGAAATCTCTGGTAGTGGCATCGTTGGCGTGTCTTGTGTCCTCCCAGATCATCTCCTATGTCAAGGCCAGGGGAGAAGCCTCGGGATTCACCATGAATGGTGGGATGATCGAACGGCCGGAGCGGCTGATCATCAGCCTGGTCGGGCTCGGTCTGACCGGTTTCGGAGTGCCCTATGCCATCGATGTTGCGTTGTGGGTGCTGGCCGTGGGCAGTGTTGTCACGATCCTGCAGCGTCTCATCATCGCAGGCCGATCCCCCTTGGCATCCGAGAGGATCAAGGCCCCCGAAGGTGCCAGGGCTGATTATGATGACAGCACCGCTGACACCGCTGACACCGACACCACCGGCGCAGCCCCGGAGAGCCAGCACTGATCTCCCACCCACCTTGAACCCCGCCCACCCCACTGAGAGGACCGTTCCCCGATGAGCATCCGTGAGATACTCCGTGATCTGACCCGCAGTGGCGGACAACAGCGACGTGGGGAGAACCTGTCGGCGCTGGGATATCTCATGGGCTGGCGTGTGGTCCGCCTCCTTCCGCTCCCGGTGGCAAGGTGGCTGTTCAACGCAGGTGCGGACCTGGCCAGTGGGAAGGGCAGCGGCATGTCGCAGCTGCGCGCCAATCTGGCCCGCGTGGTCGGCGACGACAATGTCACCGATCAACTGGTCCGTGATGCCACTCGGAGTTATGCCCGTTATTGGTTGGAGGCGTTTCGTCTGCCGTCGATAGCCCGGGATCCCGGACTGCAGGCAGTATTGAAGGCGGGCCTGGTGGGGCAGGATCAGCTTGACAGGGCGATCCGCAGTGGGCGCGGAGTTATTCTCACGCTGCCGCATACCGGTAACTGGGACATGGCCGGAACTTTCCTGGTGGGGCATAACGGTGGGTTCACCACCGTGGCGGAACGGTTGGAACCGGAGGCTCTGTTCAACGCCTTCGTGGAGTTCCGTGAATCCCTCGGTTTTGACGTGATTCCACTGACCGGTGGTGAGGCTCCTCCCTATGATCGCCTCAAGCAGGTTCTCATGCGCGGCGGTGTGGTGTGTCTGATGGGGGAGCGCGACCTGCGCCAGACCGGTGTGCGTACGCAGTTCTTCGGCGAGGAGACTTCCATGCCCGCGGGCCCCGCACGCCTTGCCCTGGATACCGGCGCGTCCCTGCATGTGGTGCATTCCTGGTTCGACGGTCCCGGGTGGGGGCTGAGTGTCTCCGATGAGGTGGAGGTGGACAATCTCCCCGACACCGTCCAGCGGATAGCTGATCTCTTCGCTGCGAATATCGCGGCTCACCCGGCGGACTGGCATATGCTGCAGCCGCTCTGGTTCAGTGACCTTGATCCGGACCGTGGCCCCAACGCCCCGGGGCGGGAGGGGTAGCCATGCGGATCGGAATCGTCTGTCCCTATTCTTTCGATGAACCAGGCGGTGTTCAAGCGCACATCCTTGACCTGGCGCGGGCCCTGATCAGCCAGGGTCATGTGGTGCAGGTGTTGGGGCCCTCCAGCGCAGGCACAAACTTGCCGGACTTTGTGGTCCGGGGTGGCCGTAGTTTCCCGATCCCCTACAACGGCTCTGTGGCCAGGCTCAGCTTCGGCCCACGGATGTTTAGTATTGTGCGCCGGTTCATCCGGGACGGTGATTTCGATATTCTCCATATTCACGAGCCGAATTCCCCGAGTTTCTCCATGGCCGCTCTCTATCTGGCGGAGGGGCCGATCGTGGCCACGTATCACGCCTCAAGTAGCGGGTCGAAGATCCTGCATGCGGCGCTTCCGTTTCTCAAACCTCAATTAGAGAAGATCCGCGCGGGTATCGCTGTCTCGGAAATGGCCCGACGCTGGCAGGTTGAGCAGATGGGCGGTGATCCGGTACTGATCCCCAACGGGGTGGACACCTCGGTATTCGCTGCCGCGCGCCAACCCGGTGGTGATCCGGTGGAGATCGTTTTCCTGGGGCGACTCGATGAATCCCGCAAGGGGTTGGATATTCTCCTGCGCGCCCTGGCGCGCCTTGACCGGGATATCCGGTGCACCGTCATCGGTGGCGGCACGAAGCGGGACATCCCCGGAATCAACTTTGTCGGACGTGTCAGCGACCGGGAAAAGGCAGAGATTCTCGGCCGGGCCGACATCTACGTGGCTCCCAACACCGGGGGCGAGAGCTTCGGCATCGTTCTCGTGGAGGCCATGGCCGCGGGCTGCGCCGTGGTGGCCAGCGATCTGGAGGCTTTTTCTCTGGTCACGGACTCGGAATCCTCCGCCCCCGCCGGCCTGTTGTTCAGGACCGGTTCAGATCGCGACCTGGCTGAAAAACTACACATGCTTATCGACGCCCCGGCCGCCCGCCACGCACTCATTGACGCTGGCGTGCGGCGCGCACGCCACTACGACTGGTCAACAGTGGCGGCACGGATCCTGGCGGTCTATGAGACCGTGGCGGGCGGGGACAGGGTGGGGCTGCGATGGTGACAGCCCTGTATCTGCTCATCGCGGTACTGGTGACCGCCGTGATGCTGTGGGCATACAGCACCGCCCAAAGACTCAACCGCCTGCACATCCGCACGGACTCCGCCCGCCAGTCCCTGGGGGCGGCCCTGGACCGCCGTGCGGCACTCGTGGGTGCCCTCATCCCGGGAGCCGTGGATGCGGCGCGTCGTGCAGAGGCCATTCCGCTGATCTATTCACGTTTCGAGGACCGGGCCCGGGCCGAACGACGTATCTCCGAGGTGATCATCTCGCAACCGGCACCGGTACCGGAGGCACTGATCGACGCGGCCGCCCGAGTCGAGCTGGCACACCGTTTCTACAACGAGGCAGTGACCGATACCCGTGATCTGCGCACGCGGTTCCTGATCCGCTCTCTACGTCTGGGCGGGCGGGCACCCCTGCCTGAGTATTTCGAACTGGTGGACACCGACATCGTTGAATGATGTGACTTAGATGTGTGTGAAATTAAACAGGGGGGTGCTTGTTGGATGTGCCACAGCATTGATTACCATTGTTTTGTTTAGCATCTAAAAACTTCATCAACCCAGGAGGCTGTGAACCATCGTGTCCGCACCAACAACCAACGCCAACCCACGTGTGAAGGCCGGCTTCGCCGACCGTTTCAAGGGCGGCGTGATCATGGATGTCGTCAATGCCGAGCAGGCACGTATCGCAGAGGCCTCCGGCGCCACCGCGGTCATGGCGCTTGAGCGCGTCCCAGCTGATATCCGTGCCCAGGGTGGGGTATCCCGCATGTCCGACCCTGACATGATCGATGGCATCATCGAGGCCGTCAGCATTCCCGTGATGGCCAAGGCCCGCATCGGCCATTTCGTGGAGGCACAGGTTCTTCAGTCCCTCGGTGTTGATTTCATTGATGAGTCTGAGGTTCTGACCCCCGCCGATTACACCAACCACATCGACAAGTTCGCTTTCGAGGTGCCCTTCGTCTGTGGTGCCACCAACCTGGGCGAGGCTCTGCGCCGCATCAACGAGGGTGCCTGCATGATTCGCTCCAAGGGTGAGGCCGGCACTGGAGATGTCTCCAACGCTGTGACCCACATGCGCACCATCCGCGCGGAGATCAACCGTCTGAAGTCCATGGCTGAGGATGAACTGTTCGTGGCCGCCAAGGAGCTGCAGGCTCCCTATGAGCTCGTGGTCAGCGTGGCCCGCGAGGGTAAGTTGCCTGTTCCGCTGTTCACCGCCGGTGGCATTGCGACCCCCGCAGACGCCGCCATGATGATGCAGCTGGGAGCTGATGGCGTGTTCGTCGGTTCCGGCATCTTCAAGTCAGGAAACCCGGAGCAGCGCGCCCGCGCCGTGGTCGAGGCGACCCAGAACTACACTGATCCGGACACCATCGCCCGGGTTTCCCGTGGACTGGGCGAGGCCATGGTGGGCATCAACGTGGATGACCTTCCCGTGTCCCACCGTCTGTCCGAGCGCGGCTGGTAAAACAGAAAAATAGAACTGCCCTGCGGGATCCATGATGATCCGGCAGGGCACGCTTCATTTTTGGAGCTAGTTCACTGAATCCACGAGTGCATCGGGATCATAGGGCTGGCCCACAGTGATCAGAATGGTGAACACGATGGCGATGAGGACCAGGATGATGAGGATGGACCGCACCGGATGGCGCACCAGCTGGGCCAGGATCTTGTCCGCCAGGTTCGTGGGCTGCTCCTCCGGGGTGGTGAAGCGCCACCCCTGATCCAGGAGGCCCTTCTTATCAGCCCACAGGGTGAAGGGTAGTGCGGCCCAGGGGATCACCGAGACCACCAGTCCGGCAATACCCTGAGCGAAAGTCCACCGGTTGTTCACCCACACCGTGATGGTCATGGCGACGAAACAGAGGAAACCGAATCCGTGGACACCGCCGGCGATGGGGACCACTGCCTCGGTGGTCCCGCTGTACTTGAGAATCATTCCGATGATGAGGAAAGTCCACGTGAACATTTCGAGCCAGGCTGCGGCACGGTGCAGAATTTTAGGCGACATGGCATCAACCGTAACCGACCACCCGGACAATCTTGCATACTAGGGGTCTGTGAGTAATCTCATCACGGTGTCAGCAGAAGCGATAGAAAGTGAAGAAGACGTTGAAGTCAATCGAGTACATCCTCGGACTTGAGGAGATCGACCGGGATATCTACCGGGGCCCAGTAGTGAAGTCCGCGCTCTCGCGTACCTTCGGTGGACAGGTGGCGGCGCAGGCGCTGGTGGCTGCCACACGTACCGTCAGCGATGACTTTGCTGTGCATTCGCTCCACGGATATTTTCTCAAGGGAGGGAAATCCGACAGGCCCACGACCTTCCTCGTTGACCGGATCCGGGACGGTCGGAGTTTCTGCTCCCGGATGGTCAAGGCCATTCAGGACGGCGACGTCATCTTCAGCATGCAGGCAAGTTTCCACATCCGTGGTGAGGAAGGCATCGAACACGCTGACATCATGCGTGACATCCCCGGCCCGGATGATATCGCCCCGGAGGTCAAGCCGGCCCATGCCCGCAGGCTGCTGGATGAATGGTCTGACTGGGACATCCGCGTCGTGCCACAAGACGCCTTCGAGCACAATCCCTATACCGCGACGGAACAGGCCGTCTGGTTCCGTTCGAAGGCGGAACTGCCTGATGATCCGACCTTCCATGTGTGCACCCTTGCTTATATGTCGGATATGACCCTGCTGCCGGGAGCTCTGACGCCACATCCGGGCGCCCGGGTGCAAATGGCCTCCCTGGACCACGCCATGTGGTTCCTCCGGCCGTTCCGTGCTGATGACTGGTTGCTCTATGATCAGCGGTCACCATCGGCCTCGGGTGGCAGGGCGTTGACACACGGGCGACTGTTCAATCAGCAGGGGGATCTCGTGGCCATTGTCAATCAGGAGGGACTGACCAGGACCCTGCGGGAAGAAGGGGAGTAGACGCTTTTCGTCGTCAAGCACCACACCGGGAACCGGTACCTTGACAGGTATCGGTGGGGGATACGCATCGGCCTCCTTGACGGATGCGTATAATCGAAGGGGTTCCAACTACCACCCCCCATTGTCCGATGTGACTGTTCAACGTGGCACCCGCTCCTCACCTTTGTGTGGGTTTGAGCTGGGTGCGTCACCTGCCGCGGACAATGATAAGGGGGGACGAATGACGAAAGGGAGCTTATGGCTGGCCACTCCAAATGGGCGACTACCAAGCATAAGAAGGCCGCGAACGATGCCAAGCGTGGCAAGGAGTTTGCCAAGCTGGTTAAAAACATTGAGGTTGCCGCACGCATGGGTGGCGGGGATCCTTCCGCCAACCCGACCCTCGATGACATGATCAAAAAGGCCAAGAAAGCCTCCGTGCCCAATGACAACATCGAACGTGCACGCAAGCGTGGATCCGGTGAAGAGGCCGGTGGCTCGGACTGGGTTCCCATCATGTACGAGGGTTACGGTCCCAATGGTGTCGCAGTCCTCATCGAGTGCCTCACTGACAACCGCAACCGCGCAGCCACCGAGGTGCGTACCGCCATGTCCAAGAATGGCGGCAACCTGGGTGAGACCGGTTCCGTGTCCTACATGTTCACCCGCACCGGCATCGTCCACGTACAAAAGGGCGAGCTGACCGAGGATGATGTGCTCATGGCCGTCCTGGAAGCCGGTGCGGAAGAGGTCCACGACCTGGGCGAACTCTTCGAGATCACCTGTGAACCGACCGACCTGGAGGACGTCAAAGCAGCGCTTGCCGACGCCGGCATTGAGGTCGAGGACTCGGACTCCGACTTCCGTGCCTCCGTCGAAGTTCCACTGGATGCGGAAGGTGCACGCAAGATCTTCCGTCTCGTGGATGCACTTGAAGAGTCCGACGATGTGCAGAACGTCTACACCAACGTCGATCTCAGCGATGAGGTCCTCGCAGAGCTGGAAAACGACTAGTTAGAAACCAGCACGCCCACCATCGCCCCGTCATTCACCACAGTGGATGGCGGGGCGATCGCAATTGTGTGCTAAAAATAGGTGATAGTTATCCACCACGGACACGCCAGTGAGGGTGAGATCCGGTCGCCACTGGGGAACAGGTACACACATGAATCATGAGGGTCTGAGGGTGATGGGCATTGACCCCGGCCTGACCCGTTGTGGTCTGTCCGTGGTGCAGGCTGGTGCCGGCCGCACCGTCTACCCGGTGTCCGTGGGCGTTGTCCGTACCCCCTCCGATGCGGAACTCGCCGATCGGCTCCTCCGGCTGAGTCAGGCGGTGGGTGAGTGGATGGATGATTACACCCCCGATGTGATCGCCATTGAGCGTATCTTCGAGCGAGGCAATGTCTCCACCGTGATGAACACCGCCCATGCCGTCGGCGTGCTCATCCTGGCGGCCGCTGAGCGTGGACTTCCCGTGCACATGTACACACCCAGTGAGGTGAAGAAGGCCATCTCCGGTAACGGCCGCGCAGATAAGAAACAGATGACCGTGATGATCACCCGGATCCTCGGACTGGCGGAAGCCCCGAAACCAGCTGATGCCGCCGATGCACTCGCCCTGGCGGTATGCCACTGTTGGCGCGCTCCGCTGTTGATGCGCACCAGGATGACCGCCACCGAGCTGGAACACCGACGCCGGCAGTTCCAGGGCAAGCTGGGGAAAGCGAAATCCACTCTCAATGCGAGAAACACTGCGGTGGCTGACGGTGCGGAAAGCTCCGCGCGCGCCGGGCATCCCAGCCAGTTTCAGCGACCAGACCGCGCTGATCCCGCCTAGTGAGCTTTGACGTTTTATCCATTGTGAATTTTTAGAGCACCGGAACTATCAGGAGAATCATCATGATCGCCTCATTGCGCGGCACCGTCCTCAGCATCGGACTGGGTTCCGTGGTCATTGAATGTCAGGGAGTGGGTTATGAGGTGACCACCACGCCCAACACCCTGTCCCGCCTGCAACGCGGTGAAGAAGCCATCCTGCTGACCACCATGGTGGTCCGTGAAGATGCCATGAAGCTCTACGGCTTCATCGATGATCAGTCCCGTGAGATGTTCGCTCTCCTGCAGACGGTCACCGGCCTGGGGCCACGTCTGGCACTCGCATGCGAATCCGTGCTCAGCCCGGTGGAGATCGCCCAGGCTATCGCCGGATCGGATGCCAAAACCCTTCAGAGAGTCCCGGGAGTGGGCAAACGCATGGCGGAGCGCCTCATCGTGGAGTTGAAGGACAAAGTGGCCGCCTACACCGCGGGTGTGGTCGATGAGGACACCTCCACACCCACCGGGCAGGGTGCTGCGCCGGTTGTGGTGGTTGATCAGGTGACCCAGGCCCTCACCGGTCTCGGGTTTACAGAGAAACAGGCTGATGACGCAGTGGCCACCGTGCTCGCCGATGACCCAGGTCTGGATACCTCGGCGGCGCTGCGGGCCGCCCTGGCTAAACTTGGCGGAAAATAGGGAAGTGGGGGTGAATCCGAATGGGCGACGTGGAACGCACCGAATTTGAGATCCCCGGGGGAATCCCCCCGAGGAGAAATGGTGGAACCGGACGTGACCCGGACGCCGGAATAGATGTCAACGTTCAACCCGAGGACGTCCAGGCGGAAATCACGCTCCGCCCGAAGTCCCTCACGGAGTTCATCGGACAGCCCAAGGTGAGGGATCAGCTGAGCCTGGTTCTCACCGGCGCCAAGAGACGCGGGGTGGTCCCCGACCATGTGCTGCTCTCTGGCCCACCCGGCCTGGGAAAAACCACCATGGCCATGATCATCGCGCAGGAACTGGGTACCAGCCTGCGTATGACATCAGGACCCGCGCTGGAACGTGCCGGTGACCTCGCAGCGATGCTGTCCAACCTCATGGAGGGCGATGTGCTCTTCATCGACGAGATCCACCGCATCGCCCGTCCCGCGGAGGAAATGCTCTACATGGCGATGGAGGATTTCCGCATTGATGTCATCGTGGGCAAGGGCCCCGGTGCCACTTCCATCCCCCTGGAGATCCCACCGTTCACCCTCGTCGGGGCAACCACCCGTTCCGGCATGCTCACCGGACCACTGCGTGACCGTTTCGGTTTCACAGCGCAGATGGAATTCTATGACGTCGATGACCTTACCCGGGTAGTCAAGCGCACAGCGCAGATTCTTCAGGTCGGTATCGATGCCGACGCCGCGGTGGAGATCGCCTCCCGATCCCGTGGCACCCCACGTATCGCCAACCGACTCCTCCGCCGGGTACGGGACTTCGCTGAGGTCCACGCTGACGGGCACATCACACTGGGAGCCGCCAATGCAGCACTCATCGTCTTCGACGTTGATGAACTGGGCCTGGACCGCCTGGACCGCGCTGTGCTGGATGCCCTCATCCGCGGACACGGTGGTGGACCGGTCGGAGTGAACACCCTCGCCGTCGCTGTGGGTGAAGAACCCGCCACGGTGGAGGAGGTCTGCGAACCCTACCTGGTGCGCGCCGGGATGATCGCCCGGACCGGTCGTGGGCGGGTGGCTACCGCTGCCGCCTGGCGTCATCTGGGTCTGGAACCTCCTGAAGGCACCATCGGGGACTACTAGTGCCTGCCAGCTGACTGCCCTGCGTGTGGAACTCCACCACCGAGGGGGAGGCCCGCGCACCCGGTGACCTATTTCCCGGAATTCCCCGGAGCACCTTATTAAGCTGACGGCAGCCCGTTTGTACTCGACTCAGTATTAAGGACCACCAGCGCCATGAAGATCCACTATGGACGAATCAACGAATCCTTCCATCAGGTTGCCGCGGCCGTTGTCGAAGAGGTGTTGCTCCGCCTCGGTCATGACGTTGTGGTCCACGAGGGCCCGCACCCGGAGATGTATCCGAAACTGGCCAGTGGGGAGCACCAGTTGTTTGCTGATGCCTGGCTGCCTGGAGGGCACGCCATGTACTGGGCAGGTATCAAGGAGCAGGTCATCAATGTTGCCCCGCTCTATGGCGACGCCAAGTTCTTCTGGGCGGTGCCTGATTATGTCGATGCGTCGATCACCTCGCTCGAGGATCTCGCTCGTGAAGAGGTCGCCGATACCTTCACCACCCGCATCGTGCAGGGGACCGGCTCCTACGCCGGCCTGACCGTCATGGGCAATGAGCTATTGACAACCTACGGACTTGAGGCACTGGGATGGACACAGCCGTCCGGGGATATCGATAAAGTCATCGACACCGTGAACACCCGTATCGCAGCCCGCGAAAATTTCGTGACCCCGCTGTGGCAGCCGATGTTTCTCAACGAGGCCCACGACCTGCGCCCGCTGGCTGATCCGAAGGGAGCATTCCCTGCACCTGATGAGGCCTGCCTGCTCGCGCACAAGGATTTCTGGGCCGAGTGCGACGAGCGCACCCGGGTGGCGCTGCAACGCATCCGCTTCACCGCCGCGGACGTCAATGAAATGGATCTGTATGTCCAGCGTGACGGACTCGACATCCTCCCCGCTGTTCGTCGGTGGGCTGATAACAACACCGGCACGGTGGAGGGTTGGCTGCAGGACTAGCATCACAGGCCCGCCACCGATCAGTGCTGATCCATTCCCCAAACCGGGGTTCTGAGGGGCCTCGGGTGAGTGCCTCGGGTGGCACCGGTGTGGCCGGGTCTGGCACACTCACTGTTTATGGAATTACTTCTACTTCTCTTCCTTCTGGTCATCCTCGCCTTGCCGACCATCCTCATGAGCCGTCGTCAGCGGGCGAAGATGGCCGAAATCCAGAAGTTGCAGGATGCACTGCAGCCGGGGGACAGGGTTGTCACCACCGCCGGACTCCATGCCATCGTGGTGTCCGTGTCGGAGGAGCTGGTGGACCTGGAGATCGCTCCAGGCCTGGTCACCTCGTGGGAGAAGATGGCTGTGGTCCGGGTGGTTCAGCCGACCGGTGGAATCGCCATGGATAATCAGGCTCCCGGCGCCACCCCGGTTAATCCTGGTGATCGAATGGATGAGCATCCGGAGAACTTCCGCATCAACAATGAGGATGACCGTCCCTCGGGCCACCCCGAGAACCGCTGATCCACCATCACACCCATGCACCCCTGTGCTGTCCCTTACATCGGCGCAGGGGTGTTGATATTTTTACGGGGTGGGGGAATAGGGTCCCGCGGAACCCAGGGTGTCCAGATTCACCGGGGTAAGCCCGGGTAAACTCCACGCGATGGCGTACCATATTCGACGGTAAGTGCCTGATTTCGCACTGCTCGCCACCCGGGTGGTTGTGGGTGGGCGACAATCCCTGCTGTGCCACCATCAGTACAGCGTTGACGGCATGACGATGCCCCGCGGTCTTCTCTCATGGAGCCCGTGGGAATCCGATGGATCACTTTCACTAAGGAGACACACTTGGCTCGGCAGAAGAAGAGTGCCGTTAGTGCCTGGGAGGCGTGGCCGAAACGTGCAATTGCGCTGTTCGTACTCATTCTCTTCGGTATCTATGCGCTCGTATTTTTTACAGGTGACCGTTCGGGCACACCGAAACTCGGAATTGATCTGCAGGGTGGTACCCGTGTGACCCTGGTTCCCCAGGGTGCGGAACCGACCCAGGACCAGCTGGCACAGGCACGTATCATCCTGGAAAACCGTGTGAACGGCATGGGTGTCACCGGTGCCAGTGTGGTTACTGACGGCAACACGCTGGTGATCACTGTTCCGGGTGAGGATGTCGCGCAGGCGCAGGCCCTCGGCCAGACCTCACAGCTGCTGTTCCGCCCCGTCGGACAGGCGGGTATGCCGGACATGGAGACCCTGATGCCGGTCCTGGAGGATATGGCGAACCGGTGGGTTGAATACAATGTGATTACCGAGGAGCAGGCCAACACGGCACTTTCGGAGATGCACACCGCCGTGGAACAGTCCGCTGAGACCCCACCAGAAGGTGAGGCAGCTGAAGACGAGGCAGCAGACGACGCTGAGGCCGCGACCACCCCGGCACCGACCGTGACCGCGGAACCGCTTCCGGAGCCCGCTAACTCCATCGAGGCGACGGAGCTTCGTCAGGAAGTCACGGAGATGCTCCGCACGGACCGTCAGTCCACTGATCCCACTAATCAGATCGCGGCGAGTTCCCTCATGCAGTGTGTCAGCGGTGAGATGGATCCGATCGCCGGCACCGATGACCCCCGTCTGCCGCTGGTGGCGTGTGACCGTTCCTCCGGAGGTGTCTATATCCTTGATCCCGCCCCGCTGCTCCAGGGCGAGACCGATGAGGAGGACGGCGCCCGTCTGACGGGTAACGAGATTGATACCGACCGTCCGATCACGGGTGGTTTCAACTCACAGACCGGTCAGATGGAAATCAACTTCGCCTTCAAGTCAGGATCCGGTGAGCAGGGTTCAGCCTCCTGGGCGGCCCTGACCAGTGAATATCTGCAGCAGCAGGTCGCCATCACCCTGGACTCCGAGGTCATCTCGGCGCCGGTGATCCAGTCGCCCACCCCGGTTGGCAGCGCCACCTCGATCACGGGTGATTTCACCCAGACAGAGGCCCAGGATCTGGCCAACAACCTGCGGTATGGTGCACTGCCACTGAGCTTCGCCGGTGAAAGTGGTGAGCGTGGCGGAACCACCACCACGGTTCCACCGTCACTGGGTGCGGCCTCCCTGCAGGCCGGTCTCATCGCCGGTGTCGTGGGTATCGTTCTGGTGGCGATCTTCGTGTTCGCCTACTACCGGCTCTTCGGTTTCGTCTCGCTGTTCACTCTGGTCGCCGCAGGTGCCCTGGTGTACGGTTCGCTCATCCTGCTGGGCCGGTGGATCGGTTATTCCCTGGATCTCGCGGGAATCGCCGGTCTGATCATCGGTATCGGTACCACCGCTGACTCCTTCGTGGTGTTCTACGAACGTATCAAGGATGAGATCCGTGATGGACGATCCTTCAGGTCGTCCGCGCCACGTGCCTGGGAGAGGGCAAAGCGCACCATCGTCACCGGCAACATGGTGACACTGATCGGTGCGGTCGCCATCTATCTGTTGGCAGTGGGCGAGGTCAAGGGCTTCGCGTTCACCCTCGGCCTGACCACCGTCTTCGATATTCTGGTGACATTCCTGGTCACCGCGCCACTGGTCATTCTGGCATCACGTAAGCCGTTCTTCGCCAAGACATCAGTCAACGGCATGGCCCGTGTGTACACGCTGGTGGAGGAGCGTCGTGCAAACGGTGAGCTCGATGAGCTGCATCACGCCGGTGACACTCTGGTTGCTGCCACGGCCAGCTCTGATACCCCCGGTTCGATTGAGAAGGAGCAGAGGTAAGTCATGAGCACTATCCAAACCGAGAAGAAGTCCCGGGGCACATTCAACAGTCTGTACACGGGCGAGGGTGGCATTGACTTCATCGGTAAGTCAAAGCTCTGGTACTGGATCACCGGCATCCTGCTGATCCTGTCCATCCTCTTCATCGCGCTCCGTGGTTTCTCCCTCAGCATTGACTTCGAGGGTGGCACCAAGATGAACTTGCCGGCGGCTGATCATTCCGTCGAGGCCGTGGAGGAGACCTTCACCGACGCCACCGGGATCACCCCGACCATGGTGCAGGTTGTTGGTTCCGGTGATGCCCGCATCCTGGAAATCCATTCCGAGCGTCTCAACGATGACCAGATTGAGACAGCACGTCTGGCCATCTATGAAGAGTTCGAGCCACTCAACTCCGAGGGTGTGGCCACCCCGGATGCTATCGGTAACTCCACCGTTTCCGAGTCGTGGGGTTCAACCATCACCCAGCGTATGCTCATAGCCCTCGTGGTGTTCCTGGTCCTGGCGGCTGCCTATATCGGGGTCCGCTTGGAACGTGAGATGGCCGTCGCCGCGATGGTCGCCCTCCTCGTGGATGCCGTGGTCATCGCAGGCATCTACGCCACCATCGGCTTTGAGGTTTCCCCGGCGACCGTCATCGGCCTGTTGACTGTGCTGACCTTCTCCATCTATGACACCGTGGTGGTGTTCGACAAGGTGCGAGAAAACACGGAAGGCTATGAACATTCGCTCCGGCGAACGTATTCAGAACAGGCGAACCTGGCGGTCAACCAGACCTTCATGCGTTCCATCTCCACCACGATCATCTCCGCCCTGCCGATCATCGCCCTGATGGTGGTTGCGGTGGGGTTGATGGGAGTGGGAACCTTGAAGGACCTCGCGCTGATCCAGCTCATCGGCGTGATCGAGGGCACCTTCTCCTCGGTGTTCCTGGCGACCCCGATCCTGGTGTACCTGAAGAACCGCTCGGCGAAGACGAAGCGCCACAACGCCGCGGTTGCCGCGGCCAGGAACCCGGAGCTTGTCGACGCCACCGTCACCGCCGCTTCCGTATCCGCCGGAGACACCCCGCTGGATCCGACAGTGGGTGGGAAGCGAACCGTCGCAAAGCCCATCGCCCCGGACAACCCCGGGCAATCAGGTGGTACCTGGCGGCCAGGCCGAAGCTGACCAGGTCATATTCTGAATCCCGTCACCGTCAAGGTGGCGGGATTTAGGCTTTGAAGGGACCTCCTCCATATACTTGGGGGTCTATGAAAAATCGGGGGAGACTGATCAACATGAAAGGCCGGGTGGGTGTGAGTTGGTGACCAGGAAAGCGCTGGCCGCGGTCGTGCTTGCCTCGACGATGTTGACGGTGAGTGCCTGCGGTGAGGAGGTGGTGGAGCCGGATGCGCATGAGCAGAGCCACTTCGGTTATGCCCTGAATACCTCCTTGGCCACCACCAACGCCGGTTCACTACTGGGTGTCGCCACTGAAGCCGCTCAGTTGTCTGCGCGCCTCTATCCGGCTGTGTACGTGCAGGGGCCATCAGGGCAGATGATTCCCAATACCGACCTGGCAACCACCCAGGTTCTGCCCGGTGCGAACCGCCAGGTGATCTACTCGATCAACCCGGAGGCGAACTATTCCGATGGTGCACCCGTGGTGTGTGATGATTTCCTCCTGGCCGCCAAAGCCGGGATGATGCCAAGCGTTTTTGATTCCCATGTTCCGCTGGCTGCCCAGGTTGAACGGGTTGAGTGCCAGTCCGGTTCCAAATCCGCAACAGTGGTGTTCAAGGAGGATTACGGGGCCCGCTGGCGTTATCTCTTTGATCAGGGAACCATTCTGCCGGCGCATGCCATCGCCGCCAAGGCTGGGATCACCCTCGGGGAGTTGAACCGTGCTCTGACCGATGAGGATGTTGATGCCCTGGAGGAACCCGCGCGGATCTGGAACGAGGGCTTCCGCCTGGAGCAGTTCGACCCTGATCTGCAGGTGTCCTCCGGTCCGTTCGTGATCACAGAGGTGGGCGACTTCGGTGAGGTGACCCTCGGGCTGAACGAGCACTACAGCGGTGATGAAGCTGCCCTGTCGGAGATGGTGTTATGGCCCAAGGGGTCTGAGCTGGAAACGATCGTGCAGTCCGGTAATCTACAGATCGCAGATATCGGCTCGCGGGGCACAGCCACCTGGGTTGATCGTGATGATCCCATGAACCCCTATGACATCTACAAGGAGGTGGGGCTGCTCACGGAGCAGCTCTCCCTGGGGTCAGCCGGGGTGTTCTACGGTGCACAGGCCCGGCAGGCGTTCGCCGCCTGCGTTGACCAGCATGCGGTGGCCGCGGCGTCGTCAAGCATCTCAGGGATTGAAGTCCCACCGGTGGGGGTGCACTCTGTCCGGGCTCAGAATCCCGTGGTGCAACAGCTCGGTGACCTGCCGGCGCGCAATATGGATGTGAATATCGGGGCGGCCTCGGTGCTGGCCGGCACCACTGTGCGCATTGGTTATGACGGCCCCGATGAGCGCAAGGCCGCCATGGTGGAGGCCATCCGGGTGAGCTGTGAGCCGGCGGGCATCACCGTGGTGGATGCTTCCCAGGAAACGGTGAGCCTGCGTGACCTGAGCCGGACCGTGGTCAGTGAATGGGGTTATGAGGAGTATTTCCAGGGTCCGCTGGATGCCGTTCTGCGCTCGGTGGATCCCAACCGGGAGTTCTCCATGGTGAACTCCCTGGGCTCTGATCCCATCTCCACCAGGGACACCGAGGAACGTCTCTGGCAGGAGGTCCCCTCGATTCCACTCGCTGCACAGCCCCGGGTGTTCGTGATTGACCGCACTGTCGGTAACGTGGTGGTTAATACTGACCTTTCCGGTATCGGATGGAACATGGACCGCTGGTCCAGAAGTGAGGACTAAGAAGTGAGCGAGACCCAACCGAGCAGCTTCGCAAAGGCGCGCAACGCCCTCCTCGAGCACACCCGCTATGTGCAGAATTTCCCTGAGGAGGGGGTGCTCTTTGAGGATCTGACCCCTGTGTTGGCCAATGCTGAGGCCTTCGCGGCCGTTGTGGATGCACAGGCCGATGCCGCCCGCCAGCTCGGTGCCGAAGTCATCGGTGGGCTGGATGCACGTGGCTTCCTCCTGGGTTCCGCAGTGGCCTACAAGCTGGGACTCGGCGTCATCGCCATCCGCAAGAAGGGCAAACTTCCCCCACCCGTGGTCACCGAGGAATATAACCTCGAGTACGGATCGGCTGCACTTGAGCTTCCCTCCGAGGGACTGGATCTGGCCGGCAAGAAGGTTGTTCTCATCGATGATGTGCTGGCAACGGGCGGCACTCTGGCCGCTGCACGTAAACTGATTGAATCGTGTGGCGGAGTCGTCACCGGTTATGTGCTCGCTATTGAGGTCGGTGGCCTCAGCGGTAGGGAGCGATTGGGTGATCTCCCGGTCCATGTGATCAGGGATCCCCAGTAACGGAATAGCAAGAGAGGCGTCAGGAACATGAGTCTGGAGCGTAACCCGCAGAAGTCCACGATGGGCGTGCGCAGCATGTCGGCCAGGCTCGCCCGGAGCCTGACGGGAAGCCGCGCCAGGACGAACCCGGTCCTGGACCCACTGCTGAGCATTCACCGGCAGTTCCACCCCAAAACGGATGGTGGTGTTCTTGAACGCGCCTATTCCACTGCGGAGCGGCTCCATGAGGGTGTCATCCGTAAATCCGGTGATCCGTACATCACGCATCCCCTCGCGGTGGCCACCATCGCCGCGGAGATTGGCATGGACACCACCACGCTGGTTGCAGCTCTGCTGCATGACACGGTGGAGGACACGGATTACTCCCTCGACGATCTCACCCGGGATTTCGGGGAAGAGGTGGCCAGGCTTGTCGACGGTGTGACCAAGCTGGACAAGGTGGCCCTGGGTGCCGCCGCGGAAGCGGAGACCATCCGGAAGATGATCGTGGCCATGAGCCAGGATCCGCGCGTGCTGGTGATCAAGGTGGCCGACCGTCTCCACAACATGCGCACCATGCGTTTCCTCCCTCCGGAGAAGCAGGCCAAGAAGGCACGTCAGACCCTGGAGGTCATCGCCCCGCTGGCCCACCGTCTGGGCATGGCCAGTGTGAAGTGGGAGCTGGAGGATCTCTCCTTCGCCATTCTCTACCCGAAGAAGTATGAAGAGATCGTGCGGCTCGTGGCCGACCGCGCCCCCTCGCGGGACCGGTACTTGAAAGAGATCATTGACCAGGTCACCGGTGGTCTGCGTGAGAACAACATCACTGCAGAGGTGTTGGGACGCCCGAAGCACTACTGGTCGATCTATCAGAAGATGATCGTCCGGGGGCGGGACTTCGATGATATCTACGATCTGGTGGGTATCCGCATCCTGGTGGACAATGTAAATAACTGTTATGCCGCCATCGGAGTCGTGCACGCGCTGTTCAACGCCCTGCCCGGCCGGTTCAAGGACTATATCTCCGCACCCCGTTTCGGCGTGTACAAGTCTCTGCACACCACGGTGATGGGCTCCGGGGGCAAACCCCTCGAGGTGCAGGTGCGTACGCATGAGATGCACTACAGTGCCGAGTTCGGTATCGCCGCGCACTGGCGCTACAAGGAGACCAAGGGCACACACTCCGGCGACAGTGAAGAAGTGGATCAGATGGCGTGGATGCGTCAGCTGCTCGATTGGCAGAAGGAAGCCGCTGATCCCAATGAGTTCTTAGACAGCCTCCGCTATGACTTAACCTCCAAGCAGATCTTCGTGTTCACCCCCAAGGGCGATGTGGTGAACCTGCCTGTGGATTCCACACCCGTGGACTTCGCCTATGCCGTCCACACCGAGGTGGGACACCGGTGCATTGGTGCCAAGATCAACGGCAAACTCGTGGCCCTGGAGACCAGCCTGAAATCGGGCGACCGGGTGGAGGTGTTCACCTCCAAGGATGCCAATGCCGGTCCGAGCCGTGACTGGCAGGACTTCGTGATCTCGCCCCGTGCCAAGGCGAAGATCCGGCAGTGGTTTGCCAAGGAACGCCGGGAGGAATACCTCGAGGCGGGACGTGATGCGCTTGCCGCCGTGATCCAGCGTGGCGGACTGCCGATGCACCGCCTGTTCACCGCCACCACGATGAAGCGGGTTGCCACCGAGCTGCACTATTCAGATGTGGACGCGCTGTACACCGCGATCGGTTCAGGTTCTGTCTCCGCACAGCATGTTGTGAACAGACTCGTGGCGATCTTCGGTGATCAGGAGGACGCCGAAGATGCTCTGGTTGCCCGGACCCCGTTCAGTGAGCTGGTCAGCTCCCGTGCGGCCACGTCCGGCGGTGAGAGCGGCATCCTGGTGGAAGGCAGCCCGGATGTGCTGGCGAAACTGGCTAAGTGCTGTATGCCCGTTCCCGGTGATGAGATTTTCGGTTTTGTCACCCGTGGTGGCGGCGTATCAGTGCACCGCACCGACTGCACCAACGCTGAGAAGCTCCGTGAAGAACCGGAACGAATGGTTCAGGTGGCCTGGGCTTCCGAGGGGCAGGGATCAGTCTTCTCGGCGACCCTTCAGCTGGAGGCACTCGATCGTGCAGGGCTGCTCTTTGAGCTGACCCGGGTGATCAATGATCAGAAGGTTTCGGTTACCGCCATGAATTCGCACTGCTCGGAAGACCGGGTGGCCACCGTGCGTTTCACCTTTGCTGTCTCGGATACCAAGCAACTGGGTTCGCTCATGACGCAGCTGCGCAATGCTGAAGGTGTCTTCGATGTGTACCGTGTGACCTCCGGCGGCTAGATTCCAGAGCTATTCTCCGCGGATTGAGTTGTGTGCCGTTCTCCATCATGGAGGGCGGCACCGTCAATTGTCCTGTCCCGAGGCTGCAGGGGGTCGGAGTTGGCTGGAGCAAAGACTGAACCCTCCTGACACGCGGAGTACGCAGTCGGGAGGGCAAAGTTGTTGGCTGCCTGCCCACAACAGATGGGGCGGGGAGCGGTAGACCTGCTAGCGGGCCATGAAGCGATCAAGGTTGCTGGCAAAAGTCAGGATGGTGGTCAGCGCACCGATGACTGCGGTGATGATCTTGATCCAGTCATTGACATTGTCCATGTCGGAGGAACCGGAGGCATCAGGAGTCGGGGTTGCGGTGACAGTCCGGGTTGCGGTGACAGTCGTGGATTCCTGGGTAGTGGTGTCCGCTGGCGTGGTCGCAGAGGTGGTGGTGGTTGCTGTAACGGTGGTGGTGGCAGCAGGGGTGGTGCTTTCATCCTCAGCGAATGCAGGTGCGGTGAGAGCGGAGGCAGCAACTGCAGCTGCGGTACCGAACGCAACCAGGGAGGTGCGAGAGAAGAGCTTCATGTCCTGGGTCCTTCGTGACGAGGGGAGTTATCTCCGCTTACTCTAACGATGTAGCCAGGCCTGTGCAAGCCTTTTGTGATCAAGAAGTGTAATGAATGTTACCAAAGTTACATTTAGGGCCCATCCATCCACTCACCGGTGGCTATGAGTGGAAAACTCTCAGAAAATTGGTCGCTTTATCAGATTTGCTCACCCCTGTTTGGGGTTAAGCTTTCCACGCTTATTGACAGGATACGGCCAGTTGGTGTGGTCGAACCGGCCTGATGATGGAACGGGGGCACCCACGGAGAACACCACCCCCGTGGACGCAGTGGTCCACGGGGGTGGTTCAGGTTTGGGGGAGAGCGGGAGTGGTTCTATAGAGCCTTCCTGAGCAGGCTTAAGCCACGCTGGCGGTCTCGATGAGCACTTCCTCGGCGGGTGCGCCGTCAGAGGCACCACCTTCCACGCCCTGTTCTGCGATGGCATCCAGGGTCTCCAGACCCTCATCGGTGATCTGACCGAAGTAGGTGTAAACCGGTGGCAGTGGGGAATCTTCGTAGTTGAGGAAGAACTGGGAACCGTTGGTGCCCTGCCCTGCGTTGGCCATGGCGATGGTGCCACGCTCGTAGATGACCGGGGTGTTCAGGTCGGCATCGGCAGCCTCATCGGTGGGGTACTCGTTGGCGAACTGGAAGCCTGGCCCTCCGGCGCCGGTGCCGCTCGGGTCGCCACACTGGAGCACGAAGATTCCGGAGGTGGTCAGGCGGTGGCAGACCACATCGTCGTAGTAACCCTCAGCGGCGAAGTGCTCGATGGCGTTGACGGTACAGGGCGATACGGAGCGGTCGAGCTCCATGCCGATCTCACCCTGGTTGGTGGAGAGATTGACCGTGACGGTGCCGGTGGCAGAAACATCCTCAGTCGCAGGGTTGGATACCTCACGGGAGGCATCGCCAGCTTCCTCATAGGTGCAGGAGACAGTGTCATCCAACGCGGTGGTGCGGCTGATGGCCAGGGTCTCATAGCTGCTCTCGGCAGGGGTGGTGATCTCAGTGGAATCATCAGCGGTGATGGCTTCATCCTCGCCGCCCTGCGTGGCGGCGTACCAGATACCACCGACCACCAGGAGGATGACTGCCAGGGAGGCAGCCACAACGGTCATCGGCTTGGTCTTCTCCTTGCGATCCCTGCTCTTGAGTTCCTTCTCGAGCTGGGAGAGTGCCGACTGACGCCGTTCCTTGTTATTGCTCACCGCGATGTATCCCTTAACTAGTTGGAAAGTACGTGCTTTAAAAATTCCTCCTCATTCTAACCATCCACCCCACCTCCGGCAGCCATCTGCCCGACTGCGCCTGCGATGGTGATCACCCGTGGGGTCCGCACTAGACTGCCAGACATGGAAATTCTCGGTTTCGCGGCAGGTCCCTACAAGACCAACTGCTATGTCATTGTCGGTGACGGTGAAGTGGCGGTCATTGATCCGGGCATGCATGCCCATGATGATCTGGTGGAGTACATCACCAACAACAAACTGAAGCTGGACAAGATCGTGCTCACCCATGGGCACATCGATCACACCCGTGATGCCGGCACCCTGGCCAGGCGGTTCAATGCCCCGGTCTATCTCCACCCCGATGACGTTTTCTTCCTTGAGGCCTATAAGGGCAGCGGCACCCAGACCGCCATGCTTTTCGACGCAGACAACATGGTCTCCCCGGAATCCACCGAGGATCTCTTGGGTGGTGGCACCATCACCCTCGCCGGTGAAGAATTCACCCTCCACCATGCGCCAGGTCATTCCCCGGGATGTGTCGTGCTGGTGGGGGAGGAGTACTGCTTCTCGGGCGATGTCCTGTTCAAGGGGTCCATCGGGCGGACCGATTTCGAGTTCTCTGATGAGGAAGCGATGAACCGTTCGTTGCGCACCGTGATTCTCGAACTGGATGACAGCCTGCAGATCCTCCCGGGCCATGGCCCGACCACCACCATGCGCGCCGAGCGAATGAGTAACCCATTCCTGCGTGCACTGCGTCCAAACTGATCCTGCGTCCGAGCAGTGTTGAGAGAAAAGGTATCGTTAGCAATCGTGAGTGACAAGAACACCAAAACTGAGAAGATCCAGCCGTTTTCCGCCCCCAAGGGGGTCCCGGATTACACACCGCCGAGGTCCGCAGCATTCCTCGCTGTCCGCGACACCTTCATCAAGCAGGCACATCTCGCGGGATTTGAGCACATTGAGCTGCCGATCTTTGAGGACACCGGTTTGTTTGCCCGCGGTGTCGGTGAGTCCACCGATGTGGTGAGCAAGGAGATGTACACCTTCGCCGACCGTGGCGAGCGTTCCGTGACCCTGCGCCCCGAGGGCACCGCAGGTGTCATGCGTGCTGTCATTGAGCACAGTCTCGACCGCGGCCAGCTGCCCGTCAAGCTGAACTATGCGGGCCCGTTCTTCCGCTATGAGCGCCCACAGGCGGGCCGCTACCGTCAGCTGCAGCAGGTTGGCGTGGAGGCGATCGGTGTGGATGATCCAGCACTCGATGCGGAGATCATTGCGCTGGCTGACCGCAGCTACCGTTCCCTGGGACTGACCGGCTTCCGTCTGGAGCTGACTAGCCTGGGTGATGCGCATTGTCGTCCTGCCTACCGCCAGAAGTTGCAGGACTTCCTGTTCAACCTGCCTCTCGATGAGGAGACCCGCAAGCGCGCAGAGATCAATCCGCTGCGGGTACTGGATGACAAGCGCCCTGAGGTTCAGGAGATGACCGCAGACGCACCGCTGATGCTGGATCACCTGGACGCGGAGTGCCGTACCCACTTTGACACCGTCACGGGGCTCCTCGATGACATGGGCGTTGCCTATGTGATCAACCCGCGCATGGTCCGTGGTCTGGATTATTACACCAAGACCTGTTTCGAGTTCATCCACGATGGTCTGGGCGCACAGTCCGGCATCGGTGGCGGTGGTCGTTATGACGGACTCATGGGGCAACTCGGGGGCCAGGACCTCTCCGGTATCGGTTATGGTCTGGGTGTTGACCGCACCATCCTCGCCCTTGAGGCGGAGGGTGTGAGCGTGGGGGACGGGCGCCGCGTGGATGTTTACGGTGTTCCGCTCGGGCAGGCAGCCAAGAAGGCGATGGCGGGCATCATCAATGAGCTGCGTGCCGCCGGCATCAGCGCTGACATGTCCTACGGCGACCGAGGCCTGAAGGGTGCCATGAAGGGTGCGGACCGTTCCGGTTCCCTCTACACCCTGGTGCTCGGTGAGAACGAGTTGGAGAACGGCACCGTTGCCCTCAAGGACATGGTGGCCCACGACCAGCAGGACATCCCCCTGTCTGACGTGGTCTCCGCCTTGACGGCGAAGCTGGTGTAACCACACGCTTGTCGACGAAACCCTGTGCCCACCTTCGGTGGGCACAGGGTTTTTCAGTAGAATTCTCACAATGAGGGCCACGCTGTTTGATGCCAGGAGGATTGGTCCTCCTGTACGCCGTGATTATGACGTGATTGTGATCGGTGGAGGTATCTCCGGCGTGCAGATCGCGCGGCATGCGGTGGGCCGGGGACTGCGCACCATCCTGTTCGAGGCCCGGGACTTTTCCTCCGGAACGTCTTCGGCCACTTCCAAGATGATCCACGGCGGCCTGCGTTACCTGGAACAGCGTGATTTCGCCGTGGTGCAGGAAGCGATCCAGGAGCGCCGCTATCTGGGTATCGCCGCACCACACCTGGTGTCCCCGCGGAGCTTCATGCTCACCGCCTATGACTGGTCCGTTCCTAAGGCGCCAGTCCTGGGGGCCGGTGTGGCGCTGTATGAAGCCATGGCGTGGAAAAGGAACCTGGGGTTGTCCCCGGATAATCATTCGCCCCGGTTACGGTGGGTGCCCAGGGACATGCTGCTCAAGGCAGTGCCCTGGCTGGATCCAGAAGGCCTCAAGGGTGCGTGGCGTCATGATGACACGTTGAATGTGCACGCGGAACGTCTGCTTCTGGGTATCGTCAAGGAATTCGCGGCCCGTGGGGGCACTGCGATCAACCATGCCAAGGTGACCCGTATCGAGCGCGATGAGTCTGCGGGTCGGGTGACCGGTGTGCAGGTCCATGATCAGGTCACCGGTGGTGAAGCCCGATTCCGGGCACCGGTGGTGATCAATGCTGGGGGCCCCTGGGTTGCGGAAGCCCTGGGGGATGTTGCAGGTCTCACCGGTCTCCGGGTTCGCCAGTCCAAGGGGGTGCACCTACTCACCGGGGATCTGGGGAGCAGCGTCGGGGTTTTTGTCCGTGGAAAAAATGGTCGACATGTCATCGTGAACCCGTGGCTCGGCCGGACGCTCATCGGCCCTACCGACACCCCCATTGAGGGCACCGCTGATGATGCCCACGCTGATGCTTCTGATATCGATCTGTTGCTGGAGACCATCAACTCGGTTCGTGAGACTCCACTGGACCCGGCCGGGATTATCTCCACACTGGTCGGGGTGCGTCCTCTTGTCGATGACGGGAGCGAAACCTATACGTCATCGAGGCGCTTTGATATTGCCGATCATGCCGATGTCGGGCTGGATGGCCTGATATCTGTCTCCGGAGGCAAATGGACCACCGCCCGGATGATGGGGCACAAGGTGATTGAGCATGTGGTGCAGAATCACTCAGCTGTGCTGCCCCCAGTGAGGTCTTTTGATTCGCGGTACCAGCCGTTATCCACCTCATTCGGTGATTATGAAACCGTAGGGGAGGCCTTCCAGTCAGCGGTACGTAGTCACCCGGATCTGCCGCTGGGTGAGAACATCCGCATTCATCTTGCGCGCCTCTACGGCACAGAACATGAACGCATCCTCGACCTGGTGGCCGCTCACCCTGAGCTAGCCAGACGCCTTGACCCGGATGGTGACTGCTTGGATATCGCGGCCCAGGTTGTCTACGCGGTGACTGATGAGGCTGCTGTTGATCTTGCCGATGTCCTTGATCGCAGGATCGTGCTGGGTACCTTCCGGTACGTCCTGCCCGAGGTTGTTCGAGCCGCCGCAGGTGTCATGGCAGCAGTGTCCGGATGGTCTGATGAAGACCTGAGGATTCAAGTGAACAATTATCTCAACACCCAGCAGGCCATTCAGGACGTGCTGGCGCCTTATCGGCAGGAAACCATGAACTAGACACTTTCCCCCCGGTGCTGAAAGCTATCGTCCAATGCCCGTCATGCTGACAACCTTATCCTTCGCCGTCGTGGCCCTTGAGGAGGTCGCT
This sequence comes from Corynebacterium faecale, assembly GCF_030408735.1. Taxonomy (NCBI): domain Bacteria; kingdom Bacillati; phylum Actinomycetota; class Actinomycetes; order Mycobacteriales; family Corynebacteriaceae; genus Corynebacterium; species Corynebacterium faecale. The sequence continues at coordinate 1,698,941 of NZ_CP047204.1, read as the reverse complement.
GAACGAGGTGAAGTTCTCGCCCGGGGTCACACCAGTGTGGCGTTTGCGGCGGAAGGACAAGTCGGCATCCTGGTTGGCTGTCGCGCCTCCCAGGCCCTCTACACTGGCAAAGTCCTGGAGCATGAGGGTTGCCAGTTCACCGGCTGCGCGGTTGACACGCTGCTCGAACTCCACACCGGCGTCGGTGCCGAAATCTTCGGTGGCGGCGAAGACTCCGGTGGGCACCACCACGGCGCGCAGATAGTTGAACATCGGCCTGATGGCGTGATCAATAACGAGGGAATGACGTGCCGAGCCCGCGGAAGCTGCCACCAGGGTGGGCAGACCCACGATGGTCTTCGGGTCGAGGACATCGAAGAACATCTTGAAAATACCGGAGTAGCTTGCGGTGAACACCGGTGTGACGGCGATGAGTCCGTCGGAGGTGGCCAGTCGTTCCTTGGCGGCGTCAAGAGCTGGTGAGCTCATGCCGGCGCTGGTGAAGGAGGTGGCCAGATCGAAGATGAGGTCGCGGATCTCAATGACCTCGATGTCCAGGGACTCGCCACGTGCTGTGACGGCGGCTTCGACGGCCCTGGTGAGCTGGTCGGCTACGGAGCGGGTGGTGGATGGATTGGACAGGCCCGCCGTGACCACGGTGAGTTTACGCATGATGGAGGTCCTTTTATTCTGCGTCGGCAGGCGTGCCGGGGCTCACCTTGAAGTGTGGGTGTTCCGGATTGGACTGCAGGGTTCTGTGGGTTGGTGGGTCGGAGGGAACGTGATCGGGTCGGCGTTCTTCCATGCGACGACGCACCTCTGGAACCACATCGCGGCCGAGTCGCTCCACCTGATCGAGAACAACTTCGAGGGGAAGTCCCGCGTGGTCGATGAGGAAGAGCTGGCGCTGGTAGTCGCCCACCCAGTCGGCGAACTCCATGGTGCGCTCGATGACCTGCTCTGCGGTACCCACGGTCAGCGGGGTCATCCGGGTGAAGTCCTCCATGGAGGGGCCGTGTCCGTAGACGGGGGCGTTGTCAAAGTAGGGGCGGAAGAAGTCCTTGGCCTGTGCTTCGGTGTCACCGATGAAGACCTGGCCACCGAGGCCCACGATGGCCTGGTCTGCCTGGCCATGTCCGTAATACTCAAATCGCTGGCGGTAGAGGTTCACCATCTGGGCAGTGTGTTCCTTGTTCCAGAAGATGTTGTTGTGGAAGAAGCCATCACCGTAGAAGGCCGCCTGTTCGGCGATCTCGGTGGAGCGGATGGAACCGTGCCACACAAATGGTGCCACACCGTCGAGGGGTGCCGGAGTGGAGGTGTAGCCCTGCAGTGGGGTGCGGAACTTGCCCTGCCAGTTCACCACGTCCTCGCGCCAGAGGCGGCGCAGCAGATGGTAGTTCTCGATTGCCAGGGGGATGCCCTGACGGATGTCCTTGCCAAACCACGGGTATACCGGGCCGGTGTTACCGCGTCCCATCATGAGGTCGACGCGGCCACCGGAGAGGTGCTGCAGGAAGGCATAATCCTCGGCGATCTTCACCGGGTCATTCGTGGTGATCAGGGTGGTGGCGGTGGAGAGCAGCAGCTTTTCCGTCTTGGCTGCGATATAACCCAGGTGGGTGGTGGGGGAGGAAGGCACGAACGGAGGGTTGTGGTGCTCGCCGGTGGCGAAGACATCCAGTCCGACTTCCTCTGCCTTGAGGGCGATCTGCGTCATTGCATGGATGCGCTCGCCTTCGGTGGGGGTGGTGCCGTTAGTGGGGTCGGTGGTCACATCACCGATGGTGAAGATGCCGAACTGCATGGTGGGTTCCTAACTGTTGAGATCTTCCAAAATACTTTGTTGATATATCACCAATGTAGCCATTGTTGCTGTGTCACGCAACTATCAGACCTCCATCAGTTCCAACATGGCGCGCATGTCCCGACCGCTGATGAGACGTAATGGTTTCTGATCAGGCTTCCCATGCTCTGTCACAATCACCGACCACGGCAGATCCGGCCCGGTCATCACATCAATCACTTCCTGTGCGGTCGCATTTCGGGGCATGAACACAGCCGAGTCCGAGGCCTCTGCGTAATCCAGAACTTCAGCCACCGTGGTGGCATCCAGGTGGGAATTGTCACCGAGATCAACCGCCACCCAGCGCGCGATGGTGTTGGTGGTCAGAAGGGCGACATAACCGTCATCGCCGTAAACGGGGAACTGTGAGATCTCCGTGGTGCGGATGATGTCCAGGGCGTCGGTGATCGGATCCGCCATCCGCAGCGAGCACACGTCCTGCCGCGGTAGTACCTGCAGGGCAATCGGCGGATCGGTGAGCACATCCCGGATGTGCTCAATCATGGTCACGGTGTCGGGGCGCGGATCAGCGATGGGCCGTAGGTTTTTGTAGGGTCCGTGGCTGATGGCGTTGCGCAGTTCCGCGAATGCATCCAACGCCTCAGACTGCTCCTTGGAGATAAGGTGCTTCTTCTCCGCAAGTCGAACCATCCATCGGAAACTGTCAGATCGCTTCGCGTTGAGTTCAGAACGCAGGTATGCCTCTATGTCGTTGAAGGCCGCCAGGAAGGCGACAGCGGGATCGGTCGCTTGATGCTCGCTCATGCCATCCCACTCTAGTGATCAACGCGTGCCCTGCGCCCCGCCAGCAACACCGCGGTAGGGTGCCGAAGAGGGGCGTCGTCAAGCTATCTGCAGTCCGGGTCCTGCGTGGAACCGGTCAGGGTGATGTCGAATATCTCACCTGTTTCCACGCAACGGATCTGGATGGAGCCATCAGGGGCTGGCCCGGGCTCGGTCCCGGCAGTGAAGGCGAACCAGATGCGGACCTCATCAAAGGGACGACTGTCCACCCTGGGTTCATGGATGATCGTGGGTTCGTCGTGCAGAAGAGAATAGGGCGGGCGCAGGCCACTGGAGGGGACTACCTCAAAGGTGATCGGTTGTGCGGAGCGGACCTGGAATACCAGGGACCGTCGCTCGGTATCCCCGGACATCACGTTGGTGAAGGCCAAGGTGGCATCGTCGAGTTGCGCCGTGGGTGGATCCGTATCGTAGATATATCCCATCGCATGGCGGTAATCCAGACAGTTCGCAGGGGTTGGGGATGGCGTATCCAGGTAGGCCATCTCATCGTTGAGATTGTGTTCGCCAGGCCCCTCCGTGACCGGGAGGTAGGAATTGCCATGGAGCTGTTGCCACTGAGCCCAGATCAGATCGATATAGGCGTGGTGGAGGAAGAACACCGGATCGTTCGGCGACGTACCCGGTCCCATATCTCCACCCACCCACACATGGACCCGGTTATGCATGGCAGGCCCATTCGGCCAGCCCTCCAGCTGATTGCGGAAACTGCCCACGCTGCCCGGATGCCAGGGATCGGTGTCATAGACGGGGTAATCGTTAATGCAGGCGGTGACATCAGCCTGCGTGGGAAGGGTGGGGATACTCAGGCCCAGTTGCCGTCTGAGCCCACCTGGACGGCGGGTGAAGCCGGTGCCCCATTCAATGAGTACCTCCCATCCTGCGAACGGGCCGGTGGTCACCGTGGACTCAGGCCCGGTGCCGTCTCCGCCGATATAGATGCGACCGGCGTCTGGATCGGTATTCCACAACGGGGCACCCGCACCCGCGGAGGAATCAGCGGACCAATCCCAGTAGGGCAACGTGACCGAAGGATCCTTCTCCTGAAGCGCCTGCTCAAACTCCCGACAATAATAACGATGCCAGGGCAGGAATGCTGGTCCGCGGTGAGCTGAGTTTCGCAGAAGGTGTTCGCCTGTTTCCCACGGGAAAACCGTCGCCTGGTGCATGGAGTGATGGTGCTGCTCGGTGAAATAGTCATAGGTGCCATCAGTCTTGATACCGTTCACAGCATCCTGAAATCTCAGCAGCTGCTCATCCGTGAGCGAGTAGATGTTCTGCCTGATGTCCATGATCAATCATCCGACCCTGTGCCGTGGTGATGGTGGTGGTGCCCACCGTGGGGATCCTCGTCTCCACCCGGCGGTGGGTGAAGTTGCCAGTATTCATCACTGGTGCTGATCAGCTGATCAACCACCTCATCCAGGGTGTCAAACTCGACATACATATGCGCGGTGGGGGAATAGTACTTTCCGTTAACGTAAGCGACCTCCACCGGCACACCGTCCAGTGCCAGGGAGATCTCGTTCTCATCCTCGTGGATCTCCACCTGGATGCCACGGGAGCGATAGAGCTCATCGCGTGGTTGTCTGGGAGTTGTGGCCTCGTCTGTCATGGTGCCCTCTTTATGGATTTGTAGTCACTGATGCCGTGTAGCGCATAATCAACTCTGGTCACTGGATCTGATAACCAATAAAACTCAAGCCTATGTATCGACCTTATAAAGAGCGCTTGAGCACTGACAACGTATTTACCACTCCGATTGGGTAACGATTCAACCTCTGGGACGAGCAATGTTGCGTGAACGCCTTCCCAACATTCCCGATGGCACAATGTCTAACATGACCTCCACGGACCGGATGCGCAGCCACACCCAGCTCCACGCTGCTGAACGCCACCTCCATCGGGCGGAGCAGACCCGGGAACTCCTCCGCAGCCTGGAGCTCCCATCCGGGGTACACATCACCAGATCAACCAAGATCGGAAACGATCAGTCACGGTTCATTCCCCAATTGCCATCAGACCTGACCTGGACATCCAACTTCTACCTCAAGGCCTTCTTTGAGGGACTGGACGTGGAGAAGCAGCTGCGGGACTATATCGCCGCCACCACCAGGCTCCCCGTGCTGATGGAGCAGGTGCGCGCCGGGTCGGGAAACATCCTGCGCCGGCTACTCAATCCAGAAGCCACCCGCAGAGCCGAATCCGCACTCTTTGATCTCATGGTCCAGGTGGATAAGCTCGACGGCCACGTCCCGAATATTCAACAACTCCTGGATTCAGCCCTCGTGGCAACACAGATCCAACACAATGGAGTCCAGGTATTTCCTGGTGCGCACCCGGTGGGGCAAAGATTCATTGACGCCGCAAGGTCCGAGATCGCCCGCCAGATAGGAGACTTCGCGCCACGCTTCCGCCAGTGGGATGGCAGAGATCTCAAACAGATTCGACCCCTGGTCCGTTCCTACGCCGTGGACCCCAACTCGGAAATGCGACTCCGGGCTGATGCCGAGCGTGCCTTGGAAGAGATCAACCGGGAACGGGTGCAGGTTCTCCTGGAGCAACTTCCCGTGGATGCCCTGCGCACAGCCACCAACCACCGGCTCCGGTTCGGATCGCTGGATACCATCGGCATCACCACCGTCGCCGATGTGGCACGGGCCTCCCTTTCCCTTCTGGCCAGCGCCCAGGGTATCGGTGACCAGACCGCCAGGCGCATGAAAGCCGCCGCCCAGACTCTGGAACGGGAGGCACTGGGCCGAAATACAGTGTTCATCGGCGACACACCGACAAAACCAGCCGTGGCACTGATCCGGATACTATTCCGTTTCGATCAGGCCGATGCACTATCACCGGCGGAACGGGAACGCCGAACCCGCATCATCGACTACATCCAGGACATACCCGAGACCGCCGCCACAGACTGGATCGTCATCGGCACCGGGGAGGATCAGGGGAGGGCAGCATGGGACCGCTTCCTGGATGATCTCGCCTGGGTGGGCGCAAACCCCAACCTCTTCCATCCCCAAACCATCACCCAGCCACCGGCGGATATCTGGCAGGACTATCTCTCCAGGCCCGCCCATTACCAGGGGCTCCTGGCCACACTCCTGGGCAGGGAGATCGAAGGCGCAGATGAGCACCTCGACGCGACCACACTGCAGAGAATCCGTGATCTGGAACTGAACACCACCCATGTCCACGATCTCCATCTTCGCGGATACCAATCCTTCGGGGCCCGTTTCAGCGTGATCCAGAAGAAGATCCTCCTCGGCGATGACATGGGCCTGGGAAAAACAGTCCAGGCGATCTCCGTTGCCGCCCACCTGAGCGCCACAGGGGATGACTTCCGAACCCTGGTTGTGGTGCCGGCATCAGTGATCGTCAACTGGGTCCGCGAATGCCGTCGCTTCACCGACCTTCCCATCTTCATCGCGCACGGAGACAATAAACAGGATGCGGTGAAGGCCTGGTCCGAGTCCACAGGCATCCTCATCTGCACCTATGACGGGGCCCGCACCCTGGATATTCCCGCGCCGGGACTGTTCATCGCCGACGAGGCGCATCTGATCAAGAACCCCGGGAGCAAGCGGAGCAAGGCATGCGCGCGACTCATTGATGCCGCTGATTACGCCCTCCTCATGACCGGCACCCCCTTGGAGAACAGGGTTTCCGAGTTTGTCAGCCTCATTCGTTATATCCAGCCGGACCTGATCACCCGGGGGATGTCCACGATGTCCGCCGAGGATTTCCGTGCCCGCATCGCTCCGGCGTATCTCCGCCGTAACCAGGCCGATGTGCTCGACGAACTGCCCGAACGCACCGACTCCATCGATTGGATCGAGCTCTCACCAGATGACCGTGAGGCCTATGATGCCTGTGTCAAGACTGCAGACTGGATGGGCATGCGCCGCTCGGCGATGTTGTCACCTCACCCCCACAAGGTTTCCGCCAAGATGAACCGCATCATCGAGCTCCTCGACGAAGCTGAGGAGCATGGCCGCAAAACGTTGATCTTCACGTTCTTCCTCGATGTTCTCGACGAGCTCGAGCGGGTGCTGGGCGAGCGTGCCATCGGCCGGATCGCCGGCAGTGTGCCGGCCATGCAACGCCAGGCGCTTGTCGACGCCCTGACCAACGCCCCCGCAGGCTCCGCACTGATAGCCCAGATCACCGCCGGGGGAGTCGGGCTCAACATTCAGAGCGCCAGCCAGGTCATCATCTGTGAACCACAGGTCAAACCCACCGTCGAGCAACAGGCCGTCGCCCGCGTCCACCGCATGGGCCAGACAGCCACCGTCAATGTCCATCGACTCATCGGTGATGACACCGCTGATGAGCGCATGCTGGAGATCCTCGCCGGCAAGGCGAAGATCTTCGATGTCTACGCACGACTCTCTGAAACCGCCGAAATCCCCGATGCCGTGGACATAACAGAGGCCCAGCTGGCAGCCAACATCATCGATGCTGAACGAGCCAGACTGGGCCTGGATTAAGTGTCCTGGTACACGCCGCGATCAAGGAAGTCGCAGGAGCTCATCTGGCCGGAGTTGTAGCCGGCGAGGAAAGAGTCCTTGCGCTGCTGTGAGGAACCATGAGTCCAGCTCTCGGGGTTGACCTCACCACCGGAGCGACGCTGAATATTGTCATCACCGACGGCCCCGGCAGTGGTCAGGGCAGCGTCGAGTTCCTCCTCCGTAATCGGTTCGAGCAGGCGATCCGGACCCTTGTCGGCATAACTTGCCCAGATTCCGGCATAGCAGTCTGCCTGCAGTTCAATCATCACCGCATTGGATTCTGCACCGGGGTTGTTGTAATCAGATAACCCGAGCGTGCCCTCGAGGTTTTGCACGTGGTGGCCGTATTCATGTGCCACGATGTACATCTGGGCAAACGGTGCGTTCTCCCCGCCGAACTGACGCATCTGATCGAAGAAGGTCAGGTCGAAATAAGCGTACTGATCAGATGGGCAGTAGAACGGTCCCGTGGAGGCAGACGCCATGCCGCAACCGGACTGGGTGGTGTTGGTGAAGATCTCCAGGCCGGGTTCGTCGTATTGGAGGTTGGCCTGCTCCGGCAAAACTCTTTCCCACATCTCATTCACTGAGAATGAGGTGTAGTACAGGCGGCAGTCATCATGGGTGTTGGCGTCCTCTCCGGTCTGGCAATGATCGTAATTGCCACCGGATTCGATCTGCCCCTGGTCGGTTCCCTGGCCCAGCATGTCCTGGACTTGCCCGGGGTTTCCTCCCAGGAGTAGAAATAAGCCGACGAGCACCAAACCGCCGATGCCACCACCGACAGCCATGCCCCGGCCACCGCCACCCTTGCGGGCCTTTCCGCCCGAGCGGGAAATATCTCCACGAAAAGTCATGGATGAATCATCTCATATGCGCGTGCAGGCATAGTGGATTAAAAATAACGAAACGGTAGATATTTTTGGCACATGCCTAAATGGTCCCCTCGGCCTGGGAGGGTTGATGGTTCGTGGCACCCGCGCGGGCGGGTACAATGCCAGTGTTAATGTCCTTGAGGCTTTTATATGCGCTTTCTCCGGTGGGGAATCGAAAAGATCCGCCCCGCCAGAGGTGCAGGTACATGCCCAAGAACCATCGACTGACAATCGCATGACATCACCCGAATGGAAGGACTCCCTACACGTGCTGCGCACTCATCTCTCTGGCGAGCTTCGTAAAGAAAACGCCGGCCAGTCAGTAACCCTGACCGGCTGGGTTGCCCGTCGCCGTGACCACGGTGGCGTGATCTTCATTGATCTCCGCGACCGCTCCGGTATCGCCCAGGTCGTTTTCCGCAATGAGGACGTCGCCGAGCGTGCACACGCACTGCGCAGCGAGTTTGTCCTCCAGGTCACCGGTACCGTTGAGGCACGTCCTGAAGGTTCCGAGAACCCCAACCTGGCCTCCGGCGACATCGAGATCAGCGTCACCGAGTTCACGGTTCTCAATGAGTCGGCGCCGCTGCCGTTCCAGATTGAGGATGCCTCCTCGGCTGGCGAGGTCGGCGAGGAAACCCGCCTGAAGTACCGATACCTGGACCTGCGTCGCCCGGTGCAGGCAAACGCCCTGCGCCTGCGTTCCGCCGCCAACAAGGCTGCCCGCACGGTTCTGGACGGCCACGATTTCACCGAGATCGAGACCCCGACCCTGACCCGCTCCACCCCTGAGGGTGCACGTGACTTCCTGGTTCCGGCGCGTCTGAAGCCGGGCACCTTCTACGCTCTGCCACAGTCCCCTCAGCTGTTCAAGCAGCTGCTGCAGGTTGCCGGCATGGAGCGTTACTACCAGATCGCGCGTTGCTACCGCGATGAGGACTTCCGTGCTGACCGCCAGCCGGAGTTCACCCAGTTGGACGTGGAGATGTCCTTCGTTGACCAGGAAGATGTCATCACCCTGGCGGAGGAGATCCTGGCGGAGGTCTGGAAGCTCATCGGTTATGAGATCTCCAGCCCGATCCCACGCATCACCTATGCCGACTCCATGCGCCTCTACGGCTCCGACAAGCCTGACCTGCGATTCGATATCCAGATCACCGAATGCACCGAGTTCTTCAAGGACACCTCCTTCCGTGTGTTCAAGAATGAGTATGTCGGCGCAGTCGTGATGAAGGGCGGGGCATCACAGCCACGCCGTCAGCTCGATGCCTGGCAGGAATGGGCCAAGCAGCGTGGCGCCAAGGGGCTCGCCTACATCCTCGTCGGTGAAGACGGCGAGCTCGGCGGCCCGGTGGCCAAGAACATCACCGATGCAGAGCGCGCGGATATCGCGGCTCATGTTGGTGCCGAGCCCGGTGACTGCATCTTCTTCGCAGCCGGCGACACCAAGTCCTCCCGCGGACTTCTCGGTGCCGCCCGTGATGAGATCGCCAAGAAGCTTGATCTGATCAAGGATGGCGACTGGTCCTTCGTCTGGGTTGTTGATGCCCCGATGTTTGAATCCGCAGCAGATGCCACCGCCTCCGGTGACGTTGCCCTGGGCAACTCCAAGTGGACCGCCGTCCACCATGCCTTCACCTCCCCGAAGCCTGAGTTCCTTGACTCCTTCGACGAGAACCCGGGCGAGGCCCTGGCCTACGCCTATGACATCGTCTGCAACGGCAATGAGATCGGTGGTGGATCCATCCGTATCCACCAGCGTGACATCCAGGAGCGTGTGTTCAAGGTCATGGGCATCAGTGAGGAGGAAGCGCGCGATAAGTTCGGCTTCCTGCTCGATGCCTTTGCTTTCGGTGCGCCTCCACACGGCGGCATCGCCTTCGGCTGGGATCGTATCGTTTCCCTGCTGGGTGGCTTTGATTCCATCCGCGACGTCATCGCCTTCCCCAAGTCGGGTGGCGGAGTTGATCCGCTGACTGACGCACCTGCGGCGATCACCCCGCAGCAGCGTAAGGAATCAGGCATCGACGCGAAGCCGAAGGCTCCGCAGGCCGCTGCTTCCGAGGCTGCAGAGGCATCAAAGTAACAGTGTGAGAGCACGCCATGAATAGGGTCCGATTTATGAATTGGGCCCTATTTTGGTGCGGTCGCCCGCTACCGGGGGTAAAATTATCCAGATCACCCCGGAGGTTCATGGGCGCTCGGTAACATTGTAAAAGGCCTGGTGGTGTCCAGGTGGGGTGGCTTTCTGTGCACCCACGGAATCGGTGGGATCCACCTCGGGCATCATGCCGGGGAACAATAGTCGGCCGTGATCCACATGGTGGGTCATGAGTGCAGGTGCTCAGACGCACCAGCGGTTCGACGGGAACTATGAGGAGTTGAAGCGAATGCTGAGTCACGAGGACATCGTTGAGATCGCGGAGGACCTGCTTGCCAAGCGCTACGGTGGGACCCAGAAGCTCAGCGAGGTGGAACGGCTCGGTGGTTCCGGAACCGCGATGGTGTTGCGTGCCCGGGTGGCCAACTCCCCGTTTCTCCAGCAGCGGTCGGTGGTGCTGAAGTACATTCCGGCCACCGGGGACCTCTTCGATGATTCCGCGCTGCTGCGGGAGATCGTCTCCTACCAGTTCACCACCTCCTTGACTGAAGAGGTTCGACCCGGTCCGGTCATCCTCGCCTATGACATCGACAAGCGCATCATGGTGCTGTCTGATTCCGGCAACGGTGACACCTTCGCTGACCTCCTCCACCAGCGCACCGGTGATCAGCGCATGCAGATCCTCCGCAATCTGGGACAGTCACTCGGCAGCCTGCATGCCGCCACCGCCGACCGCGAGGCAGACTTTGACATCCTGATGTCCCGGATGCTTGCCCGGTATCCGGCCACCACTGATATGCAGAAGCAGCGCGACAGCCTGCTGCCCACCGCGGTCGAGGTCGGTCTGCAGATCCTGGAGGACACCGGGATTCCCATCCCGCAGGTGGTCCATGATTTCGCCCGTGACGCCCAGCGTCGACTGATCTCCGGGCATCACCGTGCCTTCACCCCGTTTGATCTCTCTCCCGATAACATCATCGTGGCCGAGCGCACCCACTTCCTTGATTATGAAGTCGCTGGCTTCCGCGATGCCACCTTTGATGTGGCCTGCGTCATCGCCGGTTTCCCGCAGTTCGTATTCAGCCATCCACTGAGTGATGATGAAGCCGATGAGCTCATTGATGCCTGGGTGCAGGAAGTCCGTGGTATCTGGCCGAATGTGAACAATGAGGACCGCCTCCACGCCCGTATCGTCACCGCCCTCATCGGGTGGGCGCTCTCCAGTGTCGCTCTGATGCAGTTGGGGTCGATCGCCGGTGTGGCCACCTACTTGAATGCCGGAGCGGTCGGGTTGGAGGAATTCTCGATCCCCCGCACCCATGAGGAGGATGAACTGGTCCGCCAGGACATCAACGAGACCTTCACCGCTCTCCAGCGATTCGCGGCCCGCGGTGCGGACAACCGTTTCCCCGAGGTTGCCCGCTTCGCCGGTGATGTTGTGCAGTCACTGATTGGTGCGGAGCGGTAACCGACTACTCTTGAGCTTCATGGCCCAGGATTCCCTCTTTGACACTCCAGGAAACCCAGGAGCACGCGCCTCCCAGGCGGCGAACCAGTACTTCCACCCGGGTGCGCACGCCCCACTGGCGGCGCGCATGCGACCACGGACCCTCGATGAGGTGGTGGGGCAGCAGCACCTACTCGGCCCCGGCAGACCTCTACGCCGGTTGATCGAGGGGTCGGGTGAGGCTTCTGTGATCCTCTATGGCCCGCCCGGGACAGGAAAAACCACCATCGCGTCGCTCATTTCAGCTGCGACAGGTGACAGATTTGTGGCGTTATCCGCTCTGTCCTCTGGTGTGAAAGAGGTCCGCGAGGTGATCACCCGTGCGCGCACCGATCTGCTCCACGGCGAACGCACCGTGCTGTTCATCGACGAGGTTCACCGGTTCTCTAAAACCCAACAGGATGCACTGCTCGCCGCGGTGGAGAACCGCACCGTGCTGCTCGTCGCCGCGACCACGGAGAACCCGTCTTTCTCGGTGGTCGCACCCCTGCTCTCCCGTTCTCTCCTGCTGCAGTTGGAACCGCTCACCGAAGCTGATATCCGTAGCGTGCTGGATAGAGCGCTTATCGACGACCGCGGCCTCGCCGGTCGTATCACGGCGAGCGCGGAGGCACTCGATCAGTTGGTTCTGCTCGCCGGCGGCGATGCCCGCCGCGGCCTGACCTATATCGAGGCGGCAGCGGAGGCCGTGGATGACGGGGGAGAGCTCACCCTCGATATTGTCCGGGCCAACGTCAACCGGGCGGTGGTCCGTTATGACCGCGATGGTGACCAGCATTATGACATCGTCAGTGCCTTCATCAAATCCATCCGTGGCTCCGATGTGGATGCCGCGCTGCATTATCTGGCCCGCATGATGGAGGCCGGTGAGGATCCCCGATTCATCGCCCGCAGATTGGTGGTGCATGCCAGCGAGGACATCGGCATGGCTGATCCCATGGCCATGCAGGTGGCGGTGGCGGCAGCCCAGGCGGTCCAACTCATCGGAATGCCCGAGGCTCGCATCAATCTCGCCCAGGCCACCATCCATCTGGCTACGGCTCCGAAGTCCAATGCGGTGATCAACGCGATGGATGCGGCGCTGTCAGATGTGAAACAGGGCCACATCGGAACCGTCCCGGCACACTTGAGGGACGGTCATTATGAGGGTGCCAAAAAGCTGGGTAACGCTGTGGGTTATGCCTATCCCCATGATGATCCCCGGGGAGTGGTCCGTCAGGATTACCTGCCCGAGAATATCCGTGACCGTGTCTACTATCAGCCCACCGACCACGGCGGGGAGAAAAGAATATCCGAGTATCTGGGACGACTGCGCCGGATCATCCGCGGAATCTGATGGCCCTGGGTTGCCGAGGTGCCACAGGGGGCGGGTAATGTTGGCATAATCTACATCCGGGCCCAACATTTGTTGGTCTGGATAAAACCAATCGAAAAGTTCTAAGGCAGGATACCGCTGTGCAGACCCATGAGATCAGGGAACGCTTCACCAATCACTTCGTTAACGCCGGTCATACGGCGGTTCCCAGCGCGTCGCTGATTCTGGATGACCCGAACCTGCTCTTCGTCAATGCAGGCATGGTTCCGTTCAAGCCCTACTTCCTCGGCCAGCAGAACCCTCCCTTCGAGAACGGCACCGCCACCTCCATCCAGAAGTGCGTGCGCACCCTGGATATTGAAGAAGTGGGTATCACCACCCGCCACAACACCTTCTTCCAGATGGCTGGTAACTTCTCCTTCGGTCAGTACTTCAAAGAGGGTGCCATCTCCCATGCCTGGGCTCTTCTGACCAACCCGGTTGAAGAGGGCGGTTACGGTCTGGACCCGGAGCGTCTGTGGGTGACCGTGTACCTCGACGATGACGAGGCCGCTGAGATCTGGGAAAAGAAGATCGGCGTGCCTGCTGAGCGCATCCAGCGTCTGGGTATGGAGGACAACTACTGGTCAATGGGTGTTCCAGGCCCTTGCGGTCCCTGCTCGGAGATCTATTATGACCGTGGCCCCAAGTACGGCAATGAGGGTGGCCCCGCCGCCGATGACAGCCGCTACCTGGAGATCTGGAACCTGGTGTTCATGGGCAAGGAACGTGGTGCCAGCCTGGGCAACGGTGATTTCGAGATCATCGGTGACCTGCCGAAGAAGAACATTGATACCGGCATGGGTGTTGAGCGTGTCGCCTGTCTGCTCCAGGGTGTGGAGAACGTCTACGAAACCGACCTGCTGCGTCCTGTGATTGATGTGGCTGAAACCCTCACCGGTTCCGCTTACGGTAAGGACAACACCGACGATGTCCGTTTCCGTGTGATCGCCGATCACTCGCGCACCGGCATGATGCTCATCCTTGATGGTGTCACCCCGGGCAATGAGGGCCGTGGATACATTCTGCGTCGTCTGCTCCGCCGTATCATCCGTTCCGCCCGTCTGCTTGGAGCCACCGGTGAGACCATGGAGCAGTTCATGACGACCATCATGGACACCATGACCCCGTCATACCCGGAGATCGCCGACAACCGCGAGCGCATCCTCCGGGTGGCCATCACCGAGGAGCGCGCCTTCCTGAAGACCCTGGTCTCCGGAACCCACCTGTTCGAGCAGGCCGCCACCTCCATCAAATCATCCGGCAGCACCACCGTGGCCGGTGATCAGGCTTTTGCCCTGCACGACACCTACGGTTTTCCCATCGACCTCACCCTGGAGATGGCAGCCGAGGCCGGCCTCGAGGTTGATGTCCAGGGCTTTGAAACCCTCATGGCAGAGCAGCGCTCCCGCGCCAAGGCCGACAGCCAGGCCAAGAAGCACGGACACGCTGACCTGTCCATCTACCGTGAGTGGGTGGACAACAACCCGACCGTCTTCACCGGTTTCGAGGAGTTGGAGTCCCAGTCCCGCATCCTGGGTCTGCTCTCTCAGGGTGGCAAGATCAATGAGGCATCCGAGGGCCAGGAGGTCGAGGTCATCCTCGATCAGTCACCTCTCTACGCCGAGTCCGGTGGTCAGCTGGGCGACCGTGGCCAGATCCTCATGGGGGACACGGTTCTGGACATCCAGGATGTGCAGAAGATCGGCAAGAAGCTGTGGGTCCACAAGGCTGTGGTGGCCAATGGTGGGCTGGCTGTGGGCGATGAGGTTGTGGCAGCCGTCGATAAGCACTGGCGTCATGCCGCGCGCCAGGCGCACACGGCAACCCACCTGATCCATGCGGCGCTGCGTCAGGTTCTGGGCCCGACCGCCGTTCAGGCGGGCTCCATGAACAAACCCGGTTACCTGCGCTTTGACTTCAACTACACCGATCAGCTGACGAATGAGCAGGTCAACCAGATCCAGGCGATCACCAATGAGGCCGTGGACACCGACTGGGCCGTCAACACCATTGAAACCTCCCTGGATGAGGCCCGCTCGATGGGTGCGATGGCGCTCTTCGGTGAAAACTACGGCGACCTGGTCCGCGTGGTCGAGATCGGCGGACCGTTCTCCATGGAGCTGTGTGGTGGCACCCATGTCGCCCACTCATCCCAGATCGGTCCGGTGGCTCTCCTTGGTGAATCATCCATCGGTTCCGGTGTGCGCCGCATCGAGGCCTACTCCGGACTGAACTCCTTCAACTACCTGTCGAAGGAGCGCGCACTGGCTGAAGGTCTCGCCAGCTCCCTGAAAACCCCGTCCGAGGAGCTGCCGGAGCGCATCGCCGCGCTCGTGGACAAGCTGAAGGCCGCGGAGAAGGAGATCGAGGTGCTGCGTCGCCGGGAGCTGACCTCCAGCTCCGATGAGTACATCACCAACGCCGAGGAGGTCAACGGTGTCCGCGTGGTTCTGGCACGTGTCCGCGACGGCGTGGATGCTGGAGATCTTCGTACCCTGGCCACCACCCTGCGGGACAAGCTCGGTTCCGGCGAGGGCCTGGTGATCGTGGCCTCCCGTTCCGCGGATGGCGCAAAGGTGCCTTTTGTTGCAGGTGCCACCAAGCAGGCAGTCGCCCGGGGTATTCATTCCGGCAATCTGATCAAGCTCATCGGTTCCTACATCGATGGTCGCGGTGGCGGAAAGCCGGACATGGCACAGGGCTCCGGCGCTGATGCAGACGGCCTGGATGCCGCCTTCAACGCGGTCCGCGCTGAGCTCGAAAATCTTTAACACCCACTGATGTCCTGTCAACCGGGATCTTCTGCAGAGAGGATCCCGGTTTCTGGTTTGCCGGATGCTTAAAAATTAGGCGGTAGGGGAGACACGCAGCCCCCAATGCGTCGCCTGAAAGTATTTGCCACTAGATTTGATGTGCAGTGAGACACAATAAGACGACACAATAAGACTCAGTGACACACCGGAGAAAGGTCCCCCACCCCCGTGAAGAAGGTCACCCCAGATGTACCCGGGCATGATGATCCGGGGCCGGGACGCCGCATCGGACTGGATGTCGGTACCGTCAGAATCGGTGTCGCATCATCCGACCGCGATGCCCGTTTAGCCATGCCTGTGGAAACCGTTCCCCGACTCACCGGCCTGAAGGGGCCAGACCTGGGTGATGTGGACCGGATTCTGGACATCATCACCGAATACGATGCGGTGGAGGTGATCGTTGGACTGCCACTGGATCTCCAGGGTCACGGTTCAGCCAGCGTGAATCAGGCCAAGGAGATCGCCTTCCGAATCCGCCGCCGGCTCAAGGGCACCGGGCAGTCCATCCCTGTCCGACTGGGGGATGAACGCCTCACCACCGTCGTGGCCACTCAGGCGCTGAGGGCTTCGGGCGTGAGCGAACGCGATGGACGTAAAGTTATTGATCAGGCAGCGGCTGTGGAGATCCTGCAGACCTGGCTCGACGGACGTTCCTCGGCTCTGGCTGATGAGCCGGACGTTACTGAAGCACCACACACCGATGAGAAGGGAAACCTCCCACGATGAGCAAGACTACGAGCGGTTCTATGCGGGACCGACGGATGGAACCCGTGTATGTGAAGCGTCGGCAGCGGTTCCTCGCGGTTGTCATCGCCGCCCTGATCCTGATCATCGGTGCGGTCATCTACATCGGGGTGGCAACCTCCAACAGAGAGGCCACCATGACTGATTATGAGGGCACCGGTAACGGCGTGGTGCAGTTGGTGGAGATTCCGGAAGGGTCCTCCATGTCCGAGTTGGGGCCTGAGCTGGAGGAGCGCGGGATCGTGGCCACCAACGGAGCATTCCAGAACGCCGCGGGGGCCAACCCTGATGCGGGGAGCATCCAGCCGGGTTTCTACCGACTCCAGGAAGAGATGAGTGCCGCGTCTGCTGTCTCTGCGCTTCTCAACCCTGATAACCAGGTGGAGCTGGTGGACATCTACGGTGGTGCCACACTCATGGACGTGACCGTGGTCGGTGGTAACACCCGCCCGGGAATCTACTCACAGATCGCCCAGGTCACCTGCACTGAGGGCTCGACCAACTGCATCACCATCGAGGCACTGCAGTCTGTGGCCTCCACCATGGACCCGGCACAGCTGGGCGTGCCGGAGTGGGCCATCCCTGCCGTGGAATCACGGGGCAATGATCCCAAGCGCCTTGAAGGTCTGATCATGCCAGGCCAGTATGTGGTCAACCCCTCCGCTGATGCCCAGGGTATTCTCACCGATCTGATAACCCGCTCCGCAGGCAAGTTGGAGGATTCAGGAATCGTCGCCCGTGCCGAAGCCATTGACTTGACCCCGTATGAGCTGCTCACAGCGGCCTCCCTCATCGAGCGTGAGGCTCCGGCGGGTGACTTCGACAAGGTTGCCCGCGTGATCCTCAACCGCCTGGAGGAGCCGATGCGACTGCAGTTCGACTCCACCGTCAACTACGGTCTCTCCGAGGTCGAGGTGGCCACCACTGACGCGGACCGCGAGGCGATCACCCCGTGGAACACCTACGCCATGGATGGTCTGCCGGAAACCCCGATCGCCGCTGTTTCCATGGAGGCACTCCAGGCCATGGAGAACCCGGCTGAAGGTAACTGGCTGTACTTCGTCACCATTGACACCGACGGCACCACCGTTTTCAATGACACTTTTGAACAGCACCAGGACGACACCTTGCGTGCGTTCGACAGTGGCGTGCTGGACAGTAACCGTTAAGGGGAACTGAAGTAACAGTGAGCGAACAGATCACCCATCGTGCAGCGGTCCTGGGCAAGCCCATCGAACATTCCCGTTCCCCGATCCTCCACGGCGCAGGTTATGCGGCGCTTGGACTGAACCACTGGGAGTTCAGCCGAATCGAGTGCGATGCCGAGTCACTTCCCGGTCTCGTCGGCGGCGCGGATGAGTCCTACCGGGGTTTCTCCGTCACCATGCCCGCCAAGTTTGCAGCCCTCGAGTTCGCCGATGAGGCCACTGAGCGTGCCCGTCGGATCGGCTCAGCGAACACTCTGGTGCGTATACCCGGTGGCTGGCGGGCCGATAACACCGATGTGGACGGTATCAAGGGAGCACTGTCGGAATTACTGGGGGAGGACGGGGTTCTCGTCGACAAGCGCGCCGTTATAGTCGGCGGTGGCGGCACCGCCCGGCCGGCTCTCTGGGCGCTGCTTGTGGCGGGCGTCGCACATGTCACCGTGATCAACCGCAGCGACCGGAGCGCGGAACTGGGTGAACTCTTCGAATCTTTCAACGCCACCCTCTCCTATGTTCCACTCGATGGGGATGTGGAGGCGGAAACATCAGCTGCGGCCGTGGTTGTTTCAGCAGTCCCCTCTGAGGTCATCGCGGGATTGGAGGAAGCGTTGGCGCACGCGCCGATCCTGGACGTGATCTATGACCCCTGGCCCACACCGCTGGTGACCGAAGCGCGCAGGCGTGGTCTGCCGGCCGTGGGTGGACACGTCATGCTGGCCTGCCAGTCCTATGGGCAGTTTGAGCAGTACACGGGTGAGGCTGCTCCGCGAGAGGCGATGCGCACGGCGCTTGAGGCATCACTGGATCTCTAACCGCCACCTAAAAGGGTATCCGTGGGAACCGGGGACCATGTTCTGACAGTCAAACAGAACATGGTCCCTTTAGTTTTTTCTATGAGCTTCGTGGTGTGGGTCGCATCCTTGGTGGCGTGGGATGTGCGTGCCCGCCGGCTGCCTGATTACCTGACGTTGCCGGGTGCCGCCCTGATCGGTGGGTGGGCACTGGCGGTGGATCCCTGGTTGCTGGTGGGTGGGATCGGCTGGTTCCTGCTGTACCTGTTCACCGCGGGGCTGATGGGAGGGATCGGTGGGGGAGACATCAAGTTTGCGTTGGGGCTCGGGACGGTGGCGGCGCTCGGGGGTGCCGCGGGGTGGCTGTCGGCGGTGGTGGGGGCATCGCTGATCACCCTGGTGCTTGCCGGGCTGGTGATGTGGCGCGGAACCGGGAATCCCACGGTGCTGCGGGTGCCCCACGGGCCGGGCATGGGGCTGGCAACCTGTGCGGTGGTGGGGTGGGTGATGGTGACCTGAATCGTTGTATTCATCTCATCTCGTGGGATAAGGCGGGTTGTTTGAGGCTTATTTGTCTCTTCATGCGATAATGCTAGGCATGCTTCGATGGACTACAGCAGGTGAATCCCACGGCCAGGCACTGATTGCGACGATTGAGCACATGCCCGCCGGTGTACCAGTGACCAAGGACGAGGTCTCCTATCAACTCGCCCGCCGCCGCCTCGGCTACGGCCGCGGTGCCCGGATGAAGTTTGAACAGGATGAGCTGACCTTCCTCACCGGCATCCGCCACGGACTATCCCTGGGCAGCCCGATCGCCATCATGATCGGCAATTCCGAGTGGCCGAAGTGGACCACGATCATGTCCTCCGATGCCCTGGACATGGATGATCCGGAGAACGTGGCCGCCATGTCCTCCGGGCGTGGTGCCAAACTCACCCGCCCACGTCCGGGTCATGCCGATTTCGCCGGCATGCTCAAGTACGGCTTTGATGATGCCCGTGATGTGCTCGAGCGGTCCTCAGCCCGGGAAACCGCAGCCCGCGTCGCCGCAGCCACGGTGGCACGCTCCTTCCTGCGCGAGACGCTCGGCGTGGAGGTGCTCTCCCATGTTGTCTCTATCGGACGTTCCGAGCCTTATGAGGGTCCGGAGCCGACCTTCGCTGACATCAAGGACATTGATGAGTCCCCGGTCAGGGCTTTCGGCAAGGATGCGGAAGCATCCATGATCGCGGAGATCGAGTCCGCCAAGAAGGCCGGCGACACCCTCGGCGGCATCGTTGAGGTCATTGTTGAGGGCCTGCCCATCGGACTGGGCTCACACATCTCCGGTGAGGACCGCCTTGACGCCCAGCTCGCCGGTGCGCTCATGGGTATCCAGGCCATCAAGGGTGTGGAGGTCGGCGACGGTTTTGAAGAGGCGCGCCGTCGTGGTTCTGAAGCTCATGATGAAATGGTGCGCGATGAGGACGGGGTTACCCGGACCACCAACCGTGCAGGCGGCCTGGAAGGTGGCATGACCAACGGTCAGCCCCTGCGGGTCCGTGCCGCCATGAAGCCGATCTCCACCGTGCCACGCGCACTCAAGACCGTGGACATGGACACCGGTGCTGCCGCAACAGGCATCCACCAGCGTTCCGACGTCTGTGCCGTTCCGGCAGCAGGTGTGGTTGCTGAGGCGATGGTGGCTCTGGTGCTCGCACGCGCGGTGCTGGCTAAGTTCGGTGGTGACTCCCTGGAGGAGACCAGGTGCAACATCGAGTGCTACCTGGAGCGGATCAACAAGCGATTGGAATTTAACGACGGTGAATAGTGAGGCACGCCCCATTGTTGTTCTGGTCGGCCCTCCCGGTGCCGGCAAGTCCACCATCGGACGTCGTCTGGCACGGGCCCTCGACGCAGAGCTCGTGGACAGCGATGAGCTCATTGAACAGGCCACGGGTCAGGCCTGTGGTGAAGTATTCACCGAACTCGGCGAACCAGCCTTCCGTGTGCTGGAAGCTGAGCATGTCGCACGGGCACTGCTGCATGACGGCGTGGTCAGCCTCGGTGGCGGGGCGGTTCTCACCGAATCCACCCGCGAACTGCTCAAGGACCACGATGTGGTCTGGATCGATGTCTCCGTGGCTGAGGGGGTCCGCAGAACCGCGGGGGAACGAACCCGCCCGGTGCTGGCCGCCGATGATCCGGCTGAGCACTACCGCAACCTGTTGGAAACCCGCCGCCCGTTCTACCAGGAGGTGTCCACCTTCCGCGTGCGCACCAATTCACGGAGTCCGCAGCAGGTGGTTGCTGAAGTCCTGCACCACATCGAAAACGATTAGTACCGCACCTTTATTCACGTGAAAGGCACCTGTTAAGTGACCACCACCATCTTTGACACCGTCAGTGTCAACGGCGCATCGCCTTATGATGTTGTCATCGGCTCCGGCCTGACTCCACTCATTGTTGAGCGTGCGAAGAACTCCGGGGCCGCTCAGGTGGCCCTGCTCCACCAGCCGACCCTCGCCGGGGTGGCCGCTGAGATCGACGCGGCCCTGCAGGCCGCCGGGTTACCGGTGCTCCACCTTGAGGTGCCAGACGCCGAGGCAGGCAAGACCCTTGCGGTTGCCGGTGAGTGCTGGGACAAGCTTGGCGACGCCGCATTCGGTCGTCGCGATATCATCATCGGCATCGGAGGTGGCGCCGCCACTGACCTGGCGGGATTCATCGCCGCGGCATGGATGCGTGGCGTCCGGGTGATCCAGGTTCCGACCACGGTGCTGGGTATGGTCGATGCCGCAGTGGGTGGAAAGACCGGTATCAACACGGCGGCAGGGAAGAACCTGGTCGGTGCCTTCCATGAACCGGATGCCGTGTTCATTGATCTGGACCGGGTGCTCACCCTCCCGGATGATGAGATCATCGCGGGCTCCGCGGAGATCATCAAAACAGGTTTCATCGCGGATGAGGAGATCCTCAAACTGTATGAAACCGATCCCGTGGCGTGCCTTCAAAAAGAGGTGGAGGGTTCCCATCTCCCGGAATTGATCGCACGGTCCGTCCGGGTGAAGGGTGCTGTGGTCAGTGCTGACCTGAAGGAATCGAACCTGCGGGAGATCCTGAACTACGGGCACACCTTCGCCCACGCGGTGGAACTCCGTGAGGATTTCACCTGGCGCCACGGCAATGCCGTTGCGGTGGGCATCATGTTCATCGCCAACCTCTCCCACAATCTGGGGCTCATTGATGCAGCACTCCTGGAACGTCACCGTGCCATCCTGACCGCAATCGGGTTGCCGACCAGCTATGAGGCCGGCGCGTTCGATGAGCTGTATGAAGGGATGACCCGCGACAAGAAGAACCGTGACGGCAATATCCGCTTCGTGGCCCTCAACGCCGTCGGTGATGTCACCCGTCTGGAGGGGCCGGATCGGGCAGAACTCATCCGTGCCTACGACAACATCTCACATTAAGGGCAGACACCATGCACGTACTAGTGATGAATGGGCCCAACCTCAACCGGCTCGGTAAACGCCAGCCTGAGGTTTATGGATCCACCACGCTGACGGATGTGGAAGCTCTGGTTCAAAGTCGGGCGGATGCCCTCGGAGTCGGTGTCAGCTTCCTCCAGTCCAACCACGAAGGCGAGCTCATCGACGCCGTTCACCGGGCCGCCGACGAAGGCTGGGCGGTGATCATCAACCCGGGCGGTTTCACCCACACCTCGGTGGCGCTCCGTGATGCCTTGGCGGAGATAGCCGACGGGCAGGGCTTTGTGGAAGTCCACATCTCCAATGTCCATGCCCGCGAACCGTTCCGCAGCCACAGCTATCTCTCTCCCATCGCGGTGGGTGTTATCGCTGGTCTGGGTGTCAAGGGTTATGAACTCGCCCTGGACTACCTGGCGGAACGGAATCGCTAGATCACCCTCATACGGGTGTTTTCCCGCATCGGTGAAGTTCGCCGACTACATTGGCTATAACCTTTAAGTGAAATGTAGAGACATGTTCCCGATGACGGGGGAGAAGGAGCGGCACACATGGCCCTGGCTGATACACGTTTTGCCACCCGTAGGCGAGCACTGGCGGCTAAGTTGGCTGCCCAGCGCATCGATTCCATTCTGGTGACCAGTCCCATCCACGTGCGCTACCTCAGTGGCTTCACGGGTTCCAACGGTGCGCTGCTGTTGAACAAGGATCTTTCGGCACGCATCTGCACTGACGGTCGGTACACCACCCAGCTCGCCGAGGAGGTGCCCGATATCGAGGCGATCATCGAGCGTGCATCGGCGACGGCACTGCTGTCCAGGATCGAAGGCTCCCGCCGGGTCGCCT
This sequence comes from Corynebacterium faecale, assembly GCF_030408735.1. Taxonomy (NCBI): domain Bacteria; kingdom Bacillati; phylum Actinomycetota; class Actinomycetes; order Mycobacteriales; family Corynebacteriaceae; genus Corynebacterium; species Corynebacterium faecale. The sequence continues at coordinate 1,676,083 of NZ_CP047204.1, read as the reverse complement.
TCGAAGCCGGGCGGACCACCGTCGCTGAACTGGATGCCCTCCGGGAAGTGACGCCGGAGGATGTCACCCTGATCCCGGTCACCGGCAACATCGAAGCTATCCGTCTGCATAAGGATCCCTTCGAGCTCGACCGTCTTCGCGAGGTTGCGGCTCTGGCATCCCAGGCCTTTGAGGATCTGCTCACCGCGGGTGAGTTGGCGGAGGGTCGTAGTGAACGCCAGGTGGCAGCTGATCTCGAATACCGCATGCGGTTGCTCGGTGCGGAGCGCCCCAGCTTTGACACGATCCTCGCGTCAGGGCCCAATTCCGCGAAGCCACACCATGGCGCGGGGGATCGCATCATCCAGCGTGGTGACCTCGTGACCATTGACTTCGGTGCCCACGCGCGCGGGTTCAACTCCGATATGACCCGCACCCTGGTCATGGGTGATGCCGGCGAGTTTGAGACTGAGATCTACGACGTTGTGTTGCGTGCCCAACTCGCTGGCGTGGAAGCCGCCTACGCGGGAGCCCAGCTGGTGGACATCGACCGCGCCTGCCGCGCGATCATCGAGGACGCTGGATACGGCGACTACTTCGTTCATTCCACGGGCCATGGAATCGGCCTGGAGGTGCACGAGGCGCCATCCGCATCCAAGACAGCCACCGGTGTGCTTGAAGAGGGCTCCACGCTCACCATTGAACCCGGGATCTATGTGCCGGGAAGAGGTGGTGTACGCATCGAGGACACGTTGATCATCACCGCCGGAGCACCTGAAATCATCACCAAGGTGAGTAAGGACCTCCGGGTGGTGTAATCTGGGTGAGCTAATCAGTCCTCACCCATCATCACAGTGCTCTCGCATGCCCAATGAAGGGGGTGGGGCACCCAATTACGCCATATACAAGGGAGATCACAACCGTGGCATCTACCGCTGATTTCAAGAACGGCCTCGTCCTCAAGGTCGACGGCAAGCTGCAGCAGATCGTAGAATTCCAGCACGTCAAGCCAGGCAAGGGCCCGGCTTTCGTGCGCACCAAGCTCAAGGATGTTGTCTCCGGCAAGACCGTGGACAAGACCTGGAATGCCGGTGTCAAGGTTGAAACCGCAACCGTCGATCGCCGTGACATGACCTACCTGTACAACGATGGCAACTCCTTCGTGGTCATGGATGATGAGAACTTCGAGCAGTTCGAGCTCTCCCAGGATGCCTTCGGCGATGCCGGACGCTTCCTGCTGGAGAACATGCGTGTCCAGGTGTCCTTCCACGAGGGCGAGGCTCTCTTCGGTGAGCTGCCACTGTCTGTGGACCTCCGCGTTGAGCACACCGACCCGGGCCTGCAGGGCGATCGTTCCACCGGTGGCACCAAGCCCGCCACCCTTGAGACCGGTGCCGAGATTCAGGTTCCGCTGTTCATCGAGACCGGCAACGTGTTGAAGGTGGATACCCGCGACGGTTCCTACCTTTCCCGCGTCAACAACTAAGATTTCTCCGAGAAATTACCAGTAACACCACCACACAGGCAGCCACCGGCATCGGATTGGTCGCCGTACATCTGAACAGGAACTAAGAGAACTCAACGTGAGTGAGAGTCGACAAGGCTACAAACGCCATGGATCCCGCTACAAGGCACGCCGCCGTGCCGTGGATATCCTCTTCGAAGCGGAATCCCGCGATGTGGATCCGGTAGCGATCATCGAAGACCGCCATACGCTGTCCAAGGCGATCGAACCGGTCGTGGCCCCGGTTGCTGAATACACCGAGGCCATCATCAATGGTGTCGCCATCGAACTCGACACCATTGATGCTCTCCTCTCTGAGCACATTGCTGATACCTGGGTTCTTGACCGACTCCCCTCAGTCGACCGTGCAGTGCTGCGCGTCGCCTGCTGGGAGATGATCTACAACCCTGATGTTCCTGTCACCACTGCGGTGGTGGAGGCTGTGGAGATCGCTTCGCAGTACTCAACGGACAACGCCAGCGCGTATATCAACGCCACTCTGGACGGCATGGCCAATCGGATTGATGAGCTGCGTGAGCGTGCCAGCAATCCCAACGGCAAGGCCGCTGTCGAATCGCAGAACCCAGGTGATCCTTCAGACGATGAGGACACCCCGGTCGCCCCATGGGATGACTCCCTGGAAGACGACCGCGCTTAAAGTCTCGACATACTGAGAAAGGGCACCTCCTGCATGGAGGTGCCCTTTTTTCAGTGTTGCCAGATGTGGAAAAGCCTTATCCGATGGTGAATTCCTCGGCGGCCTTCTCCACAGAATCCTGGATGGCCAGGATATGGTCGATGGCGTTCTTCAGCATGGCAGAGAGCTGAATGTCATTGAGCCCGGCGGCGGTGGGGATGTCCTTCTCTGAACGGACCACTGCCTTTTCGGTGCGATCCATCACCACTGCCTTGGCAGCGAAGTTGAAGCAGTTGACCTGATTGCAGGCCAGGTGCCAGCGGGGATCGCCGTCCGCGATGGCGGTCTCGGTCTGTTTATCTGCGCGCACGATGAGCACGGAATCCAGGAGAGCGAACATCACCTCATAGCCGTTGAGGTTTGCGCTCGCCACTGAGGCGTTCTCACCCTGGTCAGCAGGGGCGGCCAATTCGATGCCGAATTCCCTCATGATGGCGACTACCCGGTCAAGGGTGACAGCGATGGGCTTGGGGGAGATCTCGGGGATATTAGTGCTCAACGTGGTCGTCCTTCCAGGTGACAAGATCGGGGAACTGCTGCTCGAGCCACTCAAAGGCGGCGGTGGTGGCCTCGAGTGAGCTCATGATGAACGCGCCCACCTGATTGTGGCTCAGTCCCGCGCTGGTGGTGATCTGACGGAGTGCGTTGATCGCCAGGGTGTTCTCCTGAAGCTCGAAGAACCTCAGGGTGGGGGTGAACTGGGTGAGGTTCCATTCATTGACCGCCGCCAGCACGAGGGAAGCGTTCTCGGTGCTGGGGGCACCGCGCCACATGGCTTCCATGGTGAGCCCGCCGTCGATCTCGACGAAGCTGATGGCCGCGTTGATGAAACCTGTGCGGATGACGTCGGTGCCGTCGAGTTGTTCTACGCGGTAGTCGAGATTCTCATCGCTGAGAATCCCAGCCACGGCGTCAAGGCTGAAAGCCTTGATGTCATGGGGTGAGTTGGCTGCAGTCACTGGTGAATCTGTGTCCTAACTGGAATGGATTTTTCTACAGCCATCCACCATACCGACGCAGAGGACTAGCCGTTGCGTCTGCGTCGGAAGTTGAGGATCGACGTGCGGATGGTTTCCTCTACCTCTGCGGGATCGGGGGTGTCCTTGGATTCAGCCTTGGCCGCGCGTTTCGCCTCTTTCATGGAGACTCGCATCTGTTTCTTCTCAGCGGCTTCCATGGCTGCCTGCTGACGGGTCATCGCGGCGTCGGCAAGCTCTTCGCCACCCAGCTCGTGGGCTATGGCCGCGTCGATGGTGGCATACCGGAACACGTGGCCCAGCTCGGTCAGCGCGGCGGGGAGCACGCGTTGGTTCGCCAACGCCAGTTCCTCAGCTCCCTGAGTTCCCAGAATGATCTTGGGGCCCAGTGTGGGAATCTGAATGAATGCGGGGCGGTGCAGCTGGGAGGCTAAAACCTTGGTCATCTCCTCGTTGGTCACCGGGTTGGGGGCTGTGGCGTTGACGGGGCCGGAGACCCCGCCGTCGATGATCGCCCGGTAATAGATGTCGGTGAGGTCGTCCAGGGCGATCCAGCTGAACCAGTTGGAACCATCGCCGAACTGACCGCCCAGACCGGTGGAGAAGAGCGTCCTGAGCACGGGGAGCATGCCACCACGCCCGCTCAGCGCGACTCCCGTGCGGATCATCGCCACACGCTTCCCCCCGTTTGTGGCCGGTGAGGTGGCCTCTTCCCACTCCCTGACCACATCGGCGAGGAAACCATCGCCGGTGGGGGAATCCTCGGAAAGTTCCTCATCGCCGCGATCGTGTCCATAGAAGCCGATGGCGGAGGCAGAAATCAGTGCGGTGCAGGTGGGGGATGAGGCGACAAGCTGTGCCAGCGCCCGGGTCGGTTCCACCCTGGAGTTTCGGATCGCATCCTTGTGGCCATCATTGAAACGGCCGAAGATGGGTTCGCCGGCCAGATGCACGAGCACATCCACGCCGTCGAGGAGATCAGCCGCGGGGTCGGAAGGGTTCCAGCGGCGTTGGCCGGGCTTCGGTGCACCCCGGACCAGCTGGATCACCGTGTGTCCGCCTGTCTGCAGCTGGGCGGTGAGGGCCCGGCCCACGAGACCGCGTGAGCCGGTCATGGCGATGGTGAGAGGGGAGTCGTGGGCGATCTGCTTGAACCGGTGCAATGCCTGCATGTCCTCGAGCAGCTGGTGCTGGCGGTAGGCGAACATGCCCGTCAAGGTGGCACCGGGCAGGCGGGTGGTCACCGAGTCAGTGATCAGCGTGCCCTTGTCCTGCTCGACGAAGTTATGGACATGACGCCAGTTGGACAGGGCCTTCATCGGGGCGGAGGTACACACGTCTGTGAACCGGCTTCCGTTGAAATAACCGGAGAGATCGTGGCGGGCCACCCATTTCAGCCCCGCGGGGAGGCTGAAGATTGTGGTGCCATCGGAAAGGCGTTCTGCCTGGGAGATGGGGGTCATCGGGACGAAAGGAGGTGTGAGTCGGGCAACCGCACCCTTCCGCGTATGCCAATCCCAGACCTCTTCGATGGGAAAAGGAATAAAATGGCTGGTGGTCAGACTCACAGGGGCTTCTCCAAGTCGGCAGAATGTTTCCCGGGTGGGGTAACCGGGTGTCTAGTTGATGTTCACATGTAACACTTAGGGCGTTGATGAGGTAACATTCTCAGCGTCAAAGTGGCACTCTCTTAGAGCATAGTCAGCTCCGAGAAAATTGGGTGCCATGATGGACTGCAATTTAAGACATCCTTTAACGGACCGCACAGAGAGGCGGAGAAGGAGGTCACGATGAGCGAACGAAACACCACTGTGGTCGAACTCCTTGATGGAGACGACGTCAGCCGTACCGTTGCACGCATCGCGCACCAGATTATTGAAAAGACCGCGCTTGATTCAGAAGGCGCGGACAGGGTCATGCTCTTGGGAATCCCTTCGGGTGGAGTTCCCCTGGCTGAACGCCTGGCCGAGAAGATTGAAGAATTTTCCGGGATCCGTGTGGATACCGGGGCCGTTGACATCACCCTCTACCGGGATGATCTCCGGAACAAACCACACCGTGCGCTCAAGCCCACGTCCATCCCAGCAGGTGGCATTGATAAGACCACCGTCATTCTGGTTGATGATGTGCTGTTTTCAGGACGCACCATCCGAGCTGCCCTCGATGCACTGAGAGATCTGGGCCGCCCCAACTACATCCAGCTGGCAGTCCTCGTTGACCGTGGTCACCGACAGCTGCCGATCCGCGCTGACTATGTGGGTAAGAACATCCCCACGGCACGCGCAGAGGATGTCACGGTTCTGCTCAGTGAGATTGATGGCAGGGATGCGGTCACCCTCACCAGGGAAGAACCCGAAGGAGACCAGTGATGAAGCACCTCCTCTCAATTGCGGATATGTCCCGCGATGAGATCACCGGCCTTCTCGATGAGGCCGATCGTTTCAAGGAGGTGTTGGAGGGACGTGAGGTGAAGAAGCTGCCCACACTGCGTGGGCGGACCATCTTCACCCTCTTTTACGAGAACTCCACACGTACCCGTTCATCATTCGAGACCGCAGGTAAGTGGATGAGCGCGGATGTCATCAACATCTCCGCGTCCTCTTCGAGCGTGAAGAAGGGTGAGTCCCTCAAGGACACGGGACTGACACTGTCGGCCATCGGTGCGGATGCCATCATCATGCGTCATCCCTCCTCCGGTGCGGCTCAGCAACTGGCACACTATGTGGCACCGGGTGGGGTCGGCCCCAGCGTGATCAACGCCGGAGATGGTTCCCACCAGCATCCGACACAGGCACTTCTGGATGCCCTCACCATCCGTCAGCGTCTCGGTGGCATTGAGGGCCGCAAGGTCGTCATCGTCGGCGATGTCCTACATTCCCGGGTGGTGCGCTCCAATGTGGATCTGCTGTCCAAGCTGGGCGCTGAGGTAGTGCTCGTGGCACCACCGACGCTGCTTCCCCATGGTGTGGAGAACTGGCCGGTGCGCACCTCCTATGACATGGATGCGGAGATCTACGACGCGGATGTCGTCATGATGCTGCGTGTCCAGCAGGAACGCATGAAGGGTGGATTCTTCCCCTCTCATCGCGAATACGCCACCCTCTACGGGATGAGCAAGGCCAGGGAAGCAAGCCTCAAGGATTCTGCGATCATCATGCACCCAGGCCCGATGCTGCGGGGCATGGAGATCAACTTCGGTGTGGCTGATGCCCCACGTACTGCTGTTTTGCAGCAGGTGAATAATGGTGTGCACCTCCGCATGGCGGTGCTGTTCGCACTCGTCGCAGGTTCCGACGCCACCATTTAACGTTCGTCAGTATGGCTGGCGCTGCCGGCCTGAGTTACGGCTGGCACTGCTGGCCGATGTAAGGAAACCTCTTCAATGACCGCTCATGACTACCCCGAGACCGGAGCGCTTGCGCCAGTGGAATCGGGCACCCTGCTCATCACCAATGTCCGTGTCTACGGTGAAGGCGAACCGACCAGTGTGTTGGTCCGCGATGGTGTGATCGAGGCATTGGATGCCTCCGGGGACTATGACCGAACCATCGACGGCAACGGGGGCGTCCTGCTGCCGGGCTTTGTTGATATGCACGTCCACCTGCGGGAACCCGGCCGCGAAGATACCGAGACCATCGCCACCGGTTCGGCTGCCGCAGCCAAGGGCGGCTTCACAGCCGTGTTCACCATGGCGAACACCACTCCGGTGATGGACCAGCCGCTGATCGCCGAGGGCGTTTGGTTCAAGGGTCAGAACGTCGGGCTTTGCGACGTCCACCCGGTCGGCTCCATCACGAAGGGCCTGGAGGGCAGGGAGCTCACCGAGTTCGGCATGATGGCCCGTTCCGAGGCCCGGGTCCGCATGTTCTCCGATGATGGCAAATGCGTCAATGATCCCCAGGTGATGCGACGGGCCCTCGAATACGCCAAGGGCATGGATGTCCTGATCGCTCAGCACTGCGAGGACCACCGGATGACAGAGGGTGCCAGTGCCCATGAGGGTGAGAACGCCGCCCGCCTGGGATTGCGTGGCTGGCCACGGGTGGCTGAGGAGTCCATCGTGGTCCGGGATGCCATCCTGGCCCGCGACTACGGCAACCGTGTCCACATCTGCCATGCCTCCACCGAGGGCACCATCGAGCTGCTCCGTTGGGCCAAGGGGCAGGGCATTCCCATCACCGCAGAGGTCACCCCGCATCACCTCATTCTCACCGATGAGCGTCTGGAAACCTATGACGGCGTCAACCGCGTCAACCCGCCACTGCGCGAGGAGCGCGACACGATCGCCCTACGTGAGGCGCTGCTTGATGGCACCCTCGACGTGGTGGCCACCGATCACGCCCCACATGGCTCCGAAGATAAGTGCTGTGAGTTTGAGAACGCCAAGCCGGGCATGCTCGGTCTGGAGACGTCTCTGTCCATCATCGCCGACACCTTTGTGGCCTCCGGACTCGCTGACTGGCGCTTTGTGGCGAAGGTGATGAGTGAGCGCCCCGCGGAGATCACCCGCCTTCCCGGTCATGGTCGTCCGATCGCAGTCGGGGAGCCAGCCAACCTCACCATCGTGGATCCTGGCCAGAGCTGGACCGCACATGGGGAGGATTTTGCCTCCAAGGCCTCGAACACCCCATTTGAAGGGATGGAATTCGGGGCAAAGGTCTCCCACACCATTCTCCGTGGCAGGGTCACCTGTGACAACGGGATGCCCGTCATTGCATAGAATGCACTAGAATGAATAAACTACACTCTGAGAATCCTCTCCCCGCCCCGACAACGGGCGAACCTACGAAAGGCGACGCTGTCACCGTGAGTACTGACAACAATGCGACCAGCACGGCTCCCGACCACCAGGGCCTGACCGATATCGGTTCTGTTCCTGCCTACCTGGTGCTGGCAGATGGCCGCACCTTCAAGGGCTTCGGCTTCGGTGCCATCGGAACCACGCTGGGCGAGGCCGTCTTCACCACCGCCATGACCGGTTACCAGGAGACGATGACGGACCCGTCCTACCATCGTCAGATCGTGATCAACACCGCGCCCCAGATCGGTAACACCGGTTGGAATGACGAGGACAATGAGTCCCTCGACGGTCGTATCTGGGTCGCCGGCGTGGTCATCCGTGATCTCTCCGTGCGTGTCTCCAACTACCGCGCGACAACCTCCCTCCAGGAGGAAATGGCCAAGCAGGGCATCGTGGGCATCGGTGGCATTGACACCCGCGCACTGGTCCGCCACATCCGCGATGAGGGCGCTGTCGCCGCCGGTATCTTCTCGGGAGCGGATGCGGAGCGTCCGGTTAACGAACTCGTGGAGATCGTCAAGGCACAGCCCTCCATGGAGGGTGCCAACCTCTCCCGGGAAGTCTCCGTGGATGAGGCATATGTCATTGAAGCTGAGGGGGAGGCCCGCCACACGGTTGTCGCCTATGACCTCGGCATCAAACAGAACACCCCCCGCCGCTTCGCTGCCCGCGGAGTGCGCACCGTGATCGTCCCCGCTGAGACCCCCTTCGAGGAGATCAAGAAGTACAACCCGGCAGGCGTGTTCATCTCCAACGGCCCCGGTGACCCGGCAGCAGCCGACACCATGGTGGAGATCGTCCGGGAGGTTCTCGCGGCTGATATTCCGTTCTTCGGCATCTGCTTCGGTAACCAGATCCTCGGCCGGGCGTTCGGCATGGAGACCTACAAGTTGAAGTTCGGCCACCGCGGCATCAACGTCCCGGTGAAGAACCACATCACCGGCAAGATTGACATCACCGCCCAGAACCACGGATTCGCGCTCAAGGGTGAGGCCGGTCAGGTGTTCGACACTGATTTCGGCAGCGCCGTGGTCACCCACACCTGCCTGAACGACGGTGTTGTCGAGGGCGTGGCGCTCGAATCCGGACGCGCCTACTCCGTCCAGTACCACCCCGAGGCCGCAGCCGGCCCCAATGATGCAAGCCCACTGTTCGACCAGTTCGTCGCACTGATGGATGAAGATTCCCAGAACCAGAAGAAAGAGGCGTAAAAGACATGCCCAAGCGCTCAGATATCAACCACGTACTGGTCATCGGTTCTGGTCCCATCGTCATCGGCCAGGCCTGTGAATTCGACTACTCCGGCACCCAGGCGTGCCGGGTACTCAAGGAGGAGGGCCTGCGCGTCACCCTCATCAACTCCAACCCTGCCACCATCATGACCGACCCGGAGATGGCCGACCACACCTACGTCGAGCCGATCGAACCGGAGTACATCGAGAAGATCTTCCAGAAGGAGATCGAACAGGGCAACCGGATCGACGCCGTGCTGGCCACCCTCGGCGGCCAGACCGCCCTCAACGCCGCCATTCAGCTGGATCGTCTCGGCATTCTGGAGAAGTACGATGTTGAACTCATCGGCGCAGACATCGATGCCATCGAGCGTGGCGAGGACCGCCAGAAGTTCAAGGACATCGTAGCCACCATCGGCGGAGAGTCCGCACGCTCCGCCGTCTGCTACAACATGGAAGAGGCTTACGCAGCCGTCGAGGAGCTCGGGCTCCCCGTGGTGGTGCGCCCATCCTTCACCATGGGTGGCCTGGGTTCCGGCATGGCGTACACCATGGAGGACCTGGACCGTATCGCCGGCGGTGGCCTCGCAGCCTCCCCTGAGGCCAACGTCCTGATCGAGGAATCCATCCTCGGTTGGAAGGAATTCGAGCTGGAGCTCATGCGTGACGCCGACGATAACGTCGTGGTCATCTGCTCCATTGAAAACGTCGATGCCATGGGCGTGCATACCGGTGACTCAGTCACCGTGGCACCGTCCATGACCCTCACCGACCGCGAGTTCCAGATCATGCGCGATCAGGGCATCGCCATCATCCGCGAGGTGGGCGTTGACACCGGTGGCTGTAATATCCAGTTCGCCATCAATCCTGTTGATGGCCGTCTCATCACCATTGAGATGAACCCACGTGTGTCCAGGTCTTCAGCTCTGGCCTCCAAGGCCACGGGTTTCCCGATCGCGAAGCTGGCCGCCAAGCTGGCCATCGGTTACACCCTGGATGAGGTCACCAACGACATCACCGGCGTCACCCCTGCAGCTTTCGAGCCAACCCTGGACTACGTGGTTGTCAAGGCTCCCCGCTTTGCTTTTGAGAAATTCCCAGGCTCTGATGACACCCTGACCACCACCATGAAGTCCGTCGGTGAGGTCATGAGCCTGGGCCGCAACTATATCGCGGCCCTCAACAAGGCGCTGCGTTCCCTGGAGACCAAGCAGCTCGGCTTCTGGACCAAACCAGATGACTACTTCGCCGGTGAGCGCGCCACCGATGTCCAGGCTGTCCTGGATGATCTGCGTCGCCCCACTGAAGGACGCCTCTACGATGTCGAGCTGGCCATGCGTCTCGGCGCGACCATCGAGGAGCTCCATGAGGCCTCCTCCATCGATCCATGGTTCCTCGCGGAGCTCCAGGCGCTGGTGGACTTCCGCCAGAAGCTGGAAGACGCACCGGTCCTGGACGAGGCTCTGCTGCGCGAAGCCAAGTTCATCGGCCTGTCTGACCTGCAGATCGCCGCAGTGCGCCCTGAGTTCGCCGGCGAGGACGGCATCCGCCGACTGCGTTACTCCCTCGGCATCCGCCCTGTGTTCAAGACCGTTGACACCTGCGCTGCCGAGTTTGAGGCACAGACCCCGTACTACTATTCCGCGTACGAACTGGACCCGGCGGCAGAGTCTGAGGTTGCACCTCAGAACGAACGCGAGAAGGTCATCATCCTGGGCTCCGGACCGAACCGGATCGGCCAGGGCATCGAGTTCGACTACTCCTGTGTGCACGCCGCCCTGGAACTTTCCCGTGTTGGCTACGAGACCGTCATGGTCAACTGCAACCCGGAGACAGTCTCCACCGACTACGACACCGCTGACCGCCTCTACTTCGAGCCTCTGACCTTCGAAGATGTCATGGAGGTCTACCACGCTGAGGCTGAGTCCGGCACCGTCGCTGGTGTCATCGTCCAGCTCGGCGGCCAGACCCCGCTGGGCTTGGCGGAGCGACTCAAGGCTGCCGGCGTGCCGGTCATCGGAACCTCCCCTGAAGCCATCGATATGGCTGAGCACCGCGGTGAGTTCGGCGACCTGCTTAACCGTGAGGGGCTGCCGGCACCGGCATTCGGCACCGCCGTCACCTTCGAACAGGCCCGTGATGTTGCCAATAACATCGGTTACCCGGTCTTGGTCCGCCCGTCCTACGTCCTCGGTGGCCGCGGAATGGAAATCGTCTACGATGAGGCATCCCTCGAGGACTACATCGCCCGCGCAACCGAACTGTCCGCGGAGCACCCCGTTCTGGTTGACCGCTTCTTGGACAATGCCATCGAGATCGACGTGGATGCGCTGTGCGATGGTGAAGAGGTCTACCTGGCTGGCGTCATGGAGCACATCGAGGAAGCTGGTGTCCACTCCGGTGACTCTGCATGTGCACTTCCTCCGATGACCCTGGGTGCCCAGGATATTGAGAAGGTGCGTCAGTCCACCAAGGCGCTCGCAATGGGCATCGGAGTCAAGGGCCTGATGAACGTCCAGTATGCGCTGAAGGATGACACCCTTTATGTCATCGAGGCCAACCCACGTGCATCCCGCACCGTGCCGTTCGTCTCCAAGGCGACTGGCGTCCACCTGGCCAAGGCAGCCTCCCGCATTGCAGTCGGCGCAACCATCGCGGACCTGCGTGCAGAAGGTATGATCCCGACCAACTACGATGGTGGATCCCTGCCGCTCGATTCCCCGATCGCGGTCAAGGAAGCAGTCCTTCCATTCAACCGCTTCCTCAGTCCGGACGGTGAAACCCTGGACACCCTGCTGTCCCCGGAGATGAAATCGACCGGCGAAGTCATGGGACTGGCAGATAACTTCGGTGCTGCCTACGCCAAGGCTGAGGCCGGCGCATTCGGCGCACTCCCGACCGAAGGCACCGTATTCGTCTCCGTGGCCAACCGCGACAAGCGCAGCCTGATCCTGGCCATCCAGCGATTGGATTCCATGGGTTTCCACATCCTGGCAACCGAGGGCACCGCAGGTATGCTGCGCCGCAATGGCATCGACTGTGAAGTCGTGCTCAAGAGCTCCGACATCCGCGACGGTGTCGAGGGTCGTTCAATCGTCGACCGCATCCGCGACGGAGAGGTCGACCTGATCCTGAACACCCCGGCAGGTTCCGCAGGTGCCCGTCATGATGGCTATGAGATCCGCGGATCTGCCGTCTCCGTCGGTGTCCCACTGGTCACCACCGTCCAGGGTGTCACCGCGGCTGTCCAGGGCATCGAGGCCCTGCGTGACGGGGAGCTCACCGTCCGCGCACTGCAGGAACTCGACCACGCAGTGAAGGCTTAATCGCCTTGGTGGACACATTTGGAGAAAAACTCCTCGAAGCCGCCTCCACCCGGGGGCGGCTGTGTGTGGGAATCGACCCCCACGAAAGTCTCCTGCATGCCTGGGGTCTCCCAGTCAACGTGGAAGGACTCGCTGAGTTCTCCCGCATCTGCGTGGAGGCCTTCGCCGACACCGTGGCACTGGTGAAGCCCCAGGTGGCATTCTATGAACGTTTCGGCTCACGGGGCTTTGCAGTCCTGGAGGAAACCATCGCCACCCTGCGTGAACGGGGTTGCCTGGTTGTCTCTGATGCAAAGCGCGGCGATATCGGATCCACCATGGCTGGATACGCCTCGGCGTGGTTGAATCCGGAATCCCCCTTGTCGAGTGACGCGGTGACCGTCTCGCCCTATCTGGGCTTCGGTTCTCTCGAACCGGCGTTCGCGCTCGCCGAGGAACACGGCAGGGGAGTGTTTGTTCTGGCGGCCACCTCAAACCCCGAGGCGCGGGCTCTGCAGGACCAGACCAGCGCGGCGGGTGTGACGATTTCGCAGCAGATCATCAATGAGGTGGAAGCACTGAATGCCCCTCATATGGCGCGTGGACTGGCGGGCAACGTCGGTGTGGTCGTCGGCGCCACCCTCACCCAGCCGCCGGTGTTATCAGGCCTCGGAGGCCCGATCCTCATGCCGGGTGTGGGCGCACAGGGAGGCACGACTGATGATGTGAACTTGATAGCGGGGGATATGTCCCATCTGGCATTCCCCAACGTCTCAAGGTCTGTCTTGATGCAGGGACCTGATGTGGATAGCCTGAGAATTTCAGTGTCGGAAACCGCCGCTGATTTTCCAGGTTTCCCCAGGTCATGACTATTTGCGAGGCCCTTTCTTGAAAGTCTCTGACCAGCGTGTTTGTCAAGAAAGGACCTCGCCACCTTTGTCTTTGCTGAAGTAGTGCTAGACTAATCCAAAATCGCAGGGTGACACGGTTGGTATTCGCCTCGTGTACCTTCGATTTACCGGGTATAAATGTATCCGTCTGTACATAGAACACACACGAAAACGGAGGAACCCCGTGGCCCTTCCACAGTTGACTGATGAGCAGCGCAAGGCAGCTCTCGCCAAGGCAGCAGAAGCTCGTAAGGCTCGCGCTGAGCTCAAGGAGAACCTGAAGCGCGGCAACACTAACCTCAAGGAGGTGCTGGAGAAGGCTGAGACCGATGAGATCATCGGCAAGACCAAGGTCTCCGCACTCCTCGAGGCTCTTCCCAAGGTTGGCAAGGTTAAGGCCAAGGAGATCATGGAGGAGCTCGGCATCGCTCAGACCCGCCGCCTCCGTGGCCTGGGTGACCGTCAGCGTCGCGCCCTGCTTGAGCGTTTCGGATTCGAGGGTTAATTCTTAGTGTCCGGCGATAACCCACATGGAAGGCTCGTGATTCTTGCGGGCCCGTCAGCAGTCGGAAAGTCGACTGTGGTGGATCGCCTTCGGAGTGACGTCCCAAACCTGTATTTCAGTGTGTCCATGACCACCCGGTCACCACGTCCGGGTGAAGTGGATGGCAGAGATTATTTCTATGTCACCGCACAGGAATTCCAGGAAAAGATCGACTGTGGAGAAATGCTCGAATGGGCAGATATCCATGGCGGTCTGCAGCGTTCCGGCACCCCTGCTGAGCCCGTTCGTCAGGCTCGCGAGGAGGGGCGTCCAGTTCTGGTTGAGGTTGATCTCATCGGAGCGCGTAACATTGCCCAGCTCATTCCTGAAGCTGAAACCATCTTCCTGGCGCCACCGTCATGGGAAGTTCTGGTGGAGAGGCTGACTGGTCGGGGGACCGAGAGCCAGGACGTCATTGATCGCAGGCTGGAAACCGCACGCGAGGAACTGGCGGCTAAGAGCGAGTTCAAACACATCGTTGTCAATGAAAATGTTGATGACGCGGTGGCGGCAATCAAGGCCGTACTGCTCGGCGCTTAGCCAAACGCAGGGCGGTAGGGTATGCTTTATCGATTGAGCATCCTTCCCGCTCTATAAACTACTGTCTACAATCTTTTGAAAAGGTGTCAGTGACCAACGTGAGCAACGAGACCAACGCCACCAAGGCCGTCTTCGATCCGCCAATGGGCATCACCGCCCCGCCGATCGATGAGCTGCTGGACAAGGTCACCTCAAAGTACGCCCTCGTGATCTTCGCCGCCAAGCGTGCGCGTCAGATCAACAGCTACTACCAGCAGGCAGATGAGGGAGTCTTCGAGTTCATCGGACCTCTCGTCACCCCACAGCCAGGTGAGAAGCCATTGTCTATCGCTCTGCGTGAGATCAATGTCGGTCTTCTGGATCATGAGGAAGGCTAACAGCCTGGTCCTGGCCGTGAGCTGATAATTTCACACAACTTTCAACACCCAGTCCGCATCGTCTTCATGGTGCGGGTCACTGGGTGTTTTAAGCATGTCTGCGGTGTCATGTGGCTCCCTCAAAGCGGCTAAAGTGTGGGCAGGACGATCGACCGATGATGAGTGAGGAATCAGACAGCAATGACCCAGCAGCGTGTGAGTGAGCAGATCGGGGACCAGCCGGAGTCGCGGCGCAGAGTTGTGGTGGGTGTGGCGGGAGGCATTGCCGCATACAAGGCATGTCATATCATCCGTGCCTTCAAGGAGGCTGGGGATGATGTCAGGGTTGTGCCCACTGAGTCCGCACTCAGCTTTGTCGGCAGGTCCACATTTGAGGCATTGTCTGGCAATCCCGTATCCACCACCGTGTTTGATGATGTGGATCAGGTCCAGCACGTTCGAGTCGGTCAGGAGGCGGATCTGATTGTCATCGCACCCGCGACAGCCGACCTGATGGCGCGACTCGTCATGGGTAGAGCGGATGATCTACTGACTGCAACGGTGCTCGTGGCCACCTGTCCGGTGGTGGTGGCTCCGGCGATGCACACGGAGATGTGGTTCAATCCGGCAACCGTGGCCAATGTGGAGACCCTCCGTTCGCGTGGCATCACCGTCATCGAACCGGCGCATGGCCGCCTCACCGGCAAGGACACGGGCCCGGGACGCCTGCCGGATCCGGAACAGATCGTGGATATAGCCAACGCGGTGGGCAATGGAGTGGTTCTGGGGCAGGATCTGAAGGGCAAGCGTGTGCTCATCACCGCCGGTGGCACCCAGGAGAACATTGACCCGGTGCGGTTCATCGGCAACAGCTCATCTGGAAGGCAGGGTTTCGCTCTGGGGGAGATCGCAGCCCAGCGTGGAGCCAGGGTCACGATCGTCGCGGGTAACACCGCGGAGCTGTCCACACCGGCGGGCGCGGAGATAGTCAAAGTCAGCTCCACCCAGGACATGTTCGACGCCGTCCAGGAGAAGGCAGGGGAGTCGGACATCATCATCATGGCTGCTGCGGTCGCAGATTTCCGCCCGGACACCCAGGCGGATTCGAAGCTGAAGAAGGGTGGGGATGATGATTCACTGACCACCGTGCACCTGGTGGAAAATCCGGACATCCTCAAGACCACCGTCGCCCGCCGGTCGGAGGGGGAACTTGACTCCAATCCCGTCATTGTGGGTTTCGCCGCGGAAACCGGTGATGCCACCACCAGCGCCCTCGACTACGCCCGCGCCAAGTTGGAGCGGAAGGGCTGTGATCTTCTCATGTGCAATGAGGTCGGGCACGGCAAGGTTTTCGGCCAGTTGCGTAACCGGGGTTGGATCCTGGCTTCTGATGGTTCCGTCACTGAGGTGGAGGATGCCACCAAGCTTGAGGTGGCTGCGCACATCGTCAATGCGGTGGTGGCTTTCACCCGCTGAAAGTCCGAGTGTTTGACCTGCATTTTTTCAGGATATGAAATCAACAGACCCAGTCAATTGTAAAATTAGACAGCTTGGTCTACATTAGGTTGAGTATTTCCACGAACCAACCATGTTCATGTCCTTGAAAGAAGGGTTTCTGTGTCCCAGCCAACCGCAGTCCGTTTGTTCACCAGCGAGTCAGTGACTGAAGGGCACCCGGACAAGATCTGCGACGCAATCTCAGACACCATCCTCGATGCCCTTCTGGCTGCGGATCCACATTCCCGTGTGGCGGTGGAGACCGTTGTCACCACCGGTCTCGTTCACGTTGTCGGTGAAGTCCGCACCAAGGGATATGTAGAGATTCCCCAACTGGTCCGTAATAAGCTCATCGAGATCGGATTCAATTCCTCTGAGGTCGGTTTTGATGGCCGCACCTGTGGTGTGTCCGTCTCCATCGGTGAGCAGTCCCCGGAGATCGCCGATGGCGTGGACACCTCCCATGAGGCCCGTAACAACGGTGACGTGGAAGAGGATGACCGGGCAGGCGCGGGTGACCAGGGTCTGATGTTTGGTTATGCCACCAACGAGACCGGGGAGTACATGCCGCTCCCGATCGCGCTGGCGCACCGGTTGGCCCGTCGCCTCACCCAGGTACGCAAGGAGGGGATTGTCCCTCACCTGCGCCCGGACGGCAAGACCCAGGTGACCTTCGCTTATGACGCCGAGGACAGGCCCTCCCACCTGGACACCGTGGTCATTTCCACCCAGCATGATCCTGAGGTGACCCATGCCTGGTTGGAGGAGCAGCTGCGTGAGCATGTCATCGACTGGGTGATCAGGGATGCCGGAATCGAGCACCTCGCCACCGGAGACATCACCGTGCTGATCAACCCCTCTGGCTCCTTCATCCTCGGTGGTCCCATGGGAGACGCCGGCCTGACGGGCCGCAAGATCATCGTGGACACCTACGGCGGAATGGCTCGCCATGGCGGCGGTGCCTTCTCCGGCAAGGATCCGTCAAAGGTGGACCGTTCCGCGGCCTATGCCATGCGCTGGGTTGCCAAGAACATCGTGGCGGCTGGTCTCGCCGACCGAGCTGAGGTCCAGGTGGCCTACGCCATCGGTCGTGCCAAGCCGGTGGGCCTCTATGTGGAGACCTTCGGCACCAACAAACAGGGTCTGACTGATGAGCAGATCCAGGCTGCGGTCTCTGCCGTTTTCGATCTGCGTCCGGCTGCTATCATCCGTGAGCTTGATCTGCTCCAGCCGATCTACTCGCAGACCGCCGCATATGGTCACTTCGGTCGCACTGATATTGATCTGCCGTGGGAAAGCACCAACCGTGTCGAGCAGCTCCGTGAGGCTCTGAACCTGGCCGAGATCCGCCTATAGTATCTTCAAACTATGGTTAATACCCGCGTCCCCGCTCCTGAAGTGTCGGTGGCGCGGGTTCTCCCTCTCCTGGGGTTGCCGCACCTTGACCGGCTGTTCGACTACCGGGTCACCGCCGATCAGCACGCCGACGCGCAACCCGGCGTGCGGGTCCGCATCCGGTTCGGTGGCAGGCTTGTCGACGCAATCCTCATCGAACGCACCAGCCACACCGACCATAAGGGCGAATTGGCCTGGCTGGATCGAGTCATTTCGCCGGTGGTGGTGTACCCGGAACAGACATCACGGCTCATCGAGGCTCTCACTGATCGGTACGGTGGGGTCCGCTCAGATCTCATCCGTTCCGCCATCCCCAACCGTCATGCGGGGGCGGAGGATTCTGACACCGCCACCTCCTGGGAGGATCTGGGAGTGGCCTCCGAACCGGATCTGTCCTCATGGTCCGCCTATCAGTTCGGTCAGTCCTTCGTGGATGCCGTCCTCGCCGGAACCACAGCCCGGGCAGCCTGGCAGATTGCCCCCGGCGATGATTGGGCCCTGGCGGTTGCTTCGCTTGCAGTGAAGGTGGTCTGCGACGGTGGTGGGGCATTGGTGGTGGTGCCGGATCAGAGGGACGTCGACAAGCTTGAAGCCGCGCTGCGCACACTCGTTGCCGCCAAACAGGTGACCGTGCTCAATGCAGGCCTCGGGCCACAGGCCCGCTACCGGCGGTTTCTCTCCGTGCTCAGCGGGCAGGGGCGCCTGGTGGTGGGGACTCGCAGCGCGGCGTTTGCACCGGTGGCGGACCTGAAACTGGCCGTCATTCTCGGTGATGGCGATGACAACCTGGTGGATCCCCGCGCACCGTATGTGCATGCCCGTGAGGTGTTGACCACCCGTTCCGCCACAGAGGGGTGTTCCCTCATCATCGGTGGACACACCCGGACGGCGGAGGCGCAGCTGCTGGTGGAATCTGGCTGGGCGCATGATCTTGTGGCCCCGAGGGACACCATCCGCACCCGCATGCCCCGGATTCAGGCGGTGGGGGACTCCGACTACGCCCTCGAGCGGGACCCGTTGGCACGCTCAGCACGTCTCCCGGGAGTGGCGTTCAAAGCGGTGCGGGACACCCTCGCGCGGAATGAACCCGTGCTCATTCAGGTGCCACGCAAGGGGTATGTGCCCACGCTGGCCTGTGGAAACTGCCGAACCCCCGCGCGTTGCCGACATTGCAACGGCCCCGTCGGCCTACCTGCTTCGGATCAGAATCAGGCCGGTGTGCCCACCTGCCGGTGGTGCGGACGCCCCGATTCCCGATTCCGTTGCCAGGCCTGTGGATCACCGAAACTACGTGCCGTGGTCCTGGGAACCGAACGCACAGCGGAGGAGCTCGGCAGGGCTTTCCCCTCCACCCGGATCATCACCTCTGGCGGCAACAGGGTGGTGGACCAGGTGGATCATGGTCCCGTGATCGTGGTGTCCACGCCAGGAGCTGAGCCTGTGGTGCAGGGTGCCTATGGCGCGTGCCTGCTGCTGGATACCTGGGCATTGATGGGCAGGCAGGATCTGCGTGCCACGGAGGACACGCTGCAGAAGTGGGCGGCGGCTGCCACCCTCGTGCGCTCCCATCTGCACGGCGGTCAGGTGGTGGTGGTTGCGGATCCCTCCTTCCCGGTCGTGCAGTCGCTCATCCGGTGGGACATGGTGAGTGCTGCCTCCGCGGAACTGGCCGGACGCCGGGAGGTGGGTTTTCCGCCCTCTGTCCACATGGCGGCCATCGATGGAGCAGCTGCTGCTCTGGACACCTTTCTTGAATCAGCGAAGCTACCCGCCAACGCAGAGGTGCTGGGGCCGGTGGATCTCCCTCCTGGTATCACCCTGCCTGGTGAATATGATGAGAACCGGTTCGGTCCGCCGCAGCGCATGCTGATCCGCACCCCGCTGGGTCCCCGCTCGGAACTCGGTAGGGCGTTGCGCGCAGCGCAGG
Source organism: Corynebacterium faecale (assembly GCF_030408735.1). NCBI lineage: Bacteria > Bacillati > Actinomycetota > Actinomycetes > Mycobacteriales > Corynebacteriaceae > Corynebacterium > Corynebacterium faecale. The sequence continues at coordinate 1,656,439 of NZ_CP047204.1, read as the reverse complement.
TGGCACGCGCTGCGCGGAAGAATGACCTTCCGTTGCGGGTGCAGATGGATCCGGTCCACATCGGTTAGAAGGGTGGTTCATCCTCCTGCACCTCAGCTGTCCGGGTGGCTTCCTCGTGTTCGGCGGCTGCCGCCCAACGCTTGTGGTGTGCGGTGCGGTACTGGGACACGGTCTGGGCCCACCGTGCACTCTGGGGAGTCAGTGGGCCCTCCGGAACCGTGACCGCCCACTTTCCGTTCTCCAGGATGGTGACCACGATCCCTGTCACCGGATCCTGGAGGTAGACGGTGCGCCCGCAGGTCTTGCCGTTGTGGTGCCGGCGGCAGAGGCAGCACAGGTTGGCGGTGCAGGTGCATCCACCATCGGCGTGGTTGATCCGGTGGTCGAGATCGCAGTGTGTGGCTGGCACCGAGCAGTACGGGGCTGTACAACCGCCATCGCGCCCCTCCACGGCCGCCCTGATGTCCGGAGTGGGATCATGGCCGGCGGCGTGCTTCCCGAAGGCCTTATCCATGTCCTGGGTTCTCGTTGCCTGGGCCGCCCAGTGATGGCCGGTGGCTTCATCCAGCCACCCGATGCCGGATACCCAGGCCGGGGCATGGGCCAGATCTGTGGCACGGTAGATATTGAGTTGAACCGTGATCTTGATCTTGCTGAGGATCAGATCGACGAAAGCCTCGCCCGGGGTTTTTCCAGTGGCTTCGGCATGTCTGGATACGGCGTCAGTGATGAGTTTTCCTTCAACCGGATCCACGGTGGCATAAAGATCTGTGGTGCCATCGGGATTATCGGAGGTGGAGAACTCCTTCTTGCCGGAGCCGGTATTAGTGCCAGTGGCCTTGGGATCCTTGAGCATGTCCCGGATCGCCTTGATCTTGTGGCTGATGGCGCCCGGAAGTGGCAGCGGCTGATTCGGGGCGGATGGTGTGAGGTAATCGGTGAGGAGCTCATCCACAATGGGCAGATGTTCAGGGTTCAACCCGAAGAGTGCCTGGGAGATGCTGATCAGGCGCTGCTGATCAAGGTGGAAGAGCTCATGTTGCCGGATATTGAGGAGCGGTAGATCTGCGAGCTGGAAGAAAGCCATGATCATGTTGGATACTCTCCGACGGGAGAGCCCTGTGGAGATCGCCAGGCTGGCTACGGTGAGCTCGAAATCGGTGTCTTCTCCGGGCATGGCTTGTTCGAAAAACAGGTGGGCCTGTCTGGTGATATCATTCAAGACCACGGCCTGCGGGTCTGCTGGATTGTTAACGGTGTAGTAGTTGATCGGTGTATGGACGGTGTTCATGGTGTCACCCCTCCGGTAACCATGGGTCGTTCATCTGTTCTAATTTACCATAAACCACGCACCGGACACCGGGTGCCCCCGTTGCTTCTTTATAGCCTTTGAGCTGCTCTTTCGTTGCCGTTCGGCCCCTGTCCACGTGCCAAGTGGGCCACCCACCCGGAGCAATGGGCCAGTGGTCGGGGAACAACCTGGATATAGGGCATGTCAAGCCTGGGCGTTAGGATGGGACACACCTTCACTACCCTCAGGTGTGCCCGAGCGCCCGCACGCTACAGTGAATAATTCCCATGAACCCCTTTTGATTTTCAAGGAGACCCACCCCAACCATGACCGTTCGTGACGTCAGACTTTTCGGTGATCCGGTATTGACCAGCAGAGCAGAAGAAATCGTCGATTTCGACGAGTCCCTGGCTGTCCTCGTGGACGATATGTTCGACACCATGGAGGATGCCGGCGGCGTGGGGTTAGCCGCCAACCAGGTCGGCGTGCTGCGGCGCGTGTTTGTCTTTGACTGCAGTCATGTTGACGGTGGCCTGCGGGGGCATGTGATCAACCCGGTGTGGGAGCCGGTGGGTGAAACCACCCAGACCGGTAATGAGGGCTGCCTCTCCATTCCTGATGTATCGGCAGAGACCACCCGCCATGAAACCGTCAGGCTCTCCGGCCAGGATAAAGATGGAAACCCCATCGGCATGGTTGCCTCGGGCCTGCTGTCCAGGTGCATCCAGCATGAGACCGACCATCTGGACGGTGTGTTGTTCCTCAAGCGACTGGATCCTGCGGAACGCAAAGCCGCCATGGGTGTCATCCGTGCCTCCGATTGGTTCAACAAGTAAAGGAATTTCCACGCACATGCGCCTAGTTTTTGCAGGAACCCCGGAACCGGCTGTGGTCGCGCTCCAGAAGCTGATCGATTCCGACCATGAGGTGGTCGCGGTGCTCACCCAGCCTGATGCCCGTCGTGGCCGTGGTCGCACCCTGCACCCCTCAGCGGTTGCCGAGCTGGCGGAAAAGCACGGGATCGAGGTGATCAAGCCCACCAGCCTCAAGGCAGACACCGAAGATGGACAACTGGTCCGCGAGCGTCTCGCTGAACTTCAGCCCGATTGCCTGCCCGTGGTTGCTTTCGGTCAGCTCATCACCAAGGATCTGTTGGATGTGGCCCCGCACGGTTGGGTCAACCTGCATTTCTCCCTACTCCCAGCATGGCGTGGTGCAGCACCTGTGCAGGCCTCCATCCGCGAAGGCGACCAGGTCACCGGCGCCACCTGCTTCCGGATCGATGAAGGGTTGGATACCGGTCTGATCCTGTCCACCCTCGAAGATGAGATCCTGCCCACCGACACTGCCGATGATCTTCTGACCCGTCTGGCCCACTCCGGTGCGGATCTGCTGGTGGACACGATGACCGGCCTGGATCAGGGCACCATCACACCCCGCGGGCAGGTGGGCGAGGCGACCTACGCCGCCAAGATCACCACCGCCGACGCCCGCATTGACTGGACACAGCCTGCCGAGGTGATCGACCGTCATGTCCGCGCGCACACCCCTGGTCCGGGGGCATGGACAATGCTTGACGACGACCGCCTCAAGGTCGGTCCGCTAACGCCGCTGTCAGCAGCACCGGAGGTGCCAACGCTGGCACCCGGTGCCATTAGTGTGGCGAAGAATATTGTATTTGTAGGAACCGGTTCCGGCCCTGTCTCACTGGGCCAGATCCAGCCTCCGGGAAAGAAGATGATGAATTCAGCAGACTGGGCCCGTGGTGTCCATCTTGATCAGGAAGCGAGTTTTGTATGAGCCTGGAGAAATCGGGCGGTTTCCGCTCCCGTTCAGCCAAGGGTGAACAGAAGAAGGTTCAGCCTAAAAAGGCACCGGTGAAAAAAGCTGCCCCCAAGCGGACCAGCAACAACCGCAGCCCCCGTGCAGAGGTCCGCGAGCTGCGGGCTCTGGGCGTCGACAAGCCCCGTGAGATCGCCTTCGAGGTGTTGGAACGGGTCCGCACCGGTGACGCATATGCCAACCTGGTGTTGCCACGTCTGCTGACCAAGCAGAAGATGGATACCCGTGATGCAGGTTTTGCCACGGAGATCACCTACGGCACGCTGCGGAACCAGGGATTGCTGGATGCGGTGATCGCCTCGGCTGCGAACAGGCCACTGAAGGATATCGATTCAGAGGTGCTTGACGTGCTGCGCATCGGCGCCTACCAGGTGTTGTTCACCCGCGTGGAGGATCACGCAGCCGTGGACACCACCGTGAAGATGGTCGGCGGGCTCAAGAAGTTCAACGCCACCGGCTTTGCCAATGCCGTCATGCGCACCATCACCCGCACACCGGCGGAGGAGTGGCTGGACAAACTGGAACCGGAAGGCGAGATTGCCCGGTTGGCGTTCCGCACCGCCCACCCGGAGTGGATTGCGCAGAGTTTCTCCCGTCTGCTTCCCGCCAGTGAGCTGGAGGAGGCGCTGGCCGCAGACTCCAAGCGTCCCACCGTGCACCTCGTGGCGCGCCCCGGTGAGATCAGCGCGGAGGAGTTGGCGCTGATCACAGGAGGGGAAGAGGGTAAGTATTCGCCCTACGCCGTCTACCTCGAAGGCGGGGACCCCAGCGATATCGATCCCGTCCAGCAGGGCCTGGCGGCAGTGCAGGATGAAGGCTCCCAGCTCATCGCCCGCGCCCTCGTGGAAGCGCCGGTGGAAGGCGATGATCAGGGCCGCTGGCTTGACCTGTGTGCCGGTCCCGGAGGCAAGGCAGCGCTCATCGGCGCGCTTGCCCGCATGGATGGTGCCCGCGTGGATGCCATCGAGGTCTCCGATCACCGGGCCAAACTGGTGGAGCGATCCGTCCGTGGGCTGCCGGTCAAGGTCCATGTGGGTGATGGTCGCACCATCGCACTGGATGACGGTTATGACCGCGCCATCGTGGACGCCCCGTGCTCCGGACTCGGTGCGCTACGCCGCCGCCCGGAGGCCCGCTGGCGCAAGCAGGAATCCGATATCGGACCGCTACACACCCTCCAATATGAACTCCTGGAATCCGCGGTGAACCGGGTGCGCACCGGCGGCATCGTGGTGTATTCCACCTGCTCACCTGATCTCCGTGAAACCCGTGAGGTGGTTGATCGTGCACTGGCCAACTTCGATATCGAGGAGCTGGACGCAGCCGCATACCTGCCAGGCATGGAAGGCACCGGTGAGGGGAAGTCAGTGCAGATGTGGCCGCACCGCCACGGCACCGACGCCATGTTTGTGGCCGTCCTGCGGAAGCGGTGAACCGGTAGGGCTATGATCTGAAGGTATGGCTCAACAGCGCAAACCCATCATCGCCCCATCCATCCTCGCCGCCGATTACGCCCGTCTCGGGGAGGAGATCGCAGCGGTTCCCGATGCCGACTGGATCCACGTTGACATCATGGACGGTCACTTCGTCCCGAACCTGAGCTTCGGTTATGACGTGACCAGGGCTGTCCACCGCGTGACCGACAAGCCCCTGGATGTCCACCTCATGATCGAGAACCCCGAGAAGTGGGTGGACCACTACATCGACGCCGGTGCCGCCTGCGTGATCTTCCACGTCGAGGCCACTGACAAGCATGTGGAACTGGCCAACTACATCCGTTCCAAGGGTGTGCGCGCCGGTTTCTCCGTGCGCCCGGGCACTCCGATCGAGGATTACCTGGACGATCTGGAGCACTTCGACGAAGTCATCATCATGAGCGTCGAGCCCGGCTTCGGCGGCCAGAGCTTCATGCCTGACCAGCTGGACAAGGTACGCACCCTGCGTCGTGTCATCGATGAACGCAACCTGGACATCATCATTGAAATCGACGGTGGCATCTCCGCCACCACGATCACCCAGGCCGCCGACGCCGGGGTGGATGCCTTCGTGGCAGGCTCCGCCGTGTTCGGTGCCGGTGACCCCAATGCCGCCGTGCAGGAACTCCGCGCGCTCGCAACGCCTTAAACAGCAATGACCCCGGACATCCGATCCGCACTCGCCCTGGCCACCGACGCCTCCGACAAGGTCCGCGGCACGACCAGCCCCAACCCGCCGGTTGGTGCTGTCATTCTTGACGCGCGGGGTGAAGTCGCCGGAGTCGGCGCCACCCAGCCACCTGGCGGTGCGCATGCGGAAGTGATGGCGCTCGCCGCCGCCGGTGAACGCGCCCGTGGAGGCACCGCGGTGGTCACCCTCGAACCGTGCAACCACACCGGCCGCACGGGGCCATGCTCGCAGGCGCTCATCCACGCCGGCATCGCCCGGGTCTTCTACGCCAATCCCGACCCCTTCCCGCAGGCCGCCGGAGGCGCCGACCACCTGCAACAAGCGGGCGTGGAGACACATCTGCTCAATGAACCGGTACCTGCGCTCATGCCGTGGCTGCGGGCAACCATTCTCGAGCGCCCACATGTCACCCTCAAATTCGCCGGAACCCTTGACGGTTTCGCCGCGGCCACCGACGGAACCAGTCAGTGGATCACAGGGGAGCAGGCGAGGGCATTCGTTCACACCGACCGGGCGAAGCGGGACGCCATCATCGTGGGCACAGGCACTGTCCTGGCGGATGATCCCTCACTGACGGCGCGGGGGCCGAATGGTTTGTACAGCCAGCAACCACGTCGTGTCGTTGTCGGGGGCAGGCGGGTTCCGGACGGATCGAATCTGAACCGCCTTGGTTTTGAGCAGTACGCGGGAATAAATGATGCCCTGATAGCGCTGTGGCAGGCAGGATGCCGGGACGTCCTCCTGGAGGGAGGGCCCACCCTGGCCACCGCCATGCTGCGCGACGGTTTAGTTGATGCGATCCAGGCGTACATAGCCCCCGCGCTTCTGGGTGCAGGTAGGTCTGTGCTGAGCTGGGACGGGGACACCACCATCTCCGATATAAAGCGTTTCAGCACCACCGCTGTTCGACAGCTCGGTGATGATGTGTTGATTGACATGATTCGAAAGGACCACTAGATGTTTACTGGCATTGTTGAGGAGCTCGGCTCCGTATCCGGCGTGGAAAACCTGGGGGACTCCGTCCGGTTGACCATCGCGGCCGCCACCGTTTTAGAAGATGTCCATCTCGGGGATTCCATCGCGGTCAACGGCGTCTGCCTGACCGTGGCCACCTTTGAAGAAGGCCATTTCACCGCCGACTGCATGCAGGTGACCCTTGACCACAGCTCGCTGGGCAGCCTGTCCGTGGGCAGCAAGGTGAACCTGGAACGCGCCATGGCGGCTAACGGGCGTCTCGGTGGGCACATCATGCAGGGCCACGTGGATGCCACCACCCGGTTGCTTTCCCGTGAGAGTTCGGAGAACTGGGATGTCCTCCGCTTCGCTCTTCCTGCGGATCTCGCGCGTTATGTGGTGGAGAAGGGGTCCATCGCATTGAATGGCACCTCACTGACGGTATCCGCCCTGGGCGCAGACTGGTTCGAGGTCTCTCTCATCCCCACGACCCTGCGCGATACCACCCATGGATCCCTGGCGGTGGGTGACGTGGTGAATATCGAGGTTGATGTTATCGCCAAATATGTGGAACGCATGATGATGGTGGGGCCTGGCGACCAGCCGGTTACCGGCGGGAACTAAGGTTAGAAACGTGACTGAGAACGCACCCCATAAAGTTCAGCTGGATTCTGTTGAGGAAGCCATCGCGGACATCGCTGCCGGCAAGGCAGTTGTTGTCGTTGATGATGAAAACCGGGAGAACGAAGGTGATATCATCTTCGCCGCAGAACTTGCCACCCCGGAGCTGGTGGCCTTCATGGTCAGGTATTCCTCCGGTTATATCTGTGTCCCGATGACATCTGAGGACGCCGACCGTCTGGATCTCCCTCCCATGACTGCACATAACCAGGATGCGCGTGGCACTGCCTACACCGTCACCGTGGATGCGAATACCGGCAGCACCGGTATCTCCGCGGCCGACCGTGCACACACCATCAAGCTCCTGGCCGATCCGGATGCTGACCGGGCCGACTTCACCCGTCCGGGGCATGTTGTCCCGCTGCGGGCCCGCGAAGGTGGGGTGCTGGTCCGCGCCGGCCACACCGAAGCTGCCGTTGACCTCTCCCGGGCCGCTGGGCTGCGACCCGCCGGCGTGATCTGCGAGGTGGTCAGTGAAGAGGATCCCACCGGGATGGCGCGTCTGCCCGAACTCCGCAGGTTCTGCGACACCCACGACCTCAAACTGATCTCCATTGAACAGCTCATTGCTTGGCGACGAAAAAACGAGATCCTGGTGGAACGCATCGTGGAGACTAAACTTCCCACCGAATTCGGGGATTTCCAGGCCGTGGGTTACCGCTCCAAGGTGGACGGCACCGAATACGTGGCCATCTGCGAGGGAGATCCCGCATCCGATGGGGGAGAGGACGTTCTGGTCCGCGTCCACTCCGAGTGCCTCACGGGTGATGTCTTTGGATCCCGCCGTTGTGATTGCGGGCAGCAGCTTCATGAATCATTACGGATGATCCATGAAGCCGGACGCGGTGTGGTGGTGTACATGCGTGGCCATGAGGGCCGTGGCATCGGACTGTTGGCCAAGCTGCGTGCGTACCAGCTCCAGGACGAGGGTGCCGACACCGTCGACGCTAATCTTGCCCTCGGCCTGCCGGCTGATTCCCGTGAATTCGGCACCAGCGCGCAGATCCTCTATGACCTGGGTGTGCGATCCCTCAACCTCATCAGCAACAATCCCATCAAGCGTCTGGGCATGGAAGGCCACGGAGTCTCCATCGCCCACCGCACCCCGATCCCGGTGCAGGTCCACGAGGACAATGTCCGTTACCTACGGACCAAACGTGACCGCATGGGACATGATCTACCGGCCGTTGCGGAATGGGAAGCCACCGACCACACTGAAACAACCGAAGGAACACATCATGGCTAAAGAAGGCCTTCCCCAGATCGATCTTCCCGATGCCACCGGTCTGAAGGTGGCGGTGGTTACCGCCAAGTGGAATGCGGAGATCTGTGATCGTTTGCATGACCATGCCGTCAGAACGGGCCGTGCAGCCGGTGCCGAGGTCAGTGAATACCGTGTGGTCGGTGCCCTGGAACTGCCCGTTGTGGTCCAGGAACTCGCCCGGACCCACGATGCCGTGGTGGCTCTGGGCTGTGTCATCCGTGGTGGCACACCCCACTTCGACTATGTATGCGATTCCGTCACCGAGGGCCTCACCCGCATTGCCCTGGACACATCCACCCCGATCGGGAATGGTGTGCTCACCACCAATACCGAGGAACAGGCCATCGAGCGCTCCGGTGCAGAGGGGTCCGTGGAGGACAAGGGTGCCGAAGCCATGGTGGCGGCTTTGGATACGGCGCTGGTGCTTTCTGGGATTCGGGCTGACAGGGGTTAGACTGTCTCATTGAAACGCGCTCCCGAACTGATCTTAAGGAAAAGTGACAACGTGACGACCAACGCTCCCGACGGTGCAAGGCAAGATCTGAACGCCGGCGGGGAGCCCACGGTGCGACTCAGTAATGAGGAACTCCAGCTCTACACCGCAGCCTTCGCCGGAACCACCACCGATAAGCCATGGAGTCTGGTGGTGACCTCGAAGACGATGCGCAAGATCGCCTGGGTGCTCGTTGTCGTCGTCATGGCCGTGCACCTCTTCATGGGGGCTGTCGTGGACGTTGACTTCACCGGTGCCGCCGTGTCCTTCATCGACACCCTCGCATTCCCTGGTGTGGGTGTATTGATCTCAGTGCTGGCATATATCGGATTCACCCGTGCCCGCGTGCGTGCCAATGAAGATGGCGTTGAGGTCCGAAACTTCATCGGCACCCGGTTTTATCCCTGGGTGGTCATCTACGGAATGTCCTTCCCCAAGGGTGCCCGCGTCGCACGCCTTGAGCTCCCTGACTTTGAGTACGTTCCGATGTGGGCTTTTCAGGCGCGGGACGGTGAAGATGTGGTCCGTGCGGTCGCTGAGTTCCGTGAACTCGAAAACAAGCACATGCCGGAGGACTAGCCCCGCTCATGGCTGATCCGACCACCTACCGCCCGGCACCTGGGAGCATTCCCACGGAACCGGGTGTTTATAAATTCCGGGATGAAACCCGCCGGGTCATTTACGTGGGTAAGGCCAAGAACCTACGGTCGAGACTGTCCAATTATTTCCAGGATGTCACCCAGCTCCACCCACGAACCCGTCAGATGGTTTTCGCCGCCTCATCGGTGGAATGGACCGTGGTATCCAGCGAGGTCGAGGCACTGCAGCTGGAATACACCTGGATCAAGCGCTTCGATCCCCGTTTCAACGTCAAATACCGCGACGATAAAACCTACCCCATGCTCGCCGTATCCACAGGTGAGCGTTTTCCCCGTGCCTTCTTCTACCGCGGGCCACGACGGAAAGGTGTGCGGTATTACGGTCCTTATTCCCATGCCTGGGCGGTGCGCGAAACCCTGGATCTACTGATCCGTGTCTTCCCGATGCGGACATGCTCCAAAGGGGTGTTCAACCGGCACGAGAATCTGGGCAGGCCATGCCTGTTGGGGTACATCGACAAGTGTGCCGCCCCGTGTGTGGGACGGGTCTCGGAAGAGGAACACCGGGACATCGTCAACGGATTCTCCTCATTCATGTCCGGCCACACCGATAAGGTCACCAGAAAACTCACCTCAGACATGATGGCGGCCTCCGAGGAACTGGATTTTGAAAAGGCCGCCAGGTTACGCGATGACCTCGGAGCCATCCACAAGGTGATGGAGAAACAGGCAGTTGTGCTTGGCGACGGCACTGATGCAGACATCATCGCCTTCGCCACCGATGAACTGGAGGCCGCAGTCCAGATCTTCCATGTCCGTGGTGGCCGTATCCGTGGTCAGCGTGGCTGGGTCGTGGAGAAGACCGGTGACTGGGATGTGCTGGATGATTCTGATGATCCGGGTGCAGATCCGGCACTTCCACACCTGATGCAGAATTTCCTGGTCCAGTTCTACGGGGATGCCGTGGAGCGCGCAGACACCGAGGCCGCAGAGGACGCAGACCAGATCGAGCGCAGGGGAGTGGATCAGCTCTCCACCCGGGAAACCGCTCCTGTCACCCGCGCCACAGTGGTCCCGCGGGAGATTCTCGTCCAGGTTGCGCCGCACGAAACGGCAGAGACCCGCACTGTGTTGGAGGATATGCGTGGAGCAGGCATTGATCTTCGGGTGCCGCAGCGGGGGGACAAACGGGCGCTCATGGAAACCGTGGAGAGAAACGCCAAGGAACAGCTGAAGCAGCACAAGCTCAAACGCGTGGGTGATCTCACCGCGCGCTCCGCCGCCCTGCAGGACATCCAGGAAGCCCTGGATATGGAGCAGGCCCCGCTGCGCATTGAATGCACGGATATCTCTCATATCCAGGGCACCGATGTGGTGGCATCCCTGGTTGTATTCGAGGATGGTCTGCCAAGAAAGTCTGATTACCGCAGGTACCGGATCAAGGAGGCAGCCGGCGACGGACATTCAGACGATGTGGCGTCCATCGCCGAGGTGACCCGCAGGAGGTTCCTGCGGCACAACCGGGATAAGCTCGCTGTCCCGGAGGCCGAGGAGTACGACGGTTCGACCTTCTCCGATGAAAAAGTGGAGGAGATGTCCACCGATAATCGTCGTTTCGCCTATCCTCCGCAGCTGTTCATCGTGGACGGCGGCGCACCCCAGGTGGCTGCGGCACAAGAGGTCTTCGATGAACTGGGCATAGTGGACGTGACTCTGGTCGGGCTCGCCAAACGGTTGGAGGAGATCTGGTTACCCGGTGATCCAGACCCGGTTATTCTGCCCCGGAACTCCCAGGCGTTGTTCCTTCTTCAACAGATCCGCGATGAAGCCCACCGTTTCGCCATCACCTACCACCGCCAGCAACGCTCTAAGCGCATGCGCGTATCGGAACTGGACGGCATCAGGGGGCTGGGGCAGGCCAGGAGAACCGAGCTGGTGAAACACTTCGGGTCTGTCGCCCGGTTGAAGGAGGCTTCAGTGGACGAGATCGGAGAGGTCAAGGGGTTCGGCCCCACCCTTGCTGCGAGCGTTCATGAGGCGCTGCACAAGGAGGGTTAACCAGCTGCGTCAGAGGAATAGGGGATCGGTTGGTGAACTGATCCGATGTGGTCTGGCTAGTATGTAGGACATGACCCAATCCTCTGGCTCACCGGTTTCCGCGTCCGCCTCCATGTCTGAAACGACTTTCACCCCGGTTATCATCACCGGAATGTCTGGCGCTGGTCTCAGTACCGCAGCCAGGGTTCTGGAAGACCTCGGCTGGTTCGTGTCCCACAACCTTCCCCCGAAGATGATCCTGCCGCTGGTGGAGATGTGTGCGCGCGAGGATTCCCCCGTGGATAAGGTTGCTGCGGTGTGTGACGTCCGTTCCCGCGAGTTCCGTGGTGGACTGCGTGAGACCATCACCGAGCTGGAGGAGAAGAACCTTGCGCCCACGGTGTTGTTCCTGGATGCGCGCGATGATGAGCTGATCCGCAGGTTCGACAACGTCCGCCGAACCCATCCACTCCAGGGTAGCCAGACCCTCCAGGTGGGCATTGAGCGTGAACGCCAGATGCTGTCAGCGCTGAAGGAAGAGGCGGATGTGGTGATCGATACCTCTGAACTGTCGGTGCACGATCTCCGCAGGGCTATCGAATCCTCCTTCCGAACCATTGCCAAGAGAATTCAGCATGTGACCATTCAATCCTTCGGTTTCAAGCATGGTTCCCCCCGCGACGCGGATTTCATCATTGACGCCCGATTCCTCCCCAACCCCTTCTGGATCCCGGAGTTAAAGCCATTCCGTGGCGTGGATAAGCCGGTCTCAGATTATGTGCTGGGTCAGAAGGGAGCATCAGAGTTCCTGGACAACTTCATCACCATGCTCGATGACATGCTCCCCGGCTACCGTCATGAGGGAAAGAATTTCATCACCGTGGGTATTGGTTGCACAGGTGGACACCACCGGTCTGTTGCCGTCTCAGAGGAACTCGCCCGCCGGTTAGGTGAGCGCACTGACCTGGATGTATCGGTGGTTCACCGCGACATCAACCGTAATTAGGTCAGGTGGCTCCACCATGACTTCCCTGTACCAGACCCCTGACCGCTCCTCTGAAATGGCTCCCGTGCTCCCCGAAGATTCAGCTCCCGTACCCGACTGCAGTGCAGAAAATCCCCGTATCATCACCAGTCTGGGAGGTGGACACGGGCTCTTCCAGACGCTGAAAGCCGTGCGCAGCTGTGCTCCGGAGAAAATCAACGCTGTGGTGACTGTGGCTGACGATGGCGGTTCATCCGGGCGCATCAGGCATGAACTCGGACAGATTCCACCCGGAGACCTTCGAATGGCACTGGCCGCACTCACCACTGATGATGAAGACGGGCTCATGTGGGAGCAGCTTCTTCAACACCGTTTCGGCGGTCATGGTGCCCTCGCGGGCCATGCGCTGGGCAATCTCCTCATCGTGGCACTGACTGACTTGTTCGGGACCTCCCAGAACGCCTTGGACAAAGTCGCCGAGCTGGCTGGATCCCGTGGGCGCGTCCTGCCTGTCTGCCTCGAACCACTGGACCTTGAAGCAGAGGTCTCAGGTCTGGACAAAGATCCCCGCCTCATGCGTCAGGTCCGGGGTCAGGTTGCCGTAGCGGCGACACCGGGGCACGTTCGTCGGGTTCGGGTCATCCCCGAGAAGCCACAGGCCAACCCGGACGCGGTGCAGGCGATCCTCGATGCTGATCTGGTGACGCTTGGACCGGGCTCCTGGTTCTCCTCCGTCATTCCACATATTCTGGTGCCCGACATCGTGGATGCCCTTGAGCGAACCCGGGCTGTGAAGGTTCTGGTGCTTAATCTCACCTCCGAGCCCGGTGAAACCGCAGGATTCTCCGCGGAGCGTCACATCCACGTGTTGCGCCAACACGCCAGCAGCCTGAAAGTGGATCAGGTCATCGTTGATTCCGGCACCATCTCCCTGCACTCAGAACGGGAGCACCTCGAACGGGCAGCCCGGACGCTCGGGGCGGAGGTCAGTTTCCAGGACGTCCGCGCAGAGGACGGACGGGGACGATTCACCAGCATTCACGACCCCTCCAAGCTGTGTGATGCACTGATGCTCCAATACCGCCAGATGCGGTCAGGAAGATAGTTCACACGGAGCAGGGTATATGGAGGCTGGCGGCTCGACGGCTAAGCTCGTGATTCAGGTATTTTTCACAAGCGCGGGGGATTCAACCTGAGACCTCCGTGCTACCTCCAGGTGCAAGGAAGGCGTGGCATTGTCACTGACAACTGACATCAAAGATGAACTCACCCGCGTATCGGTGACGCGACAGAGTGCGAAGGCTGCCGAGGTCTCAGCATTGCTCCGTTTCTCGGGGGAACTGCAGTCTGTAACGGGCCGTCTCATCATCGAGGTCAATCTGGACAGCCCCGCGGGAGCACAGAGACTCCGGGATTTCATCCGCCAGCTCTATGACACTGAGGTCCAGGTGCACACCGTCACTCCGACCGGCGCCCGGAAGCATCCGCGTTACCTGGTGCGCATCATCGACAACGCCGATGAGGTTGCTCGTCGTGCCGGGCTGGTCACGCGTTCCGGCCACCTCATCCGTGGGTTGTCACCCCAGGTGATCTCCGGAACAGTCAGTGATGCCGAGGCCGCTTGGCGCGGGGCGTTTCTGGCCGCGGGTTCCTTAACTGAGCCTGGCCGTTCCTCTGCACTTGAGGTGGTGTGCCCTTGCCAGGAGGCGGCGCTGGCACTCGTCGGATGCGCGCGACGCATCGGCGTGACAGCACGAACCAAGGATTCCCGGGGCGCGGATCGCGTTGTGGTTCGTGATGCGGAGGCGGTTGGTGCGCTGCTGACCCGCATCGGTGCCCAGAAATCCAGAATCATCTGGGAGGAGAAACGTCTGCGCAAGGAAGTTCGTACCCCGGCCAACAGGCTGGCGAACTTTGATGATGCGAATCTGCGGCGTTCAGCGCGCGCCGCCATCGCAGCTGCAGCCCGGGTGGAACTGGCCATGAGAATTCTCGGGGACGACGTTCCCGAGCACCTGGCCGAAGCAGGTCAGCTGAGGGTGCAACATCGCCATGCCTCTCTCGAAGAACTCGGCCGGCTCGCGGATCCGCAAATGACCAAGGATGCGGTGGCCGGAAGAATCCGTCGTCTGCTGACAATGGCCGACAAACGGGCCGAAGAACTGGGGATTGCAGACACTAATTCGGCTGTGACAGACGAGCTTCTCGACGAGATGTAGAGCTGCAAGGGGGCTGTCAGGATCTTGATGGTATCTAACCGTGGAGCAGAAACGACATCAGACCTCCAGGTGCCTGGAAATATTTTCAGGCCCTTCGGTGAGTTGTGTCACAAGGGGATTTCCTCCGGTCGGGTGGAACATGAATCATGTGGCTGGAATGAGCGGGCGATGGGCACCCCTTTAGGGGGTGAATTCTTCACGGGTGGGAGTGATGGCTTCGTGGTCGAACATCACGGACTGGGCACCCGTGGGAAATCACCCCCATCTGGAAATCGAACCTTTTTGGTTATGTCCGGTCATTTTTAAAAGTCCTGCGGAATCCGTCATCCGGCGTTAAAATTGGGATCAGGTTAATACGGAGCGGACAGAGCGACGCAGCCAATATCGGTAGATTTGGATGTTAGGTGAGTCTCACGTTTCTAGGATTCAACCTGATCTCCGGCGGTGTGAACCCCGGTAGATCTGAAACAAAACACATTGGCATTCCCCCGCAACTTTCAGAGGAGCAACAACATGACGATTCGTGTTGGTATTAACGGTTTTGGCCGTATCGGACGTAACTTCTACCGAGCAGTTCTCGAGCGCAGCGACGACCTCGAGATCGTGGCAGTCAATGACCTGACTGATAACAAGACCCTCTCCACTCTGCTGAAGTTCGACTCCATCCTTGGACGCCTGTCTGAAGAGGTTGAGTACGATGACGAGTCCATCACCGTTGGTGGCAATCGCATCGCCGTCTACGCAGAGCGCGATCCAAAGAACCTGGATTGGGCCGCCCACAACGTTGACATCGTCATCGAGTCCACCGGATTCTTCACCGATGCTGAGGCTGCCAAGGCCCACATCGAGGCTGGCGCCAAGAAGGTCATCATCTCCGCACCAGCGAAGAATGAGGATGCAACCTTCGTCTACGGCGTGAACCACCAGGACTACGACCCGGAGAACCACAACATCATCTCCGGCGCATCCTGCACCACCAACTGCCTGGCACCGATGGCCAAGGTCCTCAATGATAAGTTCGGCATCGAGAATGGTCTGATGACCACCATCCACGCCTACACCGGTGACCAGCGTCTGCACGATGCACCTCACAGCGACCTTCGCCGCGCACGCGCTGCAGCTGTGAACATCGTCCCAACCTCCACCGGTGCAGCCAAGGCCGTCGCCCTGGTTCTGCCTGAGCTCAAGGGCAAGCTCGATGGCTACGCACTCCGCGTACCTGTCATCACCGGTTCAGCAACCGACCTGACCTTCACCACCAACTCCGAGGTCACCGTCGAGTCCATCAACGCCGCGATCAAGGAAGCCGCTACCGGCGAGCTGGCTGACACCCTCGCTTACACCGAAGAGCCGATCGTCTCCACCGACATCATCACCGATCCTCACGGTTCCATCTTCGACGCAGGTCTGACCAAGGTGTCCGGTAACACCGTCAAGGTTGTCTCCTGGTACGACAACGAGTGGGGTTACACCTGCCAGCTGCTGCGCCTGACCGAACTGGTCGCGTCCAAGCTCTAAGGATCTCCACGTCAAAGTCACAGCTCACCCCATGATTGCGGAAGATCCGCCATCCGGGCCAGGTTGGTGACTTACCCTGTGGCCCGGGGTGTGCCTCGGCACACCCCGGGCCATTTTGTGTCGGTTTCAATACAATCTAGGTGCGACTGTCCGCAGTCCACACCCCCAATCTTTTCACTAACTCCAAGGAGTACGGCATGGCTGTTAAGACCCTCAAGGATCTGCTCGATGAGGGCGTCGATGGACGTCACGTTATCGTTCGCTCTGATTTCAACGTCCCATTGAACGATGAGCGTGAAATCACCGACAAGGGCCGGATCATCGCCTCACTGCCTACTCTCAAGGCACTCTCCGAATCCGGTGCCAAGGTCATCGTGATGGCGCACCTCGGTCGCCCGAAGGGTGAGGTCAACGAGAAGTTCTCCCTCGCACCCGTTGCCGAGGCCCTCTCCGATGAGTTGGGTCAGTATGTGGCTCTCGCTGCAGATGTTGTCGGCGAGGACGCCCACGAGCGTGCCAACGGTCTGACCGAGGGTGACATCCTTCTCCTGGAGAACGTCCGCTTCGATCCCCGCGAAACCTCCAAGGACGAGGCCGAGCGGACAGAGTTCGCACAGCAGCTCGCGGAACTCGCAGCCGACAACGGCGCATTCGTCTCCGATGGATTCGGTGTTGTGCACCGCGCACAGACCTCTGTTTATGATATCGCCAAGGTGCTCCCGAGCTACGCCGGTGGTCTGGTGGAGACTGAGATTTCCGTGCTGGATAAGATCGCGGAGAACCCCGAGGCCCCATACACCGTGGTTCTCGGTGGATCCAAGGTTTCTGACAAGCTCGGTGTGATCGAGGCACTGGCTTCGAAGGCCGATTCCATCATCATCGGTGGTGGCATGTGCTACACCTTCCTCAAGGCCCAGGGGCACGATGTCCAGAAGTCCATGCTCCAGGATGAGATGGTGGACACCTGCCGTGATCTCCTGGAGCGCTTCGGCGACAAGATCGTTCTGCCGGTCGATCTGACCTGGGCTTCCGAGTTCTCCAAGGATGCAGACAAGAAGGTCACGGACCTCGATTCCGCACCTGAGGGATGGCTTTCCCTGGACATCGGTCCGAAGTCCGTCGAGAAGTTCGCTGAGGTTCTTGGCGCGTCCAAGACCATCTTCTGGAACGGGCCAATGGGTGTGTTCGAGTTTGAGGCATTCTCCGACGGCACCCGCGGTATCGCCCAGGCCATCATCGACGCAACCGCCAACAACGGTGCTTTCTCCGTGGTCGGTGGCGGTGACTCTGCAGCGTCCGTCCGCGTTCTCGGACTGGATGAGGAGGGCTTCTCCCACATCTCCACCGGTGGCGGCGCATCCCTCGAGTTCCTTGAGGGCAAGGAACTGCCCGGCGTTGCCATCCTGAAGAACTCCTAGAGAATTAACGCCTCACCACCTCAACAGTTTCAAACTAACCCATCTTAGGAAGGTGTGTCACACATGGCACGTAAGCCACTCATCGCCGGTAACTGGAAGATGAACCTTGATCACCAGCAGGCCATCGGAACTGTCCAGAAGCTCGCATTCGCTCTGCACAAGGATTACTACGAGAAGGTTGACGTCGCCGTCACCGTCCCCTTCACCGATCTGCGTTCCGTTCAGACCCTGGTCGAGGGCGACAAGCTCGAGGTCACCTACGGCGCACAGGATGTGTCACAGCATGAATCCGGTGCGTACACCGGTGAAATCTCAGCAGCCATGTTGGCGAAGCTGAACTGCTCCTGGGTTGTTGTGGGCCACTCCGAACGACGTGAGTACCACAATGAGTCCGATGAGCTGGTTGCTGCCAAGGCCAAGGCTGCGCTGGGCAAGGGCATCAGCCCGATCGTCTGCGTCGGAGAACCACTGGAGATCCGCGAGGCCGGCACCCACGTTGACTACGTGATCGAGCAGACCCGCGCATCCCTGTCGGGTCTCAGCTCCGAGGATCTCGCGAACACTGTCATCGCCTACGAACCTGTCTGGGCCATCGGCACCGGCAAGGTCGCTTCCGCGGCTGATGCACAGGAAGTCTGCAAGGCCATCCGCGGACTCATCACCGAACTCGCCGGTGATGAAGTCGCAGCAGGCATGCGTATCCTCTACGGCGGTTCCGTTAAGGAGGACACCGTGGGTGAGATCGTTGGCCAGCCTGACGTTGATGGTGGTCTCGTCGGCGGCGCATCCCTGGATGGCGAGGCGTTTGCCAAGCTCGCCATTAACGCAGCGAACGCAGTCTAGCTCATCCAGTTCCATCTCTTCCGCCCGCCGAGTCCACGTTACTTCCGGCGGGCGGTTCTATTTCCCAGGAGTTGAATTTTCCCGTGAACGACCTTCTTCGTGATGATATCCGCTATCTCGGCCGCATCCTCGGCGAGGTGATTGCTGAACAGGAGGGTGATGATGTCTACTCACTCGTCGAGCGTGCCCGTCAGATCTCCTTTGAGATCGCCAAGGGAAATACCGAGATGGATAGTCTCATCCAGGTGTTCTCGGGAATCAGCCCCGCCCGCGCCACACCCGTAGCCCGCGCCTTCACCCACTTCGCCCTCCTCGCCAACCTGGCGGAGGATCTCCACGATGCCGCCTCGCGTGAGCAGGATCTGGATGCCGGTTTGCCGGCACCGGATAGCACGCTTGAGGCGACGTGGGAGAAGCTTGACGACGCCGACGTCCCCGCCAGCGAGGTCGCAGCGGTCATCCGCAATGCGCAGGTCGCCCCGGTTCTCACCGCACACCCCACGGAGACCCGTCGTCGTACAGTCTTCGATGCGCAGAAGCACATCACCGCCCGCATGCAGGAACGCCATCTCATTCTGGCCGCTGCGGAAAATGCCCGCACCGGAGACAAACTGGACGCCATTGAGCGTGACATCCGCAGACGCGTGACCATCCTGTGGCAGACCGCTCTCATCAGGGTGGCACGGCCCCGCATCGAAGATGAGATCGAGGTGGGCCTGCGTTATTACAAACTCAGTCTCCTCGCCGAGATCCCCCGCATCAACCGCGATGTGACAGCTGAGTTGACCCGCCGTTATGGAAAGGACATCCCGGAGGTCGCTGTGGTCAGGCCTGGGTCCTGGATCGGAGGCGACCATGATGGCAATCCGTTTGTCACAGCTGACACCGTCAGTTATGCCACCCACCGCGCGGGCGAGACGGTGCTCAAACACTATGTCAAACAGCTGCACGCCCTGGAACACGAACTGAGCCTGTCCGATCGGATGAATGAAGTCACCGATGAGCTGCGAGCTCTCGCCGATGGCGGTCAGAATGATGTGCCCAGTCGCGTGGATGAGCCTTACCGCCGTGCGGTCCACGGTATCCGTGGTCGTATGCTATCCACTCTCGTGGAGCTGATCGGCCGTGACTCCGTGGAGGGCAACTGGTTCGAGACCTTCACGCCCTATGCGGGCCCCGAAGATTTCAAGCATGATCTAGACACCGTGGACACCTCACTCAGACTGTCCAAGGATGACATCATCGCTGATGACCGCCTGGCCATGCTGCGCTCCGCCGCTGACAGCTTCGGCTTCAATCTCTACTCCCTGGACCTCCGACAGAATTCTGAGAGTTTCGAGGAGGTGCTCACCGAACTCTTCGCCACCGCGCAGACCACCGGAAACTACAGTGGCCTCACCGAGGAGGAGAAGACCAGGCTGCTGGTTCGGGAACTCAGCAGCCCGCGCCCCCTCATCCCTCATGGTGAGTCTGACTATTCCGAGGTTACTAACCGTGAGTTGGGGATCTTCGCCAAGGCGGCGGAAGCAGCGAGGAAGTTCGGGCCGTGGATGGTGCCACACTGCATCATCTCCATGGCCTCATCGGTTACTGACGTGTTGGAACCGATGGTCCTGCTCAAGGAGTTTGGCCTGATCAAGGCTAATGGCTTGAATCCCACCGGCCATGTTGATGTCATCCCGCTGTTCGAGACCATCGATGATCTGCAGCGTGGTGCCGGCATTCTTGAGGAACTGTGGGATATCGAGCTCTACCGCAATTACCTCAATCAGCGGGATAATGTCCAGGAGGTCATGCTCGGATATTCAGACTCCAACAAGGATGGCGGGTATTTCGCCGCGAACTGGGCTCTCTACGATGCGGAGCTGCGGTTGGTGGAGCTGTGCCGTCAGGAGAATGTGAAATTGCGTCTCTTCCATGGACGCGGCGGCACCGTCGGTCGTGGTGGGGGACCGTCCTATGATGCGATCCTGGCACAGCCCAAGGGGGCGGTCCGTGGTGCGGTGCGCGTCACTGAACAGGGCGAGATCATCTCTGCCAAGTACGGCAATCCGGCAACCGCCAGGCGGAACCTGGAGGCTCTTGTCGCAGCCACGCTGGAAGCCTCGTTGCTCGATGATGTTGAACTTCCCAACCGCGAGCGCGCCCACGAGGTCATGGGGGAGATCTCCGAGCTGAGTCTCCGGAAGTACTCCTCGCTGGTCCATGAGGATCCTGGCTTCATCCCGTATTTCACCCAGTCCACACCGGTGCAGGAGATCGGGTCGCTGAATATCGGTTCCAGGCCGTCCTCGAGGAAGCAGACGGATTCCGTGGATGATCTCCGCGCGATTCCGTGGGTTCTCAGCTGGTCACAGTCCCGTGTGATGCTTCCGGGTTGGTTCGGAGTGGGCACCGCGTTGAAGGAGTGGATCGGTGACGGCGAGCATGCGGATGAACGGATCGCCGAGCTCCGGGAACTCAACCGCTGCTGGCCGTTTTTCACCTCGGTGCTGGACAACATGGCACAGGTGATGAGTAAAGCGGAACTTCGGTTGGCCAAACTCTACGCCGATCTGATTCCGGACCGGGAGGTGGCTGAACGGATCTACAGCACCATCTATGAGGAATACTTCCTGACAAAGGATATGTTCTGCACAATCACCGGATCCAGTGATCTGCTGGACGATAACCCTGCGTTGGCGCGGTCTGTACGCAGCAGGTTCCCTTATCTCCTGCCCTTGAATGTCATCCAGGTGGAGATGATGCGTCGTTATCGTTCGGGCGATGACAGCGTTGCTGTGCCCCGCAACATTCAGTTGGCCATGAATGGTCTGTCAACCGCGCTGCGCAACTCCGGTTAGACACGCGTGATGTCAGCGGGTGGGAATACTCCGTGTATACTGTGCGGAGTTGCCCGTTCTCGGGCGTGATGGACAGACATTTACGGCAAAGGATTATCTGCACATGGCACTGACGCTTCAAATCGTCCTCGTACTCTCCAGCGTGCTCATGACGGTTTTCGTCCTGCTGCACAAGGGTAAGGGCGGCGGTCTCTCCAGCCTCTTCGGCGGTGGCGTGCAGTCCAATCTCTCAGGCTCCACCGTGGTGGAGAAGAACCTGGACCGTGTCACCATCCTGACCGCCGTCATCTGGATCATCTGCATCATCGCACTCAACCTGGTCCAGGCTTATTCCTAAGACCTGTTGATTTTTAAAGGGCCTGACCTCTTATGAGGTCAGGCCCTTTTTGTTGTGTCAAAAAGTTCGTGGCGAAGTGATCTGCGCAACAGCACCGTAAAACCTATTGTGCGATAGAAAAGCGCGCGGTAAATTACCTGTCATGCAATAGAAAATATTGCTTCCGGGAACGGACACGACGGTGAAAGGCCAACACATGGACCCCTCAGATCTCGCATGGATGCTCGCAGCATTCGCACTGGTCACACTCATGTTTCCCGGGCTGTCCTTCCTTTATGGGGGAATGCTCGGAAGACATCAGGTACTCAACACCTTCATGATGGTTATGGGCTCACTCGCTGTCACCATTGCGGTGTATGTTGCCTATGGGCACGGCCTCGTGATGGGCAACTCGGTCGGCGGGCTCGGCATCATCGGTAACCCACTGGATCACCTTGGTTTCCGCAGCGTGATGAAGGAGGATGGCGCCGGTGGAATGATGTGGGCCGGCTTCTATATTCTTTTCGCCGCCATCTCACTGGCTCTGGTCGCATCAGGTGCGGCTGGCCGTATGAAATTCGGAGCATGGCTGCTTTTTGGGGCTATCTGGATCACACTCGTTTATGCGCCGCTGGCCCATTGGGTTTTTGCCTTCGACGGGCCGGGTGTGACAGGCGGATGGATGGTCAATACACTTGGTTTCCATGATTTTGCGGGTGGCACAGCCATCCACATGAACGCCGGTGCCTCCGGACTGGCCTTGGCGCTGGTGCTGGGACGTCGCCACGTCACTGCGGCTCGCCCCCACAACCTACCCCTCGTTCTTCTGGGTGCGGGAATGATCATGGTGGGATGGTTCGGATTCAACGGTGGCACCGCCGGGGGAGCAAACTTCCTTGCCAGCTATGTGGTGGTCACCTCCCTTCTGGCAGCGGGTGGCGGAATGCTCGGATTCATCCTGGTGGAACGGCTGGCCACCGGACACTCAACCCTGCTCGGTCTGGCCACCGGTCTCATCGCCGGACTCGTAGCAATCACCCCAGCGGCTGATGCGGTGAGTCCTGGCGGGGCCCTCGCTGCCGGATTCCTCGGTTCCGCGATAGCAGCCTGGGCGATCAGCTGGAAACGTAGCCACCGCATCGATGACACCTTGGATGTTTTTGCTGTACACGGCATGGCGGGTATCTCAGGCGCATTGTTTGTCATGTTCTTCGGTGATCCAGCCGCACCGGCTGGGTTGGCGGGTGTTTTCCGGGGTGGGGACCAGTCATTGTTATGGCGTGAACCCCTGGCCATCGCGGTCACCCTGGTATATGCCTTCGGAATGACCTGGATAATCGCCACGGTAATGAACCGAATTGTCTCCATCCGCATCACACCTGAAGAGGAATACGCGGGCATCGACACCTCTCTCCATGCCGAATCCGCCTATCACCTGGCTGTTCCGGGGCTGGCCACCCGCATGAATCCGGAAACCACCATTCCTGAGGAAACCGCTTCTGGTCAGCCACAAGTCGCTGAACCCTCATCACAGAAAGAAGATATACGATGATCGATTTCATCTTCCTCAACGAGCCAGACATGATCGACGCGGGTGTCACCGATATTGCTGCCTGCATAAATGTAATGGAAGAAACTCTCATTCTCCTGGCGCAAGGTGATTACCGGATGGCTGGGCAAGACTCCAACTCACATGGGGCCATGATTACCTTCCCGGCACGGCCGCCATTTCCCGGAATGCCGGCTGACGGTCCAGATCGCAGGTTCATGGCCATGCCAGCATATTTAGGTGGGCGCTTTAACAACACGGGGGTGAAGTGGTACGGATCCAACGCGGAGAACCGCATGAGTGGTCTGCCTCGATCCATTCACACCTTTGTGCTCAATGACACCCGCACCGGGGTGCCGAAAGCCCTCATGTCGGCCAACCTACTCTCTGCTTACCGCACCGGCGCAGTGCCCGGTGTCGGGGTGAAACACCTGGCTGTAGAAAATGCTACAACCCTTGCAGTGGTCGGACCGGGAGTTATGGGCCGTACTATCACCGAAGCCTGCCTGGCACTGCGCCCCGGCATCACCACTATCAAAATCAAGGGACGCAGCGCTAAGGGAACAGATGAGTTCACCACCTGGGCCACTGCGAAATATCCCGGTGTCACAGTGGAAACAGCCCAGTCCGTCGAGGCCGCTGTGGCAGGGGCCGATATTGTGGTCGCAGCCACCAGCACTGATGCAGCAGGATCTGCAGCTTTCCCCTATTTTCACAAAGACTGGCTCAAACCAGGGGCGCTGCTTCTTCTCCCTGCAGCAGCTCGTTTCGATGATTCCTTTCTCACTGGGGAAGCCCGCCTGGTGGTGGATTACATGGGACTCTATAACGCCTGGGCTGAAGAATACGGCACCAGCGCCTATCAGCTGCTTGGCATCCCAGGGACGCACTGGCACGACCTCATCCGGACCGGGGTGTTGGAGCAGAACAGAGTTCGTCAGATGGGTGATATCTGCCAGGGCATCCTGCCAGCCAGGCTTAACAATGAGGAGATCATCCTCTACTCAATTGGTGGAATGCCGGTTGAGGATGTCGCCTGGGCCACCCAGG
This sequence comes from Corynebacterium faecale, assembly GCF_030408735.1. Lineage (NCBI taxonomy): Bacteria > Bacillati > Actinomycetota > Actinomycetes > Mycobacteriales > Corynebacteriaceae > Corynebacterium > Corynebacterium faecale. Next base: position 1,632,371 of record NZ_CP047204.1, on the reverse strand, counting down.
TATACGACAACGCCACGATGAGGGGTATCGGCACCAGCCTCAAACTCTGGGATAAACCCGCCCTCATGTGAGGTGAGTTACTGACAGGGTCTTCCGGGAACAGGGAATCTATGAAAGGATTGGGAGAAATATCAATGAATAGAAAAGTTGCTGTCATCGGGTTGGGTTCCACCGGTTCCATGGCGTTATGGCACCTCAGCAGGACACCCGGCGTAGATGCCATAGGATTTGAACAGTTCGGAATCGGGCATGGTTATGGTGCCTACACAGGGGAATCCCGCTTGTTTCGGATGGCCTATCACGAGGGCACCACCTATGTGCCCCTGCTCCGTCGGGCGCGGGAACTGTGGCACCAACTGGGGGCTGCCTCCGCGCGTCAGTTGCTGCACAACTTCGGAGTGCTGTCCACCGGTAGAGAAGATTCCCTGGCCTTCCAAAGTCTGCTGCAGTCAGTTGAGGATCATGATCTGGCGCATGAGAGACTCACCGCCAAGCAGATGCGCCTGCGTTATCCCGGACTGGATTCCCGTGATGATGAGGCCGGGGTGTTGGATCTCCACGGTGGGGCATTGCGTCCGGAACTCGCCGTCCTCAGTGCCATCGAGCAGTCGGAGCGCAATGGGGCGATCGTGCAGGATCATACCGGTATCACCCGGATCGAGGACACCGGATCGGGGGTCCGAATTCACACAGAGAACACCGAGGAGATGGTGGATCAGGTCATCGTGACCACCGGTGCATGGAGCTCGTCCGTGATGCCGGAGATCAAGGATCTCATCGAGGTGCGCAAACTCGCACTCACCTGGTTCCTGCCTAAGATTCCAGCGAACTTCACCCCGGACCGGATGCCCTGTTTCATCCGTGACCGCAAGGGGTTCCACATTTTCGGGGCACCCAGCGTGGACGGATACAGCGTGAAGATCGCAGGTCTGGATCTATGGGGTGGCCCCAATAACCCGCGCATCGAGGAGTCTGACCTCAGATTGGAACGCAGAGCGGTCTCGGAGTTCGGACGGAAAGTACACGATCTGTTTCCCGGGGTGATGCCTGAACCCAACCGGTACAGCGTGCATTATGACACCTACACCTCATCCAAGGCGCCGATCATCGACAGAGTCGGGGACGTGGTTATCCTCACCGGCGGTTCAGGGCATGCATTCAAGCTGGCTCCGGCCTATGCGGAACTGGCCACACAGCTGGCCGGTGCCGGTGAGCTCCCACCCGGTGAATTCTCTATCTCTTCACATGAACCGGTTGCCCGGCCCCTGGCATCCTGATCAGGCGATATTGCCAGCGGCATCGGCGGAGAGGAACAATAACGTCTCCTCCGTTCCAGTGGCGCCGGCTGCAGGCCAGTCCACCGCCGGCTCACCATTGACGATGGCTGCCGCGGCCTCGGCCTTCTCTGCGCCGGACACCAATAGCCACACCCGCTGGGCGGAACGGACCGCCGGCAGGGTGAGGGTGACCCGTTCCGCCGGGGGCTTGGGGGAGTCGGTTACCGCAATGACGGTTCGTTCAGATTCCCGGACGGCATCGGTATGGGGGAACAGTGAATTGATGTGGCCCTCACCGCCCATGCCCAGCAGGTGGAGATCGAAACCGCGTGGTGCGAACTGAGCAAGGACCTGCGCATAGGCGGCAGCGGACTCAGCCAGCGACTGAGCATCCAGACCCAGAAGGCCATAGCCGTGGATATTCTCCTCCGGGATGGACACCTTGGATAGCAGTGCCTCCCGGGCCTGTCCCTCATTGGACTCCGGATCATTGACGGGCACGTTGCGCTCATCACCGAAGAACACGTGGATACGCTCCCACGGCAGGTCAGCGCCATCCACGGAAAGCTTCTCCAGGAGTTTGATTCCAGCGCCGCCACCGGTGAGCACGATGCGGGCCACGCCGTCATAGTTGATGCCACCACCGGGGGCGGTCGCAGACTCAGCCACCGCGATGAACCTGTTAGCTGCCTGATCCACCAGGTCAGCGGTATCGGTTGCATTAATGATTTCTACCATTTTTTACTTCTCCTCATCGATGCGGTTGACCAGGGCCAGGCCAGCCAGGGCATGCTGGTAACCAAGGTCGGGTTCCATGTGACGGAGTTCCTCGGACAGGCAGTCTGATTCGCTGCGTCGTCCGATCGCCACCAGGGAAGGGGGCATGTCACTGTCAGCCATTTCAACCCGCAGGGTGTGTGCGTCCTGGATGGTGACGATGATGGTGCCCGTGGTGCGCTCAATCTCCACACGATTGACCGCCAGCAACGGTGTACCGTCCTCGTCGCAAGGCACCGTCGGTTCGTCGAGAGCCACACGGGTCACCGGCACGCGCAGGCGGCCGGCGAGCCAGCCTGCCGCCAGATCCACCGAGACGCTTGTCGACGGCCCCTCCACCCTCGCCGAGAGCACCTCACCGTGAGGTGGGTGATCGAGGGATGCAGCAACGAGCCCGCGCCACTGCGTGAGGCGGGCCCAGGTCATGTCGGTATCACCGGGATGATAGGACTCGACCCGGTCGGCCAGTGCCTGCTCGCCGCCATACAGCGCATCGGTGATGCGGCGGTGGGCGATTTTGCCGATCGGATTGGTGGATGGATCTGCAGGGGCATGGGTGGGCCACCAGGCAACGATCGGGGTATCCGGCAGCAGCAGTGGGGTGACCACTGATTGCAGGTTAGATGCCACCGGACCGGCCAGGTGGATGACTATCATCTCGGAGGCGCCGGCATCGCCGCCGATGCGTACCTCAGCATCGAACCTGGTCTCAGCATCCTTGGATCCGACGACAAGGATGATCACACGTGAGGGATGCTCGCGGGATGCCTCGTTGGTGGATTCTGTGATCGCATCCACGTCGCTGTCAGATTTGGCGACAACGATGAGGGTGAGTACTCGGCCGGTGGTCACCTGGGTACCGGATTCACGCAGACGCGACAGGGCCTTCGCGATCTCGTTGGTGGTGGTTTCTGGAAGCTCAAAGATCATAATGTATTTTCCTCAGTTCCTTAAGGCCTGCGCCAGTGATGGCCATTGCGTGCAAGCATGTCATCGCCACTCTTCGGGCCCCATGTTCCGGCGGCGTACTCCTCAGGTTGTCCACCCTTCTCCCAGACCTCGAGGATCGGATCCAGGATCTTCCAACTGAGCTCCACTTCCTCATTGGTGGGGAAGAGGCTGGACTCGTCAAGCAGGGCGTCCAGGATGAGACGCTCATAGGCCTCAGGGGATTCCTCGGTGAAGGACTCAGAATAGGAGAAGTCCATGTTCACATCACGAACCTCCATGGCTGAACCCGGAACCTTGGAACCGAAACGGATCAACACACCCTCATCCGGCTGCACACGGATCACGATGGCATTGTTGCCCAGTGAGGTGGTCATGCCCTCATCGAACGGCTGATGCGGCGCATCCTTGAACACCACGGCGATCTCTGTGACACGGCGACCCAGTCGCTTGCCACTGCGAAGATAGAAAGGCACACCTGCCCAGCGGCGGGAGGTGATCTCCAGGGTGCAGGCAGCGTAGGTTTCGGTGGTGGACTCGGGATCGAATCCCTCCTCCTCGCGCAGACCCTTCACGTACTGGGAACCCTGCCAACCGGCAGAATACTGGCCGCGGGCAGAGCTCTCCGCGATGGGGTAACACGGCTTGGTCGCGCGTAGAACCTTGACTTTCTCCGCCTGGAGCTGGGAGGGGGTGAAAGAGATCGGTTCTTCCATCGCCACGAGTGCCAACAGCTGGATCAGGTGGTTCTGGATCACATCGCGGGCGGCACCGATGCCGTCGTAATAACCGGCGCGCCCACCCAGACCGATATCCTCGGCCATGGTGATCTGCACGTGGTCGACGTAGTTGGAGTTCCACAACGGCTCGAAGAGCTGGTTGGCAAAGCGCAGCGCCAGAATATTCTGGACGGTTTCCTTGCCCAGGTAGTGGTCGATGCGGAACACCGACTCCTCCGGGAACACGCTGTTGACGGTCTCATTGAGTTCGTGGGCGGTTTCAAGGTCATTACCGAAGGGCTTCTCGATGATGACACGTCGCCAGGAATCCCCATTGGACCCCGCCATACCGGAACGCTCCAGCTGATGGCAGACCGCGGCGAAGGAATCCGGTGGGATGGACAGGTAATAGGCCCAGTTGCCGGCGGTTCCGCGGGTTTCATCCAAACGCTTCAGGGTGTCAGCGAGGTTATCGAAGGCAACGTCATCGTCAAAATTGCCACGGACAAACTCCACGCCCTCGGCGAGTCGCTGCCAGACATTTTCCCGGAACTCGGTGCGGGCGCCTGCGACCACGGCTTCGTGAACGTAATTCTCGAACTCCTGCTTGGACCACTCACGTCGGCCATAACCGACGAGGGCGAAGCCCGGCGGCAACAAACCACGGTTGGCCAGATCATAGATCGCGGGGAGAAGTTTCTTCCTGGCCAGATCTCCGGTGACACCGAAAATGACCATGCCGGAGGGGCCTGCGATGCGGGGCAGTCGTTTGTCCTGGGGATCGCGCAGCGGATTGATCCAGGCAGTGGGATTCGTGTTGGTGCTCACGGTGGAAGCGTCACGATCCTTTCTTGGGAATGATTAAACGGCCAGCGGCTTGACGCGAAGTTCAGTAGCCACTGGCCGTTAAGGATACAGCTTGTGTGCCAGGGAGGATTTTACTTGAGACGTGCTTCCATGGATTCCAGCAGCTCAGACCAGGATGCGACGAACTTCTCCACACCCTCGTTCTCCAGGACCTCGAAGACATCACCGAGGTCGACACCGACCTCGGTGAGCTGGGTGAACACCTCATCGGCGTCATCAGCGGAGCCGCTCAGGGTGTCACCGTGGAGGTTGCCCTGTTCCAGCACGGCATCAATGGTTGCTTCCGGCATGGTGTTGACGGTGTTCGGGCCTGCCAGTTCGGAGACGTACAGGGTTGCCGGGTAGTCAGGGTTCTTCACACCGGTGGATGCCCACAGTGGACGCTGGGTGTTGGCACCCTCAGGAAGGTCTGCCTCGGTGAAGAGCTCCTGGTACAGCGCGTAGGCGCGGTGCGCATTGGCCACGCCGGCCTTGCCACGCAGTTCGAGTGCCTCGTCGGTGCCGATCTCCTCCAGACGCCTGTCAATCTCGGAGTCCACACGGGAGACGAAGAAGGACGCCACCGAGTGGATCGTGGACACATCGTGACCGTTCTCGGCTGCACGCTTGACTCCGTCGATATATGCCTTGATCACCTGGCGGTAACGATCGACGGAGAAGATCAGGGTGACGTTGACGCTGATGCCTTCAGCCAGCGCATCAGAAATCGCTGGGAGGGAACCCGGGGTGGCGGGGATCTTGATCATGACGTTCGGGCGATCCACCTTGGCCCACAATTCCTTCGCCTGCTCCAGGGTGGCCTTGGCGTCAGCGGAGATGCGTGGGTCAACCTCAATGGAGACCCGGCCATCGGAACCGTCGGTGGATTCGTAGATACCGGTGAACAGGTCGCAGGCATCGCGGACGTCATCGATGCTCATGGCGTAGACAGCCTCATCGACGGAAGCACCAGCGGCCTTGAGTTCAGCGATCTGGCCGTCATAGGCATTGCCCTTGCTCATGGCTGCCGCGAAGATGGCGGGGTTCGTGGTGACGCCGACGATGGACTTCTCATCAATAACCTGCTGGAGGTTACCGGAGGCGATCCGATCGCGTGAGAGGTCATCGAGCCAGGTCGAGGTGCCGAGCTGGGAAAGATCATCAATGTGTGACATGTGGGGAAGTTACCTCTTCTGTTTAATCCCGGTGGATCAGGGGGATGTGGGTTTCTTATTCCTTTATACCCATGAGTGATGAGAGACAGCCCGGGGGCTTGATGATTTATAGAAAATTCAAGCCCCCGGGTTGCCGCGTTCGCCTCATGTACCGGTGCTAGGCGTTAATGGAGGCGCGTGCTGCTTCCAGTACTGCCTCAGTGGTGATACCGAACTTCTCGTACAGGGTCTGGTAATCAGCGGAGGCACCGAAGTGCTCCAGGGACACAGCCTTACCCTTGGTGCCGAGCCAGCGGTACCACGGCATGGCGATGGCAGCCTCTACAGAGACACGGGCGGTGACCGCGGAAGGCAGGACAGATTCGATGTAGTCCGCATCCTGCTCGGCGAACCAGTCCATGCATGGCACGGACACCACGCGGGCTGCAACGCCCTCGGACTCGAGCACCTTGGCGGCCTCAACGGCGATCTGAACCTCGGAGCCGGAGCCCATGAGGATGATATCCGGGGTCTCCTTGGATGCCTCGACCAGGACATAGGCTCCACGACGGACTCCGTCGAGTGCCTTTTCCTTGGTGCCTTCCAGAACGGGCACGTTCTGACGGGTCAGAGCCAGACCCTTCGGGCCCTCCTTGTACTCAAGGGATGCCCGCCACGCAGCGGAGGTTTCATTGGCATCCGCGGGACGCAGGATGGACAGGTTCGGAATGGCGCGCAGGGCAGCCAGAGTCTCCACCGGCTGGTGGGTCGGGCCGTCCTCGCCGAGACCGATCGAGTCGTGGGTCCAGACGTAGTAGGCGTCGGTGCCCTGGAGAGCCGCCAGGCGCACTGCGGGGCGCATGTAATCGGAGAAGATGAGGAAGGTGCCGCCGTAAGGGCGGGTGCCGCCGTGGAGGGCGATACCGTTCATGATCGCACCCATCGCGTGTTCACGGATACCGAAGTGCATGTTGCGGCCATAAGGCTCGGCGGACCAGGTATCGGTGGAAATCGACTTGGGGCCGAAGGAGGCTTCACCCTTGATGATGGTGTTGTTGGAGCCTGCCAGGTCAGCGGAACCACCCCAGAGCTCAGGGAGGGTCTTGCCCAGGACCTGGAGTACGGCCTCGGAAGCCTTACGGGTGGCAATACCCTTCTCGTCGGGCTCCCAGGTGGGCAGCTCATCGGCGAAGCCCTCGGGCAGCTCACGCGTGATCAGGCGGTTGTGGAGCTTCTCCGCCTCGGGGTTGGCAGCAGCCCACTCGTCATACTTGGCCTGCCACGCAACCTTCTTCTCGGCGATGCGGTCTGCGAGGGCACGGGTATGTGCGATGACGTCATCATCGATGTGGAAGTGCTTCTCCGGGTCGAAGCCAAGGATCTCCTTGGTCGCTGCAACCTCTTCTGCGCCGAGTGCAGCACCGTGGGATGCGCCGGTGTTCATCACGTTCGGAGCGGGGAAGGCGATGACGGTGCGGAGACGGATGAAGGTCGGGCGAGTGGTGTCCTTCTTCGCCTCTTCCACGGCGGCCTCGATCGCAGCGACATCCTCGCCGCCCTCGATCTCAATGGTCTGCCATCCATAAGCCTTGTACCGGGCAACCACGTCTTCGTTGAAGGCGATTTCGGTGTCGTCTTCGATGGAGATGCGGTTGTCATCCCAGAACACGATGAGGTTACCCAGCTGCTGGGTTCCGGCCAGGGAGGACGCCTCGGAGGTGACACCCTCCTGCAGGTCTCCATCAGAGGCGATGACGAAGATGTGGTGATCGAACGGGGACTCACCCTCAGCGGCCTCGGGGTCAAAGAGACCACGCTCACGGCGGGCAGCCATGGCCATGCCCACGGCAGATGCGAGACCCTGACCCAGTGGGCCGGTGGTGATCTCGACACCATTGGTGTGTCGGTACTCGGGGTGCCCCGGTGTCAGGGAGTCCCAGGTGCGCAGTGCCTTGAGGTCATCCATTTCCAAACCGAAGCCACCCAGGTAGAGCTGGATGTACTGGGTGAGGGAGGTGTGGCCACAGGAGAGCACGAAACGGTCGCGTCCGGCCCAGTTGGTGTCGGTCGGGTCGACGTTCATGACGCGCTGATAGAGGGTATAGGCAAGTGGAGCCAGGCTCATTGCGGTGCCTGGGTGGCCGGATCCACAGTTCTCAACTGCGTCTGCAGCGAGGAGGCGGACGGTGTCCACAGCCCTCGTGTCCACATCTGTCCAATCGGAGGGGTAATTGCGTGTGGTGAGTGCCTGGAGTTCAGGTGACAGCGTCAAGGTGGTCAGTCCTTCCTGGTTTCAAACCGGGACGAAGTTGGAATATTTCATGCAAATGGGTCCGATGCGCGGTGGCGGGGAGCCCTTAAGTTGATCCGTTAATGTGCCCACACAACCGGATTGACCAGAAACTTCCGTGAAGATCCGGTACGTGAACGTGTAACACCTACAACCATAGTGATGTTGGCACCATTTTATAACCATGTGTGCCCCAAATGACTAAAAAGTGTGACCAATTAGGGGTATTGGCACGTTGTCTTGGGCTTTTGCGTCCCAATCTCAGGAGAGTAAGCAGCGCGTCCGGCTGTCACGAGGTTGATCCCTGTCGGCAACTGGATATATAAGGAGCACCATTCAGCCCGCTTCGCTGAAGGTCCACGACGGAGGATTACTCAAAAGCAGGTGCGGGAAGATACCATGGCTAGGTCTGGTTATGGTCGCCTTCCTTGAACTGGGTAGTCGATTATCAGGCGTTTAGCACGGTGCGTGCCGTCGTCATGGCAGTCAGGTTGAATTGTTTTCCAATTCCCTGAGAATTCCGGAAGCATCTGGTACCCCCGGGAACTTTTCTCCATGTGCATCCGACTAGTGTGCCGTGCGCTCCGATCCACCAGGCGTGGGATATTGGAACGCGCAGACCGGTAAAGAAATCATTTTCAAACAGCAACGTTGTGGAGGAATAAACCCTTGGAGACGATCAAGGCCTATATTGCGCTTACGAAGCCCAGGGTCATCGAACTCCTCCTTGTTGCCACCATCCCCGCCATGCTCCAGGCGGAGCGCGGGGAGAACAATATCCTCCTCATCCTCCTCACCGTCGTCGGTGGTTGGATGGGTGCGGCAGCGGCCAATACCTTCAACATGGTCGCCGACTCGGATATTGATCAGCGCATGGGGCGCACACGCGCCCGTCCGCTGGTCAAGCACACGGTGAGCAACCGGGATGCCTCAATCTTCGCCTGGGTGCTGACCATTGCCAGCTTCCTCTGGCTGTGGCTGCTGTGTAACTCGTTGACCGCGGCGGTGTTCGTGATGATCACCATCGCCTTCTACATCTTCGTATACACCAAATGGCTCAAGCGTCGTACCCACATGAACATCGTGTGGGGTGGAGCAGCAGGCTGCATGCCCGTCGCAGTCGGTTGGGCCGTGATTGTTGATCAGTTCCCCGAGGGGCAACCACAGCAGTGGTGGCAGGCTATCGTCCTGTTCCTCATCATCTTCTTCTGGACTCCGCCGCACACCTGGGCACTGGCCATGAAGTACCGCGAGGACTACAAGGCCGCCGGTGTGCCCATGCTGCCTGTGGTGCGCACCCCGGTCCAGGTCACCCGTCAGATCGTCTGGTACTCAGTGGCCACCGTTCTGGTGACCTTCCTGCTCGTCCCGGCCGCAGGCTGGATCTATGCCGCGGCTGCTGTGATCTCGGGTGTCGGCTTCCTCTGGATGGCGATCCGCCTGCACCTGGGCATCAAGAACGGTGCAGAGGTCAAGCCCTTGAAGCTGTTCATCCTCTCCAACAACTACCTCGCGGTGCTGTTCGTGGCCCTGTCCCTGGACGCTGTCCTGGGTATCCAGACCATCGGCGAGATGCTCGGCTGGACCACCACCTTCTTCTAGGAAGTGCGTCAGTCCTGGGGCACGTTTAAGACAATCGAACCGGTTGTCGCGCGGCTCTGCAGATCCGAGTGGGCGGTCGCGGCGTCGATAAGCTCGTAGGCGCCGGTGACGCGCACCCGCAGGGTGCCGTCCACAATGGCCTGGATGACCGCCTGCGCACGCATGGCGAACTCGCCTTCTTCGGCGATCCAGGCACCCAGGGTGGGGCGGGTGAGGAATATCGATCCGTGGGTGTTGAGCAGCTGCGGATCAAAGGGTTCCACTGCGCCTGATGCCGCGCCGAACAGACAAACCATGCCACGTGGGCGAACCGCCTCCAAAGACTCACCGAAGGTGGCCTTGCCCACGCCGTCATAAACCACATTCACACCGATGCCACCGTTATGACGACGGACCTGCTCTGCCAGATTATCGGAATAGCGGAAAACCTCCGTGGCTCCGGCATCCAGCGATAGCTCTGCCTTTTCGTCGGTGGACACCACGCTGTAGACGCGTGCACCGGCAGCAACCGCCATCTGGGTGAGCATCAGGCCGACACCACCGGCTCCCGCGGTGATCAGACAGGAATCCCCGGGCTGCAGCTTATAGACACCGTGAGTGAGATAATGTGCCGTCATGCCCTGCAGGAGCATCGAGGCGGCCACACCGGGCTCCACGCCCTCCGGGATGGCCACCAGGCGATCGCGTGAGACACAGACCTGCTGGGCATAGGAACCGAGGGCGTCGTACCAGGCGACCTTGGTGCCGGGGGCGATGAGGCCCTGCGGATCATGCAGCACCTCACCGGCTCCCTCATTTCCGGGAATGAACGGCAGACGCGTGTGATAGACGCCTTCGCGATAGTAGGTGTCGATGTAGTTGACACCCGCCATGACCACTTTGACCAGCACCTGGCCATCTGAGGGGGTGGGTGCGTCCACGTCGGTGTATTCAAGGACCTCTGGTCCGCCAGTGCGGGAAACTTGGATTGCCTTCATATATCCCACATTAACCACAGGTGCTCGGACATGGGTGGGGAAAAGAAAAAGTGGGCACCGTCAACCGGTACCCACTCCTCCTGGAAAATTGTCTACGCGTTGTCGTTCACAGCGAGCACAGCACGCTTGTTGTCACCGGCTGTTGAACCGGTTTCCACGGCCTCGCCGCCCTCGCGTACCCAGCCCTGGGCCCAGAAGATCGAGGTGAAGGCCACCACAACGGAGGACATCCCGATGTGGACCGGAACGGTCCAGCGCGGAACACCCATGCGGTACTGCATGATGCCGATGGCGCCCTGGATGATGATGAACAACACCAGCATGATGCTTAATTTCTGGGTGGATTTCGGGGCCTTCATGATGAAGACGCCAGCCACCACGATCAGGGTGAAGAAAAGATAGACATACATAGAGTAACCGTGGATGTGGGCGATCCAGTCAATATCCACATCCAGGCGCCCCTCCATCCCGATGTTGGCATCTCCGGAGTGGGGGCCGGCGCCAGTGGTCATGGTGCCGGTGACCAGGACAACGGTGAGTGCGACTGCTCCGATGATGGCCACGTTCCGGATCCAGTCCGGGAACTTTCGAACCTGAACACCGTCATCCGGTTCCCCGATGCGGACGTAGAGCAGAGCTGCCAGCCACACCAGAAGCATGGAGGGCAAAAAGTGCAGGGCCACGGCGTACCAGTGCAGGTCAACCAGCACCGAGATGCCACCGATGACAGCCTGGATGATGATGCCGATGCCCTGGATGAAGGCGTGGACCTTGATTTCCTTGCGGCGCTTGGCAGCCAGGACTGCCAGGAACACTGCCAGAGCTGCTGCGACCAGCACGAAAGTGAGCAGGCGGTTACCGAATTCCACCGCCTGGTGGATCCATGGTGCGGCACCCGCAACAGGAACGAGGGAGCCTTCATGGCACAGTGGCCAGGTGTCACAGCCCAGACCCGAACCGGTGACGCGGACGATGGAGCCGGTGACGGTGATACCACCCTGGAAGATCAGCAGGAGCAATGCGAGTATCCGCTGTACCCGGATGGTGGGGGCCCATCTGGGTATGGGTTTCATGGCGACAGGCTGATCCGTGGGGGCAATCGAAGTAGACACAGTGGCAATGATAACCCGTCGGGGGTCTATCCCGGGAATCTGAAAGTCCCCTGCACACGGTGGCATATGCCACGCCTGATGCAGGGAACTAAGTGGGTGTGTTCAACGACAAGTCTCAATCACCGGTTGGTGGTGAAGCTGAACCAATGGTTGGCGGCGAAACTGGCGGCCACCAGCCAGGCAATCAGAATTCCCAGCTGGAGCCAGGGCAGCTCGCCTGCGAAAGCATTGGACATACCCTGGGCCAGGGCCACTGACGGGATAATGGACAATGCTCCGTCTGCATTCACCTCGGGGGAGAACACAGCCCAGGCAGCGATGCCGGTGAGGACTACCCAGATGAGGTTGGCCAATGCGAGCACCAGCTCCGAGGAGAGGGTGCCACCCATGAGGAGTCCGAATGCGGTGAAGGCCGCCACGCCGATCAGCAGCGTGAGAATACCCAGCAGCGCACCGGTGACCGAGGTGGTCCACCCCAGTACCAGTGCCGTACCGCCGAGAATGATGATCTGGACAAGTGTCACTGCAATCACTGCGATGACCTTGCCGAAGACAATGGTCCACGCCGGAACCCCGCTGGCTCCAGTGCGCTTCAGTGCCCCGTAGCGGCGGTCGAATGCAAGGGAGATGGCTTGACCCGTGAAGCCTGAACTCATTGAGGCCACCGCCATGATGAACGGAAACGTCAGCGCCAGGGGGTTGTCGCCCACGCCGGGGACCAAGTCGAAGCGCGCCAGCGCGATGAGTCCGACCAACGGGATGAACAGGTTGAGCAGCTGTTGCTCACCGTGGCGCAGGAACAACTGCGATTCCACCTTGCCCTGCGCCATCAGCATCCGGGCAGGGGAGGCGCGGCGGGGGGCCGGGGTGAAGGTGCCGGCGGGGAAGCGGGTGGTGTTACTCATAATCAGCTCCTCAGCTCTTTGCCGGTGATGTCAAGGAAGACATCCTCCAATGACCTGTGATCCGTGCTCAGGCGTCTGATCAGCACATCCTGCTCAGCAACCGCGCCGGCGATCAGGGAGATCACCTGGGGCGTGGGATCGGCTTTGAGGGTATAGGCGAGCGGACGGCTCGCCCGCACGCGGACGTTGGCGAGTCCCCGGGCATGAAGCTTATCGACGAGCACCTCTGTATCCAGTGAGGTTGCCGTTTCCAGCGATATCGTCCCTCCGAGTTCTTTACCCTGGCTGGTCAGCTGCGCCGGGGTCCCCTCCGCCACGATGCGTCCCTGGTCAACAATGATGACGTGATCCGCGAGGGCTTCAGCCTCATCCATGAGGTGGGTGGTGAGGACAACGGTCACACCATCACGGCGCAGATCGCCGACGAGTTCCCAGACCATGTTCCGGGATTGTGCGTCCATGCCGGCGGTGGGTTCATCGAGGAAGATGATCTCCGGGCGACTGATCAGTGCCAACGCCAGGGACAACCGTTGCTGCTGACCACCGGACAGACGACGGTAGGTGGTCTTGCGTACCTCCCGCAGGCCCACCACATCCAAGAGCCATTCCGGATCATGCGGATTGTCATTGTAGGAGGCGGCCAGGTTGAGCATCTCACCGACGCGGATTCCACTGTAGGAACCACCGCCCTGGAGCATGATGCCGATGCGACGACGCACCTGATCGGGCTGGGTGGTGGGGTTGATACCCAGCACACTGATCGCGCCCGAGGTCGGGGTGGTGAATCCCTCGCACATCTCAATGGTGGTGGTCTTGCCTGCACCATTGGGGCCGAGCAGCGCCAGAACGGCACCACGCTCAACGGAGAAGGAGAGGCCGTCCACGGCTGTCTTGTCTCCGAAACGCTTCACCACATTGTCCACGACGATGGCGGGGAGGTCACGGGGATCGGGGGAATCATCGTCCGCTGTCATGGCGCGGTGGGCCGGAAACTTCGGTGTCACGATTGATCAGTGTAAACCAAAGGTTGTAGACCGCGAACCTCGCCTCATCAACCACCACCCGATGGCGACGATGATCACAAACCCGATGAGAGCACCTGAATAGATGGTGAAGATCGTATTCGCTGGCAGTGCCAGACCGCGGGGGAGCACAAAGAAACTGAATGCGGTGGAGTAGGCCACCACACCGATCTGGAAGAACAGGCGGTTCGCCCACGGCGCCAGGGGCACGATCGCCCACAGCATGTACCACGGGTGGACGACGGGGAAGAGGATCACCAGGATGAAGGTGGACACCCCCAACCCGCCGAGCGGGTGGATGTGTCCGCGGTAGGTGGCGAAGAGCATGCGGATCATGAAGGCACCGGCCACCAGAATTCCCACCGTCCGTGTCACACCGAGAATCGCGGTGGTGTGATCGCCCAGGCCCAGGTTCATTCCGATGAATCCGGAGATGATGCCCAGGTCGGTGGTGATGGACATCCAACTGCGGATCGAGGCGGCACCGCCCTGGCCGGTGATCCAGCCCAGACCAATGCCTGTGACCAGCGTGGCGAGAGCGACACTGCTCAGAAGCAACACCGCCTGGATCAGTGCTGCGCCACCGATGGAGAGCAGATGCCCGCGTCCGCGCGCATGAAGTTCGCGGGCGATGGCCATACCGATGAACCCGAGGGCGATGAACCCGGTCACCTTGACCATGCCTGCACAGGAGATGAGGGCACCACTGAGTGTCAGATGCATCGTGGCTGAGCGCCACAGGCCCATCCTTATGCTGTCAACACCCCGGAGGCCGATCTCCAGGCCAACCAGGATCAAGCCCAGGAGGATGGACTCATTATGGATGCCTCCGATGAGGTGGAGGATCAGCAGCGGATTGAGGATGCCGAGCCAGAAGGCAACTGCTTCCGGAACCCTGCACCGGCGGGCCAGCATCGTGACCGCCCATCCGGCCGCAAGCACCCCGAGGAGGGAGACAAACCTGTGGGCGAACACACCGGCAACGATGCTGTCATTGGTGATCATGCTGATCACCGCGGCCACCCCCAGGGCAATCGGACCATAGGGTGAGGGGGACTGCGCCCAGATGAAGGGAACCGAGCGGGCCAGATGATTGTCGGGGCCGAGCAGCTCCAGCGGTCCTGCGGAATAGGGGTCCATGCCCTGCGCCACGATTGATCCCTGGGCGAGATAAGAATAGATGTCCTGGGTAAATAGCGGTGCTGTGATCATGATCGGCGCGACCCAGGCTATGAAGGTTCGACGCAGCACCGCGATGCTCACACGCGTTGGTGCGGAATCATGACGCTTGATGGATACCCCTGTGAACGGAGCCATCAACACCCAGGCGAGAACAAGCAGTCCGACCCCGATCAGCACCACCATGGAGGAGGTCTGCAGCATTCTGCCCATGAAGCTTCCACCGGGAAGATCAACATAGGGGTTATTCACCACGGGCAGTGCACCCGCCCCGAGGGCCCCGAAGGCGATCATGAGGGTACCGATCGTGCCCAGCAGGCGCAGGGTGTTGAAGCGGGACTGCTCAGCCGCCGTCAGTGCGTGGGGGGACCGGCTCCGTGAGGTGGGCTCTGGAACAGTAGTGGGGTCAGAACTGATGTGGAGAGTCGAGGAACGGGAACCTGCGCTACCCAGACGGGGGAGTACCTGGAAGAAGGCACGGAGGGGACGCGGAACGCGGGCGAGCCATCGCCTGTCCGCAGGATTCCCCGGTGCATTATTGTCCAACTCGCCCTCTTTCACGCGGATCAGTCTACGCACCGCTGGTGGGTTGACAGTGATACCACCACCTGTGAATTGACTGGATGTAATTTAATGCAGGGGCATGTGATGCAACTCTCATTCTTTAATGCAGTGGATCTGTGGGTGACAGAAAAATATGCGTCATCCCTTTGCGCAGCAGAAATAAGGTGAACCTTCCACGGGGTGCTGATCATTGGCCTGGTTCCTATCAACAAGGTTCTCGCTGGTTATTGGCTGTGGGATTGGACACGGGAATAGAATTAGGGAACACTTGTGTTGTCTAAAGATGTAAGTGATTTAACCGCAGGCAAACACATGTGAGTGGAGGTGACACCAGTGGGAGAAGCTTTTATGGAACGCCTGGACCGTGATGCGCACGGCGCAGACGGAGACACCAGGCGGCACATCATGCTGATTCTTCTGGAGCGCGCTCCTGTGACAGCCTCCGAGATTGCGGAACAACTTCAGCTTTCAACTGCAGGAGTGCGCAGACACTTAGACAATCTGGTGGAAGATGATCTGATCGAGGCCACAAAGCCCCGACAGAATCCGTACGAACCCAAAACCCGCGGGAGGCCGGCCAAGTCGTACCGGCTCACCTCGCAGGGACGTGCCATCTTCGGCCACGAATACGACACCCTGGCAGCTTCAGCCCTCGCCACCCTCAGGGAATTCGGTGGGGATGAGGCGGTCAAGGAGTTTGCGCGAAGGCGCATCGCGACGATCGTTGAGGGGATCACCCCGGCGAATGTCTCGGAAAAGTCGATCAGAGATACAGCCACATCCCTGGTTGATGCCTTCAGTAGACATGGTTATGCAGCAACTGTCGATGCCGCCGGCAACGGTCTACAGATCTGCCAGCATCATTGCCCCATCTCCAACGTGGCTTCGGAATTTCCGGAGCTGTGCGAGGCGGAGCACCATGCTGTGGCGGAATTGCTGGGGCAGCACACGCAGCCCCTGGCAACCATCGCCGACGGGCACGGCATCTGCACAACAAATATTCCATTGACACCCATCAAACACACTCCTGATGAAAGGAGCGGATCATGACTTCGGCTACTACGAACCCCGGGGCAACTGAGCCCATGACCGATGACCAGATTATCGATTCAATCGGTCCGTACAACTTCGGTTGGCACGACTCTGATGCAGCTGGTGCGTCGGCGAAACGAGGCCTCAGCGAGGCTGTTGTTCGCGATATCTCCGCAAAGAAGAGCGAGTCCGAATGGATGCTCCAGCAGCGTCTGAAGGCCCTGTCCATCTTTGAGAAGAAGCCCATGCCCACCTGGGGTGCGGACCTCTCCGGTATCGACTTCGACAACATCAAGTACTTCGTCCGCTCCACCGAGCGCCAGGCACAGTCCTGGGAGGACCTGCCAGAGGACATCAAGAACACCTACGACCGCCTGGGCATCCCAGAGGCCGAGAAGCAGCGTCTTGTCGCCGGTGTCGCAGCACAGTACGAGTCTGAGGTTGTCTACCACCAGATCCGCGAGGACCTGGAGGAGAAGGGTGTCATCTTCCTCGACACCGATACCGCTCTCAAGGAGCACCCGGAGCTGTTCCAGGAATACTTCGGCACCGTCATCCCAGCCGGTGACAACAAGTTCTCCGCACTTAACGCCGCAACCTGGTCCGGTGGATCCTTCATCTACGTACCCAAGGGTGTCCACGTGGACATCCCACTGCAGGCGTACTTCCGCATCAACACCGAGAACATGGGTCAGTTCGAGCGCACCCTGATCATCGTTGATGAAGATGCCTACGTGCACTACGTCGAGGGCTGCACCGCCCCGATCTACAAGTCTGACTCCCTGCACTCCGCAGTGGTTGAGATCATCGTGAAGAAGGGTGGACGCTGCCGCTACACCACCATTCAGAACTGGTCCAACAACGTCTACAACCTGGTGACCAAGCGCACCAAGGTTGAAGAGGGCGGCACCATGGAATGGGTCGACGGCAACATCGGTTCCAAGGTCACCATGAAGTACCCAGCTGTCTGGATGACCGGCCCGCACGCCAAGGGTGAGGTTCTCTCCGTGGCTTTCGCCGGCCAGGGTCAGTTCCAGGACACCGGTGCCAAGATGGTCCACATGGCACCACACACCTCCTCCAACATCGTGTCCAAGTCCGTGGCACGTGGTGGTGGACGCGCAGCGTACCGTGGTCTGGTTCAGATCAACGCCAACGCACACCACTCCACGTCCAACGTTGAGTGTGACGCCCTGCTGGTGGATGACATTTCCCGTTCTGACACCTACCCGTACAACGACATCCGCAACGATCACGTGTCGCTCGGCCATGAGGCCACCGTGTCCCAGGTCTCTGAAGAGCAGCTGTTTTACCTCATGAGCCGTGGACTCGCTGAAGAGGAAGCAATGGCCATGATCGTCCGTGGCTTCGTTGAGCCGATCGCCAAGGAACTCCCGATGGAGTACGCACTTGAGCTCAACCGCCTGATCGAACTGCAGATGGAAGGATCGGTGGGCTAAGCCCAATGACTACTGAAGTAGCAACTGTTAACGCCGCCACCCCGCACAACACCAAGGGTGACGTATTCTCCTCCTTCAACGTCGAGGATTTCCCGATCCCCCGCGGACGCGATGAGGTCTGGCGCTTCATCTCCCTGCGTCGACTCCGTGGACTGCACAACGGTGAGTTCGCACCGGCAACCACCTCGGATGTCAAGGTTGAGATCCCAGCCGACGCCGTGGGTGCCACCCACGAGGTTGTCGGCCGTGACGATGAGCGTCTCGGACGCGCCGGAGCACCCGTCGACCGTGTCGGCGCCCAGGCCTGGACCTCCATGGAGCAGGGTGACGTGCTCACCTTCGCCAAGGACACCCAGAACCCGACCCCGGTGGTTGTCACCGTCACCGGCAGGGGAGATGATGTCACCTCCTTCGGTGCCATCTCCATCGAGGTGGAGGCAGGCGCAGAGGCCATCGTGTCACTGCAGTACGTCGGTTCCGGCACCCATGCGGACAACGTTGAGTTCATCGTCGGCGACAATGCGCGCCTGACCGTGATCACCGACACCCACTGGAATGACGACGCTGTACACCTGAGCAACCAGCTGGCCAAGCTCGGCCGTGACGCGACCCTGCGCCACACCGTCGCCACCTTCGGCGGCGAAGTTGTCCGCCTCGTCCCACGCGTGAAGTTCACCGCACCGGGCGGCGACGCCGAGATGCTCGGTGTCTATTTCGCGGATGATGGACAGTACTTCGAGCAGCGACTCCTCGTGGATCACGCTGTTCCGAACTGCCGCTCCAACGTTTTGTACAAGGGTGCCCTCCAGGCTGACCAGAACTCCGATAAGCCTGAGGCACGTACCTGCTGGGTTGGCGATGTCCTGATCCGCGCCAACGCACACGGCACCGACACCTATGAGGCGAACCGTTCCCTGGTTCTGACCGAAGGTGCACGTGCAGATGCCATTCCAAACCTGGAGATTGAGACCGGCCAGATCGTTGGCGCAGGCCACGCGGCAACCGTGGGTCGCTTCAATGACGAGCACGTCTTCTACCTCCAGGCCCGTGGTATCCCGGCTGATGAGGCACGTCGTCTGATCGTCCGTGGCTTCTTCAACGAGGTCATCAACAAGGTGCCTGTCGAGTCAATCCGTGAGGAACTCGAAAACCGCGTCTCCTCCGAACTCTCCGTTCTTGGAATGTAGGTGAGGGGGGAGGGCACGGCAGCAACGCCGGGGCCCTTGCCTTCACTTTTCTTGTACAGATCCATTCTTAAACCTGAAAGATTGTTTTAAAAGATGAGCACTCTTGAAATCCGTAACCTGCACGCACAGGTTCTGCCCTCTGATGCCAGCGAAGCACCGATCGAGATCCTGAAGGGCGTCAACCTCACCATCAACTCCGGTGAGATCCACGCCATCATGGGCCCGAACGGCTCCGGCAAGTCCACCCTCGCCTACACCATCGGTGGCCACCCACGTTATGAGATCACCGAGGGCGAAGTTCTGCTCGACGGCGAGAACATCCTGGAGATGGAAGTTGACGAGCGCGCCCGCGCCGGCGTCTTCCTGGCCATGCAGTACCCGACCGAGATCCCTGGCGTTTCCGTCGCCAACTTCCTGCGCTCCGCAGCAACCGCCATCCGTGGCGAGGCTCCGAAGCTCCGCGAGTGGGTCAAGGAAGTGCGTACCGCCCAGGAAGCACTGTCCATCGATCCGGACTTCTCCAACCGCTCCGTCAACGAAGGTTTCTCCGGTGGCGAGAAGAAGCGCCACGAGGTTCTGCAGCTTGATCTGCTGAAGCCGAAGTTCGCCATCATGGATGAGACCGACTCCGGTCTGGATGTCGATGCACTGCGTGTGGTCTCCGAGGGAATCAACTCCTACAAGGAGGAGACCAACGGTGGCATCCTCATGATCACGCACTACAAGCGCATCCTGAACTACGTGCAGCCAGACTTCATCCACGTCTTCTCCAACGGTCAGATCGTGACCACCGGTGGCCCAGAGCTCGCAGACATGCTCGAGGCTGACGGCTACGATCAGTTCATCAAGTAATATGTCCGATTTCCTCAAAGAAGACGGAACCCTCAACGTCGCGCGGGTCCGGGAAGAATTCCCGATTCTCAAGCGCACGGTGAGGGAGGGCCAGCCGCTGGTCTACCTGGACTCAGGTGCTACTTCACAGCGCCCTGAGCGGGTGTGGCGTGCGGAGGAGAACTTTGTCCTGCACACCAACGCCCCGGTGCACCGTGGTGCCTACCAGCTTGCTGAGGAAGCAACGGACGCCTACGAGGGCGCACGCGAGAAGATCGCGGCCTTCGTCGGCGCACACCAGGATGAGATCGCGTTCACCAAGAACGCGACCGAAGCACTCAACCTGGTCGCCTACACCTTGGGCGATGACCGCGCGGGCGTTCACCGGGTCCAGGCCGGTGACACCGTTGTGGTGACAGAGCTCGAGCATCACGCCAACCTGGTTCCATGGCAGGAACTCTGCCGTCGGACTGGAGCGACCCTGAAGTGGTACAAGGTGACCTCTGATGGTCGCATCGACCTCGATTCACTCGAACTCGACGAGACTGTCAAGGTTGTGGCCTTCACCCATCAGTCCAATGTGACTGGTGCGGTGGCTGATGTGGCTGAGATGGTGCGCCGTGCGCGCGCCGTCGGCGCCCTGGTGGTGCTGGACGCCTGCCAGTCGGTGCCCCACATGCCGGTCAACTTCCACGACCTTGACGTTGATTTTGCGGCCTTCTCCGGCCACAAGATGCTGGGCCCGAGCGGCGTTGGCGCGGTGTACGGCAAGCGAGAGCTTGTCGACGCCCTGCCTCCGTTCCTCACCGGCGGTTCCATGATTGAAGTTGTCACCATGGAGGGTTCCACTTACGCTCCGGCACCTCAACGTTTTGAGGCCGGCACGATGATGACCAGCCAGGTCGTCGGACTCGGCGCAGCGGTGGAATTGCTGTCTGAGATCGGCATGGATGCCATCGCAGCCCATGAGCATGTACTCACTGAATACGCCTTGGACAAGCTCCAGGCCATTCCAGGTGTTCAGATCGTGGGGCCTGCCACTTCGGAGAACCGCGGTGGTGCCATCAGCTTCAGCGTTGATGGTATCCACCCGCATGATCTCGGGCAGGTGCTTGATGATCAGGGTGTCTCCATCCGCGTGGGTCACCACTGTGCGTGGCCGCTGCACCGTTGCATGAACGTACAATCGACGGCACGAGCGTCGTTCTACCTCTACAACACCGTGGAGGAGATCGATCTCCTTGTTCAGGCCATCGAGAAGGCCAAACAGTTCTTTGGAGTTGAAGTATGAGACTTGAGCAGATGTACCAGGAGGTGATCCTGGACCATTACAAGCATCCGCAGCATAAAGGCCTCCGGGATCCTTTCGATACCGAGGTACACCACGTCAACCCGTCATGCGGTGATGAGTTGACCCTGCGTGTGAAGCTTTCCGAAGACGGCAAGACCGTCGAGGATGTGTCCTATGACGCGGTTGGTTGCTCAATCAGCCAGGCTTCCACCTCAGTCATGGCGGAGGAGATCCTCGGTCGACCTGTCGATGAAGCCATGACCAAGCTCCAGGCGTTTGAAAAAATGATCGTTTCCCGTGGCCAGGAAGAAGGCGACGAGGACATCATCGGAGACGGCGTAGCGTTCTCCGGTGTGGCTAAGTACCCGGCACGCGTCAAGTGCGCGCTGCTTGGTTGGAAAGCTTTCCAGGCGGCTACCGCTGAGGCATTGGAGGAAAAATGACCGAACCAAACACTGACAACACCGATAGCACTGAAGAGCAGCAGAGCACTGCCACTTTCCAGTCCCCGGAGGCACAGCGCCCTGAGCAGTCCGAGGCAGACCTGGCCAAGGCCAGTGACGTCGAGGAGTACATGCGCGATGTCATCGACCCTGAGCTGGGTATCAACGTGGTTGATCTGGGCCTTGTCTATGACATCTACATCATCAATGGCAATGAGGCTCATATCGATATGACCCTCACCTCACCAGCCTGCCCGCTGACTGATGTCATTGAAGATCAGGTTCTGCAGGCCACCGTTGGTAACGGACTGGTTGAGAAGATGTCCCTGAACTGGGTATGGATGCCACCATGGGGCCCACACATGATCACCGAAGAAGGGCGCGCACAGCTGCAGGCCCTCGGGTTCGCTGTCTAAGCACCCAGGTATCAACGAGATAACCGTTGTCCGCAATGATCTTCATTGCGGACAACGGTTTTATCCTTTGAGGGATGTTGTTGCAGCGAGTTTCAGCACCGTTGCAGCCGTGGACGGGCTACTCGCGAACTCTCGGAGAATAATTTTCATCATGACGCGGGCGGTCTTCTTCGGATCAGTTCCGGTCAGGTAGGCCAGGAGGTCCTTCTCCGGCAGTGACAGCACGATGGAAAAGAACTCTGTGAACTGGGTAGGGGACAGGCGGAGTAGAACATTGAGGCCCATACGCCTCAGGTGATGGTTGACCCGCCACCCTTTAGAGGTCGGCAACGCACCGGAGAATACGCGGTCCAGCATCCGGTCAGTACCTGCCAGCACTTCCCCGACGCTGTATCCGGTTGCGGGGTGCATCCATCCACCGGCACTCCCGATGGACACCTCGCCGGCCATACCCCGACCACCCCAGGGGCCTAAAAGAAAACGCAGGTCAAGCGAGGATCTCTTACCGCAGGGGATACTACTGAGTGCCAGACCCAGGCGGGTGCGGGGACGGTTGGCAGGCAGGCTGTAGGGGCCGAGGGCGAAATTAACCACCTCAGTGCCGGTGGCTCTGTCATGTGCGATACCGAGCTGTTCCATCCTCGCCAGATTCTTGCGTTTCAGATGGGGGAGTAGTTCCGAGGGGCTCCCGGTGGTGGCCAGGATGGTTTCCTCGATCAACCAGGTGCCATCACCGAGGGGGACCCGGTAGCTGAATGTGATTGGGCCGGGCTCATCGAATCCGGCAACCGGGGAGAAATCCATCAACACCGCAGAGCGATGGGCCGGGGGGATCGCTGCCTCCGGAACCATGGTGCCGCGTGCGAGCTGCCGAGCAGGCAGAGGAGTCTCGGGGACGGAAATCAGCAGGCGATCAATGCGATCGGGTCCGGGGGAATCATCGAACATGACCGACACCTGCTCATGAGGGTTGGGCGCGAACCAGCTGCGCAGTCCCCGGAGCCGTGGGCGCGCTTCTCGGCCTCCGAATGTGACAGCAACCGCGGGTCGGGCTTTTTCGCGCACGATATCGAAACCGTCAAGGTGCTGCTCCCAACCGGTTTTGAGGATCACGTAGTCCGCCTCCATCTGCTGGCGGCCCTTCTGAGTAATCATCGACGGCGTAAACCGCGAGGCAACGGCCTCAGCAGGGAACCAGTCGGGAAGCTGAAAAGCCCACAACCCGACGGTGGACGGGGCGTTGACGCCTTTATTATCTATTCCCAGGACTGTAAGTCCGCGTTGCGCAGCGCGGTGTGCAGCCACCGCGCCGGAGGGGCCGAGGCCGAGCACGGCGACGTCGTAAAGCTCTTTCATTCCTCTAGTTTAGGGTGCGCTCCAGTTAGCGGCGCGCTCAGTTCACCAGACACCCCGTTATAAAGGCGGCATTGGCCGGATGTGGGAAGAATGTAGAAGGGCGATCTTCGAAAAGGCCGGGATTCTCGCCGTATATAGCCAGATCATCGCTGGCCCGGCGCTCCAGGGAATCCACACAGGCTTCAACCTTGTCACCGAAACCGGAATCAAATGGCACATCGACGATTGCAGCGAAGGCACCGTCATTATAGGAATCAGTGGCAATCGCAGCAGTGAAACCATAGAACACCACCATTATCCCCAGTAGCGGACCCAGTACACCGCCTTTCCTGGATGATGTTCTCCCGGTTCGGGAGGTATCCCATTGCTGCTGACCCTGGTTACCAGAAGGCCACTCGGAAGCCTGCTGGCGGATCGCATTGCGGTTAAGGGCCCGTTGCTGAGCGTCAGTGCGGGTTTGTTGACTGGGACTGTGCAAACTTCTGCTGTGCGCCTGAGCGTCCTCTGTTGCGCGTTGGGCCTGCGCATAACGCGCGCCCTGGTCCTTAACATCAGCCACCGGGGTGGCGGAGACATTCTTCAACAGTGCAGAAGATAACCCGTACTTCTGAAGTTCATTGACCAAATCAGCCGCACCTGGTGGGGAAGCGAAGCGCATCACCATGCTGCCGCGCTGGTACTCGTTGAGAAAATACGACACCATATAATCCCGGCCGTCGGCAGTCCTATCCGTATTGGCACCCGGATCTGCCTGATAACGGATTCTGCGCTGCTTCGCGTTCATAGCCCCACCCTAAACAAACACGGGACTGTCTGCTGCTGATCATGGTCGATGGTGAGCCATGTCGGCAGCCCTGATAGGCCATCCGCACCATTACAACCCAACCTTCCTGATGATCTCCCGGCTTCAGGGGAGTCGTGGGGACCCGTTCCAGCGCAGCAGTGACCCGGGAGGTAGGGACAATATTCCGCATCCTCCAATGGGAATAGGCCCCGTGCAGGGTGGTTGACCGGCGGCCGCTTTGACCTCACCCCGGATCATGGCCGGTGCGATGGCAGCAGGCCTGGGCACAGCAACCGGGTTTTCTACCTTCTTTGCAGCTGGTGTGGCGTCACCGGTGCCAAGCCAAGAAGGGATCGGGGTCATGATGGCAATGGGAGGAACCAGCTTCAACCTCTGCGTAATCAACCTCATCATCGCGACGAAGCGAGAAGAGAAAATCAAGAGCCGACGTTAAACGTCGGAACACAGTTAATCGTGACCTTGGAGTCAAGGAAATTCGTCTCTATCCAGAGGGTGAAGAAAGCATCATTGGTGTCCCGGCATGGGTAGTTGATACACTGAACGGTTGTGATTGTCACCAATGATTTAGAAGTGCGCGTTGGCGCTCGTACCCTCCTCGACGCCCCAGGACAGCTCCTTCGCGTACAGCCCGGCGACCGCATCGGTCTCGTGGGTAGAAATGGTGCAGGAAAAACCACCACGATGCGTATCCTGTCCGGCGAAACCAAGCCGTACGGTGGTTCTGTCACCGTCGCTGGTGAGGTTGGATACCTCCCGCAGGACTCCCGCGAAGGCAATATCGAGCAGACCGCCCGCGACCGTGTCCTGTCCGCACGTGGCCTTGATCAGCTGCGTTCCTCCATGGAGCGCCAGCAGGAGATCATGGAAACCACCACCGATCCCGGAAAGCTGGATACCGCGATCGGTAAATACTCCCGCCTGGAGGAGCAGTTCCAAGCGCTTGGTGGCTATGAGGCCGACGCTGAAGCCGCCCAGATCTGCGACAACCTGGGCCTTGAGGCACGCATCCTGGATCAGCAGCTCAAGACCCTCTCCGGTGGTCAGCGTCGCCGCGTGGAGCTGGCACAGATCCTGTTCGCCGCCGCGAACGGCTCCGGCAAGTCCAAGACCACGCTGCTTCTCGACGAACCAACCAACCACCTCGATGCCGACTCCATCACCTGGCTCCGCGAATTCCTGTCCAAGCACGAGGGCGGGCTCATCATTATCTCGCACGACGTGGAACTCCTCGGTGCCGTCTGTAACAAAATCTGGTACCTGGACGCGGTGCGTGCGGAAGCCGATGTGTACAACATGGGCTTTGATAAGTACGTCGATGCCCGTGCACTCGATGAGGCCCGTCGTCGTCGCGAGCGTTCCAACGCTGAGAAGAAGGCAGGTGCCCTCAAGGACCAGGCTGCACGCCTGGGTGCCAAGGCCACCAAGGCGGCAGCAGCCAAGCAGATGATCGCCCGTGCAGAGCGCATGATCGACAACCTCGATGACATCCGTGCCTCCGATCGTGCCGCCAACATCGTCTTCCCGGAGCCAGCACCGTGCGGTAAGACCCCGCTCAACGCCAAGGGCCTGACCAAGATGTACGGTTCCCTCGAAGTCTTCGCCGGCGTGGATCTGGCCATTGACAAGGGCTCCCGCGTAGTGGTCCTCGGTTTCAACGGTGCCGGTAAGACCACCCTGTTGAAACTGCTGGCTGGTGTGGAACGCACCGACGGCGAGGGCGGCATTGTCACCGGCTATGGCCTGAAAATCGGCTATTTCGCACAGGAACACGACACCATCGACCCGGATAAATCGGTCTGGCAGAACACCATCGAAGCTTGCGCTGACGCCGATCAGCAGGGCCTGCGCAGCCTGCTGGGTTCCTTCATGTTCTCCGGCGAGCAGCTCGACCAGCCGGCCGGCACCCTCTCCGGTGGCGAGAAGACCCGCCTGGCCCTGGCCACCCTGGTCTCCTCCCGCGCCAACGTGCTGCTTCTCGACGAACCAACCAACAACCTTGACCCCATCTCCCGTGAACAGGTTCTGGACGCCCTCCGTACCTACACCGGAGCCGTTGTCCTGGTCACCCACGACCCGGGTGCCGTCAAGGCCCTGGAACCAGACCGCGTCATCGTCCTGCCCGACGGCACCGAAGACCTCTGGAATGAGCAGTACATGGAGATCGTCGAACTGGCTTAGATCTCAGCGTGGGGCTCTGTACCTGGTGAGGATAACTCCTCTTGGGAAGACATGAGTTTCCACCAGGTCCAGATTCACCCGACTACCCAGCGCGGTGAAGAAGGGCGTGCCACCATCCACCAGAACAGGGTGGGTGGTGGCACGTATTCATCAATTAACCCGACCCGCATGGCTGCGCCACCGATGCTCACCGGACCACTGCCTTCAGCCACAGCGGTGACACCAGGTTGTTGATCAGCAGTGGCCCAATAAGGGTTCATGGCCTCCCAGAGTTTGCGTCTGTCCAGGTCCAACCACCATTGGAATAGCTCATCGCTTGGCTCGATCCAGTTGATATCGTCTCCGGTGGCAGCGATATAACCGTCTTAAGGTCACGTTCATGCCGTAGATCAATGTGCGCATGGTGAGGTATCTTTCCTCAGCGGTTCTTCAGGATATGCGCCGTGAAAGAGGTGCAATTAATGGTCCGGTGCCCATGACTTCGCCCCAGGAAAATCGGTACACTGGTGCAAGTACGTTCAAGCAATCAATCGAGAGGAACACATCATGGGACTCGGCGACAAGATTAAGAACACCGCTGAAAAGGCTTCCGGCAAGGCGAAGGAAGCTACCGGCAAGGCCACCGACAACGAGCAGCTTCAGGCTGAGGGCAAAGCCGACCAGGTGAAGGGCGATGCCAAGAACAAGGTCGAAGATGTCAAGGATAAGCTCACCGGAAACTAGATTTCCTGAGCACCTCGCCAGATCGGCCCCACCCAGTTATCCAAACTGGGTGGGGCCGAGTTTCGTTCATTGGATCATAGGATGGAGAACACCCCTTAAATGAGTACGTCAGAACTCACCTATCCTCCGCAGTTCCAGGGGCATTCCGTGAAGTTGCTGCAGGGGGAGACTGCGGACAATCTGGGACTGGCGGGGTGGAAGATCACCGATTCCAGCCTTGTCCTCGGCCACGGCAGAGACTGTTTTGACCAGGCCTCCGAGCGGTTATTTTCCTGGCAGGCCCATGAGCACGCGGGTGTGAGTGTGCGGGACCTGGGGGAGAACCGGGTGGAACTGGTTATCGGCCCCACGCGGTCCCGCTGTTTCATTCTGCAACGCGTCCACGGCGAAGATGAGGCACTCATGGTGTATGGAACCCTCCCCGGGCACGTGGAACGGGGTGAGGAAGCCTTCCATATCCAGATGGCCCCCGACGGTACTGTGACTGGGCGGTGTGTGGCCTTTTCGCGCCATGCGTGGATCTGGGCGAGAATCGGGGCTCCTGCCGCGCGACTGGTCCAGCTCTACATCACCCGCAGGTATCTCAAAGGAATGGCACCTGCCATCTAGATCACCGTCTCATCCGAGCTACTCTGTCTGCGCATGAGCTTTTCCAGTTCCACCACCACGAAGATGGTCACACCCGCCGTCAATGGGAGCAGCCAGGACTCCGGGGACACCGGGGAGGTATCGAAGGTGGCGTTCATGAAGGGGAGGTAGGCGAAGCCCAGTTGCAGAACCATCATGATGCCGATGCACAGCCAGGAGACGGGGTTGCGGGTAACCAGTTCCTTCCTGAGGGTGCGAACCCGGAAGAAGCGGGTGACCAGGAGGTAGAACACCTGCCCCACGGCGAGACTATTCACCGCGATGGTGCGGGCCTGCTCCAGGGTGGCGCCATTGTCCAGTGATAGTGAAAAGGCCCAGAACGTCATGGCACCCAGCAGCAGGGATACATAGACAATGCGGGCGAACGCCTCGCGATCCAGGATATTTGCGTTGGGGTCGCGGGGCCTGCGTCTCATGATGTCGGGTTCTGCAGGTTCAAAGGACAGTGCCAGGGACAGCGTGATGGCGGTGATCAGATTGATCCACAGCACCTGTAGGGGAGTGATGGGCAACTGCCAGCCGAACATCATGGCTACGAAGATCACCAGGCCCTGGGCGCCGTTGGTGGGCAGCATGAAGACAATGGCCTTGCGGAGGTTGTCATAGATGGTGCGACCCATCTCCATGGCGCGGGCGATGGTGGCGAAGTTGTCATCGGCCAGCACAATATCAGCAGCGTCCTTGGTGGCCTCTGTGCCCTTGATGCCCATGGCCACGCCCACGTCAGCCTGCTTGAGGGACGGGGCATCGTTGACACCATCACCGGTCATGGATACCACTTCACCATTGGCCTGGAGTGCCCGGACGATACGGAGTTTATGCTCCGGGCTGGTGCGGACGAAGATACCGGTGTCCCGGACGAGTTCACGCAGGTCCTCATCTGTGGCATCGGTGATCTGCTGGCCGGTGAGTACCCCGTCACCTTTGATTCCGACCTCCCGCGCGATGGCTTTTGCCGTGGAGGCATGGTCGCCGGTGATCATCCGGACGCGGACGCCTGCCTTCTGCACGGTGTCGATGGCACCGATGACTTCGGTTCTGGGTGGATCCATGATGCCGTAGAGACCCAGGAAGGTGAGTCCACCTTCGTCCACTGTGGCGGTGGTTGGGTCGTCGACAAGCGTAGGCAGCGTGCGCCGTGCAGCGGCCAGCACCCGCAGCCCACGCGAGCCAAGCGCATCGATGCGCTTGTCCCAGAACTCCCGGTCGAGGGGCTCGCCGTCCCCCTGATGGGAACTGCGGTCGAGCAGGCGGTCGGGTGCGCCCTTGACCAGCAGGAGGTGTTCACCGGCAGCCTCGTGGAGGGTGGCCATGTACTTATAGGACGAGTCGAAGGGGATCTCCGCCTGTCGGGGCCTCGGTTTCACACCGGTTTTCAGCGCGAAGGTGCGGATACCACCGTCGGTGGGCTCACCGATGAGCTGCCACCTGCCGTCGACCTCCCGGATCTCGGCATCGCAGACAGTGGCCGCCACCTCGGCGAGGGCATACACATCGGGGGACTGCCCGGGGTCTACCTCCTCGTCGGTATTGGTGACGGAGATGGTGCCCACCGGCTCATAACCACTCCCGCTGACATCGTAGAATCCCTGCAGGGTGACCAGCGACCGCACGGTCATCTCATTTTTTGTCAAGGTTCCTGTCTTGTCGGAGCATACGGTGGTCACGGATCCCAGTGTTTCCACCGAATTCAGCTGGCGGGTGATGGCCTTCTGCCCGGCCATTTTCTGCACGCCGAGGGCGAGGGTGATGGCGATGACCGCCGGCAGGCCCTCGGGAATTGCTGCGACTGCAAAACCGATGGCGGACATGATGAGTTGTTCCATCGGCGTTCCGTGGACGATACCGGAGACCACCAGCATGAGGATGGCCAGGACCACGCAGGCGATGGCAAGTGTGGAGGAGAATTTGGTCATCGCCCGGGTCAGCGGGGTGTCCACGCTTTCCACATCCTCGAGCATGGTGGTGATATGCCCGATCTCCGTATCGTGTCCGGTGGCTGTGACCACACCCGTGCCGGTGCCGGTCAGCGCAGTGGTGGAGGAGAACGCCATGCACGTGCGGTCGCCGATACCGGCGTAGTCCTCCACCGGATCGGGATGTTTGAGAACCGGTTCCGATTCACCCGTGAGGGCGGCTTCCTCCACCTGAAGGTTGGTTGCGGTGATGATACGGAGGTCCGCCGGGATCCGATCTCCAGCTGAGATCCGGACTATGTCACCGGGGACCAGCTCCGCGGCATCGATGGTGGTCCACTCACCATCGCGCAGCGCGGTTGACTCCGGGGAGAGCATCTCCTTGATGGAGGCCAGTGCGTCCGCGGCCTTGCCCTCCTGAATGAAACCCACCATCATATTCACGATCACCACCGCTGAGATGACGATGGTATCCGTCCAATTTCCCAGAAGCGCGGTCAGAACCGCTGCGGCGATGAGCACATAGATCATCGGGTCATTGATCTGGCGGAACAGTCGCTGGAGCATGGTCTCCGGGGCGGCGCGGCGCAGCGCATTCGGACCGAACGAGCTCAGCAGGGCGGCTGCCCGGGAGGATTCCAACCCCTGTGTACTGGAGCCCAGGTGACGCAGAACGTCCGGCACGGGAAGCGTATGGGGTGTGCGGAGTGGTGTTGCATCCTCCGCTCGAGCTGGAACCTTCGACGGCGTGGACATGGTGCACCTTTCCTATCCTCATAGGGATAACAAGTCTCAGTGTACGCCCGTGATAGCTGCTTCCAATTGACTTTCCGGTGAACACGCCCCGACACAAAACCCAGGGCTAAACCATCGCGGTCAGCACTGATCCCGCATATCATCAAGGGTATGAGCGAAACTAAAAAGCCACTGTACAGCCTCGGTCAATCTCTCCGCGCAGATTGGTTGGATCTCCCCACCGAACTCCGGTTCCCACTGGTAGGCCTCACCGCCGCCGAGGTGGCAGCCAAGGTCGGCATGTGGATTTCCCTGGCCCGGCGCCCCTCGGAGAAGGTCCGTGGCCCCAAGTGGGCCTGGGTGTTGGCAAGCTTCATCAACGGCATCGGCCCGGCGGCCTACTGGACGTTCGGCCGAAAGTAACTAGTGTGGTGTCATGACAGACACACATAACGTTCTTATTATCGGTGGCCACGGCAAGGTGGCGTTGCTGGCAACGCCCATGCTTGTCGACGCCCACCTCACCGTCACCTCTCTCTTCCGCAATCCTGACCACAAGGCCGAAATTGAAAAGCTCGGTGCCACACCGGTGCTGCACGATGTGACCGAATTGTCGGTCGGGGACTGGGCAGAGCTCCTCCGCTCCTTCGACACCGTGGTGTGGACCGCTGGAAACGGAGGCAAAGCGGGTGCCGATGCCACCTATGCCATCGACCGCGATGCAGCGATCGCCTCCATCGACGGCGCGGCCTCACTCGGTGCGGACGCACCCCGCTACATCATGGTCAGCTACATCGGCGCGACCAAGCACTCAGTGGACCCATCACATTCCTTCTACCCGTATGCGGCATCGAAGAAGGCCGCCGATGAGCACCTTGCAGCCTCCGGACTCGATTACCTGATCCTGGCGCCGTCTGCGCTGACCATGGATGAGGTCGAGGGTGTCACTGTGGTCGCTGATGATCAGGAGGCAGCTGGCGAACGGAGCACCTCCCGACACCTGGTGGCCGAGGTGATGGCGGAGTTCGCCGCCAGGGAGAACTTCCCCGACAACCGTGTCCTCCCATTCGTCGACGGAACTGACCCCGTCTCAGAGATCTAAGAGGTCAGTGCCGGGTGGGCGTGCTCCATCCCATCAATGGGGCGGACACCTTCGCAGATCTCGACAAAATTGCGGAGCACCCGGTTGGCGTAGACAGCATCCACGCTGGGTAACCCGGCGATGATGTTGTCGTAGTCCTCCGGTGAGAAATAACCATAGTTGGCATAGAAGTCCATGCGGTTTTTCATGGCCAGCGCATCCATATCCGCATGGAACTGCACCGCCCAGGTGTGATTATTTGCGCGCACCATCTGAACCGGGCAGGTGGGGCCGGTCGCCAATACACGGTGGCTGGGGGCGGGCGTGACCACATTCTCGGTATGTCCCGTGAAAGACATGAAGGTATCGGGGAGATCGTGGGTGAGCACATCCACCCTGCCTTCATCCGTCAGGTGGACTGATGTTGGCCCGGATGGTTCCGGGTGCGTGCGCCCAACCTCACCGCCCTGGAGGTGCGCTAAAAAAGTGTTGCCGTAGCACACGAACATCGTGGGCTTCGGATATGACACCAGTGCCGCAAGTTCCCGGTGCACGTGATGCTGCCAGTCGTCATACTCAAAATTGGTGACGTTGAGGGGACTGCCGCCGACGATCACTCCGTCGAATCCTTCGAGGCTTCCGATCCTGGTATCGGTGGAATCGAGGATCCGGGAGGTCAGTTCATCCGGCTTCAGCCCTGTTGACTGAAGAAAATCACGATGCTCAGCAGCGACAACAGCTTTGCCCTGGCGGGGTTGAATGAGAAGAACTGAAACCATACCGCTTAGTCTAGATGGTGGTCTGCTTCAACGGTGAATCCGGAGATTAGAAGGGCCGGATCAGTCGGGTCGGCGAACCGAGGTTTCCACCAGGTCGAGGACCTCTGACAGGCCTTCGGTGGATGCGCCCGTGGCCAGGCGGGAGATGAATCCATCCATGACGGTCTCCAGATAAAGGTGCAGCACCCCGATGGGGACATCCGTCCGCATCCGGCCCTTGTCCGCATTACGCGCCAGACGCACCCGCACGGCCTCATCCAGCACACTCTGGTGATCTGTCCATTTGGCGCGGAAAACCGGATCGGTGCGGAGCTGCTTGGAGATCTCTAAACGGATGGAGAGCCAGTTATAGCGGTCCGGATCCTCGAGCATGCCCCGCATGACCTCAACCAGACCGTTTTCGGATACTGTCTCCGCCATGCGCGCGGCGTCTTCACGCGCGAGTGCCAGAAACAGCTTCTCCTTGTCACCGAAGTGATGGAAGATGGCGCCCCGGGACTTGCCGGTTGCCTCCTCCAGACGACGGACTGTGGCACCTTCGTAGCCGTGTTCCGCGAAGCACCGGCGGGCGCCCTCCAGGATCTCCTGGCGACTGTTCAACGGCTTTTCGCCTGTCGCTACGGACACGTGGACTCCTTAGGGAAGGTGTATACGCCCTGTTCAGGCGCATGCGGGGTGAAAGTTCAGGTACAACAATGGGGCCCCACCTCGAACCACTCACGCCTCTCATCGGAGACAAGGCGTGGGAGAGTCGGGTGGTGGGGCCCCATGTCAACCACCTTGGTCATCTGAAATGAAATCTGATGAGACCCAAGGTGGCGTATTGCTCATCGCTACTGACTTAAGCCGCAGCGGCAGCCATCTGACGCAGAACGTACTGCAGGATGCCACCGTGGCGGAAGTAGTCAGCCTCACCTGGGGTATCGATACGGACGACAGCGTCGAATTCGACCTTGTCGCCGTTCTCCTTGGTGGCGGTGACCTTGACGGTAGCCGGGGTGGTGCCCTCGTTGAGAGCAGTCAGACCGGTGATGTCGAAGGTCTCGGTGCCATCAAGTCCGAGGGACTCGTGGGACTCGCCTGCAGGGAACTGCAGTGGCACGACACCCATACCGATGAGGTTGGAGCGGTGGATGCGCTCGAAGGACTCGGTGATGACTGCGCGGACGCCGAGCAGGTTGGTGCCCTTGGCAGCCCAGTCACGGGAAGAACCGGTGCCGTATTCCTTACCTGCAAGGACGACCAGCGGGATGCCGGCTTCCTTGTAGTTGACGGAGGCATCGTAGATGAACGCCTGTGGGCCATCCTCCTGGGTGAAGTCGCGGGTGTAGCCACCTGCGATGTCAACCAGCTGGTTCTGGAGGCGGATGTTGGCGAAGGTGCCGCGCATCATGACCTCGTGGTTACCGCGCCTGGAACCCAGGGAGTTGTAGTCCTGACGATCTACGCCGTGGGAATCCAGGTACTGGGCAGCTGGGGTTCCCGGCTTGATGGAGGAAGCAGGGGAGATGTGGTCGGTTGTGACCGAATCGCCCAGCTTGGCCAGAACGCGTGCGCCCTGGATGTCGGTGACATCCTGTGGCTCAGCGGTCATGCCATCGAAGTAAGGAGCCTTGCGGATGTAGGTGGAGTTCTCATCCCACTCGAAGGTCTTGCCGGAAGGAACGTCGAGTTCCTGCCACTGCTTGTCACCCTTGAACACATCAGCGTAGTCAGCTTCGTAGAGCTCGCGGGAGATGGCGTCCTGGATGGTCTCCTCGATCTCCTCGGTGGAAGGCCAGATGTCCTTCAGGAAGACATCGTTGCCGTCCTGGTCCTGACCGAGAGCGTCGTTCTCGAAGTCAAAGTCCATGGTGCCGGCGATCGCGTAAGCGATGACCATGATCGGGGAAGCCAGGTAGTTCATCTTAACGTCGGGGGAGATACGTCCCTCGAAGTTACGGTTACCGGACAGGACAGCTGCAGCAGCCAGATCATGCTCGTTGATGGCCTCGGAGATCTCGTCCGGCAGTGGGCCGGAGTTACCGATGCAGGTGGTGCAACCGAAACCGGAGAGGTAGAAGCCGAGGGCCTCCAGATCCTTCCAGAGGTCTGCACGCTGGTAGTAGCCGTCAACAACCTGGGAACCCGGAGCACAGATGGTCTTGACCCATGGCTTGGACTTCAGGCCCTTCTCCGCAGCCTTACGTGCGATCAGGCCAGCGCCGATCATGACGGAAGGGTTGGAGGTGTTGGTGCAGGAGGTGATGGACGCGATGGCGACCATGCCGTGGTCGATGGTGTACTCGCCACCCTGTGGGGAGGAGATGGTGACCGGGTTGGATGGGCGACCTGTTGCGCCATCAGCTGCGGACTCATCGTTGCCAGGCCAGGAAGCGTTGTAGTTGTCTGCGTCTGCAACGGAGGTCGGCTGTGCGCCACCCTCGTTGTCCATGCGCTTGGCAGGGATGGACTGATCGTTCTGCACCGGATCGTTGGTGTAGACGGTCAGATCCTTGCGGAACTGCTCCTTGGCCTCGGACAGCAGGATGCGGTCCTGAGGACGCTTCGGGCCGGCAATGGAAGGAACAACGGTGGAGAGATCCAGCTCGAGGTACTCGGAGTACTCAGCCTCTGGAGCGTTCTCCTCGAGCCACATGCCCTGTGCCTTGGCATAAGCCTCGACGAGGGAGATCTGCTCTTCTGGGCGACCGGTGAGACGGAGGTACTTGATGGTCTCCTCGTCGATCGGGAACATCGCACAGGTGGAGCCGAACTCAGGGGACATGTTGCCGATGGTTGCGCGGTTCGCCAGTGGAACGGACTTGACGCCGTTGCCGTAGAACTCGACGAACTTCTGCACGACGCCGTGGTCGCGGAGCATCTCGGTGATGGTCAGCACGACGTCAGTTGCGGTCACGCCAACTGGGATCTCACCGGTCAGCTTGAAGCCGACAACGCGCGGGATGAGCATGGAGACAGGCTGGCCGAGCATTGCTGCCTCAGCCTCAATGCCGCCGACACCCCAGCCAAGGATGCCCAGGCCGTTTTCCATGGTGGTGTGGGAGTCGGTACCGATGCAGGTATCTGGGTAGGCAAGGCCGTCGGTGTCGAAGACAACGCGTGCCAGGTACTCAATGTTCACCTGGTGGACGATGCCGGTTCCCGGAGGAACGACACGGAAGTTGGAGAAGGACTCGGAACCCCAACGGAGGAACTGGTAACGCTCCTCGTTGCGCTCGTACTCAATCTCGACATTCTTGGCGAGGGCGTCTGGACGGCCGAATGCCTCAACGATGACGGAGTGGTCGATGACCATTTCCGCTGGGTTCAGTGGGTTGACACCATCTGGGTCGCCACCGAGGGTCTTGATGGCTTCGCGCATGGTTGCCAGGTCGACGACACAGGGGACACCGGTGAAGTCCTGCATGAGCACGCGGGCCGGGGTGAACTGGATCTCAATGCTCGGATCAGCAGATGCATCCCAGTTGGCGATGGCCTCGATGTGCTCGTTGGTGATGTTCGCACCGTCTTCGGTACGCAGGAGGTTCTCTCCGAGAACCTTCAGGGAGTACGGCAGCTTCTCCATGCCAGGAACTGCGGAGAGGGCATAGTAGTCATAAGACTTCTCGCCAACCTGCAGTGTGCTCTTAGCATTGAAGGAGTTCTTGCTTTCAGTCACAGTGAGCTCCAATTCTAGACTTATCCAGGGTGAGGTTTTCGTCGGCTGCTGCATCGGCTGAGCCGGCGTAAGGAAAACTTCAGGTTCTCCACTCCACGGTTGTGGGTAAGGACCCTACGTCCCCATTATCTTAACAGTACGAGCGTTCTGGCGTGAGTATTGGGTGTTTCTGCGCGTCACTTACTGTCTACTGCCCGGTACTGTTACGTTGGTTCATGGTCATGGGCAGCGCGTATGCCGAAACCGCCGGGGTGAGACTCTGGCGCGAGGTGACATATCCATCACCCCCTTATCACCCCCAAATCCAGGGCGGCGGTGTCATCTGCTGCACGCTGCCCGTTTCGCATGGCCCATGCCCACACTGAGAGTTCGAGAAAGCCGGAGGCGTTCCATGATTCCTGAAAATGTAGAGATCGACGCCCTTGCACGGGATCTGGAGGATGATGCCGTGGCGATGGGGCCGGAAACCGGAGCCCTCTATCCCACGCTGGAGGAGGAGCTGATTCGTGTCACGGATGACGC
This sequence comes from Corynebacterium faecale, assembly GCF_030408735.1. NCBI lineage: Bacteria > Bacillati > Actinomycetota > Actinomycetes > Mycobacteriales > Corynebacteriaceae > Corynebacterium > Corynebacterium faecale. The sequence continues at coordinate 1,595,935 of NZ_CP047204.1, read as the reverse complement.
GATTGATGGCGATTTCGGGTCTCTGGGTTACGTGGTTCTGGACACCACCCCTGCCATGACTGCGGACCTGCGGGATATCGCCCAGGAGCTTCTCAACGAAACGTCTCTGGACACTGTTGCTGTCCGCGCGCCCGGATCCGGAGCTGTGGTGAGCGACATTCACTCCCGGGCGGCACTGGAATCCGCGCAGCATGAAATGTTGGGCACAACTGACTATGTGGAGGGTGCTTCGTTACTGATTCGCAATGTAACGGAGTCGGGAGTCTCCGCGATGGACTGGGGCCAGGTAACAATTTGGCTAGCCCTTCTGCTGATCGCTGTGCTTGTTGTTGGCGCGATCTTTACCCGTCGCAGGCCGTTTGGCGGATAGGGTCGGCCTTAAATCAAGCACTGAAGCTTGACATTTTAAACCGAGGCCCCAGGTCACTTTTCGCCATTTTGTGACGGGGTTCGGCCGGGATTGGAAAAAGGTGACCAATATTACAATAACGAAACGGTAAAGAGTTTCCGCAGGTCGGAGTGTGCAAGTTATTGCGTAATCGAATCTATTGTTGCCAATTTGTTGTGAAAGATGTCTCGGATGTTACCGGGGTGACCTAATGTGCAACTATCAGCTCGCGGATCGGGCAACTGGATCCCTGAACGGATTACGCGCGTGGAACTTCAAGGATAAAGCCTTGAAAACTACACGGAACACTTCGAAAGATGTCTCAAGATTCGGGCAAACGGGGAAGCTTGCCGGGAAAGTTCTTTTAAAAGTGGTCTAAACACGTGGGCCTGTTCGGGATGCGCTTGTCGGATCTGCGATGCATTTCATCATCAACGGACTGCATTCATGTCCAGCCGGCATGCTTTTGTCAAGCGTGTGGGCTGGATAAGCGTGTAGGGCGGGACGAACAGGAGACCACGTGGCAATCAGAGCATCACGTCGCCCCCAGCGGTGGACTGGCGCGACCCCTACAGGACGCACCTCTCAGATTGGCACCCTCAGCCGAGCCCTGATCGCAGTCGCCATCAGTGGCAGCATGCTGACCACGCTCACGCCTGCTGTGGCTCAGCCGGTCAATCCCGATGACACCTCAATTTCTGAGGCTCAGGCAACCGTTGACATGGGCAATGGTGACGTGTCCCGCCTTGCAGGTTCCCTCTCGCAGACCGATGCCGAGATCACCCGACTCGAGCTGGAGATGGGTGCACTCCGTGAAGCGGTGAACAAGGCTCTGGTTGATCTCCATGATGCGCAGGCTGAAGCTGAGCGTGCCCGCCAGAATGCTGGCGCGGCGAAGGGGGATCTGGATGAAACACAGCGTCAGATCGAGGCTGCCCAGGAGCGGTTGAATGAGATCTCCCGCGCCGCATATCGCCAGAACGGTGCCTCCAAGGGCCTGGCGGGGGTCTCCGGTAATGGGACTTCTGATGATGCCCTGGACAGGCAGACCTATCTGCGCACCACGGCCACCAAGCAGCGCGAAGCGGTCGAAGAGCTCGATCGCCTGCGCACGGAGAACGCCAACAGGGAATCCGCACTGCGGGAAGCCCGCATCATCGCAGAGCAGCGTGAGGCTGAAGCTGCGGAGCAGGAGAGATTCACACGGGCAGCTATCGAAGGTAACTCGGCCCAGATCTCTGAGTTGAATGCCAACCGCAATAACCTGGTTGCCCAGCGAGAGGAAGCGGAGCGCAACCTGGCGGCCGCACGTGCCGAGGTTGATTCTCTCCACGGACAGCGTGCCGAGTACGAAGAGTTCCAGCGTGCGGAAGAAGAGCGCGCGCAGGCAGAGGCGGAAGCAGCAGCCGCTGCTGAAGAGAAACGCCAGGCTGAGGAGGCAGCCGCCATTGCGGCGGAGGCCGCCGCAGCTTCCGAGGCTGAGGCTGCCCGCGTGGCTGCGGAAGCCCAGGATGCAGCCGTAGAAGCAGAAGCCACCGCTGTAGAAGAAGTCGCCGACGCCGTTCGCCAGGAGGCATCCACTGTTGAGGTAGAGGCAGAGGCTCAGGCACAGGGTAATGCTGAGGCAGCGGCTGAAGCCGAGGCCCGGGCGGATGCGTCCCGACAGGCTGAGCAGGCCAGGATTGCTGCGGAGGAAGCTGAGGCGGCCGCAGCTGCCGCAGCTGAGAATGATGCCCAGGCTCAGGCCTTACGTGATCAGGCTCTGGCGGCAGCATCGGTTGCGGCCGCAGCGCTCATTGCCGCCAGTCAGGCGGACCACGCCACCGTGGAGAATCCCTACCCATCCGGTGAGGATGCGGAGACTGGTGAGATCGCCGCGATCCAGGCGCCACAGGCACCGGAGGTGCCACAGCCATCAGAGCCGCAGCAGCCATCTCAAGCTCCTGAGGTCCCGGCGGTCCCAGTGGAAGATGACCTGTGGGGCGAGGATGACCTGGTCCAGCTGGAGGACTCATCCAGCTCTGACAGCAGTGACTCCGTAACTCTTGAGGACGTCACCGAGTCTGCATCTGAGATTGTCAGCGGTGACCGCGCCACTCAGATCGAGGCTGTCATCGCCCGCGGCATGGCGCAGATCGGCACCCCGTACGCCTGGGGAGGTGGCAACGCTAATGGGCCCACCCTGGGTATCCGTGATGGTGGCGTGGCTGATTCCTACGGCGACTACAACAAGGTTGGTTTTGACTGCTCCGGGCTGGTTCTCTATGCCTTCGCGGGCGTGGGAATCGCGCTTCCTCACTACACCGGATACCAGTACCAGCATGGCACCAAGGTCAGCCCATCTGCGATGCAGCGCGGCGACCTGATCTTCTACGGCCCGGGCGCTTCCCAGCACGTGGCGATTTACCTGGGTGATGGCCAAATGCTCGAAGCACCGAGTTCCGGTTCCACCGTGAAGGTGTCACCTGTTCGGTGGTCGGGGATGACTGAGTACGCGGTCCGCCTGATTTAGGTTCAACTTATAAATATCGGGGCGTCTATACCCTTTTGTGCAATATCAATCGAAAGTTGGTAAAGTGCGTGACATGACTTCACGCACAACGGACGCCTATGATGCCCTCCTCGTCCTCTCTTTCGGTGGTCCCGAAGGGCCCGAGGAGGTTCGTCCTTTTCTGGAGAATGTCACCCGGGGCAGGGGGATTCCACCGGAGCGACTTGATGAGGTCGGTGCCCATTACTACCACTTCGGCGGTGTGAGCCCACTCAACAAATTGAACCGTGAGATCATTGCCAACGTGGAGGCTGAGCTCAAGGAGCGCGGATTGGATATTCCGGTCTACTTCGGTAACCGGAATTGGAAGCCTTTTGATAACGACGCGGCAGAGCAGATGTCTGCGGACGGCATTAAGAATGCACTCGTCTTTGCCACCTCCGCATGGGGCGGGTACTCCGGTTGCCGTCAGTATCACGAAGACATCCAGGGCATGATCTCTCACCTGGAAAGCATCGACGCGCCAGCGGTCACCTTCACCAAGCTGCGTCAGTTCTATGATCACCCACTTTTTGTGCGCACCATGGCTCAGTATGTCCGTGATTCCTTCGCCAAACTCCCGGACGAACTCCGCGAGGATGCCCGTCTGGTCTTCACTGCCCATTCCATCCCGCTGAGTGCCAAGGACGCGGACGGCCATCCCATTGATGGTTCCATCTACTCCCGACAGGTGGAGGAGTCCTCCGCGCTCATTGCCACCGAGGCTGGCATCGCTGATTTTGACGTGGTCTGGCAGTCCCGCTCGGGAAGCCCCCATGTCCCTTGGCTGGAGCCGGACATCGTTGACCACGCGGTCGAACTCAATGAGCAGAAGGGGCAGAAAGCCCTGGTTGTCTGCCCAGTGGGGTTCATCTCCGATCACATGGAGGTGATCTGGGACCTGGACTCCGAGCTAATGGATGAGGCAACCAGTCGTGGCATGGTGGTTGAGCGGGTCGCCACCGTGGGTCCGTCACCGGAGTTCACCACCATGGTGGTGGACCTGGTCGAGGAGGCTGAAATGAAACGTGTCATCGAACGCCTGGGTACGCTTCCCGTCCGCGGTTCGACCGTCAACGGCGAGCCCTGCACCCCGGGTTGCTGCGAGCCACGGAAGCGTCCAGCTGGCGCTCAGGCCCGCGCAAACTCCGCGAGCGCATAGTCAACTCCGGCCATCCTCGCGGTGCGGATGTGTCGCCACAGTGAGATCAGCTGCGGATCCAGACTGTGATCCCCAAGTGTGGACTGCACAGTTTCCACGATGGCTGCCACGCGGTCGGCACGGGCAAAGAGTTTCGCCGACCGCGGTGGCACGGCATGGGGGAGGCCCGGGGTGTCGTAGAAATCCGACAGGGAGCCCACGGTCAGCCGCGGATTCTTCAGTGAGTTCGGGGCCAGGGATGAATAGGCGCTGGCTTCAATGATCGTGGCGGCTTCGGCGGTGGCACGGCTCAGCAGCTGATCTGCTTCACCGGGGGACACGGCAGCCCCCGTCGGCAGGTGGCCCTCCACCGGAATCCATTCCCACACGGTCGAATCGTCGAGACGTTGCGGAATCAAGGCAAAGGACTTGAGCTTGTCGACGCTCCGTATCACCAGCGCCCCTTCACCGGAACGCGCCGCCCATTGCGCGGCCTCCGACGACGCCGGAAGAAGAGGTGCATCCCCTGGGCCTGACAGCACGAGGGAGATGACAGGGCCGGTGAAGGGCTCGTCGATAAGCAGCTCTAGCGTGCCACGCACGCACCGCAGGAGGTCAAGCAGACCTCCATCCTCGAAGGTGTGCGGACCGCCGAGATCCACAAAGGCGTCAATGACGTCCTCGGTGGGCACCAGGTCGTAGATCCAGGCGCCGAGCCAGACCGCGGTGTTCTGAAGGGGAGAGTAAACGTGTGCGCGAATATCCATAACGGGTGCACAGTCTAATGCAGGTATTGGCTAGGGTGTATGACCATGAACTTCTCCGATCCTTATGCAGGCGACATTCTAGGCGGACACCAGCGCAACCGGGCCCCCGAGTATCCCAACGTCCCGGCGACCCCGGGTCTGGTGGTGGAGGTGCGCGCTGACGGCTACGTCGGAGCGGTGGTGGGCTTCGAGAAAACCTATGACGGGGACTTCCTCCGCCTGGAGGATCGACGCGGCCGGGAGGCGTTGTACAAGATGCGCAAGGGCGCTTTCATGGTGGATGGACACACCGTCACGCTCACCCGTTATGTGCCCAAACAACAACCCCGCAAATCCAACTCGGGATCCCGCCGGGTGGAAAACGTCCAGGCCAAGGTGGCAGCGCCGTCACGGATCTGGGTGGAGGGTATCCACGATGCCGCGATCGTGGAGAAGGTCTGGGGGCATGATCTGCGTGTAGAGGGCGTGGTCGTGGAATACCTGGAGGGACTGGACAACCTCCCCGAGCGCCTGGCGGAGTTCCAACCGGGGCCGGGCAGGCGGATCGGTGTGCTCGCCGACCACCTGGTGGAGGGATCCAAGGAGACACGCATGACACGATCGCTTGGTCCCGATGTGGTGGTTACCGGACACCCCTACATTGACATCTGGGCGGCGGTGAAGCCGGAACGTCTCGGACTACGCGCGTGGCCGGAGGTTCCCTATGGTGAGGACTGGAAGACCGGGATCTGCCAGCGGGTGGGATGGTCTGATCCGAAGGAAGGCTGGCACCGGGTCTATAACGCCGTCAACTCTTTCCGGGACCTGGATCACACCCTGATCGGTGCAGTGGAACGCCTGGTTGATTTCGTGACCAACCATGACCTGAGCAGGGAGGACGTTCTGTCCTGAGTCTGGGCGGCAGGGGACCCACCGACCTGCGGGGGATCACTTCTGTACGGTGGTGGGCGTGGGAGCGATAATCTGGTTCATCGGAAGCCTGGTACTGGCCGGACTCGAGCTGGCGGTCGGGGAGTTCACCCTGCTCATGCTGGCTGGTGCGGCCCTTGCCACCGCGGGGGTATCCCTGATTGGTGTGCCCGTATGGGTGGAGTTTGCCACGTTCGCGGCCTCGGCTTTCACGCTGCTGTTCTTCCTCCGCCCGGCCCTGAAACGTCGGCTGCACAAACCGGCCGCCCTTGACACCTCCGTGCGTGCACTGGTGGGGAAGAACGCGGTTGTTCTGGAGGATGTCACCGGAGCCGGTGGACAGATCCGCCTCGACGGGTCGATCTGGTCAGCGCGGAGTATGGATCCCGCCCACAGCTTTACCGAGGGGGAACACGTCAATGTGATCAGCATTGACGGCGCCACGGCTGTGGTGTGGAAGGAACATTGAGACCCGCCCGCGCACCCTCTGACACCGCAGTTTCCGCTACAACTTTAAAGAAGATTCCAGACATCAGGAGGAACCATGATCGGCACCATCCTGGCAGTTGTTTTTCTGGTCTTTGTCGCTCTCGTAGTGATCAAGTCCATTGCCTTGATCCCTCAGGGTGAAGCAGCTGTCATTGAACGTCTCGGCCGCTACACCCGGACCGTGGAGGGAGGGCTGACATTACTGGTCCCCTTCATTGACCGGGTCCGAGCCCGCATCGATACCCGTGAACGGGTGGTGTCCTTCCCTCCCCAGGCGGTGATCACCCAGGATAACCTGACCGTGGCCATCGATATCGTGGTCACCTTCCAGATCAATGAACCAGACCGTGCCATCTACGGTGTGGACAACTACATCGTGGGTGTGGAGCAGATCTCCGTGGCCACCCTCCGAGATGTGGTCGGTGGCATGACCCTGGAGGAGACCCTGACCTCCCGAGAGGTGATCAACCGTCGACTCCGCGGCGAACTGGATGCGGCAACCACCAAGTGGGGCCTGCGCATCAGCCGCGTTGAACTGAAGGCGATTGACCCTCCTCCATCGATCCAGCAATCGATGGAGAAGCAGATGAAGGCGGACCGCGAGAAGCGCGCCACCATTCTCACCGCTGAAGGTCAGCGCGAAGCGGACATCAAAACAGCCGAGGGTGAGAAGCAGGCGAAGATCCTCTCCGCCGAAGGCGCGAAACATGCAGCCATTCTTGCGGCGGAGGCCGAGCGCCAGTCGATGATCCTTCTCGCCGAGGGTGAACGCGCCGCACGTTACCTCCAGGCCCAGGGTGAAGCCCGTGCCATTCAGAAGGTCAACGCTGCCATCAAGGCTGCGAAGCTGACTCCGGAGGTGCTGGCCTACCAGTACCTGGAGAAACTCCCGCAGATCGCGGAAGGCAAGTCATCCAAGATGTGGGTCATCCCGAGTCAGTTCGGAGATTCCCTGGAGAGCTTCGCCCGTCAGTTCGCCGCCAAGGACGATCAGGGTACGTTCCGCTATGAGCCGGTTGCCGTGGATGAGGAGACAAAAGACCTCGCCAACGCTGACAATATTGATGATTGGTTCTCCACGGAATCTGACCCCGAGATCGCCGCCGCCGTGGCGGCAGCCAACGCGGTGGCCCACAAGCCCGTGGATCCGGACCCTGCGGAATTGGCTCTGGGAACCATGTCCAAGTCCCGGCGCGGCGAAGGAGAAGCTGCGGGGGAGTCAGGCCTTGACTCCGGGCAGGGCGCACTGACCAGGGAGCCTGCACCCAATGCGGATGAGCCCCAGCTGGGCCAGGCCACCCAGGAATTTCTGCGTAACCGTGAGGCTGAGGCACTACCGCTTGATGAGCCGAACAGGGATGGCCAGCGCGACTGAGTTTAAAGGATCACAGCTGAGCTGCGTGATCAATGAGATTCACTGACAGCTGCCAGCCGGCCTGCTCGGCCTGCCATCCAGCCGCCTGGAGACGTTGGGACATTGCCTGTTTGGAAATGCCCAGCTCTCCGGCGGCTTCGTTCTGGTTCATCCCGGATCTCATCAGGGAGGTTGCCTCCCGGCCCTCAATTGACCGCTTGGACAACACCTGTGACATCAGTGCGAATGAGGCACTGATATTGAATGCTCGGGAATCATCCCTTCTGGCCCCCACGATGCGGACCTTCACCGCTCCGCTGCGTGCCGTGGGGCGCAGGGCGTCTGTGGCGGTCTTCTTTGCCAGTTCCACCTGGGCTTCATCCTCAGGATTGGGTTTATCCGCACTCGGAACCACCCCGATCCCGATTGCCCAGTCACCCGCGGCCAGCAATGCCATCACCACATCACAGGTGGTCTCAGGAGAGGTGATGTACGCCCGGATGTCTTCGACACCGAGGAGTTCGAACTCGCCCGCCCCGTCAAGGGTGGACAGTGCCTCCGCGAATCGTCGGACCAGTTCCGCTCTACGGGTATCCCGACCCCTGTACCTGGCGTGCAGTGCCCACATCGGTGGCCAACCCCTTTCAAAGATGGTGTGAGGATAAGTCTAAGAATTCAAGACAATTCTCACCATCTTATCCCCGAACGTTCTATTTCCCAGACTTGACTGGCAGGCGTTGGTCCAAAATGATTCCTAGAACCCCCAGGCCGGCCAGCAGGAGGGTGATGGTGACCGCGGTGACGCTGCCGGAGTTGACGAAGGCGTCGCCAAGCACCACCGTGGCCACCGTGCCGGGCGCGGAGCCGACAGCCGTGGCCACGGTGAACGCCACCAGCGGAACGCTGGTCAACGCTGCGACATAGTTGAGGATCGAAAAGGGGATGGCTGCGATCATCCTTAAAGAGGTAATGGCCAACCAGCCCCGCTCCTGCAGGCGGGTGTTGATGCGGGATACCGCAGGGTGGGTGAGGCGGGGCGCCATCCAGCCGCCGAGCAGCCCGCGGACAAGGAGCAGACTGATCGCGGCGGAGACGGTGGTGGAGCCCAGCGCCACCGCTGTACCCAGCCACGGGCCGAACAGTATCCCGGAGGCGAGGGTGAGAAACGTGCGCGGGATGGGGAACTGGGTGGCCACCACATACAGCGCGCAGAAGACCCAGACGAAACCAGGACCGGACTCATCGGCCCAGTTTCGCAGTGTCGTGATCGTGGGCAGCTCCACCATCACGGTGATTAGTGCCACACTGATGAGAGCCCCAATCACGCCGATTCTCTTCCAGATGGGCCAGGACCGGAACTCTGTCCATGCGTCGCGTGACAGGGAGCTGAAGAAGTGAAAAACCGTGCTGAGGACGGTGTTCGTGCGTTTCAGGGGCCCTCCCCGTTCGCCTTCCGAACATTTGCCGGGTTCTGTCCCGGGCCCACTCTCGCGTCTCATGGGTGATACCCTACTAGCCCCCGTTTGTGTGAAGTGACACCATGCGAAGTGCGGACTTGTGATCTGATGTGCTCTATGGTGGAAAGTGCACTTGGACACATAATTGCGCATTTGGAGCGTGGTTCTGGGCCAAATGTCCAGCCGGGGTTTCAAGGGAGCGAAAGGTGAGCCGCTTGAATGTGCCCACTTTGATCCTGGTTCTGGCTGGAAAACCACTGGTTCACACATTTTGATGGGAAGACTTTCCACCTTGACTGATCTCAGGAATGCCTCGCTGCCCGAGGATTTCACCGACAGCCTTGATGCCTGGCACAAAGCTGTAGTGAGTGTTTTCGCACGGGTTACCAAAAAGGACGTTGCAGACGTGCCCTCCGATGTATGGAGGAAGCTGATCGTCACCACCAACGATGGTGTCGACGTTTCGCCTCTGTACACCCGGGCTGATGAAGATGGCGCTCCGATGGCGGAGGTGCCGGGTGCCTTCCCATTCACCCGCGGTGCCACTGTTGACACCGAGCGTGCCGGCTGGGGGGTGACCGAGACCTTCGGATCCCACGGTGATGATCCCGCGGAGGTAAACAAGCAGATTCTCCACGCGCTCAATTCCGGAACCACCACGATCTCCCTGGACCTCACAGGTTCCCTGGCCCCGGAGGGACTCGCCCGGGCATTGGCCGGTGTGTACCTCAATATGGTGCCGGTAAACGTGCATGCGGGTACCCGTGCAACTGAGGCTGCTGAGGCACTGTATGCCATCGCCGATGAAGCCGGCACCGCCGCGGTCAACTTGGGCGCGAGCCCGCTGACCTCGGCCGTTGACGGTTCCGAGTCGATTGATCTCGACGCCACCATTGCGCTGGCCCGGGCGGCCAGTGCGCGTGACGGTGTGCGCGCTGTGCTTGTCGACGCCACCTCCTTCTCCAATCAGGGTGCCAGTGATGCCCAGGAGATCGGTCTCGCTCTCGCCGCCGGTGTGGAGTATGTCCGAGCACTCGTCGAGGCGGGTCTGACCACCGAGCAGGCCCTCGGCCAGATCGCCTTCCGATTCGCAGCCACCGACGATCAGTTCGGTCAGATCTCCAAGCTCCGTGCCGCCCGTCGTCTGTGGGCACGCGTGGCAGAAGTTCTTGGACATGCCGACCTCGGCGCCGCACCACAGCACGCGGTCACCGCACCGGTGATGTTCAGCCAGCGTGACCCGTGGGTCAATATGCTGCGCAGCACGGTCTCCGCCTTCGCCGCGGGTGTCGGTGGCGCCACCGACGTTGAGGTGCTGACCTTCGACTCCGCCATCCCCGGTGGCATTCCGGGCATCTCACGCAACTTCGCCCACCGCATCGCGCGCAACACCAACCTGTTGCTGCTCGAGGAGTCCCACCTCGGTCATGTCATCGACCCGGCCGGTGGTTCCTACTATGTGGAGTCCTTCACCAACGATCTCTCCGAGAAGGCATGGGCCATCTTCGCAGACATCGAGGCCGCCGGCGGCTACCGTTCCGAGCTGGACAATGGCGCTGTGGGCCGTGCTATCGACGAGATGCACGAAGTCACCCGCGATGCCATCGCCAAGCGAAGCAAGCAGCTGACCGGCATCAACGAATTCCCGAACCTCGCCGAGGCGCCCCTGGCGGCTGAACTCCGGGTCGAGCCCGCCGGCGTCCGCCGCTGGGCCGCCGAGTTCGAGGCACTGCGCAACCGTTCCGATGCCTTCCTTGAAGCCAACGGTGAGCGTCCCACCATCGGACTCATTCCCGTGGGCCCGCTGTCCAGGCACAATATCCGCACCGGTTTCACCACCAACCTGCTGGCATCCGGTGGCATCGCAGTCACCAACCCGGGCGAAGTGGTTCCCGGAACGCCTGAATTCGAGGCTGCAGCCAAGACCGACATCGTTGTTATCTGTGGAACTGACCAGGAGTACGCGGCGACTGGTGAGCAGGTCGTGGGCAAGCTCCGTGAAGCGGGCGTGAAGCAGATCCTGCTCGCGGGCGCACCGGCGAGCTTTGAGAATGCACAGCATTCCCCCGACGGCTACCTCAACATGAAGATTGATGCCGCATCCACCCTGGCAACCCTGCTCGACGGACTGGGAGCATAAGAAAGATCATGAGCACAATTCCAAATTTCTCCGAGGTACCTCTCGAGGGTTCAACCTCTGATGCCGCCGCAACCCCGGCTGGCGCTGAGCAGGTGTGGAACACCCCCGAAGGCATCGATGTCAAGCGCGTCTTCACTGAAGCAGATCGCGCCGCTGCCGCAGACGACGGCCACCCGCTGGATTCCCTCCCGGGACAGAAGCCGTTCATGCGTGGCCCGTACCCCACCATGTACACCAACCAGCCCTGGACCATCCGCCAGTACGCCGGTTTCTCCACCGCCGCTGAGTCCAATGCGTTTTACCGCCGCAACCTGGCCGCCGGTCAGAAGGGCCTGTCGGTCGCCTTCGACCTGGCCACCCACCGCGGTTATGACTCCGACAATGAGCGCGTGGTCGGTGACGTGGGCATGGCCGGTGTGGCCATCGACTCCATCCTGGACATGCGTCAGCTCTTCGAGGGCATCGACCTCTCCAGCGTGTCGGTATCCATGACCATGAACGGCGCCGTGCTGCCGGTCCTGGCGTTCTACATTGTGGCCGCCGAGGAACAGGGCGTTGCGCCGGAGCAGCTGGCCGGAACCATTCAGAATGACATTCTGAAGGAGTTCATGGTCCGCAACACCTACATCTACCCGCCGAAGCCATCGATGAGGATCATCTCGAATATCTTCGAGTACACCTCCCTGAAGATGCCCCGCTTCAACTCGATCTCCATTTCCGGCTACCACATCCAGGAAGCCGGCGCGACCGCCGACCTGGAGCTCGCGTACACGCTTGCCGACGGAATCGAATACCTCCGCGCAGGTAAGGAGGTGGGCCTGGATGTGGACAAGTTCGCACCCCGCCTGTCCTTCTTCTGGGGTATTTCCATGTACACCTTCATGGAGATCGCCAAGCTGCGCGCCGGCCGTCTGCTGTGGAGCGAGCTGGTGGCCAAGTTCGATCCGAAGAACCCGAAGTCCCAGTCCCTGCGTACCCACTCGCAGACCTCCGGCTGGTCACTCACCGCGCAGGATGTCTACAACAATGTGGCCCGCACCGCCATCGAGGCCATGGCCGCCACCCAGGGGCACACCCAGTCGCTGCACACCAACGCACTCGATGAGGCCCTGGCACTGCCGACTGACTTCTCCGCACGCATCGCCCGTAACACCCAGCTGCTGCTGCAGCAGGAATCCGGCACCGTCCGCCCCGTCGACCCATGGGCAGGTTCCTACTACGTGGAATGGCTGACCAACGAGTTGGCCAACCGCGCCCGCAAGCACATCGAGGAGGTCGAGGAAGCTGGCGGCATGGCCCAGGCCACCGACCAGGGCATCCCGAAGCTGCGCATCGAGGAATCCGCCGCCCGCACCCAGGCACGCATCGACTCCGGCCGCCAGGCCCTCATCGGTGTCAACCGTTATGTGGTGGACGAGGATGAGCAGATCGAGGTGCTCAAGGTTGATAACACCAAGGTCCGAGCAGAGCAGCTGGAGAAGCTCGCCCGTCTGCGCGCCGAGCGTGATGAGGACGAGACCCAGCGCGCCCTCGCCGCTCTGACTGCGGCTGCCCGCATCGACCACAAGGAGCCGGGCGACCTTGATCAGAACCTGCTCAAGCTGGCTGTCGACGCAGCACGCGCCAAGGCCACCATCGGTGAGATCTCGGATGCCCTCGAGGAAGTCTTCGGACGCCACGAGGCTGAGATCAAGACCCTGTCCGGTGTGTACAAAGACGAGGTAGGAAAGGAGGGTGCCGTGTCCAACGTCCAGCGTGCCATCGCTCTGGCTGATGCCTTCGAGGCTGAGGAAGGCCGTCGCCCACGTATCTTCATCGCCAAGATGGGACAGGACGGCCACGACCGTGGCCAGAAGGTTGTCGCATCCGCCTATGCCGACCTGGGCATGGACGTGGATGTCGGACCACTGTTCCAGACCCCGGCGGAGGCTGCCCGCGCCGCCGTGGACGCCGATGTGCATGTAGTTGGTATGTCCTCGCTGGCGGCAGGCCACCTGACCCTGCTCCCGGCGCTGAAGAAGGAACTGGCAGCCCTGGGCCGCGAAGACATCCTGGTCACCGTCGGTGGTGTCATCCCACCGGGTGATTTCCAGGAGCTCTATGACAATGGCGCTGTGGCGATCTATCCTCCCGGAACTGTCATTGCTGAATCCGCCATCGACCTGATCACCAGGTTGGCAGCGCACCTCGGCTTTGAGCTGGACGTGGATGAGGATGCCTGACAAGGATTTCCTCGAAGATACCCTGGGAACCCTGACCACCACGGGCGGGACGGATCTGGGAAAGATCGTTCCGCCCGCTCCGGAGGTGCTCAAGCGGGCACGCCAGCGCATCAACGTGGACGAGCTCTACGACGCAGTGCTGGCCAATGACCGCACCCGGGTCGCCCGTGCGGTCACCCTGCTGGAGTCCACCTCCGCGGCACATCGCGAATTGGCGCAGGAACTGTTGGTTAAACTCCTGCCTCATTCCGGTAATGCCCTGCGCATCGGTATCACCGGTGTGCCGGGTGTGGGTAAGTCCACCTTCATTGAGGCCCTGGGTATGCATCTGATCGGTGAGGGACACCGGGTGGCCGTGGTGGCCATCGACCCCTCATCGACCAAGACCCGTGGCTCCATTCTGGGTGATAAAACACGCATGTCCAGGCTGTCACGTGAGGATAAGGCGTTCATCCGCCCGTCCCCATCCGCAGGCACCCTGGGTGGGGTGGCCAAGGCCACCCGTGAAGCGATGGTGGTCTTCGAAGCCGCTGGTTATGACATCATCATCGTGGAGACCGTCGGTGTGGGTCAGAGTGAGGTGGCTGTCCACCAAATGGTGGATATCTTCACCTTCCTGGCATTATCCGGTGCTGGTGATCAGCTGCAGGGCATCAAGAAGGGTGTTCTGGAGATGGCTGAGATCGTGGCCATCAACAAAGCCGACGGTGCCAATGAGAAACCCGCCAAGCGGGCTGCCCGGGACCTCGCCGCGGCTATGCGTATGGTCCGCAGCCAGGATGAGCTCTGGCACCCGCCGACCATCACCATGTCTGCAGTTGAGGGCAACGGGGTGGACACCTTCTGGAATCACGTCAAGGAGCATCACGACGTGATGAAGGAACACGGGGTGTTCGAGGAGAGGCGTCGACACCAGCAGGTGGGTTGGATGTGGCAGATGGTCCACGAGACGATCCGTCTGCGGCTGGAGAATGATCCGGGAGTGAAGGCGGTGAGTGGTGATATGGAGACATCGCTGCGCGATGGAGCCACCACACCAACGCTGGCCGCCCGGAATATTTTGGCGGCTTTCGACCGCGTCTGATCAAGTAAACCCGTTCACACAACCGGTGTGGGCGGATTTATTTTATATATCACCGGGGCATCGCCGGGGGCTTCCACATGGCTAGTTCCGAGGGCATGTCATCACCATCGGGTAGATACCCCAGGGGTACGAAACCCAGGCGATGGTAGAGCTGGGCGGAACGGGTGGTGGTGGCCTCCAGGTAGATGGCCTCCTCACCGGCACGGGCGATGCCGTGGTTGAGCAGAGCGCTACCCACGCCAGTACCACGGGATTCAGGCGTGGTGGCGATGGTGTAGAGGTACCAGTGGGGGAACTTCGGGTGCATCCGGGCGGAAGCGAAACTGCGGGCCATGAACACCGGTGTCTTCTTGCCGAAGAGCCTGACCATCCGGGAAGCCAGTCTGGCTTGATCAACTGCACCGTGATTTGCGTCCGGGGCATCCCATAGGGCAACCCCGACGATGTCGCCGACCTCATTGAGCACCACATCGATGGTGCCGTGACGGGCATATTGTGTCTCCATCTGGAGTTCGAACAGCCCGCGGAGGAGGTGATTACCGGGATCCGGCTGGGGGATCCACCGGAGGAAACCGGGATCATCGGCGAAGGTGGCTACGAGGAGATCAATCACCGCGGGAATCTGGGAGGGATGCACCGGTGTGACCTGGGGGCCGGAATCGTTGCCTGGGTTAGTCATGGATTCCACAATAGGGCAGCGGTGCCCGTGGATGACCGGAGGAAACGCACAAGGTCCGTGATCTTCTCAGAAGATCACGGACCTTTAATGCTTATATGTGCCCGGAGGGGGACTTGAACCCCCACGTCCGTTAATAGGACACTAGCACCTCAAGCTAGCGCGTCTGCCATTCCGCCACCCGGGCTGGGTGTGTGAGTTTGAAGTCAGTGATAAATCAATGACCTAAGGCAAGAGATAAGACCCCGACATTCACATCAGGGTCTTAAAATACTGTCTCAACACAGTGTGCCCGGAGGGGGACTTGAACCCCCACGTCCGTTAATAGGACACTAGCACCTCAAGCTAGCGCGTCTGCCATTCCGCCACCCGGGCTGGGTGTTCTGGGCTGTTCGCCCTAGGCACGAGATAAACAATAGCCCGATTCCTGAACCAAAGACAAATCCGCAGTTCACGGGCCAAAAAGCGTCACAGTGAGTTACATGGATGTCAGTCAGGGCCGTTGCGGCAGGAACGGGTTGATGCAGTGGGGTCGGGTATCTTTAGTCCTCATGGCAACCAAGTTCCGCAGGATGCGCACCTGGTCGTGGTTCGTCCCCGACGACCCCACTGGTGAGACTCCTCTTCTTTCCCGCGTGGCGGGTTCTTCGCCGCGCGCAACCACATGGTCCCTGCTGTGGGCACTGCCGGCAGGCACCTGGGTGATGCTGCTGGGAGTATTGGTATCGAGCATGGTCAACGCGGGCGTCTCGTTGATCGTCGGACGGGGAACCGAATGGGCGTTCACTGACAGTCCGTGGCAGTGGTGGCCGGTGGTGGCGGTCAGTCTCGCCATTGCAGGATGCTTGTGGCTGATCTACCTCTTCGAGGCCACTGCAGATGCACTCACTGACCTCACAGCTGCTCGCGTGGTGCACGATCTCCGACTGGAGTTGTCCGGAAAGCTGCTGACCACTCCGCGCAACTCCCTGTCACCCGGCACGGTGCTCAATACCGTGGATCAGGACTCGGTTCAGGTTGGGGGTTTGAAGAACATTCTGAACTTTCCCATCGCGATGGTGGGTTTCCTGTTGGGATCGACCATTTCGATTGCGCCCATCTCTCCGCTGATCGCGGTGCTGCTGGTGATGGGCGGGCTGCTCACCGCACTGGCGTCGTATCTGACATCGGGCCCGCTGACACGGGTGTCGGCTCGTCGTCGCAAAGCAGAGGCGCGGTCCGTGGCCATCGCAACGGACGTTGCGCAGGGATCACGCGTGGTCAAGGGGCTCGGTGCGGTAGCGCACACCGAGCAGCGTTTCGACTCCGCTGCGGACGCCGCCCTGGGAGTGATGTTGCAGGAAGTGCGCCTGCAGGCAGGTTTGAACTTCCTGCGCCAACTGGTGCCCGCGTTGAGTTCGATCGGCCTGTTGGTCTATGCGGCCACACTCGCGTTCGAAGGCCGCATCACCAGTGGTGAGATGATATCCATCACCCTGCTGGTACCGCCGTCGCTGACTGTGCTGGGTGTGTCGCTGGGTGTGCTCACGGAACTGTGGGCGAGGGGACAGGCATCCACGCAACGAGTTCAGAATCTGGTCACTGAGCTCGACCGGGCAGCAGAACAACCTGCTCCTGGCACACCACAGATAGAGATCGCCCCTGGATTGACCGTGTGGAATCCACGTACCGCACAGGATCGCGCAGCGGTGGACAGGGAACTGGAGCGGTGGCACAACCAGGGAGGTACGGTCGTTGCTCCCCACCGGGTCAGCGTCTTCGAAGGGTCGTTGACGGACAATCTCAACCCACTGGGCACCGTGCCACCGGCAGTGCTGCGTGACGCCCTGTGGGCGGCAAGCTGCCAGGACATCCTGCGCCGCCTGGGTGGTGACCTGCCTGCGGACGGGGAGGTCCTGGAATTGCCGGAGACCGCTATCGGCGAAGCTGGCCTCAACCTCTCCGGCGGTCAGCGTCAGCGCATCGCGCTCGCCCGCTTCCTGGCTGCGGATCCCGAACTACTCATTCTGGACGACCCCACGACAGGCCTGGACACCGTGACCCTGGATCAGGTGGCCCGGCGCGTGGCGCAACTTCGTGGCGGGGCGGGTTCCGGTACCGCACGCCGCACAGTGGTGATCACATCGAATCCGACCTGGCATGCGGTGGCGGACCAGGTGCGGGAAAGTTTTGACGAAAGTGGCAGTCCCTCGGGGAATCGCAGCACCCCGGGGTATCAGGGAAGGGAGTCCGAGTCATGAGTGGTGCAGGCACCGATCGGGTGGCAGACGCACTGGCTCCGGCGGGTGTGAGGGAATCCGGAGGATTACTGGCCACCCTGCCCTCGCGGCCAACGCTGTGGTGGTATTCCCGTTTCCTGTTTGTTGCCGTGCTCACGGTTACGGCGATGGTGGGATCCTCAAACCTGCTCGGTTTTTCGGTGAATATCATCAACGGGGATTCGCTGCCGGTCATCGGAGGTGGGCAACGGGGGATGACCTGGCTGTTGGTCATCGTGGGGGCGGCAATCCTCACTGAGGCGGGGGGCCGTTCTCTTCTTCAATATCTGATCAACTCACGGACCAGGCGATTGTCGGTGGATCTGCGTAAAGCGGCGTTGTCCTCGGCGCTGCGGGCACCTGTTCCTGACGTCATGCAGTTGGGCACCGGAAATGTGATCAGCAGGATCACCCAGGATATTGATAACACAGTGCGGATCATCTCCATGACGGGTGTGCGGCTGGTGGTGACCGTGCTGATCTTCCCATTGTCCATTATCTCCCTCGTGCTCATCCACTGGTCTTATCTCCTGATCTTCGTGGCCGTGGTGTTCATCCTCGTGCCGGGGGTCAGGGGAGCGGTCCGGGTGATCCCACAGGCCACCAACGTGGTCTCCAGTACTGAGGCACGGCGGAATAATCTGCTGTTGGATACCATCCGGGGCATTGGCACCCTGCGGGTCCTGGGACTTGATCGTTGGGCGGTGGGACGGATGCGTCGGGCATCATGGACTGCGGTGCAGGCCACCGCAGACCGCGCACCCATCTTCACCCGCATTTTGTTGTTGGGTTCGATCGCCTATGGCCTGCTCCTTCTCGGCGCATTCGGAATCGGTGCCTATCTGGTGGACGCTGAGATACTCAGCGTGGGAGCGGCGACAGCCGCGGTGTTCGTCATCGTCCGCATGGAGGTGCATGTATTCAATGTGCTCATGTTTGCCTCTGAAATTCAGAGCGCCGTGACTTCTCTGGGGCGTGCGGTGTCCTTAGCGCTGCTGTCCGGCCGGGCTCCGACCGCCCCTGAGCCGGCAGACCTCGAGCAGGCTCCGGAGGTCAAGGTGTGCGACCTTGGCTATTCCTATCCGGGTGGCGCGCGGGTGTTGGCGGGATTGAATCTCACCCTGGCGGCGGGAACCACCACCGCACTGGTGGGAACCTCCGGAGCTGGAAAATCCACCCTGGCGGGATTGATCGCCGGGTTGCAACGCCCTGATTCCGGCCATGTTGAGGTGGCAGGTATTGATACCGCCACCGTGTCGGATACCTGGACCACGCGCCAGGTGGCCCTGATCAGCCAGGAGGTCCACCTGTTTTCCGGAACCCTGCGAGAGGATCTGTCCATGGCGGCTCCCGGTGCCAGTGATGCAGAGCTGTACAGGGCTCTGGCTACTGTGGGTCTGGCTGCCACGGACCCAGTTGCCACGGACCTGCCTGGTACCGAGGCGTCAGAGGGGAGTTCAGCCCACCTCAGGTGGTTCCCGGCAGGCTTGGATACCCCCGTGGGCGCGGGGGCTGAGGAACTTCCCCCGGAGATCCAACAACAGATTTCACTGGCGAGGATCGTGTTGCGTGATCCGCCCGTTCTCATCATGGATGAGGCCACCAGTGAGGCGGGTAGCGATAACGCCCGCATGCTGGAAACGGCCGCCACCCGCATTGCGCAGGGGCGAACCTCCCTGGTGGTGGCACACCGTCTGGATCAGGCGGTCGTGGCTGACCGGATCATAGTGATGGAGGACGGGGTTATTGTCGAGGATGGAACCCATGACACGCTGGTGGCTCAGGGTGGCAGGTACGCCTCTCTCTACGAGAGGTGGGATCTGGGATCGACTTCACACTAAGGGAGCATGGGTGACTGCACGCACAGGAAATTTCGGGTAGTAGTGGGGTTATGACTGATTACAACGATTCCCGATTCCCCGGACCTGATCCCTATGCACCACTGGGCGATGTTCCCAGTTTCCCACTGACCTCCGAAGACTTGAGTAATGGTGAGAAGCTGAAGGAACCACAACTCGGTGGTAACGATGTCTCCCCGCAGCTGGCCTGGTCGGACCTGCCGGAGGGCACCAAATCCCTGGCAATCACCTGCTTTGACCCCGATGCGCCGACTGGCTCCGGTTTCTGGCACTGGGCTGCGTTCAACATCCCCGTCAGTGTCACCGGGATTCCTACTGGTGCCGGCGATGAGACACTCGGTGGAATCGACGGCGTGGTGTCACTCAAGGGTGATTCCGGCCAGCGTGGCTTCTACGGAGCCCAGCCACCAGAGGGCCATGCTCCCCACCGATACCTGTTCGCCGTGCACGCGGTAGACGTGGAAAAGCTGGATATTGACCCCGATTCCACCCCCACTGTTCTGGGATTCAACCTCTATTTCCACACTCTTGGGCGATCCATTGTGTGGGGTTGGTACGAGAACTAGTAGGGTAAATCACATTATGAGTGCAGCATCGGGTAAATCAAGGCTTAAATTGGACATGGACAACCGCATGGCTTGGCGGAAAGTCCCAGCGGGAATTCGCATCGGCGGTGCCTTCGTGGCGCTCGGGCTGGTCATGATCGTGTTCGGTGTCATTGAGCTGTTCACCGGCGGCTTGCTGCAACCATTCGCCATCACGCCCAGGTTTCTCATGATCCTGGCGGCGGCGGCCATCCTCGGAGGATTCGCCACGGTCAGCCGGTATGAACAGAGTTCCAAGGTTCAGGTGATCGCTTTGGCCATCGCTGTGGCGCTGGTCTTCATCAGCCGGGCACTACCCAACGATCCCATCATGTTGATCGAACAGTTCTGGTTGAGCCTCTGGGCCGTCACCGCCATTGTCTGTGGCCTGATCATCCGACGTGCGATGATGCCCAAGGTTTAAAGCCCAAGGGCTAAAGCGTCTCTTCACTGCCGAGGCTCTGGCCGCCGGATACGTTCTGCACAGTAGATAACCAAAAGTGGTGCCCGGCACGAAAAAAGTTCGTGCCGGGCACCACTTTTCATGTGGACACCCCTTCCCATATCGGGAAGGGGTATTTTAGTCAGGCGTCGTGCTTCCAGGGGAGACCGGAACCGACGGCCTCTGAGATGTTCGACAGTCCGTGGGCCTTGATCTGGCTGGCGACACCAAGATGGATATCGCGGATCCAGTCCGGGCCACCGTAGATGAAGCCGGTGTATCCCTGCAGCAGGGTGGCTCCGGCGGTGATGCGTTCCCACGCCTGTTCAGGGGTGCTGATGCCACCCACACCAATGAGGACCAGGTCGGAGCCGACGCGGGCGTACAGGCGACGCAGCACTTCCAGGGCGCGGGCTGCGACGGGTGCGCCGGAGATGCCGCCGGCACCCATCTCGGAGACCTCATCGGCCGGGGTGGTCAGTCCATCGCGGGAGATGGTGGTGTTGGTGGCTACGATGCCGGCCAGGCCGAGCTCCACAGCGAGATCAGCCACGGCATCCACATCATCATCGGACAGGTCAGGGGCGATCTTCACCAGCACGGGGACAGACGTGGACTCCTGCACTGCTGCCAGGATCGGGCGCAGGGATTCCACCGCCTGGAGGTCACGTAGTCCCGGGGTATTGGGGGAGGAGACATTGACCACCAGGAAGTCGGCGAGGTCACCGAGAAGGGAGGCGGAACGGCGGTAGTCATCTACTGCGTGTTCTGCAGGCACGACCTTGGTTTTGCCGATGTTGATACCGATGACATCGCGGGTCTTGCGATGCCGCAGGTTGTCCGCAACATCCGCGGCGCCCTCGTTGTTGAAGCCCATGCGGTTGAGGATGGCCTTGTCCGCGGGTAGGCGGAACAGACGCGGGGTGGGGTTGCCGGATTGAGGGGATGCGGTGACGGTTCCCAATTCGGCATAACCAAAGCCCAGGGAGGTCCATGTGTCAGCGGCGGAGGCGTTTTTATCAAAGCCTGCGGCCAGGCCCAGCGGACGTGGGAACGTGACCCCAAAAACCTCTTGGGACAAGACTGGATCGTTGACTCCGAGCACCTTGCCCATCGCGCGATTGACGGGAGTGGCCAGCTGGAGAAGTTCAAGACCGTCACTGATAATGCCGTGGATCCGTTCGGGGCGGAGTTTGAACATGGCCTTGAGGCTGACATCGTAGACTGACTGGCGGATCTGGCGGGTGCGGGAGGGCGTGCTCATGGTTTATCCAGCTTTCTGTGGGGAACTAGACGGCAGGGGGAGATGCTCAGGCAGGAAAATCACCAGGGGCGATGATCTGCAGGCCATCGCCGGATGCGGAGGCCACCACCAGGGAGCCGTCCTCCAGTGCCACCACATTCTGGGCGTCGGCGACGGTGCCCAGACGGTGTTGTTCCTCAGGCACACCCTCGGAGATGCGGAAACCGGTGAGCTGATTGTTGGACAGGGTGGTGATCCAGGCCAGGGAGTTGACTGAATCCCACGCGACACCCCACGGGGCATCATCAACCGGGGCGGTCATGTGCAGTCGGATCAGATCATCCGCGTTGTAGATGGCCAGCTGATTGCCGATGTTGTCAGAAACAACCATCAACCCGTCCTCGCCGCCAGCCATCTGGGCGACACCGAGGCCCACCCGCAGCGTCGCGCCCGCTCGCTCGTTGGGGTAGTCCACATCCTGGATGGTGGTGGTTTCATCCCAGATCCGGACCACCGCATCGTGGCGGTCATCCACCGGAACGGCGATCATCTCCGTGCCCGGGTTCTGCACGCTGATCTCGACGGGCTCCTCGCCGTCACGGTAAACGGTGACATCATCATCCACATCATTGCCCGCGATCAACAGCCCGGCGCTGGTCAGTGCAGCCACGGTGGTCGGCTTGTCGGTCTCCTGCACCGTGTCCAGATCCGGGTCGGTGGCATCGATCAGGTAGACACCGTCTGCGCAGGCCAGTACGAAGCGGTCCCCGGTGGCGGTGAGGTCACCGCACTGCTTATCGACGCCCAGGTTGACCTCGTCCCCCGCCTCGAAGTCGGCGACGGTGCCGATTGCGAGGTTCTCCTCAGAACGCACACCCAGGATGTCACCGTCTGCGACCTCGAGATCGGTGATCGCGGCGCTGTAATCAACGACGCTGCCCACCGGGCTCTCCGCGGCGGGGGAGGCGACCGGGGTGGCGCCACCCATGTCCGGGCTGTCCGGAAGGTTCTGGCTGCAGGCGGTGACCAACAAGGCAGTGGTGGCCAGCACTGACGTTGCCAGGAGCGGACGGTAAACACGGGAACGAGGGCGCATATTCACAATGTGTCAGGTTACCAGTCACCCGGGACATGGTTGCTACAGGGACACATCCTCCAGCGCTTTTGTGATCGGCAGGGGCAGAACCACCTCCTCAGCCTTGAGTAACTGTTGAAGCTGCGCAGGGGTCCTGGCACCCACGATCACCGAGGTGACCCCGGGCCGGTCCCGCACCCAGGTGGTCGCGGTGACCGCCGGGCTGAGCCCCAGGCCACGCGCGGCGGTGTCGAGGGCATCAACGATGGTGTGGGAGCGACCGTCCAGATAACCCTGAACCTCTGCGTCCCGTTGGGATGACGCCGCCCGGGAATCCCTCGGGATCTCCGAACGGTACTTGGCGGTCAGCACACCCTGCCCCAGTGGAGCCCCAGCAAAGAACCCCACACCCAGGTGCCTGGTGGCGGGCAGCAGTTCCTCCTCGGGACGCCGCACCAGCAGGCTGTATTCACTCTGCGCAACCACGATGGGGCGGGCTGCCGCCGCAGCATGATTGGAGGATGCATGGGTCACCGCCAGCTGCCAACCGGAATAACCACGAACCCCGGCGTAGCGGACCCGCCCAGTCCGAACGGCGTAATCCAGGGTGTCGGCCACCTCGTGTGGCGGGGTGCGGTCATCCCAGTAACCAACAGACCACAGATCCAGATAATCGGTACCCAGCGAGGCCAGGGTGGTATCCAACTGGGCGATGAGGGACCTGCGCGAACAATCGACCCGCTGTCCGATGGGTAACCCGGGGTTCACCCCTGCGCTGGATGAGATCACCAGGTCGGGGCGGGCTGAGTGTGCACGGAGCAGTTCACCGAGCATCTCCTCGGCGGTGCCGTTTGCGTAGGTGGGGGAGACATCGATGAGTGTTCCGCCCGCACCGGTGAACTCCTGCAGGATGGTGCCCGCCTCTGTCAGCTCGGTACCCATTCCCCAGGTTGAGGTGCCCAAACCGATGCGCGTGACGCGCAGCCCACTTGTTCCGACCATTCGCTGTTTCACGCCAACCACACTACTTCGGGCTGGCGCTAGTAGGGTTTACCGGGTGAATGAACAGACCTCTCTCCTAGCCTCCGCCGTGGAACCCTCCACAGCCGACAACATGAGTTGGGCGCAGACCATCGTCCTCTCGGTGGTGCAGGGCCTCACCGAGTTCCTGCCCATCAGCTCCTCGGGGCACCTGCGTATCATCTCTGAATTGTTCTGGGGGGTTGATGCCGGGGCGTCCTTCACCGCTGTGGTGCAGCTGGGAACCGAGGCGGCCGTCCTGCTCTTCTTTGCCAAGGAGATCTGGCAGATCCTCACGGGTTGGTTCGCCGGTGTCTTCAACAAGGAGCGTCGCGGCCGTGACTACAAAATGGGCTGGATGATCATCGTGGCCACCATCCCCGTCGTGGTTCTCGGTGTCCTGGGCAAGGATCTCATCCGTGAAGCTCTGCGCAACATGTGGATCACCGCCACGGTGCTGGTGTTGTTCTCCTTCGTGTTCATCCTCGCTGAGAAGATGGGTAAGAAGGATCGTGGATATGACGACCTCAACATGAAGGATGCACTGGTCATGGGCTTCGCGCAGTGTCTGGCGCTCATCCCCGGTGTCTCCCGCTCGGGTGGAACAATCTCCGCTGGTCTGTTCATGGGACTTAACCGCGAGGTGGCGGCGAAGTTCTCCTTCCTGCTCGCCATCCCCGCCGTCTTGGGGTCCGGCTTGTACTCCCTTCCCGATGCCTTCGACCCCACGGCAGGGCAGTCAGCCACCGGGATCCAGTTGGCGGTGGGAACGTTGGTGTCCTTCATCGTCGGTTATGTCGCCATCGCGTGGCTGATGAAGTTCGTGGCCAACCACTCCTTCTCGTGGTTCGCGGCCTACCGAATCCCAGCAGGTCTGTTGGTCATGCTGCTCCTGGCGTTGGGGTACCTGAACCCTTAGCTTTTCGTCGTCAAGCGGCAGTGGTGCGGGGAATACCGCACCACATGCGGTAGTTGAGGGAAAAGGTGCGTTATCCCGCCCTCAATAATCCGTTACCGTGGAAAGTAGCTAGAGTAAGATCCATGCATTCTTGGCCCACCCCTGAAATCCCAGCCCTGGACGGCACCCCTGTGCCACTGGCACTCTATGACACCGCCGACCAGGAGATCCGACCTCTGGATGTGCCACCGAGCGGCGCCGGCATCCCGGTGGGCATGTACGTCTGCGGAATCACACCCTATGACTCCACCCACCTCGGGCACGCGGCCACCTACCTGGCTTTCGATCTGATCTACCGGGTGCTCCTGGATAATGACCACCAGGTTCATTATGTCCAGAACATCACCGACGTGGACGATCCGCTGTTCGAGCGTGCCGCGCGGGACGGCGTGGACTGGCGTGATCTGGGCACCAGCCAGATCAACCTCTTCCGCAGCGACATGGAGACGCTCAGCATCATCCCGCCGAAGGACTATATCGGCGCGATCGAATCCATCGATGAGGTGATAGGAATGGTGTCCACGCTCCTCGAAGAGGGTGCGGCTTATGTGGTCGATGACTCGGAGTACCCGGATGTCTACGCCTCCATCAACGCCACCGAGAACTTCGGTTATGAATCCAACTACGACACCGCCACCATGACTGAACTCTTCGCAGAACGTGGTGGAGATCCTGACCGTGCGGGCAAGCGCAACCCCATGGACGCCCTGCTTTGGCGCGCCGCCCGCGACGGCGAACCCAGCTGGGAATCACCCTTTGGACCCGGTCGCCCGGGCTGGCATATCGAGTGTTCCGCGATCGCCACCAACCGCCTCGGCCACAGCTTTGATATCCAGGGCGGCGGTTCCGACCTGATGTTCCCGCACCATGAATTCTCCGCAGCCCACGCTGAGGCCGCCCACGGTGTCGAAAGAATGGCCAAGCACTATGTCCACGCCGGCATGATCTCCCAGGACGGTGTCAAGATGTCCAAATCCCTGGGCAACCTGGAATTCGTCCACCGCCTGACGGCCGCTGGACATGAGCCCGGCGCGATCCGTCTCGGTGTGTTCGCCAGCCACTACCGCGGCGACCGGGACTGGAACTCGGATGTGCTCGCGGCGGCAGAGCAACGACTGGCGCTGTGGCGTTCCGCTGTTGCCGTGGCAGCCAGTATCGAGGACGCCGTGGAGACGGTCACCCGCTTGCGCACACACCTCGCCGCCGACCTGGACACCCCCGCAGGCCTGGCGGCCGTGGATGACTGGGCACACCAGGTTCTGGGTGAAGGTGCTGCTCAAGACCTCGCCGCCGAGCCCACTGATGCCGGCAGAATCATCAGCGCAGCGGTGTGGGCACTCCTGGGAGTGCGCCTGTAGAAAATTTCAGGAACAATGTCCGATATGAGCATCCGCGCAACATTTCAGCCGACTGTCAATGAGTTCATCACCACTCTGGAAGAATTTGGAACCGGTTCCTACCTCAAGGAAGACGAGAAAGAATTCTGGGATGAGCCCTTCGATGTCAAGGCTCTGCCCGAGCTTCGTAGCATCCTGGAAAACTACCTTGACTCCCTGGACAAGATGGGCAAGGGACCAGACCAGGACACCCTGAACGCGGCAGCGCAGTCCACCCTGGACGAGCTGGACAAGTTCAACACCCGCTACCACGATGCCGTCATCGAGCCGGAGGAGAAGGAAGAAATCTCCGAGCTTCTCTTTGATGCAGCCAAGCTCACCGGTGCAGATGATCTCTCCCTGGAGAGTTTCCCGGAATTCGAATAACTCAGCGCCCCCGGTAGAGGGCAATGGTGAAGAGGTACCCCGTGTGGAGTGGGTGCCTCTTTTTTCGTGGGGAGATGGTGGGGAGATGGTTGTGGGGGATCGTTCTGGGGGATTAGGGCGGCGCGTGAATGAAAATCGAACCGAACAGGGGGGATAAGTTCAGTTAACTTGGCAAGCGTACTAAGCTGTCTACCTAATGTCTGATACAGCTACCTCCTCCGCATTCCTTGACGCTCTCCGCAACCACGTACTCATCGGCGATGGCGCCATGGGCACCCAGTTGCAGGCCTTCGACCTCGACGTGGAAGAAGACTTCCTCGGTCTCGAAGGATGTAATGAGATCCTCAACCACACCCGACCCGACGTTCTGCGTCAGATCCACCGTGCCTATTTCGAGGCCGGCGCCGACCTGGTGGAAACCAATACGTTCGGCTGCAACCTGCCCAACCTCGCCGACTACGACATCGCTGATCGTTGCCGTGAGCTCGCCTACAAGGGAACAGTGGTGGCACGTGAGGTCGCCGATGAGATGGGGCCTGGACGTGACGGCATGCGCCGTTTCGTGGTGGGCTCCCTGGGACCGGGCACCAAACTGCCGTCGCTCGGCCATGCGCCCTATTCGGATCTGCGCGGTCATTACAAGGAGGCGGCACTCGGCATCATCGAAGGTGGTGGCGATGCTTTCCTCATCGAGACCGCCCAGGATCTCCTCCAGGTGAAGGCGGCGGTCCATGGTGTGCAGGACGCCATGGAGGAGCTGGATGTCCAGCTGCCGATCATCTGCCACGTCACCGTCGAGACCACCGGCACCATGCTGATGGGCTCCGAGATCGGTGCGGCACTCACAGCCTTGGAACCACTGGGCATCGACATGATCGGCCTCAACTGCGCCACCGGCCCGGCTGAGATGAGTGAGCACCTGCGTTACCTGTCCAAGCATGCCTCCATCCCGGTCTCCGTCATGCCGAACGCGGGCCTGCCCGTGCTGGGCAAGAACGGTGCGGAATACCCGCTGACTGCTGAAGAGTTGGCGGAAGCACTGCGTGGTTTTGTCACCGACTACGGCCTGTCCATGGTCGGTGGTTGCTGTGGCACCACCCCGGAGCACATCCGTGCGGTCCGCGATGCCGTGGCCGGAGTGCCGGAGGGGGAGACCTCTGTCCTGGAATCAGTGCTGGTGGGTCCAGCGGAACAGGCGGAGCGGGTTGTTGAGACTGAGGATGCCGTGGCGTCCCTCTATACCTCGGTTCCGTTGAATCAGGGGACCGGCATCACCATGATCGGTGAGCGCACCAACGCCAACGGGTCCAAGGCTTTCCGTGAGGCCATGCTCGCAGGTGACTGGGAGAAGTGCGTGGATACCGCCAAGCAGCAGACCCGCGATGGCGCACACATGCTGGACCTGTGCATCGACTATGTCGGCCGTGACGGCCGCGAGGACATGGCCACACTCGCCGCTCTGCTCGCCACCAGCTCCACCCTGCCGATCATGCTCGACTCCACCGAACCGGAGGTCATCCGTGTCGGCCTGGAGCACCTGGGTGGCAGAAGTGTGGTCAACTCCGTGAACTTTGAGGATGGTGATGGGCCTGAGTCCCGTTACCGTCGCATCATGGCCATGGTGAAGCAGCACGGTGCAGCCGTGGTCGCCCTCACCATTGATGAAGAAGGCCAGGCCCGTACCGCGGAACACAAGGTCCGAATCGCTGAGCGTCTCATTGAGGACATCACCGGCACCTACGGCCTTGATGAATCCGACATCATCGTGGACTGCCTGACGTTCCCCATCTCCACCGGACAGGAGGAGACCCGCAAGGACGGCATCGAAACCATCGAGGCCATCCGGGAGCTGAAGAAGCGCTACCCGAAGGTTCACACGACCCTGGGTCTGTCCAATATCTCCTTCGGCCTGAACCCCGCAGCGCGTCAGGTGCTCAACTCGGTGTTCCTCAACGAGTGCATCGAAGTAGGCCTGGACTCCGCCATCGCGCACAGCTCCAAGATCCTGCCGATGAACCGCATCGATGAACGCCAGCGCGAAGTGGCTCTGGACATGGTTTATGATCGCCGCGCCGAGGGTTATGACCCGCTGCAGGAGTTCATGCAGCTCTTCGAAGGTGTCTCCGCAGCAGATGCCAAGGACGCCCGCGCTGAGGCACTGGCTGCCATGCCACTGTTTGAGCGACTCTCGCAGCGCATCATTGACGGTGATAAGAACGGCATCGAGGCCGATCTGGATGCCGGCATGCTGGAGAAGCGCCCCATCGAGATCATCAACGAGGATCTGCTCAACGGCATGAAAACCGTGGGTGAGCTCTTTGGTTCCGGCCAGATGCAGCTGCCCTTCGTGCTCCAATCCGCCGAGACCATGAAGACAGCCGTGGCCTACCTCGAGCCCTTCATGGAGGAGGAGGCTGAGGCCACGGGTGAGGCCCGCGCAGAAAGTAAGGGCCGCATCGTGCTGGCCACCGTCAAGGGTGACGTGCACGATATCGGTAAGAACCTGGTGGACATCATCATGTCCAACAACGGCTACGAGGTGTTCAACATCGGCATCAAACAGCCGATTTCGGCCATGTTGGAAGCCGCCGAGAAGCATCAGGCTGACGCCATCGGCATGTCTGGTCTCTTGGTGAAATCGACCGTGGTGATGAAAGACAACCTGGAGGAGATGAACGCCGCAAAGGCATCCCACTACCCGGTGATGCTCGGTGGCGCCGCCCTGACACGCACCTATGTGGAGAACAACCTCGCAGAGGTGTATCAGGGTGATGTCTACTATGCCCGTGATGCCTTCGAGGGGCTCAGCCTCATGGATGAGCTGATGGCGGAGAAGCGGGGAGAAGGGGCTGACCCTGATTCCCCAGAGGCCATCGCCGCCGCCAAGAAGAAGGAAGAGCGGAAGGCACGGAATGAGCGATCCCAGCGGATCGCCGCCGAGCGCAAGGCCAATGCCGAGCCGGTGGAGGTGCCGGAGCGTTCAGAGGTGGCCACCGACACCCCGATTGCTGCGCCACCGTTCTGGGGCACCCGGATCATCAAGGGTCTGCCTCTGGCTGAATACCTCCCCACGCTGGATGAGCGTGCGCTGTTCATGGGGCAGTGGGGTCTGAAATCCACCCGCGGTGGAGAGGGACCGACTTATGAGGAGCTCGTGGAGACCGAGGGTCGCCCACGGTTCCGCTACTGGATCGACCGCCTCAAGTCCGAGGGGATCCTCGACCACACCGCGCTCGTGTACGGCTATTTCCCAGCCGTGGCTGAGGGCGATGACGTGGTCATTCTGGAATCCCCCGAGCCAGATGCACCGGAGCGTATGCGCTTTAGCTTCCCGCGCCAGCAGCGGAGCAAGTTCCTGTGCATCGCGGACTTCATCCGTCCCCGTGAGCAGGCCATCGCCGATGGACAGGTGGATGTGTTCCCCTTCCAGCTGGTGACCATGGGTGATCCCATCGCGCAGTTCGCCAATAAGCTGTTCGCTGCGAATGAATACCGCGAGTATCTGGAGGTCCACGGCATCGGCGTGCAGCTGACCGAGGCCCTGGCGGAGTACTGGCATGCCCGCATCCGTTCTGAGCTGCAGCTGACCACCGGTGGCACCGCAGGCGATGACGATGCCGAGGATAAAAAGAAGTTCTTCGACCTGGACTACCGTGGCGCGCGTTTCTCCTTCGGATATGGCTCCTGCCCGGACCTGGAGGACCGCATCAAGATGGTGGAGCTGCTCGAGCCGGAGCGCATCGGTGTGACCCTGTCCGAGGAACTCCAGCTGCATCCTGAGCAGTCGACGGATGCCTTCGTGCTCTATCATCCGGAGGCGAAGTACTTCAACGTCTAGTCTGACGTTGCGGTTTGGCCCAATCCCATTAGGGTTGTCCTCATGATCAAGGCAATCTTCTGGGATATGGATGGCACGATGGTGGACACGGAGCCCCAATGGGGCGTGGCCACTTATGAGTTGAGCGAGGCGATGGGGCGTCGTCTCACCCCGGAGCTCCGCGCCACCACGGTGGGCGGCAGCATGCCGCGCACCATCGCCATCTGTGCCGCGCACGCCGGGATCACGGTGGATGAGGCCGCCTATGAGCGGTACCGCCGCCAGATGCTCGGCCGGGTGGCCGAGCTTTTCGACGAAGCCCTGATCCCGAACCCCGGCGTCATCTCACTCCTTGCGGAACTGAAAGAGCTCGGAGTCCCCATGTTGGTCACCACCAATACCGAGCGGTCCCTGGCGCAGGGGTGCATCGAGGCTGTCGGTTCACAGTTCTTCGTTGATTCCATCACCGGAGATGAAGTGGCGCACCCCAAGCCGGCTCCGGACATGTACCTGGAAGCTGCCCATAGGGTGGGACTACCCCCATCTGAGTGTCTCGTTTTTGAGGATTCTTTCAACGGAATGGCTGCCGCGGTGGATGCCGGGTGCCGGGTCATCGGACTCCACCCAGAGTCCGTCACCCCACCTGAAGGGGTTGTTCCCCTGCGGGAACTGTGTGGCCACAACACTTTTGAGGGGGTCAACGCGGAGATCCTCGCCGGCTGGTACAACCAGATCACACCGGTCGGGGTCACTAACTGACAGCTTAAGTACCCGCCCCGAAACAACAACGGCGGAAACGGTGTGGAATGATGTACTGCGTGAAGACATTTGACTCGCTGTACGAAGAACTTCTTGACCGTGCCCAGAACCGCCCTGAGGGTTCCGGAACCGTAGCCGCATTGGACAAGGGTGTCCATCATATCGGCAAGAAGGTCATCGAAGAGGCCGGCGAGGTCTGGATCGCAGCCGAGTACCAGTCTGATGAAGAGCTGGCTGAGGAAATCTCACAGCTGATGTACTGGACCCAGGTGATGATGGTTGCCCGTGGCATCAAGCCTGAAGACGTCTACAAGAACCTCTAGGAGATAAGACAGTCGTGCTGAAAATCGCTGTGCCCAACAAGGGCTCCCTGTCTGAGCGTGCCATGGAGATCCTCGACGAGGCAGGATACGCCGGTCGTGGGGATTCCAAGTCACTCAATGTTCTCGACGCCGCCAACGAGGTGGAATTTTTCTACCTCCGTCCCAAGGACATCGCCATCTATGTCGCCGGAGGTCAGCTTGATCTCGGCATCACCGGCCGGGATCTGGCCCTTGATTCCCGCGCTGATGTCCACGAAGTGCTCTCCCTCGGCTTTGGGTCGTCGACATTCCGTTATGCAGCGCCCATGGGCGAGGAGTGGACCGTCGAAAAGCTTGACGGCAAGCGCATCGCCACCTCCTACCCGAATCTGGTCCGTGATGATCTGGCCAGCCGTGGCGTAGACGCCGATGTGATCCGCCTTGACGGTGCCGTGGAGATCTCCATCAAACTCGGTGTCGCCGATGCCATCGCCGATGTGGTCTCCACCGGTCGCACCCTTCGGCAGCAGGGACTGCAGCCATTCGGTGAATCCCTGTGCACCTCGGAGGCGGTGATCGTGGGGCGCCGCGATGAGGAGATGACCCCGGCTCAGCGGGTACTGCTCAGCCGCATCCAGGGCATCCTGCATGCGCAGAATTACCTGATGCTCGACTACAACGTTGACCGGGATTACCTGGAGGCCGCCAGCGCAGTCACACCGGGTATCTCCGGGCCCACTGTGTCGCCGCTTGCCCGTGAGAATTGGGTGGCTGTCCGCGCCATGGTTCCACGTAAGATGGCAAACAACATCATGGATAAACTTTCCAGTATCGGAGCAGAGGCCATCTTGGCTTCAGAGATCCGGATCGCGCGAATCTAGTTTCCTGCGTGGATACTATCTGGCGTAGGTGAATAGGTCGTCCCGGAAAAAGCCCGGGGCGGCCCTTTTCTGATACCCCCGGTGTATCATCCGAGCTTTTCTTACTGTGATTACTGTCACGTAGGATGTGCGATAGCAGTTTCATGTTTATAACCACATGTGAGAGGCAGAACATGTCGACCAAGAACAATAAGGATTCCGAGGACACCTCCAAGGACAATCCACAGAATCCTGAGCAGATCGAGGCCCCCGCGGCTCCGCTAGTTGATGGTGAAGCTCTTGTCACCACGGCGGAAACCACAGCAACGGGAGAGCAGACCGCAGCTGCGAAGGCCGCCACCACCCGAGGCAAAGCCGCGCGGAAATTCAGGATTGAATCCGACCTCATCGGTGAGATGGAGATTCCCGGAGAGGCCTATTTCGGAGTACACACGCTGCGGGCAATGGATAATTTCCAGATCTCCCGCACCACCATAAACCACGTGCCTGAATTCATCCGTGGCATGGTCCAGGTGAAGAAGGCCGCAGCCCTGGCAAACCGTCGCCTCCATACGCTGCCCGCGGACAAGGCGAAGGCCATTGTCTGGGCCTGTGACCAGATCCTGATTGAGGGACGCTGCATGGATCAGTTTCCCATCGATGTGTTCCAGGGGGGTGCCGGCACCAGCACCAATATGAACACCAATGAGGTGGTGGCGAACCTGGCCCTTGAATATCTGGGATATGAAAAGGGCCGGTACGACATCCTGCACCCCATGGATGACGTCAACATGTCGCAGTCGACCAACGATGCCTACCCGACCGGTTTCCGCCTCGGCATCTATGCCTCCATGACCACCCTCATCAGTGAGATCGACCAATTGCAGGTGGCCTTCCGTGAGAAGGGCACCGAGTTCGTTGACATCATCAAGATGGGGCGCACCCAGCTCCAGGATGCTGTGCCGATGAGCCTGGGGGAGGAGTTCCAGGCATTTGCTGCCAACCTGGCCGAAGAACAGTCAGTTCTGCGTTCCGCAATGGACCGACTGTTGGAGGTCAACCTCGGTGCCACCGCCATCGGCACAGGAGTCAACACACCCTCCGGTTACCGCCACCAAGTTGTTGCATCCCTGTCTGAGGTCACCAGCCTCGAGATCAAGACCGCGCGTGACCTGATTGAAGCCACATCCGATACCGGCGCCTATGTCCTCGCGCACTCAGCGGTGAAGCGCGCAGCGATGAAGCTGTCCAAGATCTCGAATGATCTGCGTCTGCTGTCCTCCGGACCACGAGCCGGATTCAACGAGATCAACCTGCCCGCCCGCCAGGCTGGGTCCTCCATCATGCCCGCGAAGGTCAACCCGGTGATCCCTGAAGTGGTCAACCAGGTCTGCTTCAAGGTGTTCGGCAATGACCTCACGGTTGCCATGGCTGCAGAAGCCGGTCAGCTCCAGCTCAATGTCATGGAGCCCGTCATCGGTGAGGCGTTGTTCCAGTCCATCCGGATCCTGTGCAACGCAGCCAAGACCCTCCGTGAAAAGTGCGTGGTGGGCATCACCGCCAATGCTGATGTTTGTCGCGCCTACGTGGATAATTCCATCGGCATCATCACCTATCTCAACCCGTTCCTCGGGCATGACATCGGCGATGAGATTGGTAAGGAAGCCGCAGCGACCGGTCGCTCAGTTCGTGACCTGATCCTAGAGCGCAAGCTCATGGATGAGGAGACTCTGAACACCGTGTTGTCCAAGGAGAACCTCATGCACCCGATCTTCCGCGGGAAGCTCTACCTGGACCAGAATTAGGGGAGTGGGTGGATAGGGGGCGGTTTCTCCCATCGGGGAGGGGCCGTCCCTTTCTATTCCCGTTCGGTCGGGTAGGGCCGTGGCCATTCGGAGCCGCGGAGGGTTTCGAGGTCCTGATTGAATCTGGTGAGCAGTTTTAGGAATGTCTCCAGCTCCTCGGGGGACCAGGTTTGTGTGACCTGTTGGGAGAGGTGGTCGCGGCTTTTAAATTCCGCACGGAGTCTGTCCAGACCCTCCTGCGTGGGGCGGTGTTTCCGGGCCTGGCCCCCATCGGGGTCGTTGAGTCGTTCAATGAGACCGGACTTCATGGCGGCAGCCACCTGGCGGTGGATCGTCGAGATATCAAGGTCCAGTGCCTCTGCGAGTTCACTGACACTCATCGGTCCCTCCACGTCCAACCTGGACAGCAGCAGGGCTGCGCTTCGGTCGAGGCTCCATTCCCGCCCGTGCGGTGGGGCGTTGTGCAGGGCGTAGCGCGAAGAGAGCATGTGTTCATAGGAGAGCTGGGAGTATAGATCGTGGTTTGCCAAGAATAGTCCTTCCGTGATCAGGCAAGGCTACAGCCACCTTGGTATTTGTATCATACAATTGCATGATACAATTACCCAATCGTCGGGGGACATCTCAGATCGATAGCCAGGAGAATGAGGAGACGCCCATGCCAACGCCCGTGACTGAAGCGGCCAACGCGGAGAAAACCGGTGAGAAGAAACTATTCACCCCCACCTTCGCCATGGGGTGGTTGATCAATTTCTCCTTCTTCCTGGTCTTCTACTACCTCATCACCGTCATGGCGTTATATGCGGTCCGCGAGTTCGCGGCCTCTGACTTCGCCGGCGGTTTCGCCTCCAGCTCCTTCGTGGTTGGCGCCACAATTGCACGACTATTTTCTGGTTTTGTAGTGGACCGATTCGGCCGTCGCCGGATCCTGCTCATTGCCGCCGTTCTGGCCGTTATCGCCTCATCCCTCTACCTTGTGGCAGATTCTCTGGCCTTACTCATCGGCGTACGCATGCTTCACGGTCTCGCGTTCAGCCTGGCCAGCACCTCGGTGATGGCGTTAACCCAGTCGGTGATCCCGCCCACCCGACGCGCGGAGGGCACCGGTTACCTCTCCCTGACCACCACTCTTGCTGCTGCGGTCGGTCCGGCTCTCGCCTTGGTCCTTGTGGATACCTATAACTATGACGTGCTCTTCTGGGTGGCTCTTGCCACCTCCGTGATCTCACTGATTGCGTCACTGTTTCTCCGGGACCCGGCAGGCAACAGCGTGAACAGGTCAATCACCTGGAGCCTGAAAACCGTGGTGCATCCCGCGGTCCTGCCCATTGCTGCATTCATGATGATTATCGCTCTGTGCTACGCAGGGGTGCTCACCTATATCAATCCTTATGCCGAAGAGCGGGGATTGATTACCGGTGCCGCCTTCTTCTTCATCGCCTATGCAGTGACCATGTTGGTGACCCGACCTTTCCTCGGCAGAATCCAGGATCGACGTGGCCCCAACCCGGTGGTGGCGTTCGGCCTCTTCTGGCTCTTCATCGCCTTGCTCCTGCTTTCCGTGGCAGATACCGATTGGTTGGTGATTCTGGCTGGTGCCTGCACAGGCATGGGATACGGCACACTCATGCCGGCGGCCCAGGCCATGTCGGTGGATGCGGTGTCACCACACCAGATTGGTACAGCACTGTCCACACTATTTCTCCTGGTCGACATCGGTTTCGGTTTAGGGCCGCTGCTCCTCGGTGTGTTGTTGGGGTGGGTTGGGTACGGCACGTTGTATCTGATTCTTTCCGGGGGCGTTGTCTGCGCAGGCATCTACTACCTGATCATCCTCCTACTGAAACGTCGCCAGGCACGGGCAAGAGTATCCGGGATTTAACCAGGGAACCGTTTCCCCTCAGAACGGACACCCCGGGGGTCTGCTCTCGTCCTGGTCCCGGATTTTCGCCCCACCGGATTCCTGTTGGGCCGTGGATTCGTTCAATCCGACCGTGCCATCGGGTTTTCGGTGACCAACTCGTCCCGAATCCGGATCGTGGTCGGCATAACCCTTGTTGCCTTGACCTGTTCTGGTGTCATCGTTGTCAGGGTGGTGTTTGAAACAACGGAAAGTGAAGTTTTCGATGTCACTGACTCCACCGGCGTACCAGGGCTCGATGTGGTGGACATCGCTGTTGTCAGCGGGTTCATCGCAGCCTTCCCCCGAGCACACCAGCTCCGATGCCAGCAGCGCCAGTCGCTGGTTGAGGCTTGCTGATCTACTTGTGCGACCAAGGTGCAGCGGCCGGCCGGAATCGGGGTCAAGGACAGCGCCGAAATCATAGCGCGCGGCCCCCAGCCTCAGGATCTCCGAAGCGGTGAGGTTGATGCCGGTGTTGGTGGGGAAGCGCTTGTCCGGTTGTGCCTCCGGTAAGTCCGCGACATCCTTTGCGGACAGGGAGACCACGATCGTTCCCACCCCACCACGACGGGAGAGTCTGCCGGAATTATAGTCCTTGAGAATCTGGACCAGAGCGTCTGCTTTCCGCTGGGAAAAGCTTCTCCTGTCTTTGGATGGATCCTCAAGGCTGAGGCCGTGGCCCTTTTTGTTCGATCCCGCCAATGCGGCATTGAGAAGGGCCGCCCCTTCACCGTCCAGGTAGATGGAAATCCTGCAGCCACCGTTTGCATCCTGTTTGCCCACGTGGACATATCTGTTCTTCGTGGCGGCGAAGGGGTCCTTGGCGCGGTGATTCGCTTTCTCCACTGCGGCCCGCACCCACTTGCGTAGATCCTCGGGGCGACGGTTGGATGCTTCAGCCAGTGCTAATTCATAGAGCTCGGAGCGGGACGGCGTGGTGTCCTGGTTGAGGTAACTGAGTTCCTGGTTGATGATGTCAACCTTCTCGGCAGCCAGTTTGCGATGCGCAGCCTCCTCTCGACGTCGCTTGCGGTTTTCTGCCTCGCGCGCCCGGGCTTCAGCTTCGCGGGCTTCCCGCTCTGAACGCTCCTGCTCGGTTTCGGTCTGTGGATTCGGATCAGCCTCGGGAGCAGGCTTGGCAGTGGGCAGGACATCACCGAAGAACTCCTCGGCCCGACGAGCCCTGGCCCACGCCTCGGCCTGGGACAAACCCAGTTCTTTCACCAGATAATCAATGATGTGCGTCGATCCCACCAGGGTGGCGGCATTGGCAAGCGCGGCCGTCTTGGTCATGCCCGCGGTGATCATCGGAATCTGGTTGGTGAGCTCCTCGAATGTCTTGATGTCCACCTGATTGAAGTGACTGGCCTGTGGATCGTCGGTGTAGTGCTTTAGCAACGAGGATAGAGCGGTGTCCAGTAATTTGATTGCCTCTGTAGTGTCCACCGTGACGGTGCCCCCTGTGGTAGTTTCCCCAAACTAACTCTCATTAGCATCCATTCTATGCGCCTGCCTGTTCGAAGTCCATAGCCCCTACGTTAATTTTTGCCCATGCCAAACGCTCACGTGTTCGACAATTGAGGAGCGGTGGGTCGTCGTAAAGCAAAAAACCGCACACCCAAGGGGTGTGCGGCGGTGGAAGGCTCAGGCAGACTGACGGTTGGCCTGGTCAAAGTCGCGTTGCAGGGCGATCCATTCCTGTGTGCTGAGTGGGAATACGCGCGAGAGGCGCATGGCCAGTCCAATGGTGAGGTCGCTGCGGCGTTGGACAAGATTGGAGATGGTGGCTTCAGTGATGTGCAGGCTCTTGGCAAGGTCATAGTGGGTGATTCCGCGGGGCTGGAGGAATCGCTCGTGGAGGACATCGCCTGGGTGTTGCGGTTTCCGGAACTGCAGAGAGATCGCCAACACTCCTTTCAGGAACTCGGCTGATTTTCAAGTGGGAATAACGCCTACAGACCAAAGAATATATAGGGCAATCTGTTATGCGAGGCTAATCTTCATAGTATTCCCGAAACAACGCTTTGCAAGATAGGAAAACCATTCCTAACCTGCAGCGCTGCACGTTGTTTTCAACCGCGTCGAAATATCATCCTTTGGAATGACCACTCATATCGTGGTTATTCCTGGGCCACATCAGCCGTGCTGCCCGGCCACCCCGGGTACTCCGGTGGCACGCCCCCGAACTCCGGGCACAGCGCCTGATGTGGGCACCAGCCACACAGCTTGGATGTCTTGGTGCGGAAGCGACCCGACTTCCCGTCCATCTCGATCTTCGCCCAGAGATCACCCAGGTCACGTTCGAAATACTCCAACTGCTCACGCGACGGGGCGAGGAACATCGAATCGTTGACCTTGAGGTACATCAGGCGCAGCTGCGCCGGGATCTGGTCGAATAGCCGCCAGTACACCAGCGCGTAGAACAGCATCTGGAAGGTTGCCTGCTGGCTCCACTGTGGTTTGGGCTTCTTGCCGGTCTTATAATCGACCACGCGTACCTCGCCGCTGGGCGCGGTATCCACGCGGTCGATGAATCCGCGCACGGGAACACCGTTGGGCAGCACCGTATCCACGTACATCTCCACGTCGCTGGCATCAAAACCCTGGGGATTCTCCATCTCAAAATAGCCGCGCAGCAGCGTCCGGCAGTCCACCAGGAAATCATAGAGCTGATCCTCTGGAACCAGATCATTCAAGTCTGAATCCTTGTCGCACATATCCGACCAGTGGGGCTTCAGCCTCTTGACCGCAGCCGGATACTCCCGCTGTTCACGAGGCAGCTTATGCATCTCCTCTAAAACCGCGTGTACAAGGGTGCCCTTGACCTGGGCCACCGTCTTCGGTTCAGGCAGGCGGTCGATTGCCCGAAGTCGGTAGAGCAGCGGGCATTGTTGATAATCCCCGGCGCGTGACGGTGACAGCGCCAGTGGGCGTGGTTTGGAGGGAGCGGTGGTTTTTTCAGAGCTGGTCATGATGACAGACACCTTAGTAGGTGGGGTGGACACGGACCCCAATCCTGCCCCAATCCAGCCAGCTTCCTGCGGAATTTCCAGCAGGTTGGCTAGTGTTGATCGCATGCATGTGACCGATGATTTCCTGAGTTTCCTGTCGTTGAGCCCGAGTTCCTACCACGCCGCTGACACCGTGGCGCGCCGCCTGATCCACGAGGGGTTCGTGCCCCAGGATGAGTCGGATGCCTGGGACGCTACCCCGGGTGGTCATGTTCTGGTGCGGGGCGGTGCCGTCATTGCCTGGTGGGTGCCCGAGAATGCCTCCCCGGATTCCGGGTTCCGTATCATCGGCTCCCATACGGATTCTCCCGGTTTCAAACTCAAGCCCCGCGGCGACCTGCAGTCGCACGGTTGGCAGCAGGCCGGCGTCGAGGTCTACGGCGGCCCCATCTACGCCTCCTGGCTTGACCGTGAGCTGTCGCTGGCCGGCCGCATTGCGCTTTGCGACGGTTCCGTCAAACTCGTCAACACCGGTGCCATCCTGAGGATCCCCCACGTGGCGATCCACCTGGACCGCACCGTCAACTCCAACCTCACACTCAACCCGCAGCAGCACCTGCAGCCGGTGTTCGCAGTGGGGGATCCGGATGTCTCCATCATGGACGTCCTGGCAGAGGCCGCCGGTGTGGAACCCTATGACATCATCGCCCATGACCTGATCACCGTGGACACCCAGGTCCCGGAGGTTTTCGGTGCCCATGGCGATTTCATTGCCGCTGGCCGTCTGGACAACCTCTCCTCAGTACAGCCCTCCATGACAGCCCTCATCGCCGCTGCCCAGTCGGAGGACGCCGGAGATGACATCCTCGTACTAGCTGCCTTTGATCACGAGGAGGTGGGGTCTAATTCCACCACCGGTGCCGGAGGCCCG
Organism: Corynebacterium faecale; assembly: GCF_030408735.1. Classification (NCBI taxonomy): domain Bacteria; kingdom Bacillati; phylum Actinomycetota; class Actinomycetes; order Mycobacteriales; family Corynebacteriaceae; genus Corynebacterium; species Corynebacterium faecale. Next base: position 1,556,248 of record NZ_CP047204.1, on the reverse strand, counting down.
CTCCTGGAAGATGTACTCATCCGCACTGCCCGCGCACTGGGCGCAGATGAGGATGAGCGCCGTCGCATGTTCACCCGCTCCACGATGGTCTCAGCCGATGCCGCCCACTCCATCCACCCCAACCACGCGGGCAAACACGATCCGGTGAATCATCCCATCATCGGCCAGGGGCCGGTGCTCAAGGTCAACGCCAATCAGCGCTACACCTCAGATGCCGTCACCTCCGGCATGTGGATCCGCGCCTGCCAGTCAGCAGGGGTCCCACACCAGGTGTTCGCCGGCCGCAACGATGTGCCGTGTGGTTCCACCATCGGACCCATCAGTGCCACCCGCCTGGGTATTGCTTCCGTGGATGTGGGCATCCCACTGTTGTCCATGCACTCAGCCCGGGAGATGGCCGGTGTGAAGGATCTGGGATGGTTCGAGAAGGCCCTTGAGGCCTATCTGGTAAATTAACGCCGATTGCGCGTCCACCCCCAAGACGCACGTTTCACCCGCACACAGAAAGCGAGGGCACATGCCCTATTCCGGCCCGTTCCAAGCAGGCGACCGCGTTCAGCTCACCGACGCCAAACGCCGTCACTTCACCATCATCCTGGAACCGGGAGGCAGCTACCACACCCACCGCGGACAGATCCCTCACGATGAGATCATCGGCGCAGATGAAGGCACCGTCGTGCAGTCCACCATGGGCTCGGACTTCCTCTGCTTCCGTCACCTCATGGTGGACCACGTCCTGTCCATGCCCCGTGGCGCCGCAGTGATCTACCCGAAGGACTCCGCCCAGATCCTGGTCGAGGGCGATATCTTCCCCGGCGCCCGCGTCCTGGAGGCCGGTGCCGGTTCAGGTGCACTGTCCATGGCGCTGCTACGCGCCATCGGGCATGAAGGCAAGCTCATCTCCTATGAGATCCGTGATGATCACCTGGAGTTCGCCGTCAACAACGTCGAAGAATACTTCGGCGAGCGCCCGGCCACCTGGGACCCCCGACTGGGTGACCTCAAAGACGCCACCGTCGACAACATCGGTGGCCCTGTGGACCGCATCGTCCTGGACATGCTCGAACCCTGGGACTGCCTCGAGGTATCCAAGAACCTCCTCATCCCGGGTGGAGTGTTCATGACCTATGTGGCCACCGTGCCACAGCTGATGAAAGTCATGGAAGGCCTGCGTGAGCTGCAGTGCTTCACCGAACCACGCGCCTGGGAATCCCTCATCCGTGACTGGAAGGTCGAAGGCCTGGCCACCCGCCCGGAACACCGCATGAATGCCCACACCGCATTCCTGGTCATGGCTCGACGCCTCGCTGACGGCGTCACGCCACCTCGCCCACAGCGACGCGCGCGTCGATAAGCACTCAGACGGGGACTAGAGTGGCAGCCATGGCTTCACCAACAGACCCCAGCTCCTTCTCTGAGTTCAACCGCGAGGAGATGACCCGACTCGCCGATGAAGCGCGGGCGCTCAAACGCACCAACCAGGACCTGGGCGCCCGCAACGCCAAACTGGCGGAGATGTTGAAATCATCACGCGACAAACTCTCGATGATGTACGAACAACTCGAGGACATGGCCCAGCCACCCTCGCTCTACGGCACCTTCCTGGAGATGTCGCAGGACGGCAAGAGCGCAGAAATCTTCGCTGGCGGCAGGCGCATGCGCGTGGCCACCTCACCCATGCTGTGCGCCGGCGACCTCATGCCCGGCGTCCAGGTACGCCTTGGTGAAGGCAACCAGGTCCTGGAGGCCTGCGACTTCGAACAAACCGGTGACCTGGCCACCCTCATGGAGATGGTTGGCCGCGACCGCGCGCTGATCTCTGACCGTTCCGGCGAGGAACGCGTGGTCAAACTCGCAGGCCCCCTCATGGACCGCACCCGCAAACTGCCACGCCCGGGAGATACCCTCCTGGTGGATCGCCGCGCCGGGTATGCCTTTGAGAATATCCCCAAGACGGAAATCTCCAAGCTGGCGCTGGAGGAGGCCCCGGATGTGTCCTATGCCGACATCGGTGGTCTGGACGATCAGATCGAACTGATCCAGGATGCCGTCGAATTGCCGTTCCTGCATCCGGAGATGTACCGCGCCTACAACCTGCACCCACCCAAGGGCGTGCTGCTCTACGGACCACCTGGGTGTGGCAAGACGCTGATTGCCAAGGCGGTGGCCAATTCCCTGTCCCAGCGGATAGGGGAGGCCGGCACTTCCTATTTCATCAACGTCAAGGGCCCGGAGCTGCTCAACAAGTACGTCGGTGAGACTGAGCGCCAGATCCGCGTGATCTTCGAACGCGCCCGCGAGCTGGCGGGTGATGGCCGCCCCGTGATCATCTTCTTCGATGAGATGGAATCCATCTTCCGCATCCGTGGTTCAGGTGTCAGCTCCGACATGGAAACCACCGTGGTCCCACAGCTGCTCGCCGAACTGGATGGCGTGGAGGACCTGTCCAACGTGATTGTCATCGGGGCCACCAACCGTGAAGAGCTCATTGACCCCGCCATCCTGCGCCCGGGCCGCCTGGACATCAAGATCCGTGTCCAGCGCCCCAACCGCGACGGTGCGCGTGATATCTTCGCCCGCTATATCACCGACGCGATCCCGCTGGCAGTGCCAGCGCAGCAACTCATCGACGCCGCGATCGAGCACCTGTTCAGCCCACGCCCGTACGTGCGCCTAACGCTTATCGACGGCACCCTGGAAACCCTGAACTACCACGACTTCGTCTCCGGGGCGATGATCGCCAACATCGTCGACCGCGCCAAGAAAAGTGCCATCAAGGACCATATCGAGGGCCGCACCACCGGTCTGACCATCAAGCACCTGGTGGAAGCCATTGATCAGGAGAATCAACAGAGCGAGGATCTGCCCAATACCTCCAATCCAGATGAGTGGAGCAAGATCACCGGACGCCAGGGCAAGCGCGTCACCCACGCCGAGGTGGTGTGAGTGGTTGGGGCCTGAAGGAACTTTGCTCACAGACGAACAAACCAGGTGTTTTCGGCTTCCTTAACCCAGACATCACTCGACTTTGTTCGGTTCTGAGCAGACTCTTATCTCCCCACATGTCTGAACCTCACCCATTGAAGAAGCCGGGCAACTCCGTGGCCTGATTCACACAGGACAGAAGACGGGTGCCTGGCTGCATCCGCGGATCGCGGAGATCCCGCATTCCTAGCCGATCCTGAGGTAACCGCAGTTAATCCGATAGATTAATGACATGTCATTGATCAGTGATTTGCTTGCTGGCCCCAGGGGGCAGAGACTTTCTCATGGAGGTGGCCCTTGCCTCAGAGGGCCTGGGTGGTCCCTTATTTCAGGCAACCTGGCGGCTTAGCAGCTATCTGCAGCGCAACGCAGACAAATTCGGGATCAGCAGGCAGTATTCTGCTGAAGCTCTATCCAGGAGAGTGGCACCCCTGTTTGGGCAGGTGGCACTGGCCGAGATCAATCCTGAGTTGCTTCATGACGCCATTGAAGGCTCTGTGTTCAGAGCAACTTACTGGCAACCATGGACGAGGAAGTCTTACTGTCTGCACCACTGTTGAGGGCCGGGTTGCGGCGCATTGCCCGCCATATAGTCGATTCCGGTGTGGTCTCCGATTGATCAGATTCATTCCGGCCGGAGAAGCATGCATCGGTGAGGTGGGAGGAGCCAGATCGTGAAGAGCTGTCACCATCCATAACCGAGGCGCTAGAAAAATGGCGGTAAGAGGCACGGACAGATCGGCCCTGGCGGTCGATGCCTCCCTGCCCAGTCATTGCCACTGCCCGCGAATTGAAGGACGGATTCGACTGGACAACCGACTGGGTACGCGGAGCAACCGTATTGCCTGATGCCAAGGTGTTCACCTTCAACGGGCCAACGGCTTGGGCCGATCTGTGCAGGGCGTTTTCCCCTGGATGTAACCGCCAGTAAAGGCGTTGATTGGCAGAGATACCCACAGGCTATCCACACCATTGGGTGGTGCCGGACTACGTGGAGGTGGTGCAGCACTATGACACTATGGCGCAGTGCATCTGAGCATGAGTGGATATTCTGCCACGGCGGGGCGAGTGATCCCAGCGGATGATAAGCACGCGGGCATGCTCGCCCCCTGGAACCCCGGCCAGACCTTCTGGTTCACCGATGCCGTGACACTGAAACAGCCAGCCGTGGCGTGGCGGGATTATGGTGCTGGTACAGGTATTCAGGACTGGCGACGCTAGACGGATCCGATTGTACAATCGATGTTAGTCAGCATTTTGCCCTATGAAAGGTTGCATCGACCGTGGTACGCACAGCTGTCGGAGTGCTAAAAGGTACAACAGAACCGATTATATTTGGGAATCTTGTCCCGGATATGGATCCTGAGTTATATGGGTCCCAAACCCTGCAAGATTTTGATTATGACAATTGGATGCCTGCGCAAGAACTGCAATTGGCTGTGTTGTTTTCAGGTATTTCAACACTATTACTTCGAACTCCGGTTATCGACGAAGTAGTGGGGATGAGAATTACGGTCTTTGATGAGGAACCTGAGCCCATCGATATGGATAAATGGCAGTGGTTTACTGAAATTTCTGTTGAATTCCTCGGCACTGAACCAGCCTTTTTGGCCTCGAATCACTAAGTGGGCGCGATGCATTTTTCTTTCCCGACGAGCAGCTATATTCCTGGGAATTAGCTCCTGGGAAATATCGTGTACGTGGATATTCTCGTGTTAAAGGCTGGCGGGAATACGCAGGTTTCGGCCATCCGGATAGTGTTGGAATTCGTGAATATCTAAGCTCAGGACGCAGTTGGGAGTCATTGCCTTCTCAGATCAGGTTAGATTTTTGGCCTGAGAATGAACCACGTCCCCGCAGGGATACCCTGGAGCAGTGGTAGCAGGTCATGCGTTTCATCGGGGGAGGCTCGCGATCAGACTCGACATGAATGTGATGAAAGAAGCCATGAGATCCTGGGGGATAGGCCGAGGGACGATAAGCTGTCTGTCATGGAACGGTTCATCGGTACTGAGACCGAATACGGCATTTCAACCCCCGGCCACGACCATGTGAGCCCGATCGTCACCTCCACCCATGCGGTGGTGTCCTACGCCAGCGCGCGGGGTTTCGGTGAGCACCGCGTGCGGTGGGATTTCTCCGATGAGTCGCCCCTGCGTGATAGTCGCGGATTTGATCTACGGCGTTATCATCAGGCCCCGGTGGTGGATCCCCATACCATTGGGGTGGCCAATGTGTTCATTACCAACGGTGCACGGTTCTATGTCGATCATGCCCACCCGGAGTATTCCTCCCCTGAGGTCACCAACGCCTGGGACGCCATGGTCTATGACGCCGCCGGTGATCACATCCTCATGCAAGCCATTGCCGATACCGCAGCATTTTCCAGCCAGGGCAAATCTGTCCTCGACGGCCATGACCCCTGCCCGCCTCTGAAGATCTACAAAAACAATGTGGACGGTAAGGGTGCCAGTTACGGTGCGCACGAGAACTATCGCTACCGGCGTGATATTGATTTCGATGTGATCTCCCAGGCGCTCATCCCGTTCTTTGTCACCCGCCAGGTCATCATCGGCGCCGGTCGCGTCGGACTGGGCCAGCAGGGCGAGAAGCCTGGGTTCCAGATCAGTCAGCGCGCCGACTATATCGAGCAGGAGATCTCTCTGGAGACCACCCTCAACCGCGGCATCATCAATACCCGCGATGAGCCGCACACCAACGCTGATGACTGGGGCCGTCTCCACGTCATCATCGGTGATGCCAACATGTCGCAGACCTCCAACCTGCTGAAATTCGGCATGACCACGCTTGTTCTTGATGCCATCGAAGCCGGCTGCGATTTCAGCGACCTGAAACTGAAAGATCCGGTGCGCGAGGTCGCCGCCATCTCCCATGACCTCACGCTCACCCACCAACTGATGCTTGCCGACGCCCGCCAGCTCACCGCGCTCGAGGTGCTACGGGTCTACCGCGAGCGGGTGCTCGCCACCCTGGAAAACCAGCTCACCGAGGTCGACCTCAAGGTCCTGGCGCTGTGGGAGGAGGTCATGGATCTTCTGGCAAATGATCCACTCAAAACTTCCCACCTTCTGGACTGGACTGCCAAATGGGCCCTGATCAAGTCCTTCCTCGCCCGCGGACTGGCCATCGACGATGCCAAGATCAAGTTGCTGGACTTGCAATACACCGATATCGACCCGGCGCGCAGCCTCCACCACGCGCTGGCGCGAAAGGGTCGGATGCGTGAATATGTCACCGCCGCAGAGATCGCCCACGCCGCAGCCACGCCTCCGGAGGATTCCCGCGCCTATTTCCGGGGCCGGATGATCAAGCAGTTCCCCGAGGACATCATCGCGGCGAATTGGGAATCCCTCATTGTCACCGATGCCACCGGCAGTGAGGTCCGCATTCTCACCACCGAGCTGGGCAGGCTTACCCGGGCGGAGGTGGGAGAAATCCTTGATTCCGCCACCACGGTGGATGAGGTGCTCAAAGCCATCAAGACATATGAGAAGTGAGGTACCTAACGTTGGGTAGTGTTGCAGGGGAACTAAAGTAGGCCTAAGAAGCCGGGTCAATCCCAGGGCAATCCAGATCAGGAGTGTGATTTTGTGAGTGGTAAGCAGACGCAGATCTCCGCCGGTGGCGGACGCGAGGACGATCATGATGATGAGGTCCAGTCCGCAGGACAGGTTCAGGTCAATACTGAAGGTGTGGATGATCTGCTCGATGAGATCGATGGTCTCTTGGAAAACAACGCCGAGGAATTTGTCCGTTCCTATGTGCAAAAGGGCGGCGAGTAGATCCCTTGAGCATGGATGAGACCCCCACCCAGGAAGTCCAGCAGCACCCAGAGACCGGTGCCCTGACGCGCCGGATCATGGGTGTGGAAACCGAATTTGGCATCACCTGCATGGATGGTGAGGTGCGCAGGTTGCGCCCTGATGAGATCGCCAAGTATCTCTTCCGCCCGGTGGTGGATAAGTATTCCAGCTCGAATATCTTCATCCCCAATGCCTCACGCCTGTACCTGGATGTGGGGTCCCATCCTGAATATGCCACTGCGGAATGCGATAGCCTCACCCAGCTCATCAACTATGAGAAGGCCGGGGACAGGATCGCCGACCGCATGGCTGTCGATGCCGAAGCCACCCTGAAACGAGAAGGCATCGGGGGACAGGTCTACCTGTTCAAAAACAACGTGGACTCCATCGGCAACTCCTACGGCTGCCATGAGAACTACCTCGTTCGCCGGGAAGTCTCGCTCAAGGCCCTGGGCCGGCGGCTCATGCCGTTTCTGATCACCCGCCAGCTCATCAGCGGCGCCGGGATGATCCATCATCCGAACCCGATGGCCAAGGGGGAGGGCTTCCCGCTGGGGTACTGCATCTCCCAGCGGGCTGACCACGTCTGGGAGGGGGTGTCCAGCGCCACCACGAGGTCTAGGCCGATCATCAACACCCGTGATGAGCCGCATGCGGATTCCCACCGTTATCGTCGTCTCCACGTCATCGTCGGTGATGCCAACATGGCTGAGCCCACCATTGCGCTCAAAGTCGGATCCACCCTGTTGGTGCTGGAGATGATCGAGGCGGAGGTCGGTCTTCCGGATATGGAACTGGCCAATGATATTGAATCCATCCGTGAGATCTCCCGTGATCTCACCGGCAGGGTTCCGCTGAAGCTTAAAGATGGCACCACCCGTTCCGCCCTGGAGATCCAGCAGATCGTCCTGGAGCATGCCCGGCGCTGGGTGGATCAGCGGGTGGAAACCGCCACCGCTGATGGCACCGTGCTGGGGACTTCCAATGAGGAGATGGCCCGGGTCGTGGATTTGTGGGGGCGCACCCTGGAGGCCATTGATACCCAGGACTTCTCCCAGGTGGATCAGGAGATCGACTGGGTGATCAAGAAGAAACTGCTTGATCGCTATCAGACCCGGGGTGCCCTCGAGCTTAATGATCCCCGCCTGGCGCAGATCGACCTCACCTACCACGATATCCGTCCCGGACGTGGCTTGTTCAGTGTGCTGGAAAATCGCGGCCTGATCACGCGGTGGACCACGGATGAGGCTATCGCCCATGCGGTGGACCATGCCCCGGAAACAACACGCGCCCATCTCCGCGGGCAGATCCTCAAGGCTGCCGATAAGCTGGGAGCACCCGTGACCGTCGATTGGATGCGTCACAAGGTCAACCGGCCGGAACCGCAGGTGGTGGAATTGGGCGATCCGTTCTCACCTGTCAGTGCCGAGGTTGATCAGCTTATTGCCTATATGCACGCCCACGCGGACACCTACCGTAGTTAAGACACCAGCACAGGAGGGTGGATGGCCCCCAGGAGAGACGACCTCGAACGGCAGATCAACCTCACATTCGCTTTCCTGAGCGCGGAGTCCTTCGACCGAAAGTATCTCACCCAAGCATGGATCCACAGCAGCCTCGATGGGTACCGTGATATGTCGATTGATTCTTTTCGTAAAGCCCTCCAGCGCGATCTGGTGGCGTTGCGCAAAGCTGGTGTGCCCATTGAAAGCCAGATCCTCACCTCAGGACCCCACGAGGGGAAACAGGCCTACCGGCTTGATTCTGAAGGTTATGAGCTTAAAGATATCGAGTTCACCCCGGAGGAGGCTGCTGTTCTCGGGCTGGCAGGTGAGATGGGACAGGATCTGGAGCTGGGCGCGTTTGCCCGTTCCGGGTGGACAAAGATCGCAGCCAGTGGCGCCAACCGCGATTTAGGCACAGCGGGCGCCGCGGTGAGCAACGCCGGTGACCTGCGGGTCTTGTCCGCTCGTGATCTTGATGCGATCATGCGTGCCCGCCACAAGGCTCTGCGTATCCGCTTCAGCTATGCCCGTAGCCAGACCGACAGCCCCGGTTCACGTTCCATGGATGTGTGGGGGCTCGTGCCCGAGCGCGACCGCATTTATCTGGTCGGCCATGATATTGACCGCGCTGAGGTCCGCTGTTTCCGCATCACCCGCATCAGCGGGGTGACGGTGCTCGACGATCCGGTGGAACACCCCGCGCCTCTGGGCACGAACCTTCAAGCGGTGGTGCGCTCCCATCTACGACGAGACAGAGAGCTTATCCACGCCCACCTCACCGTCCAGGAAGGCCGCGCGGTGGCACTGACCTCTGAGGGCGCACACCTGGGTGATAACAGGTGGCTGTTGGAAGATGTTGACCGTGACTGGCTGATCCGCAATGCCGCCGCCCACGCGCCGGAGGCAATCGTCACCGAACCCCGGGATGTTGTGGATGAGGTCATTGCACTGCTGACCACCGCGCAGGAGAGGATGGCCGAAGGACATGCCACGCACCGCTAGGAAAATAGATGAGCTGACCCGACAGCTCAACCTCCTGCCGTATTTCCAACGCCACCCGGATCGCACCGTCATGGAGGCGGCCCGTGATTTCGGACTCCAGCCCGGTGAGATCATGGCGGATCTCAACCGGTTGTGGATGTGTGGCCTGCCGGGCCTGCTACCGGGTGATCTTGTGGAGTTGGAGCACAGCTACACCTCGGTGAGAGTCCACAATGCCCAGGGGATGGACAAGCCCCTGCGCCTGACACCGACCGAAGCTGGGGTTCTGTTGCTCACCCTGGAATCCCTGGAGAACCTCCCCGGCCTAACTAATCAGGAGGCAGTGGTCTCTGCAGCGGAGAAGCTGCGCGGGATCATGGGGGACTACACCACCGCGGTGTTTGATTCGGTGGCAGAAGGCGATGAGGCCCAGGACAACAGCACCCTGGCCGTTGTTGGCGCGGCGATGGACCAGCGGAAGCAGGTCCGTTTTCTTTACCATTCCCACAGCTCAGACACCACGAGCACACGCCAGGTGAGCCCTGCACGCATCTTCACCACCGAGGGTGAAACCTATGTGCATGCCTGGGAGGACGCGGTCAATGATCACCGGACATTCCGGGTGGACCGTATCCGCGGCATCACCCTGACCGAGGACGCCGGTGATCCGCACCTGTCCGGGTTGAGGTTTTCCGCTGATGATCCGTTCGCCGGGGACAGCCAGTCAGAGCTGGTGCAATTCCTGCTGCAGGAGGAGGCCACGTGGTTGGCCAATTATATGTCGATGGAGCTGGCTGTCCCGGCCGATTACATCATTGATGAGGATGGTGTGACCTGGGTGCCAGCGTCTCGGCCGCTCTACTCGCGGGATTGGTTCATCAGGTTTAGTATCAGTCAGGCAGACCGGATGAAGGTGACTGGGCCTGATTTTTTAGTTGACGCTATCAATGGGAAAATTCACGCAGGTTTGTCTGCGTACGATGATCAACTAAAGTGAAACCAGCTCTTCAGCCCGGTATATATACCCACAAGTGACACCGGCTGTCTCTGCGCAATAACGCAGAGGTGGTGCCAAGGACTGCTTGTACAACGTGAATTTGGAGTCATACACCAATGAGTCTTGGACCTTGGGAAATCGCGATCATCGTCGTGTTGATCATTGTTCTCTTCGGCGCAAAGAAGCTACCGGATGCCGCCCGTTCACTCGGTCGCTCCATGCGTATCTTCAAATCCGAGGTCAAGGAGATGAAGAAGGACGATGAGGCTCCGGCCCAGCCGGAGCAGCAGGGTTTCCAGCCTCCGCAGCAGATCGAGCCTCCGCAGCACCCACAGCAGCCAAACTTCCAGCAGCCTGACTACCGTCAGAACTACGAGGATCCCAACCGCAGCGCATAGTCCTGGATGAAGCGCACCGCAACCAAAAAGTTCCATGCAGTTGCGGTGCGTAGTCAGTTGATCACACGGTCCGCACATGGGCCCCGGTATCGGATGAGGGTTGCAAGGAATTGTCTGATTCACACAAAGCTGATGTTGTGAAGCCCCGGAGGAAACTCCTCAAACGCGGTAAGAAGAACTCCGCGACGGGGGACATGTCCGTGGTGGAGCATATCCAGGAGTTCCGTCGACGCCTGTTGATTTCGCTGGGCGGAATCCTGGTGGGCACCATCATCGCCTTCATCTGGTACCAGACCTCCTTTTGGGGAACCCCGACGCTGGGTGAGATTCTGCGCGATCCCTACTGCTCGCTCCCTCCAGAAGCACGTGCTTCCTTCTCCGGTTCCGAGGTGGATGACTGCCGTTTGCTCGCCACAGGCCCCTTTGATCCCTTCATGTTGCGTCTGAAGGTCTCCGGTCTGGTCGGCCTGGTCATCGCCTCCCCGGTGTGGTTATCGCAGGTGTGGGGTTTCATCACCCCGGGTCTGATGAAAAATGAGCGCCGTTGGACTTTCGTCTTCGTCTCAATCGCTGTGCTGCTCTTCGTCGCAGGTGCTGTTCTGGCCTACTTCGTGGTGGCCTTCGGCCTGGACTTCCTTCTCACCATCGGTGATGAGGCCAGCATGGCTGCCCTGACCGGTGATCGTTATTTCAACTTCCTGCTCTCCCTGTTGCTCATCTTCGGCGTGAGCTTCGAGCTGCCGCTGATCATCATCATGCTCAACCTCGTGGGCATCCTCCAATACGAGGCGATCAAAGATAAGCGTCGCATGATCATCATGCTGCTGTTCGTGTTTGCGGCATTCATGACACCAGGCCAGGACCCCTTCTCCATGTTGGTGTTGGCGATATCGCTGACCCTGCTGGTGGAATTCGCCATCCAGTTCTGCCGTATCAATGACAAGCGTAAGGATCGTAAACGACCCGACTGGTTGGATTCTGATGATCTGTCGGCCTCCCCGCTTGATACCGCAGTTGGTGGCGAGGAAGCACCGCAGCCGGTGCAGGCACCGGCACCGGTCGATGGATACCAGCTCCGTGGGAGCGCGCCGATGGCGGATAACGGTGCCAACCGGGCGTCGACAAGCTTTAAAAAGGGCGGATCGGCCTTCGACGACGTGCTCTAAACCGGACCCAGGTAGCCTGGGGGTATGAGTTTCACTCCCGAACCGGGTACACACCTGTCAGAATTTATTAGCGGACTGGGCTTTGGGCTGGATGATTTCCAGATCCAGGGCTGTCAGGCGGTGGAGGACGGTCACGGCGTGCTGGTGTGCGCGCCCACCGGTGCCGGCAAAACCATCGTCGGCGAGTTTGCCGTGTCTCTTGCGTTGTCGCGGGGCACCAAATGTTTCTACACCACGCCCATCAAGGCGCTGAGCAACCAGAAGTACCACGATCTGGTGGCTGAGCATGGCTCGGATGCCGTGGGTCTGCTCACCGGTGATGTGTCCATCAACCATGATGCGGAGATCGTGGTGATGACCACCGAGGTGCTGCGCAACATGATCTACGGGCAGTCCTTTGCCCTGGAGCGTCTCAGCCATGTGGTGATGGATGAGATCCACTTCCTGGCGGATGCTTCACGCGGTGCGGTGTGGGAGGAGGTCATCCTCAACCTGGATGAATCCGTGAAGATCATCGGCCTGTCCGCCACCGTGTCCAACTCCGAGGAGTTCGGTGAGTGGTTGGCCACCGTGCGTGGTGATACCCAGGTGATTGTCACCGATCACCGCCCCGTTCCGCTGGATCAGTACATGATGGTCCAGCGCAAGGTGCTGCCGTTGTTTGAACCGGGCACTGATGGGCGTTTGAATAAGCAGCTGGAAGCCACCATCGACCGGCTCAATTCCCAGACGAGCGAACCGGGGCGTGCTGAGTACCGCTCCGGAGAGGGGTTCCGCACCCGGGCGCGTGGTGGGAAGGATCGTGACCGCGATCGGGATGATCGCCGCGGCGGGGGCCGCTCCGGTCAAGCCCGGGAACAGGACCGACAACGTCCGCTGGGCAGGCCTGAGGTGTTGCGCATTCTGCAGGGCATGAACATGCTGCCCGCGATCACGTTCATTTTCTCGCGTGCGGGTTGTGATGGTGCGCTCTACCAGTGCCTGCGCTCCAAGCTGGTGCTCACCGACCAGGAGGAAGCCGAGGAGATCGCGCGCATCATTGATGCCGGTGTGGTCGGCATCCCTGAGGAAGACCTCCAGGTCCTCAATTTCAAGCAGTGGCGCTCCGCCCTCATGCGCGGGTTCGCTGCCCACCATGCCGGCATGTTGCCTGCCTTCCGCCACATCGTGGAGGAATTGTTTGTCAAGGGCCTGGTGCGTGCGGTCTTCGCCACCGAAACCCTGGCCTTGGGCATCAATATGCCGGCTCGTACCGTGGTGTTGGAGAAACTGGTCAAGTTCAATGGTGAAGGCCATGTGGATCTGACCCCCGGCCAGTACACCCAGCTGACCGGTCGTGCGGGGCGCCGCGGCATTGACATCCTGGGCAACGCGGTGGTGCAGTGGTCGCCGGCGATGGATCCACGTTTTGTGGCCGGCCTGGCCTCTACGCGCACCTACCCGTTGATCTCCACTTTCCAGCCCGGCTACAACATGTCGGTGAACCTGTTGAAGACCATCGGTTATGAGCAGTCCCTGCGCCTGCTGGAGAAATCCTTCGCCCAGTTCCAGGCCGATGGCTCCGTGGTGGGTGATGTCCGTGAGATCGAACGCGCGGAACGCAAGGTCGAGGAGCTGCGCGCACAGCTGGACCGTGAGATCACCGCGACCAACCCGGCGGTGTCCCCGGAAAAAACAGCCGTGGAGTCCTTCTTAGGCTATATGGAACTGCGCCGTGCGCTTAACGACGAAGAGAAAACCCACCGTCGCCACAGTATGGAGCAGCGTCACGCAGAGGTGACCACTGTGCTGTCCAAACTGCAGGTCGGTGAGGTCATCGCCATGCCAGGTAGGAAACGCCCCGTCCTGGCGGTGGTGATGACACCAGCCAATCAGGCCCGTGATCCCCGTCCGTGGGTGACCACCGAATCAGGCTGGTCAGGTCGCATCGATGCCGATTCCTTCGACAACGCACCCGTGGTGGTCGGGCACATGCGTCTGCCCCGCGGGGCAGCACAGTCACCGCGCAGGTTTGCCCGCCAGGTGGCGGACCTGTTCCGCCGCGGTAATTTCAAACGCCCCAATAAGATGCGGGATGCAGCGAGGGTTCGCCCCAATGCCCGCATCACTGAGCTGCGCTCTGCCATCCGGGACCATGAGGCCCACCACTGGCCGGACCGCGAGCAACTGGCGCGCACAGCAGAACGCATGCTGCGCAAACAACGTGACCTGAATAAACTCACCGGCACGGTGGACAAGGCACGCGAAACCCTGGGCAGGACCTTCGAGCGCATCCTCGCCCTGCTCAGTGAGATGGATTATGTGGATTACTCCGATCCGGATAACCCTGTGATCACCGAGGAGGGGGAGCGTCTGGCCAAGGTCCACAATGAATCGGACCTGTTGGTGGCGCAGTGCCTCAAGCGTGGCATCTGGGATGACCTGGATCCAGCGGAGCTGGCCGGTGTGGTGAGCATGTGCACCTTTGAAAACCGTCGTGAGACCGGCGGATCCCCGGAAGCTGCCACCGAGGCGATGGCTGAGGCCATGAACAACATCGAACGCATCTGGTCTGAGCTGATCGACGACGAACGCCGCCACCGCCTACCCCTGACCCGCCAGCCGGAGGCAGGGTTTGCCATGGCCATCCACCAGTGGGCCGCCGGTGCGCCACTGGGGTACTGCATGGCCGCGGCAGCTGAAAACGGTGCGGAGCTCACCCCGGGTGACTTCGTGCGCTGGTGCCGTCAGGTCATCGACCTGCTGGAGCAGGTGGCCAAGACCTCCTATAGCGATGAGATGGCGCGCACTGCCCGTCAGGCTATCGACGCGATCCGTCGCGGTGTGGTGGCGATTGGCAGCTAAGACACGATAGAACAGAGAAACCCCCCTGATCCCGCATATCTCTCATGGGGATCAGGGGTATGTGTGCTTGGGGGGTCAGGCTGAGGCTAATTTCTGGTTGACCCAGGTATTAAGGGATACGCCCTCGGCCTCTGCTTCCATCACCAGACGGCGGTGCAGGGAATGCGACGTGCGAACGTTGAATTTTCCAGAATAGGAACGCTCACCCAGGGGGGTGGGGATCTTTTCTCCAGATTCAGCCATGTCCTCGAGGACCTCGGCGACCAGGTTCAGCAGCCCCTGTTCTGCCTGTGCACGTTCGGGGTCCAACCAGGATAGGGAGGGAAACTCCAGTACGGTGGCGACGTACTCGCCGTCTTCCTCCGACCAGGAAATTTGATAGGTGTATTTCTCAGGGTTCATGGTGTTCTCCCTTCCTGATTGATCTGATAAACCTTAGCCTTGCCTCGGTCATTCTGAATATTGACGCGAGGGTCACCTATCCAGGGTGTTTTATATGTTCGATGAGATGATTCTGTACCCTTATGGTACTACAGGCGGTACTACAGTCGAGGGGTGTGATCACCCGGTTACCGGGTTTTCAGATTAGGGAACTTGCGCTCAATGATCTCCAGGGTTCGACGGGTACTGTCCTGACGGAGTTTGGCCATCCGACGCCTGCGTTCCCGCTCATAAGCATTATCTCGCGGAGAATGATCATTTCTGTGGGGGTGTGCCGTTGCCATGATCATCACCTCGTTCCTGATTTACGTCTAATGCTACCGAGTCGAGAGCCCGGGAGTGGAGTCTTCACTCATGCCAACTGCTCTATCGCTCGCCGGATAGCGGGGAGATGCTGGGACAAGGTGGCCACCGTAGCCAGGCGGGTGTTGAAGCCCAGGGGATCGGTGATCATGGATTGCAGCCCATAGACCAGGCCATCGGCCAGTACCGGCCCACCGGAATCACCCCGGATTGCAGGCTCCGGGGAGTTGAACACCACCACGCCGTGCCGAACCCGCGTGAAGGTATTACGTGACAGTGCGAATGGCACCTTGAGTAGCACCCTGCCATGGAGTGTCTTGGGCACCGTGGCGGTGGACCTTCCACCAAAGCCATAGGTCACGGTCTGCTGGCCTATTGATAACCGCCACGGTGAGATCGCCGGCAACGGGGTGGTCGGTGCCCGCCCGTTAATCTTGAGCACACCGATGTCGGTGCCGAAAATGGACACATGTCCCTGCGCGGTGCCCGTGAATGTGGAACTGCGTACCTGCACCTCGGAGTCTCCACCGGGTCCCCTGAGGAAATGACCGGCGGTGAGGATGAAATCAGCACGGGCGGTCACGTGCGACCGGAAGTCGCGCGCACCATGGTCGGATTGGACAGCGAGGGCGGCGTCGACAAGCTCTGAGGTGACCAAAACCCCGGACGCATAGCGGCCGGCGGCTTTCAGACGGACAGTGTGGGTGGTTCGCACACCTGCCCAGGCTACTAGGCTTAGATCTCATGAGTGATCCCTCCATCAATATTTTCCCCACCGAGGTCTACGCAGCACGCCTGGAACAGGCACAGGCCGGTGCCGCCAGTGCAGGTCTGAACGGTCTGATCATCGGCACCGGTGCGGAACTGGCCTATCTGACCGGTTCGTGGCTCTCCACCCATGAGCGCCTGACCGCACTGGTGATCCCGGTGCTGGGAACCCCGACCATCATCCTGCCATCTGTGGACCGCGGCGATCTGGCCCTGTCCGCCATCCCCGACCTGGACATCAAGGTCCGCGGCTGGGTGGATGGTGAGAATGCGCACAACCTGGCGATCGAGGCACTCGATCCCACCGGCATGCAGATGCTGGGGGTGGGCATTGGATCCTCCATCACCGCAGATCACCTCATTCCCATCCAGGGGCTGCTGCCCGTGAACATCCGGTACGAACTGGCCGTGAACGTGCTCAAGGAACTGTTCGTGTCCAAGGATGACGCCGAGATCACGCAATTGCGCGCCGCCGGTGCCGCCATCGACCGTGTCCATGCCCAGGTGCCCGGGCTGCTGACCGCCGGACGTACCGAACGCGAGGTGGCCACCGACCTGGAAGCACTGATCCTGCGGGAACACACCGAGGTGGACTTCATCATCGTCGGTTCCGGACCCAATGGTGCCAACCCACACCACAGCTTCTCCGATCGTGTCCTTCAGACCGGGGATATCGTGGTGCTGGACATCGGAGGCACCTTTGGCCCCGGCTACCACTCCGACTGCACCCGCACCTATGTGGTCGGTGGGCCGGATGCCCAGAGCAATGCAGACTTTAACCAGCTCTATGATGCCCTCTACGCCGCACAACTGGCAGCTGTAGCCCAGGCCCGCCCGGGAGTCACCGCTGAATCCGTGGACCGCGCCGCCCGCAGCGTCATCGAGGCCGCCGGATACGGAGAGCAGTTCATCCACCGCACCGGACACGGCATCGGCCTGTCCACCCACGAGGAACCCTTCATCATGGCCGGCAATGATCTCGTCTTAGAACCGGGCATGGCGTTTTCCATCGAACCGGGCATCTACATCGACGGTGTCCACGGCGCCCGCATCGAGGACATCGTGGTGATCACCGACGACGGCTGCGAAACCCTCAACAACCAGCCCAAGGAACTGCAGTGAGCATCCTCATCCTGGGTGGCACCAGCGATATCGGTGGTGAGATAGCCCGCCTGGTAGCAGCAGGTGAAGACGTGGTGCTGGCCGCGCGCCGGGTCAATGCCCTGGAAGGCCTCACCGCCGAGCTACAGGCACTGGGTGCCACCAGTGTGCATCCCCTGGAGTTTGAAGCAACGGACCTCACCTCCCACCGCGCGGTGGTGCAACGCGCCAGGGAACTCACCGGCTCCGATATCACCCTGGCGGTGGTGGCGTTTGGCATCCTAGGTGATCAGCAGCGTGCAGAAGAAGATGAGCACCATGCCGTGGAGATCGCCACCATTGATTACACCGCGCAGGTATCCATGTTGACCGTGCTTGCGGATGAACTCCGGGCACAGCCACACACGGATTCGGCCATCATCGCGTTCTCCTCCATCGCGGGGTGGCGTGCCCGGCGCGCAAACTATGTCTACGGTTCCACCAAGGCGGGACTGGATGCGTTCTGCCAGGGGTTAAGCGATGCCCTGCACGGATCCAATGTTCGCCTGATCACCGCGCGCCCCGGTTTTGTCATCGGTTCCATGACCACCGGGATGACACCCGCACCGATGTCGGTGTATCCAGCTGATGTGGCAGAGGCAGTGGTGCAGGCGGTACGCACCACGCCTGGAAAAACCCGATCAAGCACCACCCTGTGGATCCCCGGCCGCCTGCGGTTGTTGGCATGGGTGATGCGTCTGGTTCCGCGTCCGGTGTGGCGAAGGATGCCGAGGTAACCACGCCGACTAGAATTAAACCTTATGAATGAACCGATGATCATCAGCAATTCGGGGGCAGCTGCGGCCAGGAAGGACGATACGAGGTCGCATCGGTTCGAGGTGGTGGGCGGGGATCCGCAGGCGCACATCGCCACCAGCACCAACCCGAGGGAACCCCGTGACTCCATCACAGTCGTGGGAATCGGTGAAGCTGGTTTTGATGAACTCGGACATTCAGCCCAGACGGTGCTGCGGCGTGCGGATGTCATCATCGGTTCCTGGCGGCAGTTGAATCTGCTGCCCGATGCGGTGCATGGGGAACGCCGGCCCTGGCCGTCGCCTCGGATGCCTGCCCTGGAGGGGTTGTTCAAGGAACTCAGTGGCCTCAACGTGGTGGTGCTCTCCGCGGGTGATCCGATGTTCCACGGAATCGGTTCCATTCTCAAGGAGGTCCTGGGCAACCAGGAGATCAAGGTGATCCCTTCGCCGTCGTCGGTATCCCTGGCGTGTGCGCGTCTGGGATGGCCCCTGGAACGGACCCCGGTGGCATCCCTGGTCAACCGCTCAGTGGAAACCCTCATCCCACTGATTGATTCCGGTGTCCCTTTCCTGGTCATGGGCCGTGATGAGTACAGTGCCCCTGATATCGCCGCCCTGCTGTGCGAGATGGGCCATGACCAGATGGAGCTCAAGGTTTTAAGTGATCTGGGAAGCGCGGATGAGGAGATCACCACCGGCACTGCTGTGCATCCACCGCGTCCGGTGTCCACCCTCAATGTGATCGCTGTGGTGCCCCCGCTCGGGGTGCCCATAACACGCCGCTCACTCCTGCCGGGCCTGGCAGAGGAGTCCTATGAACACCAGGGCCAGTTGCTGGATCCGGATGTCCGCGCCCTGACAGTATCTGCGCTGCGCCCGCTCCCCGGTGAACTCCTGTGGGATATCAGCGGCGGCACCGGTTCGGTAGCCATTGAATGGCTCCGGGCTGTGGGCCTGGCCAGCGGTGGTTTCACCCGTACCCGTGCCGAGGCCATCTGTTTCGGCGCTGACCCGGAAGGTTCCGCCCGTATCAAACGCAACGCCTCCCGCCTGGGTGTGCCGTGGTTGAAGGTCATGGGGGCTGCCCCCAAAGCCTTGAAGGATGCCCGTTATGGGAAAGGCCTCACGGCGGTGGCCCCGGATGCCATCTACATCGGTGGCGGGTTGGGTGAGGAGATGGTGGTGGAGACCGCCTGGTCCATGCTGCGCCCCGGCGGCAGGATGGTGGCCAACGCCCGCACCGAAGCTGAGATCCAGCGCCTGGAAGCTTTCCAGCAGCACTATGGCGGCACTGTGCGTCGAATCGAGATCACCACCGATGCGAACCCTTCCGCAGCGGTCACCCAGTGGCGCGTGAGCAAACCCTTGACGCCCACCGGCGTCTAAAAAATGCTTATCGACGCCCCCGTCCACCCCACGGCATGAGGCGCGCGGTGGGAGTTGGCGGTTGAGCTAGCGGCAGGCCAGGAATTCTTGAAAGCTGGTATATCCGTACATTAGTCATGGAGCCACGGGGAGTTCGCATCAAAAATCAGTCCCATCGGTGCGAGCACCTTGACCACCTGATCAGCCACACCATCAGAGAGCCCGTGGATCACCAGGGAGTTCCAGGGGGTGATCCAGATGTCGGTCTCAATGGCAGCGAGGAAACGCGCCAGACGGGAGTCTAACTTCCCATCACGGAGCCCGGCGCCCAGAGTGACATGATCGCCGTCCTGAATCCAACCGATGGGAGCAGGCCTTGACGGGGCTGGGGGAAGAATCGGCTCACAATGGCCCTGAATCAGACCACCCAGGTGGGAGCCCACTGTAGAAGGGGCGCTCACGTGTGCAACGGCAGATACCAGGACATCAACAGCCATCTCACGTGAAACGAGCAGTCCTGTGGGTTGACCTGCCACCACCAGGTGGAACGACCCGGCAGTCTCCGCCGCAAGCAGGGCGAGATCAGGCTGCTTGGCAATAATGGCGCCGTCACCGGCATCAATACCGAAGACCGTGCCGCTGGCGGGAAGGGTGGCCACGAGGGCGTCGACAAGCTCACCCAAGCCGGGCAGCAGGGGAGAGCACATGATGGCAGGCACCGTGGTACCGGCCAACCCGTGATCGTTCAGGCGTGTGCTGAGGGCACCGGTGTCTTCAATACCGGGGATGTGGAGGGAGGCATGAGAGCTTAAGCGCAGCTCGCCGTGGCCGAATTCATCACTGAGATCAGCCAACGCCTCCCACTCCGGGGCACGTACCCGACCACCCGGTACACGGACCTGCGCGATCATCCGACCGTCTGTAGAGGGAAGGAAAGCACTGACACTCTGGCCTTGTTCATCATTGGACTGCATGGGAGACATCGTAGTGGACGGGCACTACAGGACAGAAGGATCCCAATTGTCCCCTGCAACCTCACTCACAACACCCTATTCTGGGCACATGGCACCACCGGCAGGCTACCGCAACCTCGACGCCACACGTGTGATCCGCACGGGCAACCACGCTGCCGCCCGTCGTGCATTCCTCCCACTCATCGGGGAAGGCACAGCCAGCATCGCCCGCCGGGTCACCGGACAGTCCCGCCGCCCCAAGCGTGCCGGGTCGCTGATCATGCCGGACCCCGCAGCAGTACCAGAATTCGGTAATGCCATCACCACGCCGGGCATGCAACCCGGCACCCTGATCAATGTTGCCCCTTTGAGGGTCCTCGGTACGCGTGGGGAGCTCAATCCAGCCAGTTCTTACCGTTTTGAATACATCACCACCGATCCTCTCGGGCGCGCCATCACCGCCACCGGAGGGGTGTGCTTCTCCAAAACGGTTCCACCCGGCCACCGGCCCGACAGCGCACGCCCGGTGATCGCCTTCGCCCCCTCCACCCAGGGTGTTGCTGCGCACTGCGATCCCTCCCACACCTGCGCTGTTGGATTGAGCAT
The DNA here is from genome assembly GCF_030408735.1 of Corynebacterium faecale. NCBI lineage: Bacteria > Bacillati > Actinomycetota > Actinomycetes > Mycobacteriales > Corynebacteriaceae > Corynebacterium > Corynebacterium faecale. Next base: position 1,535,214 of record NZ_CP047204.1, on the reverse strand, counting down.
TTTCGGCGACACCCCCAAAGACGCCATTGCCGCCTACGAGCTACCAATCCTCACGTGGTTTCTCGCCCACGGCGTGGATGTTGTGTTCATCGACTACCCACGTGATCCCATCGCGGGCATCCAGTACTACTGCGATTCCATTACCGCCGGCAAGTCCCTCCTCGATGCCGTCCGCGCCTCCCACGAGCTGGGCATCTCGCCCGATGCACCCCTTGGTCTCTGGGGTTTCTCCCAGGGCGGAGGTGCTGTCGGCTGGGCGACCCAACTCACCGACTACGCACCGGAGATACAGCCCCGCGCCGCCGTGGTCGGCGCCCCGCCCTCAGACCTGCCTGATGTCCTCCGCGCCATTGACGGCGGCCTGCTCACCGGCGTGATTGCCTACGCCGTCGCCGGGCTGGCTGCTGCACGCCCTGAGCTTTACGACGAAATCCTTCCCTCCCTCAACTCCCATGGACTAACAGAAGTCCTCCGCAATGTGGCCACCTGCGCCGGCGGCACTCTGTTAACCAGTGGTTATGAATCCTCCGCCACCTGGACCACCACCGGACAGCCACTCCTGGATGTTCTTGACGATCTGCCGGAAGTCCTCCACGAGTTCAACCGACAGAAGCTAGGCGCCATCGCACCGCAGATCCCCGTCCTGCTCTGGGGTTCACACAATGACGACGTGATCCCCATCGATCAGATCCTCACCCTCCGGGACTCCTGGACCGGACTCGGTGCCAACCTCACCTGGCACGGCAATCATCTCCCAGCACTTCCCGGACGGACCGGAGTCAACCACTTCGGTCCCTATTTCCGGTACCTGAGCCAGCACACCGGGTGGCTGCTGGACAGACTTCGCTGAACCGCACTGACGGCGGTAGGTCACGCCGGGTGCTGGCAGGTAGGGTAATGGTGTGCCTGCAGCAATAGCTATTCCATATTTTGTCATCGAGATCCTGGCGTTCATGGCGGTTGTCATGTGGCTGGGTATCGGCTGGGCCATCGGCCTGTTGTTCCTCGCTTTCTTCGGCGGCCTCATCCTGGCTGCCTTTGAGATGCAACGCATCAGCCGCGCCGCCGCCATCGCCCAACAGTCCGGGCAGGGGAGCGCCGGTGCCATCGCCGGCAACTTCGGTCTCACCGCAGCCGGTGCGATCCTGGTGGTCATGCCTGGTTTCGTCACCTCCATCCTGGGCCTGCTCCTGATTTTCCCGCCCACCCGAACCCTGTTCAGGAAGACACTGGCCAAGCGCCTGCGGTCCAAGATCGAGGATCTGGGCGTCAAGGGTTTCCAGGCCGCCAACGGTTACCGTGGGGAGGCATCCTATGGAAACTTCGGCAGCTTCGGTGGTTTCGGTGCAGCATCCGGGACCAACCGTCCCACCCCGGAGGAGCCCGTTGTTCTCGACGAGGAACAGATCCAGGAGTGGACCGCTGACCTGCGCCCTGAAGATTTCGGTACGCCGAAACGCAAGCCCTCAGACGAGGATGAGCGCGACAACGATGGTGAGGGTAAGTGACCTTATCCATCCGGTTGGCCATCGCGGGACTGGGTGGCCTCCTCGTCTATGCCTCCTATGAACCCATCGGGTGGTTTCTAGCCGGCATCGTCGGCATCACGCTGCTCTATGTGTCGCTGGCCCCGTGGAATCTCAGGGGCCCTGCTAAAAAACGCAAGAAGACTGATCCGGTGACACTGCGGGAGCAGTTGGCAACCGGGCCCACCGTGGCCCAGGGCATGCTCCTGGGCTTTGTCCACGGACTGGTCCAGTACCTGTTGCTTTTGCCCTGGATCGGTGAGTTCGTGGGCAATCTGCCCTATATCGCGCTCGCCGTGGTCATGGCCTTGTATTCAATCGCGCTCGGTGCCGCCGGAGTGGCCGTGGCACGCTGGCAGAAATGGGGAGTGTTCCTTTTCCCTCTCGCCTACGTGGCAGTGGAATATCTGCGCAGCAACTGGCCCTTCGGGGGTTTTGCGTGGGTGCGACTCGCCTGGGGGCAGGTAAACGGACCCCTGGCCAACCTGACGGCTCTTGGAGGACCCGCACTGGTCACTACCGCCACCGTGCTGGTGGCCGTGGGAGTGGGTGTGGCAATCATTGGCCGCACCCGTTTGGCCGGACTCGGGGTGGCTGCGCTGATCATGGTGATCGGCATGGTCTCCTCGTTCTATGTGGACCGTGAAGGCACCAGCTCAGAAACCATTGAGGTGGCCGCCGTCCAGGGCAATGTTCCACGCATGGGACTGGAGTTCAACGCCCAACGCCGGGCGGTTCTGGCCAACCATGTCCGGGAAACCCGGAACCTGGATAGCCAGGTCGATCTGGTCATCTGGCCTGAGAACTCCTCGGACGTGAACCCCTTCACTGATGTGGAAGCCTCCACCTTGATCACCTCTGCGGTGGAAAGCGCCCAGGCTCCGATCCTGGTGGGCACCATCACCCGCGATGAGGTGGGATCCCGCAACACCATGATCGTCTTCGATCCGGAGACAGGCGCAGGGGAGTACCACAACAAGAAATATCTGCAGCCCTTCGGCGAGTACATGCCCTACCGTGATTTCTTCCGGATGTTCTCACCCTGGGTGGATGCAGCCGGAAACTTCCAGCCGGGTGACGGCACCGGGACCGTATCCATGGATGCGGCCAAACTGGGTAGGGCCGTGGTGGTGGGCATCCAGACCTGTTATGAGGTGATCTTTGACCAGGCGGGGCGTGACGCCATCGCCGCTGGTGCTGAGTTCCTGGCCACCCCGACGAACAACGCCACCTTCGGTTTCACCGACATGACTTATCAGCAGCTGGCCATGAGTCGGATGCGCGCCATCGAATTCGATAGGGCAGTGGTGGTGTCGGCTACGTCCGGGGTGTCGGCTATTGTTACTCCGGACGGCCAGGTGGAACAAAGTACTCGAATTTTTGAGGCTGCCACCCTCACGGCAGATATCCCACTGAAGCAGACCATAACCCTCGCGGCACGTGTGGGTTTCTATGTTGAAATGGTCTTGGTTATCATTGGTTCACTAGCCGGCATCGCAGCACTGTGGTTTAATGCCCGTTCCCGCACTACCACCTCCGGGCGGAAGGACGCCAAGCCTCATCCCAAGAAGGCGGCGGCGGGGAAGAGCGCACAGCGTGGCGCCCCGGTTCGTGCGTCTGCCCGACGCGCGTGATCCACACACTTTTATCACTGTCAACCCTGACATCTAGGCCGCTCAACGCGGACAAGGAGGCCCATCACCATGAGCACTGAGGCAGCAGGGGCTACCACCACCCTGGTCATCATCCCCACCTACAACGAGCTGGAGAACCTGCCGCTCATCGTGGACCGTGTTCGCACCGCCACCCCTGATGTCGATGTCCTCATCGTGGATGACAACAGCCCTGACGGCACCGGTGACCGCGCCGATGAACTCGCGGCCGCAGATGACCACATTCACGTGATGCACCGCAAGAGCAAGGATGGCCTCTTCGCCGCCTACCTCGCCGGTTTCCGCTGGGGCCTGGACCGTGACTACCAGATTCTCTGCGAGATGGATGCTGACGGTTCCCACGCCCCAGAACAGCTGCACCTGCTGCTGGCTGAAATTGATAACGGTGCGGATCTGGTCATCGGCTCCCGCTATATCCCGGGTGGCAAGGTGGTGAACTGGCCGAGGGACCGCTGGATCCTGTCCAAGGGCGGCAACGTCTATGTGTCCCTCGCCCTGGGCACCGGACTGTCTGACATGACCGCCGGTTACCGTGCCTTCCGCCGTGAGGTCCTTGAAGCCCTGCCGATGGATGAACTGTCCCAGGCCGGTTATATCTTCCAGGTGGAGATCGCCTACCGCTCCGTTGAACTCGGTTTTGATGTCCGCGAGGTTCCGATCACTTTCACCGAACGCGAGATCGGTGAATCGAAGCTTGACGGCAGCTTTGTCAAGGATTCCCTCCTCGAGGTGACCAAGTGGGGCCTGAAGCACCGCAGTGAGCAGGCGAAGGCCCTGTCCAAGGAAATGGCTGGCCTGGTCAAGTACGAATACAAGCACTGGCGTAAGCGCAACGACTGGTTCTGATCACCGGGGCGGCAAGAGGTATGGCGAGAGGAAGGCGACCCGGGTGCGTGGCACTGGGGAAGTTTCTCCTAGCCGTGGTGGTCCTCATCCTCGGACTCCTTAAGGATTGTGCTGCCGTCCGATCAGGATCAGCAGCGCGGTGATCCCTGAACGAAGGGCATGGGATTGTCGTCGTAAAGCGCAAAAAGGTCGGTGCCCCAACCAGGAAACCTGGTTGGGGCACCGCCTTGTTTTTGTCGTGGGGGAGAAGCCTACTCAGCGGCCTTCTCGGCCTCTTCGGCTTCCTGCTGAGCCTTCAGCAGCTTCGCTGCGTTGCGGCGACGCTTACGCAGCGCCTCCACGCGCTCTTCGAGGAGAACATCCAATTCCTCGATGGAGCGACGCTCGAGGAGCATATCCCAGTGGGTACGTGGTGGCTTGACCGGCTTGGACTCCACGCCCTCACCCTCAACGAGGGTGCCGAGCTTACCGTTCTTGCACATCCACTCCTCGGGAATCTCCGCATCATCAGCGAAGGGGACCTCGTAGATTTCTCCGTCTTCGGTCCGGTATTTCACAAGCTGGCGTGGTGCCAGGTCGTGATCCCTGTCGGTTTCATAACTCACGGCGCCCATGCGGCTGCCACGAAGAACGCGATCTGCCATCTAGGTATCAGTCCTTTGCCCTCGGTAATGCGGATACAGTAGTCAAGCCTTCTTGACTTGATACAGTCATCAGGTATAACGAATAAACCTCGATATTTGTTCCCCCGGCATTCTACCCTGTCGCCGTCGAGGGTGGTTAAAGGCCCACCTGTGGAAACGTGGCAGCGTCACTGGGGGTGGTGTCAGTTGAACATGGGACTGAACCTGTGACCGCACAGCCGTTCGGAATGTCAAAGGTAAGACTTATAAATGAGGTGCTCAGCACACGAATCGTTCTATGGACGCAGATAGACTAATGTGTTACGCGTGCAGAATTTCATCCCAACCCAGCAGGTGCCCACGTGTGCCTGGTGTGGAAAGGACATCACAGCATCAGGTCGTGGTCGGCCGAGGAAATACTGTAGCCAGGCGTGCCGGCAGCGCGCCTATGAGCAGCGCAATAATGTCTCAGGTACCGCCATCCCCGCGAACGCTGTCATCCTGACACCGGACCGGGCCGAGGAACTGCGGGATTCCCTCTTTGAACTCCGGTGCGCGGCCGAAGATGTGGCCACCGCGGTAAGCGAGGGCGAAAGCCCGGGAGAGGTCTCCGCGCTCTGCGGCGAATTGGTGGAACTGGCTCGAAAAATTGAGAAGTTGAGGTCATGAGCAACAATTCAGAAAACCGTCCGAATGATGATCCCGCGAACGCAGATGAGGCGACCGTGAGTGCGGCCACCCAGAACGCGAAGGGCCCCGGCCCCCGCAATGACCGCGGTAAGGGCGAGGCCGGCACCGCCGCACGCCTGCGTGCCCCGATCATGGTGGTCGCCGTCGTCCTCGTTGTCCTGCTGGCGCTGGTGGCTGTGGTTCCACCCCTCTACGGCCTCATCATGGGCGCAGGGGTCAAGACCGAGGGCATCCAGACCGACGGTGCCGAACCTGCCTCCACCGACGTGAATGGTTCCTGGACGGTGATCCCGGGGGACATCCCGAACTACACCTCCGCAGGCTTCACCTTCGATGAGATCCTGCCGGGGGAAGAGAAGACCACCTCCGGTTCCACCTATGATGTCACCGGCACCGTGGAGATCGCTGATAACGCGCTCACCACCGCGCTGATCACCGTGGACATGTCCAATATCACCACCGATCAGGAAAAGCGCGACATTAACGTCCGAATGAAGCTGCTTCAGACCGATGAGTTCCCCACCGCGACCTTCGAGGTCACCGAGCCTGTTGATCTCTCCGATGTTCCTGATGACGGCACGGTCGGCCAGGTTGTCGTACCCGGCGAGCTGACCATCCACGGCCAGACCAACGAGGTCACCCCGACCTTTGATGTGCTCCGCGACGGCAACCAGGTCATCATCGCCTCCGATATTGAGATCAACCGTCTGGACTTCGGCGTGGAGACCCCGGAGTTCGTGGCCGCCAAGGTCGATGAGATGGGCGAGATCAATGTCCGCCTGGCGCTGGAGAAATAGGCCATGATGGCATCGCGGATGATCCCCGCCCTCTGGTTGCGCTTCATCGTGTTGATCGGATTCACATTGTTCATGCTGTGGGAATCCACCTGGATTATCAGCCTGATCGGCATAGCACTGACCCTGATCACTGCCTGGCAGTTGCGCACGGCCTACATGCACCGCCCCCAGCGCGAAAACACGTAGGCATCCGACGCTTATCGACGAACAACAGCCCACCATCTCTTCTCCCCGGCACAGGTGCCGGGCAGCATGGGTAGAGATGGTGGGTTGTTTCTATTTCCTACTGACGCTCTTAATATCCTTCTTAATATTCTTCGCCATGAAGCGCCGGTATCAGTCAAGCTTTCCGGACAGTCGGCGCAGGCGATCCAAGCTGGGGCCTTCAAGACCGATGATGGTGACCACTTTGTCGCGTTGTTTGTACTTGTGGATGATGCTGTCCAACGTGGACACCGTGGAGGCATCCCAGACTTCCGCCCCGGTGAGATCGAGGATGATGTCATCAGAATCATCAAAGTAGTCGAAGGCGTAGACCAGATCATTGGAAGATGCCCAGAACAGCTGACCGGAGACGGCATAGACACTCGTGGTGGTGCCATCGTCGTTGGTACGCACTGACCGGGAAACCCCGACCAGGTGTGCCACGCGGCGTGCAAACAGGATCATCGCGGTGACCACTCCCGAGATTACGCCGATCGCGAGGTTGCCGGTGGCCAGGGTAGCGGCGATCGTGATGAACATGACGATGGTTTCACTCAGCGGCATGAGCTTGAGGGTGCGTGGGTGAACAGAGCGCCAGTCGACGGTGGCAATCGAGACCACGACCATGATGGCGACGAGGGCTGCCATCGGGATCATGCCCACGATCTCACCGAGCGCCAGGATGAGGATGAGGAGGAAGAATCCGGAGAGGAAGGTGGACAGGCGGGTGCGGGCTCCGGAGACCTTGACATTGATCATGGTCTGGCCAATCATCGCACATCCACCCATGCCGCCGAAGAGGGCCGTGACAATATTAGCGATTCCCTGACCGGCGCTTTCGCGGGTCTTGTCAGAATGGGTTTCGGTGATGTCATCCACCAGTTTGGCCGTCAGGAGGGATTCCATGAGTCCCACCAGAGCCATGCCAAAGGCATAGGGCGCGATGATCTGGAGGGTTTCCAGGGTCAGTGGAACATTGGGAAAGATCAGTTCCGGCAGGCTGGATGGAAGTTCACCCTGATCGGACACCGTGGGAATATTGATGTTGAAGGCCCAGACCACGGCGGTGAGGATGACGATGACCACGAGGGGCGCCGGCACCATATTGGTAAACCTGGGCAGGAGCACCATGATGAGCAGACCTACGACAAACAGGGGATAGACAGCCCAGGGGACATCGATGAGGTGGGGGATCTGTGCGAAGAACACGAGCAGACCCAGCGCGTTGACGAAACCGAGCATGACTGAGCGTGGAATGAAACGCATCAGTTTGGCCACTCCGAGAAACGCCATGGCAAGTTGGATGATTCCGGCCAGGATGACCGTGGCCAGGAAGTAGTCCACCCCGTGATCACGGACAACTGGGGCGATCACCAATGCCACGGCACCTGTGGCGGCGGAGATCATGGCCGGGCGTCCGCCAGTGAAGGCGATGACCATGGCCATGGTGCAGGAGGCAAACAGTCCCATGCGCGGATCCACACCGGCGAGGATGGAGAAAGCAATGGCCTCCGGGATCAGCGCGAGGGCCACGACCAGGCCCCCGAGGACCTCGATGCGGAATCGGCGGGCGGAGGAGAAGGCAAAGCGAAATGACGCCAGCACGCCGATGGGTGCCAGGGTCTGGTCCTCAGATTTGATGAGGGTGGTTGACACGATTGAGTCCTGTCTTGAAGGAAGAGTTACCAGCAGGGGACTTTCACTAACATCTATGGTAGTACCTAAAGTGCCGGCCCGGAAGTATATAGACTATCCCTGACCTGAGATAAACTCCACACGATTGAAGGAGGTTTCGTCAGTGTGACGTAATGGGCTTGACGTGGGTGCCGGGAAACGATTGAGGGATTGTGCGATTTTCGGCACCTGGAGGCCTCATTGTGCGTCAAGGTCCCATGGCCGTGTCGGATTCGACACTTTTGGCGGGTTGTCTGGACTGCCATATTCAGCAACCAGTCCGGGGCATATGCCTCCGCGCAAAGGTGTCAGATTTCTCCAGGGTTTGGGCGGTTGCAATGAGACACCTTAGACGGTGCCACACGGCTCGGCCAGGACCATGGCGCGGGTATCGACATGGCACTCAGGAATATCCGGGAGTTCGGTCTGGCTGGCTCCTTGGGGGTCTGGCGGAAACAACATCATCAAGGGCACCGAGGGGGCCCACGGGGCTAAACGTGCCGACGGGCCCGGGCGCAGACATTCAGGCAAGCATTCGTTATTGTCCGATAATGTACATTATGTCACTTTGGCTGGATGTGGATCTCCCCCTGGAGCCTGTCTGCCCAGAATTCCTCCAGGCCCCTAACTCCCAGAACTCTTCAACCAGACTCCCCCTTGCCCTCCCATCGCGTCACCCACGACCATGAAAGGTTCCCGCACGGATTAACTCGGCCCCTGGCCAGACAAGCCCTGCCCAGTCCAGTGCAAGATCCCGTAGGTGCGCGGCCATGTGGCTGACGAAGCGATTCGTGGCAGCCTGGCCAGATTAACTGTGACGAAATGCCGGAACTCCCAGCTGACTGGTTGATCTATTCGTTTTGATAATGAGTAGCTGGCCCGGCAAAGGTCGTGAGATACCCCTCCGGTCCGCTCCTGCCTACGGTGCAACCAAGAATATATCTCAAGATTTCTTTATATCAGCTGGTCAGAATTAAATTCACAACCCTTCCCGTACGATTTTGCTTAGGATATGATTAGTCATGGCTATCCAACGCGAATATGATAAACGGCAAGCCGTCATCATCATCCATGGGATGGGCGAACAGCGCCCCATGGGAACCCTCCGCGACTTCCTCAAGGGAACACATGACGAAGATCAGCAATTTTTCAGTCGCCCCTATAAACGCGGCACGACTATCGAAAATCAGAATTATGACCTGCGGCGATTCTCCACGAGTGAAAGAAGTGCCTCCGGGGATGAACCGGCGAGACTGAAGACGGACTTCTACGAACTCTACTGGGCGCATTTTCTCGGCACGGGAAACCGACGAGACACGATCAAATGGGTCTGGGAGAATATGCGACGGCGTCCTTTCTGGAACCACGGTCCACAGGTGAAGCTCACCATGATGCTGCTGCAACTCATCGTCCCCGTGGCTCTGATCCTGTGGTTGGCGCTCACAGTACTATCTGGTGCAACTATCATTCGTGGATTAGGAGACCTGTCCCCCGAAGTCTTGGTGCTGGTGAACCTGCCATGGGCGATCGTGACCGCGGTGCTGGCGTTTGTGTTGATTCGCTACGGGCCCAGGCTGCTCAACACGATCAACGAGGTGATTGCCGATCCACCGAGATACTTCGTGCCCCATCCCAGACACATCAGGGCACGGAATGAGATCCGGGACGCGGGTATATGTCTCCTACACCAGCTCCACGATGCAGGCTTCTACGAGCGGGTGGTTGTTGTCGGGCACAGCCTGGGATCAGTGGTCGGTTTGGACATCCTCCGTCTGACCTGGGATGAATACCGGCACCCCGACCCCGAAAGCACAGAACCAGATCACCTGGCGAGATCCTTTGGCAGGAAGGTTCTTGATTATTCAACGGCACCCACCACTGATCATGTCCTTGAGTTCCAGAAGATCCAGCATGCACTGTGGCAGGAATCGCGGGCCCGGGGGGCGAAGTGGCTGGTGACAGATTTCATCACCTTGGGCTCTCCCCTGGCTCACGCTGACTGGCTCATGTTCGATGATGATCCTGCTCTGCAAGCAGACAGTTTCAGCCAGCGTGAATATCCATCCTGCCCACCGGACATCGGGCGCGGGATTTTCTACCCGGGAGAATATACGTCTGGGAACAAGAACGCCCTGGTGGCACATCATGCAGCCCTCTTCTCGGTCACCCGGTGGTCGAATGCCTATTTCCCGGTGCAGGGCCTCTACGGTGATCCCGTGGGTGGAGAGATCGCTCCGATCTTCGGCTCTGGGGTGCGCGATGTCCGGGTCCGCATCCACTCCCTCGAAGCCCACGTCCCATCCGAACGACTGGGAATAGCCCACACCAAGTATTGGAACCGGTACCTTGATCCATACTGGGATTGGGAGAATGAAGGCGAAGACGTCACCGACGCCAGAAAAGAGCTCGATCTAAGATCCCAAACCCGAGTGGCGCATCTTGTGCTGCAAGAGTTCCTTGATCTGGATTTCCAGTTCCGTGTAGCCCAAAAGCTGGTTCCCCCTGAAATTTCCATGTCCGAACCGGGACATGCCGCGGACGCACTGGCGGAGGTACCTGTGGAGAACATCATCTCCCTGGACACCCGATCGGTGTTTGACAAGGACACTGACGGTGACAAAGCCATCGCGGAGGTATCAGCCCCGCTGGTCTGACAGCTCTGCCCGGCCCTCCCACGGGTCTTTCACCAACCTGGGGATGAGACGGACAAAGATCACCATGCCGATCAGCTCGACCAGCGTCTGGGTCACCACCACCACGGCAACCAATTCGAGTCCAGGCGGCAGTGCCAAGGCCAGCGGCAGGACCACCAGTGAGTTGCGGGTCGCTCCAGAAAACACCACCGCGCGTGCCGCAGGCACCCGCTGTCTGAAGAGCTTCGCCATGCTCATGCCCAATGGAACCATGATGGCAAGGAAGGCTACATACAGCGGGATTACGTGAAGAAGCTGCCCGAGCTGATGGCTCACGGCATCGATCTGTGAGGCCACCACCACGGCCAGGGCCAGCATCATCAGTGGCACCATGAAAGCTTCAGACAGAGCCATGATACGGGTCAGGTTCAGAAACTGTGTGAGGGCGGCCAGGAGCAATGGCACCACGATGAGCAGCAAAAAGGCCTCTCCGAAAGCTCTCAGCTCGATCACCTGGAAGACTTCGGACCCCACCATCAGGCTCATGTACAGGGGAATCAACAGGATCTGCACCAACATGAGCAGGGGCGCCGCGGCCAGGAGCCGCGCGTGGTCTCCCCCGGCCAGGCCGGCGAACACAATGACGTAGTCGATGCATGGAGCCAACAACACCAGGAGAACACCTACAAGCAGTGCCTGGTCATGGGCGATGAATCTACTCAGACCGAACACCACGACGGGCACCACCAGGAAGTTCAAGGACATGACGGCCCCGAAGAATCTGATGTCTCGAACCGCACCACCGAGCCGTGTCAACGGGATCCCCAGGAAGGTCGCATATAAGAGCGCTATCAGCACCGGGTTGATTGCGACTTCCGCGGCTGGTGCCACCGAGGGCGCGGCTAGACCTATCAGGGCGCCGAGAAGGATCGCCAGCAGGTACAACGGGATCTGATGCCTATCACACCACTGAGTTAATCTCGACGTTAATCTCGACCAGTCCATAACCCCAGGGAGTCTAACCGAGCAGGTGGTCCAGGAGGACATTGGCACCCAGGACCATCAGGACCAGTCCCCCGCCCAGCGTGGCCCATTTCCCGAATCGACCACCACCACGGTGTCCCATCCAGGCACCGGCCAGGGACAGGGCGAAAGTGAGCAACCCCATCACCAACGCCACCTGCAGGATGGGTGCATGGATCAAGGCGAGGCCCATGCCCACCGCCATGGCATCGATGCTGGTGGCCAGGCCGAGGATGAGAGCGGGCCTGAGTTGAACGTCCCCGGTGTCCACAAGGGGCTTTTCAGCATCCGGGTGATAGGCATCCCAGATCATCTTGGCTCCCACACCCACCAGCAGCACGAAGGCTATCCAGTGATCAATGGCCGCGATGAAGCTCAGCTCGGCGAAGAAATAACCGATTCCCCATCCGATCACCGGCATGGCCATCTGGAAGATGCCGAAGATGGCCGCCAGGATGAGGGAACGTTTGAATGCGTTGACGCGGATCACGGTGCCACGTGCAATGGAGCAGGCGAAGGCATCTGCTGCGACGCTGAAGGACAGCAACATGACATGGGCTAGGGACATGGTGGCATGATTCTCCTCTGACCGTGCCTGGGCATAAAAATAGACCCCCGGCGATTGTGTACGCCGAAGGTCTCGTTCGCCCTGAAAACACAGCTGCAGCGGGTGGCAGGCCGGGTGCAGGGAACGTGCACCAGTATGTCGACTGTGCCGCACAACCGTGATCATCGCGGTTGTGGAACTACTCCCCTTCGAAAATCTCAGGCTTAAACCACTGAAAGGGTTTTCGCTCCGGTTACCCAGTATTGATCCTCGACGGGCAGAAGTCAACACGTATCAACATGATCAAAACACTGGAAGATAAGTGTTCATTCTGGCGAACATTTTTGTTTAAACCGCTGGCCAGGCCCCTCGCATGCTTTCTGGACAGCTTTATGAACGCAGGGTGAAGCGGAGTTAAACAAAGGCTGATTGCTTGGATGAATCAAACCTTGGATAGACTCAAACCCATGACAGCGGAACGCGAGATTCTCACCTATGAACTCTTCGGCACGGCCATGCGCGAATTGGCCCAGGACATTATCAATGACTACAAGCCTGACTGCGTGCTGTCCATTGCGCGTGGTGGCCTCCTGATCGGCGGTGCCCTCGGTTATGCCCTGGGCATCAAGAACGTCTCGGTGATGAACGTTGAGTTCTACACCGACGTGGGTGAACACCTCCAGGAGCCACTGATGCTCCCACCCACGCCGAAGGCAGTCGACCTGAGCGGCATGAAAATCCTCGTCGCCGATGATGTCGCCGATACCGGCAAGACCATGGAACTGGTTCATGAGTTCCTGGGCGATAATGTGGTGGAGGTTCGCACCGCGGTGATCTACGAGAAGCCACACAGTGTGTTCAAGCCTGACTATGTCTGGCGTAAGACCGACAAGTGGATCAACTTCCCCTGGTCCAGCCTTCCTCCCGTGCAGGCGCAGGCCTGACAGGAGCCTTCGCGCCCAACCCCCGAGCTGCCCTGTGCAGCTCGGGGGTTTATGTGTTCCCCGACGCTTTCAGCTTATCGACGCCACAGCCACACCCACCCCCTCATCCCACCATGCGGAACCTTAATCCTCCTTGTTCCATGGCGTGGGATTGGCAACTGGGAAATGCCTGTGGAATCCTGAGATGATACTTATTTTTCTCAGCAGAAATGAAGGGGATTCACCAGTCATGTCATCCCTGCCCGAACAATCCTCGGCAGTCACCACCGCACACCCCGGCAGCCCAACGCCGGGTACGGGACAACCTCTCGTCGTCGATAAGGCCACCAAACGCCGCGTTGCGGCGGCGTCCACCATCGGCACCACTATCGAGTTCTATGACTTCTATGCGTATGCCACCGCAGCCGTTGCCGTCTTCCCAATTCTATTTTTCCCCGCCAATGATGATCCCACGGTGAACCTCCTGGCGTCCTTTGCCACCTTCGGACTCGCCTTCGTGGCGCGCCCGCTGGGATCCATCGTCTTCGGGCATTTCGGTGACCGCGTGGGACGTAAGGCCACGTTGATCGGTTCGCTGCTCACCATGGGTATCGCAACCATCCTCATCGGCCTGCTTCCCACCTACGGCCAGATCGGCATCATCGCCCCGGCCCTGCTGGCGCTCATGCGCTTCTGTCAGGGACTGGGATTGGGTGGTGAGTGGTCGGGTGCCGCGCTGCTGGCCGGTGAGAATGCGGAACCGGGTCACCGTGCCCGCGCCGCCATGTGGCCACAGCTGGGAGCACCATTTGGATTCTTCCTGGCCAATGGCTTCTTCCTCATCCTCGTCGCGACACTCGGTCACCAGACCGGCGATGCCGAGGGTGCATTCATGAGCTGGGGCTGGCGTGTGCCGTTCCTGGCCTCCGCGGTGATGATCATCATCGGCCTGTGGGTGCGTTTCGCCCTCGAGGAGACCCCCGTCTTCCAGCAGGCCGTGGATCAGGGCAAGCGCGTGAAGTCCCCACTGAAGGAACTGTTCGCCACCTCCCGGGGCCCCCTGGTGCAGGCCACCTTCATCATGCTGTCCACCTACACTCTGTTCTACCTGGTCACCACCTGGATCCTGTCCTATGGCATCGGTGACCGCTCGCAGGGGCTCGGCCTGTCCATCCCCTACTTCGAGTTCCTCCAGCTGCAGCTGTCCACCATCCCGTTCTTCGCCATCATGATCCCGATCTCCGGGTGGTTGGCGGATGTGTGGGGCCGCAAGAAGACCCTGATCCTGGCGTCCGTGTTGCTGCTCGCCTTCGGCATGACCTTCACAGCCCTGCTGGATCCCGCAACCGCCACCAAGCCAACCGTGTTCCTCTTCCTCACCCTCGGCATGTCCATCATGGGTCTGATCTTCGGACCGATGTCCGCCATTCTGCCTGAGCTCTTCCCCACCAACGTCCGTTACACCGGTTCAGGCATCGCCTACAACGTCTCCTCGATTCTGGGTGCCGCTGTGGCTCCGTTCATCGCCACCTGGCTGGTGGCGTCCTACGGGGTTGCGCAGGTGGGTATCTACCTGATCATCGTCACCCTGATCACCTTCATCGCCGTGTTGACCATGAAGGAAAACAGGAACAACGACCTGACCCAGGTCTAGTCCTTCAACATCCCGGCGAACTTACCTGCGCCCGCGTCGGTTCCTCGTGGTCAGAGTGAACTGCGCGGCGCCCAGGTAGCCCAGTCGGAGCATGGCTTCAATGAGTGCGTAGTGGTAGACCCACATGCGGCGGAAGACGGCATCAAAACCGTCGGCCGCCGCTTCGCGCATCTGGCCCTCGAATACCTCGCGCTGCAGCTGCACACTCTTGAGGTAGTGCCCCGGGAAATGCGTCTCGGCGATCACCCGGAGGGACGAGCCCCGATCAACGAGTTCGTGTACCTGCTGTGTCGTGGGATAGGTCAGCGCCGGC
Organism: Corynebacterium faecale; assembly: GCF_030408735.1. Classification (NCBI taxonomy): domain Bacteria; kingdom Bacillati; phylum Actinomycetota; class Actinomycetes; order Mycobacteriales; family Corynebacteriaceae; genus Corynebacterium; species Corynebacterium faecale. The sequence continues at coordinate 1,520,088 of NZ_CP047204.1, read as the reverse complement.
CAGATATAGGCACGCAACATCCCAAGGGCCTCACGGGCGACGGGGCCCAGCTGTTCCGTGGCCACGAGTGACTGCATGGCCACATACCCACCTGTGGACAGCATCCGATCCAGCGCTTTGATGTATTTCTTCGCCCCGGTGGTCCCGACCACCTCCAGCTTCTCCATGGACACGATGGAGTCATAGGCACCACCCCAGTCCAACTTTCCGGGGACGGCAGCGGGAAGCTTGCGGATGTGCACATCATCTTCCACCCCGGCGAGGATGAACAGCTCCTCCAGGGCAGAGACCTGGGCGCGATCTGCAGTAAGGACATCCACCGTGGCGTTGCGGCGTGCAGCGAGGATGGAGACCGCTCCACCGGATGCCGGATACTCCAGGACGTGGGAACCCGATCGCACCTTTGCGGCATCCAGCAGCGTTGACGCAGCCCTGCGCTGGGCCTCACCCAGATCCTCCCGCTCCACGGCCACCGGATCGGCGATGGTGGTGACATCCACGAAGTGCGATCCAGGTTCGCGGTTTCGCCCCGCGCCGGGAACAAAACTCTTCACCGCGGTGCGCACCGTGGTGGGCACACCGGAGGCGAACACCCCACCGAAGGCGCTCATCCCATCACCGGAACTCAAACGGATCAGTTCCGCCGGCAGCGCGCCACCGTTATCCCGGGCGGTATCGGGAAGGGTGAAGGCGGACTGGAACCTGCCCCTCGGGCGGTAACCCACGCCCAGGAGCGCGGTGAGGACATCGGTGAGTTTGTCACTGTGCCACTCGCCTGCCATGTAACTTTCGGCCAATCCCAGCCATCCGGTGGCCGCGAGACGCGAAAATAACTCTTCATGGTCGATTGTGAGATCGGGCTCATCACCTACGAGGTCAAGACCGGCGTTCTCGCAGGCCTTTGCAAACCTAGCTTCCGCCTGTCGGGCGCGGACTCCTCTGAGTGGGAAGTCCGGTACGGTGGCCACCCCTGGCCACTCCTCGGGATCGATTGATTCCAGATGGTGCAAACGCGCTTCTACCATGCGTTTCATGCACCTCCAGGAGACTATGCGGGTATCAGGCTGACACGGGAAAATATACTCACTGCAGTGTAGACGGAACTGGCCCCCAACCGGCGGAGGCGCGACTGTTTAACAGTGTTCGCCATCTTGTTCGCGCGATACACCACCTGCAGAATGTTCGTGCTGCTATTGTGGTGACGCACGCCATAAATAACCCCATAAACGAGGGCTTGAGTTAAAAATACGGGCGGAAAAACCACATTTTCCCCCAAAACAGACAGGGTTGGGCCACCCGATCCTGTTGGTTCACACGTTTAGGACTATTGTTTATAAGGTATATGGCGTCTCATGGCTGAGCGCCCCCCGTGCATCCATTTTTATCAACGACCAGGAGACTGTGACCCCTATGTCCGAGAACCCAACCCGCCCCGAAGGCGGCCGCCATCATGTCGTCGTCATCGGTTCCGGCTTCGGCGGTCTTTTCACCGCCAAGAACCTGGCCAAGGCAGATGTCGATGTCACGCTGATCGACCGTACCAACCACCACCTCTTCCAGCCACTGCTCTACCAGGTGGCCACCGGTATCCTCTCCTCGGGCGAGATCGCACCATCCACGCGCCAGATCCTCAGTGGTCAGGACAATGTCAACGTGATCAAGGGTGAGGTTACCAACATTGACATCACCGCCCGCACCGTCACTGCATCCCTGGGTTCCTATACCCGCGTCTACGAGTACGATTCCCTCGTTGTCGGTGCCGGTGCAGGCCAGTCCTACTTCGGCAATGACCACTTCGCACAGTTCGCACCAGGCATGAAGACGATCGATGATGCCCTGGAGCTGCGTGCCCGCATCATCGGTGCCTTCGAGCGCGCGGAGATCTGTGAGGATCCGGTTGAGCGTGAGCGCCTGCTGACCTTCGTGGTCGTCGGCGCCGGCCCCACCGGTGTGGAGCTCGCCGGACAGTTGGCAGAGATGGCACATCGCACCCTGGCTGGTGAGTACACCAACTTCAACCCGTCCTCCGCCAAAATCGTGCTTCTCGACGGCGCCCCGCAGGTGCTTCCTCCCTTTGGTAAGCGTCTCGGCCGTAACGCCCAGCGCACCCTGGAAAAGCTCGGTGTGAACGTGAAGCTCAACGCCATGGTCACCGATGTTGATGAAAACGCCGTCACCTACAAGACCAAGGACGGCGAAGAGCACCGCATCCAGGCGTTCTGCAAGATCTGGTCCGCCGGTGTCGCCGCTTCCCCACTGGGCAAGCTCGTCGCCGATCAGGCCGGCGTGGAGGTCGACCGCGCGGGTCGCGTTCCGGTCAACGCTGATCTGTCCGTGGGCGAGCACAAAAACGTCTTCGTGGTCGGCGATATGATGGCGCTGGACAAACTCCCGGGTGTGGCCCAGGTGGCCATCCAGGGCGGCGAGTACGTGGCAGAGCAGATCGCCGCCGAGGTGGAGGGTCGCTCCAACACTGAGCGCGAGGCCTTCGACTACTTTGACAAGGGATCGATGGCCACCGTGTCCCGCTTCTCCGCAGTGGTGAAGATGGGCAAGGTCGAGGTCACCGGTTTCATCGGTTGGCTGCTGTGGCTGGCTGTCCACCTGATGTTCCTGGTCGGCTTCCGCAACCGTTTCGTCTCTGCGATCAGCTGGGGCCTCAACGCCCTGTCCCGCAAGCGCTGGAACCTGGAGACCACCCGTCAGCAGCTGCACGCCCGCACTGCGCTGGCCAAGCTCGGCCAGGTCATTGACACCGAGGACGCGGACATCCCGATCGAACTGCTGGACACCACCCGTTACGGTGCCACCCGCAGCATCGAGAAGGCACGTCACGAAAAGTAGTAGTTAAACCAAGCCTCCTGTGGCCACTCAGCACTGAGTGGCCACAGGAGGCTTTTTGGTGCGCGACCGCAGCCGGATCATCTGTGGAACATGCCCGCGCCATCTTCCGTTTCCATGGTCTGAACACCTATTGATCTCCCAACCGCACCCTTTTGCTAGTGTGTGGGCTAGGCACGGGGTGTTTGTCACAGTAATCAACTGGACAAGCTGAGATCACACCCGATGAACCTGCTCTAGCTCATACTAGCGAAGGGATGGCCGTTTGATGGCTGACTCATATCTGGACGCGCTCGCACACGTGCGGGCCACCACTCCTCTCATTCAATGCCTGACCAACACCGTGGTCATGCAGTTCACCGCCAATGCTCTTCTTGCCTCCGGGGCAACACCCGCCATGGCAGACACACCCGCGGAGTCCTTTGGCTTCGCACAGGTGGCCAACGGCGTTCTGATCAATCCGGGAACCCCCTCAGCCGAACAGTACAAAGGCATGCACCAGGCCGTTGCCGGGGCCACCGAAGCCGGTACGCCGTGGGTGCTTGACCCTGTGGGTGTGGGCGGGCTGCCGGAACGAACGGCGTTTGCACAATCAATCGTGGATAAGCACCCTGCCGCAATCCGCGGCAACGCCTCCGAGATCGTCGCGCTCGCCGGCCTGGGAGCCGGTGGCCGTGGTGTTGACTCCACCGATGACGTCGCCGGCGCCCTCACCGCAGCCCAGCAGCTCGCCGCACAGACCGGCGGTGTGGTCGCGGTGACCGGACCTGAGGATCTCATTGTGTCAACGGGACGGGTCACCTGGCTGGAATCCGGTGACCCGATGCTCCAGCTGGTCATCGGCACCGGTTGCGCCCTGGGGGCGCTTACCGCCGCATACCTCGGTGCAACACGTGACACCGACATCAATGCCCACGACGCCGTGATCGCCGCACACGCCCACCTGGGTGCCGCCGGTCAGATCGCCGCCACCCGCGCGGGCGCGCCGGGCTCCTTCGCCGTGGCACTGATCGACGCACTGTATGAACTCGACCGTGCGCAACTCGAAGATCTGACCAGCATCCGGGAGGAACAGCAGTGACCGATTTCAGCCTTTATCTTGTCACCGATCCGAAGCTTGGCGGTGGGCCGGATAAGGTCGCCGGCATCGTGGAGCAGGCCGCCGCCGGAGGTGTGACCGTGGTGCAGCTGCGTGATAAGGACGCCGATGCCGCCACCTTCCGGGCCCGCGCCGTGGAGCTCAAGGAAATCTGCGATCGTCTGGAGCGCCCGCTGTTTCTCAACGACCGCTTCGATACCGCGGTGGAACTCGGATGCCACCTCCACATCGGTCAGGGGGATATCCCTTATGTGGAGGCGCGCCAGGCTCTCCCCGATCACCTAATGGTGGGCTTGACCATTGAGAACATGGAGCAGCTGCACACCGTGATCGCCGGGTGTGAGCGCGCCGGTGTGGCACTGCCCGACGTGGTCGGTCTCGGTCCGGTGCATGACACCGCCACCAAACCTGATGCACCTCAAGCCCTGGGGGTTGACGGGGTGGCAGACATTGCCACCGTGTGCAGGCGCCACGGGATCCGGTCGGTGGCCATTGGCGGTGTGGATCTGAGCAATGCGTCCAGGCTTGCGCGTACCGACGTTGATGGTCTGTGTGTGGTGTCGGAGATCATGGCGGCCAACGATCCGGGTGGGGCGGCGCGTGATCTGCGTGCGCTGATCGACGCCGCACGCACGCCCTCCCGTCCCCGTGTGCTCACGATCGCCGGCACTGACCCCACAGGTGGTGCGGGTGTGCAGGCTGACCTCAAATCGATCGCGGCCGCCGGTGGCTTCGGCATGTCCGTGGTCACCGCGCTGGTCGCGCAGAACACCCACGGTGTCACCTCGGTGCACACCCCACCCGCGGAGTTTCTGGATCAGCAACTGGAGTCGGTGTTTTCTGATGTGACGGTGGATGCGGTCAAGCTCGGCATGCTCGGCAGTGCCGCCACGGTCCGCCAGGTCACCCGGTGGTTGCGCGAACGTGACCACGGCCCTGTCGTCCTGGACCCGGTCATGGTGGCCACCAGCGGCGACAGCCTCCTGGACGCGGATGCCGCGGACGCGCTGCTCGAGCTGGCCGGCGAGGTCGATGTGATCACCCCCAACATCCCCGAGCTCGCTGTGCTTTGCGACGAACCGCCAGCCCCATCGATGGACACCGCCGTACGCCAGGCCCTGACCTTCGCGGCACAGAACAACACCATCGTGATTGTCAAGGGTGGTCACTTGAATGGCCCGAATGCTGACAATGCAGTGGTCCGTCCCGACGGCAGTGTCCATCCCGTGAGCAATCCACGGGTGGACACCACCAATTCCCACGGCACGGGCTGCTCCCTCTCGGCGGCGCTTGCCACACGGATTGTCCTGGACAACTCAGTGGAGGATGCCCTGGAATGGTCCACGCGGTGGCTCAATGAGGCATTGCGCGCCTCCGATGCGCTTCAGGTGGGTTCCGGGAGTGGGCCGGTGGATCACTTCGCCATGCATCAACGGATGCTACGTGCCGCAGACACAACGCCGTGGCCACACCTGCAGGTCACGGGCCTGACTGGCTCCCGGGTTGATGATGTGGTGGTTCCATCCTCGGTACAGAGTCCAGTTCCAGCCCTTGCCCTTGCGGGGCCTTTCACCGAGGCGCTGTGGGCCGCCACCGGCGAGGTCATGGGGCAGATCATGGACTCCGGATTCATCCGGGGACTGGGTGATGGCACCCTGTCACCTCAGGAGTTCATCTTCTACATCGATCAGGATGCCCACTATCTGCGCCAGTATTCCCGTGCACTGGCCGTGCTGAGCTCCAAGGCGCCGGACGCCCCTGCACAGGTGGAGTGGGCCACCAGTGCCGCCGAGTGCATTGTGGTGGAGGCGGAACTGCACCGCACTTATCTGGCCAGGGGCCTGGCTGACACGGGCGTGACCGCACCCTCCCCCGTGACCATGGCGTATACAGATTTCCTGGTTGCCCGGGCCTATGCCGATGATTATGTGGTGGGTGCCGCGGCGGTACTGCCCTGCTACTGGCTCTACGCCGAGATTGGACTTCTGCTGGCTGCGCAGAACCATGAGCACCATCCATACCGCGACTGGCTGGATACCTACTCAGGTGAGGAATTCCTCACGGGAGCCCGAAAAGCTATCGCCCGCGTGGAAACGGCGATGGCCGGAGCAGGTCCACAGCAACGTGTTGCCGCGGCCCGGGCTTACCTCAGTGCCTGTGTCCATGAACGCGAGTTCTTCGACCAGGCCACCAGGAAGGGTTGGATCTAGCTCACTGTTTACTGCTGGCGGGTGAACACGGCTACGAGGAACTGGGATTCTGCGACGAAAGGATGCAGCTCCCAGGATTCGTAGGCGTTTTCCAGTTCAAACCCTGCAGCACGGGCGGTTGCGAGGAAGTTGCCGAAATCCCAGCCACGTCCCGCTCCGAAACCGATGACGGCGCGCCCCGTCGGTGCGAGAGCACGATGGAGGTTCTCCAGGGCGGATTGGCGTCCGTCCTCGGCCAGGAAACCCATGACGTTGCCTGCGGATACGATCAGATCGAAGTTGTCCTCGGGGATCGGATCGGCAGACAGGTCACCGACCACCCACCGGGCTTCGGGAAAATCCCCTGCGGCATAACCGACGAGGATCGGATCGATGTCCGTGCCCAGCACGTCATGGCCCTGTTTGGCCAGGTAGCCACCGATCCTGCCCTGGCCACAGCCGGCATCGAGGATCCGGGAGCCACGCTGGGCCATGGCGTCAATCAGACGGGCCTCGCCGTAGATATCAGTGCCCTCCGCTGCGAGGTTGCGCCACCGCTGGGCGTAGTTCTCGGAGTGCGATGGGTTGTTGCTGGTGATCTCATTCCATGTAGGCATGTGTCCAAGTATAGGAAGAACTCCTCAGGAGAGGGTTGTGCTTGTTTACCCGAGGACCATGGTGCGCAGCGTGGTGCGGGCGACGAGTTCCCCGTTGTGGGTGCACAGCACCTGCCAGACCTGGGTGCGGCCGCCCTTCTGGATGGCGGTGGCCTCCGCGCGGATCACGCCATCACGCACGGAGGAAATGAAATCAGTGTTATTGTTCACGCCCACCACCGGCTTGCCGCGACCGAAGATGATGCCGGCGGTGGATGCGGTGGACTCGGCGATGGCGCAGTACACACCCCCATTGACCAGTCCTGCAGGCTGGAGGTGCTTGGCCGTCACCCGCAGTTCACTGATCACCCGCTCTGGTCCAACCTCCACATAACGCAGCCCCAGGGTGCGGTCGAGACCGAAGTTCCCCGTGTTGAGCATCTCCAGCTCATCCGAGGTGAGGGGGCGTTCCACGGCGATGGTGGCAAGTGCCAGGACATCTTTGAGTTCATTCTGGGTCATGGCAATCAGCCTATTGTATCGCGGGGTGAAAACTGTGACCGAAATGATATGACCATTGATGTGATTTCAGCTGACACCGCGCTCTCCCGTGCGTATGATCATAACTATGACTAACGCAGACTCCCTCGCACAGATCGGCGTCGTTGGATTGGCCGTCATGGGCTCCAATCTCGCACGCAACTTCGCCCGCAACGGACACACCGTCGCCGTGTACAACCGCAGCACCGACAAGACTGACAAGCTCATCGCCGATCATGCGGCCGATGGAAATTTCATCCCCTCCAAAACCATCGAAGACTTCGTGGCATCATTGGAAAAACCACGTCGTGCCATCATCATGGTCCAGGCTGGTAAGGCCACGGACGCCGTGATCAACCAGCTGGCTGATGCCATGGAAGACGGTGACATCATCATTGATGGTGGCAACGCGCTCTACACTGACACCGTTCGTCGTGAGAAGGAAATGGCGGAGCGTAACCGCCACTTCGTCGGCGCTGGCATTTCCGGCGGCGAGGAGGGGGCCCTCAACGGACCGTCGATCATGCCGGGCGGTCCGAAGGAGTCCTGGGAGACCCTGGGACCACTGTTGGAGTCCATCGCCGCCAATGTCGACGGAACCCCGTGCGTGACGCACATTGGTCCCGATGGTGCCGGCCACTTCGTCAAGATGGTCCATAACGGCATCGAGTACGCCGACATGCAGGTCATCGGCGAGGCCTACCAGCTGCTGCGCTTCGGTGCAGGCATGGAGCCGGCAGAGATCGCCGATGTCTTCGCCGAGTGGAACAAGGGTGACCTTGACTCCTACCTCATCGAGATCACCGCCGAGGTGCTGCGCCAGGTGGACGCCCAGACAGGCAAGCCGCTGGTCGACGTCATCCTGGATGCCGCCGGCCAGAAGGGCACCGGTCGCTGGACCGTCAAGGAGGCGCTTGACCTGGGTGTGCCCACCACCGCCATCGGCGAGGCGGTATTCGCCCGTGCACTGTCCTCCTCCCTTGATCAGCGCAAGGCTGCCCAGGGCAACCTGCCGGTGGGCACCCTGAAGACCTTCGAGGATCTGGGTGTGGACAAGGCCGAGTTCGTCGAAGATGTCCGTCGCGCACTGTACGCCTCCAAGCTGGTGGCCTACGCCCAGGGCTTCGATGAGATCAAGGCCGGCTCCGATGAGCACAACTGGGGCGTGGACCCACGGGACCTGGCCACCATCTGGCGCGGTGGCTGCATCATCCGGGCGAAGTTCCTCAACCGCATCGTCGAGGCCTACGACAACGATGCCGCGCTGCCCTCCCTGCTGCTTGACCCGTACTTCAAGGGTGAGCTCGAAGGTCTGATGGACTCCTGGCGCAAGATCGTCATCTACGTCACCCAGCTGGGCCTGCCCGCTCCGGTGTTCACCTCTTCCCTCGCCTACTATGACTCCCTGCGTGCAGAGCGTCTGCCCGCAGCGATCATCCAGGGCCAGCGTGACTTCTTCGGTGCGCACACCTACCAGCGCATTGACAAGGAAGGCACCTTCCACACCCTGTGGTCCGGTGACCGCAGCGAGATCGAGTCATAACTTCTGATCTCCGGAAATAACTCCACACACCCCCTGGGGGATCTTGCCATCAGATGGCACCGGTCTCCACGGGGGTGTTTTCCATCTGTCATCCTCAACTATTGCTAGCCTCAAGCTTTATGAGCACAGAACACGTGATGCACCAGCTGAGAGAATTTGCTCGACAACGGAATTGGGAACAGTTTCATTCGCCCGAAAACCTAGCCAAAAGCATCAGTATTGAAGCAGCAGAACTCCTGGAATGTTTCCAATGGAGTTCTGCTGACAACACCTCCCCACACTCCCCTGGCGGTTTTTCTGCTGAATTTCACCAAAAGGTGGGTGGCGAACTGGCTGATGTCATGACCTACTGCCTGTATCTGGCAATGCGATTAGACATGGATCCCGAAAAAATCGTCCTGGATAAGCTTGTCACCACCGGAAAGAAGTATCCGGTGGATAAGGCCTTCGGCCGATCCGATAAGTATGACCAGCTATAGGGAAAGCTGCGCGAGAATCAACACAAGACCCCACCCGATGTCGAACCCTTGGTTCCAACATTGGGTGGGGTCTTTCCCAGTGGGGACAGAAAAAATTTAAGGCTCGAGCAGGTTCTGCTCAAAGAATGCCTTGAGTGTTCCGGTGTCCTCGAGAGGCAGAACTGCTGCCACATACTGATCCGGGCGGACAATCACGATGGCACCATCACGGCTGATGCCACGCGCCTCGAAGAAATCATCACCGCTCAGGGAAGCGTAGACGTTCTCCAGGTTCTGCAGCTCAAAGGGGCCAACGCGTGGGAAGAACACATCAGGTGCGTCGAAGAGCTCAAAGGAGTGGTAATCCTGCTGGTAGATGACCTTGATGTCGAAGACGGCATTACGGTCGCCACCAGTTGGAGTGTAACGGTTCAGCGGGGATTCTGAATCGTTGTTCATCCATTCCGCCCAGTCTCGCAGCTTAGATGGCTCGGACGCTGCCGGCTGGTCAGCAAATGCGTAGATGCGGTAACGCCCATCGGCAATGTGCTCGTGGCCGATGTGGGTTGGCACTGCATCGGCACGGCGCATCGCGGTGTAGGACTTGAAACGGCGACCAACCGGGTACCCGGTGGCCAGATCCTGGTGTTCGGTGGTGCCGGTAATGAGGTTTTCGCTGTATTCCGTGAGGAAACCTGCGGCGAACTCCTCAGCTTCCACGTAGTACTTCTCCACTGCGGTGGGATCATCAAGCTGGTCCACCGGGGTTGCCATGAGAGTGGACCATTCCTTGTCAAAGGCGATCAGGGCAGCTGCAGCTGGATGACGCTCACTGTGATAGGTGCGCAGCAGAGATGCTGGTGCACGTCCGGAAAGGACCTGACCCAGCTTCCAACCGATGTTGAAACCATCCTGCATGGATACGTTCATACCCTGGCCGGCCTTGGCGGAGTGGGTGTGGCAGGCATCGCCGGTGAGGAACACGCTTGGAACGGCATCGTCGGAGGCGTCATCGGGGAGATTATCGAAGCCGTCGACAAGGCGGTGCCCCACCTCATAGATGGAGTGCCAGGCAACATCTTTGACATCCAGGTAGTACGGGGTCAGGATGGCATTGGCTTTTTCAATGACCTTCTCCAGCGGGGTGGAACGGACCTTGTGGTTATCATGCTCCGGGACCTCACCGAGATCGACATACATGCGGGAGAGGTAACCACCTTCACGCGGAATGTGGAGGATGGATCCTTCTTTGGAGTGAATGGCGCACTTGGTGCGGATATCCGGGAAATCAGTGTCGGCCAGAACATCCATCACGCCCCAGGCGTGGTTGGCCTGCTTGCCGTCAAGTTTGCGTCCGATGGACTCGCGGACGCGGGAGCGTGCGCCATCGGAGCCGACGACGTGCTTGGCGCGGACGGTGCGGGTGTACTCCTCCTCACCTTCCATGACGCGCTTGAGTTCAACGATCACCGGGTATTCGGCATCCGCGGGATCCTCGGAAACCTCCAGGGACAGGAACTCCCATCCATAATCCGGGGTCATGCGGGATGGGGACCACTCCATGTAACGGGCAAAGTAGTCGAGCACGCGAGCCTGGTTCACAATCATATGTGGGAACTCAGAGATGCCGTGTTCATCATCGACTGGACGTGCGCCACGCACGATATTCTCCGGCTTCGCAGGATCCTGGTTCCAAAAAGCCATTTCGGTGAGCTGGTAGGCCTCTTCGATGATCTCATTGGCGAACTGGAAAGCCTGGAAGGTCTCATTGGAACGAGCCTGGATACCATCAGCCTGCCCCAGTACCAGTCGGTCATCACGACGCTCAATGATGCGGGTGTGAACATCAGGGAACATGGACAGCTGAGCTGCGGTGATCATGCCTGCTGGGCCGGTGCCCACGATCAGGACATCCATGGTGTCTGGAAGTTCTGCCGGCCGATTAAGTCCGATGCCTGCTGCTGGCTTGCGCTTCGGGTCCTTCGAAACGTATCCGTAGTGGTGGAACTGCATGATGGCCTCCTGAAAATTGTTTGGATTACTGTGCGTGATCCCTGATATCTATCCACGACCGTTTCCCCTGTCGGGGGGGGGGATTTACGTGTGCGCCTCGGGGGCACGTTGTTGAAAACAGTTAGTGCTTATTATTTTGACGTTGCCGCGGGCCCAGCTTGTTGCCTATCCCCTGCCCCCTGATGCTCCAGGGGGTGTATCGCAGGGGGTGAAAGAGGATTCAAGATGAACTCAAGCACTGAGGACGGAAAACGCTTTCTCGGAATTTTGAAGGCATCCGGTGAGACACCTCCCACGATTGCATCGTATGTGATCTGCACCGCTTAGCACTTGATCATATACGAATCGTATATTTTTTCCACTTGTTTCTAAAAATTTCCCACATTGGCCTCGCGCCCCGTTCCGTTGAGGAGAAGTTTTCCCACCGTAGTGAGGTTAAAGGCCCCTCCAGAAGATCAGGAGGGGCCAAAAAGGCTTCAAGCTTTAAAACTCCGACCGAAACCAGGTGGTGTGATCCTGCCGGGGGACAGTCACCTACTTTCCGCCTGCGAGGATGAAGTGTCCGGTGGACTGCTCTTCCTCATGATCCGGCCCCAGTGGGATACCGGTGCGATCCTTGAGCAGGAGGACGGCGATCAAACCGACCACGGTGGCGCCAACCAGGTAGGCACTGACGGCAAAGGTGGTGCCGGTTGCAGTGACCAGCGCGGCCGCAATGGTAGGTGCGAATGCGCCACCAAGAATGGAGCCGATGGCATAGGTGATGGACACGCCGGAGCCGCGGATGGATGCCGGGAAGAGCTCTGCATACATCGCAGACTGCTGCCCATAGGTAAAGCCCAGGCCAACGGTCAGGAAGATCAATGCGCCGGTAACGTAGGCCATATTCCCGGTGTTGACCAGCGGGAATAGAGCGGCGGCTCCAATAACCTGGATGCTGAAGCCGAGGATGTAGGTGTTACGGCGGCCCAGATAATCAGAGACGGCACCCGCGATCAGGGTGAAAAGCATCCAGGATGCAGCGGAGATGGTGACGGCGGTCAGAATGGCGCCACGGTCCATGGCCAGGCCGTCAGGATTGGTGGCGTAGTTCTGGATGTAGCCACCGGTTGTCATATAACCGACAGTCCCGTTACCTGCAAAAACCAGCGCTCCGGTCAGGACGAGCTTCCAGTGATTGCGGAAAAGTTTGCCTACTGGATTTGCAGGGGCGATTTCCTTGCGCTCAGCTATTTCAGTGAACACGGGGGATTCATCCACGCCACGGCGGATGTAGAAGCCAATCAACACCAACACGATGGAGAACAGGAACGGCACACGCCATCCCCACTCCATGAAGGCATCGCCGGGGGCAATGATGTTCATGATGGCCAGGGCGCCGGAAGACAGGAGGAGACCTGCGGGAACGCCCACCTGGGGTCCCGCACCGAACAGTCCACGCTTGTTGTCGGGTGCGTGCTCAACGGCGAGCAGCACTGCTGAACCCCACTCGCCACCAGCGGAAATTCCCTGGAGGATGCGGAAGATGATCAGCAGGATCGGTGCCCAGATCCCGATGGTATCGAAGGTGGGCAGCAGCCCAATGAGCGCTGTTGCGGCACCCATGGTGAAAAGCGTGACCATCAAAACCACGCGACGGCCCAGGCGGTCAGCATAATGGCCGGCCAGGAAGGCGCCGAGTGGCCGGAAGAGGAAGGACAGGCCCACCGTGAGGAACGCAACGATGGTAGCCGCACCCGGACCCAGGGGTCCGAACATCAGCTGGTTGAAGACGAGGCCGGCGACACTTGCATAGAGGAAGAAGTCGTACCACTCGATGGCGGTACCGATCGTTGTTGCAGCGACTACGCGTCGGCGTTCAGCACTTGTTGTCTGAATTGTTCTAACAGGTGTTTTGGCGGTCATTTTAACTCCAGTCGGAATGTGTTGTTAGCCATTAAGTGCGCTTGCTTGTGATGGCAAACACTTGCACTTCAATTTAAGATCATATACGATCGAAGTCAGATTGCAATAAGATCATCGAAAACACCCAAGGAGACCTCGTGGCACAAGATCAGACGGTTCCGGTTAAACCGGGCAAAATCATCGCCGTTCATGTGGCATTCAACTCCCGCGCTGCACAGCGTGGTCGCTGGCCTCAGAAGCCTTCCTACTTCATGAAGGCCCCGAGCTCACTGGCCGCAACCGGTACCGAGATCACCCGCCCGGAGGGCACGGAGCTCCTCGCCTTCGAAGGTGAGATTGCACTGGTCATCGGTGAGCCCGCCAAGAACGTCTCCCTGGACAAGGCATGGGACCATGTTGCTTATGTCACAGCGTCCAATGACCTGGGAATCTACGATTACCGAGCCCAGGACAAGGGCTCCAATACCCGTTCCAAGAGCCGTGATGGCTACACCCCCATCGGCCCGGACCTCATTGATGCCAGCACCGTGGATCCTGCTGACCTCCGCATCCGCACCTGGGTCAACGGAGAGCTCGTGCAGGAGGGCGGCACCACTGAGGAAGACCTGATCTTCCCGCTTGCACAGTTTGTTGCAGACCTCTCCCAGCACATGACCCTGGAAACAGGTGATGTCATACTCACCGGCACCCCAGCAGGTTCCACAGTCATCGTCCCCGGCGATGTGGTTGAGATTGAGGTTGATGCTCCGAACGCGCCGGGCGCTCCGACCTCCGGCCGTCTGAGCAACACCGTTGTCACCGGCCCCGGGGATTTCGACTCTGAGGTCGGCATGCTGCCCAACGTTGATGACAAGCAGCGCGCAGATGCCTTTGGCACCCCTGAGCTCGCCGGCCTGCCCACTGACCCCAATGCGATCACCCCGGAGCTGCGCGCCAAGCTCATGGCTGCCCCCACCGCCGGCCTCTCCGCACAGCTGCGCAACCGTGGCCTGAACCAGGTTGTCATCGAAGGGGTCCACCCCCAGAATGTTGGCACCAAGATCGTTGGACCGGCACGCACCCTCCGCTTCCTTCCAGAGCGTGAAGATCTCTTCAAGACCCACGGTGGTGGCTTCAACGCCCAGAAGCAGACCTTCGATTCGGTCAGGGAAGGTGAAATCCTGGTCATCGAGGCACGTCGCCAGTCCGAGTCCGGCACCCTCGGCGATATCCTCGCCATCCGCGCCAAGGTCAACGGTGCAGCCGGCGTGGTCACCGACGGCGGTGTCCGTGACTATGAGGCGGTTCGTGAAATCGGGCTCCCCGTATTCACCCAGGGTGCGCATCCGGCAGTGCTCGGACGCCGCCACGTCCCATGGGATTTCGATCTGGCGATCGCCTGTGGCAACGCCACTGTGGTCCCAGGTGACATCATCGTCGGCGACGATGATGGCGTTATCGTGATCCCCCGCAATATCGCGGAAGAGGTTGCAGATGCGGCCCTGGCCAAGGAACACGAAGACGAATGGGTTGCAGAACGCGTGGCAGAAGGCGGCCCACTCGACGGACTCTTCCCACCGGTTGGTGCCAACAAGGAGGCCTACCAGGCCTATCTGGCGGCCAACCCGGTTCCGGTCCCCCAGCCTGAATCCTGAAATCATGACAGTCGTAGATGACAGCCATGCTGAGAACACCAAGTTCAGCAAGTCCGAGAGGGCTTATCAGTGGCTCCGTGAGAAGATCCGCACCCGCGAATTCGAACCCGGTTACAAACTGGTATTGAGCACCCTGGCTAATGAGCTGAATGTCAGTGTTGTCCCCGTCCGTGAAGCCATCCGTCAACTGGAGGCTGAGGGTCTGGTGGACTATGAACACAACGTGGGTGCCCGCGTTTCAACCCTCAACCGCGATGCGTATTTCGAGGCCATGGAATCCGTCGCGGTGTTGGAAGGGGCCGCCACCGCACTATCGGTGCCCTTTTTAACCCAGGTAGATCTTGCCAGGGCGAAGGAACTCAATGAGAAGATGGAAGCCCTGCTCTCTGACTTCGAACCTGACACCTTCACTGATCTGAATAAGAAGTTCCACCGCGCACTCTTCTACAAATGTCCGAACACCCGGCTGATTGAGCTTGTGTATGAAGAGTGGGATCGCCTGGATTATTTCCGGGTGTCCACATTCCGATATGTCCCCGAGCGGGCTGCGTCCTCAGTTCAGGAACATCACCAGCTGATCAAATTGATCGAGGCCGGTGCGGAACCTGCGTACCTGGAAAAGCGCGCCCGGGAACACCGGATGCGCACCTCCCAGAGCTACCGTGCACAGATTGACACGACCGGCGGCTTCCAGCTCTAGAGTGACCCCGGGCTCTCCGGAGCCTGTATCAACAAAAACCAGCTTCGAGAACAATCAAGGAGACTCTCCCAATGGCTTATGAAAATGACACCGCACAGCCTGCCAACCTTCCAGATCAGCTCCGTCACTACATTGACGGAGAGTTTGTAGATTCCATCGACGGCGACACCTTCGAGGTTATCAACCCGGTCACCAACGAGGCCTACATCAAGGCATCCTCCGGCAAGGTTGCTGACATCGACCGCGCTGTGCAGGCCGCCAAGAAGGCTTTTGAAGAAGGTCCATGGCCGAAGATGCTCCCCCGTGAGCGTTCACGCATTCTGCACAAGATCGCAGACATTGTTGAATCCCGTGGCGATGAGCTGGCAGCCATGGAGTCCTATGACTCCGGGCTCCCGATCAAACAGGCGCTGGGGCAGGCGCAGCGCGCAGCAGAGAACTTCCGTTTCTTCGCTGACCTGATCGTCGCCCAGGTCGATGACGCCTTCAAGGTTCCGGGACGCCAGATCAACTACGTCAATCGCAAGCCGATCGGTGTTGCTGGCCTGATCACCCCGTGGAACACCCCATTCATGCTCGAGTCCTGGAAGCTTGGACCTGCACTGGCAACCGGTAACACCGTGGTGCTGAAGCCAGCGGAGTTCACCCCGCTGTCTGCTTCCCTCTGGCCTGGCATCTTCGAAGAAGCCGGCCTGCCACAGGGTGTATTCAACCTGGTCAACGGTTACGGTGAAGAGGGTTTCGCAGGTGACTCCCTGGTCAAGCACCCGGATGTCCCCCTGATCTCCTTCACCGGTGAGTCCCGCACCGGCCAGATCATCTTCGGCAACGCAGCCCCTTATCTCAAGGGGCTGTCCATGGAACTCGGCGGCAAGTCCCCTGCCATCGTCTTCGCCGATGCTGACCTGGACACCGCCATCGACGCCACCATCTTCGGTGTGTTCTCCCTCAACGGTGAGCGTTGCACCGCAGGTTCACGCATCCTGGTCGAGCGCAAGATCTACGATGAGTTCGTCGAACGCTATGCAGCACAGGCAAAGCGCGTCAAGGTTGGTCTGCCATCCGACCCAACCACCGAGGTCGGCGCACTGGTTCATCCAGAGCACTTCGAGAAGGTCATGAGTTACGTCGAGATCGGCAAATCCGAGGCACGCCTCGTTGCCGGCGGTGGACGCCCGGAGGGCTTCCCCGAGGGTAACTTCGTTCAGCCAACCGTCTTCGCGGATGTCGCACCAGAGGCACGTATCTTCCAGGAAGAGATCTTCGGACCGGTTGTGGCCATCACCCCATTCGATACCGATGAAGAGGCTCTCGAGCTGGCCAACAACACCAACTACGGCCTGGCTGCCTACGTCTGGACCGCTGACCTGAAGCGTGCCCACAATTTCGCACAGGATGTTGAGGCGGGAATGGTCTGGCTGAACTCCAACAACGTCCGCGACCTGCGTACCCCGTTCGGTGGTGTCAAGGCCTCCGGCCTGGGCCACGAGGGTGGCTACCGCTCCATCGACTTCTACACCGATCAGCAGTCCGTCCACATCAACCTGGGCGAGGTCCACAACCCTGTCTTCGGCAAGCAGGACGACGAAGCTGCCAAGAAGATCGACGGTTAGACACCGCGTCGACAAGCTTTTCCTGAACCACCGGTTTGCCCAGCTCACGGGAAACCGTTACCCCTCTGATGCCTTTTACCCCTCCCGGAAGGAACCACCGTCATGTCTGAAAACACCACCGTAACCGCCCCCGATATCCTGCGCTGTGCGTACATGGAGATCGTGGTCACCGATCTGCAGCGCTCCCGCGATTTCTACGTTGATGTTCTGGGCCTCGTTGTCACCGAAGAAGATGACAACGCCATCTACCTGCGTTCGCTTGAAGAGTTCATCCACCACAACATCGTCTTGAAGAAGGGCGATGTCGCAGCAGTCGGCGCATTCTCCTACCGTGTGCGCTCTCCCGAGGACGTTGATCTGGCCGAGGCTTTCTACCAGGCACGTGGCTGCCGCACCGAGCGTCGCAAAGAAGGCTTTGTCAAGGGCATCGGCGATTCCGTGCGTGTACAGGACCCGCTTGGTTTCCCCTACGAGTTCTTCTACGAGGTCGACCATGTGGAGCGTCTGGCCTGGCGCTACGAGCTCTACACCCCGGGCGCACTCGTTCGCCTCGACCACTTCAACCAGGTCACCCCGGATGTTCCAACCGCTGAGAAGTACATGGAGGATCTCGGTTTTCGTGTCACCGAAGCCATCCGCGACGAAGAAGGCACCACCTACGCCGCCTGGATGCGTCGTAAGCCCACCGTCCATGACACCGCGATGACCGGTGGCGACGGCCCACGCATGCACCATGTTGCCTTCGCAACCCACGAAAAGCACAACATCCTCGCTATCTGCGACAAGCTGGGTGCGTTGCGTATGTCTGACCACATCGAGCGCGGACCGGGCCGCCACGGCGTCTCCAACGCCTTCTACCTCTACCTGCGTGATCCAGATGGACACCGCATCGAGATCTACACCCAGGACTACTACACCGGTGATCCTGACAACCCTGTTGTTGTCTGGGATGTCCATGACAATCAGCGTCGCGACTGGTGGGGCACCCCGGTTGTTCCTTCCTGGTACACCGACGCCTCCCGCGTCCTCGACCTCGACGGCAACCTGGTCCCACTGACCGAGCGCACCGACGCCTCCGAGATGGAAGAGACCATCGGCGCCGATGGCTTCTCCTACACCCGTGCGACTGAAGGCGAGAAGTCCATGCCGGATTGGAAGAAGGGCGAGTACAAGCTGGGCAACCAGCTCTAAACCTCCCCGTGACCAGTGGTGGTGCACCTGCACCACCACTGTCCTGCACCACCATTGTCCTGATCCAGCAGGAAAGCTCTTGGGCACTCCCCGCGCACACGGGCTTAGGGCTTGAGGATCAGGGTTTAGACAGACCCACGTCATTTCATCAGCCACAACTCACGGCGGTTGAGATGGCGACGATAACAGGGGGAGCCTTTCCACCATGATCAGATCCTCGTGGACCGGGCTCCCCCCTTTTTCCACAGAAGTACTCCACAGAAGTATCAGTCCTGCGGGTTGATCCCTGAAGGCACCAGACAGACAACTTGATTACGCTTTTAACTGATAAACCAACCTCAGGCCCCGGAGACCATTTTTAACGCGCGGGGTTTTCCCCGCTCATGTGATTAAGGGCCGTTTCAGACACCACTGTCCACCAGAAAGAGATTTGAGGATCATGCTGGAAAAGCACCAGATCGAGAAGATCGCTGATGATCTCGCTGCGGCTGAGGACAGCCGCACGATGATTCCCCTGCTGACCGCGCAGTACCCGGAAATGGAGGTGGAGGACTCCTATGCTGTTCAGAACGAGTGGAAGCGACGTGGTATCGCATCGGGCCGTAAACTCGTCGGACGCAAAATCGGTCTGACCTCGCGTGTGATGCAGGAGGCCACCGGCATCACCGAACCAGATTACGGGGCCATCTTCGAAGACCAGGTCTATGAAAACGGCTCCGAGATCGAACACGATCGTTTCTCCAATGTCCGCATCGAGGTTGAACTGGCCTTCGTGCTCAAGGATGACCTCAAGGGGCCGGATGTGACAATCTTCGATGTTCTCCGAGCCACCGAATATGTGGTCCCCGCACTGGAGATTCTTTCATCCCGTATTGAGATGAAGGGTCGTACCATCGTGGATACCATCAGTGACAATGCGGCCCTGGGTGCCATGGTTTATGGTGGACGCCCGGTTGCCCCTGATGCACTTGACCTGCGCTGGGTTTCTGCACTGCTCTACCGCAACCACACCATCGAGGAAACCGGTGTGGCAGCTGCCATCCTCAACCACCCTGCAACCGGTGTCGCGTGGCTTGCCAATAAACTTGCCAGCCATGGTGATTCCCTTTCCGCAGGGGATATCATCCTGGCCGGTTCCTTCACCCGCCCGATGTGGGTATACCCCGGCGATACCGTCCATGCAGACTTCGGCGAATTAGGAGACATCACATGCCGTTTCATCTAGAACTTCCGCAGGTTTTCACCGAACGCGTCAAGGAAGCCTCACGCCCCCAGATCGGAATGTGGGTCAGCTCCGGCTCCCCTGTGGCCGCTGAGATCCTGGCCGGCTCCGGTATGGACTGGGTGATGATTGATGCAGAGCACTCCCCTTATGGCGTGGAAACCATCGCGGACCTGCTGCGCGCCACCGCCGCCTACCCGGCCAGCACCGTGGTGCGTGTTCCTTCTGTAGACCGTGTCACGATCAAACGTTACCTGGACCTTGGTGTTCAGAACCTCATGGTGCCGATGGTCCACAATGTGGAACTGGCTCAGGAGGCTGTCGCCTCTGTGCACTACCCGCCGCGGGGCGTGCGTGGTGTTGGTTCCGCACTGGCCCGTGCCTCCCGCTGGGGATCCATTCCCGGTTATCTGGAAAATGCCGCTGACACCCTCAGCCTGATCATCCAGATCGAGTCAGAGGAAGGCGTGAACAACGTTGAGGCGATCGCTGCCATCGACGGTGTGGATGCAGCTTTCATCGGCCCTTCTGATCTGGCTGCCTCGATGGGAATCCTGGGTCAGCAGACCCACGCGGATGTCGTTGCCGGTGTGAAGAAATCCATCGCTGCCTTTACAGCTGTGGGCAAGCCGGTTGGTGTCAATGCCTTCAATCTCGAACAGGCCCAGGACTACCTGGACTCCGGTGCCAACTTCGTTCTGGTTGGTGCCGATGTCCAGCAGCTCAATGCCGCTGCCCGCGGCCTGGTGGAGAAATTCATCACCCCACTCGAAAACACCGTCGAAGGGAATTAGACAATGTCTGATGCAAAGAAAATCAATGTTGAAGAACTACTGGCCAAGGTCCCGACCGGCCTGCTGATCGGTGATACCTGGCGTGATGCCTCCGATGGTGAAACCTTCACCGTGGAGAACCCCGCCACCGGTGAAACCATCGCCACCCTGGCATCAGCCACCAGCGAAGACGCCATCGCCGCGCTTGATGCAGCCTGTGCTGTCCAGGCTGAATGGGCACGCACCTCATCGCGGGAGCGCTCCGAGATCCTACGTCGTGCCTTTGATCTGATTAATGAGCGCGCTGAGGAATTCGCCACTCTCATGACCCTGGAGATGGGCAAGCCCATCGCTGAAGCCCGCGGGGAGGTCAAATACGGCAACGAGTTCATGCGCTGGTTCTCCGAGGAGGCTGTGCGCTCCTACGGACGCCACGGACAAACCCCCGAGGGCAGCCACCGCATGCTCACCGTACGCAAGCCGGTTGGCCCGTGCCTGCTGATCACCCCGTGGAACTTCCCACTGGCCATGGCCACCCGCAAGGTTGGCCCGGCTATCGCCGCTGGTTGCGTCATGGTGCTCAAGCCTGCCCGCCTGACTCCCCTGACCTCCCAGTATTTCGCACAGACCATGCTTGATGCAGGTCTGCCGGCAGGTGTGCTCAACGTGGTCTCCGGAGCATCTGCCAGTGCCATCTCCAACCCGATCATGGAGGATGACCGCCTGCGCAAGGTGTCCTTCACCGGTTCCACCCCGGTTGGCCAACAGCTGCTGAAGAAGGCCGCGGACAAGGTGCTGCGTACCTCCATGGAGCTCGGTGGCAATGCCCCCTTCATCATCTTTGAGGATGCCGATCTGGACTTGGCTGTCGAAGGCGCCATGGGGGCAAAGATGCGCAACATCGGCGAGGCATGCACCGCCGCCAACCGTTTCCTGGTCCACGAGTCCATCGCTGAGGAGTTCGCTCAGCGTTTCGCCGCCAAGATCAAGGAGCTGACGCTGGGCAACGGTCTTGATGAGGACGTCACCGTAGGGCCCCTGGTGGAATCCAAGGCCCGCGATAGCGTTGCCGCCCTGGTCGATGAGGCCGTCAAGGAAGGTGCCACCGTCCTCACCGGCGGCGCCGCCGGTGAGGGTGCAGGTTACTTCTACCAGCCAACAGTGCTTGTCGACGTCGCCCACAACGCCCAGATCCTCAAGGAGGAGATCTTTGGACCAGTTGCTCCGATCATCACCTTCACCACTGAGGAGGAAGCCATCAAGCTGGCCAATGACACCGAATTCGGTCTGGCCTCCTACCTCTTCACCGAAGACTACTCCCGCATGTTCCGTGTCTCCGACCAGCTGGAGTACGGACTGCTCGGGTTCAACTCGGGTGTTATCTCCAATGCTGCGGCCCCCTTTGGTGGCGTGAAGCAGTCCGGAATGGGCCACGAAGGTGGCATTGAGGGCATCGATGAATACACTCAGCTGCAGTACATCGGTATCCGCGATCCCTATGCCGGCCGCTAACCGTTTCTGAGTTTTTCCACGTAAAGAGCCACCCTCCGGGGTGGCTCTTTTCATCCCTTGTTGAGCACCCTTGTGCGGTAGGCGCTGGGAGACTCCCCGTATTCGGCCCGGAAGATCCGCGAGACCTGGGATGCCTCAGGGATACCGTGGCGTTGCCCGATGGCCTGGATGGTGTCCTTGGCATAGCGCGGATCAGCCAGTTCCCGGCGGATACCCTGCAGACGCAGATTGCGGATGAAGCCGGCGACAGTGAAACCGTTGGCCGCAAAATGGGTGTGCAGGTGCCGGAGTGAAACAAACAGTGCAGAGGCGATGGTGCCGGGTCGCAGATCCGCATCATCAAGATTGTCCTGAATATAGCTGGTGGCCTGCCGGAAAAGTTCTCCGCTTTCCGGGGTGGCCCGCCCCTGGAGTTCAGCAGCCAGCACGGTGACCACCATGTCCAGTGCTGAACGCACCAGGGAGCCGGCATGCGGGCCGTCGAGTACCTCGAAGTTCATAGCCAGCTGTTCAAACAGGGGCACCGCCACCCTGCCCAGTCCGGAATCTCCAGCGATGCGGGTGGCGGTCACATTCGCCACATCCCCGGGCACCATGTGCACAAAGCGTTGCGGGAAATGGACCACCAACGTGTGTTGAGGTTCAACATAGGTGAGTTTATAGGGACGCTGGCTGACATAGAATGCCAGGTCACCCGGGTTGAGGGTGCATGTCCTGCCGTCCTGTTCCACCACACAACTGCCCTTTAATTGCAGGCTGAGTTTTCCGTAGGTCTCATCCACGGTGGTGCTCTGTTCCGGAAGGCGTTCCACAGTATGCGGTGGGGTTTGAAGATCATAGAGAATGACGTCCCCGGCACTGACCATGTTGACAACAGCTTCAAAGGGTTGATCGGCAGAACCTGGGAGTGGGTTGATCCGCAGGCGTCCGAAAGCGGCGGTGGCATCAGCACGCCACTGGCTCAACGTTCTCGTTTGTGAAGTCATGAGACCAGCCCCTGATGACATAGGTCACACGCATTGGCAATATGTGTGCACTGCGTGCCAATGGGTGAATCTGTTTAATGGATAACAATAGGTTAGTACCACCCCAGAGAAGGAGAAAACATGACTGCCGAAACAACCACCCACACCCCGACCACCTATGAGGATCTACTGGCCAGTGTCTCCGCAGGCGCTGAAGGACGGGAGATCCTGGACCCTGCCACTGGTGAACTGGTTGGTTATGCACCTGAACACTCCGTGGAGGATCTCCATACCGCGGTTGAGGTTGCCGCAGACAAACAAAAGGCATGGGCAGCTCTGAGCGATGCTGAGCGTTGTGATTACCTCCAGCGCGCTGCAGATGCCGTGGACGCCGCCGGTGAGGCTCTGGCAGAGCTGATCTCACGCGAGCAGGGCAAGCCCTTGAGCGGCCCGGGTTCACGCTTTGAGGCTGGTGCCTGTTCCACCTGGCTTCGCGTGACCTGTTCCTATGATCTCTCCGAGGAGGTTGTTGTAGATGATGAGCAGGCACATGCGGTAATCAACTACCGTCCCATCGGTGTGGTGGGTGCCATCGGACCATGGAACTGGCCTGCCATGATCACCATCTGGCAGCTGGCACCTGCGCTGCGCATGGGAAACGCGGTCGTGGTCAAGCCATCGGAATACACCCCGTTGACGGTGTTGGCGCTGGTGGAGATCCTCAACTCTGTCCTGCCGGAAGGCGTACTTCAGGTGGTGTCCGGTGGCCGTGAGGTGGGTGCTGCCATCTCCACCCATGAGAAGATCGGCAAGATCATGTTCACCGGCTCCACCGCCACCGGACGCAAGATCGCAGAATCTGCAGCCGCCACCGTCAAGCGTCTCACTCTCGAGTTGGGTGGCAATGACGCTGGCATCGTACTGGAGGATGCCGATCCCGCTGCCATCGCCGAGGGACTGTTCTGGGGTGCTTTCATCAACACCGGACAAACCTGTGCTGCACTCAAGCGCCTGTATGTCCACGATTCCATCTATGATGCAGTCTGTGAATCACTCACGGCGCTGGCTGGCCAGATGCCGATGGGTCATGGGGTGGATGAGCAGAACGTACTGGGGCCGCTGCAGAACAAGATGCAATTCGACATCGTGGATGAACTGGTCAAAAAGGCCACTGACTCCGGTGCCCGCGTACTGCTCGGTGGTGACCCTGATTATGAGGCTCCCGGCTTCTTCTACCCTGCCACCCTGATCGCCGACATTGATCCCGATAACGCCCTGGTGGTGGAAGAGCAATTCGGACCGGCCCTGCCGATCATCCGCTACACCGACCTGGATTGGGCTGTTGAGCAGGCCAACAAGCTTGAGGTCGGTCTGGGTGCCTCCGTCTGGTCCTCTGACCGTGACCGCGCCGTAGAGGTGGCACGCCGCATTGAGGCCGGCACCGTGTGGATCAATAACCATGGTGGCCTGGATCCCCGTGTTCCCTTCGGTGGCATCAAACAGTCCGGTTATGGTGTTGAGTTCGGCGTCGAAGGCCTCAAGGCCCTCGGCGTGCCACAGGTGATCAACGGCTGATTCCGCCTTTCATCTGCCACCACACCCCCCGGATGAAGCTGGGGGGTTGTGTGGTGGATCAGCTCGTGTCCACCCATCTGCAATAGTCACCTTTATCTTTTATTGACCTGCGCAGACTACGCTTGTACACGATGACTACATTTTCAGAACTTAATCTGCCGGATCCTATTGTCAAGGAACTGCGCAAACAGGGCATCACGGATGCCTTCCCCATCCAGGAAGCTGCTATTCCTGATGCACTGGCCGGACGCGATGTCCTCGGCCGTGGCCCCACCGGTTCAGGCAAGACCTTCACCTTCGGCCTGCCCATGCTGGCACGACTGGCGGCCTCTGGTGCCTCCCGTCCGGGCCATCCGCGGGGTCTGGTCCTGGTGCCCACCCGCGAACTCGCATCCCAGGTCCGTGAGCGACTGCAGGATCCCGCCGCAGCCATGGGCCTTCGCGTCCTCGAAGTGGTCGGTGGTGTCAACATCAACCGCAACATCACCGCTCTGGCGTCACCGGTGGACCTGCTCGTCGCAACGCCCGGGCGTGCCCAGGATCTGATCAACCAGAAGAAGCTCTTCCTGTCCCAGGTTGAGATCACCGCCCTGGATGAGGCCGATCACATGGCGGACATGGGCTTTCTGCCCCAGGTACGCCGGATCATGGACCTCACCCCGTCCAAGGGGCAGCGTCTGCTGTTCTCTGCGACTCTCGATGGTGATGTGACCAAGCTCGTGGACCGCTACCTGCACAAGCCGGTCACCCACTCCACTGCACCGGTGGCGGCATCCGTGGGCACCATGTCCCACTACCGCCTGCTGGTGGGGGGACGTGATCCCCGTGGTCTGGTGGTGCAGCAGATCGCCGCCCGCGAAGGCAAGACCATCATGTTCATGCGCACCAAGCATGGTGTGGACCGTCAGGTGAAGAAACTCCGTCGCGTGGGTATCAACGCGGTGGGTATCCACGGCGACAAGGGCCAGTCCACCCGCACCAATGCCCTGGCTGGCTTCACCGATGGTTCCATCCCGGTCCTGGTGGCCACCGATATCGCCGCCCGCGGCATTGACGTGGATGATGTCTCCCTGGTGGTGCACGTGGATCCCCCCGCAGAGCACAAGGCCTACCTCCACCGGGCAGGTCGTACTGCGCGCGCCGGATCAACCGGTACAGTAGTAACACTGGTGATGAGCGAGCAGATCAAGGAGGTCCGGGAACTCTTCAAGAAGGCGGGCGTGGAAGCCGCTGAGGTTGAGGTCACGGAAAGCTCCCCTGAACTGGCACGAATCACTGGTGCCCGACGCCCGTCCGGCAAGCCTCTGCCCCCACCGGGACAGCAGCAGCCGAAGCGGGAACAAACAGACAACACCAACCGTTCTGACAGCAGGGGTTCATCCAACAACCCCCGCCAGAGGTCACGTGGTGGCGCCCGTAGAGGTAAGGGTGGAGGTATCGCTACCGCCCGAACCGCCGGTGGCCGCAACAACAACCCCAGGCGTCAGACCACAAGGAAAGATGGTCCCAAGGGCTAGCTGTCCCCTCCCCGTCCGCGGGGAACCCCGGGGGCAGGTTGCCACCTCACGCTAATGGACATACTCATAAGCATCCTCTCACTGATCGGCTTCGTGCTTCTCACCGCCAGCACCGGTCTTTTCGTCGCCATTGAGTTCGCGCTCACCGGCCTGGAAAGATCCACCGTTGAAAACCACGTCAAGCAGAAGGGCGACGCGAGCGCCCACGCAGTGAAGAGGGACTACCAGAATCTGTCGTTCGTGCTCTCCGGCGCTCAGCTCGGTATCACGATCACAACACTCGCCACGGGTTATCTGGCAGAACCCGTGTTATCCCAATACTTCACTCCCGCACTTGAGCTGGTCGGTCTCCCCGAGTCAGCTGCCTCCGCTGTGGCACTGGTCCTGGCTCTGATTGTGGCCACCTTCCTGTCCATGGTCTTCGGCGAGCTGATCCCCAAGAACTGGGCGATCACCAATCCCCTGGGTGTGGCCCGCTTCGTGGTCCACCCGGTCCACTGGTTCAATGTGGCCCTGAAATTCTTCATCAAATCCATGAACAACTCGGCCAACTTCATCGTCCGCAAACTCGG